>CAMLMV010000001.1 GCA_946481275.1 uncultured Massilia sp.
ACCATCAGCTCGATGTCGCCGATGCCGTCCTTGAAGCCGATCAGGTTCGGGCAGCGGTCGGCCAGCTTTTCCAGCGAGTCCGGCGTGAGGCGGCACTGCGCGCGGTTGTACACGACGACACCGATCTTGACCGATTTGCACACGGCTTCCACGTGCGCGACGAGGCCGTCCTGGCTTGCTTCCGTCAGGTAGTGCGGCAGCAGCAGCACGCCTTTCGCGCCCAGGCGCTCGGCTTCCTGCGCGAACGCGATGGCGGCGCGGGTCGGACCGCCGGCACCGGCCAGGATGGGCACCTTTCCCGCGCACGTGTCGACGGCGGTCTTGATCACCTGCGAGTACTCGTCATGCGTCAGCGAGAAGAATTCACCGGTGCCGCCGGCCGCGAACAGGGCGGTGGCGCCGTACGGGGCCAGCCATTCGAGGCGCTGCGCGTAGGTGTCGGGGCGGAAGTTGCCCTCGGCGTCGAAGTCGGTGATGGGGAAGGACAGCAGGCCGGACGACATGACTTGCTTGAGTTCTTGCGGATTCATTGGGTCTCCAGGGAAGGACGCGCGGGCGCGATGATGTGTCAACAATTGTCAGTCATCGTACAAGTGGGCCATGAAAAGGGCAAGCACAAAATTGCTGTAGCTGCATATACGGTGATATCAGTTTTGACATCGATCGATTAAAAAAAGTTATTGGACGGGTATTTACGATGCGGTTCAAAATGCATTTTACGCAATGATAGCGGTAACAGATAGCGTTATCACCGCGTAAAGCAGAGGCAGCGGACCGGGATGAGGTGAAGAGAGCACCCTGCCGGGCATCGCGGTTCGCACACGGACCACCCCGATAAAACAAAAAACGGAGACAACATGCCAAAGCAGTTCCGCAAGACCCTGATCCACCTCGCCGTCGCCAGTGCCTGCGGCGTACTTGCCCTCCCGGGCCATGCCCAGGAAAGCACGACCGGCCCAGCCGATCCGCCACCCGCGCCCGCCGCCGCCAATCCGCCAGCCGCAGCCCAGGACGGTGTCAGCACCGTCGTCGTCTCCGGTTCGCGCATCGCCGCGCGCGGCTTCAACCAGCCGACGCCGACGACGACCCTCACGGCGGACGACCTGGCGAAGTCGGCCAAGCCGAACCTGTTCAACACGCTGGCCGAACTGCCCGCGCTGCAGGGCAGCACGGGCCGCACCACGTTCACGTACAGCACGTCGAGCGGCGTGCAGGGCCTGTCGTCGCTGTCGCTGCGCGGCCTCGGCACGATCCGCACCCTGACCCTGCTGGACGGCCAGCGCGTGGTCGGCGCCAACGTCACGGGCGTCACGGACGTCAGCCAGTTCCCGCAACTGCTGGTAAAGCGCGTGGACGTCGTGACGGGCGGCGCGTCGGCGTCGTACGGTTCCGATGCGGTGGGCGGCGTGGTGAACTTCATCACCGACAAAAAATTCAGCGGCTTCAAGTTCAATGCCGAAGGCGGCATGACGAAGTACCATGACGACAAGAACGGCACCCTGCAGGCCGCGTGGGGCAGGGGCTTCATGAACGACCGCCTGCACGTTACGGCGAGCGGGGAGTTCACGAAGGAGAACGGCATCGATTCGCCGGGCTTCGGCGAAGTCGGGGCGAACGGCCGCAGCTGGTACAAGAATCCGGCGCTGCAGGAATCGACGAAGGCGATGCAGGCCGCCGGCGCGCCGCGTTATAAAAGCATCCAGCACGCGCAGCACATCCAGTATGCGAAATACGGCCTGATCACGGACGGCCCCTTGAGGGGCACGGCATTTGGTCCGGGCGGCACGCCGCACCCGTTCCAGTACGGGACCGATTGCGTCGGCAACTTCTGCGTGGGCGGCGATCTGTCGGGGAGTGTCGGCGCGGGCACGAACCTGGCGATGAACTTCAAGCGCCAGGTCGCGTACACGCGCGTGTCGTGGGATCTCGACGCGGACAACGAGATCTACGTGACGGGCAACTGGGCGCAGGTGAAATCCGTGTTCTCGCCGAATCCGGGCGCAGCCAAGCAGGCCAACCTCGGCATCAAGTGCGACAACGCCTACCTGCCGGCGTCGATCGCGGCGGGCTGCGCGTCCGGCTATCCGAACGGCGTGAT
Organism: uncultured Massilia sp.; assembly: GCA_946481275.1. The sequence goes on from CAMLMV010000001.1 coordinate 2,099, forward strand.
GCAGGTCGGTACGGCGAATGCGGAGTTCCCCGCCAATATCAGCGTGCATCCGACCCGTACGCAGCGCCGCTTCGTCGTCGGCGCGGACGGCCGCTTTTCCCTGTTCGGCAAGGACTGGTCGTACGACGCCTACGCCGAGCACGGCGAGAACACGACCGTGATCCACGTGCAGGACATCACCCTGAACCGCCGGTACAACTATGCGATCGACGCCGTGCGTGACGCCAGCGGCAACATCGTCTGCCGCGACGCCAGCGCGCGCGCCAACGGCTGCCAGCCGATCAACATCTTCGGCGCCGTGCCGATCAACATGGCCGGCTGGTCGTACATCGCGCCGCTGAACGGGCCGATGCAGCACACGGATTCGAGCCAGAACGTGGTCAGCGCCAACGTGCACGGCGATGTGCTGGAAGGCTGGGCGGGGCCGGTCTCGATGGCGACCGGTCTCGAATGGCGCCGCGAAGAGTATTCGGTGTACGGCGACCCGTACGGCGCCGGTGTGGACCTGCAGTCGCGCTACGGTCCCGACTACCCGCTCGACACGACCCTGTCGACGGGCGGCGACAACTGGTTCGCGGGGAATTACCACAACGGCCGCGGCGCGTTCAACGTGAAGGAGGCTTACCTCGAGTTCAACATCCCGTTCCTGAAGTCGGCCACGTGGGGTGAAGCGAACCTGAACATCGCGGACCGCGAGGAGAAGTACAGCACGGCGGGCCACGCCAGCGCGTGGAAGATCGGCGCGACGTGGAAGACGCCGGTCGACGGCCTGCGCCTGCGCGCCGTCAGCTCCAAGGACGTGCGCGCGCCGAACCTGTCCGAGCTGTATGCCGCGATGACGGTAACGAACCAGGCCGTCAACAACAACCAGGGCTCGTCGATCCAGATCCAGCAGCGCAACGTGGGCAATCCGGACCTGAAGCCGGAAGTCGCCCGCAACAATTCGTTCGGCATCGTGCTCTCGCAACCCGGCTGGGCGCGCGGCTTCAACCTGTCGGTCGACTACTACGACATCAAGGTCAAGAACGTGATCAACTCGCTGGGTCCCCAGCAGGAGGTCGACCTGTGCTACGCGGGCTACCAGAACGTGTGCGGCGCCGTGTCGATCAACGGTCCGGCCGGTACGAACTACGTGCTCGCGCAGAGTTTCAACTTCGCGTCGCTGCACACGCGCGGCGTGGACATCGAGACGGCGTACCGCACGAACCTGCGCGACTACGGGCTCCCGGGCACGTTCACGCTGCGCGGCATGGCCACCCGGACGATCCACTCGGTGTCCGACCCGGGTGTGCCGGGCACGACGCCGAGCGAAGGCGCCGGCAACATGGCCGGCAGCACGCCGAAATGGAAGGCGCTCGTGACCCAGTCGTGGGAGAACGGCAAGCTGGGACTCAGCCTGACGGAGCGCTGGGTCAGCGCCGGTGTGTTCAGCAATGAATACATCGAGTGCCAGACGAACTGCCCGCTGCCGACGGCCGCGCATCCGACCATCTACGACAATCACCTGCCGGGCGCGACCTACATCGACTTCGGCGCCACGTACACCTTCGCGAAGGACTCGATGTTGTACTTCAAGATCGACAACCTGGCCGACCGCGGGCCGGTGCTCGTGCCGCAGACGAATCTCAGTATCGGCATCAATCCGGCACTGTATGACGTGATCGGCCGCACGTACCGGGCAGGGGTACGCATGGCCTTCTGACGGCATTCACCGCCGCTGCCGCGGCCGCGGAGCGGCGGTGATCAAATGCAATAAATGTTGCACACAAAGAACATATTTCCGATTTTTATGCTTTCCCACTATTTTGTGAGGTGATATTTGGATAGATTGTAAATGTCGAGGAGGAGACAACCATGCGGCATCTTACGATCAAACAGACATTCGTCACCCTGCTGGCCCTGACCCTGCTCATGGCCGGCCTCATGCTCGCCGCGCTCCAACGCGTGTCGGGCGCGCAAAGCCGCGCGACGGAGGCGAGCGATACGCGCTACCGGTCCTATCTGCTGGCCGACGAACTGCGCCAGAGTTCCGACGACCTCACGCGCCTGGCACGCACGTACGTCGTCACGGGCGACAGCCGCTACGAACAGCAATACCAGGACATCCTCGCCATCCGCAACGGCACGAAACCGCGGCCCGACCACTACGAGCGCATCTACTGGGACCTCGTGGCGGGCGGTGTCGCCGTACCGCCGGCGAGCAGCCAGACCGTCCCGCTGCAGGAGCTGATGCGCAAGGCCGGCTTCAGCGAGCAGGAATTCGCCAAGCTGAAGGAAGCGCAGGACGTGTCCGACGCGCTGGTGAGAACGGAAGTCGCCGCGATGAACGCCGTGAAGGGCCTGTTCGACGACGGCCGCGGCGGTTTTACACGCAAGGACGAGCCGAATCCCGAATTCGCCCGGGCGATCATGCACGACGCCGCGTACCACCGGAACAAGGCGCGCATCATGGTGCCGCTGAACGACTTCCTGCGCCTGCTGGACGAGCGTACCGGCGCCGCCGTCGCCGACGCCCACGAGGCCACCGGCGCCGCGACGACCGCCGCCATCGCGCTGATCGTGCTGTCGCTCGTGTCGACGACCGCCGCGCTGTACCTGGTCTACCGCTACATCATGCGCGGCCTGCACAAGGCCGTCGACGCGGCCGACCGGATCGCCGCCGGCGACCTGTCGGGCGAGGTCGCCGTCGAATTCGACGACGAGGTGGGCCGCCTGATGAAGGCCATCGCCACCATCAACGGCAACCTGCACGACATGCTGGCCAGGATTCGCACGAGCACGGAGAACATGGCGACGGCAACGGACGAAATCGCGACGGGCAACGCCGACCTGTCGGCCCGCACGGAGGCGCAGGCCGGGTCGCTGGAGGAGAGTGCGAGCGCGATGGAAACGCTGACCGGCACCGTCCAGCGCAACGCGGCCAATGCGCAGAGCGCCCACGAACTGGCCGCGCGCGCATCGACCGTGGCCGGCAAGGGCGGCGACGTGATGGTGCAGGTGGTGTCGACGATGGGCGACATCAAGGATGGCTCGGCGCGCATCGCCGACATCATCGGCGTGATCGACAGCATCGCCTTCCAGACGAACATCCTCGCGCTGAACGCGGCCGTGGAAGCGGCGAGGGCCGGCGAACAGGGCCGCGGCTTCGCGGTGGTGGCGGCGGAGGTGCGCGCGCTGGCCCAACGCAGCGCCGGCGCGGCGAAGGAGATCAAGGACCTGATCAACGCGTCGGTGCACAGCGTGGAGACGGGCAGCCGCCTCGTCGACGAAGCGGGCAGCACGATGGACGAGATCATGGATGCGATCCGCCAGGTGTCCGGCATCCTCGGCGACATTGCCCGCGCCAGCGCGGAGCAGGGGCACGGCATCGCGGAAGTGAGCAGCGCCGTGCACCAGATGGACGGCATCACGCAGCAGAACGCGGCGCTCGTCGAAGAGGCCGCGGCGGCGGCGGAAAGCCTGAAGGAACAGGCGCAGGCGCTGCTGCAGGCCGTGAGCATCTTTACGCTGGAACGGACGCCCGTCCGGCCGGCGCCGGCCGGCAAGCCGCGCCGCAGCGCGCAGGTGGTGGCGCTGCAGTACCGCTGATCAGGTACGCGGCTGGTCCTGCAGCCGCTGCTGCGCTTCACGCAGCCGTTCGCGGCTGTTGGAGAGGTGGGTGCGCATCGCGGCGCGGGCCGCTTCGGGGTCGCGGCGCAGGATCGCTTTATAGATGTCCTCGTGCTCGCGGTTCACGCGCTCGAGGTAGTCGGCCGGCTTGTCTTCGCCGAGGCCGGGGGTGTTGAGGCGGGCGCGCGGGATGATCGCGCTGCCCAGCTGGCCGAGCAGCTCGACGAAATAGCGGTTGTCCGTCGCTTCCGCGATGAGCTGGTGGAAGCGCACGTCGGCCTCGACGGACGTGCGGCCGTTCTCGAGCGCGCGCTGCATCTCGCCCAGCGCCTGGCCCATCTGCGCCACCTGTTCCTCGGTGCGGCGCGACGCGGCCAGCCACGCGGCTTCCGTCTCCATGCTGATGCGCAGTTCGAGGATCGCGAGCACGTCGCGCACCGTCATCACGCTGTCCGTGCCGATGCCGAGCGTCGTCGCCGGCGGCTCCAGCACGAAGGTGCCGATGCCGTGGCGCGTCTGCACGAGCCCCCCCGCCTGCAACTGCGAGATCGCCTCGCGCACCACCGTGCGGCTCACGCCGTACTCCTCCATGATGGCCGCTTCCGGCGGCAGCTTGTCGCCCGGGTTGAATTCGGAGCGGCGGATGCGAGCGCTCAGTTCTTCCACGACGCCCTGGGCGAGGTTGCGGTATTTCTTGCGGGCGGGCAGCAGGGCGGTCGGCGAGTTCATGCGGGCGTTGTATACAGTGGGTCCAGGCTACGATTATAGCCGTGCGGACTCACTTGTCGGACAAGTTTGCAAAAAAACGTGCGACATCGGACGTCAGACGACATCCGGTGTGCCGATGCGCGCAATCGGGCGTGTTACGGCCGGTATTTCGGCCCGTTGTGCAGGAACACGCCGCCCTGGTAGAACGTGGCGATGTCATCCGCCGGCGGATACTGGACCTCTTCGGGCAGCTTGTGCGCGAACTGCTGCGAGCTGTCCTTCGGCTTGTAGCGCAGGAACGATGCGTGACGGTCGTCCCACCAGCGGCCCTCGTTGTTCGAAATGCCGAACGTGATGGTGTGGCCCACGCGCGGCGTCGTCAGCGAGCAGTGCAGCAGCTGGATCAGGTCGTCGAGGGACAGCCACGTGACCAGCTGGCGGTAATTCGTCGCCTCCGGCCAGCAATAGCCGATGCGGATGCACACGGTCTCCACGCCGAAACGGTCCCAGTAATAGCGCGACAGCGTCTCGCCGAACACTTTCGATACGCCGTAATAGCCGTCCGCGCGCGGCGGCATCGTGGCGTCGACGAGGTCCGTCGTCTTGTACATACCCATCGTGTGGTTCGTGCTGGCGAACACGACGCGGCGGATGCCCAGCTTGTGCACGGCCTCGTACAGGTTGACCATGCCGAGGATGTTGGCCTGCATGATCGGCGCCCATTCCTCTTCGGTGGAGATGCCGCCGAAGTGCAGGATGGCGTCGACGCCTTCGCACATGCGCATGACGGCGTCGCGGTCGCCCAGGTCGCACAGCACGATCTCTTCGTGCGGCGCGGCGGGGCCGAAGTCGGCCACGTCGGACAGGCGCACGATGTCGGCGAATTCGTGCAGGCGCTCGCGCAGGCGGCGGCCCAGGTTGCCGGCGGCGCCGGTGAACAGGATGCGTTTGAATGGTTTCGTCATTTGTTGTCGTCGATACGGGAAGGGAAAAGCGGCACGGGGGCAAGCCCCGCGTGCCGCAATGCTAACAGCGTTCGCGTCCCGTTGGCCAGTGGGCGCGCCGAATCACGCGCGCCGGCGCCGCGCCAGCCCGAGCAGCGCGAGGCCCGTCACGCACAGCGCCGCGGCCGGCGCCTCGGGCAGGCGCACGTCGTCCGTGTGCGTCACGACGGGGTCCTGGCCGGGCAGGGTGGCGAACACGATCGCGTCGCCGGCCGCCCGCAGGAAGTTCAGGTCGCGATCCAGCAGCGCGACTTCGAGTGTGTTCCCCGCACCGGGCTGCGGATCGACGTCCAGCCGGACGTCGAACACGATGTGGCCCCCGAAGCGCGTCCACTGCCCGAACTCGTTCCAGCCTTCGGCATTGCCCAGCACGACGCCGGTCGTGCTGGAGCCGCCCACGTCGCCGAGGAAGATCGGCGCGCCGCCGCCGTCGTCGGCGATGCCGGAAAAGCCCGTCAGCGTCGCGTGGATGGGGCTGGCCGCCGCCTGGCCGAGGATCAGGAAGTCGAGGTAGCCGGACTGGCCCGCGTACGCCTGCGTGTCGACGACGACGTGATAGCTCGGCCCGGCGCAGGCCGTGGCGCACGCGAACAGCAGGGCAAGGACGCCGGACAGGCGCTTCATGGCTGCCCCGCGAACAGGCGCGGCGTGTAGCCGATGGCCACGCGGGTTGGATTCGTAAACACGAGCGGGAACGTCACCGTCTGGCCCGGCGCGAGACGCGTCGCGCTCGACGTGAGCGTGGGCGCGCCGCCCTGGCTGCCGCTGCGGTTCGCCAGCGCGACGCCGCCGGACAGCGTGTCGAGCCGCAGCATCAGCACCCCGTCATACGTCGTCGTCGACTGGTTCGTGAAGCTGATCGTCCCGCTCATCTGCTGCGTCGTGCGGTTCAGCGTGAGGCCGGACTGCGTCACCTTCATGGCCGGGCCGGCGTCGGTGAACAGCGCGACGGGCGCGCCGCCTTCGAACGCGCCCAGGTCCGGTGCGGCGCCCGAATAGGGCAGTCCCACGTTCACGCCCTTGTCCAGCAGGTCGCTGCCGGCCGCAAGCCGCAGGTGCGGCAGCTGGGGCAGGCTGCCGTCCGGCAGGCGCGGCGCGTCCCAGCCGTCCAGCGACGTGCCCTGGAAGTCCGCGCTCGTGACGGATACGTTCGCGAGGTTCCAGCTGTTGCTGGCGACGTCCGCGCCGGCCACGTTCGATACCAGCGTGCCCTGCCACGCGAGGTTGTTGCGCAGGATGCCCAGCGCGACGGCGGCGCCGGAGGCATCGACGCCCAGCATGTTGAAGTCCGGGCGGTTGTTCACGCTCGTGTTGTTGTAGAAGTAGCTCGCGGCGGGATGGTGGTTCGCATAGAAGCCGGACGCCTTGTTGTTGAACGCGACGTTGAAGCGCGCGATGTGCTGCGGCGCATTCGCCTGGTACGCGCCGCCGAAGCCGCCGACCTTGAAGCCGTTGCCGTTCCCCGCCGGGACCGAGGTCGTCGTGCCCGGATAATAGCCGTGCCGCCAGGCCCACGAGTTTTCCACGGTGACGACGGAACCGGCGTTGATGAAGTCGTAGCCGTCGTCCGTGTTCGCCCATGCGCGGCAGCCGCGCAGCACGTTGCCGGGCTGGTTGGCGCCGATGTGCACGCCGAAGCCGTCCGCGTTCTGGCCCGCGCCGCTCTTGCTGTACGGGTCGTAGTTGTGGTGCGAATCCACGTTCAGCACGAGGTTGTTGCTGCCCTTCGCGATAAACATGCCGGGACCCATGTGGTGGTGCGTATTGATCGCCTCGAACGTGTTGTTGCTGCCGCTGTTCCACACGCCCCACGACTCGTTGTTCAACAGATTGCCCGGCTGCTGCGGCGCCCCCGTCACTTCCAGGCCTTTCAGGTGGATCCAGCTGCCCGTCACGTTGAATCCCTTCACGCGGCAGTTGTCCTTCATCTGCGAGAAGTCGAACACGGGCGTCTCGCCGGGGTACGCCCAGTAGCGGATCGCCTTGCCCGACTGGCCGCTCTTGTTCAGCGTGATCACGTTGACGGTGTCCGTCATGCTGGCGCACTGGTTCAGGCCACCGTGGAACACGTAGGCGCCGCCGCGGAAGTACACGGTGTCGCCGGCCACGGCCACCGACTGGGCCTTTGCGAACGTCGCCCACGGTGCCGCCTGCGTGCCCGCGGCGGCGTCGCTACCGGCCGGTGCCACGTAATACGTCGCCGCCGCTGCCCCGCCTGCGCCGCACAGGATCGCCAGCGCGAACGTGCCGCGTGCGAGGTGCTGCCGTGTTGATCTCATATCGCCTCCTTGATCGCTGTTGTTGTTGGACCGTCATTACCTGCTCAATCGGATGGAGCGTCAATCGGGGTGCGGCGAATGCTCAGCATGTTGAGTAATTGGCCCGGCCGCGAAAAGGTCGAATGCTGGACTGCTAATATTTCAGTGACCTCCTGCCTCGACCTGGACCTCCATGAATCCACGACTCGCCCTGATGTTGGCGCTTGCCGCTGCGTTGCCCGCGCACGCCGAGCGCGCCCTGTACGACTTCAATCCCGGCTGGAAGCTGGCAGTCGGCGACCCGGCCGACGCAGCCCGTCCCGGCTTCGACGACAGCGGCTGGAAGGCCATCAGCCTGCCGCGCGCGTGGAACGAGGACGACGCCTTCCGCAAGGACATCGCCGACCTGTCGACGGGCATCGCCTGGTATCGCAAGCATTTCAGGGTGCCCGGCCTGAAGCCCGGCCAGAAGGTGTTCCTCGAATTCGAGGGGGCGCGCCAGGCGGCCGAGGTGTACGTCAACGGCCGGCGCGTGGCGCTGCACGAGAACGGCATCAATGCGTTCGGCGTCGAGATCTCGGGCGCGCTCGTCGACGGCGACAACGTCGTGGCCGTCCGCACGGACAACCGCTGGGATTACCGCGAGCAGGCGACGGGCCAGCGTTTCCAGTGGAACGACAGGAATTTTTTTGCGAACTACGGCGGCCTGCCGAAGAACGTGCGGCTGCACGTGACGGAACCCGTGTACCAGACGCTCCCGCTGTACGCGAGCCTCGGCACCACGGGGGTGTACGTGTATGCGCGCGACTTCGACATCCCGCGCCGCAAGGCCACCATCACGGCCGAATCGCAGGTGCGCAACGATTCCACCCAGCCGCACAGGGTCGCCTACGAGGTCGAGCTGCGCGACAGGGACGGCAAGCGGGTCGCGGGCTTCGGTGCGCCCGCGCGGACGATCGCGCCCGGCGCCACCGTCACGCTGAAGGCAGGCGCGCCCGTCGCGGGCCTGAACTTCTGGAGCTGGGGCTACGGCTATCTGTACGACGTCGTGACGACGCTGAAGGTCGACGGCAAGCCCCTCGATACCGTCACGACCCGCACGGGCTTTCGCAAGACGGCCTTCCGCGACGGGATGATCGCATTGAACGACCGCGTGATCCAGGTGCACGGCTATGCGCAGCGCACGACGAACGAATGGCCCGCGGTGGGCAGCGCCGTGCCCCCGTGGCTGTCCGATTACAGTAACGGCCTCGCGCTGGCCAGCAATGCGAACCTGATCCGCTGGATGCACGTGACGCCGTGGAAGCAGGACGTGGAATCGCTCGACCGCCTGGGCCTGATGGAAGCCATGCCCGCCGGCGATTCCGAAGCGGACGTCAAGGACCGCCGCTGGGAGCAGCGCCTCGACGTCATGCGCGACGCCATCGTCTACAACCGCAACAATCCCAGCATCGTGTTCTACGAGAGCGGCAACAAGGGCGTCAGCGCGGACCACATGCGCGCGATGAAGGCGCTGCGCGACGAATTCGACCCGTACGGCGGCCGCGCAGCCGGCAGCCGCGAGATGCTGAGCCGGGAGCTGCAGCACATCGCCGAATACGGCGGCGAAATGCTGTACATAAACAAGAGCGCGGGCATGCCGATGTGGGCGATGGAGTATTCGCGCGACGAGGCATTGCGCAAGTACTGGGATGAACTGAGCCCGCCCTACCACAGGGACGGCGACGGCCCGCCGCACAAGGGCCAGGATGCGAGCGTCTACAACCGCAACCAGGACAGCTTCGCCATCGAGGACGTTTTGCGCTGGTACGACTACTGGCGCGAGCGTCCCGGCACCGGCACGCGCGTGTCGAGCGGCGGCGTGAACATCGTGTTTTCCGACTCGAACACGCACCACCGCGGCGCCGAGAATTATCGCCGCAGCGGCGAGGTCGACGCCATGCGCATCCCGAAGGATGCGTTCTACGCTCACCAGGTCATGTGGGACGGCTGGGTCGACGTGGCGCATCCGCGCGCCCATATCGTCGGGCACTGGAACTACCCGGCGGGCACCGTCAAGCCGGTCACCGTCGTCTCCAGTGCGGACAGCGTAAAACTGTTCCTGAACGGGAAGGAGGTCGGCCCCGCGCGGCAGGGCGCGCGCTTCCTGTTCACGTTCGAGCAGGTGGCGTGGGCGCCGGGCGAACTGAAAGCGGTCGGGTACGACGCGCACGGCAAACCCGTGTGCGAGACGGCGCTGGCCACCGCCGGCGCGCCGGCCGCACTGAAACTGACGCCCATCGTCTCGCCGCAGGGCCTGCGCGCGGACGGCGCCGACATGGCGCTCGTACAGGTGGAGGTCGTGGACGCCGCCGGCCGCCGCCATCCGCTCGCACTGGACATGGTCGACTTCGACGTGCAGGGACCTGCCGAATGGCGCGGCGGGATCGCGCAGGGACCGGACAATTACATCCTTGCGCGCTCACTGCCGGTGGAGGGCGGCGTGAATCGCGTGCTGTTGCGGACGACGCCGCAGCCTGGCCGCATCGTCGTCCGAGCCCGCGCGCAGGGCCTGGCGCCGGCCGAAGTGGTGCTCGAGTCGAAGTCCGTGACCTTGAAGGATGGCCTCGCGGCGTTGCCGCCCGCGCCGCCGGACCATCTGGACCGCGGACCGACGCCCGCCACGCCATCGTTCACGGTGTCGCGCGTGGCCGTGCCGGTGACCGCCAGCGATGCGCCGGACGGGAACAAGTCGTTCGACGACGACGAGACGACGGCGTGGACGAGCCAGGCCGGCGCCGCGCCCGCGATCACGTACACGCTGGCGCGGCCGGCGCGGCTGGCCGAGGTGGTACTGAAGCTGACGGGCTGGCGCGACCGCAGCTATCCGCTCAAGGTCTACGTGGATGGCCAGGAGGCGTGGAGCGGCCCGACGCCGAAGAGCCTGGGCTACGTGACGCTGCCGCTGAAGCCCGTGCGGGGCCGGTCGGTGCGCATCGTCCTGGCCGGGCAGGCGGAAGAGGGCGGTGGCATCAGGCTGACGGAGGTCGCCAACCAGGCGAATACGGCGACGGGCGCGAAGGGCGTGTCGACGTCGGCCCTGACCATCGTCGAAGCGGAATTCTACGAAAGGCCCTGAGCGGTGAGCGCCATCGACGTCCCGTTCCGCCTGGACCGCTCGCGCAACGCGACCGTGCAGGTGTTCGAGCACCTGCGGGCGCAGATCGTGAGCCTCGTCCTGAAACCCGGCGCCGTGCTGGCGCGGCCGGCGCTGTGCGACTACTTCCAGCTGTCGCAGAGCCCCATCCGCGAGGCGCTGCTGCGGCTGGAGGAAGAGCGCCTCGTCGACATCTATCCGCAGTACCAGACCCGCGTGCGGCCCATCGACCTCGCGGCCGCGCGCCAGGCGCATTTCTTCCGCCTGTCGGTGGAGCTGGAGATCGCATGGGTGCTGGCCCGCCAGCCGCGCCCGGACCTGGGCAAGGCGCTGCAGGACCTCGTCGCGCGCCAGCGGGGCTGCCTGGAGGCGGGCGACCTGGACAACTTCACGCGCATCGACTTGGACTTCCACATGCGCATGTATGAAGCGTCCGAGCTGCCCGACCTGTGGGGCATGATGCGCCGGTGCAGCGGCAACCTCGACCGGCTGCGCCGCCTGCACCTGCCGCTCAACGGCAAGGCCTTGTCGATCCTGCAGCAGCACGGCCAGATCGCGCGCTGCATCGGGCAGGGCGACGCGACCGGCGCGCGGCGCGCCGTACGCCAGCACCTGTCCGGCACGCTGCAGGCGCTGGACGTGCTGCGCACGCGCTTTCCCGACCTGCTGCTGCCGGCGGGTTACGAACCGGCTTGAGCGCGCGGCGGGTGCAGCACGTCGTCCGCGCGCCTGCGTTCATCGGCGGTCAGCGTGGGCGCGAGCGCCTCCAGCGCGGCCGTCGCGCCTTCGTGGCCGGCCTGGCGCGCCAGGTCGAGCATGACGTACGCCGTCACCGGGTCCTTTGGACCGCCTTCGCCGTGCGCGGCCATCACGCCCAGGTTGAACATGGCGTCCGGCTGGCCCTGGCGCGCGGCGGCATCGAACCAGCGGCGCGCGGTGGCGAGGTCCTTGCCGACGACCTCGCCGCTGTAGAAATAGGTGCCGAGGGCGAACCGGGCATCGCGGTCGCCCTTCAGTGCCGCCTCCTTGTAATACACGATGGCCTGCGCGGGATTGGCCGGCACGCCTTCACCCAGGTCGTGCATCCGCCCGGCCGCGAACAGGGCGGCCGGGATGCCGGCGCGCGCCGCGGCCTCGAAGTACGCGCCCGCCAGTTTCAGGTCGAGCGGCGCACCGTCGCCCGTGTAGTACGCGCGCCCCAACAGGAATTGGGCCGGGGCGTAGCCGTAGCCGGCCGCCTTCTCGTACCAGGCGCGCGCCTTCTCCGCGTCGCGCGCCACGCCGATGGCGCGGTCGTAGATGCGCGCCAGCATGAAGGAGGCGTCGATGCGCGGCGCGAGCAGGTCGGAGCGGGCGGGATCGTACGGCTTGTGGTCTACCTGTTCCAGCCACGCGACGGCCTGTGCGGAATCCTTCGCGGTCCCGAGTCCGTACAGGTGCATCCGCGCCAGCATCAGCGCCGCGTCGTCGTAGCCGATCTTCTTCCACCCCGTGGAAAACAGCTCGAGTGCGCGCGCGTAATCCTTGTTGTCGAAGGCTTCGTAGCCCAGCGCGAGTGTCTTGTCGTTGCGGAGGATGCGGTTGCGGCCGGCCGCGAAGCGCCAGTCGGCGCCGCGGCAGCCCGTAGCCCGCGCGTTGGCGGACGGCATGTTCGACACGTCGCCCCCCGGCGCCAGGTCGGACGCGCGCGGGACGTCGTTCGACAGGCTGTCGTCCAGGCCGAAGTCGCGCATGTACGCGATCGTGACCGGATCGTACGCGGGGTTGTGCGGGTCCATGAATGCGCACGACGACGCGGAGCGGCCGTTCAGGATGCGGTCCTTCGCGGCATTGATCGCATGGCGATCGCCGGCCTGCGCGCGCGCGCCGTTCACGACCACCGCGTCCGTCTGGGCATGGACGCCCGACGCCAGCAGGACGGACAGCAGGGCAGGGATGATGTGCGGTTTCATCGTGTCTCCTCGTTGTGCCGCCAAGGATAGCGCAGGGTGCACGGACGAATCGCTCACGGGATTGAGCGATTCGTCGGTTCGGGCATGCGAGAGACGCGTTGCGATAACCAACGATGTGCCAAGCGCGCGAATCCACGGCAAAAAGGAATCGCAATCGCGGCGATGAGCGGTTGGTGTGGTCGTTTGCGCACACGCTTCGCTCACGTCGATGAGTATTTCTTGCTGATATATCACGGCGGGTGCGTGCAACCCTACACTGTTTTCAAGCCGATCCGGACAAAAACAGACCGCCCAGCGGTCCACCAAGGAGACAGAAAAATGCACGACATCCGACAGGTCATCCGCCCCACGCGCCTCGCCTACGCCGTCTCGCTGGCGGTCGCATCGCTGATCGCCAGCCAGGCCGCCTGCGCGCAGGACAATCCGCCGCCGCAGGACGCGACAAATACGCAGGCGTCGGCCAGCGGCGCGGGCGACGCCGCCGGCACCGCCGCGCCGCAGGGCAGTCACGAGGTCGCGAGCGGCATCGCGACGGTCGTCGTCTCGACGCGCAAGTCGCAGCAATCGTCGATCGCCCGCAAGAAGAACGCGGCCACGGCGCTCGATTCCATCGTCGCCGAGGACGTCGGCTCGCTGCCGGACCGGAACATCGGCGAGGCGATCTCGCGCATGGCCGGCGTGGCGCTCGACCGCGGCGACTTCGGCGAGGGCGTCAGTGTCGCCGTGCGCGGCAACGGGCCGGACCTCACGCGGGTCGAGATCGACGGCATGGCGGTGCAGTCGGCCAACAACGCGGCCAGCGGCCGCGGTAGCGAGTTCCGCCAGTTGTCCGCGGACCTGATCAAGAGCGTGGACGTGGTCAAGGGGTCGACGGCCGACATGGTCGAGGGCTCGCTCGGCGGCGGCATCATCATCAAGACGCGTACGGGCCTCGATTTCAAGGAGCCGTTCGCGTCGGTCCGTGTGGCCGGCACCACCAACAATCTGAATAAGAAGTGGGAACCCGATACCAACGTCATCCTGTCCCGCAAATTCCTCGACGACCGGCTCGGCGTGATCCTGAATGCGTCCAAGTCGACGGCCGCCAACGAGCAGCACCAGATGCAGGTTGCGACCAGCGCGGCGGCGGGTTACGCGCGCCTGATCGACTTTGACAACTCGCCGGAAAAGACGTTCACGTACAACCCCTCCACGCTGAACATGTCGGACCCGGCGTCGACGACGCCGGCCGGACCGGCGGCCGGCTCCACGGGTATTTATCCGTACACGAACGGCACCGGAAACTACACCACGTACTCGCCGTACGAGATCCTGACCAGGTCCGCGGCCGCCAAGACGAAGGCGGAATGCTATAGCGCGTTCCCGCAACTGGCGACCACGGACGCGTCGCTGAAGAACCTGAGCGCCTCCAACCGTACGAATGCGGTGAACGAGCGCCAGAACGAATTGATCAGCTGCCTGAACCAGTGGAACGACTATACGCCTTCGCTGGTCCGCAACAAGATCCAGACCGAGATCGACCGCCGCCAGGACCTGGACCTGCGCGCCGACTTCAAGGTCAACCGCGACCTGACGGTGTACGTCAAGGGCAGCTATTCCAAGCGCCATACCGACAACAAGACGTCGTACCTCAACCTGGGCGGCATGAACGTCAACACGGCAAAGACCTTCGTCGACACGGACGGCGTACGCTCGGTCGCGCCGGGGGCGAACGGCGCGGGCTACTACCTGTACCCGGGCTCGGTCAGTTTCTTGAGCGGGGGCCCGGCCGTGCAGGGCGCCGTGACGAACGTCGACCCGTCGAGCGTCACCGTGGACGCGAGCCACCACGTGACGAGCTTCAGCATCAGCGACGGCGCGGCCAGCGTCGACCAGATCTTCCAGAAGTCCGACACGATCACCAAGTACTTCCAGACCGGCGGCGAGTGGAATCGCGACGGCATGAAGGCGGAGTGGCTGGTCGGCGATGCCAAGTCCAACTACACGACGGAGTTTTTCCGCACGACATTCAGTTCCTATTACGGAGCCGCGCAGATGTCGGTGACGCCGAACGGCCTGTGGGCGTACAACTTCCCGCAGGGGTCGACCTTCGACTTGTATAACCCGGCCAATTACGCGGGCCTCGTCCAGCCGGCCGCTGCGGCCGCCGTCACCAGCGGGACCACCTACATCAACAGCGTGCCGGCCTATACGCAGAACCAGCGGCCGCTGCTCACGTATTCCCAGCCGCAGCTGACCTACACGCCGGGGATCACGGCGACCGAGGAACGCACGGCGAAGGCGGATTTCACGTTCCAGGTACCGGAATCGATCCCGTTCTTCACCCGCTTCAAGACCGGTTTCAACTTCCGCGATACGCGCTACGACACCCGCGGCGGCAACGGTTACCAGGTGAGCACGGACCCGATCGTCTATGCGGTGCCCGGCCTGGTCCGCAGTACCCTCGTGGGGTGCCAGGACACGGCCGGCTCGTTGGGCGCAGGCGGCAACAAGTGCCAGTACGGCTATGTCAAGAGCAATCGGTGGGACAGCCAGAGTTCGGGCACGGTGACCGTGACGCCGCAGCAGTTCCAGGACATCGTCGCCAAGTCGCTCAGCGGGAACATCACCAACACCCAGCTGTTCAACGGCGCCAACGGCCAGTTCGGCGGTGCCGTGACCAACTGGCCGAACATCGACGTGCAGAAGGTGTTCCAGCTGGCGGGCATCACGAATGCGAACCTGAACTGCGTCACCAGCTGCACGGGCACGGACGGCAAGACGTACGAGGCGCCGGTGACGCGGATGAGCGAGCGTTCCGAAGCCCTGTACGTCATGGGCGATTTCAATATCGACCGCATCCCGTTCACCAGCCGCGCGCTGCCGTTCGACTGGCAGGTCGAAGGCAACCTGGGCTACCGCTACATCCGCACCAAGGTGCACGGCATCGGCAACATGCAGTTCCAGTCGATCACGCGCACGGCCGCGTTCGACCCTGCCAGCCCGAACGCGGCCGGCGGCATCAACGACGTCACGGTGTCGACCAACACCGCGGTGGACGCCACGACGCACGACTTCCTGCCGATCTATAACCTCGCGATGTGGCTCGTGCCGGACAAGTTCGTCGTACGCTACAACCGCGCCCGCAGCGTCGCCCGGCCGCCGGTGACGAATCTGCTGCCGTCGGGCCTGTGCCGCTACGACGAGCGCGTCGATGCCAACGGCACCCAGACCTGCACCAAGACCGTCGGCAACCCGGCCCTGCAGGCCCAGAAGAACCTGAACCAGAACTGGAGCGCGGAATACTATCCGAGCAAGGACACGATGTTCTCGCTGTCCTACTTCAACCAGCGCGGCATCGTGGGCCCGTCGATCGTGCAGACGGAGAACGGCACGCTGGGCCTGGCCCTGGTCGACCCGACGACGGGCAAGTCGCTGGCCGAGCTGCCGTTCTCGTTCCCGACCTACGAGAACGGCGTGGCGACCACCCGCAAGGGCTGGGAGTTCAATACCAAGACCGCGTTCACCTTCCTGCCGTGGCGCCTGCGTTACCTCGGCTTCGACGGCAACTATACGAAGCTGGCGTCGGTCACGTCGACCCAGAACATCGTCGACCTGTTGACCGGCACGCCGATGCCGCCGCTGCGCGAATCGAAGTTCCAGTACAACTGGGCGATCTGGTATGACGACGGCCGCCTGTCCGCGCGCGTCGCGGTGCAGGGCGTAGGCAACTACTTCAACAACATTGCGGGCTCGAGCGCCAACTACCTCAACAACTACCCTAACGCGAGCGGCAATACCCGTCCGCCCGCCTACAACCCGGGTTCGCCGAATTTCAAGGACGCGACGCGCTACGTCGACGCCAAGATCCAGTACCGCATCACGCCGGAGTTCGACGTGTTCATCGAAGGCCGGAACCTGAACAACGCGGCGACCAGCAACAGCCAGGGTTCGTACGTCCCGTTCTCGAACGGCACGCCGAGCATCCTGGACTACAGCTACGCCGGCCGCCGCATCATGGTGGGCGCCGACTTCCGCTTCGGCGGCTGACGCATGAGGAGGCTGCTGGGCGCCGCCGCGCTGGCCTGGGCCGTATCGGCCGGCGCGGCGGACACGATCGATCTTGCCGGCGACTGGCGGTTCGCGCTCGACCGCGAGGACGCAGGCGTCGCCGCGCACTGGGAAAACCGCGCGCTGCCGGACCGCATCCGCATTCCCGGCATCCTGAACGCGCAAGGCTATGGCGACGCCATCACGGCGCAGACGCCGTGGGTGCTGTCGCTGTACGACAAGAACTGGAACCTGCGCGCGGACTATGCGGCGTTCACGCAGCCGGGCCAGGTGAAAGTGCCGTTCCTGAGCCAGCCGCCACGCCACTACCTGGGCGCCGCGTGGTACCAGCGCGGCGTCGAGGTGCCGCCCGCCTGGCGCGGCAAGCGCGTCGTGCTGCACCTGGAGCGGCCCCGCTGGGGTTCCAGCGCGTGGATCGACGATCGCGCGCTGGGCGCCAATGTCTCCCTCGTGGCGCCGCACGACTACGACCTAGGCCCGCTCGGGCCGGGCAAACACCGCGTCACGGTGCGCGTGGATTCGCGCGTGCTGATGGCGTACCGGCCGGACTCGCACAGCATCTCCGATTCGCTCGGCATGAGCTGGAACGGCATCGTCGGCAAGGCCGAGCTGCGAGCGACGTCGCCCGTGTACATCGCCGACGCGCAGGTCTTTCCGGACGTGGCCAGCCGCAGCGTGCGTGTAAGACTCAAGGTCGGCAATGGCGGGAGCAAGGCCGGGGCAGGGGCGGTCAAGGCCAACGGAAAGCGCATTCCCGTGCGCTGGACGGCGGACGGCGGCAGTGCCGAATTCAGCGTGCAGTATCCGAAGGACGCGCCGACGTGGGACGAGTTCCACCCCGTGCTGCAGAAGCTGAAACTGCGGCTCGCGGGACCAGGTGCCGACGACGCGCGCGACGTGTCGTTCGGCTTCGTGCAGGTGGCGGCGCGCGGCACGGACATCCTCGTCAACGGCCGGCCCGTGTTCCTGCGCGGGACGCACCACGGCGGCGACTTTCCGCTCACCGGATATCCGCCGACGGACGTCGCGTACTGGAAGAAGATCTTCGCCATCAACAAGGCGTGGGGCATCAACCACGTCCGCTTCCATTCGTTCACGCCGCCGGAAGCGGCATTCCAGGCGGCGGACGAAGTCGGCATCTACCTGCAGCCGGAGCCCGGCATGTGGAACCGGTTCGAGCCCGGTTCGCCCATCGAACAGGCGCTGTACGACGAGACCGAGCGCCTGATCCGCGCTTACGGCAACCACCCGTCGTTCCTGCTTCTCAGCCCCAGCAACGAGCCGTCGGGGCACTGGAAAGAAGTGTTCGCACGGTGGACCGCGCGCTTCCGCGCGGAGGACCCGCGGCGCCTGTACACGAACGGCACGGGCCACACGGAACCCGTCGTGCCGGAGCTCGACAGGGACGTCGATTACCTGGCCGTGCAGCGCATCGGCCCGAAACCGCTGCGCAACAAGACCGGCTGGTTCGGGCGCGACTACGCGGCGTCGCTGGACGGCATCCGCGTGCCCGTCATCGGACACGAGACGGGGCAATGGGTCGCCTATCCCGATTATTCGATCATCGACAGGTTCACGGGCTACCTGCAACCGGGGAATTACGAGATCTTCCGCGAGTCCGCCCGGCGGCACGGGGTCCTGGACCGCAACCGCGACTTCGCGCTGGCGTCCGGGCGCTGGCAGTTGGCCTGCTACAAGGAGGAGATCGAGGCCGCGCTGCGCACGCGCGGCATGAGCGGCTACCAGCTGCTGGACCTGCACGACTATCTCGGCCAGGGCACGGCGCTCGTCGGCGTCCTCGACACGTTCTGGGAATCGAAAGGTTATGCGACGCCGGAGGCGTTCCGGCGCTTCAATGGCGCGACGGTGCCGCTGGCCCGCCTGACGCGCACCGTGCTGACGACGCGCGATGCGTTCGACGTGCCCGTGGAGATCGCGCACTATGGCGCGCAGCCGCTGAACGGCGCGCGGCCCTGGTGGCGCATCGAGGACGACGCCGGGCGCGCCGTGGTCCAGGGACGGTTCGCCACCCGCGCTATCCCGATCGGCAAGAACATCCCGCTGGGACGCGTCGCCGCGGACCTGGCGCAACTGCCGGCGCCCGCGCATTACCGGCTGGTCGTGGGGCTGGACGGCACGGCCATCGCCAACGGCTGGAATTTCTGGCTGTATCCCGCCGAGGTCGACCCGTCCGTTCCCGCCGGCGTGCTCGTGACGCACGCGTGGCCCGAGGCCGAGGCGCGGCTGGCGCAGGGCGGCAGGGTGCTGTACCTGCCGCGCAAGGCGGACCTGGACTGGACGTCGCCGCCGCTCGCGGACGTCCCCGTGTTCTGGAACCGGTTGATGAATCCCGGGTGGTCGCGCATGCTGGGCCTGTGGGTCGACCGCGCGCACCCCGCGCTGGCGGCATTCCCCACCTTCGATCACATGGACTGGCAATGGAGCGAGCTCGTGGCGGGCGCCCGCGCGTTCAACCTCGAACGCCTGCCGGCCGGACTGCGGCCCATCGTCCAGCCCATCGACGACTGGAACCGCAACTACCGGCTCGGCGCCGTGTTCGAGGCGACCGTGGGCACGGGCCGGCTGCTGGTGTCGATGTTCGACCTCGACAGCCGCCTGGACGAGCGTCCCGCCGCGCGCCAGCTGCGCCGTTCGCTGCTGGACTACATGGCCGGTCCGCGCTTTGCGCCGGCCGTCGCGGTCGATGCGGCCGCGCTGCGCGCCAGCCTGTTCGACACGCGCGTGATGAAAAAGCTCGGCGCCGTGGCCAGCGGCTGGCCCGACGCGGCGAACGTCGTCGACGGCGATCCGAATACGTATAGCCTCGTCGCGGTGAAGGGCGACGTGCCGCGCCCGCAGCCGGTATTGACGATAGCCTTCGCGCAGCCCGTGTCGTTCGACGGCCTCGTGCTGATGCCGCGCCAGAACCACCGCGATCACGAAGGCGACGTGCGCGAATGGCGCATCGAGGCCAGCGACGACGGCACGACGTGGCGCGACGTCGCCCGGCCGACACTCCTGTCGACGTTCGATCCGCAGACGGTGCGCTTCGGGCAGACCGTCACGGCGCGCTGGCTGCGGCTGACGTCCCTGTCCGGTTTCGGCACGGACCGCGCCAGCGCGCTGGCCGACGTGGCGGTGCTGTACGCCGGCCCCGCGCTGCCGGAGGAAGCGGGCGAGCTGGAATACAAGCGTTCGCGGTCGACGTCGGCCGACGTCGACGAGGCGGGGATGGACGACAGGCCGCGTCGCCGGACCCGGTGAATTCGTATCGGTCGCGCGAAAAAAATCATTGGTCGGGTGGACGCCACCCGACTATCATCCGATCATCGCCGCCAGCCTGCGTTCTTTTTGGAGCTCCGATGTATCGCTTGACCGTACGCGCCTTGCCGGCGCTCGCCCTGTGCCTCGCCGCCGCGTTCGCGCCGGCCCATGCCGCCGAACCCGTGTTCCGCAATCCCCTCGTGCTGCAGCGCGCCGACCCGCAGGTGACCCTGCAGCCGGACGGCTGGTATTACTACACGGCGACCGTGCCCGAATACGACCGCATCGAGATCCGCCGCGCCCGCTCGCTCGACGACCTGGGCGCCGCGCCCGCGAAGACCGTGTGGCGCAAGCACGCGACCGGCGTGATGGGGGCGCACATCTGGGCGCCTGAAATGCACCGCATCGACGGCAAGTGGTATATCTATTTCACGGCCGGCAGCGCCGAGCATCCGTGGGAAATCCGGCTGTACGCCCTGGAAAACGCGTCCGCCGACCCGTTCGCGGGCGAGTGGGTCGAGCGCGGCCAGATCAAGACGGGCTGGGAATCGTTTTCGCTGGACGCCACCACGTTCGAACACCGCGGCCAGCGCTACCTCGCGTGGACGCAGACGGCGCCGGACGGCAGCAAGGGCACGAACATCTACCTCGCGAAGATGGACACGCCGCTGTCGATCAGGGGCCCGGCCGTGCTGCTGACGAAGCCGGAGTACGCGTGGGAGAAGGTGAAGTTCGCCGTCGACGAAGGCCCGGCCGTGCTGGTGAGCCATGGTCGCGTGTTCGTCACGTTCTCCGCCAGCGCGACGGATGCCAATTACTGCCTCGGCATGGTCAGCGCGCCGGCCGACGCCGACCTGCTCGACCCGAAATCGTGGACCAAGCTGCCCGAACCCGTCTTCAGGAGCAGCGAAAAGAACGGCCAGTGGGGCCCGGGCCACAACTCGTTCACGACGACGCCGGACGGCAAGACGGACGTGCTGGTCTACCACGCGCGCAACTACAAGGAAATCCAGGGCGACTCCCTGCACGACCCGAACCGTCATACACGCGCGCAGGTGATCCGCTGGCGCGCGGACGGGATGCCGGATTTCGGCGAGCCGGTCGCCGACGCCAAGCGGTAATCCAATCGTTGCTTTACCGCCCGGCACACTGGCAATGTGACCGGAAAGTCTGGTATTGTTGTCGCCGTCGCAACAAATTCTTAGGACGGAGGACACGATGAACGGTGCGGGCGGTACGAGTGGAGGAACGGGCCAGTTCTTCCTGGGGCTGGTCCTGATGTGCGGGGGCTTCTACCTGCTGCTCAACAGCGTGGTGGTGAGTTCCAGCTTCGGCCTCGGCACGCGCCTGTTCGGCGTGGGCGGCTACGGCATCACGGGCGGAATCGTCCTCATTCCCCTCGTGATCGGCATCGCCATGATCTTCTACAACGCCCGCAACGTGCTGGGCTGGCTGCTGGCCATCTGCGCGTTCGCGGCACTCGTGTTCGGCGTCATCGCGTCGGTGAACATGTCGCTGCGCACGATGTCGGCCTTTGAACTCATCTGCATCCTCGCGCTGGCCTTCGGCGGCCTGGGCCTGTTCCTGCGCTCCTTGCGCAGTGCAGCCCGCGATGAAGCGGCGACGGCGGCGCCCGAACGCCGCCTGCGTTCCTGATCAGCGGATGCCGGCCTCGGTCTCCTGGCGCAGACGTGCGCGCCAGGCGCCCAGGGCGGACAGCGCGGCATGGAATTTACGTTCGATCAGGTCGGCCTCGACCGGCGTGACGGTGCCGTCGAGCAGGGCGGTCGACACCGCCTCGGCCACGGCGCCCACGTCGCTCATCACGCGGCAGACGGTCTGCGACAGGTCGTCCTGGCGCGCCTGCTCCGGCTGCGGCACGACGAACGCGGCCATCCCGTGGCGCACCAGCAGCGCGTGCAGCGGCAGGTGCGCTTCCTGCACGCCCGCCTTGTGGCAGCACTCGACGATCAGCGACACCTCTTCGAACGACGGATAGTGCGATGCGATCGTGGGCGACAGCTTGTTGCGCAAGACATTGGCGGACATGTCCAGCTCGCGGGCCAGCGCATCGATGCCGCCCGGGTACTTGCGCGCCACCGTGTACAGGGCATCGTGCTGGTTCATGTCGAGGTAACGGCGGGTCATGGTATTCCTTTGCTAATTTTACCGGTGCATGCGACCATCGCGGTCGTTATGCTGATTCTAACTTTCGATCGCTTCCATGACCATGTTGAAGTCTTATAACGTCGCGTTCGTGCTGGCCCTGCTGCTCCCGCTGGCACATGTCGGCGCCGTCGACGCGAAGCCGTCCTCGTCGAGCTCCTTCAAGAGCGGCTTTTCGTCGCAGCGCTCGTCGTCGCCGTCCAGGCCGTCGTACTCGTCGGCGAAGTCGAGCGGCACGAGCTTCGGGTCGTTCAGCCGGCGTTCGGCACCACCCGACGCCGCGCCGCAGCAGAGTAAATCGTCGGGCGGTTTCGGCTCGTTCGGCCGCGGGTCGGCCGCGCCGCAAAAGTCCGATTCCGCGCTGTCGCAAAAGCTGGACAGGAACACGTCGGAAGCGAACGCGCTGCGCACGCTGGATGCGCGCCGGCAGGCGCAGGCCGATGCGGCACGCGACACGCGGCCGGTGCCTGGGTACGAGCAGGGACGGAGCGCACCGACGTACGCGCCGCCGCCCGTGCAGCAACAGCAGCCGCCGGTCGTCGTGCGGCAGGACAGCGGCCTGGGACACGTGATCGCGGGCGCCATGATCGCGAACGCGTCGCGCGGCGCGCATGCGAACAACAACGGTTATCCGGGCGGGTATGCGGGGGGAACTGCGCCCGCGCCGGCCGGCGGCGGCATGTCGTTCCTCGGCGTGTTCCTGACCCTGTGCGTGCTGGCGCTGATCGGCTGGGGCCTGTACTTCGCGTGGCGCCGCCTGCGCCGCGGCCGGGAAGCGAAGAAACCGAATTATTCGTTCGAAAGGAATTGACGAGAATGGCCTGGAAGGATGTCTTCAGCTACGTGCGTGCGGTGGCCGCGAACAAGGGCGTGACGAAGGGAGAGGCGCGCGCGGACGACGACGTGCCGCTGGGCGCGCGCATCGGCAGCGTCGTGCAGATCCAGATGTCGCCGGTCATCCGGGCGCAGACGAACGGCTCGCTGATCGCGATGCCGGCCGCCGCGGACACGCGCATCCTGGCGGTGTCGCAGATCCGCCTGCAACCGGACACTGAGCTGTACCGCCTGTATCTCGACAAGGGCGACGACGCGGCGGACGAGAAATTCCTGCAGGTGTTCTGCGGCGACGACGGCAAGGTGGCCGAAGTGCTGTACTGCACCCAGCTGGCGCGCGTGATCCCGGAGACGGCCGACGACCAGGATGCCTACACGGGCGTGGCCGGCTACGGCCTCGGCGACGCGGGCTACACGCTGTGGCGCGAACAGCTGGCCGACATGCTGGGGGCGCAGGAACTCGCGACCGTGTTCGGCGAGTCGGACCGCCTCGACTACACCCGTGACGCGGGCCGCCCCGACGCGCAATTCGTCAGCCCGTTCAAGGGCCGCGAGACGCGTATCGACGATGCGGAAGGCCAGCGCGGCCTGCGCCAGGAAATGTATTTCATGCCGTACGTGCGCCAGCTGGCGGATGGCGGCCGCGAATATTTATTGATCACGACGGAGATCGTGGAAAGCGTCGATGGCGATGCGAACAAGCGCGGGATCCATGTCGACTTCGTCATCGGCATCCCGATGGAACAAGAGCGCATCGTCATCCAATAACCGTATGAACCGTTTTCTTCACCGCAGAAAGGAACAACAATGAGCAACGCTAGTGGATGGGGCCTGACCGCACGACTGGTCACGAAGCATTTCGGCGCACTGGGCAACCGCATCGCCGAAGTCATCGCCAACTTCGACCCCGAAACCGCGACCGAGGCCGACCGCGACCGCCTGGTCGCCACCCTGCGCGAGACGGCGCAGTTGCTGGCAACGTCGCGTGCGTCGTTCGACAAGGAGCATGGCGACGTGGTGAACCTGCAGAACCTGATCGCCAACGACGAACGCGCCGCCGAGAAGCTGGCCGAGCGCCTGGCGGCCGGCACGATCTCGGAAGCGACCGTGACGATGTTCTGCGACGAGCTGGAAGCGAACAAGGCGCGCCTGCCGCAGGAAATCCAGGAAGAGGCGGATGCGAAGGCCTACATGGACGAGCTGCAGAAGATCGTCGATGCGCTGTCGACGCAGCTGGCCGAATTCGACGCCCAGGCGAAGAAGGCGATGCAGGCGCTGGCCTCCGCCAAGGCGCAGAAGGAGCTGCAGGAACTGCGCATCGAGCGCCAGGAACAGCTGAACGGCCTCACGAGCATGCGCGGCAATTCGACGGCGCTGTCCGCGCTGACCCGCCGCGCCCAGGCCGTGACGAACGAAGCGTCGGGCCTGCGCATCGTCGCCGACATCGGCCAGAAGCCGCTGGACCAGCAGGCGGAACTGGATGCGATCCGCAAGTCCGTCAGCCAGCCGGAGACGGCCGGCGAGAGCGCGCTGGAACGCCTCAAGCGCCTGTCGGGCAAGACGGCGGCTTGAGGATGCAATGCCCGGTCAGGCGTGACCCGGTCAGTCGTTCGGCTGGCCGGGCTTCACTGCAACCTGCTTGATCGACCCATCGGCGCCATATTCCAGCGGCGCGATGGCGATCGAGCGGCGGTAGCCGCCACCGCCCGGCAGCAGGGCGTCGTGGTAGAACACCCAGCTCTTGCCGCCGTGTTCGAGGATGGCCTGGTGATTCGTCGAGATCTTCAGGTAGTCGATCATGACGCCGCGGTACGTGAAGGGTCCCATCGGCGAGCTGGCCGTCGCGTACAGGATCTGGCCGGGCCAGCCGGACGAGAACGTGAAGTAGTACACGCCGTTATGCTCGTGCATGAACGGCGCTTCGCCGTACTTTTTCTTCGAGTCGGATGCAGGCAGGCCGTCGATCTTCACGATGCGGATCGGGCCGTCCAGCGAGATCATGTCGGGCTTCAGCTTGACGACCTTCGGCACGCGCGTGCCGAAGTACATGTACGCCTGGCCGTCCTTGTCGATGAAGACGGCCGGATCGATCGGCTCGTCGCCCGCGTTCACGTCGCGCTCCCGGTCGACGAGCGGATCCTTGCGCGCATCGACGAAGCCGCCGTCCGGACGGTCCGATACGGCCACGCCGATCTTGTCGCCGCCGACGGGCGCATAGAAGTAATACTTGCCGTTGCGGTAGGCCGCTTCCGGCGCCCATGCCTTCGCGTCGGGCCGCGCCCACTTGAAGACGGTGACGGCGAGCGGCACGCCGGCGTCGCGCCACGTTTTCATGTCGGGCGACGTGTACAGGCGCCACGTGACGGAATCCCAGTATTTGCCGGTGTTCGACGCGTCGTCCGTCGCGTACAGGTAGAACTTGTCGCCCTTCGCGTCCGGGAAATAGTGCGGCGACGGGTCCGCGTTGAAGCGGGAAGCGATGGGCCGGCCCGTCTCCGGCGCGGCCGCGTGGGCAGCCAGCGCGAGCGACAGGGCGGGAACGAGAACGGCGAAGAAACGGCGTGGCATCTGCATGGCGGCGTCTTGGTCGAAATATGAACGAGCACGCATGCTAGCACAGGTTGCGTGCGGAATGATATCGATAACTAAATTTTCCCGCGCTGCGCGAAATCGTTCGACAGGACGAGGAAAATCGCACCGCCGAAAATCCACACGTCGGCGACGTTGAACGAATACGGGTTGTCGATCGCGCAGCAGCTCACATTGATGTAGTCGGCCACCGCACCGTAGACGATCCGGTCGTAGGCGTTGCCGAGGGCGCCGCCGATGATGGCGCCGCACGCCAGCATCAACGCCCATCCGGACCGCCAGCGTGCCCATGCCATCAGTGCGACCGAGACGATCACGCTGATCGCGACGAGCAGCCAGCGGGCGTCGAAGCCGTCCAGGAAACCGAAATTGACGCCCTTGTTCCAGGCCATCACGAAATTGAGGTACGGGGGCCAGGCGGGTATCTTCTGGACGGACGCCAGGTCGAGCCGCTCGACGATCACGATCTTGGAGAGGCGGTCGAGGCCGAAGAAGACAAGCGATGCGAGAGCGATGCGGAGCAGGGGCATGAAGGAAGCCATTCGTTGGGTTCAGGGTGTGATCGGCCCGGGCCCGAACACGTCGTCGAAATCCGCACCCTGCGTCAGCCGCGCCAGCGACGCGTACAGCGTGCCCGGGGGATGCCGCTCGAGCACTTCCGCCGCCGCACATTTGGCGGCCTGGTAGTGCTGCACGATCTGCCCCCGGTCGCCATGCCAGAAGCGGCGCACGGTGGTCAGTTGCCGCACCTGGCGGATGCGCTGCTCGCCGACGGCGCCGCAATCGATGGCGTAAGGCGCGCGCCGGTCGAGCTGCACGGCGACGCCTTCGTCGAACCACACCGGCAGCTTGACGGTCCGGGTCCAGAACCCGAGACGCTGCGCCAGTTCGGCATGGACCAGCTCGTGGGCCGTGACGTCGATGCTGAAGTGTGCCAGATTCAGGACCACCTCGGTGCGCAAAGGCGAGATGAATGCGGTGCCGGGAACGTCATCCGCCAGGCCGAAGCGCACCGCTTCCCGGTCGTTGGCCGCGATGATCGTCGTCGGCCGCGCCACCGGCACGCCGAACGTTCCGGCGATGCGCCCGCGGGCCGCGCGCAGGGCGGTCAAGGCACGCCGGCGCGCCTCGGGCGGCAGGTCGCGCGCGGCGTACACGCCGTCGTCGATCTGCACATAGTCCCCGGCGCCGACGAAGGCGCGGTTCACCCAGGCGGACGAGCACAGCGCGCGGACGGGAATCGCCAGCGCCGCCGCGAACAACACGAGTTTGACGAATTTTTTCATGGGTCGAGCTGCCTCTCCAGCATGTCTTTCGCCACCGCGAGCGCATCGGCCGGTGGCGCCTCGATATCGGGCGTGACCCCCGAACCTTCCCAGTTCGTGTGCGTGATCGGGCTGATGGTGCGGCTGTGCGGGATGGCGGCATAAAAATGGTCGCCGAGGCGATACAACGCGATCGGATGGGCACCGCCCCACGTCCGTTCCCCGATCACGGTCGCGCGTTTCAAGGCCTGCATTGTATACGTGAAGTCTTCGCCGGCGGATGCCGTACGTGGGCCGGCCAGGATCACGACCGGTTTCTTGCCGCCATAGCGTTTGCCGTCGAGTGCGCCTTCGGTCCAGGTCTGGGTCGTCCGGCCGGAATCGCGCGACCAGATGTCGTTCAGGCGCGTGGGGCGGTCGACGAAATAGCTGATCAGCAGCGCTACCGATTCGGGAGCGCCGCCGCTGTTGTCGCGCACGTCGATGATGAGTGCGTCGGTATCGGACAGCTTGTCCAGCGCGGACGCATACGCTCCGGCCACCGCGGAACGGGGTGGAAATGACGATATCCGCAGATAGCCGATGGCGGGACCCAGGTGGTCGACGTTCTCGACGCCGTATTGTTGGTCCCGGGCGGCGCCGGACGTCGCCTTCGGCATGGCATCCACCTCGACGCCGGGGCGCAACCGCTTCGGGCTGAACTTCACTTTCAAGTGCAGATCGTGGGTCATGGATGCCATGTCCGTCGTGAGCCGTGCGGCAAATTGCTCGCCATCTGCCAGCCCGACGTACGTGCGGTCATGCTGCCGGTGTCGCAGCAACATCGCGATCTGCTTTGCCTTATCGGGGAACACGTAGTGCTCGTCGAGCCGGGTGACGAGCGTATCGATCGTATATGCGCGCATCGTGGCGTCGACCGACAGGTCGGTCCGGAAGAGATCCGGCAGGGCAACGACGGTGCCGACCAGCCCCAACGACAGCAAGATCAACAGGACGAACAGGTTTCTTTTCAATTCTTTCCTCCTGGCTGAGCAGATTATCGGAAAGCCTGGTCGCGAAATGCGTGGATTGTCACATCCGTTCGGTAACACATTCGACGCCATGCCGTGTTAAGCTCGGCTGATGCATATCGTTCCCAGCTCAATCTTCACCGTGTTGCTGGCCGCCGCCGCCAGCGGCAGCGTCTCGGCCGCGACACTGTCCGTCGGCCCCGGCAAAACGTTTTCCGCACCCTGCGCCGCCATCGCCGCGGCCCGGGACGGGGACACGATCGAGATCGAGGGCGGCACCGCGTACAAGGGCGACACCTGCAAGATTGCGCGCAACGGCCTGACGATCCGCGGCGTGAACGGCCGCCCGCTGATCGACGCGGCCGGCAAGGACAGCGGCGGCAAGGGTATCTGGGTCGTTGCCGGCAACGACATCGTCGTCGACAACGTCGAGATGGCCGGCGCCAGGGTAGCGGACCGGAACGGTGCGGCGCTGCGCCTGGAAGGCACCAACTTCACGTTGCTTCACAGCTTCCTGCACGATAACGAGAACGGCATTCTCGCCAACCGCAACGAGAACAGCGACGTCCTGATCGAATACACCGAGTTCGGGCACAACGGTTCTGGCGAGGGCCAGACGCACAACCTGTATATCAGCAAGGTCAGGAGCCTGACCTTCCGCTACAACTATTCGCACGATGCGAACGTCGGCCACAACCTGAAATCGCGCGCGATGACGAACACGATCGTCTACAACCGCTTCTCGAGCACGAATCCGGGTGAAAAGGGCAGCACGGCCGCGGGCCAGCCAAGCTACGAGATCGATCTCCCGAACGCAGGCACATCCTACGTGATCGGCAACGTCATCCAGCAACCGGCTGCCAACCAGAATCCGACCATCGTGGCGTACGGCGAGGAAGGTGCAACCAATCCCGGCCAGGACCTGTACTTCGTCAACAATACGGTAGTGAACGACTTCGCCGGCGGGACCTTCCTGTTCGTCAGCGGCAAGGTATCGACGCCCGCACTCGTCCAGAACAATATTTTCGTCGGCAACGGCACACTCAGTACACAGTCCGCCGCAGTCCTGAAGAACAACTACCGCGCATTCGCGGCCGACAGCGCCGATCGCTCGACGGGCGGCTTGCGGCGATTTGCCAGCGCGCTCGTGATCGACGCCGGCACCGACCCGGGCAAATCAGCCTCCGGCGTGGCGCTGGCGCCGACCGGGCAGTACAAGGACGTCGCGTCGGGCGAGGAGCGCCCCGTCGCTGGCACGCTGGACCTCGGCGCCTACGAGGCATCGGGCGCGAGGGCCCGTGCGAAAGCCGTCGCCTGGACCGAATGCGCCGCGGAGAGCAAGGTCTGCCGCTTCAGCGGCACGCGTGAAGTGCGGTTCGGCAGCGAGGGCGTGTACACGTCGAAGATCGTGACCGCATCGACGCCCTGCACGATTGCCGCGTTCGGCGACCCGGCGCGGGGCCTGGCCAAGACCTGCAGCTATGCCGACGTCACCACGGTGGCGCCGGCCGCGCTGCCGAAAGCCGCCGCCGCGAGCGCCTGGACGCCTTGCGCGGGCGAGGGCGCCGTCTGCCAGCTCAGCGGCACCAATCGGGTGCGCTACGGTACCGAAACCAAAAACGTGACCAAGGTGCTCACAGGTCCCGTGCCCTGCTCGAACGCCACGTTCGGCGATCCCGCCCACGGTGATCTCAAGACGTGCAGCTTTCGCCCGGGACGCTGACAACCGGGCGTCCCCGCTCGCGCGTATGGATGCCGACCGCCTTGCCGTATATCTCGGTGTCGCCTTCATAAGTGAGGCCAAGGCGCTTCGCAACGCGCAGCGACGATTCATTGGCCGAAGCGATGAGAGCCCGGACTTTCGGTTCGCGCCGGATCTCGAGCGCATGGTTCATGACTACGGCCGCCGCTTCGTTCGCGTATCCCCGGCCCCAGAAGGCACGATAGGTATTCCAGCCAAGTTCCATCACGGTGGAGTCCTCGCGAAAGAACGCGCCGACATTCCCGACGGGTTGCCCTGTCTCCTTGTCCTCGACCGCCCACCAGCCGGCGCCTTGGATGAGCCATAGTCCTGCTTGCGAACAGAAGATGCGCCATGCGGCCTGGCGGTCGGCCGGGACCAGGTGGGCCGCGCTGACAGGGTCGGCGACATGCGCTGCGAATGCGTCGAAGTCCTCGCGTCGATATTCCCGCAGGATGAGCCGTTCCGTGCGAAGGCAGGGAACAGAAGTGATGAACTCGTTATTCATGGGCTGGATTCCATGGTCAGGTCCGGCATGCGGGAAATTTTTCCCGCTGCCGGTTGATGTCCTTGACGAACTCTTCCGCTTTATCCTGCGGATAGGTCTGCACCTGGTCGTTGATCTTGACCTTGTTGAACACTTCCTTGCCCTGGCACGTGACGAGAACGACTTCGCCGCGACGAACCAGCGCGGCGCGCATGTCGGCCAGCGACAGCGCAATGCTGTGGTTGAGGAACTGCTTGACGCCGCTGAGCGCCATCGCCTTCACCATGTTACCGAAAAAGCCTTCGTCCTTGTCGTGTGCGTCCTGCGGCTCTCCCACCTGCTTCATGCCGTAATCCGTGAGCTGCATGACCACCGCATCGTCCTTCAACATCAATTCGGTCCATCGGCTAGTCGACTGGACATAGGGTTTCCCGGACGCGGGCCGCTGGCGGGGACCGACACGTTCGGGGCCATCTCCTTCCTTGGCATCGATCGAGATGCTCGAGACTTGCCGGGTCTCGCCGGAGGCACGGGCATGGGCAAGGGTGGTGGTCGCAAGGACGGCGGTGGCGCACAGGATGATGCGGATCGTGTTCATGGTTTTTCCAGAAGCCGGTTGATGACGGGATGACGATAGCGGAAGCGGTGCACCGTCGGCTCGCCGTTTGCGACGAACGGTGGTATCGAGGTGCCAGACGGTGATATCGCGCCGTCAGCCCGCAGCCCGTTTCGCACGCGGTGCGGCGGGCTTCTTCGGCTTCGGCGGCGGCATGATCGCGGCCGTTTCCAGCAACAGGCGGCGCAGCGCCTCCGGCTCATCGAGCAGTTCGTCGGCGATCGGATAATCCTTGGCGCCGGGGTAGGGCGGCCCTTGCGGCAGGTCGGGCGCGAGCCGGGCGGCGGCGTCGGACGGCTTGACGAACAGGCTGCCGTCGCAGGCGAACGCGACCACCTTGTCGTCCACGTACAGCGCGTACTCGCCGAACATCTTCCGGTGCGTCAGCCGCGCCCCCAAACCCACCACCTCCGCGACGTAGTCGATGAAGCTCTTGTCCGTTGCCATGCGCGTTCTCCGTGCCGTGATCGAAACCGCCAGCGTAGCCCGGCGCGGCGGATCGATCAAGACCTCAGGACGCCAGGTGGCCGTCGACGCAGGTGACGGCGTTGCCGCCCACCCGGATCGCATCCGCGCCGATCTGGAGACGCAGGATGCCGGCCCGGCCCACTGCGGCGCCCTGGCTGGACAGGAAGTCGCGGCCGAACGCGTCGGCCTGGCCCGTGTGGCGCAGGTACGCGGCGATGGACCCGTTGCCGCTGCCGCAGACCGGGTCTTCGTTCACGCCGTGCGCCGGGGCGAATGCGCGGACCTCGATGCGCGCGCGGGCGCCGTCGGCGTGCGGGCCGAACACGATCACGCCCGTGTTGCCGGTTGCCGCATCGTGCGCCTTCATGCGCGCCAGGTCGGGCGTGGCCGCCAGCACGGCGCGGGCATCCGGCAATTGCGCGACGACCCAGCGCGTTCCCGCATCCACGAGGGACGGCGGCGCGATGCCGGCCAGCGGCGTGCCGAGGATGCGCGCCAGTTCATCCGCCTGCGTGGCGTCCAGCGGGGTGATCGTGGTCGCCGGCAGTTCGAACGCGATCCAGCGGGCGCCATGGCCGGCGTGCGTCACGTCCAGCCGGACCAGGCCCCGCGCGCACTCCTGCACCAGGACGCCGGCGCGCGGCGCGACCTTGCCCGCTTCCAGCAGCGCGTGCGCCGTGCCGATGGTGGGATGGCCGGCGAACGGCAGTTCGGCGCCGGGCGTGAAGATGCGCACGCGGTAGTCGGCGCCGGCCTGCGTGGGGCGCAGCACGAACGTCGTCTCGGACAGGTTGGTCCAGTTGGCGATGCGCTGCATCTGCGTGGAGGACAGGTCGTCGGCGTCGAACACGACGGCGAGCGGATTGCCCAGGAACGGGGTGGCGGTGAAGACGTCGACGGTCTTGAACGGGTGGCGTGCCATGCGGGTCTCGCGTTGTGGGGATGGGGCCAGTCTACGCAACGGCACGATCCATCGACAGGCACAGTCGGCCGATTGCGGCCGGCACTGTACTGGCGATCAGCCCTGCACGGTTTCGACGGGAGCTTTACCCTCCTGGCTTCCGCATGTCCGTCGATCAGGGAAATTCGTCCGAACACCTGCCGCCGGGTGCGCGATCATCTGCCTGAATCATGAACCAACCCATCGCCTTTTTCCTGTTCCCCGGCTTCCAGCTCGTCGACCTGGGCGCCATGAGGGTGTTCGACCTCGCCAACAGCGAGTATGGCGGCGGGCCCTACGACCTGCGCATCGTGTCCGCGCACGGCACGCCCATCCGCAGCGCGGCCGGCGCGACACTCCAGACGCAGGCGTGGCGCGCGGCCGGGCACAAGATCACGACCATCGAAGCGATCGGCGCGACACCCGTCGGCCAGCGCGTGCAGAAGGCCTGGGCGGCGCTGGACGTGCCGCAGTGCGGCTACTGCCAGGCCTGCCACCGGGCGACGAATTCCGCCGACGGGCGCGAGCCGGGCGTGAAGGACTGGCACCAGGCGCCGCGCAACATGACGTGGCAGGGGCTGGACAAGAAGGCGGTCTGCCTGCAGATGCGCGACCCGGCCCGCAACGGCAACCGCAAGACGCCGGCGCTGTCGCATGACGACTTCGTGAAGGCCCTCGTCGCGTGGGCGGATGCCGGACTGCCGTGCCCCGACACGCCCTGAACCAACCCGATAAGGAAAACACGATGAACACGCTGATCGAACAGATTCTCGAAGCCCACGGCGGCCTGGCCCGCTGGAAGTCGTACGACCGCCTGTCGGCCCACCTGAGCCAGGGCGGCATCCTGTGGCCGCTGAAAGGACATGGCGGCAAGCTGGACGAAGTCGACGTCCAGATCGACCTCAAGCAACAGTGGACGTCGCACGCCCCATTCGGTGCGGCGGACCGGCGCACGTCCGTCACGCCGCGGCGGGCCGTCATCGAGACGGCGGACGGCACCGTGCTCGACGCGCTGGACGATCCGCGCGCGTCGTTCGCCGGCTTCGGCCTCGAGACGCCATGGTCCGACCTCCAACTGGCGTACTTCGTCGGCTATGCGATGTGGAACTATCTCACGTTGCCGTTCGCCTTCGCGGAACCCGGTTTCGCGTTCGAGGAACTGCCGGCATGGGAAGAAAACGGCGAGCGGTGGCGCCGCCTGCAGGTGACGTATCCAGACACGATCGCCACGCACAGCCGCGTGCAGACGTTCTACGTCGGCGCCGATTCCAGGCTGCGCCGCCACGACTACGACGTCGACATCAACGGCGGCACGCCGGCCGTGCACTATTTCTCGGATTACGCGACGGTCGACGGCGTCAACCTGCCGACCCGCCACCTGATCCATGTGCGCAACCCGGACGGCGGACACGCCACGGAGCCGCTCGTCGTGTCCATCGTCGTCAGCGACGTCCGTTTCGGCTGACGCGCATGCAGAATCGCAGCAAGATCCACGTGATGCACGCGCGGCCGCTGATGACGGCCGGCCTCGCGGCATCCCTGCGCGACCCCGACTGGCAGGTGACGACGCACGACCTCGAGCCGGGCGCGGCGGCCGGCGCGGACCTCGTCATCGCCGACTACGACACGGGCCTCGCCATCGCGCGCGGACCGCACGTCCTCGTCGTCACGCACCGCGACCGGGAGGCGGACGTGCTGCGCGCCTGCGAGGCGGCGGTGGCGGGGTACCTGCTCGAGGATGCCGACGCGGCGGACCTGCGGTACGCGGTGCGGCGCATCCTGACGGGCGACCGGTATTACAGCCCCGGCGTGACGAAGCATCTGGAAGCCGGCGGGTGCCGCGAGCACCTGACGAACCGCGAGACGGACGTGCTGCGCCTGCTGGCCGGCGGCCGGTGCGACAAGCAGATCGCGCGCGACCTGGGCATCGGCGTCGGCACCGTGCGCTGGCATTTGCGCAACCTGATGGGCAAGCTGGGCGTGTCGGCGCGGCTGCAGGCTGTCGTCGTGGCGGCGCAGCGGGGCATCGTCGGTATCGATGGCGTGGTGCCCGGTTGACTGTAAAGGAAGGTAAAGAAGGGTAAAAGAGTTTTATTCGCCGCACATGGCGCGCGCCGTCCTGCGCATAATTCAGGCAACCCTGCCAGGAAAGGACGATGGTGAATACAGCGCGCGCAGATGCCGGCACGATGCCGGTCCGCCCCGCCCGGGAGGCGGCACGATCCACGACGACGGCGGACAGCCCGCTCGTGCCGGCCCACGTGCTGGCGCGCGCCGACCGCATCCTGTTCGTCACCCACCTCGCCATTGGCGATTTCACTTACCTGCAGGCGTGCCTGCGCGCGTTCGCCCGCGCCTGGCCGCACGTGCGCATCCACGTGTGGGTCGACGAACGGCGCCGCACGGCCGATCCGGCCGCGTGGCCGCACCTCCGCCGGTACGCCCTGTACGACTGGCTCGCGGCCTGCCCGTGGATCGACAAGGTCTACGACAGCACCTACAGCCCGGCCGCGTTCGCGCAGTCCGTCGCCGAGGCGCGGGCGGAGCACTATCCGGTCGTCGCGTCGCTGGCCGTCGTCGACTGCCACCGCTATGCGCGGCTGGCGCGCCGCATCAGCCCGCGCGGCTTCGTCGTCGGCCTGGCGAAACCCGCCGAGCGCCTGCTGCAGGTGCCGTCGCGCTGGGCCGGCTACCGCAAGCTGGACGCGACGCTTCCCGTGTACGGTCCCGCGGAGGCGGCGTGCCGGCACATCAGCGACATCTACGCCGGCTGGTTCGCCCGCTGCTTCGGCGTGGACGTGCCGCCGGCCGCGCGCGTACCGCGGCTGGACATTCCCGAGCGCTGGGTACGCAGCGCGCACGCGCAGTTCGCGGCCTGGGGCTGCACGGTGGGCAAACCGGTCGTATTCGTGAACGCGTATTCGAAATCGCCGGACCGCACGTGGCCCCTGGAGCGCGTGGCCGCGCTGGCGCGCTCGCTGAAAAGCCGGCTCGCGTGGCGCGGCGTGACCGTCGTCGTCAACGTCGTCCCGGAAGCGCTGGAGGAAGCGCGCCGGCTGTTCGAAGGGCGGCCCGACCCGGACCTGGCGCACGTGCGGCTGTTCAGCGCCGACGAGCACTTCTTCCAGCTGCCGGCCGTGATGCGCCTGTGCAGCCTCGTGATCTCGGTGGAGACGGCCGTGATGCACCTGGCGAACGCGGTGGGCGTGCCGGTCGTCGCGCTGATGCGCCGCAACCACCCGGAATGGGCGCCGATCGACCGTGCCCGCAGCACCGTGATCATGGTGCCGGAACCGGACGACTGGGTCACGCGCGTCGGCGTGGACGAGGTGCTGGCCGCGGTGGACGGCAGGGTTTAAGACGCGTCGGTCTCGGGAGCCGGTTCCTCGAACGACAGGCGGTTGTGCGACGGATCGCGGATCGTCATTTCGCGGGTCGCCCACGGCATCGTCTGGATGTGCGGGCGCGAATACTTGAACGACTTGGCCAGCAGCGTGGCCTGGTAGCCGTCGAGGTCGCGCACGGCGATGCGGATCGACGCGCCCGGGCTGCCGTCGCCGTAGTGCTCGGACAGGTGCAGCACGCAGTCGCCCAGCGACACCTGCATGTAGACGGGGAAGTCGCCGCCTTCGAAGCGGTGTTCCCAGTCGAGTTTGAAGCCGAGGAAGTCGATATAGAATTCGCGCGCCTTCGCTTCGTCGAAGATGCGCAGGACCGGGGTGACGCGGGACAGGGTGTACATGGGATCTCCTTGCACGAATCAGGCGCTGCCGTCCCGACCGGCCTCCGCGAGGCGCTTGCGGTGCGCCGCGCCAAGGCTCAGGTAGAGCATGACGGCCACGCCGGCGAAGCCGATGCCGGCGAGCCAGTCGAAGATCGCGCCCGAGCGCACCGCGTCGACGATGCGGGTGACGGCGACCACCAGCATCCCGGCAGGGGCGATGAAGCGTGCGTGGCGTGCGAAGAAGGACATGGCGCGGCGGGGTGGCAGTGAAACGGAAAGCATACCAGATTGCCGCGCCCTGATGCTCGCACTTTCTCACACCCGCGTCGTCAGTACTTGTAGTTCAGCCCCAGCACGAACGAACGGCCCGAGTGCACGTACAGCAGCGTGTCGTTGCGCTGGGTGTCGCGGCCGTAGCGCAGCGGCGTGTCGTTCAGGTTCTGGCCCTCCAGCGACACGCGCAGTTGCGGCGTGATGTTGTACGACAGGCTCATGTCGATGTTGGTGGAGCCGTCGACCATCGTGTAGTCGTGGCCCGCCACGTCGCCCAGCACGGCGTAGATGTAGCTGGAACGGTGCGCCGCCGACACGCGCGCGCTGAACTTCGCATCCTCGTAGTACAGGGTCAGGTTGTGGGTGCGCGGCGACAGGCCCGTGAAGTCCGCCACCTGCGTCAGCTGCTCGTTGGCCGGCGTGGCCGGATTGTCCACGCGGGTGATGTACGTGATGCGCGACTTCACGCGCGTCGCGTTGGCGAGCAGGCCGAAATTGCTCCAGAAGCCGGGCAGGAAGCTGAACGGCGCCTGCAGGTTGAATTCCCAGCCCTTCAGCGGGCCGCCGGCCGTGTTGACCTTGCGGCTCACGTTGACTTCCGTCGTGGGCAGCGTCTGGCAGATCGGGGCGCCCGTCAGCGAGCAGCCGTTCAGGATCAGGAGTTCGTTCGGCAGGCCGAGGGTGTTGTACGGCACGCGCTCGTTGACGCTCTGGATGAAGCTCTTGATGTCCTTGCGGAAGTGCCCGAGCGAGACCATCGCGTTCTTCGCGTAATACCACTCGGCCTGCAGGTCGTACGTATTCGCGCGGATGGGGTCGAGGTTCGGGTTGCCGATCGAGACCGACTGCGCGATCGGCGAGACGGTGGCGTTCGGCGCGAGGTCCGTGTACTCGGGCCGCGACAGCGTCTTGCCGGCCGAGAAGCGCAGGAACACGTCCTTCGGCAGTTGTGCCGTCAGGTTGAACGCCGGCAGCCAGTCGCGGTATTTCTTCGTGCCCGTATTCGGCTGCAGCTGGCCCTGCACGTTGATCATCGCCATGGAGGTGGCCGTCGTCTCGGCACCGCGCACGCCGGCGTTGCCGCGCCACGTGATGCCGAACAGGTCGTAGTTGAAGTCGACCATGCCGTACAGCGCATTGATCTTCTCTTCCACGCGGCGGTTGGTCTGCGCCAGGTAGTTGTACTGCGAGCCCGGCACGGCGTCGCAGTGACACTCGGTGTTGACGACGCCGAGGAACTTCTGCAGGTCGACAGCCGCCCACGACGACGGCACGCCCGTGCCGCCCAGGCCGGAGCCGAAGCCGCTGATCTGGCGCGAGATGTCGGCCATCGTCACGCCGGCCGGCAGGTTCACCGCGTTGGCACTGTTGCCGATCTCGTAGTTCGTCCAGATGTTCTTGCGGGCCGAGATGCCGAAATGGCTCGTCACGTGGTCGTTGATTTCCCAGTGTACGTTGGCGGCCTGGGTCTGCAGCTTGTTCGTCGTGTCGAGGTAACGGCCCACGAACATGCCGCGCACGTTGCCGGCGGCGTCCTGCGGCGCGAACTGGAAGTTGGCGGGATTGCTCACGTCGATGCCGAAGTTGAGCGTCGGGACGTTGCGGTTGTCGCGGAAGTCCCACGAGAAGCCGTTCACGTTCGGCGCGTCGAACTGCACGGTGGCGCGCATCGGTTCGTTCAGGTTCGAGTTCGAGTTGCCGGCCATGAAGTCGGCCTTCACGGTGTCGCTGAACTTGTGGCTGCCCGACAGCACGTGCTGGCGGAACTTGGTCGTGTATACGTCCAGCAGGCCCTCGGTGCGCACGTCCACGCCGTTGAACTTGCCGTAGTCCCAGCTGCCGTTCTGGTCGAAGTGCGCATCCAGGATCGAGGTCTGCGGCTTGCCGTTCGAGCCCAGGTTGCGGCCGAACGAGATCGCCTCGATGTAGTTGTCGTAGCGCTTGTTAGCGAACTTGCCGTACATGAGGTCGAGATTCAGCTCGCTGTCCGCATTGCGCCACTGGTACGAGTTGGTGATGCCGGTGCGCTGGTAATCCGTCTGCGAGCGGCGGTAGCGCGGGATGCGCGGCGCGAACGCGCCCGAGCCGGCGGCCGGGTTCGCGACCGTGTCGCCGTAGTTGTCCTTGCGGCCCATGACGCTGTTGTAGGCCGTCGGGTCGGTCGCGCGCGGCATGCCGGTGCCGCACGTCGTCGCCGTGATGCCCTTGATCGCGTCGTTGCCCGGGACCTGCGGCGTCACGCCGACCGGCGAGCAGAAGCCGCCGTCGTTGCTGGCGCTGAGCAGCTCCACGGCCTCGTAGCCTTCTTCGGTCGCGCGCCGTTTCGAGTACGCGACGGAGAGCAGGGCGCCCACCTTGCCGTAACCCGTCTCCCAGCGGTCCGACAGCAGCGCGGTCGCGCGCGGCTGCGTCTTGCCGGTGAGGGAGTTGTGGCTTTCCTGGCCGCCGATGCTGAACGTGCGGCCCTTGAAGTCGAACGGCCGCGCCGTGCGCAGGTCGACGGTGGCGCCCAGCGAGCCTTCCTCGATGTCCGCCTCCGACGTCTTGCGCACTTCGAGGCTGTTGAACAGTTCCGAGGCGAACACGGAGAAGTCGAAGCCGCGGCCGCGGTTCGTGCTGCCGTTGATGTCCGACGCTCCCGTCGCCGCCACGCCCTCGATGCCGTTGATGCGCACGCGCGTGAAGCCCGCGTTCAGGCCGCGCACGGTGATCTGCTTGCCTTCGCCGCCGTCGCCGCGCGCCAGCGCCACCCCGGGCACGCGCTGCAGCGATTCCGCGAGGTTCGCGTCGGGGAACTTGGCGATGTCCTCGGCCTTGATCACGTCGATGATGCCGTCGCTGTTCTTCTTCGTGTTCAGGGCGCTGTTCAGGCTCGCGCGAAAGCCCGTCACGACGACGACGCTGTCCGGCGACTTGCCGTCGGCCGTGGCCGTGGCGGCATCGGCGGCGGCAGTTTCCTGGCCGTGCGCGTGCAGCGACGCGAGCATGGCCAGGACGCCGACGCTGATGCGGCTGCGGCGCAGGAGGAGATCAATGGGAGGATGAAAAATTCCAGGGTGTCCAGTTGGATGCATCGAGGTTGTCTCCGTGTTGTTATCGTTGACTCGTGAGGTCATATTGACGGGGGCATGGTAGCGCCAAGCATCGCGCCGCGAACCGTCCGTCCGGCCCGATCGCGGTAATAATCACGTTGTTGAGCGCTTGCATGGCGAATCGACAACGGCGCCCGCGCAGGCGGCACAATATGCGCTCACCGCGTGCGCGGTGCACAATCAAAGGAGACGTTCAGTGCCAAGTTCCCTCTCGCGGCGCGCGCTGCTGCGCGCCGGTGCCGCCATGCCCATGCTGGCCGGCTGCCAGGCCTTCGTGCCGAAGTCCGCCGGCACGGTGTCCCGGTCCGAAGTCCTCGTGGACGCGCCGTTCGCGATGCCCGCCATTGCCGTGCCCGATTTCTCGGCGGCGCCCCGTTTCGACATCACCGCGTTCGGGGCCGCGCACGACGACCAGGCCAGGACGGGCACCGCGCTCGCCCGCGCCATCGCCGCGGCGCATGCGGCCGGCGGCGGTGTCGTCGTCGTACCGCCGGGGACGTGGCCGACGGGGGCGATCCACCTGAAGAGCCACGTCGCGCTGCACGTGGAGGAGGGTGCGACACTGCTGTTCTCGCCCGACCCGCGCGACTACCTGCCGGCCGTGCCGACGAGCTGGGAGGGACTGGAGTGCATGAACTACTCGCCGCTCGTCTACGCCCACGGGTGCGAGAACGTGGCGCTGACGGGGCGCGGCACGCTGCGGGCGCGGCTGGACGTGTGGAAGCAGTGGTATGCGCGGCCGCAGGCACACATGGATGCACTGGTCGCCTTGTACAACATGGCGTGCCGCGACGACGTGCCGGTCGAACGGCGCGACATGACGGCGGGCCAGGCCAACCTGCGTCCGCATTTCATCCAGTTCAACCGCTGCCGCCACGTGCTCGTCGAGGACATCCGCATCGTCGACAGTCCGTTCTGGGTACTGCATCCCTACCTGTGCCGCGACGTCGTGATCCGCCGGGTCGACATCGCCGCGCATGGCCACAACAACGACGGCGTCGATCCCGAGATGAGCCAGGACGTGCTCATCGACCAGTGCACGTTCGACCAGGGCGACGACGCCGTGTCCGTGAAGTCCGGACGCGACCGCGACGCGTGGCGCATCGGCGTACCGGCCCGGAACATCGTCATGCGCCGCTGCCGCATCAGGAACGGCCACCAGTTGATGGCCATCGGTAGCGAGCTGTCGGGCGGCGTGGAAAACGTGTTCGTCGACGACTGCCACTTCGATCACGCGGATTCTTCGGTCCCCAGCACCATCAACAATTTGCTGTACGTGAAGACGAACGAGCGCCGCGGCGGCTACGTGCGCAACATACACATGACGAACGTGAGCGCTACCCGCATCAAGGGCGGCGTGCTCGCCGTCGAGACGGACGTGCTGTACCAGTGGAAGAC
This sequence comes from uncultured Massilia sp., assembly GCA_946481275.1. The sequence goes on from CAMLMV010000001.1 coordinate 42,683, forward strand.
GCTCGTGCCCACGCTGGAGCGCCGCCTCACACCCATCGAGGGCCTGTACGTGGCCGGCATCCGCGTCGAGGATGCCGGCTTCGTATGTCTCGTCAAGGGCGAGGCGGAACTGCCCGTGCGCGGCGTGCACCTGCGCGACGTGGCCGTGCGCACGGTGCGCGGGACGCCTGTCGTCACCGAGCACGTGCAAGGCTTCGACAACCGCGCGGACGTGCGGGCATGAGCGGCCGTCGCATGTTGGCGGCGCTGGTCGCCGCGGTCGTCGCACTCGCGCCTGCGGTCGCGCAGGAACTGGGCATCCCGCAGGCATCCGATACGGCGGCCCGCGCCGGAGACCGGTCGCGCCAGGCCGACACGACGTGGCTGATGGCCGCCGTCGCGCCGGGCCTGCCGGACCGCCTGAGCATCTTCCGTTCGGACGACGGCACGACCTTCTTCACGCAGGCGTCGGAAGCGTACGCGCCGCCGCGCGGCATGCTGCGCGAGCCGGCGCTCGTGCGCCACGGTGGCCAGTACCGCATCGCTTACGTGGCAGGTAACGGCAACGAGATCGGCTTCGCGCGGTCGAACGACCTGAAACACTGGACGTTCGTGCGCAACGTGACGATGCCGGGCCCCGTGCGCGCGCCGCGCTGGGTGCGGGCGCGCGACGGCAGCGTGAAACTCGTCGTGGCGCTGGCTGACGGCCCCGCGCTGGTGGAGCCCGATGCCGCATCGGCGCCGCGTCCGCTGGCGGGCTTGAAGGGCAGCCACGAGGATGCGGCCATCGTGCAGGACGGCGACGGCTACGCGGCCCTCGCGCGGCGCCGCGCCGACGGCGTCCTCGAGCTGGCGCGGGCCCGCGACCTGGCGGGCCCGTGGACCATCGAACGCACGCTCGATGCGCTGGGCCGGACAGTGGCCGGCGTCGGCCTCGCGCGCCGCCCGGACGGCAGCTGGCGTCTGGTGTTCGCCGACGCGGCAGGCCATGCGTGGCAGGCCGACAGCGCCGACGCGATGCAGACGTGGTCGACGAAACGTCCGCTGGCCGGCGTGGCGGCGGGCGTGGCCGCGCCGGACGTGCTGGCCGACCGGGCGCAGGATGTCGCGCACGCCGTGCGGCCGCGCGGCACGCCGCAAGCGGTCGGCTGGGACCCGTATTCGCTGACGGTCGGCGGCAAGCGCATCGTCGTGTGGTCGGGCGAGATCCACCCGTTCCGCCTGCCGGACCCCGCGCAATGGCGCGACGTGATCCAGAAGATGAAGGCGCTGGGCTTCAACGGGGTGTCGTTCTACTTCGACTGGGCCTATCACTCGCCGGCGCCGGGCGTCTACGATTTTTCCGGCGTGCGCAACGTGGAGCGCGCCCTCGAGATCGCGGAAGAAGAGGGCATGTACGTGATCGCGCGCATGGGGCCCTACGTCAATGCCGAGCTCTCGGGCGGCGGCTTCCCCGGCTGGATGCTGCGCAACCGGGCGGAGGCGCGCACGGACGACCCGGCGTACCTGGCGGCCGTCGACGAATGGATGACGCAGATCGACGCCATCGTCGCGCGCCACCAGGTGACGACGGGCGGCGGCACGGTCATCGCCTACCAGATCGAGAATGAACTGGGCAAGGTGGAGCCGAAGCACGTGCGCCAGATGGCGCACCTGGCCGCGAAGGCGCGCGCGGACGGCATCACGGTGCCATTGTTCCACAACGCGGCGGGACGGCTGCCCGACTGGACGCCCAGGGACTCCACCGCGCCGTGGGCCAATCCGGGGCCGACGGACCTGTACGCGTTCGACGGCTATCCGGGCGGCGCCTGCGACGTCCACGCGAATCCGGCGGGTCCGAACAAGGCGCCCGACTGGGGCATCTACGCGGCGCCGGGGCCGAAGGCGGGCGCGCCCAGTTCCCCCGGCACGCCCGGCTTCGTGGCGGAAATCGGCGCGGGCTGGTTCGACTACTGGGGCTCGAACGGCACCTACGCGTGCACGGCCGAGCGCCAGGGCAAGGGCTACCAGCGCGTGTTCTACGGGACGAACCTCATCAACCGCATCACGCTCCATAACATCTACATGGCGTTCGGCGGCACGTCGTGGGGCTGGCTGCCGGGGCCCATCGTGTACACGTCGTACGACTACGGCGCGCCGATCGCGGAAGACCGCGGCCTGCGTCCGAAAGCGCAGGCCCTGAAGCAGCAGGGCATGTTCGTGCAGGTGGCCGGCCACGTACTGGCGCGCATGGACAAGGGACCGGAGATCCGCACGACGAATCCGCGCGTGCGGCTCTACCACAACGTCAACATGGAACTCGGCACGCACGTGCTGTTCGCCGTGCACGGCCCGTCGGACCTGCTGACGGATGACGCGTTCTCGTTCGACCTCGCCACGCGCGACGGGACATACACGATCGCGTCGCGCCTCAACGGCCAGGACGCGAAGATGCTGCTGGCCGACTACGCGCTGGAGCGCCAGCATCTCGTGTATTCGACGTCCGAGCTGCAGGCGCGGTTCCGTGACGGCGCGCGCGACGTCGTGCTGGTGCACGGCCGCGACGGCGAAACCGGCGAGACCGTGCTGCGCTACGCGTCCGCGCCCAGGGTCGAGGTGCTGGCGGGCGACGTGCGCACGTCGTTCGACGCCGCGCGCGGCGACCTGAAGCTGGCGTATGCGCATGCGGGCCTGGCGCGCGTGCGCATCACGGGCGGCGGACGTGCGCCGCTGCTGCTGCTGGTCGCGGACGAGGGCACGTCGCAGCGCTTCTGGACACAGGAGACGCCGGCGGGCCGGATCCTCGAGCTGACGCCGGCGCTCGTGCGTTCGGCCCGCATCGAGGGTGGGCGGCTGCACCTGGCGGGCGACACGGCGGCCGCGAGTCCGCTCGAGATCTGGGGGCCGCAGATCGCCGAGGTCTCCTTCAACGGCGCCTTTGTCCAGACGGCACGCCAGCCGGACGGCAGCCTGCGCAGCGTCGCGCCGCTCGCGGGCCCGGCGCCGGTCACCGTACCGGACCTCGGCAAGCTGGCGTGGACGCGGCGCATGGACAGTCCGGAGGCGCAGCCCGGCTTCGACGACGCCGGCTGGGTGCGGGCGGACAACCGCCCGTCGGCGGCGCAGACGTGGACCCTGCCGGAGCGCGGCCAGCCCACGCTCGCGATGAGCGACTACGGCTTTCATCATGGCGACGTGTGGTACCGCGGCCGCTTCGATACGATCGATCCCGCCGCGAACCGGCTGGAACTGTTCTACGGCGGAGGCGGCGCGGGCATGCTGCAGGCGTGGGTCGACGGCCGCTTCCTCGGCCAGCACGAGCTGGATACGGGCCGCTCGTTCCCGGAGACGACGGATACCGTCCGCTTCGACCTCGGCAAGCTGGCGCCGGGACCTCACGTCGTCGCCGTCATGGTGCGCAACGATTCGCACAACTGGGACCTGATGGCGGACGACGCCCACCGCGAGGCGCGCGGCCTGATTGCGGCGTCGCTGACGTCGACAGGCGGGCGGCGCTTCGCCGTGCCGATCCGCTGGCGCATCCAGGGCAACCGGGGCGGCGAGGACATCGCCGACCGCGTGCGCGGGCCGTTCAACGGCGGTGGCCTGTACGGCGAGCGCGCGGGCTGGCATCTCCCTGGCGTGTCGGGGCAGGGGTGGTCGAAGGCGCCGCCGGGCGCCGCGCCGCCGGCCCCCGGCACGTACTGGCTGCGCACGCAGGTGAAGCTGGACCTGCCGCGCGGGCACGACGTCCAGCTGGGCCTCGCGTTCGGCGCCACGGACCGGCCGCGCTCCGGCCGCGAGAACCGCGCGCTCATCTTCGTCAACGGCTGGAACCTCGGGCAATTCATCGCCCACGTGGGGCCGCAACGGGTGTTCGTCATCCCACCGGGCATCCTCGACCCGCGGGGCGACAATACGATCGCCCTTGCGGTCACGACGGACGGCACACCCGCCAATGCGCTGGAACCCGTGCGCCTCGTGGTGTTGCGCGCCGTCAACGGTGGGGTGTCCGGCGACGCGGCAAGTGGACAGCCCGGGCCTTAGTTATTGAACTGTCAGTCACACGTCTGCAACACCTTGTGGTGAACAACGTGACAGCGGCCGGTCGCACGCCTTACAATGTTGCCTTACGAGAACATCGGCCGGCATCTTCCGGCCGCGTCGGGGAAACAGTTTGAAGCAAGGGTTTGACGACATCGCACAATGGCGCGCACGGATTTTCTCGCGCCTGTTGGCGATCGTGCTCGTCCTGGGCACCGTCGCGGCCATTCCCAGCGTGATCGTCGTGCTGCGCCAGGGCCTCTGGGCCGTGGCCGTGACGGACGCGATCGCACTGGCATGGATGTTCGCGTTGTGGCGCCTCGAGCGTTTGCCGTACACCTTCCGCGTCCTGAACTTCTTCGCCATCATCTACATGGTGGCCATCTGCCTGATGCTGAAGCTGGGGCCGGTCAGCCAGAATTACCTGATGGTGCCGCCGGTGCTGGCCGCGATCCTGCTGGGCAGCGCGCAGGCGTTGACGGCGCTCGCGATCAGCGCCGTGATCCTCATCTTCGGCGTCGGCCACTTCCAGTCCACGCTCGTGGGCATGGGCTCCGACCAGTACGTCGTGCCGCTCGTCGTCGCGCTGAACTTCACGTGCATGGGCGCGATGCTGACGCTCACGTGCAGCACCCTGCTCAAGGGTTTATCGCGTTCGCTGGACGAGGTGCGCGGCTTCGCGACGTCGCTGGAGAGCGGGCAGGATGCGCTGCAGGCGGTGAACGCCGAGCTGCGCCTGACGTCGGCCGCGCTGGCGCGCCTGAACGACATGGTGCTGATCGCGCGCGCGGTCGAGACGCCGGACCGCGACCAGCCCATCATCTTCAGCAACGAAGCGTTCCAGCGCCGCACCGGCTACACCGACGCCGAGATCGTCGGACGCAGCATGCGCGTGCTGCACGGTCCGGGCACGGACCAGGCGGTCGTCGACCGCATCGTGGAATCCATGCGCGACGGCCGGCCGGCGACGGCGGAACTGGTCAACTACACCAAGTCCGGCGACCCCTATTGGGTCGAGATGGAACTCATGCCGTTCACGGATGACGCGGGCCGGATCAGCCACTGGGTCGTCGTCGGCCGCGACATCACGGAGCGCCGCCACTCGGCCGACGCGATCCACCGTCTCGCGTACTACGACGTCCTCACGGGCCTGCCCAACCGGCGCCTGATGACGGAGCGCCTGGATGCCATGGTGGCATCGGCCAACGCCGGCCGCGGGCTCGGCGCCGTGCTGTACATCGACCTGGACAACTTCAAGCACGTGAACGACGCGCGCGGCCATGCGACCGGCGACGCGCTCCTCCGGCACACGGCCAAGAGCCTGGGCCACGTGGTGCGCAAGGGCGACACGGTGGCGCGCCTGGGCGGCGACGAATTCGTCGTGCTGCTCGACGGCCTCGGCACCGATCCCGCCGCCGCCCAGGCCGCCGCATTGTCCGTGTCGGACAAGATCCGCGCCGCGCTCGCGGACGACGTCGTCATCGACGACCAGAACTACCATTCGACGGCCAGCATCGGCGTGGCGCTCCCCACGCGTCCCGGCCAGTCCGTGGCCGACCTGCTGCGCGACGCCGATCTCGCCATGTACCACGCCAAGGCGGCCGGCCGCGACGGCGTGGCCTTGTTCGAGACGCCGATGCTGGCGGCGGCCGAACGCCAGCTCACGCTGGGCCGCGACCTCTCCGGGGCGCTCGACAACGGCGAACTGTCCATGCACCTGCAACTGCAGGTCGACCATGCGGGCCTGCCGGTGGGCGCGGAGATGCTGATGCGCTGGCGCCGCGCCGACGGCACGTTCGTCCCGCCCGACGTCTTCATCCCCGTGGCGGAGACGACCGGCATGATCGTCCCCCTCGGCCAGTGGGTGCTGCGCCAGGCCTGCCAGGCGCGCCGCGCGCTGGAGTCGGCCGGCCATCCGCTGCAACTGTCGATCAACGTCAGCCCGCGCCAGTTCCGCCAGCCGGAATTCGTCGCACAGGTGCGTGCCGCGTTCGAGGAATCGGGCGTCGCGCCGCATGCCTTCGTGTTCGAGGTGACGGAAGGCCTGCTCGTCGAGGATTTCGATCTCATCACCGCCAGGATGCGCGAACTGGCCGCCATGGGCATCCGTTTCTCCATCGACGATTTCGGCACCGGCTATTCGAGCCTGGGCTACCTGAAGAAGATGCCGCTGTACGAACTGAAGATCGACAAGAGCTTCATGCGCGACACGCCGCACGACGCCAACGGCACGGCGATCGTACAGACCATCCTCGCGATGGCCGACCACCTGGGCCTGCGCGTCGTGGCGGAAGGCATCGAGACGGAGGCGCAGGCGCGCTTCCTCGGCGAGAACGGCCGGCCGTGCATGCAGGGCTACCTGTATTGCCGGCCGTTGCCGCTGCCCGACCTGATCGGGCGCCTGGACCGCGGTATCACATGACGTCGACCCACCCGGCGCCCGTGACGGCCGGCCATCGGCGGGAAGCTGACTTATCAAACGAGGAAAATATGCTGCATCACCTGTCCATAGCCGTTTCTGATCTCGACAGAGCCGCCGCCTTCTATGACGCGGTTTTGAAACCATTGGGGTATGCCCAGGTCTTTGCCGACGACGAAGCTGTCGGCTACGGGTATGAAGGTGGTGACGATAAGCTGTGTCTGAAACTTGCAAAGAACGTGATGGTTCCAGGAGAAGGCTTTCACCTGGCCTTTACGGCGACAAAGCCGATTCAGGTTCACGAATTCCACGCCGCGGCACTGCGCCACGGTGGACGGTGCAATGGTGCACCAGGGCCTCGGCCGGAATATGGCGATAGCTACTACGCAGCCTTCGTTCTTGATCCGGAGGGGTACCGGATTGAGGCGGTAATGAACGTGAAGCCTGACAGCCTTGACCCTGTATGAGAAGGCTTCCCTGAGCGTATCGGGCCAACGGATCAGGTGTCAGAACCTCTGGCAATTGCTGAGATTGAGCGCCAGACGGCCACTCGTGGCGACATCTTGCCGGCGAAACGGGGTACGGTTTTCTACGATCCGGCTGCTTGGTTGGAAAGTTCAGAACGATGTGAAATTGAAGCGGCGCTACGCGAGCGCAGCGCGCCAGCGCGCCCGGTAGCCATCGAGCCCGGCGGGCGCACGTGCCGCGATCGCGGTACCGCTCCCCGGCGGCGCCGCGTCGCGGTAGCGCAGCATCCAGCCCCCGCACGTCGTGCCGCTCGCATCGTCCGAATACGTCACCGGCTGCTGCGGACGCAGCGCCGCGAGCAGGGGGCCGAACCAGGGGTTCGCCGTGAAACTGCCTTCGACGGCGAGCGGTCCCGCAGCGCCCAGCGCGTCGAGGCAGTAATCCGTCATCAGCACGCAGTACAGCGTGGCCAGCGCATAGCGTTCCTGCGCGTCCGCGGGCGGCGGACCTTCGATGCTGCCGGTGCGGCCCGCGAACGGACCGCCCGTCGCGGCGAAGCAGGGCAGCGCCAGCGTGCCCTGCGCGACGAGGCGTTCGACGGCGTCGAAGCCGCACGTCACCGGCTGCGCGCCGGCCAGTTCGCCGAATTCGCGTCCGCCCATGAAGCGCATGCACGCGACGGGCTGGCCAAGGGCGTTCGTGTTGGCGAGCATGTCATCCCGCTCGCGCAGCCCGTCCAGCGCGGTGCCGAAAGCCGCGGCGATCATCCACGTGCCCGTCGACAGCACCGAGCCTTCGGCGCGGCCGAGGTAGCGCAGCAGCGACGCATTGCTGTCGTGGATGCCGCACAGGACCTGGCAATCCACCGGCAGCCACGTCGCGGCCGCGATTTCGGGGCGCAGCGTCCCCAGCGCCGCGTGCGCCGGCGCCAGCGGCGGCATCAGGCCGGACCAGCCCATGCGTTCGACGAGGGTCGAATACGCCTGGGTGCGCGGATTCCACAGGTCCGTGTGACAGCCGAGCGACGTCGCTTCCGACGCGGCCACGCCGCACAGGCGCCAGGCCCAGTACTGCGGATACGTGAGGATGTGCCGCGTGCGCGCGAATTCGCGCGGGTAGCGTGCCTGCAGCCACGCGAGCTGGCGGCCCAGGTTCAGGCCCGCGGGCAGGCGCGGGGACAGCGTTTCGTCATAGGACGGACCCGCGTAGTCGACGCCCGGCAGCTCCGCTTCGTAGTCCAGCACGGGCAGCACGAGGTCCGTGTCGTCGACCAGCGCGGCGGTGGCGCCGTGCGTGACGGGCACGATGGCCGAGACGCGGGCCAGCGCCGCGAACGCGCGGCAGGTGGCCAGCAGCCAGTCCCACAGGCCGTCCGTGTCGAGGTGGGCGTAGGGTCCATCCGCAAGCACCGCGTTCGGCCGGCGCTGTTCGGAGAGGACTTTGCCGCCGGCGTCGATCAGCGCAAGCTTCGCGTTCGTCTTGCCGATGTCGAGGACGATCAGGGCGTCGGGCATCATGCGCTCCGTGCGCGCCGCATGCGCAGCAGCTTCGGCAGCGCGATGGTCGCGAGCAGCAGCACGCCCACGACGATCGTCATGTAGATGCCGGGGATGTTGGCGAGCGACAGCCCGTACGTGACGGTGCCCATCGTGAGCACGGCCAGCATCACGCCGGCGATCGTGCCCGCGCCGCCCGCGATGCTCACGCCGCCCAGGATCACCATCGTGATCACTTCCAGCTCCCAGCCGGTGGCGATGTTCGGGCGCGTGCTGCCGATGCGGCCCGTGAGCAGGAAGGCGGCCAGGCCGGCCATCGCGCCCGTCAGCATGAACAGCGCGAGGCGGTAGCGGTCCACGGCGATGCCGGAAAAGCGTGCCGCTTCCGGGTTGTTGCCGATGGCGTAGATGCGGCGGCCCCAGCTCGTCGTGTGGAGCAGGACGGCGAACAGCGTGGCGCACACGAGCAGCACGACGAATTCGCGCGGCACGATGCCGAAGAAGTAGCCCTGGCCCCAGTCGGCCATCAGTTGCGGATAGCCGGTGAACGCCTTGTCGCCCAGGACGACGCTGGCGAGGCCGCGGTACAGCGACACGGTGCCGATGGTGACGACGATCGACGGCAGCGCGAAACGCGTGACGAGCACGCCGTTCAGGAAGCCGCATGCGGTGCCCGTGGCCAGCGCGACGAGGGGCAGGCTTTCGGCCGGGAAGCCGGCGCCTTTCGCTAGACCCATCGCGACGGACGACAGCGCGAGCGTGCCGGCGACGGAGATGTCGATCTCGCGGCAGATGATCAACAGCGCCATCGGCAGTGCGATCAGCGCCTTCTCGCTGAAGTTCTGCGTACCGTCCAGCAGGTTGTACAGGTCGAGGAAATGCGGCAGCGCGATGCCGTTCGCGACGAAGACCGCGACGAACAGCATGGCCAGCAGGCTTTCCCAGCGCCCGAGGATCGTTTTCAGGCGCGGCGTTTCGCGGTCGAGGATCGTGTAGCGCGACGTTTTTTCAGTTTGCATCGTGGTGGTCGGGTTCACGCGGCACTCCGTTTGGGTTGGGCGCCCGTGCCGTGCAGCGGCAGGATCTGGCGGCTGCGGTGGCCGGCGCCGCGGGCGTTGATCAGGACGGCGACGAGGATCACGAGGCCGGTGAGGGCGCTCTGCCAGAACGGCGACACCTGCAGCACGGGCAGCGCGTTGCCGATCACCGTGAGGAACAACGCGCCCAAGGTGGCGCCGAGCACCGTGCCGACGCCGCCGCCGATGGAGACCCCGCCGATCACGCATGCGGCGATCACGGTGAATTCGAAGCCGTAGGCGATCTCCGTGTAGGCGACGGCATAGCGCGCCACCCACAGGTAGCCGCACAAGCCCGACACTCCCCCGGACAGCGCATACGTTCCGAGCAGGCGCTTGTGGCTCGGGATGCCGATGTAGCCCGCGCATTGCGGCGCATTGCCGATGGCGTACAGGTCGCGCCCGAAACGGGTGCTGCGTGCGATCCAGGCCATGAGCGCAAGCGTCGCGGCCGCGATCCACACGAGGTGCGGGAGGCCCAGCAGGCGGTCCAGCGGGAAGGCGATGAAAGCGGGCGGCATCTGGTGCGCCGACACCCACGCGCCGCCGGACAGCACGAATACGGCGCCGCGGTAGACGCTCATCGTGCCCAGCGTGACGACGATGGGCGGCAGTTCGAGGTAGCCGATCAGCCAGCCGTTGACGAGACCGAGCCCGAGGCCGACGGCGACCGCCGCCAGCATGACCAGCGGCAGCGGCAGGCCGGGATAATGCGCGCCCAGCATCGCGGCCACCATGCCGGACAGGGCCAGGTTCGAGGCGACGGACAGGTCGACGCCGCGCGTGACGATGACGAGCATCTGCGTGAGCGCCAGCATCACGAGCAGCGTGCTGTCCGTGACGAGGTTCGCGAGCGAGCCGGCCGACAGGAAGACCGGTGCGCGCAGGCCGACCGCGACGAGGAGCAGCACGATCATCGCGGCCAGCAGCGGTTCGCGCTGTTTGAGGATATTCATGCGGCCTCCATGGTCAGGCCGGATGCGGCGGCGACGACCGCTTCCGGCGTGGCCTCGCCGCGCAGGAATTCGCGCTGCACGCGGCCGTGGTGCATCACGACGATGCGGTCCGCCATGCCCAGCACTTCCGGCAGTTCGGACGACACGAGGATCACGGACAGCCCACGCGCCACGAGCTGGCTGATGAACCGGTGCACGGCCGCTTTCGAGCCGATGTCGATGCCCTTGGTCGGTTCGTCGAGGATGATCACTTTCGGATCAGTCGCGAGCCATTTGCCGAGGACGACTTTCTGCTGGTTGCCGCCCGAGAGCTCGGCCACGTGCTGCGTCAGGTGGCTGGCCTTGAGTTCCAGCTGCTCCGCAAAATGGCGCGCGATGGCCGCTTCCTGCTTGCCGCGGCCGCGCAGGAAGAAGCCGATGCGCGACAGGATCGGCAGGGTGATGTTGTGCTGGATCGGCATCGTCAGGTGCGCGCCGTGGTGCTGGCGGTCTTCCGGCACGTAGGCGATGCCGAGGCCGATCGCTTCGCTCGGCGAGCGCGCCATCACGGGGCGGCCATCCAGGGTGACGTAGCCGGAGACCCCCGGCGTGAGGCCGAACAGCGCCTGCATGACCTCCGAGCGGCCCGCGCCCACGAGGCCGTAGAAGCCGAGGATCTCGCCGCGGCGCAAGGTAAAACCGACGTCGTCGAATTCGGTCGGGTGGGACAGGTTCTGCACGACGAGCAGCGGCTCGCCGATCTCGGCATCAAGCTTCGGATACGCCTGGTGCACGGCGCGGCCGACCATCAGCGCGACCAGTTCCTGTTCGGTGATGTCGGCCAGGCGGCCCTCGGCCACGAACTGGCCGTCGCGTAGCACGGTGTAGCAATCGGCCACTTCGAAGATCTCATCGAACTTGTGCGAGATGAAGATGACGGCGGTGCCGGCCGCCTTCAACTGGTCGATGATGCGGTACAGCTCGCGGATCTCGCGCTGCGACAACGCGGCCGTCGGTTCGTCCATGATGACGACGCGGGCATCCTGGGCGAGGGCGCGCGCGATCTCGACGAAGTGGCGCTGCGCGACGGACAGGTCTTTCACGCGCGCCTTCACGGGCAGCGCCACTTCCAGGCGGGCGAACAAGGCTTCCGCCTCGCGCTCGATCCGCGCCCAGTCGATCCGGCCGCCCCGCACGGGCTGGCGGCCGACGTAGATGTTCTCGGCGACCGAGAGTTCGTCGAACATGACGGTTTCCTGGTGCACGGCCGTGATGCCGGCGGCCATCGCTTCCTGCGGGCTCGCGAACGTCACGGGCCGGCCGTCGAGGGACAGCGTGCCGGCGTCCGGCCGATAGATGCCCGTGAGGGTTTTTACCAGCGTGGACTTGCCCGCGCCGTTCTCGCCGATGAGGGCCATGCATTCGCCGGCGCGGATCGTGATGTTCACGCCGTTCAGGGCGTGGATGCCGTTGAAGCGTTTGCTGATGCCGGTCAGTTGGAGGACCGGGTTTGTCTGGGTAGCTGGCATAGGGTATCGCGTTCCCGACCGGCGAAGTCGGGAACGACTGTTGATTGAGACGTACGGCTTAGAACAGCTTCGCGAACTTGTCGACGTTGTCCGCGTTATACGTGAACGGCGGCCCCAATGCGGCTTCGCCATTGGCATCGAGCGTCACGCTGCCCAGCCGTCCGACGGACACGCTGGCACCCGGTTTCGCCTCGGCCTTGCCCTTCACGAACTGGTCGGCCGCATACGTGGCGGCGTAGCCCAGGTCGATCGGGTTCCAGATCGCGAATTCCTTCACGGCGCCGCTCTTCACGTGGCCCGCCATTTCGGACGGCAGGCCGAGGCCCGTCACGTAGACCTTGCCGACGAGGTGCTCGTCCGCCACGGCCTTGCTGGCCGCGACGATGCCGACGGTGGTCGGCGCGATGATCGCCTTCAGGTCCGGGTGGCTGCGCAGCAGGCCGATCGCCTCGCGGTAGCTTTTATCCGACTGGTCGTCGCCGTAGACGGTGGCCACCAGCCTGATCTTCGAATACTCGGGCTTTTCCAGCACCTTTTTCATCACGCCGATCCAGATGTTCTGGTTCGTCGCCTGCGCGGAGGCGGACAGGATCGCGATCTCGCCCGCGCCCCCGATCTCGCCCGCCGCCATCTGGATCTGCTTCTCGCCGATCAGCTCCGCGTTCGACGGATTCAGCTGCATCTGCCGGCCTTCCGGCGCGAGGCCGCTGTCGAACGAGACGACCTTGATCCCGCGCTGCATCGCCTTCTTCGCGATCGGCACCAGCGCGTTCGGGTCGTTCGCCGAAATGACGATGGCGGCGACCTTCTGGCTGATCAGCGAGTTGATGATCTCGATCTGGCCTTCGGCGCTGGGCGTCGTCGGACCTGTATAGATCACTTCGACGTTGCCGATCTGTTTCGCCGCTTCCTCGGCGCCCGTGTGGGCCGCGTCGAAGAAGCCGTTGCCGAGGTTCTTGACGACCATCGCGATGCGGGTCTTCTCGGGCTTCTTCTCGCCGCAGCCGGCGACGCCGGCCAGCACGCCGACTGCCGCCAGCGCGAGCAGGGTGGTTTTAAGCTTCAATGTGCGGCCTCCAGTTGCGCGTCCAGACGCGGGTCGAGCTGCGCGTCCAGGTGGAACAGCGCGGCCGATTGCAGGTCGAACTGCGGATTAAAAAAAGGCGCGCCGACGTTCGGCGCCACGTCGTCCGGTTCCACCGTGACGACCTTGACGCCGTACTGCTCGAGCGTCTGTACGGCCTTGTCGGATGCGCCGGTGTCCGTGATGACGGTCGAGACGCGATCGAGGCCGCACAGGATCAGGCCCGCCTTGCGCGCGAACTTGGAACTGTCGGCCAGCACGATCAGTTCTTCCGCCTGGCTGATCAAGCGCTTCTCTGCCTGGATCAGCAGCGGATCCGCTTCCATCAGGCCGAGCAGCGACAGGCCGTAGACGCTCATGAACATCTTGCCGGCGTAGTGGTGCTGGGTGATGTCGTTGTCGAACGGGGAGAGGATCACGTTCTGCTCGCGGTAGACCTTCCCGCCGGGGACGATGATCTCGTTCTCGCTCGAGACGAGCAGGCGCTCCGCCATCAGGAACGAATTGGTCAGGATCTTGAGGTGTTTGTCGGCCAGGAACTCGGCCATCATGAACGTCGTCGTGCCGCCGTTGATGATGATCGTTTCGCCGTCAGTACACATGCCGGCCGCGTGGCGGGCGATGGCCCGTTTGCGGGCGGCGTAGCACTGGATATTGTTCTGGAACGTTTCGCTCGACAGCGGGAACTGGCGCTTCTTGGGAAGCAGGTTCTCGGCGCCCCCGCGGGTGCGGGTGAGCAGGTTGCGGGCTGCGAGCCAGCTGATGTCGCGCCGGACCGTGGCCGGTGACGCGTTGAGCCATTCGACGAGCTGCTGGACCGTCGCCGTCTGGTGCTCGGCGAGCAGCTTCAGCAAACGCTTGCGGCGTTTGTGATTCACCATAGTCTCCTCCTGTATGCCGTTTATGTAGTTGTGCGGCGTGACGGCGTCGTACCCGGAGGTCGCGCTGTCTGGGAAAAAGAGTAATGAGGAGTTGAAAGGTCGTCAATCGTTAAATGATCAAACGATTGATTATTTGACCCGCGAACGGCGCCCAAACGAGCGTTTCGATCAACCGCGTGATTAAATCGCTCTTGGTCACGATGTTGATCGATTCCGCGTTGACACTGCTTGGGCCGCTGAATTCTACTGTGCCCGATGCCGCGACCGTGATCCACGGCGCGGGCGACACACAACGCAAACACATGGAGACCTATTTATGGGTGCAATGAGCGACACCACGCACAAGGAACCGATCACGTCGCGCTGGGATGACCAGCACGCCGCCACGCTGAGCGAACCTGAACTGCTGCTGTACCGTTCCAACCTGCTCGGTTCCGACCTGCGCATCACGAACTTCGGCGGCGGCAATACGTCGGCCAAGATCGTCATGACGGATCCGCTCACGGGCGAACAGGTCGACGTGCTGTGGGTGAAGGGTTCCGGCGGCGACCTGGGTTCGATCAAACTGGACGGCTTCTCGACCCTGTACATGGACAAGCTGCAGGCGCTCAAACAGCGCTACCGCGGCCTGGAACACGAGGACGAGATGGTCGGCTACCTGCCGCACTGCACGTTCGACCTGAACCCGCGCGCCGCGTCGATCGACACGCCGCTGCACGCCTACATCGACCGCCGGCACGTCGACCACATGCATCCGGATGCGGTGATCGCGATCGCCGCCTGCAGGAACAGCCGCGCGCTGACCGAGAAGATCTTCGAAGGCGAACTGGGTTGGCTGCCGTGGCAGCGCCCGGGCTATGACCTCGGCCTGAAACTGGAAAAGCTGTCGCGGGAACAGCCGCAGCTGAAGGGCATCATCCTCGAAGGCCACGGCCTGTTCACGTGGGGCGATACCGCCAGGTCGTGCTACGAGACGACGCTCGCGATGATCAAGCGCGCCGAGGAATGGCTGGCCGCGAACGTGAAGCAGCCCGTGTTCGGCGACCAGGTCGCCCAGCCGCTGGCCGCCGAAGCCCGCGCAGACCTCGTCGCCCGACTGATGCCGCTGCTGCGCGGGAAGATCAGCCAGCAGGAGTTCAAGCTGGGCCACTTCGACGATTCCGACGCCGTGCTGGAATTCGTCTGCAGCGCCGACCTCGCGCCGCTGGCGGCGCTGGGCACGTCCTGCCCCGACCACTTCCTGCGCACGAAGATCCGTCCGCTGGTGCTGGACTTCGACCCGGCCGCGCCGGATTTCGACCGTCTCGTGAACAGCCTCGATCAGGCGCTCTCCGATTACCGCGCGGATTACACCGCGTACTATGAGCGCTGCAAGCGCGCGACGTCACCGAAGATCCGCGACGCCAATCCGATCATCTACCTGATCCCGGGCGTGGGCATGCTGTCGTTCGCGAAGGACAAGGCAACGGCGCGCATCGCCGGCGAATTCTACGTCAATGCGATCAACGTGATGCGCGGTGCGAACGGCGTCGACGAATACGTCGGCCTGCCGGAGCAGGAAGCGTTCGACATCGAATACTGGCTGCTGGAAGAAGCGAAGCTGCAGCGCATGCCGAAGCCGAAGAGCCTCGCGGGCCGCATCGCCGTCGTGACGGGCGGGGCGGGCGGCATCGGCCAGGCCGTGGCGCGCCAGCTGCTGCAGGAAGGCGCATGCGTGATGCTGACCGATATCGATGCCGAAGCGCTGGAAGGCGCGAAGGAGAATCTCGTCAAGGTCGCCGGCAAGGACAACGTGGCGACCGTGCAGGCCAACATCACGAGCGAGGAGCAGGTGGGCGGCATCCTGTCCGCCACGGCGCTGCGCTTCGGCGGCGTCGACCTGCTCGTCTCCAACGCGGGCATCGCCTCGGCCGCACCGCTGGACGAGACGTCGCTGGAAGTCTGGAAGCGCAACCAGGACATCCTCGTCACCGGCTACTTCCTCGTATCGCGCAACGCGTTCCAGATCATGAAGCAGCAGAAGCTGGGCGGCAGCATCGTCTTCGTGGGCAGCAAGAACGGTCTCGTCGCGTCAAGCGGCGCGTCGGCGTACTGCACGGCGAAGGCGGCCGAGATCCACCTGGCCCGCTGCATCGCGCTGGAAGGCGCGGAGCACGGCATCCGCGTCAACGTCGTCAATCCGGACGCCGTCATCCGCGGCTCGCGCATCTGGGACGGCAAGTGGAAAGAAGAACGCGCCGCGTCGAACAAGATCGACACGGACGACGTGGAAGAGTTCTACCGCAAGCGCAGCATGCTCAAGAAGAGCGTGTTCCCGGAAGACATCGCGGAAGCCGTGTACTTCTTCGCCAGCGAAAAATCGGGCAAGAGCACGGGCAACGTGCTGAACGTCGATGCGGGCAACGCGGCGGCGTTCACGCGATAATAATCATTCAGAAGAACAGCGGCACCGCAGGGCGCGGTGCCGACGACGACAGGAGACTACATGACGACTCTCATCGATGCCGGTCTGGTGGCCGACCATAACGCCAAGCTGGCGTCCCAGCTGGAAGCCGACTACGACGCACTGGGCGGCATGCTGGCCCGCCGCGGCCAGGATATCGAGGCATTGACGGCCCTCGCGCAGCGCTTCGCGGTCGCGGTCCCCAGCTGGGGCGTGGGCACGGGCGGCACGCGCTTCGCACGCTTCCCGGGCCGCGGCGAACCGCGCAACGTGTTCGAAAAACTGGACGACTGCGCCGTCATCAACCAGCTGACCCGCGCCACGCCGGCCGTGTCGCCGCACTTCCCGTGGGACAGACCGACGGATGCGAAAGAGCTGCGCCAGAAGGCGGACAGTTTGGGACTGGCATTTGACGCCGTCAACTCGAACACGTTCCAGGACCAGCAGGACCAGGAACACACGTATAAATACGGCAGCCTGACGGCGCAGGGCAGCGCCACGCGCGCGCAGGCCGTGAAGCACAACATCGAATGCATCGAACTGGGGCGCGAACTCGGGTCGAAGGCGCTGACGGTGTGGGTCGGCGACGGCGCCAACTTCCCCGGCCAGCACAACCTGCGCGGCGCGCTGGAGCGCTACCTGGACAGCATGCGCGAAATCTATGCGGCGCTGCCGGATGACTGGAACGTCTTCATCGAACACAAGCTGTTCGAGCCGGCGTTCTATGCGACGACCATCGCCGACTGGGGCACGAGCTTCGCGTGCGCGACGACGCTGGGGCCGAAGGCGAAATGCCTCGTCGACCTGGGCCACCACGCGCCGAACACGAACATCGAAATGATCGTCGCGCGCCTCGCGCAGTTCGGCAAGCTGGGCGGCTTCCACTTCAACGACAGCAAATACGGCGACGACGACCTGGATTCCGGCTCGATCAACCCGTTCCAGCTGTTCCTGGTCTTCAACGAGCTGGCCGACGCCGCGCTGCGCGAAGGCCCGGCGTTCAAGCCGGCCTACATGCTGGACCAGTCGCACAACGTGACGGACCCGGTGGAAAGCCTGATGAACAGCGCGGTGGAAGTCCAGCGCGCGTTCGTACAGGCCGCACTCGTCGACCGCGCGCAACTGGCCGGGCTGCAGGAAGCGAACGACGCGCTGCTGTCGGCGCAGGCGCTCAAGCAGGCGTTCCGTACGGACGTGTCGCCCATCCTCGCGATGGCGCGCGTGCGTTCCGGCGGTGCGGCGGATCCGGTCGCGTGCTACCGGGCCAGCGGGTATCGGGACAAGGTGGCAAGCGCGCGGCCGGCCAAGGCGGGGGCGAGCGGCAGCGGGATCGTTTAAACGCAAAAACCGTCGTTCACCCGTTCCCGGAGTCTCCCGCATGAGGAAGCCTTTATTGGCGCTCGCGCTGTCGTGTGCGTTCGCCGCGCACGCGGCCGAGCCATCCGCGACGTTCGCCGACGTCGCCCGGCACCTGCAAGCCCCGCCGCCCGACGCGCGTCCCATGATGCGCTGGTGGTGGTTCGGTCCCGCCGTCGAAAAATCCGAACTGGAACGCGAGATCCTCGCGATGAAGGCCGGCGGCATCGGCGGTTTCGAGATCCAGCCCGTGTACCCGATGGAGCTCGACGATGCCGCGCGCGGCATCCGCAACGTGCCGTATCTCTCTCCCGAATTCCTCGATGCGGTGAGCTTCGCCAACCGCACGGGCCGCGCCAACGGCATGCGCGTCGACATGACGCTGGCCAGCGGCTGGCCGTATGGCGGTCCGCACGTCACGGTCGGCGAGGCGGCGTCGCGCCTGCGCCAGGACGTCGTGGACGTGCCGGCCGGCGCGGCGGGCTTCGCACTGCCGGCTGTCATGAACGGCGAACAGCTGATCGCGGCCTTCGTCGGCACGGGCGTCGATCCGGCGTCCCTGAAACCGCTGCAGCTACAGACCGGTGCGGACGGGCGCGCGGCGATCGCGCCGGCCGATGCGCCGCGCAAGGTCGTCGTCTACATCGCCAGCCGCACGGGCCAGCAGGTCAAGCGCGCGGCGCTGGGCGCGGAAGGCTTCGTGCTCGATCACCTGAGCCGCAAGGCTGTCGACCATCATCTCGCCATCGTCGCCGAGCCCCTGATGAAAGCATTCGGCGACGCGCCGCCATATGCCGTGTTCTCGGACAGCCTGGAGGTCTACAACACCGACTGGACCGACGACTTCGCGGCGGAGTTCAAGCGGCGGCGCGGCTACGACATCGTGCCGCACCTGCCGGCCGTATTCACGGGACAGGGGCCGGACGCTCCCGCCCTGCGCCGCGACTGGGCGCTGACGCAGACGGAGCTCGTGGGCGAGCGCTACCTGACGCGGATCGACGACTGGGCGAAGAAACACGGCACGCAATTCCGCTCGCAGACGTATGGCGAGCCGGCCGTGTCGCTGTCGAGCAACCGCCTCGTCGCGCTGCCGGAAGGAGAAGGTCCGCAGTTCCGCGAATTCTCGTTCACGCGTCTCGCCACGTCGGCGGGGCATTTGTACGGCCGGCCCGTGATCTCGGCGGAGACGTGGACGTGGCTGCATTCGCCCGCGTTCGCCGCGACGCCGCTGGACATGAAGGCGGAAGCGGACCGCATGCTGCTCGAAGGCGTGAACCAGTTCGTCGGCCACGGCTGGCCGTACACGCCGCCGGGCACGATCGAGCCGGGCTACGCATTCTATGCGGCCGCCGTGTTCAACGACCACAACCCGTGGTGGAACGTGATGCCGCAAGTGACGGGCTATCTGACGCGCATGAGCTGGCTGATGCGCCAGGGCGCGCCCGCGAACCAGGTCGCCGTGCTGCTGCCGAACGACGATGTGTACGCGGCCCTCGTGCCGGGCAAGGTGTCGTTGTCGGCCGAGATGCACCGCTACGTGACGCCGGCGCTGACGGCGCAGATCCTCGACGCGGGCCAGAACCTCGACTATATCGATGCCGAAGCGATCCTCGCGCTGGGCGTTCGTTACCCCGTGCTCGTGCTGCCGCACGTGACGCGGCTCGCGCCCGAGGTGATCGACAGGCTGGCGGCCTATGTGCGCGGCGGTGGGCACATCGTCGCCGTGGGTGGCCCGCCGTCGCTGGCGCCCGGGTATGTCGATGCGGCGCGCGTGTCGGCGACCGTGGCGGCGAAGGCGAAGGCGCTGTTCGCACATCCGAACGTGCGCGCCGTCGCGAACGACGATGCCGTCGGCGCCGCGCTGCGGGCCGTGCTGGCGCCGGACCTTAAGCTGTCGGCGCAAGCGTCCGACGTCGGCTTCGTGCGCCGCAAGCTGCGCGACGCGGACATCTATTTCATCGCCAATACGGGCAACCGGCCCGTGCACGCGCAGGCGTCGTTCGGCGCCAAACGCAAGACGGCCGCGTGGATCGACCCCGATAGCGGCCGTATGACGGCGGCCGCCGTGCCGGCGTCGCTCGACCTGGCGCCGTACGAATCGCGCGTGCTCGTGCTGGCGGACGCGCTGCCGTCGTTGCCGGCGCCCGTCGCCGCAACGGCGGAGATCATGGACCTGGGCCGCGACTGGCGCCTGCGCTTCCCCGGCCGGGCGCAGGGACAACGGCTGGCTGCGCTGCGTTCGTGGACCGATGACGAGGCGACGCGGTATTTCTCGGGCGTCGCCTCGTACGAAAAAGACGTCGAGCTCACGGCGGCGCAGCTGCGGTCGCCCCGCATGGTGCTCGACTTCGGTTCCGGCACGCCGCTGGAATCGGCGCCGAAAGTCCCGGCCGGCATGCGCGCGATGTATGACAGTCCCGTGCGCGAGGCGGCGCAGGTCCATGTGAACGGCCGTTACGTGGGCGCCGTGTGGCATCCGCCGTATGCCGTCGACGTCACGGGCTACCTGCAGCCGGGCCGCAACCGTATCGAAGTGCGCGTCGCGAATCTCGCGCTGAATGCGCTGGCGGGCCACGCGCTGCCGGATTACCGGCTGCTGTCGGCGCGCTACGGCCAGCGCTTCGTCCCGCAGGACACGGCCCTGATCGCGCCGCAGCCGGC
This sequence comes from uncultured Massilia sp., assembly GCA_946481275.1. Next base: position 63,033 of record CAMLMV010000001.1, read on the forward strand.
GGGCCTGCTGGGCCCCGTCAAGCTGCTGGGCGCGCGCCAATGACAACGACAGGAGACAACATATGACGACCCGCCGACTCACCCTGCTGGCCGCCGGCGTCGCGCTGGCGCTGCCGGCGTTCGCGCAGACGGCCGGCTACCCGCAGCCCACGCCCGCCATGCAGGCCATCATCGACAAGGACATCAGCCGCCATTTCGGCGACGCGCCGGCCGATGCGGGCCCGCTCGCGACGGACCTGTCGCCCGAACTTGCGCCTGCGGCCATCGACAAGGCGCTGCGCAAGGTGGCCGACTGGCAGCTCGCGCGCTCGCAGCCTTACTTCTCGCGCATCTGGACGGAGAGCGTGATGTACACGGGCTTCATGGCCGCTTCCGAGGCCACCGGCGATACGAAATACCGCGACGCGATGCTCGCGATGGCGCGCCACTTCGATTTCCAGGAGCGCGACCGCCTGCCGAACGCGGACGACCTGTCGATCGCCCAGACCTACCTCGACCTGTACTTCCAGGAGAAGAACCCGGGCATGCTGCGCCTGACGAAGGCCGAGATGGACGACCTGCTGCCGCTGGCGACGCTCAAACCCAACGATCCCCGCATCCCGTGGTGGTGGTGCGACGCGCTGTTCATGGCGCCGCCCGTGTGGGCCAGGATGTTCAAGGCGACGGGCGAGCGTAAATACCTCGACTACATGCACGTGAACTGGAAGCGCACGTACGATCTCCTGTACGACAGGGAGGAACACCTGTACGCGCGCGACGCCAGCTACAAGGACAAGCGCGAGGCGAACGGGAAGAAGATCTTCTGGTCGCGCGGCGAAGGCTGGGTGATGGGCGGCCTGGCGCGCGTGCTGGACTACGTGCCGGCCGACGATCCGCAGCGCGGCTTCTATGTGCAGCAGCTGCGCGAGATGTCGGCGAAAATCGCGTCGCTGCAGGGCGCGGACGGCCTGTGGCATGCGGGCCTGCTCGATCCGAAGACGTATCCGCTGCCGGAGGTCTCGGGCTCCGCGCTGTTCGTGTATGGCATGGCCTATGGCGTCAACCACGGCCTGCTGGACGGCGCGACCTATCGGCCCGTCATCGCGAAGGCCTGGGCCGGCATCCTGAAGAACGTGTACGCGGATGGCCGCGTTGGCAACATCCAGCAGACGGGCGCCGAGCCGGCGTTCTATCGTCCTTCGTCCAGCTACGACTATGGCGTGGGCGGCTTCATGCTGGCTGCGGCGGAACTGAAGCGCATGGCGCAGGGAGGCGTGCGATGAGCGAGACCCGAGCGTTCGTGATGCGGCTGAAACCCGGCAACGTCGACGAATACAAGCGGCGCCACGACGACATCTGGCCGGAACTGGCGGACCTGCTGCGCGCGTCGGGCATCCACGACTATTCGATCTTCCTCGATGAGGAATCGCTGCAGCTGTTCGCCGTGCTGAAGCTGCGTGACGGCCACACGATCGCCGCGCTGCCGGAGCATCCCGTCATGCGGCGCTGGTGGGATGCCATGGCGCCGCTGATGGAAGTGGAGCCGGGCAACCGGCCGAGGGAGCGGCCGCTGCGGCAGGTCTTCCACCTGCCGTGACGGATCGATTACCGTGCGGGGTCGAGCAGGCCCCGCGCCCTGAACCACTCCTCCGCCCGTTGCGGCCACGCCGAGGCCGTCCCGAGCCCCGCCCGCATCCCCATCCCGTGCGATCCATGCTCGAACAGGTACATCTCGGCCGGCACTTTCGCCCGTGTGAGCGCCTGGTAGAACAGGATGCTGTTCTCGACGGGTACCGTCTGGTCTTCCTGCGTGTGGATGAGGAGTGTCGGCGGCGTGGCGGCCGTCACCTGCTGCTCGACCGACATGAGCCGCACGTCGGCCGCGGATGGATTCGCACCCAGCAGCGCCTTGCGCGAGCCCGCGTGCACGGCCGGGCCGTCCATCGTGATCACGGGGTACATCAGCACGAGGAAGTCGGGACGCGCGCTGATCTTGTCCAGGTCCGCGCCGGTGCGGCCCAGCGGATGGTCGTACAGCGTGCCGGCGCTGGCCGCGAGGTGGCCGCCGGCCGAGCTGCCCATCACGCCGATGCGGTCCGGGCGGATGTGGTACCGTGCCGCCTGCGAGCGCACGAGTCGGACCGCGCGCAGCACGTCGCGCAGCGGGGCCGGGTGGCCGAACTCCTGCATGCGATACTTGAGCACGAAGCTCGTGATGCCGAGGGTGCCGAGCCATGCCGCGTATTGCTCGCCTTCGCGCTGGGTCGACAGCCGCACATAGCCGCCGCCGGGGCAGATGATGACGGCGGTGCCGTTCGGGCGGTCGACGGCCGGACCGTACACGGTCAGGGTCGGCTCGCTCACGTTGGACACGCGGCCGTCGTCGACGTGCTCCGCGCCGAGGCCGGGTTTTGCATCCGGCACGCCCTCGGGCCACAATGGCATCGTGGCGGTGGACGGCAGCTGCGGTGCGGCGAAGGCTGCATTGGCACCTGCGGCGAGCAGGGCGCCGGCAACGAATTTCAAGGTGCGTCTCCTGTTTTCATTCGAACGATTCATTTGAGGTCCTGACATGGTAAAGCTTGGATGGTTGGGTGGCGCACTGTTGTGCGCGGGTTTGCTGGGATGTGCATCGACGCCGGCAACGGTCGACGGCCCGCTCGGCGCACTGGACATCGTGACGACGCCGGCCGCCCCGCTGGCCACCGTCTGGCAGCCGCGCGCCGGCGGCGTCATCGCGGTGGCGGGCAAGCCGTCCGGCTTCATCGCCACGCGCGACACGTACACGGATTATCGCCTGCACGTGGAATGGCGCTGGACGGGCAAGCCGGGCAACGGCGGCGTGCTGCTGCACGTGGCGTCCGGGCCGAAGGACGGCGTGTGGCCCTACAGCATCCAGGTGCAGACGAAGCACGGGGCCGTCGGCGACCTGCTGCCGATGGCGGGTGCGACGTTTCACGAGCCGCTGACGACGGCGCCGGGAGCGTACCCGCCGATCAAGTCGCGTGTGGCGGCGGACAGCGAGCGCCCGCCCGGCGAGTGGAACAGCATGGACGTGCTGGTGCGCGGCGGCTGCATCGACGTGACGATCAACGGCGTCGCGCAGAACGCCGTCACGATCGCGCAGCCGGCGACGGGCCGCATCGGCTTCCAGCTCGAGGGCACGCCGTACGAGCTGCGCAACCTGCGCGTCGAGCGGCTTTAACGCGAACGCTTGAGCCATGCTTCCGGCACCGGCACGATGCAGATGTTCAGCGTGCGGCCGTCCTCCGACAGCATGGCGGACTGGATCTCGATGCGCGTGCCGTCCGGGCTGAACGTGGGGTGAGGGTGGTCGGCGGCCGTCGTCTTGTGGCCCGTCGTCAGCAGTGTCATTTCGTGCGAGGCGCGGTCGATGAGGTACAGGCTGCGGCTGAAATCGTCGCCGACGGCGAAGCGGCCGTCGCTGGACCCGTGCACGTGCCAGAAGCCGCTGCCGGACGGCGTCTGGCCGACGATCTGCATCCGGCGCGTGCGCAGGTTGACGATGGCGAGGCCGCTCGGTTTTTCGCGGGTGCCGGTCGCGCCCCAGCCGTCGTCCTGGCCGGGGTTCGCGCCGCCCACGTCCGTCGCCGGGCCGTCCACGGCGGCGGCCGCGCCGGGGATCGCGCGGTGGCCCATGATGGCGAGGGCCACTTCGTCCTTGCCGATCACCGCTTCATGCGTCACCCATTCGTAAGGCGCTTCCGGATACAGCGGACGCAGGCCGCTGCCGTCCGCCTTCACCGTCCACGTGCGCTGCGGCGACTTGCCGCCCGTCTCCCAGCAGAACACGATCTCGCCCGGGTTCCACAGGTTCGCCTGGATGTGGCCCACCTGGAAGGGCACCGACACGACGTGGCGCACTTCGCCCGTGCGCACGTTCACGCGTGCGATGCCGGCCGGTCCGGCGCCCATCTTGCGCGGGCCGAATGCCGGCTCCAGCGTCGTGCCGGGCGCGAGGTGGCGTGCCGCCTCGTGCGGGCCGACGCGGACGTACAGCCATTCCTCGTCGGCGTCCAGCGCCGTGTCGCCATAGGCTTCCATCGACGCCGGGAGGGTCGCAGCCACGCGCTGGTAGCTGGCCGCGTCGCGCATGCGGCCGGCCGCGCTGTCCGCGAGCACGCGCGCGAGGTCGACCTCGACGACTTGGCGGTCGTCGCCCGCGCGGCGCAGGAAATACAGCTTCATCGTCTTGCGGGCCGCGTTCAGCATGCCTTCGTAGCCGCCTTCCGTCACCTGCACGATGTCGCCCGTCCTTTCGTTGACGGCCATCGCCTCGTTGCCGGCGAGGCGGGAGCGGAAGATCAGCCACTGGCCGTCGGCCGTCCACTGCGGGTGCGTCTGGTAGATCTTGGAATCGCCGTGCGGGCGGCTGGTGAGGAAGGTCAGGCGGGTGCCGGTGACGGGGTCGACGACTTCCTTGCGTTCGGACGGGAAGCGCTGGCCGATGGCGGCGGCGGCATCGACGCATGCCAGCAGTGTGCAGCACATCGTCAATACGGACAGTATGCGCATGGGCGGTCTCCTTGTTTTTGGAATCCGATCATTGTTGCAGCGGCGGCCGCGCATAACCGATCATTTTCCTGATTCTTTCCGCGAGCCTGTTTTGACGGCGGACGGCGCGGGCATAGAATGCAACGCAGAACAACGAACCGGAATCCCGTCATGCCGTTCTACCGCCTGCTCCACGCTGTGCTCATCCTCCTCGCCATCACGAGTGTCCACGCCCAGCCGCTGCCCGCCGCCGTCAATACGGACCCGGCCCGCGCCCAGGTCACGCTGCCCGAGCCGGCGAATCCGGCGCTGCCGTCGTTGATCCTGATCGGCGATTCGACGGTCCGCAACGGCCGCGACGACGGCCAGGGCAAGGGCGCCGCGGGCCAGTGGGGATGGGGCAATCCGGTCGCCGCGTGGTTCGATCCCGCCAGGGTCAACGTCGTCAACCGCGCCGTCGGCGGGCTGTCCAGCCGCACCTACATCACGAGCGGGCACTGGGACCGCACGCTGGCCTTCGTGAAGCGCGGCGACATCGTCGTCATGCAGTTCGGTCACAACGACGCGAGCGCCGTCAACGACACGAGCCGCGCACGCGGGACGATCCGCGGCATCGGCGACGAGACGGAGGAGATCGACAACCTCCTCACGCACAGGCACGAGACCGTGCACACGTACGGCTGGTATTTGCGCCAGTTCGTGGCCGACATCCGCGCGAAGGGCGCCACGCCGGTCATCTGCTCCCCGATCCCGCACAAGCAGTGGGATGCGGCCGGCCATGCGAAGCGCGACCGCGACACGTACGGTGGCTGGGCCGCGGCGGTGGCGAAAGGGGAAGGCGTCGGCTTCATCGACCTGAACGAAGGCATCGCGCGGCGTTACGATGCGCTGGGCCGCGACGCCGTCGTGCAGCTGTTCCCGCAGACGACGCCGGACGAGCACACGCATACCAACTGGGCCGGCGCGGTGCTGAATGCGCAGGTCGCGGTGGAAGGCATGAAGGCGCTGGGCGATCCGCGCATCGGCGCGTGGCTCAAAGCCCAGGCGCCCGTCGACCTGCAGCCGCCCGTGCGCGAGGACGAGCGACCCGTCGTCGATGCCCGCAGCGTGCGCGACGAAGCCCCGCGCGACGCGAGCCTGCCGACCCTGTACCTCGTCGGCGATTCGACGGTGAAGAGCGGCGGCGTGAACGGCGCCATCGGCTGGGGCGAGCGCATCGCCCCGTACTTCGATGCCCGCAAAATCAACGTGGTGAACGCGGCGATAGGCGGCCGCAGCAGCCGGACGTATTTCACGGAAGGGCGCTGGGACAAGGTGCGCGACCAGTTGAAGCGCGGCGACGTCGTGCTGATCCAGTTCGGCCATAACGACGGCGGCCGCATTGGCGACCCGGCGATGAAGAACCGTGCGTCGGCGCCCGGCACCGGTCCGGAGACGGTGGAAGACACGCGTCCGGACGGCACGAAGGAACAGGTGCACAGCTTCGGCTGGTACATGGCCCGCTACGTGGCGGATGCGAAGGCGAAGGGCGCCACCGTGGTCCTCGTCTCGCCCGTGCCGCACCGCGACCGGTGGCAGGAAGGCCGCGACTTCGCGACGTTCGCCGACTGGGACCGCCAGGTGGCCGAGGCCAACGGCGCGCTGTTCATGGACCTGACCCTGCTCGTGGCAGACGGCTACAAACGGATCGGCACGGACAAGGTGAACATGCTGTTCGCCGATGCGCGCACGCACACGAATGCGGCGGGCGCCGAGTTCAACGCGGAGCGGGTCGTGGCCGGCCTGAAGGCGCTGCCGGGCAATCCGCTGGGCCCTTACCTGGCGGCGCAATGAGGTCCGCACTCATCGCATTGATGGCGCTGTGCGCATCCGCGCAGGCCGACGAATGCACCGCCTGGGGGCGGCCGGGCGCGATGCTGTTCCAGGACGACTTCAGCAAGCCGCTGGCCGGCTACGTGGCCGAGTATGCCCGCACGCCGGGCAACGCCGTCGAGAACCGCGACGGGCGGCTCGTGATGGACGTCGACGGCGGCGCCACCGTGTGGCTGGACCGTCCGCTGTACGGGAATGTCCTGATCAGTTTTACGCGCCGCGTGATCGTGGACGGCGGGAAGAACGACCGCCTGTCCGACCTGAACATGTTCTGGATGGCGCGCGACCCGCGCCGCGCCGGCCTGTTCACGCGCAGCGGCAAGTTCGAAGACTACGACGACCTCACGATGTACTACGCGGGCATCGGCGGCAACCGCAACACGACGACGCGCCTGCGGCGCTATGGCGGGGGCCGCCGCGAACTGGTCGCCGAATACACCGACGGCGCGCACCTCCTGGCCCCGGACCGCGACTACCGCATCGAGATCGCGGTGTACGAAGGCTGCACGCGCGTGCGCGTGGACGGCAACACCTGGTTCACCTGGCGCGACCCGCATCCGCTGAGGAGCGGCTGGTTCGGCCTGCGCACGACATGGTCGCGCCAGACGGTGGATGACCTGAAAATACAACGACTCGACTGACAGGAGACTTGCTTGAACAACCGTTTGAAGCCATGCGTCGCATTGGTACTGGGCGCGTGCGCGCTGTCCGCGTCCGCCCAGCAGGCGCCGGCCCCGCAGGAAAAGGGCCCGGCCGCGGCCGACGCCATGCTGCACGCGCTGGACGTGCATTACCCGACGCCTTACCGCGCGATGGACGCGGCCGCGGTCAAGGGCGTGCTCGACCGCGTGTTCGACTACCTCGACCAGGTCACGCCGGCCGAGGTGATCGACCAGCGCACGGGCGCGCCCATCGCCGACCTGACGAAGCCGGATCCGAACGCGGTGCTGAAGCCGGGCGACTTCCGCCTGACGAGCTATGAATGGGGCGTGACCTACACGGGGATGCTCGCCGCGGGCGCCGCTACCGGCGACCGCCGCTACACGGATTACGCGCTCAGGCGCCACGCGCTGCTGTCCCGGTTGACGAAGACGTATCTGCCCGTCGTCCAGGCCGACCGCGAGCATGCCGCCGCGCCCATCAAGAGCTTCCTGAATCCGCACGCGCTGGACGACGCCGGCGCGCTGTGCCAGAGCTTCCTGAAGGCGAAGCTCGACGGATCGCCGGTGGATTACTCGCAGATGATCCCGATCTGCGGCGACTTCGTCACGAAGAAGGAATACCGGCTGAAGGACGGCACGCTGGCGCGCGGCGGCCCGGACGGGCGCGGCGGCGTGAAAATGCGGCCGTTGCCCGACACGCTGTGGCTGGACGACATGTTCATGGGCGTGCCGACGATCGCGTACCTGGGCAAGGCGACGGGCGACGCGCGTTATTACGACGACGCGGCGCGCCAGGTGCTGCAATTCTCGAAGCGCATGTTCAACAGGAGTCTCGGCATCTACATGCACGGCTATGTGGAAGGCTTGCGCGACCACCCGGAGATGCACTGGGCGCGCGCGAACGGCTGGGCGGTGATGTCGATGGTCGAGGTGCTGGAAGTGCTGCCGAAGACGCACAAGGATTACAAGGCCGTGCTGGAACAGCTGCGCGCGCACGTCAAGGGCCTCGCCAGCTACCAGACCAAGGACGGCTTCTGGCACCAGATCATCGACCGCAACGACACGTACCAGGAGACGTCCGCCACCGCGATCTACGCGTACGCCATCGCGCGTGCCGTCAACCGGGGCTATGTCGACGCGCAGGCCTACGGGCCGATGGCGAACCTCGCGTGGAACGCCGTCGCCAGCAGGGTGCAGCCGAACGGGCAGATCGAAGGCATCTGCGTGGGCACGGGCATGGCGTTCGACCCCGCGTTCTATGCGTACCGGCCGACCAGCGTGAAGGCGGCGCACGGGTACGGGCCCACGTTGCTGGCGGGCGCGGAGATCATCGCGATGAACCGCAGGTTCAAATTCGGCCTGAACGACAGCGGGTTGATGTACCAGGGCGTGCGCTGACCTAGACTTCGATGACCAGGTCTTCCCGGAACGCCGCCTGTTCTCCCTTGTTCGCGTACCCGAGCGGATTCGCGACCACGCGGCAGCGCCAGTCCGTGCCTTCGACGACGTAGTCGTTGGCGCAATGCAGGTGGCCGTGCATCCACACGTCCGCGAACGGCAGCAGGTCGTCCAGCGCATTGCAGAACCCCGCCGTGCCGGGCGTGATGCCGTAGCGCGGGTCGGCGCTGCGCAGGCTCGGGGCGTAGTGCGTGACGGCGACCGTGGTGCCGTCGAACGGCGTCGCGAGTGCGTCGCGCAGCCACGCCTGGCAGGCGAATGACAGTTCCCGTTGGCCTTCCGCCAGCAGCGGGACGCCATCCACGAGCGTCGTGTTCCCGGACAGGTAGTAATTCGCGGCGCGGAACGCCTTTTCGCGCTGCTTGAGCTGGCGCCCGATGTCCGTTTCGGATACGGCCAGCGCGTCGAAGTCGGCCCACAACGTGGTGCCGATGAAACGCACGCCGCCCATCGTGACGATCTCGCGGTCGAGCCACGTGATGTCCAGCGCGGCACACGTCGCGCGCAGGCGCGCCTGCGTGGCGTCGAAATCGAGGCCGTCGAATTCGTGGTTGCCGGGAACGTAGAGCACGCGCGCGGCGGCGCCCGTGGCGGCAGGCGCAAAGCGCCCGAGGCCGAAGTCGTCGGTGTCCAGGCGCGAGCGGGCCTGGTACGAACCGATATCGCCGGCGAGGACGACGACGTCCGTGTCGGCAAAGATGGTCGGCTGGAACCCGGGGTCGCGTTCGAGGTGAAGGTCGGAGAAGAGCTGGATACGCATCCAGCCAGTATACCCGCCTTCGAGCGGACCCCGGGGACGGCTGGTTATTTGCCGGCTTCCTGCAGCTTCTCGCCGGCGCGTTCCAGGCCGCGGCCCGTGGCGGCCGTCGCGTCCTTCGCGCCTTCCTTCACGTTCTGCGCGGCTTCCTTCGATTCCTGGCGGACTTCGGCACCGGCCTGCTGCATCTTGTCGCCCGCGCGGTCGGCGGCCGCCTTGACGTTCTCGTTGGCCTCGTGCGCGGCTTCCTTCGCGTTTTCGCCGGCCTGCTGGGCAGCGGCGTTGGCGTTGGCGGCGGCCTCCTTCGACTCGGCGGCGGCCTTGGCGCCCGCGTCGTCGATGGCCTTGCCGGCTTCCTGGGCCGGACCCATGCCGTTCTTGTCCTCGGCTTTATGGCAACCCGTGACAAGCACGGCGACAGCAAGCATGATGCTGGAAATGGTGGTGGCTTTCATAATGTTCTCCTAGTAAGAAGTTGTCACTTAGATTACACATTTTCGAAAAGATGCGGCGTACGATACGGCTGGGCCGTACAAGGAGGGGGAAATGAACGACACGAACACACAGAAAGAAACGGCCATGGACTTCCTGCGGTTGACCGCGCGCGGCCAGGTCGACGAGGCGTTCGCGCGGTACGCGGCGCCCGGCTTTCGCCATCACAACCCGCATTTCGCGGCCGATGCGGCAACCTTGCAGGCCGCGATGAAGGAAAACGCGGGACGATTCCCGCACATGGTGTTCGAGGTGCAACGCGCACTGGGCGACGGCCCGCTGGTGGCCGTGCATTCGCGCGCGGTCCTGGAAGAGGGGGGGACGGAACTGGCGATCGTCCACATCCTGCGCTTCGAGGACGGACGGATCGCGGAGATGTGGGACATCGCCCAGGCGGCGCCCGTCCCGATGGCAAACCGGGACGGGATGTTCTGATCAGATGGCCCAGCCGCCCGCGTAGAACACGGCCAGCGCGAGGGCGATGCTGACGGTGCCGACGTTCAGCTTGCGCCATTCGCCCGCCAGCACGCGGCCGATCACGAGGGTGCAGAAGCCCAGCATGATGCCCGTGACGATGTTGCACGACAGGAGGATGAACACGGCGCAGACGAGGCCCGCCAGCGCATCGAGCTTGTCGTCCATGTTCATGTGCGCCACGCTGCTCAGCATCAGCAGGCCGACGTACATCAGCGCCGGCGCCGTGGCATACGACGGCACCAGGCCGGCCAGCGGCGAGAAGAAGATCAGGCCGAGGAACAGCAGGCCGACGACGACGGCGGTGAGGCCGGTCCTGGCGCCGGCGGCCGTGCCGACGCCGGATTCGATGTAGGCCGCGGCGGGCGCGCCGCCGACGAGGCTCGAGAAGATCGAGCTGACCGAATCGGCCGTGAGGGCCTTGCCGCCGTTATGGATGTAGCCGCGGGCGTCGACCTGGCCCGCCTGGCCGGCGACGGCGCGGATGGTGCCGGTGGCGTCGAACACGGCGGTCATCACGAGCGCCAGCACGCTGGGCAGCACGGCCATGCTCAGCGCGCCCTTGACGTCCATCGCGCCGATCAGCGGTGCGTGGCCCGGGCTGCTCAGTTGCGGCCACGAGAAGATGCCGGTGAAATGCACCTTCGGATCGAACGCCAGGCCCAGGGCGGAGATGGCGATCACGACGAGCAGGATGCCGCCGGGGACCTTGCGCTGTTCCAGGCCGAAGATCGCGGCCAGGCCGAGGATGCTCATCACGACCGGGAAGGACGTGATCTGGCCCAGCGCGACGGGCAGGCCCGCGCCCGCGTTCTTGACGACGAGACCGACTTCGCTGGACGCGATCATCAGCAGGAACAGGCCGATGCCGACGCCGGTGCCGTGCGCCACGCCGGACGGGAGGTTCTGCAGGATCCACGAGCGCACGCCGGTGATGGAGATCGCCGTGAAGATCACGCCCATCAGGAACACGGCACCCAGTGCGATCGCCGGCGTCAAGCCCTTGCCCAGCACGAGGCCGAACGCGGTGAAGGCGGTCAGCGAGATCGCGCAGCCGACGGCGATCGGCAGGCGCGCCCACAAGCCCATCAACAACGAACCGACGGCCGCTGTCAGGCACACGGCCACGAACACGGCGCTGACGTCGAAGCCGGCCTGGCCCAGCATGCCCGGCACGACGAACACGGAATAGACCATCGCGAGGAAGGTGGTGACGCCGGCCACCACCTCGGTCCGCTGCGTGCTGCCGCGCGCCGAGATCTGGAAGTAGTGGTCGATCTTGCCGCTGGCGGCAGGTGGGGACGTGAAAGTCTCCGCGCGTTCGACGCGCTGGAGTTGAGGCTGTGACATGGCTGCTGCTCCTCCGTGTTATTGCCCGATCGCCGCGGGGCGTCGCCGGGTTGTCTCGTCGTTATGGAGTAGGAAGCTTAGAGCCGAAGGTGGCCGGCGATACATGCGTCTGGTGAATATGCGCTATAACGAAATCTCTATTGCCTTTATTGCTACAGCGGCTTTTTCGTGCATTTTTGTTACATGATCCGCCGACACGGCTCGGCATTGCCCGGGATGCATTTTCCTCAAGTTGTATTGATTGGCAACAAACCTTCCCTGGTCCGCCAATAATGTAGATTGCGCGCAACGTTTGCGCCCTGCGAACGGTCCGAAATGCCATACTGCAACGTCCAGCCGTAAATGTTACATCGGCGGAGAGAAACGGTGAGATTTGCCGCCTGTCGGCGACGCTAGTATGGGGCTGTCGTGTGTTCCACACGTCCCTATCTCGTGCGCAATTACCCGGATGGCGCCCGGCGCCATCGGCCACCAGGAGACCAACATGAAGACATCCATCACGAAGTTCCGCAGGGCCACCTGTGCAGTGTTCCTCGTCGGCGCGTTACCGCTGGCGGCGAGCGCCTGCGGCGTCGAGGCTTACGTCGGCGAAGTGTGCACGTTCTCGTTCGACTGGTGTCCCAACGGCTTCCTGCCGGCCGATGGCCGCACGCTCGCGCCGCAGCAATACCAGGTGCTCTTTTCGTTGCTCGGCAACCGCTTCGGCGGGAACGGGACCACGACGTTCAACCTTCCCGACCTGCGCGGCCGTTCGGTGGTGGGAACCGGCCAGGGACAGACGCAGGGAGCCAATTTCCCGAACAACGTCGCCTTCGCGCAGCAGGTCGGCCAGCAACAGCAGACGCTCACGCCGGCGCAGGCGCCCGTCGCACCGCATACGCATACGGCCGGGTTCGCACCGGTCAGCGGTCCGGTCGACGTGGCCCTGCCGGCCAGCACGGGCAACCTCGGCGTGACGGCGGCGCTGCCCGTCGGCGCGCCGGCGTCCGGCGCAACGCCGACCGCCACGCCGGCGTCCGGGCAGAACTACCTGACCACGGTGAGCGGGCAGGTGGGCCCGAGCGCCGTCGCCATGAAAGGGCCTTACACGACGGCCAAGCCGTCGGGCGCGACGCTGCCGGCCGATGTCTCGGTCACCGGCAACGCCGGCACGGCCGCCACGACCGTCAAGGTCAACATGGTGACGGGCGGGACCGTCACCGTCCAGAACAATGCCCCGGTGCCCGCAGCGCAAGCCTTCTCCATCCAGTCCCCGGGACTGGGCATGACCGTTTGTATCGCATACAACGGCAACTATCCCCAACGGCCCTGATCAAAAGGCACCCCATGTACCAGCAGACTTCTTCTTCCGATACCGTTTCGTACGCCGCCCAGCCCGCACGGGCGCGGTCCGCCAGGGAAATCGCATTCATCGACACCGCGCTGGACGACCGCGCCATGCTTGCCGCCGCGTTGCGGCCCGGCGTGGCGGCCGTCGAGTTCGGCGGCGCGCAGGACGGTCTCGCGCAACTGGGGCTGTGGGCGCATGGGCAGGTGGGTTATGACGCCGTCCACGTGCTTTGCCACGGCGAGCCGGGGCGGCTGATCCTGGGCGGGCGCGTTCTCGACATGTCCGGCCTCGACGCGCCGGAGGTGTCGGCCGCGCTGGCCGCGCTCGGCGCCGCGCTGAACCCCGGCGGCGCACTGCTGCTGTACGGCTGCTCGGTCGGTGCCGGCGACGTGGGCCAGCGGTTCGTGGCCGCGCTCGCGCGGGCAGTGGGGGCGACTGTCGCGGCGTCGGAGGTGCCGACGGGTGCGGCCGCGCGGGGCGGGGACTGGGCGCTGCCGGTGCGCACGGGACCGGTGCCGGTGCCGCTCGCGGTGGGTGCGGATCGGGACGTGGCGTGGCCGCACCTGATGGCGGTGACGTTCGATTTGTCTGCTGGTACCCGGGACGAGAATACCGACTTCGTCGGTCCCGTGACGGAAACGATCGGCGGCCTGGCCATGTCCGTTACCGCGAACCCGGTTGATATCCAGCAGCCCGACGATGTGTATATCTGGGACACGACGTTGCCGAATTACGGCGACTTCTCGCCTGGGGTTCCGTGGTCGTACGTCGCTATGAGCAACAACAGCGTCGTGTACATCGGCCAGCAAGGGAACGCGGCGTCTGTGACGGTAAGCTTCAACCAGACCGTCGAACTGGACTCGCTCGACTTTGCCGATGCGTCGAACTCGATGGGCGCGACGCTGCGTATCACCGCGACCAACACCGGTGACACGACGCTGGTCTTCCTGAATCCACAGGCTGACACCCGCGTCACGCTGAACTGGGCCGGCGTCACGGGTTTTACGATCAGCAATGACCAAGGACCGGTGCTGGATTGGCTCGCCATGGACAACATCGTCGTCACCCCGGGCAGCGCGCCCACGACGACGGTCTCCTCCGCCGCGCTGTCGGCCGACACGGGCGCCAGCAGCACCGACTTCGTGACGAAGACCGCGGCGCAGACGATCTCGGGCACGCTGAGCGGCCTGCTGGCGACCGGCGAAACGGTGCAGATCTCCTACGACAATGGCGCCCACTGGCAGAACGCGACCACGTACGCGGTGGGGAGCAATGCCTGGTCCGCGACCACGACGCTGGCCGGCAGCAGCACTCTGCAGGTACGGGTGGCCAACGTCTACGGCAACGGCACGGCATACACCCACTCGTACACGGTCGATACGACGGCGCCGAACGCCCCGTCGGCGCCGGACCTGGCCAGCGGCAGCGACAGCGGCGGATCGAGCAGCGACAACATCACCGCGGCCACCACGCCCACCATCACGGGCACGGCGGAAAGCGGCAGCACCGTAACCCTGTACGACACGGACGGCACCACGGTGCTCGGCACGACGACGGCCACGGGCGGTTCCTGGTCGATCCCGAGCAGCACGCTGGGGCAGGGGAACCATACGCTCACCGCGAAGGCGACGGATTTGGCCGGCAACGTGTCCACCGCGTCGACCGGCCTGGCGGTGACGATCGACACGGCTGCGCCGGCGAGCGTGGCGCTGAGCGCGTCCACCCTCGTCACGGCGAACGCGGGCAGCGGCGCATCGGTCGGCTCGTTGTCCGCGACCGACGCGACGGCCGTCACGTATGCGCTGGCCGCCGGCAACGGCACGAACGATGCCGACAACGGGCAGTTCGCCGTGGCGGGCAATGCCCTCAAGGTGGGCGGCTCGGCGCTGACGGCCGGGACGTACCACGTCTATCTGTCCGCCACGGACGCCGCCGGCAATGTCAGCAATCTCGCGCAAACCATCACCGTGCAGTCGGTGCCCACGGTCAGCTCGATCGTGCGCGCGGGCGGCGCGGGTGCGGGCGTGGCGGGATCGGCCGCATCGGTCGACTACACGGTCACGTTCAGCGAAAGCGTGACCGGCGTCGACGCGAGCGACTTTACGCTGACCTCGACCGGCACGGCCAGCGGGGCCATCGCCGCCGTCAGCGGCAGCGGCACGACCTACACCGTGACGGTGGATTCGCTGACGGGCGATGGCATCTTGCGCCTGGACCTGAACAACAGCGGCACCGGCATCCTGAATGGCAGCAGCGTCGCCATCGGCGGCGGGTACACGGCCGGCGCCACGTACACGCTGGACCACACGGCGCCGAACGCCCCATCGACGCCGGACCTGAGCAGCGTCAGCGACAGCGGCGCTTCCAGCAGCGACAACATCACCGCGGCTGCCACGCCTGTCATCACGGGTACGGCGGAAAGCGGCAGCACGGTGACGCTGTACGACAGCGACGGCACGACGGTGCTGGGCACGACCACCGCCACGGGCGGCGCGTGGTCGATCACGGCATCGACGTTGTCCAATGGCGGTCATACGCTGACGGCGAAGGCGACCGACGCGGCCGGCAATGTGTCGAACGCGTCGTCGACGCTGGCGGTGACGATCGATACGACGGCACCGGCTGGGGTGGCGCTGAGTGCGTCGAACCTCGTCACCGCGAACGCGGGCAGCGGCGCATCGGTCGGCACGCTGTCTGCGACCGACGCGACGGCCGTCACGTATGCGCTGGCCACCGGCAACGGCACCAACGATGCGGACAACGGACAGTTTGGCGTGTCGGGCAATACGCTCTCGATCGGCGGTTCCGCGCTGACGGCCGGCACGTATCACGTCTATCTGTCGGCGACGGATGCGGCAGGCAACGTCAGTCATCTTGCGCAGACGATCACGGTGCAGGATGCGCCCAGCGTCACGTCCATCGTGCGCGCGGGCGGCGCCGGTGCGGGCGTGGCTGGCGCTGCCGCGTCGGTCGACTACACGGTCACCTTCAGCGAGAGCGTGACGGGCGTCGACGCGAGCGACTTCGTGCTGACCGCGACCGGCACGGCCAGCGGGTCCATCGCCGCCGTCAACGGCAGCGGCACGACCTATACCGTGACGGTGAATTCGCTGACGGGCGACGGCACCTTGCGCCTCGACCTGAACAACAGCGGCACGGGCATCCTGAACGGCAACAGCGTCGCCATCGGCGGCGGCTACACCGCAGGCGCCACGTACACGCTGGACCACACGGCACCGAACGCACCGTCGACGCCGGATCTGAGCAGCGTCAGCGACAGCGGCAATTCCAGCAGCGACGACATCACGGCGGCCGCCACGCCTGTCATCACCGGCACGGCGGAAAGCGGCAGCACCGTCACGCTGTACGACACGAACGGTACGACGGTGCTGGGCACGACCACCGCCACGGGTGGCATGTGGTCGATCACGGCATCGACGCTGGCCGACGGCGGTCACACGCTGACGGCAAAGGCGACCGATGCGGCCGGCAACGTGTCGAATGCATCGGCGCCGCTGGCCGTGACGATCGATACGATGGCGCCGGCGAGCGTGGCGCTGAGCGCATCCAGCCTCGTCACGACAAACGCCATCGGCGGCGCCACGGTCGGCACGCTGTCCGCGACCGACGCCACGGCCGTCACCTATGCGCTGGCTACCGGCAACGGCAGCAACGACGCCGACAATGCGAAGTTCGCGCTGTCGGGGAACACGCTCGCCATCGGCGGCTCGGCGCTGACGGCCGGCACGTATCACGTGTACCTGTCCGCCACCGACGCCGCCGGCAACGTGAGCCACGTCGCCCAGACCATCCTCGTGCAGGACGCGCCCACGGTCGGCTCGATCGCGCGCGTGGGCGGGGCGGGCGTGGCCGGCGCGGCGACGTCGGTCGACTACACGGTCACGTTCAGCGAGAGCGTGACGGGCGTCGACGCGAGCGATTTCTCGCTGACCGCCACCGGCACGGCGTCCGGCCACGTCGCGGCCGTCAACGGCAGCGGCTCGACGTACACGATCACGGTCGACGCGCTCGCGGGCGACGGCACGCTGCGCCTCGACCTGAACGCGAGCGGCACCGGCATCCTGGACGGCAACAGCGTCGCCATCGGCGGCGGCTACACGGCAGGCGCCACGTACACGCTGGACCACACGGCGCCGAATGCACCGTCGACGCCGGACCTGAGCAGCGTCAGCGACAGCGGCAATTCCAGCAGCGACGACGTCACGGCGGCCGCAACGCCTGTCATCACGGGCACGGCGGAAAGCGGCAGCACCGTCACGCTGTACGACACGAACGGTACGACGGTGCTGGGCACGACCACCGCCACGGGTGGCATGTGGTCGATCACGGCATCGACGCTGGCCGACGGCGGTCACACGCTGACGGCAAAGGCGACCGATGCGGCCGGCAACGTGTCGAATGCATCGGCGCCGCTGGCCGTGACGATCGATACGATGGCGCCGGCGAGCGTGGCGCTGAGCGCATCCAGCCTCGTCACGACAAACGCCATCGGCGGCGCCACGGTCGGCACGCTGTCCGCGACCGACGCCACGGCCGTCACCTATGCGCTGGCCAGCGGCAACGGCAGCAACGATGCCGACAACGCGAAGTTCGCGCTGTCGGGGAACACGCTCGCCATCGGCGGTTCGGCGCTAACGGCGGGCACGTATCACGTCTATTTGTCCGCGACGGATGCCGCCGGCAACGTCAGCAACGTCGCCCAGACCATCCTCGTGCAGGACGCGCCCACGGTCGGCTCGATCGCGCGCGTGGGCGGCGCGGGCGTGGCCGGCGCGGCGACGTCGGTCGACTACTCGGTCACGTTCAGCGAGAGCGTGACGGGCGTCGATGCGAGCGATTTCTCGCTGACCGCCACCGGCACGGCGTCCGGCCATATCGCGGCCGTCAACGGCAGCGGCTCGACGTACACGATCACGGTCGACGCGCTCGCGGGCGACGGCACGCTGCGCCTCGACCTGAACGCGAGCGGCACCGGCATCCTGAACGGCAACAGCGTTGCCATCGGCGGCGGCTACACGGCAGGCGCCACGTACACGCTGGACCACACGGCACCGAATGCACCGTCGACGCCGGACCTGAGCAGCGTCAGCGACAGCGGCAGTTCCAGCAGCGACGACATCACGGCGGCCGCCACCCCTGTCATCACCGGCACGGCGGAAAGCGGCAGCACCGTCACGCTGTACGACACGAACGGTACGACGGTGCTGGGCACGACCACCGCCACGGGTGGCATGTGGTCGATCACGGCATCGACGCTGGCCGACGGCGGTCACACGCTGACGGCAAAGGCGACCGATGCGGCCGGCAACGTGTCGAATGCATCGGCGCCGCTGGCGGTGACGATCGATACGACGGCACCGGCGAGCGTGGCGCTGAGCGCATCCAGTATGGTGACGGCGAATGCAATCGGCGGCGCCACGGTCGGCACGCTGTCCGCGACCGACGCGACGTCCGTCACGTATGCGCTGGCCACCGGCAACGGCAGCAACGACGCCGACAATGCGAAGTTCGCGCTGTCGGGGAACACGCTCGCCATCGGCGGCTCGGCGCTGACGGCCGGCACGTATCACGTGTACCTGTCCGCCACCGACGCCGCCGGCAACGTGAGCCACATCGCGCAGAACATCCTCGTGCAGGACGCGCCCACAGTCAGCTCGATCGTCCGTGTCGGCGGGGCGGGCGTGGCTGGATCGGCGACGTCGGTCGACTACACGGTCACCTTCAGCGAGAGCGTGACGGGCGTCGACGCGAGCGACTTCGCGTTGACCGCCACCGGCACGGCGTCCGGCCACGTCGCGGCCGTCAACGGCAGCGGCTCGACGTACACGATCACGGTCGACGCGCTCGCGGGCGACGGCACGCTGCGCCTCGACCTGAACGCGAGCGGCACCGGCATCCTGAACGGCAACAGCGTCGCCATCGGCGGCGGCTACACGGCCGGCGCCACGTACACGCTGGACCACACGGCACCGAGCGCACCGTCGGCGCCGGACCTGGGCAGCGACAGCGGCAGTTCCAGCAGCGACGACATCACGGCGATCGCCACGCCCGTCATCACGGGCACGGCAGAAAGCGGCAGCACGGTGACGTTGTACGACAGCGATGGTACGACGGTACTGGGCACGACCACCGCCACGGGCGGCGCGTGGTCGATCACGGCCTCGACGCTGGCCGACGGCGGTCACACGCTGACGGCGAAGGCGACGGATGCGGCCGGCAACGTGTCGAACGCGTCATCGTCGCTGACGGTCACGATCGACACGGCCGCCGCCGCGCCGGGCGCGATCGCACTCGCGGCGGCCGGCGACAGCGGTGCCGTGGGCGACGGCATCACCAACGTCAACGCACCCGCCATCACCGGGACGGCGGAAGCCAATGCCACCGTCACGCTGTACGACACCGACGGCACGACCCAGCTTGGGTCGACGACGGCCGACGGCAACGGTGCCTGGCAGATCGTCCCGACGACGCTGGCGGACGGCAGCCACACGCTGACGGCGCGCCAGGTCGACGTGGCCGGCAACGCGTCCGCCGCGAGCGCCGGCCTGACGGTGGCCATCGACACGCAGCCGCCCGCGGCACCGGGCGCGCCGGTACTGGATGCCGCCAGCGACAGCGGTACTGCCGGCGACGGCATCACCACCGTCACGCGCCCTGTGATCCGCGGCACCGGCGTGGCCAACGCCGTCGTCACGCTGTACGACACGGACGGCACGACGCAGCTGGGCACCGCCACCGCCGACGGCGCGGGCGACTGGAGCGTCACGAGCGCCGCGCTGTCCGTCGGGACGCACACGCTGACGGCGAAGCAGGCCGACGCGGCGGGCAACGTCTCCGCGGCCGGCGCGGCCCTGGCGCTGACGATCGCCGCGCCGCCGCCACCGCCGCCGCCGCCCACGTCGACGATCGATGGGGTCGTGGTCAGCGCGCAGCCGGTGGTCCTGCCGGGCGGCGGGTCGGGCACGCAGACCGTGGTGCCGGTCGTGACGCCGGGCCGCGTGGAATCGACGGGCGCGGCCGCCGTGGCGGACATCCCGCTGGTGCAATCGGGCGGCGCGAACCTGCTGCTGGCCCAGGTGCCGGTCGGCTTCGGCCTGAGCGCCACGGGCGGCGCGAGCCGGCCCGCCGGCGATCCGCTCGAGCACCTGATCCAGGCCATCGTCGCCGCCACGCCGGACCACGCGCCGGCCGACCAGGCGCACCTGACGGGCAACGGCAAGCAGTTCCTGCAGGCGCTGGCGGCCGACGCGCCGCTGCTCGTGCAGACGATTGCGCCCGTGTCGAGCGCTACGGCGCCGTCCGGCCAGCTGGTCCTGACCGGCACGAGCGACGGTGCGCAGCACACGGCCCTCGTCATCGACGCGACGCAGCTGGCGGCCGGCAGCGGCATCGCGCTCAACGGCGTCGATTTCGCGGCCGTCGTCGGCGCCGCGAACGTGACCGGTAATTCGGCGGGACAGGTCCTGACCGGCGACGCCGCGGCGCAGACGTTCACGGTGGCCGGGAACCTCGGCGGCGCCGTGTTCGCGGGCGGCGGGGGCGACCGGCTCGCGTTCGCCGCCACGCCGGCCACGCCGTCCAGCGCGGACGGCGGTGCGCGGGCCGCCGCGGCGCCCGTCAAGACGATCCTGCACGGCGGCCTGGGCACGGACACCGCCGTGTTCGACGGCGCGCGGTCGGCTTACACGGTCGAGCAGCACGAGGGCTACCTGGT
Source organism: uncultured Massilia sp. (assembly GCA_946481275.1). Next base: position 83,657 of record CAMLMV010000001.1, read on the forward strand.
CGTCACCCCGACCGCGCAGCCGGCGCAGCATGCCGTGGTGGTCAACGTCGAGAGCCTGCAGTTCGCCGACGCGACCGAGGCCGTCGTCAACCGCGCCGACCTGTCCTCGATCGCCGGCCTGTACCAGGCGGTCCTCGGGCGCCAGGCCGACTACCTCGGCATGGATTTCTGGGGCAGCGCGGCCGCGAACGGCGTCGGTCTCGGCGAGGTCGCCCTGCGGATGATCGCGTCGCAGGAAGGGCAGGGCCGGCTCACCGGCGCGTTCGACGGCAATGCGGCCCACGACGTCGCGCTGCTGTACCAGGACCTGTTCGGCCGCCCGGGCGAGGCGGCCGGCCTGGCCTTCTGGACCGATGCGATGGCCCATGGGGCGACGCTGGCGCAGGTGGCGCAGGGGTTCGCGACTTCCGCCGAGTTCGAGCAGCACAAGGTCGGCGTCGCGCAGTGGGACTTCTTCGTGTGACCCGGCGCGTTCACGCCGTCCGCACGGACAGTTCGACGTCGTCGGCGAACGGCATCGACAGATAGCCGGACGCCGGCGCGCGCACGCGCTCGAGGTAGTCCGGGCTGTGGTCCGCATTGTCCGCGACGATCGCCGCGCCCGGGCGCAGGTGCGGCTCCAGCAGCGCGAGGATGTCGGGATACAGCGCCTTGGCGCCGTCGAGCAGGACGAGGTCGATGGCGTCCGGCAGGTCGCCGGCGAGCGTCAGCAGGGCGTCGCCCGTGCGGATCTCGACGAGGTCGGACAGGCCCGCGGCGGCCAGGTTGGCGCGCGCCCGCTCGACCTTTGCCGCCTCGAACTCGCTCGTGACCAGCATGCCGCCGCCGTTGTCGCGCAGGGCGGCGGCCAGGTGGATCGTCGAGATGCCGAACGACGTGCCGAATTCGACGATCGTCCGCGCCCGGCTCGAGCGCGCCAGCATGTAGAGCAGCACGCCGGTGCCGCGCGAGACGGGCAGCGCGAGGTCTTTCAGGCGGCCGTACAGGTCGCGGTAGTCCGTCTTGCTGCGCATCAGGCGCTGCAGTTCCGCCTCCGGCAGGTCGCGGCAGGCCGCCAGCGGCGATTCGGCGTCGGTCTCCGCGAACAGGCGCGCCAGCAGCGGGGCGACGGGATCGGTGGTGAGGGTGGTCATCGTGGTTCCTTGTGGTGATGAATGGGTCCGGATATTATGCGAATAATCCTTCAGGTTTTCTATTCGCATTCCCGGAGCCCTTGATGACCGAACGCCGCCGTCCCCAGATCGCCTCGCGCAAGGCCCCGAAACAGGCCCGTTCCAGCGAGCTCGTGGCGGCCGTGCTGCAAGCGGCTGTTCAGGTTCTGGCGGCGGAAGGGGCGCAGCGCTTCACGACGTCGCACGTGGCGGAAAAGGCGGGCGTCAGCGTCGGCTCGCTGTACCAGTATTTTCCGAACAAGGCGGCGATCCTGTTCCGCCTGCAGAGCGACGAATGGCGGCGCACGACGGCGATGCTGTCCGCCATCCTCGCGGACACGGCGCGGCCGCCGCTGGACCGGTTGCGGTCGCTGGTGCACGCGTTCGTGCGGTCGGAATGCGAGGAGGCGGCGATGCGCGTGGCGCTGAACGATGCGGCGCCGCTGTACCGCGATGCGCCGGAGGCGCGCGAGGTGCGGCAGTCGGGGGAAGAGGCGGTGCGGAGGTTCCTGCGCGAAGCGCTGCCGGCGGCGCCGGACGCCACGCGGCTGCTTGCCGCCGATCTGCTCACCGATACGCTGTCCGCGGTCGGCAAGCAGTTTTCGGAGCGGCCGCGCACGCCGGAGGAGATCGTGGCCTACGCCGACGCGCTGGCGGACATGCTGTGCGCGTGGATGGAGCGGCTGGGCGCGGAGCGTTAGCGGCCCAGCACCCGCGCGAGGTACTCATGGTGCGCCGGCACCGTCGCGACGGCGGCCGCGAGCTGGCTGGCGCGCTCGCGCACCCATTCGAGCGACTGCGCCTCCGGGATCAGCTTCAGCGTCGGGTCGCTGCGCGTGGGCCAGTTCTGCATGCCCGCGTGGATCGCGAGCCAGCTGTGGCCGTCGAAGCCTTCCTCGTCGTACTGGTGCAGCACGCCCGTCTCGCGCCACGCGTGCAGCTTGTAGGCCAGCGTCTCGGGCAGCTCCGTCGCCGCCATGTACTGCCAGAACGGCGTGTCGCGGCGCGCGGTCAGGCAGTAGTGCATCAGGATGAAGTCGCGGATGCGTTCGAACTGGCGCGTGAGGCCCGTGTTGTACGCGTCGACGAGGTCCGGCGCGACGGGGCCGCCGCGCTGCAGGAGGGTCATCAGGCGGCCGACGCCCACCTGCACGAGGTAGATGCTGGTCGATTCCAGCGGTTCGAGGAAGCCCGTCGCGAGGCCGATGCCGACGACGTTGTGCGACCAGAATCTGGCGCGGTGCCCGGTCGTGAAGCGCAGCAGGCGCGGTTCCGCGAGCGCTTCGCCGTCGAGCTGCTGCAGCAGCTGTTCGCGCGCCTTGTCCTCGTCGATGAAGCGGGTGGAGAACACGTGGCCGTTGCCCGTGCGGTCCTGCAGCGGAATGCGCCACGCCCAGCCGGCGTCCAGCGCCGTCGCGCGGGTGTACGGCGTCAGGTTCTCGCCCACGCGGGCGGACGGCACGGCCCAAGCGCGGTCCACGGGCAGCCAGTCCGAAAAGTCGACGAACGGTTCGCCCAGCGTGCGGCCCAGCAGCAGGGACGAGAATCCGGAGCAGTCGACGAACAGGTCGGCACTCACGGTGCGGCCGTCGTCCAGCTTCAGCGAGGCGACGCCGCCGTCCGGCCGGCGCGCCACGTCGACGACCTTGCCCTCGGTGCGGCGCACGCCGCGCTTCAGCGCGATGTCGCGCAGGAAGCGGGCGTACAGGATCGCGTCGAAGTGGTAGGCGTAGTTGAAGTTCGCGGCGTCCTTGCCGGGCGCGCAGAAACGGTCGTTCATCGCCATCACGGTCGGCAGGCATTGCTCGCCGAACGTGGACAGGCTGGCGCGCGGATGGCGGCGGTACTGGCCCCACAGCGACTCGGGGCCGTTCAGCATGCCGAAGTCGCCGAACGTGTGGTAATAGTCCTCGCCCTTGACGCGCCAGTCGCGGAACCGGATGCCCAGCTTGTACGTGCCGTTCGTCGCGCGCAGGAAGTCCGCTTCGGGGATGCCCAGGATCTGGTGGTAATTGCGGATCGAGGGGAACGTCGCCTCGCCGACGCCGACCGTGCCGATGTCTTCCGATTCCACGAGTTCCACCGTCGTGCCCTTCAGGCCCGTCGCGAGGGCCGTCGCGGCCATCCAGCCGGCCGTGCCGCCGCCGAGGACCACGATGCGTTCATAAGTCATGCTGTCTCCCTGTTTGTATGCACACCGATTGTACTGATGTCTTTACGACGCGCAAGAAACTTTTAGCGCCGGACACGAACTCGCGGCCGAGTGTTGTGAAAACGGTTTCATTCGGGGGTATGATGTGGATGTTCGCGCTAACAAAAACGTTGATAAAGGAGACACCATGCAGACGAACATCCTCCGCGCGGTGGCGCTGGCCGCTGCGCTGTGCGCCGGCGCCGCCCACGCGGCAACTTATCCGTTCCAGGACCCGAACCTGCCCCCGCAACAACGCATCGCCAACATCCTGGCGCTGATGACGCCCGACGAAAAGATCGATGCGCTGTCGCCGGATTCCGGCGTGCCGCGTCTCGGCATTCCCAGCTTCGGCGCGACGGAAGGCATCCACGGGCTCGTGCAGCGGGGCGAATCCAAGCGCCAGCGCCAGCCCATCCCGACGACGCAGTTCCCGCAGCCGCCCGGCATGGGCGCGAGCTGGGATCCGGCGCTCGTGCGCCAGGCCGGCGCCGTGCAGTCGACGGAAGCCCGTTACATCACGCAAAGCGGCAAGTACAAGCATCCGATGCTGATGCAATGGGGCCCGCAGGCCGACCTCGCGCGCGACCCGCGCTGGGGCCGCGGCGAGGAGGTCTACGGCGAGGATGCGTTCCTCGTCGGGACGATGTCCACGGCGTTTACGCGCGGCATCCAGGGCGACGATCCGAAGTACTGGCGCGGCGCCGCACTCCTCAAGCACTTCCTCGCCAACAGCAACGAGAACGGGCGCGGCAACTCGTCGTCCGATTTCGACGAACGCCAGTTCCACGAGTACTATGCGGCGCCGTTCCGCATGGCGTTCGAGGACGGCGGCGCACGCGCCCTGATGGCGTCGTACAACGCGTGGAACGGGACGCCGATGGGCGTGCACCCGGTGCTGCGCAGCCTGGTGATCGGAAAGTGGAACGCGGACGTGATCTCGAGCGACGGCGGCGCCATCGGCAATCTCGTGAAACTGTATAAACGGTATCCGGACCAGAAGGCGGCGGCGGTCGCGGGCCTGAAAGCCGGCATCAACCAGTACCTCGACAAATACCAGGACGAGCTGCGCGCGGCGCTGAAGGAGGGCACCATCACCGTGGCCGACCTGGACGACGCGCTCGCACGCAAGCTGCGCACGACGATCAAACTGGGCCTCATCGACCCGCCAGCCGGCAACCCGTATGCCGCGATCAAGGACGGTCCGGCCCCGTGGGACAGCGCGGCGCACAAGGCCGTGTCGCTGAAGATGGCGCTGGAATCCATCGTGCTGATGAAGAACGACAAGCACGCGCTGCCGCTCGCGAAGACGGGCATCAAGCGGATCGCCGTGATCGGTCCGCATGCGGACAGCGTGCACTGGGACTGGTATGGCGGCATTGCGCCGTACACCGTCACGGCGCTGGCCGGCATCAAGGCGGCCGTGGGCCCGGGCGTGACCGTCACGCATGCGGCCGACAACACGAACGATGCGGCCGTGAAGGCGGCGCGCGACGCGGACGTGGCCATCGTCGTCGTCGGCAACGACCCGACCTGCGGTCCGAACATGGCGCACGAGTGGACCGACGCCGGCACGAAGCCCTGCGCCGATCCGGGCGACGGCCGCGAAGGCCGCGACCGCGAGACCCTGGCGCTCGCGCAGGAAGGTCTAGTAAAACAGGTGCTGGCGGCGAATCCGCGCACGGTGATGGTGCTCGTGTCGAGTTTCCCGTACACGATCAACTGGGCGAAGGAGCACGTGCCCGCGATCGTGCAGATGGCGCACTCGTCGCAGGACCAGGGCACGGCGCTCGCGCAGGTGCTGTTCGGCGACTACAACCCGGGCGGCAAGCTGGTGGCCACGTGGCCGGCGGCGGAATCGCAGCTGCCGCCCATGATGGATTACGACATCCGCCACGGCCGCACCTACATGTATTTCAAGGGCCAGCCGCTGTTCCCGTTCGGGCATGGCCTGTCCTACACGACGTTCAGGTACGCGAAACTGCGCACGAGCGCGCCGGCGCTGGCGGCGGACGGCACGGTCAATGTCGACGTCGACGTGACGAACACGGGCAAAGTGGCGGGCGACAGCGTCGTCGAGCTGTACGCGGCCTGGCCCAGGTCGCAGGTGGAGCGGCCGCGCCAGGCGCTCGTCGGCTTCCAGCGCGTGAATGTCAAGCCGGGCGAGACGCGCACCGTGCGCATACCGCTCGCGGCGCAGCACCTCGCCTACTGGAACACGCAGGCGGGCCGCTTCGACGTCGAGGCCGTGCCCGTGAAGCTTCTGGTGGGCGAATCGTCGGCCGACATCAAGCTGACGACGACGCTTCCCGTGAAGCGCTGACCCGCGCCAGGCGACGGCCCAGCCGCCAGCCCAGGCACAGCAGGGTCAGGGTGGGCGGCAGGCCCCACGGTTCCGGGATGACGGAGGCGTCGCACACGTACAGGCCGGACGTGGCCGTGGCCAGGTCGGCGTCCAGCGCCTGGCCGATGCGCACCGTGCCGCCGGGATGCGCGGCGAAGTGGTGGCTGGCGAAGATGTGGCGGGCGCCGGCCGCTTCCAGGATCCCGCGCGCGGTCGCGATGCCGGCGTCGAAGCGGCGCCGGTCTTCGGGGGCCAGCGTCTTGTCGACCCAGCGCGGGCCGACGTCGCCCCGGATGGCGTCGCGGATCTTGACCATGATCGTCAGCGTGCGGTCATGGGCGAGCAGCCGGTCGATCCGTCCGGCCTGCGCCGCGAACGCCTGGTACATGGGGCGGGGCAGGGTGAGGTCGGCCAGGCTGATGCCGGCGTCCGGGTCGTAATACCCCGCCGCCATCGGCACCTCGGCGCCGCCGCCCTCGATGCCGTCCACCGTGCCCATCACGGCCACGACAGGGTCGCTGAAGAACGGGACGGCCCCCGCAAGCAGGCCGGATGCCCTCAGGATGCGCGGGCTGCCGATGCCGCCCGCCGCCAGCACGACGAGGCCGGCCCGGAACGTCTCGCTCCGTCCGCCGACCCGCGCTTCCACGCCCGCGGCGCGGCCTTCCTCCACCAGCACGCGCGTCACGTGCGCACCCGTGACGAGCCGCGCCCCGTGTGCGGTGGCGTCATCGACCAGTTCCCGCGCCGACCATTTCGCACCGAACGGGCAGCCGTAGACGCAGCGCCAGCAGCCCGTGCGGCACGTCGCCGGGCGGATCATCTTGTCCAGCTTGCGCCACGCGAGGCCCTGCACGCGGGCGCCCGCCGCGATGCGGGCGGCCATCGGACCGACGAGATCGTCCGGCAGCGGCGCCATCGGCAATTCCGCGCGCCAGGCGGCCAGCGCCGGCGCGAGGTCGATGCCGTGTCTTGCGAACATGGCGGCGGGCGGCGGCGCGGCAGTGGCGAAGTTGATGGTCGACGTGCCGCCGGTCGTCAGCGCGCGCACGAGCAGCGACAGGTCGCGGTGCAGGAAAGCGCCCTTGCCGGGCACGGCGGCCATGCCGGCCATCTGCGCCAAGGTGCCCGCGAGCGGCGCCGCGCCGCCCGCTTCCAGCATCAGCACGCGAGCGCCGGACCGCGCGAGTTCGCGGGCGACGCTGGCGCCGCCGGGGCCGGTGCCGGCCACGATGGCATCGAAAAAAGTGGATCTGACGGACATGCGACATTGTACCGTGCACGTTCGTCCTTTATGTACTATCATAAGTTACATGAGAACCGACAGCAAACTTTCATCGATCCTGCACCTGCTGCTGCACATGGCCCACAGCGACCGTCCGCTGACGTCGGAAGCGCTGGCGGGCTTCCTGCACACGAATCCCGTGCTCGTGCGGCGCACGCTGGCGGGCCTGCGCGAACGCGGCTACGTGGCGTCGGAGAAGGGACATGGCGGCGGCTGGGTGGTGTCGGCCGACCTGCGCCGCGTGACCCTGCGCGACGTGTACGAGGCGGTCGGGTCGCCGACCGTGTTCGCGATCGGCAACCGGGTGGAGCAGCCCGGCTGTCTTGTGGAAAAGGTCGTCAACCAGTCGCTCGGCGATGCGCTCGCGGAGGCGGAAGCGCTGCTCCTCGCGCGCTTCGCGCAGGTCACGCTGGCGGAACTGTCCGAACGGTTCAATGCGCAATACCCCAAAGGAGCACATCATGCACATCCATCCGAATGATTCCGCATTCGACGTCATCGTCGTGGGCGGCAGCTACGCGGGCCTGTCCGCGGCCATGCAACTGGCGCGGGCGCGGCGGCGCGTACTCGTCATCGACGGCGGCCGGCGCCGCAACCGCCATGCCGACCGTTCGCACGGCTTCCTAACGCAGGACGGCACGGAAGCCGCGGCCATCGCCGCGCAGGGCCGTGCCCAGTTGCGCGCCTATCCCAACGTGGCGTGGGCGAACGACACGGCGGTGGCCGCGCACCCGGCCGGCGGCGGCTTCGACGTCTTGCTGCCGGACGGCGGCGGCGTGCACGGGCGCCGGCTCGTCCTTGCCACCGGTGTCGCCGACACCTTGCCGCCCGTGGATGGCCTGGAAGCGCGCTGGGGCACGAGCGTGTTCCATTGCCCGTACTGCCATGGCTACGAACTGGATGAAGGGGCCATCGGCGTGCTCGCGGCGGGGGAGTTGTCGCTGCACCAGGCGCTGATGCTGCCGGACTGGGGCAAGGTCACCTTGCTGCTGAACGGCGCGTTCGAACCGGTCCCGGATCAGTTGGCCGCGCTGGCCCGGCGCGGCGTGACCGTCGAGCGCACGCCGGTCGCGCGCATCGAGGGCCGCGCGGACGTGGTGCTGCGGGACGGGCGCCGGCTGCCGCTGGCCGGACTGTTCGTCGCCACGCGCACGCACATCGCCAGTCCGCTGGCGCAGCAACTTGGCTGCGCGCTGGAAGACGGACCGATGGGGCGGTACGTGGCGACGGATGCGCAGAAGGCGAGCAGCGTGCCGGGCGTGTTCTGCTGTGGCGACATGGCGCGGCCTGCCGGCAACGTGGCGCTCGCGGTCGCGGACGGCGCGCTGGCGGGGATCGCGGCGCACCGGTCGCTGATTCCCGAACTGGCCATGCTGGCGTAATGCACCGATGCGTATCGATCTTGTCTCTTCCCATCAGCACGAATCGCTGGTCGACCTGTTGTGCGAGCTGTACCGCTACTATCACGAGGACGCGGAGGTCGCGCGCGCCGACGTGCGCGGCCATTTGCTGCAGAACCTGCTGGCGCCGGATTCGCCGCTGCGCCTCGTCGTGGCGGAAGACGCGTCAGGGACCGTCGTCGGGTTCGCGGCCGTCATGCTGCTGTATTCGCTCGTCGACCCGACGCCGGCGCACCGTCGCCAATGCATGATGAAGGAATTGTTCGTGCGCGCCGACAGCCGGGGCCGCGGCGTGGGCCGGGCCCTGATGGCGTGGATCGCGCGCGATGCGGCCGGGCAGGGGTGCGGCCGCATCGACTGGCACGTGAAGGCGTCCAACGAGGCCGGTATCCGTTTCTATACCGGCCTCGGGGCGCAGCGGGTCGCGGACCGGCTGAGCTACCGGCTCGTGCTGCACCCCGCGGACGGTCAGGACGTCATGCGGTTCCAGCCCGACCGTACGGCGGCCTTCATGCGTTCCCAGGTGGACGAGCCGCTGCCGCCGTAACGCGTGTCCCAGTCGCTGCGCAGGTCGGATTCGACGTCGTCCCAGTCGCGGCCCTGGTAGCGGGCGTCGCGCCGCATCTCGTTGCCGTAGCGGTAGGCCGGCGCGTAGTCGTCGTAGGTGCCGCCCAGGCTGGCGTAATTCGTCTGCCAGTCGTCGCGGTAATACGTATCGTCGTCGAGCGCGCCGCCCTGCAGCGGCTGCACTTCCACTTCCGTGTGGCGCACCGTGTCCTGGATCTGTTGCTGGCGCTGGCTGACTTCCTTGCCGACGACGACTTCTTCCACGACGCGGGCGGACTTCTGCACGACGGCTTCCTCGGCCGTTTCGCGCAGTTCGATCGTCTGGTCCTTGAGCGCGGCGACGTCGGCCGGATTGATCGGCTGGTCGACCGGACGGCGCTCCACGCTGACGTGTTCCTCGCGCAGCGACACGGATTCGTTCACGGGCGTCTCGACCATGCGCGAGAACACGCGCACGCCGCCCCGTTCGACCTGGCGCTTGCCGACGCGGACCTCTTCCTGCACGACCGGGATGGCGGCCTTGCCCGTCGTCTGGTCGACGGCCGTGTCGCGCTGCAGCGAGTCGGAGCGCAAGGTCGAGTCGGACAGGCTGCCCGACAGGTTGCCGGCCTGCGTACCGGACTGCATCGATCCGGCCTGCAGCGTGGACGACGACTGCGGCTGGTAGGCGCTCGTGCCGAGCGAGGCTGCATTGCCCGACAGGTCGTGGCGCTCGTCGATGTCGACGGGGCCGAAGCGCTCGATCACGTCGGCGGCGCGTTCCACTTCCGGCTCCGACGACGTCGTCAGGGTCAGCACGTGCTGGCCGCCGGTGACGGCGGTCGAATAGCGGGTGACGTGCTCGTCCTCGTCCGAACCGAACAGGTTGGCAAAGAAGTGCTTGATCGAGGCGCCCACGCCTTCCTCATGGACGGCGCCGGTGGTGGTGGTTCCGGTCATGGTCGTGTCCTGGCCCGTCAGGTCGGCGCTGGAGACATAGACGTTGTCGCGGGTGAAGCCGGATGCCAGCAGTTCGTCCATCGCGTTCTGGGCATCGCTGCGGTTGTCGAACACCGCTACGAGAGTATGTTGCATGATGCGTCCTCCGGTGAAATCACGTGGATGAGGTGTCGCCGTGCTCGTCGAAGCGTTCGACGCTGACCTGCTCGGACTTGAGCATGACGGTGTCGACGTGGTGTTCTTCGCGGCGGGTACGGGTGATGTGGAGCTCTTCCTTGATGCGCAGCCGCCGTTCGACGACCAGCACTTCCTCGAGGATCGGCACCACGAGCGTATCCCCTTCGTAGCGGGTCGCGGGCGCCTGGTCGAGCGGGACGATGCGGTCCACCGGCACGTGGTGGACCTCGACGTCGTCGCGCAGCAGGCGCTCGTCGATCCGGCAGGGATGCTCGGCGACGGTCTTGTGGATGCGTACGCCGCGACCCGTGTCGACGATCCGTTTCTCGACCCACGCCTCCTCATGGACGACGGGAACCCGCAAGAGCTCCTGTTTTTCCTGATCGGGTTTTGCTGAGTCAAGGGACACGGTCCGCCTCCGGGATCACGACGCTGGAGCGACCGAGATTACTCTATTGGCCACGGTTCCCGCGCACCGTTGCCTCCCCACAATCGAGACTGTAGGACGGGACGCCATGCGGTGTTACGGCCGGCGCAGCGCGGCGAGCACGTCCACCGGCACCCGCAGCGCCGTCCCGTGCCGCATGCGCCGCGCGGTGCCTTCGTCCGGGAAGTGCATCCGCGCCGTCACGTCTTCCCAGTGCACGAGGTCGCGCGAGCGCAGCGCGCCGTAGTGCTTCGTCGTGTAGGCGTCGTAGTACACGATGACGTCGTCGCCCACCTGCAGCGCCGTCGGCCCCTCGGTCCACAGGCCGGCTGGCGAGATCGGCGCGCCCAGCGGTTCGAACGGACCCTGCAGGCCGGCCGCGCGCGCCAGTTGCAGGTATTTGCGGGGCGGATGGCGCGTCTCGTCCTTCACGAGCAGCCAGTCGCCGCGGTGCGTGCGGAGGAACGTGGCGTCGATGACGGAAAAGCCCGGATCGTAGAACAGGCGCGTGGGCGTGAACGTGACGAAGTCGCGCGTCGTCGTCGCGTAGATGCGGTGGTTGTACTTGTTGGCGCCCGCATCGTCGCCGGCCGCCTCGGATTCCGGGAAGCGGCCGGGGATCGTGGAGGACCAGAAGATCAGGTATTCGCCGCGCTTGTCGTCCCACGCGATTTCCGGCGCCCAGGCGTTCAGGGTCGTCGGTTCGTGCGCCATCACGGGCAGTTCGCGTTGTGGCGACCAGTGGATGAGGTCAGGCGACGACGCGTAGCCGATGCCCGTCTCGTTCCAGCCGCTCGTCCACACCATGTGGTAGATGCCGTCGGGGCCGCGCACGATGCACGGGTCGCGCATCAGCTTCGCCTTGCCGACCGTGGGTGCCACGTAGCTGCGGCCGCCGTTCAGCGCTTCCCAGCGGTAGCCGTCGACGCTGCCGGCCAGGTGCAGGCCGTCCTGGCCGTTGTCGATGAAGTAGGCGAAGACGTAGGCGTCGTTGTTCGATGCAGGTGTGATGCCCACGCAGCCGCTCAGCGCGGCCAGGCCGAGGGTGGTGAGTACGGTGCGGCGTTTCATTTATGCTCCTCGTCGCCCAGCGGGCGTTGTGCGGTGTGATGTGGACTCGGCGGTACGGCGAACGCCGCGACCGGGTCGGGATGGGCTGGATCGAACGCGAAATCGTCGACGATGAAATCGGCCGCCGGCACGCGCGCCTGGCGCAGGCCCAGCACGACGGCCTTCGCCAGCTCGTAGCTGCCGTAGCTGTCGTGGTGCGTGTTGTCCAGCCGGCCCGGCGTGGGCTCCGCGAACGCGGCCTTCGAGCCTTCCGGACCCAGCGCTTCATAGAACGTCCGGCTCATCGCGTTCAGGTCGATGAACGGCACGTTCAATTCCCGCGCGGACTGGCGCGCGGCCTCGGCGTAATCCTTCAGCGACGGGATCACGCGGCCGGCGGCGTCGAAGCCGCGCCGCTCCATCGGCGACACGATCACGGGCAGGCCGCCGTGCGCGCGGACGGCGTCCACGTGGGCCTTGATCTCCGCCTTGTACGTCGTGAACGGGCCGCCCTTGCCGTCCTTGATCTGCTTCTGGTCGTTGTGGCCGAACTGCATGACGAGCGTGTCGCCCGGCTTCATGCCGCTGACGATCTTGTCCAGCCGGCGGCGTGCGAGCGAGTCGCGGTAGGTCTCGCCCGATTCGCCGTGGTTGGCGACGGCGATGCCGGGCCTGAAGAAGCGCGGCAGCATCTGGCCCCAGCTGTTGTAGGGCTCCGCCGGCTGGTCGCAGACGGTCGAATCGCCCAGCAGGTAGAGCGTCGGCACGTTCGCCGGCGCGATGGCGATCGTCCGCACGGCCGGATGCGCGCCATTGATTTCCAGGGTCAGGCGCGGGTCCCAGTTCCACGCTTCCTCGACCGTCTCGCGCGGGGCCTTCAGCTTCACTTCGCCGCCCGTCGGGATCTTCGGCGTGCGCACGTTGACGGTGAACGTCCTGGTGACGGTCTCGCCCGGCTTTGTCGCCACGTTGTCGAGCATCAGGCGGCGCAGCTCGGATTTCACCGTCGTCGTGGCGGCGGCCTTGTCGTCGCCCAGCGTGACGGTCACCGTGTAATTCCCTTCCGGGAGATCGACGGAAAAATAAAAGGGATGGACGCCGTCCGGCCGGCCGCCCGGTTCCAGGCCGTAGCCGCGCGCGGTGCTGTAGACCGCGTCGACGGGCGCGTAGCCGGCCGGCGCCTTGCCCGGCCCGAAGGCGAATTGCCAGCCTTGCGCGGCCTGGCCATGGGCCGCGCAGGCGAATAAAAGCAGGGCGCCGGCGGCCCCGTGTATCGATGGGTTCATGGTCTTCCCTAGGGTTCGGTTCAGCGCTCGAACGCGCCCAGGTCCGGTGCCTTGCCGCGCCAGGGCAGGCCCACGTCGACGCCGCGGTCGATGACGGCGCTGGCGGCGGACGGGTGGAACATGGGCACGTCGGGCAGGCTGCCGTCCGGCTTGCGCGGCGCGTCCCAGCCGGTGGTCGCCACGCTGTCGAAGTCGGACGGCTTCAACGCAAGGTGCAGATCCCAGGAGTTGGCCGCGCTGTCCGCGCCTTTCACCTTCAGCGCCGCACCCGCCGGGTAGGCGAGGTTGTTGCGCAGGGTGCCCAGGTAAACGGGGCCGCCATCCGGGGCCACGCCGAGCATATTGTAATCGATAACATTTCCAAAAGCCGTATTGCCGAAGAAGTCCAGCGCGATGGGATGATGGTTGGCATAAAAGCCCGACACCTTGTTGTCGAAGGCGACGGAAAAGCGCACAACGTGCTTCGCGGCGTCGGGGACGTAGCGCCCGCCGTAGCCGCCCGCCTTGATACCGTTGCCGTTGCCCGCCGCGAGCGGCGTGTGCGTGCCGGGCAGGTAGCCGTGCTGCCATGCCCACGAGTGTTCGATCGTCACGGGCGAGTACGCGTTGATCAGGTCGAAGCCGTCGTCCGTGTTCGCCCACGCGCGGCAGCCGCGGAACACGTTGCCCGGATGGCCCGCGCTCACGTGGGCGCCGAAGCCGTCCGCGCTCTGGCCCGCGCCGTTCGACGTGTACGGGTCGTAGTTGTGGTGCGAGTCGCTGTTCAGCACGAGGTTCCAGCCGCCGTCCTTGATGAACAGGCCCGGTCCCATGTTGTGGTGCAGATCCAGCTGTTCGAACACGCCGTGGTTCGCGTCGATCCACACGCCCCACGATTCGTGGTTCAGGCGGTTGTCCGGCTGCTGCGGTGCGCCGGTGATTTCCAGGCCCTTCAAATGAATCCAGTCGGCGACGACCTCGATGCCCTTGACGCGGCAATCGTCCTTCATGCCCGAAAAATCGAACACCGGCGTCTCGCCGGGATACGCCCAGTAGCGGATCGGTTGCCCTTCGGTCCCGCTCCTGTCGAGGACGATGGCGGAGACGGTCGCGCGGCGCGTCGCGCACGCGGTCGTCGCCTTCGTGTAGGCGTAGCGGCCGCCGCGGAAGTACACCGTGTCGCCCGGCTGCGCCATGGCCTGCGCGTGCGCGAACGATTGCCAGGGCGCGGCCAGCGTACCGGCCGCGGTGTCGCTGCCGGACGGCGCCACGTACCAGGTCGCGGCGGATGCGTGCCCGGCGACGAAGGCCGCGGCGATGACGAGGAATCGATGCATTCAGCTCTCCTGGGTGCGGGGCAGCGCGGCGCCGATCAGTGCGAGATTCTGGATGGCGGCGAGGCCCCACTGCGCCGTCTCGTTCGTGCTCGCCCACGGGACTTCGTCGACGGGATTCAGCACGTCCGGGCCCGCCACGCGGACCGTGCGGAACGGCCGCGGCTTGCCTTCGCCCGCGAATTCCCGCCACGCGCGCTGCGCCAGCCCGGGGTCCTTGCGCTTCCACGCGGCGTACGCCGTCAGCCGCGAGTGGCCCACGTACAGCGCATGCGTGGCGCCGTGCGGCGCGCCCAGGCGCCGGCGCTGTTCGTCGACGGGCGCGTTGAACAGTTCGCAGTACTCGAGCCATGCCCGTTCGAAGGCCGCATCGCCCGTCAGGCGGATCAATTCGTCGAAGATCTCGACGGCGCCGAACACCGCGTTCAGGTGCAGTGCCTTGACGTCGCTGCCGATCATGTTATGCAGGCGGCCCGTTTCCGGCTCGTAGCCCATGCGGTCGCCGTTGAAGAAGCCGTGCGGCATGGCGGCGATGTCGCGCATGCCCGTGAGGATCTTGTCGCGGTAGCGGACACTCCCCGTGCGCTCCCATTCCGCCAGCCAGTTCGCCACGAGCGACGCCCAGTCCGTGCCGAAGCTGATCCGCGCCGGATAGGGCCCCTTGGGCGGCTGGTTCGCCAGCTTGCGCACCGGGTCGACGTCGTCCAGCCTGCGGTCCGCGTCCAGCACTGCGCGCATGATGTCGCCGATGCGCTCGTCGCCCGTCAGGTAGTAATAGAAGCGCCGGTAGACGGCCGTGCTGATGCGCACCTGCTTGGCGCTGCAGCCCCAGTGCTGCACGTTGTGGCGCGAGCCGAGGCCCGCGAAACGGCCCAGGTGGTACGTATCGACCTCGCTCGTGTGCCGCACCATCGCTTCGCCCATGCGGAAGATGTCGGCGCGGCCCGTGCGCAGGAAGCTGTACCACAGCCACAGGTCGGGCGACAGTTCCGAATTGTCCCACGCGAAGCCGCCCACGTCGTAGCGCCAGTCGTGGCGGTCGGCATCGTAGGTGTGGCGGACGTCGCCGTAATCCCAGAAGCCGTACCAGCGGCGCTGCTCGACCTCCTTGCGGTAGAAATCGAAGCGCGCGTCCAGCTGGTTTTCGATGGCCGCGCGGGCCGGCGTGCTGCGGTCCGGCAGCGACCACAGGGCGCCGAAGACTTGCGTCGCGAGGATGTGCGCGGGCGCGGGCACGAGTTGCGGCGGCGTCTGCACGGCCTGCGCGATCTCGACGAGGCGTGCGCGCGGCGGCGTCGCTTCGAGCGCCCACAGCGTGATCTCGCTGCTGCGCGCGACGCCGACCGGGGTGCCGAAACCCTTCTCGTAATCCTCGTACGTGATCTCGAGGCCCTGCAGCTCCTCGGCATGCGTGTCCATGCCCATGCCGTCGTGGTAGAAACGCAGGTCCATCGCGGGGGCGTCCGGGGACCACATCCAGACGGTGGCGCGCGCCGAGTCCGTGTGCGCGTCGCGGATGTCCAGTTGCGTCGGGTGGCGCTGCCAGAAGTCGCGCAGGCCGAAGGCGACGCCGCCCGACACGCCGCCCACGTAGCCGCAGCCGGGCGCGCGCCGGCCCCAGGCCGCGTCGATCCAGCCGCAGCCGGCCTTCGTGCGCTTGCGGATGCGGAAGCTGTCGGCCGACAGCTGCGACAGCGAGACGTCGCCCCACGCCGGCACGAGGTGCAGCAGCGGTGCGACCTTGTCCGCCACGGGCGGGCAGCGTTCGCCCGCCAGCTGGGCGCGGCGCACCTCGGCGCCCGGGTCGCGCCGCAGGCCGGTCAGGTTGCGCACGCCTTCCGCCCACAGGCCGCCGTTCTCGCCCGCGAAGCGCACGTGGCGGTCGTGCAGCGCGTCCCGCAGCGGCACGTCGAGCGCGATGCCGATGCCGCGGATAAAGTCCTTGTGCTCGTCGCCGTCGAACACGAACGTGTGCATGATGCGGACCGATTCCGCGCCCGCGTACAGGTACAGACGGACGGTGAACGGGAGCCAGGCGCGGTCCTTGTGGCGATGCCTGCCTTCCAGCTTCAGCACGCTGCGCACCGGGCCGTCCTGCTCCAGCGTTACCTTCTCGACTTCGCTCACGAATTCGGTGCGGCGCGCGCTGCCTTCCGGCTGGTCGTCGCACAGCGCGACGAGGCGGACGTTGCGGGCGATGTCGCGGCCGGCGCGGCGGATGGCCGTCGCGATCACGGGGCCGCGTGACGGCACGGTGCATGCGACGACGCCCGTCTCGGCCACGAATCCGTCGGCCGTGCGCCGCACGGTGACGGAGCTGCCGGTGTGGACGCGCGGCGAGCCCGGACGCACGCGCAGGGCGGCGTCGGGGCGCGTGCCTGCGCCGAGCGCGTGCGCGGTCCATTTCAGCGAGCCGTCCGGCCAGTAGGCCAGCGGCCAGCTTTGCGCGGGCACGTCGCCCGACGCGCCGCCGACGACGAACGTCTGGTCCTTGCGGATGGCGCCGCGCGGCCACGGCACGCCGAACGTCGTGCCGGCGCTGAAGGCCGGTGCGCCTTCCAGCCAGGCCAGCGCCGCGCCGTCGGGTGGCCGCGACGGCGTGGCCGCCGCCCGCGCCGATCCGCCCAGCGGCAGCGCCGCGGCCAGCGACGAGACCCGGAAGAAGTCGCGCCGGTCCATCAGCGCGCCGACAGGCTGACGCGCACCGGCGCGGCCACGCGCGCCGCCTCGTCCGTCACCGTGCGCTGCCATTGCTCGCGCGACGGGATCGCGCCCGCGCGCGTCCACGCGGCGCCCACGTAGTAGCGCAGCGGCTGGCCGGACGTGGCCGGCGCCAGCATGAACGCGTTGCGCGCATCCGCGCCGAAGGCGGGATTGCCGGCCGAGGGCAGGATCACGGCCACGCCGAAGTCGCCGCTTTTCTTTTGCGCGACCCATTGGACGAGGGCTTTCGCCTTCGCGTCTTCCGTGAACGACGACTTGCCGTCCTCGTCCTTGTCGGCGGGATTCTTGTTCAGGCCCACGGCGGCCTGCAGCGTTTTGGCGCCCGGGAACGTGAACGTGCTGTCGATGCGGTCGAAGTAGCGGCCCGCGTCCACGGTGAAGCGCTTGACTTCGGACACCTTCGTGCCGCCCGCATCCCAGCCGTCGTAGGTCAGTTCGAAGATTGCACGCACGGGGCCGTTGGCCAGCACTTTCCAGTGGGTGAAGTTGATGCCCGACCAGAGCTTGCCGCCGGCCCAGATGCCCGTGCCGCCGGCGCCCAGCGTCGTGCCGACGTTGTACATGTCGATGCCTTCGCCCTCGTCATGGTGGTAGTGGTCGTGGCCGATGTTGTACCAGCGGTCGACGATCGGATACGGTACCCGCTTGAACCAGATATCGAGGCCGCTCGTCCTGAGCACCTCCTTGTCCGAGCCCGCGGGCGCCGGGGCGGCGAGGGCGGGGCCGTAGGTGCGGTGCGCGACCTTGTCGTTTTCCCACGCGAAGTCGTCCAGGCGCTCCGGCACGATGCGGGCCCACACCCTGGTGGGGAACGGCGGCACCACCGCATCCGTTTTTTCGACCGTGAAGGTGGCGCTCTTTTCGCCCGGCGCGAAATCGTGCTGGAACAGCAGCTCGCCGTACGCGACGCCGTTCTTTTGCGGGTCCTTGGCTTCCGGGGCCACGTTCGTCACCTGGTGCGGCAGCACGCGGCCGGCCGCGTCCTTCACGACGATGTGCTGGATGCCCGCGTGCGGCAGCGCGTCGTTGACGCTCTTCCACGGGATGGCGATGGTTTCCGCCGGCCGGGCGATGGCGAGATCGTGGGTGACGGTGACCGCCAGGCGGTCGGCGGCGTGGGCGGACGTGAAGGCGGCGAGGGCGAACAGCGGCAGGGAGAGTTTCATCGTTGGGAGGCGGCGTAGTGGGTATGCCCGTCGAGTATCGATTCGCCGCCTCCCGGGTGTCAACTTACGGGCGGCGGCGGCCGTCATTCAATCAGCGCGTTGAGCGATGGTCTTTACATCCATGACCCGCAAAGCCAGTGTTTTGGCTCGCAAGGACAAGGCGCGGGGCCGTGGAATGCGCAGGCTTTCAATTACTCTAATGGTGCTTGACGTTCATGCAACGTGAACGGAGGCAGAGGAGACACCTATATAGGTCGGAAAGACCGGAAGGGCAAACATGAGAGACAAGTACAAGCTCGTAGGGCCGATCTACGACTGGCTCAGTGCGTTCTACAGCGGCAAGTCGATCCACCGCTGCAAGGTCGCCATGCTGGACAAGCTGCGTCCGGGCGACAGGGTGCTGTTCGCCGGTGTCGGCCACGGCCGCGACGCGGTGCACGCCGCGCGGCTCGGTGCCGAGGTCACGGTGGTCGACCTGTCGGCCACCATGCTGAAGAAATTCCAGGCCAATCTCGAACGCGAAGGCATCGTCGACGTGCGCATCCGCCAGGTGCACAGCGACATCATGCTGGTCGAGGAATTCGAACAGTACGACATGGTCGTCGCGAACTTCTTCCTGAACGTGTTCGAGCAGGACATGATGCTGCGCGTGCTCGCGCACCTGATCCGCCTGGGCCGCCCGGGCGCCCACATCGTCGTCGGCGATTTCTCGTTCCCGACCGGGAACGTGTTCAGCCGCGTGTTCAAGACCCTGTACTGGTACGGGGCCGTCGGCTTCTTCTGGCTATTCGCCGGGAACGCCTTCCACAACATCTACAACTATCCGGAGTGGATGAAGAAGTTCGGCCTGCAGGTCAGCGAACAGAAACACTACAAGCTGCTGCTGCTCGACTGCTACTGGTCGGTCCTCGGGCGCAAGCCGGCCTGAGACCTTCCCGCAGTGCCTGCAATCCAACCGGAGCCCCCATGAGCCAACACGCTGTCGCGCTGGAGCGGCGCATCGCCGCCGACCTGTCGCACCACGATACCGCCAGGCGCGCCGCCGTCCTGCGGCAATACGGCGGCCATGCGCTGTCGTTCTGCACCATGCAGCCGGGAATGTCGTATTTCGAAGTGCCCGGCGTCGGCTACATCGCCTTCGCAAAGTACTGGGGCATGCGCTTCGCGCTGGGCGAGCCCGTGTGCCCGCCGCACCTGCGCGATGCGATGCTCGACGCCTTCCTCGACCGCTATCCCGACGCCGTCTTCGTCCAGGTGGGCAAGGGCGTCGTCGACCACCTGCATGCCCGCCACGGCTACTACGGCACGCAGTTCGGGAGCGAGTCGCGCCTGGATCTCGCCTCGTTCTCGCTGCGCGGCGCGCGCAAGCAGGTCGTCCGCACCGCGATCAACGCCGCCCGCGCGGACGGCATCGAGATCCGCGAGGGCGGCTTCGACCACGACGTGCGCCGCATCTCGGACGCGTGGATCCGCACGCGCCGCTGCAAGAACAACGAGATCCGCTTCCTGATCCGCCCGATGATCGTCGACTACCGCGAAGGCACGCGCTATTTCTACGCGTACCGCGGCGGCGAGGCCGTCGGCTTCGTGTTCTTCGATCCGCTGTACCGCGACGGCCGCCTGGCCGGCTACGTACCGAACATCTCGCGCTCGTCCGCCAACTTCCGCCAGGGCCTGTGGTATGCGCTGATGGCCTACGCGATCGCGCGCTTCCAGGAAGAAGGCGTGCCATGCGTGGACCTGGGCCTGACGCCGCTAATGCTGGCGGACGGGATCGAGCCGCAGGAATCGCGCCTGCTGCGCGCGACCTTGTCCGTGATCCGCGAGCGGATGGACTTCCTCTACAACTTCAAGGGGCTGGAATTCGCCAAGTCGCGCTTCCAGGGGCAGGTCGAGAAGACCTATTGCTGCCACCGGAGCGCGCTGCCGGCCCTCGCCATGACGGCCATGTTCCGCCTGACGCGGATCATCTAGGCCAGGGAGACGACAATGAACACAACCATCGACGGATTGCCCGACGTGCGCGAGGCCTTCGCCGGCAAGCGCGTCCTGCTCACGGGCGCGACGGGCTTCGTCGCGAAGGTCCTGCTGGAAAAGCTGATCCGCACCGTGCCCGACATCGGGCGCATCGTCCTCTTGATCCGCGCCGGCACCCACGGCGACGCCCGCGCGCGCTTCGAACGCGAGGTTGCGGCGTCCTCTGTCTTCGACCACCTGCGCGCCGTGCGTCCCGCCTGGCTGGAGCGCTTCCTCGCCGAGCGCGTGGACTGCGTGACGGGCGAGATCACGGCACCGGACTTCGGCCTGGTCCCCGCGCGCTTCGCCGAACTGGCGCGCGGCGTGGACGTGGTCGTGAACGCGGCCGCCAGCGTCGACTTCCGCGAACCGCTCGACGAGGCGCTGGCCATCAACACGCTGAGCCTGCGCCACGTGACCGCGTTCGCGCGCGTGGCGAACGCGCCGCTCGTGCACGTGTCGACGTGCTATGTGAACGGCTACAACCGCGGCGAGATGCGCGAGCAGGTCGCGGCGCCGGCGGGCAGCATGCGCGACGCCATCCCGCGCCATCGCGAGGGCTGGTACGACGTCGACGCGCTCATCGCCTCCCTGCAGCGCAAGATCGAGCGGGTGCGCGCGAAGGCCGGCGGCGCGGATGCGGAACGGCTGCGCCGGCGCCTGACGGACCTCGGGATCCGCGAGGCCCAGCGCCACGGCTGGAACGACACCTACACGTTCACCAAGTGGCTCGGCGAGCAGGTCGCGCTGCGCGCCATGCACGGCCGCACACTGACGATCGTGCGCCCGTCCATCATCGAAAGCACGCTGCGCGAACCGGCGCCCGGCTGGATCGAGGGCGTGAAGGTGGCGGACGCCGTCATCCTCGCCTATGCGCGCGGCAAGACGAGCTTTTTCCCCGCGCGCCGCGAAGGCATCATCGACGTCATCCCCGTCGACATCGTCGCGAACGCCATCGTGCTGGCGGGCGCGGAAGCGCTGTCCGGCGGACCGGGCCGGCGCATCTACCAGTGCTGCAGCGGCTCGACGAATCCGCTCGCGCTGGGCGAGTTGATCCGGCTGCTGCAGACGGAGTCGAAGCGCAACTGGCGCAAGTACGACCGCCTGTTCCACGCCGAGCCGAAGCACGACTTCCGCACGGTCGGGGAGGGCACGTTCCGCTTCGTGATGGGGGCGCTCGGCATCGGCGCCGTCGCGTGGAACGGCCTGCGCCGCCTCGTGGGCGCGCCCGGCGCGACGCGCGCGCTGGAAAAGCTGCGCACCACGCGCCTGCTGGCGCTGACGTTCGCCTTCTATGCGCACCCGCGCTACCGCTTCCACAACGCCGGCCTGCTGGCGCTGGCCGCGCGCTTCGGGGAGGAGGCGCGGCGCCTGTATCCGGTGGATGCGCGCCTCGTCGACTGGGAAGACTACCTGTGCCGCATCCACATGGCGGGGCTGAACCGCTATGCGCTGCGGCGGCGGGATGCGGTGCCGGACGAGCCGGCTGCGGCTGCGACCGCGCCGGTGGAAGGCGGCGCGCAATCCCTGGCGGCCCCGGCCGCGGTCTCGCATTGACGGACAGTGCGGCAAGCCGGACTGGCTTGTTCAAGTATTGTGCAACTAACCGACATATGGCACCACCACCCCGGCAACCCCGCCACCAGCCCGCCGGAGGGGGCCGGCGCCATGCAGCGTAAATATGGCGCCGCGTCGGACATGACTGCGCTATGATGTTTGCCCAATGGACGCAACACGCAAGCGCGCCCAGCCGGTTCTCTGGAGATGGTCGTGAACCTTTCGCCTTTACCCCTCGCGGTATTCGTCGTCGGCGCGGCAGGGACGATCACGAGCTGGAACCGCGCGTGCGAGAAGCTGGCGGGTTATGCCGCCGCCGACATCCGCAACTGCAGCCTCGACAAGATCATCGCCTTCGACGATGCCGCCGCCGTGTCGTCGGTCGGCGAGCGCGTCAACGAGGATTCCACGGGCGAACTGATCTGCGCGGACGGCCACCGGGTGCCTGTGAGGGTGACGGTGGCCCCGCAGTCGCTCGATCCCGACCAGCCCGGCGGCTACAGCGTCATCGTCGTGCCGCGCGCCGGCCTGGCGCCGACCCGGTACGCCCTAATCCAGGACTTGCCGATCGCCGACATTCTCGAGGAATTGCCGTGCGTGTTCTATGTCATCGACCAGAGCGGGCACCTGCTGTTATGGAACCACCAGCTGGAAGAGGCTCTGGAGATGGCGAGCGAGGAGTTACCGACGCTTAACGTAAAGAACTTTTTCGACGAGCGGGACCAGGCGACGATCGTACAAAAGATCCTGGACGCCTTCGAAGGCGGCGGGTCGTACCACGAAGCCGAGCTCGTGGGGAAGCATGGCAAGCGTACGACCTTCCTGTTCCATTGCTCGCGCGCGAGCCTCGGCAGCCTGCCGGTCGTGTTCGGCACCGGCCTGGACATCACGGCGCGCAAGGAAGCCGAGCGCGGCCTGCGCGTGCGCGAGCGGGCCATGTACGCGAGCGTGAACGCGATCCTGATCACGTGCTGCGCGGACGGCGCCGACAACGTGATCGAGTACGTCAATCCCGCGTTCGAGCAGATCACGGGTTATACGCTGGCCGAGGTGAAGGGCCGTAATCCCCGTTTCATGCGCGCGGACGACTGCGACGTGCACGAGCAGAAGCGCATCCGCGACGCGATCGCGTGCCGCCAGAGCGTACGCGCCGTCCTGCGCAACCGGCGCAAGAACGGCGAGATCTTCTGGAACGACCTGCGCATCGACCCCGTCGCCAGCATGGAGGGCGACGTGACGCACTTCGTCGGCGTGATCAACGACATCACGGAAGCCCGCCATTACGAGCGCCGGCTGCAGCACCTGGCCCACCACGACGCGCTGACCGGCCTCGCCAACCGCACGCTGCTGCTGGAACGCCTCAAGGCGGCGATCGACGCCGCGGCCGGGCATCGCCGGCAGGGGGCGCTCGCCTTCCTGGACCTCGACAACTTCAAGCACATCAACGACACGTTCGGCCACGATGCCGGCGACGCCGTCCTGCGCGAGATCGCCGCCCGCCTGCGCGACAGCATGCGCGAGGAGGACACGGTGGCGCGCCTGGGCGGCGACGAATTCGTCCTCGTGATCGCCGAGCAGCCCGACGTGACCCAGCTGGCCTGTCTCGTCGAACGGGTGCGCCAGAGCGTGTCGGCACCGATCGTCGTCGAGGGCAAGGAGATCCTGCCCGGCACGAGCATCGGCGTCAGCCTGTTCCCGCAGGACGGCCGGACGGTCGACCAGGTCATGCGCGCCGCCGACGCCGCGATGTACCACGCCAAGACGCTGGGCCGCAACAACGTGCAGTTCTATTCGGAGGAATTGAACCAGGTCGTGCACCAGCACCTGTTGCTGGAAGCGAGCCTGAGCCGCGCGATCCGCGAACGCGAGCTGGTGCTCGGCTACCAGCCCAAGGTCGATCTCCGCACTGGCAAGGTCGTGGGCGCCGAGGCGCTCGTGCGCTGGCAGCATCCGGTCGACGGCATCATCGCGCCCGATGTGTTCATCCCCGTCGCGGAACAGACGGGCCTGATCGTACCGCTGGGCGACTGGGTGCTCGACGAGGCCTGCGCCACGCTGCGCGCGCTTGCCGCCGTGGGCATCGAGGATTTCGTCATCGCGGTGAACCTGTCCGCGCGCCAGCTCCGCCAGCGCCGCTTCGTGAACCGGCTGGCGGATACGCTGGCGCGGCACGGCGTCCCCGCGCATCGCCTGGAGCTGGAAGTGACGGAGAGCCAGTTGATGGACCATCCGGAAGAGGCGCGCGACGCGCTGGCCCAGTTGAAGCTGCTTGGCGTGCGGCTGTCGATCGACGATTTCGGGACCGGTTATTCGAGCCTCAGCCACCTGCAGAAATTCCCCGTCGACTGCATCAAGATCGACCGGTCGTTCCTCGGCGGTACCGCGGGGCCGGACGAAGGCCATGAAGTCATCACGCGTGCCATCATCGCGCTCGGCCACAACCTCAAGCTGCAGGTGATCGCGGAAGGCGTCGAGACGATCGAGCAGCTGACGTTCCTGCGCGACCACGACTGCGACCAGATGCAGGGCTATTATTTCAGTCCGGCGCTGGCGCAGGACCGGCTGCAGGACATGCTGCGGCGCGACGCCCGCCTGCCCATGTAGATGACGATGGCGAGGAGAGGATTGATGAAGACGACGAACGTCGACGCCGTGCGCACGGACGTGCGCCGGGTGCTGCTGGCCTCGCTGGCCGTGCTGCTCGCGCCGGCCGTGGCGATGCGGTTTACGGACGAGGTGAACTGGGGCCCCGGCGATTTCCTCGCCGGCGGCGCCTTGCTGGCCGGGACGGGCCTGGCCTATGTGCTGGCGAAGCGGCGCATCGCCGGCCGGCCGGGCCGCCTGCTGCTTGGCGGCCTGCTTGCGCTCGGGCTGCTGCTCGTGTGGGCCGAACTCGCGGTGGGCATTGTTCACTGATCAGGCGTATTCGCCCGTGTGCAGGACCGCGTAGGTGTGGCGCCCCGCTTCCTTTGCGGTGTACAGTGCGCGGTCGGCGGTCTCCATCAGCGCGCGCGGGTCGACGCTGCCGCCGGACGCGAGGCCGATGCCGATCGTCGTGCCCACTCGGAGTGTGCGGCCGGCCAGCGCGAACGGTTCCGCGACGGCGTCCAGGATCTTGCGCGCGACGCGTTCGACGTCCGCTTCGCTGCGCACGTCGTGCAGCAGCACGGTGAATTCGTCGCCGGCCAGGCGCGCCACGAGGTCGGTCGAGCGCACGCTGGCACGCAGCCGGCGCGCGAATTCCACGAGGACGTCGTCGCCGGTCGCGTGGCCGTAGCGGTCGTTGATCTGCTTGAAGAAGTCCACGTCCAGGTACAGCAGCGCGCAATCGCGGTCGCCCTGGCGCGAACGGTTGGCGGCGCCTTCCAGCGCCTGCTCGAAGCGGCGCCGGTTCGGCAGCTGCGTGAGCGGGTCCGTGTGCGCCAGCGCGTGCAGGCTGCGCTCGTGCATGCGCGAGGCGGTGGCGTCCGTCGTCAGGATGTACACGCCCGCCACGCGGCCGTCGCGTACCTGCGGCAGGAACGTCGAGTGGGCGATGCGCGTATGGTTCTTGCGCACGATCTCGTGTTCGCACTGCGACGCGTTGCCGAGCCAGGCCTGTTCCAGCGCCCTGGCCTGCGGCGCGTAGAAGGCCGGGCCGAACGCTTCCTCGACGGTGAGACCGAGGATCTGCTCCGGCGGCACGCCCAGCCACGACGCGTGCACCGCGTTCGCGAAGACGTAGCGGCGGTCGGCGTCCAGGTGAGCGATCAGCACCGGCACGTTGTCGGTGATGGTGCGCAGCCGTTCCTCGCTCTCGGCCTGGCGCAGTTCGGAGAGCTTGCGGGCGGTCATGTCGAACGCCATCGCGTAATAGCCGTCCGGCGTGCCGTCGAGTGCGCGCTGCGGCACGAACACGCACTGGTAGTACAGCTGGCGTCCGTTCACCTCGATGACGTCCTCGAACGCGCTGCGTTCGCCGCCGTGTACGCGGCGCAGGTGCGGTTCGATCTTGGCGTATTCCTGTGGCGAATAGGCGTCGCGCACGTCATGGCCGATCAGGGCCTCGGCCGGCTTGCCGTAGAACTGGATGGCGCGGCCGTTCAGGAACACGAACTTGCCGGCCGCGTTCACCTTGCCGATCAGCGCCGGGAGGTTTTCCGTGACGGCGCGCAGCCGGCGTTCGCTCGCCTCGAGCTGTTCGCGGGCGGTGTTGCGCTCCGTGATGTCGGTCATCGCCACGACGGCGCCCAGCATCCGGCCGTTTGCGCTCTTCAGTGGGCGGCCGCTGGCCAGCAGCGTGGCGGCCGTGCGGCCCGGCGGCGCGATGGCCATCGCCTGTTCGCGTACGACTTCGCCGCGCAGCACGCGGGCAAGCGGCACTTCGTCCGGTGCCAGCGGAGTATGGCCGTCCGCTTCGAACAGGGCGTAATGCGTCGGCCAGTCGGCCGTCTTGACGCAAGCGCGGTCGAGACCGTGCAACTTGCGGGCCTTCTTGTTGAACAGGGTGAGGTTGCCCTCGGCGTCGCAGGCGACGACGGCGACGTCGATCGATTCGAGCACGGCGTCCAGCAATTCCTGCTTTTCCTCGAGCTGCTGGCGCGTGCGGTTGCGTTCCGAGACGTCGTCGATGAACGCGCCGATGCAGCGCCGGCCCTGCCATTCATAGGCCCCCACTTTCATTTCCACCGCGATGCGGCGGCCGCTCGCGGTCAGCGCCGGCAGTTCGACCTGCCTGTCGACGATCGTGCTGGACCCCGTCTGCGCGAAGCGGCGCATGCCGGCAACGTGCGCGTCGCGCAGTTCTTCCGGCACGATCAGGTCCGCCAGCGGACGGCCGACGGCGTCGCTACGGCTCCAGCCGAAGATCCGTTCGGCGGCCGGGTTCCATTCCGTGATCCTGCCCTCGGGATCGGCGCCGACGAAGGCGCTGTAGGACGTCGCGACGATCGTGCGGTTCCAGCTTTCGGCGTCGCGCAGCGAGGTCTCGGCAGCCTTGCGCTGTGCGGCTTCCGCGGACAATTCCACGAGCCGGGCTTCCAGTTCCGCCGTGCGTTGGGCGAAGCGCTGCTCCAGTTCCGCGTTGAGCGACTTGAGGGCCTGGTCGGCCATCACGCGCGCCGTCGTGACGCGGGCCTGGTTCAGTTCCACCTCGACGAGGTCGGCCAGGTCGCGCAGGCACTGGCGCTGCCGGTCGTCGAAGCGGCGCGGATTGCGGTCGATGATGCACAGCGTGCCCACCGCCTGGCCGTCGCAGTACAGCGGCTGGCCCGCGTAGAAGCGGATGTGCGGTTCGCCCTTGACGAGGGGACTCTCGGCGAAACGCGGGTCCGCGGCCGCATCCTCGACGACCAGCATCTCGCGCTGCGCCACGGCGTGGGCGCAGATCGCATCGGCGCGGGGCGTCTGCTCGACGTCCAGGCCGCAGCGCGACTTGAACCACTGGCGCTTGTCGTCCACCAGCGTGATGAGCGCGATGGGCACGCCGAAGGTCATCGCGGCCAGGCGTGTAAAACGGTCGAAGCGGGGCTCCGGCCGGGTATCCAGCAGGTCGAGCGCGGTCAGTGCCGCGAGGCGAAAAGTTTCCGAGATCGTCGTGGTCATCAGCATGGGCCGTCCGGGTGGGTGAACGGCGGCGAGGCAGGGGCCGCAAGGGAGGACGCCGCCGGGTGCTGGGGCGTGAGTCCGCAAGGAATGGTAACACTAAATTCCTCACGGAAAGTTTCACTTTTGTGGAATGTGGCGAGGCGGCGACGTTGCAGTTCACATATTGATCCGGCGCCGGCATGGTAAAGTGGAACCCCGCATTCCCTCCCTGGCAAAGGAAGCACCACCATGGCGCCGATCGATCTCACCGGCTATGACCTCGCCGAACTGAAAGGTTTACTTTTCGATATCGAACAGGAGATCGGGCGCCGCGCCCGCGACGAACGCGACCGGGCGCGCGCGCGCATCCACGCGCTCGCGGCCGACGCGGGCATCCCGCTCGACGCGCTCGTCGGGAAAGGGGCGCCGCGCTACCGCAACCCGGCCGACAGCGGCCAGACGTGGACGGGCCGCGGGCGCCAGCCCCGCTGGATCGCGGAGGCGCTGGCCAGCGGGCGCTCGCTGGACGATTTCAAGATCTGAGCATCGGCGACGTATAGGCCGGATCGTGGGCAAAGGGCAGCGGCCGCCCGTCGCGCAGGGCGGCCAGGACCGCCGCGAAGTCGGTCCGGCAGCGGAAGCCCAGGTCGCGTTCGATCGCGGCCGCGTCGTACACCCGGCCGATGGTGGCCGGCAGCGCCCAGCCCCGGTCCGCGTAAAGCCGGGGCGCGTCGGGGAAGTAGCCGGCGATCACCGCCGGCGCATCCGTCCTGAGCCGGGCCGCGTCGGCCCGGTCGAAGGGCGGCGGCGCGGACACGACGTACAGGCCGAAGCCGATTGCCGGCGCCTTGTCGAGCGCGGCCAGGTGCGCCAGCGCGCAGTCCTCGACGGTCAGGCGCCGGTGCAGGAATTCGTTGGCCTTCATGTTTTCGCCGTGAAGGTGGTCGTGCGTGTCGTCCTCTTCCGGGAAAAAGCGCGCCGTCCGCAGCACGATCACGGGAAGGCCGTGGTCCGCGTGGAACAGGCGCGCCAGCTCCTCGGCCGTGCGCTTCGTCACGCCGTAGATGTTGCGGGGCTGGAGCGGTCCGCTCGTTTCGTCCAGCCAGGCGGCGGCGGGCGCCGTCTCGTCGCGGATCGCCTGCGTGATCATCAGCGACGTGGTCGAGGTGAACACGAACCGGCTCGTGCCGTATTCCACCGCCGCCTCCAGCAGGTTGAGCGTCCCGGTGACGTTCACGTCGACGAAGGCCTGGCGGGGATGGCGCGCGATGTCGGGCTTGTGCAGTGCGGCCGCGTGGATCACGCCGTCGAAGCGGTGGTCGGCGAACAGGCGCCGGACCAGGACCGCGTCGGCGACGCTGCCGGCCACGTCGGTGTGCGGTCCGGGCGCCACGTCGAGGCCGACGGGGTCGTGCCCGGCCTGCCGCAGCAGGGGAGAGAGAAACCGGCCGAGCCAGCCGGAGGAACCGGTCAAAAGAATTCGCATATCGGGTGTGGCGATGTCGATTTGGTGGAATGCCGTTCGTCGTCAGGGTGCAGGCCCCTTTTTCTGACCAACATTATGACAAGAGGACATCATGAACAAGCAAATCATCTTCAATCTGCCGGTGCAGGACCTGGAACGTTCGAAGGCGTTCTTCACGAAGCTCGGTTTTTCCATCAACCCGCGCTTCAGCAACGAGAACGCGCTGTTCATGAACGTCGTGGACGACACCCTGCACGTCATGTTGATGACGCAAGCCTTCTTCGAATCGCTGATCAACAAGCCCGCCGTGCAGGCGCGCGAGGCCAACGAGGTGATCATCTGCCTGAGCTGCGAAAGCCGGGAAGAGGTCGACAGCCTGATCGCGAGGGCCACGGCGGCGGGTGCCCGGATTCCGCACCCGCCCGAGGATCACGGTTTCATGTACGACCAGGGGTTCGAGGACCTCGACGGCCACCTGTGGAACCTCGTCTGGACGGCGCCGCAGGCGTAATGCACTAGAAGCGGCTGGTCAGCATCAGGTTCACGCTGCGCGGGCTGCCGGGTGCGTGCAGCGACTGCGTCCCGTCGTGCCACACGTAGTCGTAGTAGCGGTCCGCGAGATTGCGCACCTGGAGTTCCACGTCCAGGTTGTTCCCGATCCGGTACGCGGCCGACACGTTCGCGACCGCGTAGGCGCCGAACTTGCCGGTCGTGTTGGTGCGGTCCAGGTAATAGCTGCCCTGGCCATTGATCGATCCGGACAGGCGCAGCACGTCGCTCACGTCGTAGTCCGCTCCCAGGTTGTACAGCAGGTGCGGCGTGTGGTCGATCTCGTTGCCCTGCGTGGAGACCGACGCGGCGTCGGCCTTGACGATGCGTGCGCGCTGCACGGCGGCGCCCAGCCAGAAGCCCAGGCGCGAAGTCGGCCGCACGTTCAGTTGCAGGTCCACGCCGCGGCGCCGCGTTTCGCCGATGTTCTCGGCGTCGTTGGCCGGATCGTTCATCTTGCGCCGGGCTTCGTTGGACGCATACTGCTGCCACACCGCGAGCCGGCCTTCGACGCCGGCCACGGGACGGAACTTGACGCCGGCCTCCCAGCCATCGTTGATCGAGGGCGACAGGTCGCTGGTCTGGTTGACTTTATAGGTGGCGGTGCCGATACCGATCTGGAACGTGCGGCCGAAGTTCCCGTAGACGGCATAGCCGTCGCCGACCTGGTACACGGCCGACAGTTTCGGCTGGCGGATCAGGCCATAGTCGTTGATGCCGTAGACGCGGCCGTTCAGCAGGTTCGTATAGCTGCCGGTCAGCCGGTCGACGCGCAGCGCCGGGGTGATGGTCAGCGCCGCCACCGGCTTGTAGATCGCCTGGACGAAGCCGCCGACGGTGTTCAGGTCGAATTGCTGGTCCCGCGTCTGGATTTGCCGCACTTCCTGCGCGGTGAACCAGCGCTGGCTGGCGTTGTCCTGGCGCTCCGTATCCAGTCCGCCGACGACGCGCAACTGGCCCATCGGGCGCCACGTGAGCGTCGTCGAGGCGCCCGTGTGGCTTTCCTCGATCGTGCGTTCCTGCTGGCGCACCTCGGCGGAGAACGTCACGTAGCGGTGGTCGTCCAGCGCATTGTGATAGAGCTGCGCGGTCCAGAACACCTGGCCGCCGAGCGCCGTCTCGGCCTGCAGGGCCACCTGGTCCATCCGGCGGGTGCCGCGGTCGGTCGCGTTGTGCGGCATCGATTGTTCCCAATCCACGCGGGCCTGCGCAGCCGTCAGGAAGCCCGGTTCGTCGGCGCGCACTTCATGGTGCCGCACGATCAGGCCGTACCGGCTCGTGCCGTTGTCGGGCGAATAGAACCATTTGCCCGAGAAGCTGGCCTTGTCCGCGTCCGAGTGCGCGCGGTAGCCTTCCGTCTTTTGCCAGCTTGCCGCGTAGTTCTGCGAAAAGCCGTTGCGGTCGATGCCCAGCGCCGCCTGCGCGTCGCGCGTGTCGAAGCTGCCGTAGCCGAGGCGCGCCGCCCCGTAATTCCCGCCGATCTTCGTCACGACGTTCGCGTTGCCGGCGATGTTGTGCAGGCCATAGCGCGGATCGTTCGTCCCGCGCACGAGTTCGACGGCGCGGATGTCCAGCAACGGCACGAGGTCGAGGTAGGGCATCATGCCGTCGTTGCTGTTGCTGGGTATCCCATCGATCAACAGCTTGACGGCGTTGATCTCGCCTTCGCCCGTGAAGCCCCGGATCGAAATCTTTCCGGACGTCGTGCCCTGGCCGTATTGCGTCAGCATCACGCCGGGGAGCTGGCCGAACAACTGCCAGTTGTGGGTGACCGCCTGTGTCGCGATCCTGCTCTCGTCCAGGAGGTCGACGGACGTCAGGACGTTGCGCGTGGCCAGCGGCCCCATTGCCTTGCCGACGACCGTGACCACGCCCACCGTCATCGCCGGGGCAGCGGTGCTCTCGGCCGTATCCTGCGCGTGGGCCGGCAGGCCAAAGCACAGGCCGATGGCCAGAACGACCGGTTTCTTGCGAAAAAACATCATCAAGTGTTAATAGAAAGAAAAATCGGATCTTACCCCACATACATTGGACTGTAAATTATAATGAGAATGATTCGCATTGAAGAATTTGCTTAAATACAACGGAACGGTATGCGCAGACTCATCTCATGGTTGCACCGGTATGTCGGGCTGGCGGCAGCCGTCGTGCTCGTCATGAGCGGCATCACGGGTGCCCTCATCACCTTTGACGGCGAGATCGATCGGGCGACCCACCCCGAGCTGCGCCGGGTCGAGCCGCGGCCGGCCGGCGCCGGCGCCGACACCCTGGCGGCCAGTGCACGCCAGGCCTGGTCCCGTGACCCCGTGCGCATGCTCGTCTTTCCCGAGTCGCCGGGGGATGCGGTCGAGGTCTGGTACCGGGGCAGCGGCATGCGCGCTTACCTGGATCCGTACGACGGCCACGTGCTCGGCCTGCGCGACACGCACGACTCGCTGATGGGCATCCTCGTCGACCTGCACACGAACCTGCTCGCCGGCGAGACGGGCAGGGCGGTCATCGGCTGGTTCGGCCTGGCCGCCGTGCTGCTCGTCGTCCTGGGTATCTGGCTGTGGTGGCCCAGGCGGGGCCGGTGGCGGCAGGCGTTGACGGTCAAGTGGGAAGCGGGCGCCGCGCGCGTCTGGCTGGACGTGCATAAAGTGGCCGGCGTCGTGACGGGCGTGTTCCTCGTCGTGATCGCCGCGACCGGCGCCGCGCTGGCGCTGCCGAACGTCGTGACGGAACCGGTGCTGGTCGCCCTCACCGGCGCCGGTGCGAAACAGGCCGCGCCGGCGTCGGCATCCCGCGCGGGGCTGCCCGGCTCGCTCGACACGATGGTCCAGCGGGCCGGCGCGGCGTTCCCGGAAGGACGCGTCACGCGGCTGATGCTGCCCGCCTCGCCGAAGGGCGCGGTGACGGTCCGGATGCGGCTGCCGGGCGAGATCCATCAACTGGGCCGCACGTTCGTCCACTTCGACCGGTACGACGGCACGCTGCTGCGGGCGGACAACGTCCTCGAATCGAACCTGGCCACGCGCATCAATGCCTGGTTCTATCCGCTGCATACGGGCGTGTACGGCGGCACGGCCACGCGCGTGTTGAACGTCCTGTTCGGCCTGTCGCTCGCGCTGATTTCGGTGTCCGGCGGCTGGATGTGGATCAGGAACCGGATCGCGAAAAAACGGGCGGCCGCACGGCATGGCGTCCGCAGCGGCGCACGCGACGTGGAACCCGTCCGATGATCAGCCGGGCATCGCCACGACATTGTCCCCGTGCCCGGCATACTCGTGAAAGATATCGTCGAGATACGTCGCCAGCTCGTCCGCCGGCACGTCCGGTGGGATGACGACCTCCTCGAACGGCGTCCGCTTCCCCAATTCCGCCCGATACACGGCCCAGGCGTCGTTCTCCCGCCGGACGTCGACCTGGAATCGGCCGTAAATGTTGAATTTCATCGAGATCCCTTCGCCCACCTGAGAAGTTGCCCGAATCCACATCCCACGCAGCCGCAAGCGATGGCCGGGACGCCAGCGATGACGAAAGCGATCGGCCACATCGACGCGCCGCCGCCCTCATGGGGAACGGCATACTCATGGTACAGCAGCGTGGCGAGAATGACGAAGGCCGGGATGCACGAGGCCAGGACGAGGCCCGGCCGCGTCCTGGTGATCAAAAGGCCGCATGCGATACCGGCGACGGCGGACAGGGGCATTGCGTGATCCAGCAAATACACGGTAAGACATCCTTTCACATTGCCGGCGCGGGCCGGACCCGGAACAAGAATAGCAGCTTGCCGGACCGGAAAAGTCGCAGACTGTCACCGGCGGCACACGATGAACGTTGTCCGGACGGGCCTGAACGGCGTCTATATCTTAACGGTATAGATCGCCCGCGATTGCGCATGCATGCAGCGGGCCGAGCGCGGCTACACTGGCCGCCATGAAAATCACCCGACTCACCACTTACCGCGTCCCGCCGCGCTGGATGCTGCTGAAGATCGAGACCGACGAGGGCGTCACCGGCTGGGGCGAACCCGTCATCGAGGGGCGTGCGCGCACCGTCGAAGCGGCGGTGCACGAACTGTCCGACTACCTCGTCGGCAAGGATCCCGCCCGCATCAACGACCTGTGGCAGACGATGTACCGCGCCGGCTTCTACCGCGGCGGCCCGATCCTGATGAGCGCCATCGCCGGCGTCGACCAGGCACTGTGGGACATCAAGGGCAAGGTGCTGGGACAACCGGTCTACGAGCTGCTGGGCGGCCTCGTGCGCGACCGCATGAAGACGTACAGCTGGGTGGGCGGCGACCGTCCGGCGGAGCTGATCGCGGGCATCGCCGCGCTGCGCGAAGCCGGTTTCGACACGTTCAAGATGAACGGGACGGAGGAACTGGGCATCGTCGACAACGCGCGCAAGGTCGACCAGGCCGTCGCGCGCGTGGCCGAGGTGCGCGCGAAGTTCGGGTTCGAGATCGAATTCGGTGTCGACTTCCACGGCCGCGTGTCCGCGCCGATGGCGAAGGTGCTGTTGCGCGAGCTGGAGCCGTACCGGCCGCTGTTCGTCGAGGAACCCGTGCTGGCGGAACAGGACGAGTACTACCGCGCATTGGCCGACGCCACCTCCATCCCGCTGGCGGCCGGCGAGCGCATGTACTCGCGCTTCGATTTCAAACGCGTGTTCGAGCGGGGCGGCCTGTCCATCGTGCAGCCGGACCTGTCGCACGCGGGCGGCATCACGGAATGCGTCAAGATCGCCGCGATGGCGGAAGCGCACGACGTGGCGTTCGCGCCCCATTGCCCGCTCGGGCCGGTGGCGCTGGCATCCTGCCTGCAGGTGGACTTCGTCGCCCACAACGCCGTGCTGCAGGAGCAGAGCATGGGCATCCACTACAACCAGGGCGCCGAGCTGCTGGACTACGTGAAGAACAAGGAGGATTTCCGCCTGTCCTCCGGCTGGATCCGGCCCCTGACGAAGCCGGGCCTCGGCGTGGAGATCGACGAGGAACGCGTGATCGAGGCGAGCCGCGCGGCGCCCGACTGGCGCAATCCGGTCTGGCGCCACGCCGACGGCAGCGTCGCGGAGTGGTAGGCCTGCCTATCCGTGGTGTAGGATGCATGTTATATAAAAACATGCATGACCAGGGAAGCGGCAGGAAGAGATGAACGGAAGACTCGAAGGGAAGGTGGCGATCGTCACCGGCTCCACCATGGGCATCGGCGCGGCCGTCGCGCGCCGCTTCGTGGAGGAAGGCGCACGCGTCGTGACCAACAGCCACGTCGACGACGCGGCCGCACAGGCGCTGCGCGAGGAACTGGGCGGGGCGCGCAGCCTGTTCGTCCAGGCCGACATCACCGATCCCGCCGCGATGGAGCGGCTGGCGGCACGCACGCTGGAACGCTTCGGGCAGATCGACGTCCTCGTCAACAACGCGGGCGTGAACGTGTTTTCCGATCCGCTGGAACTGGACACGGAAGGCTGGCGGCGCTGCCTCGCGCTCGACCTGGAAGGCGCGTGGAATGCGTGCCGCGCCGTGCTCCCGTCCATGCTGGCGGCCGCCAGGGGCAGCATCGTCAACATCGCGTCCGTGCACGGCCACAAGGTCATCAAGGGCTGTTTTCCGTATCCCGTCGCGAAGCACGGGCTGATCGGCCTCACGCGTTCGCTCGGCGTCGAATACGCTGCGCGCGGCATCCGCGTGAATTCCATTTCTCCCGGCCTGATCATGACGGAGCGGATCGAGGCGTGGCTCGCCGGCTTTCCCGACCCGGAAGCGGAACGCAGCCGCCAGGCCGCGCTGCTGCCGTGCGGGTGGATCGGGGAGCCGCGGGACGTCGCCAACGCGGCGCTGTTTCTTGCCAGCGACGAGGCGCGGTTCGTGAATGCGACGGATCTGCTCGTGGATGGGGGGCGGAGCCAGGTCTATCACGATTAGGAGCAACCGACTAAACCGTTCGTTTATGTAAAAATAGGGAATTGCCTTGTAGCATTGCTCAACATCGATGCACCAGGACAGCAGATACTCATCTAGCTGTCCATTTCCATCATCCTCACGTTTTTAAAGATGCGCGTGGCGACAGCGGACACTAACGTTGTTTGTAAATTGCTTTTGTAGCTTATTGTCGGATTGCCCCAGACCGAAGATTGGCGAGTCGTTTGAGATAGTCCTCGCGTTGAAACTCAGTGATGCCTGGGCTACTTCCATTGCTCCAGAGCGCAACCAAAGCCTGAGAGCTAGACAACGATTTCAGTGAAGGCAATGCACAGAGATCAACCATCGAGGAGATCTCATAAGCCGCGTTATCAGCCTCATCGAGCGTCGACACGCACCACCACAAGTCAAGTTTGCGAGGGGATAAGAAGCCTAGCCTTTGGCGCCAATGACTCCCTGCCACGGATGGCTTGGTAAAGCCCACCATGTCCTCATCGATAAGAGGCTGCACGAATACGGCAACGTTCACCGTAAATCGCGCCGATTCCGACCGGTTATACAGTGAACCTTGTACTTCTATCAAATGGATCACGTCGCTCGAAGGCCTTGAAAAAGTGCTTCCGGTCTTTCTGTACGCCAGCGGGCACAGCAAGCTTTCTAAAGACGCGACAATAGGTTTCTTGAGGTCTTTTAGCAACATAGAAATCACAATCAATTTTTTTGATGAACGGCTGCTCTTGGCCGATTGCGGACCGTCATAACGGCTCAGTGTACTGAGACGTTGTATTCATGGCAACCCAGAGGTCTTGGTAGCTGCGCTAAGTAGTAATCCCGAGTTTGACCCTGACCGGATGCGCAACTATCATTATGGAAACTTTCGAGGCCCACGCCGCACTGCCATGTCCGATCCCCGTTCCGACCGCTTCGTCCGCGCCTACCTGAAGACGCGCCACCTCGTCCTGCTGGTCGAACTGGGCCGCCATGGATCGATCATGCAGGCCGCGCAGGCCGCGAACCTCACGCAGCCGGCGGCGTCGAAACTGCTCGGCGAGCTGGAACACGCGCTGGGCGTCACCCTGTTCGAGCGCCTGCCGCGCGGCGTCGAACCCACGTGGTACGGCAAGGTGCTCATCCGCCGCGCCGGCGCCTCGCTGGCGGAGATGGACGCCGCGTACCAGGAAGTGATGGAACTGATGTCCGGCCTGCGCGGGCGCGTCGCGGTCGGGGCGATCCTGACGCCGTCGACGACCCTGGTGCCGGCCGCCGTCACCCTGCTCAAGACGCGGCATGCGCGCCTGAACGTGTCGATCGAGGTGGGCAGCAGCAAGCAGCTCGTCGAACGCCTGCGTGCCGGCGACCTGGACATCGTCATCGGCCGCGTCGTCGACGGTTCGATCGCCGACGAATTCCACTTCGAACCGATCACCGACGAGCCGCACAGCCTGATCGTGCGCGCCGGGCACCCGCTGCTGGGCGCGCGGGGCCTGGACCTGGCCGAGCTCGCGCAACAGGCGTGGATCGTGCCGCCGGCCGGCAGCATGGTGCGCGACCGGATGGCGTCGCTGTTCCTCACGCAGGGACTGGAACAGCCGGCGGAGACCGTGTCGACGGCCGAACTGCCCGTCGTGACGACGCTGTTGCTGGGCAGCGACATGGTGGCGCCGATGTCGGTGGAACTCGTCAAGCCGTACCTGGACAGCGGCCTGCTGGCCGTGCTGCCGTACGAACTGAATTTGCGGATGGACGTCTACGGCATCATCACGCGCCGCCATCACCAGCTGTCGCCGGCGGCGGAAGCCATGCTCGGCGCGCTGCGCGAGACGGCCACGCGTCCCAAGCCGACGGCGCGCGTCACGTACATCAAATCGGTTTAAACTGGCGTGATGGCCTCAAGCGCACCACACCAACTGCTCGGCATCGACTGGGGGTCGAGCAACCGCCGCGCCTATCTCGTCGACGCCGCCGGCGCCTCACTGGCCACGCGCGCCGACGACCAGGGCATGCTGGCCGTACGCCCCGATTTCGCCGGGTCGTTCGCGGCCCTGGTGGCCGACATGGGCGTCGCTCCCGACATTCCCGCCGTCGCTTCCGGCATGGTCGGCAGCGCCCAGGGCTGGCGCGAGGTGCCTTATCTCGACATCGGCGTGCCGCTGGAAGCGCTGCCGGACCACGTGGTCCGCGTCGACGACCCGCGCGCCGGGCGTCCCTGTTTCATCGTTCCCGGCTACGTCCAGCGCGGCGAGCACGTCGACGTGATGCGCGGCGAAGAGACGCAGCTGCTGGGCGCCGTGGCGCTGGGCCGGCGCGACGGCTGGTTCGTCCTGCCCGGCACGCACAGCAAATGGGTGCAGCTCGCGGACGGCGTCATCCGCCGCATTTCGACGTTCATGACGGGCGAGCTGTTCGCGATGGTGTCCGCGCACGGCACGCTGGCGCCGCTCATGGCGGGCGACCATGACGACGACGCCGCGTTCGTCGCCGGCCTGGACGCGGCCCGCCGCGGCGCGCCGCTGTCGAATGCGCTGTTCGGCGTGCGCGCCCGTGTCGTCTCGGGCGCCATGCCGGCCGCGCAGGCGCGCTCGTTCGTCAGCGGCCTGCTCGTCGGGACGGAGTTCGTCGCCGCCGTCGGCCTCGCGGGCGGCTCGGTGCCGCCCACCTGCATCGGCTCGCCCGTGCTGCGGGCCCGCTATGCGCGCGCGGCCGTCCACTTCGGCATCACGCTGGCCGGGCTCGATCCGGACCGCGTGTATTGCGCCGCGCTGGCGCGCTTCCTCGACCGGATTCCCTCATGAACTTTGCCTTGCCCGATTTGCCGCTCGTCGCCATCCTGCGCGGCCTCGATCCCGCCGACGCCGCGGATGTCGGCCGCGTCCTGTTCGACGCCGGCTGGCGGCTGCTCGAAGTGCCGCTGAACAGGCCGGGCGCGCTCGATGCCATCCGCATCCTCGTCGACATGGCGCCGCCGGACGCCATCGTCGGGGGCGGCACGATGCTGAGCGTGGCGGATATCGACGCCGTCGCGCAGGCGGGCGGCCGCCTGTTCGTCTCGCCGAACTGCAATCCCGCCGTCATCGCGCACGCACGCGCGGCGGGCATGCTGTGCGCACCCGGCGTCGCGACGCCGACGGAAGCCTTCGCCGCGCTGGATGCCGGCGCCCACGCCTTGAAACTGTTCCCGGCCGAGTCGATCGGGCCCGCCGGACTGAAGGCGATGAAATCCGTCCTGCCGGGCGGCACGCCGCTGTGGCCCGTGGGCGGCGTCACGCCCGAACAGATCCCGGCGTGGAAGACGGCCGGTGCGACGGGCGCGGGCATCGGCAGCCAGTTGTTTACACCCGGCGTGACGTTGGACGACCTGGCTGCGCGAGCGCGGGCGTTCGCCGCGGCCTGGCGCGGGTGAGGGGTTCCCGTGATCCTGCCGAAGGAACGTGACCCGCGGTTCATCACGGTGCGCCGGGGCGGGACGTTGTCGGATCCGGACCACCACCTGCTCGCCATCTGGGCGGCCGACTGCGCGCAGCACGTGCTGCATCATTTCGAACAGGCGCGGCCCGGCGACGACCGGCCACGGAAGGCGATCGAGCTCGCGCGAGCCTGGGCCCGCGGCGAGATCCCGATGAAGGAGGCGCACAAGACTGCCTTCATTGCCAATGCGGCGGCCCGCGACCAGGCCGGCGCCGCGAAAATGGCCGCGCTGGCGGCCGGGCAGGCCGTCGCCGTCGCGCACGTGGCCGCGCACGAACTGGGCGCGGCCGCCTATGCGATTCGCGCCGCGCGCGAGGCCGCGCCGGAACACGAGCGGGACGAAGCGGGCAAGCGCGAGTGCCACTGGCAGCGCGCGCAGTTGCCGGATGCGATCCGCGACCTGGTGCTGGACGACCAGCGGCTACGCAATGCGCTGTGCTGGAACGTGTTCGACTGCTAGGCGGCGGGTCACTGGACGAACTCCACTGTCGCCGCAGTGAGGCACAACGAGCCGGTGTTCACGTATAAATGCAGTTGCCCGTTGCGCGTGTATTCGGTGTAGGTGAATACGGCGTCGGGACGTCCGTGAAGCGGCCCCTCGGTTTGCTGGACCCGTGGATAAAATTGCCTGATTTCTGCAATGTCATGGCAGCGCCCGGATATCCTCATCCTGAAGCTTGCCCTTGCGCCGTTCGTGGGCCTCACCAACGTAAAATTTCCGACAATCGTCCCGTCACTCAGTGGACTTCCGGTTCCCGCATAATCGGTGCCGTAGTGCTGCTCGGTAGCCCGTTCGAATTGCGTGCCCATCAGCGTCTGGATCGTTTCCCGATCCGCCATTGACTCCGTAATCCCGTCCAACAGTCGCCAGATCGTACGAGCGCTTGATGTGTCGGCAACCGCACAGCTATGCGTCGTCAGCATTACGCTGAACAGTAATACCGGAACTGTCGATTTTCTCGTGATCATGGGTCCCTATTATTGCTGTCGAAGTGTAGACGGCGGGCAGCTTACCGGATCGCGTCACGAAAAGATGCGTGCTTTGTCACCGCTGGTAGAATGGATGGACGATCTTCACACCGTACGACCATGCCCCGACCCGACCGCCATCCCGCTGCCCAGGTCTTCTGGCGCGAACCCGCCTTGCCCTTCATCGAAGCGCGCCACGTGACGGACGGGCGCGACCTGCACTACGGGCGGCACTGGCACGAGACGCATTCCGTCGGCGTCATCACGGGTGGCCGCAGCACGTACGTCAACGGTACGCATGCGGAAGTGGTGGAGCAGGGGGGCGTCGTCGTCGTCAATCCGGGCGATGTCCATGGCTGCAATCCGGTCGACGACGCGCCGTGGTCGTACGTGATGTTCTACTTCGATCCCGTGTGGCTGGGTCGTGTGCAGGCGCGCGTGCGCAGCCTCGCGGATCCTGCGTTCCGCCCGTACGCACAGGCGGCGTTGCGCGCGCCGCACCTCGTCGAGGCGGGCGTGCGGCTGTTCGCCGTGCTGACGGATTCGCAGCGCAGCGTCGCCGAACGCGAGGCCGCCGTCGTGGAATTCGTCGCGCGCCTGGACGGCGAGCTCGCGCCCGGCGCCGCGCCCGGTGCGGTCGCGCCGAAGGTCGAACGCGTCGCGCACCACATCGACACCCATTTCGCGGACGCCCTGCCGCTGCAGGATCTCTGCGAGGCGGCGAACCTGTCCGGTTCCTACCTGATCCGCGCGTTCAAGAAACGCTACGGCGTCGCGCCGCACGAATACCAGACCAACCGCCGCATCCAGTACGCGAAGGCACGGCTGCGCGCCGGCGCGCCGATCGCCGAGGTGGCGCAAGACACCGGCTTCGCCGACCAGGCCCATTTCCAGCGCGTATTCAAGCGGATGACGGCCGCCACGCCGGGCCAGTACCGCGACTGACGGTCACACCACGGCCAGGTACACGACGCTCGCCACGAGCATGCCGGCCATCGTCCGGTTGAAGACGCGCACCCGGCGCGGCGTGCGCAGGTAGACCTGCAGCCGGCTGCCCGCCCACGCCCACGCGGCGATCGACAGCCAGCACACGACGAAGTAGATCGCGGCGAACAGCCACACGGCCGCTGCGTCTCCGCCGGATGCATACGTGCCCATGCCCGCCAGCGCGGCCAGCCACGCCTTTGGGCTGAGCCACTGCATGGCGGCGCCCTGGAGCATCGACGGGCGGGCCGCCGCCGCGCCGGCATCGAGCTCGCCCGCATCGGCCGCGAGCTTCCAGGCCATGTAGAGCAGGAAGACGACGCCGGCCCAGCGCACGACGTTCGTGACCTGCGGCCAGGTGGCGACCACTTCGTGCAGCCCGAGCCCGGCCAGCACGAGCAGCAGGCAGAAGCCGGCCGTGGCGCCGGTGACGTGGGCGAGGCTGGCCGTGAAACCGTGGCGGGCGCCGCTGCCGAGGGCGACGACGTTGACGGGGCCGGGAGAAATCGAGGTGGCGAGGGCGAAAGCGGCCATCGAAGCGAACATGCTCATCTGCGTTTCCTTTCGTGTTGAGGATGCGGCAGAGGTTAGCGGCGGCGCGCGGGCCGGTATTGAAGAAAATGACCCAACCAATTGCTCAGCAACTTGCGCGTTCGGGGCGGCGCGGCGGTGTTATGGTGATGCGATGACTTCCTTCGACACGACCCGGCGCCGGCTCCTGAAGGGCCTCGGTGCCGCCTGCGCATCCGCGTGCGTCCCGGCGCTGGCCGCGGATTTCGACGTGCGCACCTTCGGCGCCCGTGGCGACGGCACCACGCTGGACACGGACGCCATCAATGCCGCCATCGCCGCGGCAGCCGCTGCCGGCGGCGGCACGGTGCGCTTCCCGGCCGGCCGCTACCTGAGCTTTTCGATCCGGCTGCAAAGCCGCGTCGCGCTGTACCTCGACGCCGGCAGCGTGATCGTCGCGGCCGATCCGACCGACGGCAAGGGGCGCTACGACGCGGCCGAGCCGAACCCGCACGACGCGTACCAGGACTTCGGCCACAGCCACTGGCACAACTCGCTGATCTGGGGCGAGAACCTGGAAGACGTGGCGATCCTGGGCCCGGGCCGCATCTGGGGCCGCGGCCTGACGCGTTCGGGGCCCGGCGCGAACCGGCCACTCAACGCCGGCGACATGCCGTCCTCGCTCGGCGGCAAGGATCCGATGGGCGAGCGCACGAAGTCCGGCACCGTGTTCGGTGCGGAGATGGACGGCAAGGGGAACAAGGCGATCGCGCTGAAGAACTGCCGCAACGTGCTGCTGCGCGACTTTTCGATGCTGAAGTGCGGCCACTTTGGAGTGTTGGCGACGGGCGTGGACAACCTGGCGATCGCGAACGTCACCGTCGACACGGAGCGCGACGGCTTCGACATCGATTGCTGCCGCAACGTGCGGATCAGCGATTGCGCCGTCAACACGCCGAACGACGACGCCATCTGCCTGAAGAGTTCCTACGCATTGGGCCGCGCGCGCTTCACGGAGCACGTGACGATCACGGGCTGCCAGGTCTCCGGTTTCGATCTCGGCACGCTGCTGGACGGGACCTACCGGAAGACGCAAACAAAAGCGCCGGACGAGGAGGGCGTGTGCGGCCGCATCAAGCTGGGCACGGAATCGAACGGGGGCTTTCGCAACATCGTGATTTCGAATTGCGTGTTCGAGCATTGCCGCGGCCTGGCCATCGAAAGCGTGGACGGCGCCATCATCGAGGACGTTACCGTCGACAATCTCGCCATGCGCGACCTGACGACGGCCCCGCTGTTCATCCGCCTGGGCCGGCGCATGCGTGCGCCGGCGGGCACGCGCGTCGGCGCGATCCGCCGGGTGAACATCAGCAACGTGGTCGTGTCGCAGGCGAACGCGCCATACGCGTCCATCGTGGCCGGCCTGCCGGAAGCGCCCGTCGAGGACGTACGGCTGTCGAACATCACGATCGTGCATGGGGGCGGCGGCACGGCGGCAGACGCGCGGCGCGTGCCACCGGAGCACCCGGACCATTATCCGGAACCCAGCATGTTCGGCGTGACGCCGGCCTACGGCCTGTACGTGCGCCATGCGCGCAACGTCGACGTGCATCACGTCGACCTGCGCACGGCGGCGCCGGATGCGCGGCCGCCCGTCGTGCTGGACGACGTGAAAGGCGAGCGGTTCGATCACGTGCGCCTCGGCCGCGCGGCCGGCGTGCCCGCGATACGGCGGGTCAGGCCGGGATCGGCTCTTCCTCGCGGGTGATGCGCCACATGTCCAGGTTCACGCCCCTGCGGTAATCGTGCTGCATTTCCGGCGTCAGCACCTCGAACATCAGGCCATTCTCCAGCCACAGTTCGACGACGTCGAACACGCCGCCGCGCGAGCACGGCACGGCGCGCCAGCCTTCGCGCCTGCCGATCGCGAGGATCTCCTCGACGGAGCGCTCGGTCGCGATGGCCAGGTGGAAGCAGGCGTACGGGCGCGGTGCGGCGTCCGGATGCGGCCGGGCCATCTCGGCGCCGTTCCCCGGCGCCATCGGCATCGTGTGCGGATACACTTCGACCATCGAACCGCGCACGTCGCCTGCCATCGCGACCCATGCGCCGGGCCAGGGCGGGAAGCGGAACGACTGGCCGCCCCAGATCTCGGCAATGACGGCGGCGACGCGCTCGGGATCGCGCGCGGGGATGGAAGCGTGAAAAATCATGGTTCTCCTCGGGAAGTAGCGGCACGGGCCAGGGTTGCGATGACGCGCACGCCAACACTGCCGAGGTAGTCCCCGAGTACTGCCCACGCCGGGACGAAGCCCAGCTGCTGTTCGAGCAGGCACCGTGCGGCGCTCACGACGCAATGCTCGACCGTATCGAGCATTGCGCCGCGCCGCGGGAGCGGGTGCGGGATAAATCCGGTGGTTGACGTGTCCATGGCGCGCATCTTGACATTCGCGCCATGGACCGTCACGCCCCACCGGTGGG
Organism: uncultured Massilia sp.; assembly: GCA_946481275.1. The sequence goes on from CAMLMV010000001.1 coordinate 127,146, forward strand.
GGCTTTGCTTACTTCCCGATCTCCACGCGGTAGACCGGCACCACCTTCACCGCCTTCAGCTCGGCCAGTTGCGGCTTGCCGCCGAAGTCCGGACGATGCTCGCGCGGCAGGTAGATGGGCGCGTCGGCGCGCAGCGGCAGCACGGTCAAGGTCAGCGGACCCTGGCGCTTCGCTGGAAGATTACCCAGATCGAATTGCCAGCGCTGGCCGTTGTAGTACCAGTCGTCCACCATGCGCGTGCCGTCGAACAGCCGGGCCACGTCGCCCGTGAAGTCGATGTCCAGCAACAGGCTGTCCACGTCCTTCGAGCGGTTCGCCGCCGCCACGTCCAGCAGCCACGCGGCCGAGGCGCCGAAGGCTTCCGGATCCGGCTGCACGGCCGCGTTGGCGTTGCCGCCGATGCGGACAGGGCGCGCCGGCTGCGCGTCGCGCAGAGGCTTCACCGCGACCGCGACGTCGCGCGCCGGCAGCGTCGTGTCGAACACCTGGAACAGGCCGTCGCGGCCGGCGCTCTTCAGCGGGGTGGGCGGATAGACGGCCGCGCGGAGGTGGGGCTGCCCCGCGCTGCGCAGCACGAGCCGGCCGCCGTCGAAGTACGCCTGCGCCTCGCTGAGCACGAGCCGGCGCTGGCCCTGGAACGTGCCGATCGCGGCCTGGCGTGCCTGTGCCTGCGACAGCACGAGCACCGTGAGCGGCTTCGCGCCCGGGCAGCGCACCGTGAACGCCGTATCGAGGCCGGGCTGGATGCCGTCCACGACGACCGCGCTGGTGCCCTCGTCGACGTGGGCGCGCGGGGCCTGCACGCAGCCGCGGGCCTTGGCGCCGAACGCGAATTCGACGGGGACGCCGTCCTGCGCCGCGAACACCCACGTGGCGCCGTCCAGCTGCGCGAGCGGCTGCGCCGTCGCATACGTCAGCCGCTGGCCGCGCTCGTCACCTAAGTCGAAGTTGACGGGCCACGCGAAGTACGCGCCGGCCGGCAGGTCGACGGGCTTGCGCGGCAGGGTCACCGTCCCGCCGGGCAGCTTGACCGAGAAACGCACCTGCTCGCGCGCCGGTGTCGGGTACTGGCGGATGTGCCCATCGTAGAACAGGAACGCGGCATCGCCACGGCTGCGCACGGACCACCGGGGCGGACCCAGGTCGGCCGGATCCTTCGGCACCACGTCCGGCTTACGCACGGTCATCGGCGCCAGGCGCGCGCCGAAATCGTGCAGGAACCAGTGGAACGGACGCAGGCTGGCCAGCACGTCGCGCTGCTGGCCGTCCGGGCCCAGCGGGGCGTTGAAGTCGTAGTTGATCGCCGGGACGTCGTTGTAGCCGCCGCTCTTCGTACTTTCTTCCAGGGTGGTACCGCCGACGGGATTGCGCCCGCCGTGGAACATGTAGTACCCCATCAGGTTGACGCCGGAGCCCAGCTGCACGGGGAGCATCGACGCGATGTCGTCGCTTGATACGAGCGTACGGCGGCGGTACATCGCGGGCAGGCCCGCGCCGTATTCGGCGCCGAGGAACGGCGTCTTGTCCATGTCCGTCTCCGCCGTGCCCTGCTGGCTCGCGCGGGTCTGGGCACCGAGGTCGCCGCTCACGCGCGTGTCGAAGCGGAACGCGTACGTCTCCTTCGGCGGCAGCTCCTTCGTGCTGGTCGCCCACGGCTCGTCCGGGTAGCCGCCGAACACCGGGGTGACTTCGCCGGACGGGTACAAGGTCTGGTCCCAGCCCGTGACGGTGTAGTAGGGCACGTCGATGCCGGCCTTCACGGCGAGACCCTTCAGCGTATGGATATGCTCCGCGCCGCGGCCAGGGCCGGCCAGGTTGTACTCGTTCTCGATCTGGGCGCCGATCACCGGGCCGCCCTGCTTGTACAGCAGGCCGTCCAGCTGGCGTCCGATCTCGCGGTAGTAGCGCTCCACGTAGCGCAGGTACGTCGGGTCGTTGCCGCGCATGGGCATGGCGTCGACCACCCAGTCCGGGAAGCCGCCGTAGCGCACCTCGGCGTGCGACCACGGACCGACGCGCACGACGACGTCCAGGCCGTGCTTGTGCGCGAGCTGGACGAAACGGCGCAGGTCGCGGTTGCCGGACCAGTCGAACTTGCCTTCCGTGGCTTCGTGGTGGTTCCAGATGATGTAGCTGGCGACGATGTCGATGCCGGCCGATTTCATCTTGGCGAGTTCCGCATCCCAGCTCGCGGCCGGGCTGCGCGTATAGTGGAATTCGCCCATCACCGGCAGCCAGGGCTTGCCGTCGCGCGTGAGGTACTGGTTGTTGATGCCGAGCGTGTGGCCGCCGGGCGCCACGGCCGTGCCCAGCCTGATATAGCCGGTGCGCGGGTCGGGCGCCGGCGCCGTGGCGTCGACGGTGAGGAGTTGTTCCGCGCCCGCCACGGCGGGGCCGGCGAAAGCCAGCACCAGGGCGGCGCGGAGCAGCGTGGGTCGGGTCGTCGTCATCATCAGAACTTGTACGAGAGACCCACGTTGTAGCGGCGGCCGTATTCCATCACGTTCTGCATGTACGCATTCGCGTTCTGCGTGTAGACGACCTTCTGGTTCGTGATGTTGTCCAGGCCCACGCGCAACTGCAGCTGCGGCGTCAGGTAGTACGAGACGTTCGCGGTGACGTAGGTCTCCTCGCCGTTCTCCGCCATGTAGCCGGCCGTCCACCGGGGCATGCGCACGAACGGGCTGTGGTAGTTGGCGGAGAGGCGGGCCTCGAAGCCGTTCTTTTCGTACCAGAGCGTGACGCCGCCGTTGTTGCGCATCAGGCCTTCCATCGGGAAGTTATTGGTGTACTCGTGGATGTCGCTCTCGTTGTACGACCAGTTCGCGGCGACGCCGAGGCCGTCGAACGGTGCCGGCAGGCGCGTGAACGCGTGCTGGTACACCAGTTCCAGGCCGCGCACGTAGCCGCCTTCGCCGTTGATGGAGCGGGTGATGACGGCCTGGCGGTTGCCGATGGTCGTCGTGTCGGTCGTGATGCCGATGTAGCTGCCGATCTGCTTGTAGAACAGCGCGGCCGAGAACAGCGAGCCCTTGTCGAAGTACCACTGGTACGCGAGGTCGGCCTGGTTGGCCATCATCGGCAGCAGGCCCGGATTGCCGGCGCTGCCCGTCAGCGGCTGCTGCGAGCCCGGTGTCGTGTCCATCGAGATCTGGCGCGACGCGCGCATCTCGTCCATCGGCGCGCGCGACATGGCGCGGGCCAGCGAGAAGCGCACCTGGTGCTTCTGTTCCTCGTCGAGGTTGAAGATCAGGTTCATGCTCGGCAGGGCCTTCGTGTACGAGGCGCCGCCCGACACCGCCGTCGGGGCCGCGCCGTTGACGGATTCCATGCCTTCGCCGGTCTGGCTGGTATGCAGGACGCGCACGCCCGCGTTGCCGCGGTACTTCAGGCCGAACATCTCGCCGTCCAGGTCCGCCTGCGCATACAGGGCGCTCGTGCGTTCCTTGACGCGCCAGCCTGCCAGCAGGTCGTTCGCGGTCGGCGTGCGGCCGCTCGGATCGAGGGCGCCGGGACCGAACGTGGAACCCACCGTGCCTTCGAAGTCGTTCAGCATCAGCGCGGGGAAGTAGCCCGGCACGTTGATGGTGGTGTACGCGGATGCCGGGATCGCTGCATTCGTCGGCGAGATGTTCCACGTGGTCTGGCGGTAGGACTTCTCGCGGTCCGCGAAACGCGCGCCGATCTTGATGCGGCTGACGGGGCCCAGGTCCAGCGGCCGGGCGCCGCTCAGCTGGGCCGAGTCGAGGCGGTCGTGCACGTGGCCGTCGTTGTCGATGTAGAGCGACGGGGCGCCGAACGTGGCGAGGTTGCCGGTGTCCTGGCTGTACGAGTACGACTGCTGCTCGTTGCCGGTGAAGGCCCACGACAGGGTGCCGTTGTTCGCGGTGGTGTTGCGCACGTCGGCCCACTGGCTGGCGCGGCTCGCGCGCGACGTGGCGACGTCCGCTTCGACCTTCCAGTCGCCCACGTTGAACTTGCCGTTCAGGCCACCGGCGAAGTTGTCCATGTCCTGGATCCAGCGGGTGCTGTGCGTGGTCAGGCTGACGTCCCTGACGGTCGCGCCGACCACGTAGCTGTTGCGGATGTCGACGTTCGAGTAGTTACCGGCCTGCCAGCCGTCCCAGTTGCCGACGTCGCCCGTCCAGTGCTGCACGCTCGGCTCGCGGATCTTGTTGCGGGCGAAGTACAGGTCGGCCGTGATCATGGCGTCGGGGCTCGCCTTCCATTCCAGCTTGCCCAGCACGCTGCTGCGCTCATTGGTGCCGCTCTTCAGCTCATCCTCGAAGCCCCACGGCGTCTTGTCGACCTTGCCGTCGCCATTCAGGTCGGCGGAATGGTCTTCGTTGAAGCCCCAGTGGTTCTTGCGTTCCTCGATGGACGGCTGCTTCTGGTAGCTGAACGCGACCGCCGCGCCTACGCTCCGGTTCGCGAACTGGTCGATCCAGATGCCGCCCAGGCGCGGGCGCACGGTCTGCGCGTCGACGTCCTTCGCGAGCGGGTAGTACAGCGCGTCGGCCTTCAGCGACGCCTGGCGGCCGTTGTACTTCAGCGGCTGCACGGTCTGCAGGTCGATGGTCGTCGCGACGCCGCCTTCGACGAGGTCGGCGTTCTGCGTCTTGTAGACGATGGCGCCGGACAGCGACTCGGACGGGAACTGCTCGAAACGCACGGCGCGGTTCGGCTCGGACGACGCGAGTTCGCGGCCGTTCAGGGTGGCGCCGATGAAGCGCTCGCCCATGCCGCGCGCGACGATCTGGCTCGCGTTGCCGCGATCGAGACCGGCGGCGAGGCCCGGCAGGCGGGCCAGCGATTCGGCGATGGTGGTGTCCGGGAGCTTGCCGATGTCTTCGGAGGCGACGACTTCGACCATGCTGTTCGAGTTCTCCTTGACGGAGAGGGCGCTGCGCACGGACGCGCGGATGCCCGACACGACGACCTGCTGCACGGCGGTGTCGCCACCGGCGGCGGGTTCGGCCGGCGTGGTTTGCTGGGCGAGGGCGGGCACTGCGGGGAGGGCCAACAATGGGAAGAGCGAGCGTACGAGTACGCTCAGGGTTTTCTGCTGCATGTAATCTCCTTGCTTTGTCGTTTAGACTTTTATGTGTTGTCGTCGGCTTCGTTGGTACGTCGAGCGAACCAATCGTGCGACTGACCGGCATTCTGTCGCCTTGCAAGGAGCACAACCATTGTGTTTTTCACCAGCGTATATACAAAGTTGATATACCCTGGTGAAAATAATAAAAAAGGCAGCCCGCAGGCTGCCTTTCCTTTACGCGAAGGTGGTTACCACCACATGCCGTAGATCGTGGCCAGCACCACGCAGATGACGGCCGAGCCCAGGGCAAACGCACCATCGACCTTGAACAGCTTGGTGTCGACGATCAGTCCCTTCACCTTGCCGCGGGCGAACACGGTGCTGAGCAGGACCATGCCGGCGACGACCAGCCAGAACACGATGAACATGCGGTCCAGGAACGGGATCTCGTACACGCCCGAGCCGTTGTCGTGGGCGAAGCCGATCGGGGCGAGGAAGGACAGGTCCATCATCGTCGGCAGGAACTTCAGGATGATCGAGAACACGAGGCCGCCGACCGTCGCGAACATCGCGGCGCTCGACGTCGTCTTCTTCCAGAAGAAGCCCAGCAGGAACATGGCCAGGATGCCCGGCGAGACGAAGCCCGTGTATTCCTGGATGTACTGGAAGCCGCCTTTCTTGTCGATGCCCATCAGCGGAGCGATCAGCACGGCCAGCAGCATCGACACGATGACGGTCATGCGGCCGATCCACACCATCTTCTTCTCGGTGACGTCCGGGTGCAGGCGTTTCTGGTAGATGTCCAGCGTGAAGATCGTGGCGATCGAGTTGGCCTTGCCGGCCAGTGACGCGACGACGGCCGCGGTCAGTGCCGCGAACGCGATGCCTTTCAGGCCCGACGGCAGCAGCGCCAGCAGGGTCGGATACGCACGGTCCGGATTCAGCTCGCCGCCGACGCGCATCGCGTCGCCCAGCACGCCGGCACGGTCCAGTGCGAACGCGGCGATACCCGGCATGACGACGATGATCGGCATCAGCAGTTTCAGGAACGCGGCGAACAGCAGGCCTTTGCGGGCGGTCGGCAGGTCGGCGCCCAGGGCGCGCTGCGTGATGTACTGGTTGCAGCCCCAGTAGTTCAGGTTCACGATCCACATGCCGCCGATCAGCGTGGACAGGCCCGGCAGGTCCATGTAGTTCGGGTTGTCGCGGCCCAGCACCATCTGGAAGTGGTCGCGGGTCGAGTCGTACAGCGTGGAGAAGCCCTGCAGCGCGCCGTGGCCGTTGCCGAGTTTCGCGACGAGGTCCAGCGCCAGCCACGTGGTCACGAGGCCGCCGATGACGAGGCAGGTGACCTGGATGACGTCCGTGTAGCCAATGACCTTCATGCCGCCCAGCGTGATGATGGCGGCAAAGACGGCGAGGAACAGCATGCAGGGCAGCACGCCGATGCCGGTGACGCTGCCGATGGCCAGCGCGCCCAGGTACAGGATCGAGGTCAGGTTGACGACGACGTACAGGCCGAGCCAGAACAGTGCCATCGTCGTGGCGACGGCCTTGCCGTAGCGCTGTTCGAGGAACTGGGGCATCGTGTAGATGTGGTTCTTCAGGTAGACCGGCATGAAGAACACGGCGACGATGACGAGCGTGGCGGCGGCCATCAGTTCGTACACGGCGATGGCCATGCCGATGCGGAAGCCCGAGCCGCTCATGCCGATGAACTGCTCGGCGGAGATGTTCGATGCGATCAGCGAAGCGCCGATGGCCCACCACGTGAGCGAGCCTTCGGCCAGGAAGTAGTCGTGCGACGCGGACGTGTTCGCGCTCTTTTTACGTCGGTAGACCCACAGGCCGTAGCCTGCGACCACGACGAAGTAGAACAGGAAGACGATGGCGTCGAGGCGGGAAATCAGATTCATAGGTTGGTCTCGGTTGTGATTCGCGCGTTTTCAGCGCTCCAGGAAGGCGTCCATGATCGCGGTCGGCTTGCCGCCGCGGTCAAAGGCGCCCATCGGATAGCCCTTCCAGTCGTAGGCCTCGGGCTCCCAATAAAACACGCCGCGCGCCATGCCGCCGTCGACGGCGCGCGCCTTGGCGATCAGGTCGGCGATGACCGCCTTGCCGTCCGGGTGGTCCCAGGGCACGCCGACCTCGGACAGGATCACCGGCTTGCCGTAGCGGTGGACCATGTCGTTCAGGTTGGCGAGGCAGGCGGCCGTGGCGCTTTGCCACGTGTGGTTCTTCGCGGTCGTCGGGTAGGACGACACGCCGATCATGTCGAAGCGCGCGCCGTGCGCCTTCAGGCCGTCGAAGTTCCAGCGGAACGTGGCGTTGTCGTGGCAGTTGTCGACGTGGACGATCACGATCGCGTCCGGGAACACCTGCTTGACGGCGCCGTAGCCGCTGTCGACGAAGCGCGCGTAGTTGTCCATGTGTTTCGTGGCGTCGCCTTCGGGCCACAGCAGCCCGGTGCGCGTCTCGTTGCCGACCTGGACCCACGTGGGCGCGACGCCCGCGTCGCGCAGGGCGGCCAGTACGGACCGCGTGTGCGCCGCGACGGCGTCGGCCAGCTGCGGCACGGTGTAGCCGGCCCAGGCCTTCGGTTTCGTCTGTTGTTGCGGGTCGGCCCAGGAATCGCTGTAGTGGAAATCGATCATGACGCGCATGCCGGCGGCCTGCGCGCGTTTCGCCTTCGCGACGACGTCAGCCAGGCCGTTCCAGCCGTCCTCCGGGTTCACCCATGCGCGCAGGCGGATGGCGTCCATGCCCTGTTGCTTCAGGATCGCGTACAGGTCGTCGGTCTTGCCGTCGCGGTTGCGGAACACCCGGCCGGCCGCTTCCATTTCGCTGACCCAGCCGACGTCGGCGCCCTTGGCGAAGCTCGCGTCGGCCGCAAGTGCGAAGGGAGACCCCAGCAAAAGACAGGCCGCGAGGGCGGAAAAGGTGTGCTTCATCGGTCTCCGTAGTCGTTATCGTTATTATTAATCTGGCAGCAAACCGGGATTCTAGGCAGGAAATGCCATGCCGACACTATCCATTTTTCACGTCACCTATGAAAAATTCGTATGGCGGCAATCATTCCGATGAAACATTCGGTGATTTTTTGACAAGGGGAAAGGAACGCAGGTCATCAGCGCTTACGAACTATACTGGACCCGTGCCCCGTCGATTCCGGCGGGATCCGGCAGACGCCGGTGGCGTCGCCTTTTCTACGGTATCAGGAGGTCGAGATGAGCAAAGCAACATGTATCCTGCGCGGTGTCGCGCTGGCGTGCGCGCTGTGCGCGGCCGGCTCGCCCGCGATGGCGGCAAAAGATCCGGCGCGGTGGACGCAGGGCGACAAGACGAAAGCCCAGCGCATGGCCACGCTGAAGAAGGAAATCAATGCGGCGTATGCCGAGCAGCAGACGGCGTGCAGGAAGAAGTCGTCCGCGAACCGTGCATCCTGCCTGAAGGAAGCCCGCCAGATCTATCAACGCGACATGGCGAACGCGCCGCAACTGCTGGCCCAGGCCCCACGCGGCGAGGTGACGGAACGCGTCGTCTCCACGACGACGGCTCCGGCGGCGCCCGACCAGTCGGCCGGCAGCACCGCCTACGGCAGCTCCAGCACCGGCGCGACCGGCTCCGGTGCGGGCACCGTCAGCGGCAAGGACGACGCGCTGCCGCCGAGCGCGGGCCAGACGGGCGGCCTGCCGCCGCCGCGGGTGGACCCGTCGGACAACCGGGCGCCCAACCAGCCGCCGCAAGGCAGCACCGTGCCCGTCCAGCAGCAATAAGGGCTGTCTCGCGCCGCGGGGCGCCGAATGGTAAACTGCCGCCTTTTGCCGCAGAGGACCACGATGGCGCTTCGCGACCGCGCGCTGGAATTATTGATCGAGACGGATGCCGTCGCCAAGACGCAGGGCGTGGCCGCATTGGCCGACGCTTGCCGTCGCGGCGGCGTGACGCTCGACAGCGCAGCCGTGCTGCAGCCGGGCGACGCGGCCATCCCGGGCCGGCCCGCGCGGCCGGAACTGGTCCCGCCGCGCCTCGTCGGCCGTCGCTCGATGGCAACGCAGGAAGGCCGCGCGATGCTCGTCCACGCGCTGGCCCACATCGAGTTCAATGCCGTCAACCTCGCGCTGGACGCGATCTGGCGGTTCCCGGGCATGCCGGACGCCTATTACATGGACTGGCTGCGCGTGGCGGCCGAGGAAGCCCATCATTTCACCCTGCTGGCGGCGCATTTGCGCACGCTGGGCTGGGCCTATGGCGATTTTCCCGGCCACGACAGCCTGTGGGAGATGGTCGCCAAGACGAGCGGCGACGTCCTTGCGCGCATGGCCCTCGTGCCGCGCACGATGGAAGTGCGCGGCCTGGACGCGATTCCGCCGCTGCGCGCCAAGCTGGCGCAGGCCGGCGACGAAGCGGCCGCCGAGATCCTCGATGTGCTGCTGCGCGACGAGGTGGGCCACGTGGAGATCGGCAACCGCTGGTATTTTTATTTGTGCGACCAGCGCGGTCTGGAACCTGTGGCGACGTACGACGCGCTGACCGTGCAGTACAAGGCGCCCGTGCTGAAGGGCCCCTTCAACGTGGAGGCGCGCCGCCAGGCCGGCTTCACGGAGGCCGAGCTGGCCCGCCTCGCACATGCCTGATGCCATGGACACGCAGGGCTTCCTGCTGACGCGCCACTGGCGCGATACGGACCTTGGAGTCGAAGTCGAGTTCTGGCTCGCGACGCCGCATGGACCGCGCCGCGTGCGTCTCGCGCCGCAGCCGGCCGTCGCGTTCATCCCGGCGGAGCAGGGCGACACGGCGCGCCTGCTGCTCGCGCGCGAACGGGGCGCGGAACTGCGCGAACTGTCGCTGTGCGATTTCCGCCACCGCCCCGTGCTGGGCCTGTACTGCACGCAGTACCGCCACCTGCTGCGCCTGGAAAAACGCCTGCGCGAGCACGGCCTCGACGTCTACGAAGCCGATATCCGCCCGCCCGAACGCTACCTGATGGAGCGCTTCATCATGGCGCCCGTCACGTTCACGGGCACGCCCGATGCGCACGACCCGCAGCTCCTGGTCGACGCGCGCCTGACGCCCGCGCAGGACTACCGCCCGGCGCTGTCGACCGTTTCCCTCGACATCGAGACGACGATGCAGGGCGAGCTGCGGTCGATCGCGCTGGAAGGCTGCGGCCAGCGCCAGGTCTACATGCTCGGCCCGGCGAACGGCGATGCGTCCGGCCTCGATTTCGACTACGAGGTGGTGGCCACGCGGCGCGACCTGCTCGACCGGCTGGAAGACTGGATACAACGTTACGACCCGGACGCGATCATCGGCTGGAACCTCGTCCAGTTCGACCTGCGGGTGCTGCAGCAGCATGCGCAGCAGATGCAGCGCCCGCTCCGCCTGGGCCGCGACGGCAGCGCGATCGAATGGCGCGAACACGGCGGCCGGCAGGAGCACTACTTCGCCGGCGTCGCCGGCCGCCTCGTCATCGACGGCATCGAGGCGCTGCGCGGGGCCACGTGGAGCTTCCCGTCGTTCTCGCTGGAGCACGTGGCGCAAAGCCTGCTGGGCGAGGGTAAATCGATCGACAATCCGTACGACCGCATGGCGGAGATCGACCGCATGTTCGCCGAGGACAAGCCGGCGCTGGCGACGTACAACCTGCAGGACTGCGTGCTCGTCACGCGTATCTTCGCGAAATCGGACCTGATGTCCTTCCTGCTGGAGCGCGCCAGCGTGACGGGCCTCGCGGCCGACCGCAGCGGCGGTTCCGTCGCCGCGTTCGAGCACGCGTACATCCCGCTGATGCACCGACTCGGGCGGGTGGCGCCGAACATCGGCGACGTGCCGGGCGCGGACAGTCCCGGCGGCTTCGTGATGGATTCGCGCTCCGGGCTGTACGACTCGGTGCTCGTGCTGGACTATAAAAGCCTGTACCCGTCGATCATCCGCACGTTCCTGATCGATCCGGTGGGGCTCGTCGCCGGCCTCGAGGAGCCGGAAGCCGACACGGTGCCGGGCTTCCGCGGCGCGCGCTTTTCGCGCACGCAGCACTGCCTGCCCGGCATCGTCACGCGCGTGTGGCAGGGCCGCGACGCCGCCAAGCGCGAACGCAACGCGCCGCTGTCGCAGGCTTTAAAGATCATCATGAACTCGATGTACGGGGTGCTCGGCACGACGGCGTGCCGCTTCTTCGACTCGCGCCTGGCGTCGTCGATCACGATGCGCGGCCACGAGATCATGCACCGCACCCGCGAACTGATCGAGGTGCAGGGCTACCAGGTGATCTACGGCGACACGGATTCCACGTTCGTCTGGCTCGGGCGCGCGCATGCGGACGACGCCGCGGAACGCATCGGCCGCACGCTCGTCGATCATGTGAATGCGTGGTGGCGCGACTGGCTGCAGGACGAACTGCAACTGGAAAGCGCGCTGGAACTCGAATACGAGACGCATTTCCGGCGCTTCCTGATGCCCACCGTGCGCGGCTCGGAAGAGGGCAGCAAGAAGCGCTACGCGGGCCTCGTGCGCCGCAAGGACGGCGGCGACGACCTGGTGTTCAAGGGCCTGGAGACGGTGCGCACCGACTGGACCCCGCTGGCGCAGGCGTTCCAGCAGGAGCTGTATGGCCGCGTGTTCCGCGGCGAGCCGTACGAGGACTATGTGCGCGACTACGTGGCGCGCACGCTGCGTGGCGAACTGGACGAGCAACTCGTGTACCGCAAGCGGCTGCGCCGGCCGCTCGTGGAATATGAACGCAACGTGCCGCCGCACGTGCGCGCGGCGCGCGCGGCCGACGAATTCCACGTGCGCCAGGGCCGGCCCGCGCAATACCGCAACGGGGGCTGGATCCGCTACGTGATGACGACGGCGGGACCGGAGCCGCTGGAGACGCTGGACACGCGCCGCACGCCCATCGACTACGAGCACTACCTGACGAAGCAGCTGGAACCCATCGCGGACGGCATCCTGCCGTTCTTGGACGACAGTTTCACGAGGCTCACCAGCCCGCAGGGCGCGCTGTTTTAATCAACCGCCGGCGCGCTTCGGCTGGTGGCCCAGCTTCTTCAGTTCTTCAATGATGCGGTCGCAGTGGTCGCCCTGGACCTCGATCACGCCATCCTTCACGGTCCCGCCCGAGCCGCATGCGGTGCGCAGCTGCTTGCCCAGCGCGGCGAGGGCGGCGGCGTCGAGCGCCAGTCCCTTGACGAGCGTGACCGCCTTGCCGCCGCGGCCCTTCGTCTGGCGCGAGACGCGCACGTTGCCGTCGCCGAGGGGCGCGGTGGCCGCCTTGCACGCGCACGCGGCGGCGGGCTGCCGGCAGCCGGGGCACATGCGGCCGCTTTCGGTGGAATAGACGAGGCCTCCGTTCGAATGCTTCATGGTGTGTCGTGAGTGATGGCTATCCCGCGAGTTTACCAGTCCAATGTGTCATCACGCACGATTCGGTTTGACGTTCGATGTAAACGCAGCTATATTTCCTATCCACGTTTGGAAAGGTTTCCAATTCCAGCCTCCGCAGGATCCAACAAGACCGGCAGCCCAAGCCGGCACCGCGCGGCCGCTTCTACGGGCGGCCGCTTATCCGTCGAAGTGAAACAGAGGAGTCGAAGTGAACCACTATAACCAGAAATCTCACTCGCAATGGAAACCTTTCCGTATGGCCGCCGCCGCCGGCGTGCTGCTCGCGTGCGCGACGCAGGCCGGCGCCAGCGTCACGAACCCGGCCATCGGCCAGCTGCTGTGGTCCGAGGAATTCAACGGTCCGGGCCTGGATGCGTCGCGCTGGACCGCCACGGACGGCAACGGCTGCCAGATCAACCTGTGCGGCTACGGCAACCAGGAGCTGGAGTACTACAGCCCGAACAACGTGTCCATCGCGGACGTGCCGTTCGAGCCGGGCACGCGCGCGCTCGCGATCCGCGCGCAGAACCAGACGGTGGGCAGCAACGTGTTCACGTCCGGGAAGATCGACACGCATAACAAGGTGCAGGTGCAGTACGGGATGATCGAGATCCGCATGAGCACCCCGAACATCGCGACGGGGCTGTGGCCCGCCGCATGGATGCTGGGCACGAGCCCGCAGACGTGGCCGCGCAACGGCGAGATCGACATCATGGAGATGGGCCACAAGGCCTCCGTGCGCGCGGCGGCCGGGTCGCCGTCGGCCAACAACTTCGTCGGCTCGAACGTCATCACGTGGCAGCAGGCCGCGTGCGTGCCGGGTAACGAAAGCTGTGCCGCGTCGACCGCGTGGCAGACGAAGAACTGGTACGTGCCCACCACGTCGCTCGCGAACCGCTTCGTCACGTACCGCCTGTACTGGACCGAGAGCGAGATGCGCTTCACGACCGTCGACAACGGCGTGGAGCGCAATATGTACGATGCGCCGCTGCCCGTGAATTCGACGGCGCTGCAGGCCCCGTTCTACCTGCTGCTGAATCTCGCCGTCGGCGGTAATTTCACCGACGCGGCCACGCCCGGCCAGGTGACGGCGCCGCTGCCCGGCACGATGTACGTGGACTATGTCCGCGTGTACCAGCTGGACGGCAAGGGCAGCGTCAAGCTGGGCAACCAGACGGTTCCGGAAGTGGCGGGCAAGTTCGGCGTTTTTACGGACAACACCCCAGTGAACAACAAGCTGGTGGCAGGCACCAGTTCCGACATCTTCCTGTGGAACGGCGCCTCGTCCGGCGCGGGCAACACGCCGCCGTATGAAGGCGGCAACGTCATCGCGTGGGCCTACACGGCACCCGGCCAATGGTTCGGCGGCGGCGTACAGGCGCGCCAGGCCCGCGACCTGACGAACTATCGCAACGGCACGATGAAGTTCCGCATCAAGATCCCGGCCAACGTCTCGTTCAACATCGGCGTGGGCGACACGTACACGAACCAGAACTGGGTGAATTTCCCGGCAAACACGACCGCGTATGGCCTCGTGCGTAACGGCGACTGGGCGCAGGCCAGCATCCCCGTCTCGACACTCCTCGGGACCAAGGTGGCACTGCAGTCGCTGCTCGACGTCTTCATGATCTCGAGCGACGCCAGCAAGCTGCCGGCCTCAAGCTTCCAGTTCGCGATCGACGACATCGTGTGGGAGTCGGGCACGACGACCACGCCGCCGCCGTCCGGCCCGACGTACGTGACGCAGACGTCCGCGACGACGCTGCAGTTCACGACGACGACCGGCAGCTGGGCCGACGTCCACTACACCGTGAACAACGGCACCCAGCAGAACGTGCGCATGCGCCTGGACGGTACGACCAACACGTACAGCGCGGGCGGCCTGAAGATCGGCGACGTCGTGCGCTACAGCTTCACGTACTGGGACACGGCGCGCAACTACGCCGTCGACACCGCGCAGCAGGGTTACACGATGAAATGACGGCGGGCGCTCCTCACGGTCCGGGATTCGGGTTATCCGGCAACGACGGGATCGCGCGCAGGTATTCGTAGATGGCGACCAGGTCCCGCGTCGTCATCTTGCCGACGGCCGGCCACGGCATCACCTGCAGGATCTGGCCGGCCGGGTCGTGCGGATTGTGGCCGGTGCGCAGGGTCTGCACGAATTCCTCGCGCGTGAGGCCGGCCGGGCGCCCCGCGTTGTCCGGCGTGAGGTTCGGCGCGGTAAACGGGCCGAACTGGCGCCCGCCGGACATGTATTGCTCGGCGTTGACGCGCTCGGGCTGGCCCTGGAACGGATCGCCGCCCGGCGAATACGTCGGGTGCGTGTGGCAGTCGATGCAGCCCGTCGTGTTGACGATGTAGCTGCCCTGCCACACGAGGTTCCTCTGCTTGCCTTTCAGGTTCAGGATGACGCCGGGCGGGACGATCTCGCGGCCGCGCATGGCGCGGCTGTTCGTGTCGCTGAGTGCTGTCGCGGCGTCCATGTCGCTGTCCTGGCCGGGGCCGGCGGCGTAGGGAGCCGCGCTGGCGGCGGCGAGGGCGAGTGCAAGGCAGATGCGGTGGGATGCGTTCATGCGGTGTCTCCTGGGGTGGGTCGCTGAAGACGAATCAACTCAGTATAGGCGTCAATACGGGAGGTGCCAGTCCGGCGCGCCTGTCGGTTCTGATAGGGGCGCGTGACAAAGCGCGCACTTTGAGCGTGCCCAACGTGGCAACATCACGGATCGATAGCGGGAGAGTCTTGCATGACAACATCATCCAGGCGGTGGATCCAGCTTGCGGCCGCCATCGCGGTCATCGGCGCACTGATCCACGTGGCGGCCATTGCGGCGGGACCGGCGTGGTATGCGTACTTCGGCGCGCCGTCCGCCGTGGTCGAATCCGCACGCGCCGGCACGTGGCCCGCGCCCGTGGGTGCGCTCGTCATCGCGCCGCTGATGGCGACGTGCGCCTGGTATGCCTGCGCGGCGCTGGGCGCGGCGCGCCGTCCGCCGCTGCTGCGCACGGGCCTCGCTACGATGGCCGCGATCTGCCTCGTGCGCGCACTGCTCCTGCCGCCGCTGGCCGTGTCCCACCCCGAACTGCGCAACACGTTCGAAGTCGTTGCCGCCATCGCCTGGGGACTGGCGGGCATCGGCTTCGCACTCGGCGTGAAGGCCGCGCGCAGGCCGGGGCTATACTGACGCCATGCACCTGTACCGCGAATTCCCGCCGCATCCCGCGCTGGCCGGCCACGTGGCCTGCCTGTGGACGAGCCACGCCATTCCCCATGACGGGCCCGTGCGCACGCGCGTGCTGCCGGACAACTGCATCGACATCCTGTGGCAAGATTCCTCGCCGCTGGGCAAGGTGGCGGGCATGATGTCGCGCCCGCACCATGTCGAGATGCGTGCCCCGGTGCTGACGGTGGCGGTGCGCTTCCTGCCCGGCGCCGCGCGCGCCTTTGTCGACGTGCCCCTGTCCGAACTGCAGGACGGCCATCCGGTCCTGTCCGACCTGTGGCCGCGCGCCGATGTCCAGGCGCTGGCGGCGTCGTTGTGGGAACGCGAGCGCACGACGGAAGCGCGGCTCGGCATCATCGAACGCGCCTTGCTCGCGCGGCTGCGCACGCGCGAGCCGGCGCGGGCGGATGCGCTCGCGCGGGCGGCCGTCCTGCGCCTGGAGGCGAGCGGCGGGGCGGTGCGCGTCGAGGCGCTTGCGGACGGGCTGGGCATCACGCGCCAGCACCTCGCATCCCTGTTCCGCGAGCGCGTGGGTCTCTCCGCGAAAACGTTCGCGATGGTGTGCCGTTTCCGCCGCGCGCACGCCGCGCTGCGCGGCCAGGACGCCGTCGTGGACTGGGCGCGCCTCGCCGGGGACTGCGGCTACTACGACCAGTCGCATCTCATCCACGCCTTCCGCCAGTTCGCGGACGCGACCCCGGAAACCTTCCTGCATACCGTGCCATGATCGTTATCGCCGCCCCGTCGAATCTCGGACTCAGGCCCCTGCGCCCCGGCCACGAACCCGGCACGTGGCGCGCGCCCGCGGCGCTGTTCGACGCCGGCCTGCTCGCCGCCCTGGGCGCCGGCGTCCCCGTCGTCATGCCGCGGCCGTCCTGGAAGCCCGGCCCCGATCCGGGCACGCGGCTGCGCAACGGCCTCGCGATGCGCGACTTCAACCTCGCACTGGCCGACCACGTGGCGGCGGCGGGCGCGCGCGGCGAATTCGCGTTCGTCGTCGGCGGCGACCGTTCGATCCTGCTGGGGGCACTGGCGGGCGCGCGGCGGCACGGGCCGCTGTCGCTCGTGCACGTGGATGGCCACAGCGACTTCCGCCACCCGGGCAACTACGACCCGGACAGCATGCTGGGTGCCGTCGCCGGCATGGATCTCGCGCTGGCCACGGGCCGCGGCGAGGCGCTGATGACGGACTGGCCGGGCGTTGAATCTCCGCTCGTGCAGGACCGCGACGTCGTCCAGATCGGCGAGCGCGATGGGCGGCGTCCCGACTTCGCCTGGGCGGACGTGAACGACACGGACTTCGAACGCATCGACGTGTTCACCGCGAACGAGATCGGTCCGCAGGAGGTGCTGCAACGCACCCGGCACAGGCTGCGCCAGCGCTTCTGGATCCACTTCGACGTCGACGTGCTTGACGAAGCCGTGATGCCCGCCGTCGACAGTCCGGGTGCGCCGGGCATCGCGCCGGACGACCTGGTGACGATCCTGTCCGGCCTCGTGCCCGATCCGCGCTGCGCGGGCATCACGGTGACCGTGTTCGATCCCGACCTCGATCCGGACGGGCGCTACGCGCGCACGCTCGTCGGGCTGCTGGGCAGGCTGCCGTTCCGCTAGCCGTCCGCGGGCAGCGCGGCGTACCAGTCCGCGTACGGCGTGTTCGCGGCCATGCGCCGGTTGTAATCCGGCGCGCCGTCCGTCCACCACACGGGGCCGCGCTCGCCGAGCGCGCGCTTGGCGGCGTCGACCTCGTCGCGGGCCTGGCGTTCGAGCACCGGGTCACCCGCTTTTTTCGCGACGCCGACCTGGCGCCGCGCGCGCATCAGCCGGTCCACGAGCGCCTGGCGCGTGGCGGGATCGATGTCCGGATTGCTCATGCGCCACAGGCGGCCCGCGACGACGAAGTAGCGGCCGTCGGGCGTGACGGGGTGGTGGGTGGGCATCGCAATATCTCGTAACACTTGTGAGGAACGGTCTTAACGCCATTTTACAGACGAGCATCTTATTCTTTGCGCACCCATCCCGGACTTGCAAGGAGATTCTATGCGCGACCATCCACCGGCCGGTTGCCTGGCCAACGAACTCGCCAATAAATTGTCAAGCGGCGACGTCAGGTTCACGATCAGCGACGGCCAGGTCACCGGCATCGAACACGTGATCGGCAGCCGGACGATCGCAACGAGCCTGCCCGCCAACGCGACGTTCACCGTCGGCACCGGCACCGTGACGGAGACGCTGACCCGCGGCTCGGCCACGGCGACGTTGACCTGGACGGTGGATGCCAGCGACACCGGCCTGTACCACCTGACGCAGGAAGTGCGCAGCTTCGACACGACGGCGGCGGACACGCCCACGTACGGCTTCACGGTAACGAACGGCGCGCTGACGGACATGACGCAGACGTTCGGCACCGCGGGCTGGACCCATACCGTGGCCGTCGCCGAACTGGCCGCGAGCGCGTTCGCGGTGGACGGCAGCACCGTCACGGAAACGGCGATCCGCGGCAACACGCTCGAGACGCTGCGGTTCACGACGACGGACGGCACGACGTACAAGCTCGCGTCGGAGACGTTCAGCGTGATCCCGGTCGGCACGGCGGCGACGGCGCTGGACGTCGAGCCGTACGAACGCATGCGGTTCACGTTCGACGGCGACACGGTCACCGCGGCGCAGAGCGTCAAGGCGGACGGCACGGCGGTCGACGTCCACCTGGGCACCACCGTGGCGTATGCCCAGGCGGCCGCGGGCTATGTCGTGGAGACGATCACCCGCGGCAGCCACGCCTACTACGAGGTCTTCCACGACGGGAACGGCGACGGCATCTACACGGCCGTCGCGCACGGGCAGGGCACGACGGTGGATCTCGTCGGCCTGCAGTCGCAAATCACGGCGCAGATCGACTCGCTGCTCTGATCCGCTTTCCATTTTTCCAATCCACGACCGCGCGAATCGGGCATCATGGCGCCTTTACGACAGGAGACAACATGATCAAAGGATTGCGCACCGTGACTTATCCCGTGGCCGACCTCGGCCGCGCCAAAGCCTGGTTCGCCGACGTGTTCGGCGTCCAGCCTTACTTCGACCAGCCGTTCTACGTCGGTTTCGCGATCGGCGGCTTCGAGCTGGGCCTCCTCCCGGACGGCACCCCTGGGACGACCGGCACGACGACGTACTGGGGCGTCGACGACATCGCGGCCGAGGTCGAGCGCATCGTCGGCCTCGGCGCCACCGTCCACGGGGCGATCCAGGACGTGGGCGAGGGCATCAGGACGGCGGAATTGATCGACCCGTTCGGCAACGTGCTCGGGCTCATCGAGAATCCGCTGTTCGATCCCGCCGCCGTGAGGTAGTTACATGCCGGCCGGCGGCTCGACCGGGATCGGGTTGCGCAGCGACAGGTTGATTGCATTCCAGCCCCGGATCACGGCGATCGTATAGCCCAGCTCCGCGATCTCGCCCTCGCTGAAATGCTCGCGCAATGCGGGCCAGGCGGCGTCGGTATCGTCGCGGTGGGGCAGGGCGTTGACGGCGTCGGCCCAGGCCAGCGCCGCGCGTTCGCGCTCGCTGAAGAACGGCGACTCGCGCCAGGCGGCCACGCTGTTCAGGTGGCGCGGGTCGGCGCCCTGCTTGATCAGGTCGCGCCAGTGCATGTCCACGCAGACGCCACAGCCGTTCTGCTGCGAGACGCGCAGGTTGACGAGTTCCACGAGGCGCGGGCCCAGCGCGCCCTGCTTGACGGTCTGCGACAGGTTGACCATGGCCTTCAGTGCGGATGGGGCCAGGGTGAACAGGTTGATGCGGGCAGCGTGCGACATGATGGTTCCTTTCGAATGGACAGGGTGCGAAATGCAGCCTTCTACTCATTAGACGGAACGGCCCGCGCGTTTGTGACAGGTCCCACAAATTATTTCATACCGCGTACCGGGCCCGCGAGCTGCGTGCCCGCTCGTGCGGGGCGAACGGGCTGCTGGCGCGGTCCAGCAGGTCGCGCGCCTGGGCCAGCCGTTTGCGTTCTCCGGCGTCGAGCGGCCGGTCATCGTCCGTCAGCGTGCGGATGACGTGGATCGCGAGCTCCTTCGCCGCGATGTCCTCGGGCAGGCCGGAGCGCGTGCACAGGCCGTAGGTGCCGGCGAGGAAGTGCTGCCATTCGCTGCGCAGGTGCGCGTCCGTCGCCTCCAGCCCACGCAAGGGCAGTGCGTCCAGCGCCGCCCGGTAGCGCGCCGCGAACCGCCCGTACGGATCGGGTTCTCCCGCCAGCAGCATGCGCAGCCACTCGACATGGCCTTTCGCAAACCAGTCGAGCGCGTGCGTCTCCGCATGGTCGCCGAAGAACGACGCGCAATCGATCCGGACCTGCAGCCGGTACGACGGCGCGGGCATCGTGCCGGCGGCCGTGAAGCGGTCGAGATGCGCGCCATCCGTGGCGCAGGCCGCGAGCAGCTGCGCGCGGGTGAGGAAGTGGGTGTGCAGGTAGTCGATGAGTTCCATGCACCCATGCTAGCGGAGGCGTGTGCGCGACGATTCGGCCGCGGCCGAAGCATCGGCGAGATCCGTTCAGAAGTCCACGTTGAGTTTGATGCTGAAGCCGTTGCCGTTGGTCCTGGGACCCCAGCGCCTTTCCGAGTTGCCGTACCGCTCGTACGCGCCGACGAGCGCGGCATTCCTGCCGAGCTGGTATTGCAGGCCCAGGCTGGCGTACGGACCCACGTCGAACTCCCGCGTCCTGCTCCCGCCGATGCCGCTGCGCACGTATTCGCTGTGGGCGACGCCCAGCTTCGCCGTCACCTGCAGCCGCTCGCCGAGCGGCAGTACGAGCCGGGTGGCCAGGTAGCCGTGGAACCCGTTGGCACCGAGGCCGCCCGCCACGTCGTCCGGGCGCGTGTAATCGGCGAAGTAATGGCCGCGGTTGATCAGGCCCGTGTAACCGGTTTCGAGCGCCAGGTAGCGTGTGAGGCGGAGGCCGGCAACCAGCTTCGGGTCGGTGCGGTAGGCGCCGAAGGCGCTGCCGTTGTCGAAGATGCGCGTGGCGCCGCTGCCGGCGACATTGCCGGTGTAGGCGCGCGGCAGCGCCTCGACCTTGAACGGCGGCGCAGGAACGCCCGTCATGACATCCACCGGAAGCGGGGCGTCCGCAGGGTCGCCCGGCGCCTGGGCATGGGCGCCGGCGGCGACGGCCAGGGTCGCGGTCAATGCAAGTCGGGTTGCGGGCATGCGGTCTCCGGTGTTGCGCGAACTGTGTCGTGCATCGTGATTCTGTTTTACATTGTCACGATAACACTTTTTTGTTCAAGATTCACGCGGCCCGTGTCCGCACGGTCAGTGCGCCGTGACGAAGCCCGACTCGGCCCCCCAGCGGATCGCGGCCCGGTTCAGCACGACGGCTTCGGCATCCGCCAGCCAGCCGTCGGCATCCGCGAGGCGCCACATCGCGCCCAGCAGGTTGCGGCGCAGCTCGGGTGATTCCACGTCGTCGAGGAAGGCATCGATCGTGGCGGTGTCCACCTGGACGGTGCCATGGTGCGCCGTCGCCAGCAGGTCGTTGCACAGATCGTGCAGGACCGTGTCGAAATCGTCGTCGTCCAGCGCGATGTGGTCCAGGATCCGCGACCGGTAGACCGCTTTCAGCTCGCTGAGGGCGACGTTGCCGTCCACGATCATCGTCAGGGCCAGCAGGCGGCCGGCGGCGCGGGGACTGTTCTTGGGGTATGAGCGCATTTCAGGTTCTCCGATAAAAGTCGTTACTTGGCGTCGTGCTTGCGCGCGACGTACAGGCTGGCGATACAGCTGCCGGCGATGAGCACGGCGACGACGGTCAGCGACGCCTGCACCGGCATGTGATACCAGGGCATGATCAGCATCTTCGTGCCGATGAAGGTCAGGACCATCGCCAGGCCGTACTTCAGCAGGTGGAAGCGGTCCGCCATGTCCACCAGCAGGAAGTACAGGGCACGCAGGCCGAGGATCGCGAACAGGTTCGAGGTAAAGACGATGAACGGGTCCGTCGTGATGGCGAAGATCGCCGGGATCGAGTCGACCGCGAAGATCAGGTCCGTCGCCTCGATCAGGATCAGCACGAGGAACAGCGGCGTCACGTAGCGGATGCCGTTCGCCACCACGAAGAATTTCTCGCCATGGTCGCCTTCCGCCACCCGGAGATGCTTGCGTGCGAAGCGCATGACCGGGCTCTGCTTGACGTCGGGTTCCTTGTCGGCCGCGACCAGCATGCGCATGCCCGTCAGCAGCAGGAAGGCGCCGAACACGTACAGCACCCAACTGAATTCGCTGACGACCCAGGCGCCCGCGCCGATCATGACGGCCCGCATGACGATGGCGCCGAGGACGCCGTAGACCAGCACCCGGCGCTGGTATTGCTGGGGTACCTGGAAGGCCGTGAAGATCATCAGGAAGACGAAGATGTTGTCGACCGAGAGCGCTTTTTCGATGAGGTAACCGGACAGGAATTCGAGCGCTTTCTGGTCGGCGACGTCGGCACCGACCGTCGACTTGAGGTACCACCACAGGCCGCCGTTGAACAGCAGCGCCATGCTGACCCATGCGACGGACCACAGGCCCGCTTCCTTCACGCCGACCTTGTGTGCCTTGTTGCCGCCGAATACGAACAAATCCAGCGCCAGCATGACCAGCACGAATCCGATGAAACCGGCCCACATCGGGCCGCTCGCGATTGTTTCGATTCCGTTCATCATTGCCCCCGGTCATTGTTGCCGTTGATTGAGATCTCACTATAGACGCAAGGTAAAGATCGTACCAATCGTGTTATCTTTCACCATTCCTCGGTTTTTTCGATGTATTAGGGCGCCATGACGTCACTCAACTACAAGCACCTGCGCTACTTCTGGATGGTGGCGAAGACCGGCAGCATCGCCACCGCCGCCGCACAGCTTCACCTGACGCCGCACGCGATCTCGGGGCAGTTGTCCGAGTTCGCGGCCACGCTGGGTGTGCAACTGTTCCGGCGCGCGGGACGCAACCTCGAGCTGACCGAGGCCGGCCGGCGCATCGCCCGCTCGGCAGAGCAGATTTTCGCCGCCGGGGATGAACTGCTGGAACTCGTGCGCAACAGCCAGCTCGCGTCGCCGCAGCCGTTTCGTGTCGGGTGCGCCGACTCGGTCTCGAAACTGATCGCGTGCCGGCTCGTGGAACCGGCGCTCAGGCTGGAGGAGCCGGTCAGGCTCGTGTGCCGCGAGGGGCGGCTGGACAACCTGTTGGCCGATCTCGCCGTCCACCGCCTCGACCTCGTCATCGCGGACCGGACGATCCCCGCGCATTTCAGTGTGCGTGCCTACAACCACCTGCTCGGGGAAAGTTCGATGACCGCGTTCGCGACCGTGGACCTGGCGGCACGGCTGGGGACGGATTTTCCGGCGTGCCTGGACGATGCGCCGGTGCTGTTCCCCGGCGAGGATTTCGCGATCCGGGGCCGGTTATTGCAGTGGCTGGAACGCGGCGACATCCACGTCCACGTCATCGGGGAGTTCGACGACAGCGCGATGATGCAGGCGTTTGGTCAATCCGGCGCGGGCGTGTTCTTCGCGCCGACGGTCATCGCGGCGCAGGTGTGCGACCAGTACCAGGTCGTCGCGCTCGGCACGGTCGATGCCGTCGTCGAGCAGGTCTACGCGATCACGACGGAGCGGCGCATGAGCCATCCCGCCACGGTCGCGATCGGCGCGCTCGCGCGGGACATGTTGTTCAGGGCTTGATGTGCGGTTGCGTGGCGCCCGGGTTCAGGATCTGGTTGGTGTCGATCTGGTCCTTGTTGATGACCTGGGCGTTACCCGCCGTGTGACGGCGCGGCAGCATGCTGCCGGTGGGGGGCTCGCGGTCCTCGCGCGAGAGTTGCTGGCCGTCGTTGGTCGGCGCTTCCGCGCAGCCGGCCAGGATGCATGCCGCGGCGGCGGCGATCAGGAGGTGTTTCATCATGCTTGGTAGTCCTTTTATATGGTTTTTGGTCCGGACAATATAGACGCGAAATCGCCTTGAATCTGTCGTCGATTTGTCGTCGCAGCCTCGCCGAGAATCCAGTCCCGCACTACCGACAAGGCGTGGGTGTCGGCACCGGGCCGCGTCATCAGCCAGTAGCCGTGATCGGTCGTCACGGGCGGCCGCGCGGTCGCCACCGCGAGCTTGCCTTCCGCGATCAGGCTGCCGACCAGCGCCAGCCGGCCGAGCGCGACGCCTTGTCCCGCCAGCGCCGCCTGCACGACCTGGTCGTACTGGTTGAAAAGCAGGCGTCCACTGCCGGCCATGCCCGACTTGTGTCCGGCGCCGCGCAGCCAGTGCTTCCACTGGAGCCACGGCCGCGACGGGTCGTCGTAATCGATCAGCACGTGCCGGCGCAACGTGGCCGGATCCTCGATGGCCGTCACGCCGAGCGACGGATGTGCCACGGGCACGAGGATCTCGCTGAACAGGCGTACCGCGCCGTCCGGCGCCGCCGCGTCCGGGCAATAGCGGAGCGCGAGGTCCATGCCGTCGCGTTCCAGGTCCATCACGCGGTTGGTGGCGGCGACGCGCACGTCGATGTCGGGCGCGGCACGCTGGAAGGCCCCCAGCCGGGGCAGCAGCCACAGCGCGGTCACGCCGATGGTGGCCGTGAGCGTGATGCACGGCCGCTCGGCGGGAGGCCGCAACGTGCCGATCACGGAACCCAGCTGTTCCAGCATCGGGTCGGCCATGCGGAACAGGTGCCGGCCCTCCGGCGTGAATTCGATGCTGCGATATGCGCGCACGAACAGGCGGCAGCCGAGCGCCGTCTCCAGCGCCTGGACCTGGCGGCTGACGGCGGACTGCACGATGCACAAGTCCTGCGCCGCCAGCGTGATGCTCATGCGGCGGCCCACCGCGACGAAGGTGCGCAGCAGGTCGAGCGGGGGCAGGTCGATCAGTCGGTTCGGCATGGTTCGGGTCCTTCGCATGCCGACCGGGCATGCGACCCGGTCATTTTAAACGTTTGAACGGAGGGCAGGGGCGGCGTGTAATGAAGACTCTTCGCCACTTCCTTCAAGGGATCCGCATGCACCCGACACCCGTCAGCGCCACGCTCGAATACCTGCAAAGCGCAGCCCACAAACCCGTTACCTACATGCTCGCGCCGCCCGGCGGGCATGCGTGGGACACCGGCTGCTACGCCACGATGCCGGTCACGATTTCCGATGGACGCGGCCGGGTCGATCCGCCCGCACTCGACCGCGAAGGCTTCCAGCTGTGCGGCGCACCGAGTGCGATGCATTCGTTCGGCGACCGCGACGAGATCCAGCGCGTGTATTACCGCGAGATGGAGGAACTGGCGCGCGCCGTCACCGGCGCGCGCCGCGCCATCGTGTTCGATCACCTCGTGCGCCGGCGCGATCCCGGCACGCTGGCGCCGTTCGGCGCGCGCGACGGCCAGCGTCCCAGCACGGCCACGCGCGTCCATTGCGATTTCACGCCGGCGTCGGCGCAGCGCAGGCTCGCGCTCGAGATGGAAGCGCACGGGATCCGGTCGGTCGCGCGCCATGCCATCGTCAATCTCTGGCGCACGACGCGGCTGCCGGTACTGGATGCGCCGCTGGCCGTCTGCGATGCGCGGACCGTGGACCGGTCGGATCTCGTGGCCGCGGACATCGTCTATCCGACCCGCACCGGCGAAATCTTCGAAGTGCTGTACGACCCGGCCCACGCGTGGACGTATTATGACGCCATGGCATTCGACGAGGTGCTGCTGTTCAAGCAGTACGATTCGCTTGACGGCATGCCATGCTTCACGCCGCACGCCGCGTTCGCGCATCCGGACACGCCGCCGGGGACGCCGCCGCGCGAAAGCATCGAGATCCGCTGCCTGCTCATCTTCGACTGACGGAACCTTGACATGAACACCATCGAATTCTGGTTCGACTTCGGCAGTAATTACAGCTACCTGAGCATGATGCGCATCCGGCGCCTCGCGGCCGGCGCGGGCGTGCTGGTCGTGCCGAGACCGTTCCTGCTCGGACCGATCTTCAAGGCGCAGGGGTGGGACACGTCGCCGTTCGTGCTGCAGGCCGCCAAAGGGCGTTACGTGTGGCGCGACATGGAGCGGCAGTGCGCCAAATATGGCCTGCGCTGGCGGCAGCCCTCGGTGTTTCCCCGAAACGGGTTGCTGGCGGCGCGGGTCGCGCTGCAGGCCGCAGGCGCGGCGTGGGAATTCGATTTCTGCGAGCAGGTCATGCTAACCAACTTCGCGGACGACCGGGACATCGGGGACGAGGCGGTCATCCGCGCCATCCTCGCCGGACTCGGCGTGGACGGCGGCGCGATCGTCGCGGCTGCGCAGGGCGATGCGTGCAAAGCCGCATTGCGCGCGCGGACCGACGCCGCCCGGTCGCGCGGCATCTTCGGGGCGCCGACGTTCTTCGTGGGCGACGAGATGTTTTGGGGGAACGACCGGCTCGAGGATGCGCTTCTATTGGCCGTCCGGTAAATTTCATGAGCGCCATCGGGGAAAATATGTCGATGGTCTGGAATACAATCCGCATCATTTATTCGATCCAGATGGGAAATTCATGAAATTCGGGCAATGCGTTCTTGCGGTAACCATGGCGACTGCCCTGGTAGGATGTGCTGGCGTCAAGACGTTTCAATGGACCTCGAGCGCGCCATTGATATCGCCGCAGCCCGATTCGGGGCAGACCATTTATGGCGTGAAAGATCCGTCGATCGTCCACGTGAACGGTAAATATCATGTGTTCATGACGACGGCCGGCTCGAAAGGCTGGGGACTCGCGTACACCAGCTTCGACAAATGGGAGGATGCCGCGTCCGCGCGCATCGTCCCACTCGACAAGTCCCCGATGGGCCCAGGTTATCGCGCCGCGCCGCAGGTCTTCTATTTTGCGCCGCAGAAGAAGTGGTATCTCGTGTATCAGGGCGGCGATCCGCTGTATTCGACGTCGGACAATATCGACGATCCGATGTCCTGGACTGCCCCGAAACCATTCTTCCCGGTTGCTCCCGACATCATCAAGGAACCGCAAGGTCACGGCTGGCTGGATTTCTGGGTGATCTGCGACGATAAGAAATGCTATCTGTTCAATACCGACGACCATGGCCGTCTGCTGCGGTCCGAAACGGACTTGAACCAGTTCCCGAACGGTTTCCGGAATACGGTCGCCGTGATGAGCGAAAAGACGGAAGACCTGTTCGAGGCGAGCAATACGTACCGCATTGCCAACACGGATACGTACATCACGCTGGTGGAAGCCATGTCGCCGAAAGGCCGCTATTTCCGCATCTGGAAGAGCGATCGCCTGGATGGAAAATGGGAGCCGTTTTCTTCCGCGCCGATGAACACGTTCGCCGGCAGCGACAACGTCGAACGGCTCTGGTCGGAAGGTATCTCACACGGTGAAATGATACGGACGAATGCCGACCAGACGATGACGATCGATCCGTGCCGGCCGCTCGAATACCTTTTCCAGGGTAATGACCCGGCCGTGCGTGTGGACGACTACATCAAACTCCCGTATCGCCTGGGTGTCATCACGGCGAAAGGCGACAACCCGGTGAGCGCACTCTGCCGCCGCTAGTGTTACTATTGCGCTATGCACTGCACCCACTTCACCCGTCAAGCGATTATTACCACCATCATCCGGATGGTGGGCTGACGCTTTTGACTGCGACCCGCCTGGAGGCGGGTCCGCAGCACAACCGGTCTCCAAGGCACAACCCAAGGAGACCCCATGGCACCCCATCCCCTCGAACAACTGATCCGCGCAGCCGATGCCGCCATCACGGCGGAGGATTTCGACGCGCTGATGGATTTCTACGCGGACGACGCGACGCTCGTCGTCAAGCCCGGCCTGAACGTCACGGGCAAACAGAATATCCGCGCCGCGTTCGTGCGGATCGCCGAGCATGTGCAGCATAGCCTCGCCGTCGGACAGGGCCGGATGGACGTGATCGAAGGCGGCGATACCGCCCTCGTCATCATGGAATCCACGCTCGATTACGTGGAGGCAGCCGAGAAAGTGAGCGTCACGCGGCGCGCAACCTATGTGTTCCGGCGGTTGGCCGACGGGCGCTGGGTGTGCGCCGTCGATAATTCCTATGGCACGGCACTGCTGGACTACCCGCCCAGGTAACGCCGTTCGAACCGCGCACCCATCCGCGTCAGCACTTCGTACCCGATCGTCCCGGCCTCAGCCGCGACGGCGTCGACATGCTGATGCGGCCCCAGCAGCTCGACGGTCATGCCCGGCTGCAGGCGGGACTCGGGAATGCCGGTGACGTCCAGCGTGATGCTGTCCATCGACACGGTGCCCGCGACCGGCACGCGCACGCCGTCGATGTACGCGCTGCCGCGGCCGGACAGGACGCGCAGCCAGCCGTCCGCGTAGCCGATGGCGATGGTGGCGATGCGGCGCGTGCCCTCCGCCACGTAGCGTGCGCCGTAGCCGACGGCGTCGCCGGCTGCGATCGTGCGCACCTGCACGATGCACGCGTCCAGCGACACGGCCTGGCGCAGCGGGTTGGCATGCCCCGGCTGCGGGTTGATGCCGTACAGCGCCGCGCCCGGACGTGCGAGGTCGTAATGAAAATCGGGGCCGAGGAAGACGGCCGACGAATTCGCGAGGCTCGCCGGCATCGCGGGGAACTGCGCGCGGATGGCGTCGAAGCGAAGACGCTGGCGCGCGTTCATCGGATGATCCGGGACGTCCGCGCAGGCCAGGTGGCTCATCAGGAGGACCGGATCGAATGCGGCGAGCCAATCGCGCGGGGCCCCCAGGGCGTCGAGATCGGCGGGCGCGAGGCCCATGCGCGACATGCCGCTGTCGACCTGCACCGCGGCAGCGAGGCGGCGGCCGAGGCGTGCGCACAGGGCACTCCACTCGCGCACCTGGCCCGGGTCGTTCAGTACCGGCGTCAAGCCGTGTTCGAGGAAGTCGGCGGCGGTGCCGGGTGGCGGGCCGTGCAGCACGTAGATGGTGCTGTCGGGCGGGACGATGCCGCGCAGGCGGATGCCTTCGTCGACGTGGGCCGTGAAGAACACGCGGCAGCCCGCGCGCACGAGCGCCGGCGCCACGCGTGCCATGCCAAGGCCGTACGCATCGGCCTTCATCACGCCGGCGACGACGGCGCCGCCCGCGCGTTCCACCAGCAGGCGGTAGTTCGCCGCGACGGCATCGAGGTCGATCGTCAGGATCGCGCCGGCCCGGCTGGCGGGCGTTGCCGCAACGTGAGAGGGATGGGCGGCCGCATTCATGCCTTGGCCAGCTCCGCACGCACGTTCGGGGTCCGCGTGCCGGCGTAGCGGAACACCGCCAGGTCGTCGGCATGGATGGCGGGGACCTTGCCGCTCACGAGGTCCGCGATGACGCTGGCCGAGCCGCACGCCATCGTCCATCCCAGCGTGCCGTGTCCCGTGTTGAGGAACAGGTTTTTCAAGGGCGTGGCGCCGACGATCGGGGTGCTGTCCGGCGTCATCGGGCGCAAGCCCGTCCAGAACGTGGCGCGCGCGACGTCGCCGCCGCCCGGGAACAGGTCGTTCACGACGAGTTCCAGCGTCTCGCGCCGGCGCGGATTCAGCACCTTGCTGTAGCCTGCGATCTCCGCCATGCCGCCCACGCGGATGCGGTCGTCGAAGCGGGTCACGGCGATCTTGTAGGTCTCGTCGAGGATCGTGGAGACGGGCGCTTTCGCCGCATCGACGATCGGCACGGTGATCGAATAACCCTTGAGCGGGTAGACGGGCACGCGGAACTGGTCCTTCAGCAGCAGGCGCGAATAGCTGCCCAGGGCCAGCACGTAGCGGTCGGCCGTCACGCGGCCTTTGTCCGTTTGCACGCCGACGACCTGGCCGTTCGCGATGTCGAGGCGCTCGATCGCGGTATCGAACTGGAAGCGCACGCCGAGCTCGCGCGCCATCTGCGCGAGGCGCGTCGTGAACAGCTGGCAGTCGCCCGTCTCGTCGTTCGGCAGGCGCAGGCCGCCGACGAGTTTGTCGCGCACGTTGCCCAGCGCCGGTTCGGCCTGCGCGAGCTGCTCGCGGCCCAGGAGGTCGAACGCCACGCCGGCCTGCTTCAGCACCTCGATGTCCTTGGCGGCGCCGTCGAACTGCGCCTGCGTGCGGAACAGCTGCAAGGTGCCTTGCTGGCGGCCTTCGTAGGCGATGCCTGTCTCGGCGCGGAGCGCACGGATGCAATCGCGGCTGTACTCGGCCAGGCGTACCATGCGTTCCTTGTTGACGGCGTAGCGGCCGGCGTCGCAGTTCCTGTACATCTCCCACATCCACTGGAGCTGGAAGAGGGAACCGTCCGGCTGGATCGCGAGCGGCGCGTGGCGCTGGAACAGCCATTTGAACGCCTTCAGCGGAATGCCCGGCGCCGCCCACGGCGACGCATAGCCCGGCGAGATCTGGCCGGCGTTGGCGAAGCTGGTTTCCAGGGCCGGACCCGGTTGACGGTCGATCACGGTGACGTCGTGGCCGGCCTTGGCCAGGTAATAAGCGGTGGTCACGCCGACCACGCCGCTGCCGAGTACGATGACGCGCATAGTTTTCCTTGTGTCTCTGTTGTTCTGGAATTAGAAATTGTTTCCATTGTAGTTGTCAGAATGCGATAATTGTTTCGGTTTGTTAGCAACTTTTTGGTGAAAAATCATGCGCGTGCAAAAAGACTCGAATCGTGTGCTGGACCGCATCGACCTGCATATCCTCTCCATCCTGCAGGACGACGGCCGCATCGTGATGAAGGACCTGGCGGAGCGCGTCGGCCTGTCGCTGACGCCCTGCATCGAGCGCGTCAAGCGCATGGAGCGCGACGGCGTGATCGCGGGCTACCACGCGCGCGTCGCGCCGCGGGCGCTGGGGTTGCAGATCCTCGTGTTCGTGGAAATCACGCTGCGCCAGAAGTCGGAGCAGGCGTTCGAGCGCTTCCGCCGCGCGATGCTGGCCATTCCCGAGGTGATGGAGTGCCACCTCGTCTCGGGCGATTTCGATTACCTGATCAAGGCGCGCATTCCGGAGATGACGGAATACCGGAGACTGCTGGGCGAGATCCTGCACGTGGCGGACGGCGGGCAGTCGAAGAGTTATGTGGTGATGGAAGAAGTCAAGGAGACGCTGGCCGTATCGATTGCGCGCTAGTCGCCGTCGCGCAGCCACGACCTGGAGCGGCCGACGATGGGGCTGTCCACCGGCGCCTTCGGCGTGGGGGCGTCGAAGCGCCGATCCAGGTCGCCCGGATCCGCCGGCGGCGTCGTGGGCTTGCTCGACAAATAGGACTTCACCCCGACCGAACACCGATACAACACCGCGCCTGCGGCAATGACGATCGCGCTGAGCGTGATCGCCAGGCCGTCCGGACGGCCGGCGACGACCAGAATGCAGGCCAGGACGATGATGTCGAGACAGACGACGTAGTTGAAACGGGCGGGGTGATCAGAATCGATTCTTTTTTCCGACATACGAACTTCCGGGAAAACTCGCGGCGACGCGATGCGGGCTCGCCGCAATCAATGAGACCCAGGCATTCTAACATTTCCGTGTGGAAATATCAGAGTCAGCGATAAGCCTGCCGTTCAGTCCGCCCGATACAACGGCAACGTCACCTTCACCGGCCGCACGTCCATGCGCACGCGGTACACGGAATAGGTATCGGCCCGGTTCGACGTGTAGCCCTCGCTCTCCGGCGTGCGCGTGAAGGTGAATTCGAAACCGCGGTCGGCGGCCGCGCCGGCCGGGTCGCCGAAGGCGATGCCGGTGGCGCGCGCCTGGTCGCTGTCGCACAGTTTCATCAACAGGTCGACGACGGCCGTGTTGCCGAGGATGTCGGGGACGAACAGCGGGCCGCGGTACGTCGGGTCGGCCGGATCGACCTTTTCCTTGTCCGGGCCCGGCGTGAAGCGGCCGGTGGCCGGCTCGTAGCGGTCGCCGCTGTCGAGGTAGCTGATGCGGGCGCCCGTCACGTTGAAGCCGGTGCGCGCGGCGTCCACGGTGGCCTGGCCCAGGTCGAGCAGCAGCGCGCCCTTGTAACCGATGACGGCGATCGACCGGTCCGGCGCGACGACGGCGGCCGTGTTCTCGTCGATGCCCAGGCCCAGGCGATAGTGCTTGGCCAGCATCGCCGGGAGCATGCGGGCGAAGCGGCCGCGGATCAGCAAATGCTGGTCGACGAACACGTCGTCGCCGATGAAACCGAGGCCCGGCGCGATGTCGCGGCCGTCCGTGATGCCGTCGCGCAGTGTGGGCAGCGGTGCGCGGCCTTCGTAGAACATCGTCCTGCTCATGATGGCGGCGCCGGCGCTCGTGCCGGCGATGACGCCGCCGCGCCGGTACAGGTCCCACAATGCGTCCAGCACCGCGCTGTTGCCGCCGTCCGCATGGCGCAGCGCGGCTGTGATGCGGCCCTGGTCGCCGCCGGTGAAGAAGGCGCCGCCGGCCGCGCGCACGCTGGCCGCCAGCTGCGGGTCGTCGGCGGCCCGGCGCACGTCGGTGCCGGCCAGTTTTGCGGACAGCGGCACGACGAACGGGCGGGCGCCGTAGCTGGCCAGGATCTCGGCCGTCAGGCGGCCGGAGCGCTCCGGATTGCCGGCCGCCGTGGGGAACACGGCGATGCGCGCGCCGCGGCCGCCGGCCAGCTCGACGATCTTTTTCCACACGGGGGCGTTGTCGGCGCGCAGCGCGCCGCCGGCGATCACCAGCGAGCCCTTGGCCGCGCCCGCGGGGGCCTGCGCGTCCGCGCGCGCGGCGGCGGGCGCCAGGCCGAGACTCAGCACGAAAGCGAGGGGAAGAGTCGGGAAGCGGAGCGGCATGGGCTTGTCTCGATGCGGATGGGAACACCCATCATCATACGCGTGCCCGGCCTTGCCGCCAAAGCCGGTATCATCGGGGTATGCACTCAGATTGGAGCCAGAATGTTGATCGTGACCCACAGCGGTAAATTCCACGCGGACGATGCGTGGGCGGTGGCCGTGCTGCTGTCGTTGTACCCGGACGCGGAGCTCGTGCGCACGCGCGATCCCGCCATCATCGCCAGGGCCGACGTCGCCATCGACGTGGGCGGCGAATGGAACCCGGCCGCGGGCCGCTTCGACCATCACCAGAAGGGCTTCGACGGCGCCCGCATGAGCGGCGTGCCGTATGCCAGCGCCGGCCTCGTGTGGCGCGAATACGGCGCGCGCTGCGTCGCGCTGCTGGCCGAGCGGCACGCGGGCCATAAACTGTCGGAAGAGGGCGCGCAGCAGATGGCGTATGCGATCGACGCGGACGTCGTCCAATACCTCGACCTGTCGGACGTGGGCGCGGCCCGCAACGCGCCGGGCAGCTACGGCCTGTCGGCGATCGTCTCCGGCTTCAATCCGAACTGGCTCGACGAGCAGCGGCTGGGCTATGGCCCGGCGGCCGAGGCCTACCGCGACGAGCAGTTCCGCCGCGTGCTGGGCCTGCTCACGGACCTGATGATCAATGCGGTGAAGTACCGCGTGGGCGCGCTGCTCGCGGTCGAGCAGGTGCGGCACGCGGAGGTGCTCGAAGGCGGCCGTGTGCTGTTCCTGAAAAATGCCGCGTTGCCGTGGACGGCCATCGTGCGCAAGGAGATGCCGAAGGTGTTGTTCGTCATCAGCTACAGCCTGGCCGAGCAGCGCCACATGATCCATACGGTGCCCGTCAGCGCGGAGAGTTTCGATGCGCGCGCCGACCTGCCCGCGGCCTGGGCGGGTCTGCGCGACGCCGACCTGGCGGCCGTCACGGGTGTGCCGGATGCGGCCTTTTGCCACAACGGCCTCTTCATTGCGGCGGCCAAGTCGTTCGAGGGCATCCTCGAAATGGCGCGGCAGGCGCTGCGCGAGGTGGATGCGCAGGCCTCGACAGCGTGACCGGTCGTTACGATTTCATCAAATGTGTGTGGTTTTTTGGTGCGAAATCACCAAAAAGTGACGGAGATTCATGCTGGTCTTTACACCGGCACGCGGTTCGCGTCTAGAATTTCCCAAAAGAATCAACCTTTTTGGGATGGGACATGAAATCGGTTCAGCAGGAAGTCGACGAGCGCAGCAACCTCACGGGCACGAACAAATTCGAGCTTTTGCTTTTCCGACTTGGCGGCGACGCCAGCGGCGAGCACAGCGAGCTGTTCGGCATTAACGTATTCAAGATCCGCGAGATCGTCGCCATGCCGACGATCACCAAGGTGGCCGGCGCGCCCGATCACGTGCTTGGCGTGGTCAACCTGCGCGGCCAGATCATCCAGGTCCTGGACCTGCCGGGCATCGCCGGCGTCACGCCCAAGACCGGCCTGAACATCATGCTGGTGACGGAATTCGCGCGCACCACGCAGGCGTTCGCCGTCGAGAGCGTGGAAGAGATCGTGCGCCTCGACTGGACGCAGGTGATGTCGGCCGAGAAGAGCGCCGGCAGCGGCATGGTCACGAGCATCGCGCGCCTGGAAGCGGTGGACGGCCAGCCGGCCCGCCTGGCCCAGGTGCTGGACGTCGAGACGATCCTGCGCAACCTGAATCCGGAAGCGCAGACCGAGAACATCGAACAGGCCGTCGGCGCCAAGATGAAGCTGAAGCCGGGCGCCGTGATCCTCGCGGCGGACGATTCCGTCGTGGCGCGCGCGCTGATCGAGCAGGGGCTGGACGCGATGGGCCTGCCGTTCGTGATGACCAAGAGCGGCAAGGAGTGCTGGGAGCAGCTGAACCACATCGCCGCCGCGGCCGAAGCCGAAGGCAAGACCGTGCACGACAAGGTCGCGCTCGTGCTGACCGACCTCGAGATGCCCGAAATGGACGGCTTTACCCTGACCCGCAACATCAAGTCGAACGCGCGCTTCGGCAACATGCCGGTCGTGATCCACTCGTCGCTGTCCGGCACGACGAACGAGGAACACGTCAAGAACGTCCGCGCCGACGCCTACGTCGCCAAGTTCTCGGCCGAGGACCTGTCGCGCACCCTGCGCACGCTGCTGCGCCAGTAATGCCTTCCCCACGCGGTGCCGGCATCCGCCGGCCCGCGCCGCACTGCCAATTCTGAGTTGTTGTCGGGCAACACCCTGAGGACGAATTTGCGTAGGCCTTGTCCTACGGCAATAGTCATGCCGCATAATGACGGTTCAGGATGCTGTTTCCCACCTTTTCAGAATCCCATGCCACACTCGACATCGTTAATCGCGAGCATCTGGACCACGGATACCGAAGGCGTCTGCACGTCCAGCGTCGACCACGGGCAGGGCGCGCTGCCGCATTTCGCCGTCGCGGCGCACCTGCCGGACTGGCTGCGCCGGTGCGCCGCCGACGCGCAGGCGGCGGAACGCGTCGCCGATGCGCTGGCGCGGCAGGCGGCGTTCAGCCATGAAGTCGGGATCCGCGCCAAGGATGGGTCCATGCGCCGCGTCGTCGTGTCCGGGCTCCCGCACGTTGCTGCCGACGGCCGCTGCACCGGCTGGTCCGGCACGTTCGCCGACGTCACGGAGCAGAAGGCGACGCTCGACCGCGCGTTGCGCAGCGAGGCCGAGCACCGCCTCATCGTCGACCACAGCCTGGACCTGATCGCGCACTGCGGCGTGGACGGCCGCTACATCCACGTGTCGCCGTCGTACACGAACTTCCTGGGCTGGGAGGTGGAGGACATGGTGGGGCGCACCGTCCTCGAGTTCCTCCATCCCGACGACCAGGCGCCGGCGGCCGCGGCGCTGGCGCGCATCAACGCGGGCGAGGAGATCGGCGACGTGGTCGAGGTGCGCAAGCGGCACCGCGACGGTCATTATGTCGCGCTGGGCTCGAAGGTGCGCAAGGTCGCGGACCCGGACACCGGCGCCGTGTTCGGCGCCGTCCTCGTATCGCGCGATATCACCCGCGAAAAGGAGATGCTGCACCGTGTCGAGCACGCGCACGCGCGCGTGCGCACGATCCTGGAAAGCATCGAAGACGGCTTCTTCTCGGTCAACCGGGACTGGGAGATCACGTATGCCAACACGCTGGCCGAGGTGTTTGCCCGCGTGGAGCCCGGTACGTCGGGCGGCAAGGTATTGTGGGACGTGGCCGACGACCTGGAAGGTACGGAGACGGCCCGGATCTACCGGCGCGCGATGGAGCGGTGCGAGAACGCGGCATTCGAGACGTTCTACGAACCGGAAGGCGTGTGGCTCAGCGTGCGCGTGTACGCGCGCGAGGATGGTCTGTCGGTCTACTTCCACGACATCACGGACCGCAAGCGCGCCGAGGAGCGGCTCGAACAGTTGGCCACGCGCGACGATCTCACGGGCCTGCCCAACCGCGCCTGGCTGAACGGCCATCTGCGCTCGATGCTGGGCCAGGCGCGCGGCGAAGCGGAAACCACCGTGCTGTTCATCGACCTGAACCGCTTCAAGGAAGTCAACGATTCATTGGGCCATGCGGCCGGCGACCATTTGCTGCGGCAGGTGGGGTTGCGGCTGCAGTCGTGCCTCCGCCCGGGCGACGTGGTCGCGCGGCTGGGCGGCGACGAATTCGTCGTGGCGGCCCATTGCGCGGGGCGCGACGCCGCGGCCGGCATCGCGCAGCGCCTCCTGGAGACCCTCACCAATCCCTTCCACATCGACGGGCTGGAGATGTGCGTGGGCGCGTCGATCGGCATCAGCCTCTCGGGCCAGGACGGCGCCACGCCGGAACTGCTGTTCCAGAACGCTGACACGGCGATGTACAAGGCCAAGGCATTGGGTGCGAGCTCGTACCAGTTCTTCGAGCCGGAGATGAGCGTGGAAGCGCGGCGGCGGCTGCAGGTGGAGGCGGCGCTGCGGCGCGCGCTGGAGCTGGGCCAGTTCGAGCTGCATTACCAGCCGCGCATCGACGTGCGCACGTGGCGCCTGCGCGGCGTGGAAGTCCTGCTGCGCTGGAAGCATCCGGAACTCGGCCAGGTGGCGCCGTTCGAATTCATCCCCATCGCGGAAGAGCGCGGCCACATCGAGGCGATCGGCCGCTGGGTGCTGGGCGAGGCCTGCCGCGTCGGCAAGCGCCTCTCCGACAAATACGGCACGCAGCTGCACGTGGCCGTGAACGTGTCGGCGCGCCAGCTGCGGTCGGCGGAGCTCGTGGCCGAGGTCGAACAGGCGTTGCGCGAATCCGGTTTCGCGCCGCGCGCGCTGGAGCTGGAGCTGACGGAGAGTGCGCTGATCGACGACATCGACCAGTCCGTCGACGTGCTCCACCGCCTCAAGCGCCTGGGCGTGAAGCTGGCGCTGGATGATTTCGGCACCGGCTATTCGAGCCTGTCGTACCTGAAGCGCTTTCCCGTCGACGTGCTGAAACTGGACCGCTCGTTCTTCCTGGAGGAGTGCCCGAACGGCGACGAATTCGTCGCGGCCCTCGTCCACATGGCGCATGCGCTCGGCCTGACCGTGGTCGCGGAAGGCATCGAGACGGAAGAGGTGATGGAGACGCTGCGCGCCTGCCGCTGCGACGAGGCGCAGGGCTACCTGTTCGCGCGGCCGATGGCGCTGCCGGAGTTCGACAAGTTCCTGCAATGCGAGGTGCCGGGGGCGCTGGCGGCGTGAATGGCTTACAATGGCGGTTTCAGCCTGCACCCGGCACATGACACCGTCGACGCACACCCATTCGTGCCCGGAATGCTGCGCCATTTACGCAGCCTTTGACGACAGTTGCGCGTCACGGTTCGACACGCTCCTCGCGCTGGACCACTCGCGCGAGGAACCGTGGGGAAGCCGGCATGGGCAGGCATTCGCCGCCTATGCGCTCCAGCATCCCGTGACGCACGCGGCATCGCTCGACCGTGCCTGGTCGGCGCTCCACCAGATCTACGTGGCCGGCATGGCGCCGGAGCGCGTCTTTGGCGCACTCGTTGCCGCGCGCGGCGGGATGCCCACGGGTTGGTCCGTGCCTGCGCGGGCCGCGCGGCCGGTCGGCGCGCCGGCCGTGACGATCGCCGACCTGGGCGGCTTCGACGCCGCGACCTACGCCGCCCGCCTGGACGACTGGTGCCGCGCGGCGCTGGCCGCGTGGGGCGCCGTCGTCGCCTGACGCCTGGACGGGGTCAGCGCGCGTAGCTCGGCTTCTTCGGATCGTACGTCCAGCCGGGCACGAGGTAGCGCATGGCCATCGCATCGTCGCGCGCGCCGCCGGCCACCTTCTTGTACAACTCGTGGGCGGCCGCGATGCGCTCCATGTCCGGCTTGACGCCGAGGCCCGGCGCATCCGGCACCGCGACCTGGCCGCCGACGATCCGCAGCGGTTCCGTCGTCAGCCGCTCGCGGCCTTCCTGCCAGATCCAGTGCGTGTCGATCGCCGTGATGTCGCCCGGCGCGGCGGCGGCGCAATGCGTGAACATCGCGAGCGACACGTCGAAGTGGTTGTTCGAGTGCGAGCCCCACGTCAGGCCCCAGTCGTGGCACAGCTGCGCGAGGCGCACGGAACCCTGCATGGTCCAGAAGTGCGGGTCGGCCAGCGGGATGTCGACGGCGCCCAGCAGGTGCGAGTGTGCCATCTGGCGCCAGTCCGTCGCGACCATGTTCGTCGCCGTGCGGATGCCCGTCGCGCGCTTGAACTCGGCCATGATCTCGCGGCCGGAATAACCGCCCTCCGGTCCGCACGGGTCTTCCGCATACGACAGCACGTGGCCCTGGCCCTTGCACGCGGCGACCGCTTCCGCCAGCGACCAGGCGCCGTTCGGGTCCAGCGTCGCGCGCGCGTCCGGGAAGCGCCGCTTGATGGCGGCCACCGCCGCGATCTCGTCTTCCGGCCGCATCACGCCGCCTTTCAGCTTGAAGTCGCGGAAACCGTACTTGTCGACGGCGGCGGAGGCCAGGTCGGCGATCTGCCCGGGCGTCAACGCTTCTTCGTCGCGCAACCTGTACCAGCCATCCCGCGCGGCCTCGCCGTCGTATGGCAGATCCGTTTGCGTGCGGTCGCCGACGTAGAACAGGTACGCGAGCATCGTCACGTGCGTGCGCTGCTGGCCGTTGCCGAGCAGTTCGCACAGCGGCACCGCGAGGTGCTGGCCCAGCAGGTCCAGCAGCGCCGCCTCCACGGCCGTTACCACGTTTTCCAGGCGCAGGTTGATTTCGTGCGGCTGCTTCATGACGGCTTCCTCGGCGCTCGACGTCACCTGGTGGCTCACGCCGGAGATCGCCGCGCGCAGCACGTTCAGGGTGCGGTTGTAGCGCGCCACTTCGGTGCCCGTAACGAGCGGAACGAGCCGCTCCAGCGCGCGCAGGATGCCGTTCGAGCCGGGCACCTCGCCCATGCCGGTGTTGCCGGCGCTGTCCTTCAGCAGGACGAGGATACGGGTGAAGCAGGGCGCGTGGGCGCCGCACAGGTTGAGCAGCATGCTGTCGCGGCCGGCCACGGGGATCACCTGCATCTCGGTGACGATCGGGCTGGCGGCGCGCTGGATGAGGGGCATTTTCTGGGTCTCCTGGTGATGTCGGGCATATCGAAAAAATATATCTCGTTGCCCGTAACATTGTTCTAAACTAGAATGGTAGCGCAACCATTTGCCAAGTGTGAAGGAATAACGATGTCCCGTCAATCGATTCTGGCTGCCAGCCTCCTGTGCCTCTCCCTCGGCGGCTGTGCCGCCATCGCCGTACAAACCCCTGCAGGCGAACACTGGGTCGCCTCCTGGGGCAGTGCCCAACTGGTGCCGGAAGGCCAGAACGAATTGCCCGCCGCGCAGTGGCAGGACGCCAGCCTGCGCCAGATCGTGCGCGTGTCGCTGAGCGGGAGCCAGCTGCGCGTGAAGCTCACCAACGTGTTCGGCACGGCGCCGCTCGTGATCGACGCCGGCAGCGTCGCGCTGGCGCGCGCGCCCGGCAAGGCCGACGTCGACGGCGCCAGCCTGCGCCCGCTGCGTTTCGGCGGCGCGGCGTACGTGACGATCCCCGCCGGCGCGGAATACGTGAGCGACCCGATCGACTTGCCGCATGCGGCGGGCGCCGACCTCGCCATCTCGCTGCATTTCGCCCAGGCGCCGGCGCGCCAGACGGGCCATCCGGGCGCCCGCGCGACGAGCTTCCGGGTGCCCGGCAACCAGGTCCACGCCGCGAGCTGGCCGCAGGCCGACACCTTCACGCGCTGGTACCAGATCACGGGCGTCGAAGTGCTGGACCGCGGCGCGGCGCACACGGTCGTCGCGATCGGCGACTCCATCACGGACGGCTACGGCGTGAACCCGGACACGTATGCGCGCTGGACGGACGGCGTCGCGAGCCGCCTGCGCAGCGCCGGGATGACGAACATCGGCGTCGTCAACGCAGGCATCGGCGGCGGCCGCATGCTGCGCGACGGCCTGGGCCCGAACCTCGTGTCCCGCTTCGAACGCGACGTGCTCGCGCGGCCCGGCGTCTCCCACGCCATCGTCATGATCGGCGTGAACGACTTCGGCGTGCAGCACCGGAACAAGGAAGACACCCCGGCGGCGCGCGCGGCCCTGCTGGACGACCTGAAACAGGCCTATCGCCAGATCGTCGCGCGTGCCCATCTGCAAGGCGTGTGCGTGCTGGGCGCCACGATCAGTCCATACGGCGGCAGCGGCTATTACGCGCCGGGTGCGGACAACGAGGCGGACCGCCTCGCGTACAACCAGTGGATCCGTACCGCGGGCGTCGTCGACGGCGTCGTCGATTTCGATGCGGCGCTGCGCGACCCCGCCAGGCCGGATCACCTGCTGAAGGCACTGGACAACGACGGCCTGCATCCGTCGACGGCCGGCTACAAGGCGATGGCGGATGCCGTGCCGCTGGAACAGCTCAAGAGCTGCCGCATCGCGCGCTGAATCACCCATAAAAAAACAGGAGACTTAATGAAATCACTCGTCGCCGCCGCCGTGCTGGCGCTTGCGGCCGCACAGCCGGCATGGGCGCTGGGAGAGCGCGCATTCGTGACGTTCGAGGCGGGCAAGGATGCCGTCGTACTCGCGCGGCCCGGGCTGGCCGCGCGCATCGTCGTGGACCCGAACGAATTCAAGGGCGTGCGCCGCGCGGCGGCTGACCTGCAGGCGGACATCGAACGCGTGTCCGGCACCCGGCCCGCGCTGCTGGCGTCCGCGGGCGCCGTGGCGAAGGGCGCGGACGTCGTCATCGTCGGCACGCTCGGCAAGAGCGCGCTGATCGACCGCCTCGCGCGCGAGAACAGGATCGACGCGAAGGCCTTGCGCGGCAAGTGGGAAGGCTACCTCGTACAGACCGTGCGCAATCCTCTGCCGGGCGTGGCGCGTGCGCTCGTCGTCGCAGGCAGCGACCGGCGCGGCACGATCTTCGGGCTGTACACGGTGTCCGAACAGATCGGCGTCTCGCCATGGAACTGGTGGGCGGACGTGGCACCTCCGAAGCACGACGTGCTCGCCGTGGCGGCAGGCACGCGCGTGGCCGACGCACCCGTCGTGCGCTACCGCGGCATCTTCCTGAACGACGAGGCGCCGGCGCTGTCCGGCTGGGCCAAGGAGAAATTCGGCGGCTTCAACCACAAGTTCTACGAGAAGATATTCGAGCTCGTGCTGCGCATGCGCGGCAACTACCTGTGGCCCGCGATGTGGGGCAATGCGTTCTACGACGACGATGCGGAGAACGGTCCGCTGGCCGACGAGATGGGCATCGTGATGGGCACGTCGCACCACGAACCGCTGATGCGCGCCCATGCCGAGTGGAAGAAGTACGGCAAGGGACCGTGGGACTACAACCGCAACGAACAGGTGCTGCGCGAATTCTGGCAGCAGGGGCTGGATCGGTCGAAGGACTACGACAAGGTCATCACGCTGGGCATGCGCGGCGACGGCGACGAGCCGATGTCAGAGGAATCGAACGTCGCGCTGCTGCAGCGGATCGTGGCCGACCAGCGCGCGATGATCGCGAAGACGACCGGAAAACCGCTGCCGCAGGTCCCGCAGGTGTGGGCCCTGTACAAGGAAGTGCAGGAGTATTACGAGAAGGGCATGCGCGTGCCGGACGACGTGACCCTGCTCTGGTGCGACGACAACTGGGGCAATATCCGCCGCCTGCCGACCGCGGAGGAGCGCAAGCGCAGCGGCGGCGCCGGCATCTACTACCACTTCGACTACGTGGGCGGCCCGCGCTCCTATAAATGGATCAACGTGACGCCGCTGCCGAAGGTGTGGGAGCAGATGCATCTCGCCTGGCGCCTCGGCGCGGACCGGCTGTGGGTCGTGAACGTCGGCGACCTCAAGCCGATGGAAGTGCCGACGGAATTCTTCCTGACGTACGCCTGGAACCCGGCCGCGTGGCCCGCGTCGCGCCTGCCGGCGTACCTGAAGCTGTGGGCGGCGCGCGAGTTCGGCGCCGGCAACGCGTCCGAGATCGCGGACATCGTCGAGACGTACGCCCGCTACAACGGCCGCCGCCGGCCGGAGCAGCTGGAGCCGGGTACGTACAGCGCGACGAACTACCGCGAGTCCGAGCGCATCGTCGCCGACTGGCGCGACCTGGCGGCCCGCGTCGAGCGGGTGAAAGCGAAGCTGGCGCCCGCGCAGAAGGCCGCGTTCTTCCAGCTCGTCGAGCATCCGGTGCGCGCATCGGGCACGCTGGGCGAACTGTACGCGACGGTGCAGGCGAACCGCCTCCATGCGCAGCAGGGCCGCGCCGACACGAACGACCTCGCGGCCCGCGCGCGCGACCTGTTCGCGCAGGACGCCGCGATCTCGCGCGAGTACCACACGATCAACGGCGGCAAGTGGAACCACATGATGGCGCAGACGCACATCGGCTACACGAGCTGGCGCGACCCCGCGACGAACATCATGCCCGACGTGCGCGAGATCGCGCTGCCGGCCGCGCCCGCGCTGGGCGTGGCGGTGGAGGGCAGCGAGGCCGCCTGGCCGGCGGCGCAGGACCTGCGCCTTCCCGCGTTCGAACCGTTCGACAAATCGAATCGCTACAT
This sequence comes from uncultured Massilia sp., assembly GCA_946481275.1. The sequence goes on from CAMLMV010000001.1 coordinate 169,656, forward strand.
CGAGGTCTTCGATCGCGGTGCCGCGCCGGTGGCGTGGACGGCACGTGCCGAGCAACCGTGGATCGTGCTGGGCGAATCGTCCGGCACGACGGACAAGTCGAAGCGGATCGCCGTCAACGTGCGCTGGGACCAGGTGCCGGCCGGCGTGACGTCCGGCCGCGTGCTGGTGAGCGGTCCGGATGGCCGGCAGGCCGCCGTGGAGGTCCCGCTGCGCCATGCCGACCAGCGCGGCACGCAGGTCGCAGGTTTCGTCGAGACGGGCGGCACGGTCGCCATCGAGGCCGAACACTACAGCCGCGCGCTGGCGCCAACAGGCCGCGAATGGCTGCGCGTACCGGGGCTGGGGCGCACCTTGTCCGGCATGACGACCTTGCCGGTGGACGCGCCCGCGCTGCAGCCTGCGGACGGCATGCGCCTGGAATACGACGTGTTCCTGTTCGAGCCGGGCAAGGTGAACGTGCAGGCGACGCTGGCGCCCACGCTGAAATTCCGGCCGGGACCGGGCTTCCGCTATGCCGTCTCCATCGACGACGAGCCGCCGCGCATCGTCGACGTGCATGCGGACGAATCGCTGAAGCACTGGGAAAGGATCGTCACGGACGGCGTCGCGCAGTTCACGACGGCGCACGAGGTGAAGGCGGCGGGGCGCCATACGCTGAAGTTCTGGGCGCTGGACCCGGGCCTCGTGCTGCAGCGCGTCGTGATCGATGCGGGCGGCCTGAAGCCGAGCTATCTCGGCCCGCAGGAAAGCCCGCTGGTCAAGGCGAATTAATCGGCGTGCGCCACGCGCAGCCCGCCCTTGCGGTCGGGCAGCCACACTTCGGCGAGGTCGGAACTGACGTCGAAGAAGCCGAGTTCGTGCTTCGCCGCCAGGCGGTGCACGGCCTCCCACGCCGCGTCGATGCGGTCCCAGTCGAGGAAAGTCATGTAGAGGAGTGTCCGGCCGATCGTGTAGTCGGTGCCCGTTTCCGGTTCCTCCACGTCGGCCGGCGCGGGCGGGAACTCGGCGGACAGGTCCGCGTAGAACGCCTGCAGCGCGGGCGTGGCCACGGTCGGGTCGTCGTAGCCGTGGTCCTCGGTCCACTCGGTCTGTTCCTCGTACCAGTCGAGGAAGGCGGGCCGCTTGAAAGGGGCGGCGTCGGGGGCGAACACCATCAGGTCGAAACTCATCGTGCGGTTCTTTCAGGGCGATTCATCGGTCAGGCATGACGATACACGCCGCCCGCGTGTGGTGCAAATGCCGAAAATCCCGCAATCCCTGCGCAAAGCTGGTTTCGGTGGTGCAAAAAAGATAATATGCTGAGCCTGCCCGAACCGAACCCTCGCCGATTGGAGCCCCCATGACTTCCATGCTGAAATCCAAGGCCGCCCCTGCCTTGCTCGCCCGCTCTTTGCTCGTCCTCGCTCCGCTGCTCGTTACCGAAGCGGCACACGCCGGTCCCAAATACACGTACAGCTACGTGGGCAACCCGTCCACGCCCGTGCGCGCGAAGCCGGTGTCGTGCTGGGAAACGGTCTGCACGCCGTCCGTCGTGCTGATGGGCGGCGGCTACGACGTGGCCGAGGCGTTCCGCTGGATGATCGCGCAGGCCGGCATCACGAAGGCGGCGGGCGGCCGCTTCGTCATCCTCCGCGCGACGGGCGGCGACGCGTACAACCCGTACGTCTACAGCCGCCTCGGCACGGTCGATACGACGACGAGCCGCAATTACGAGATGGTCGGCGGCCTCGACCTGGGCGTGACGTCCGTCGAAACGCTCGTGATCCCGAGCCGCACCGCGGCGGCGGATCCGTTCGTGCTGGACGTGATCTCGAAAGCGAGCGCCATTTTCATCGCCGGCGGCGACCAGGCGGACTATTACCAGTACTGGCAAGGCACGCCGCTGGCCGCCGCGCTGCAGCGCGCCGTCAATGCGGGCATCCCCATCGGCGGCACGAGCGCCGGCAATGCAATGCTGGGCCAGTACGCGTTCGTCGCGTTGAACGACACGGTGACGTCGGACGAGGCGCTCGCCAATCCGTTCAACCGCTACATGACGATCGACCCGCTCAATACGTCGTCCGGCAAATTCATCCAGACGGGCAGCTTCATCAGCATCCCGGGCCTGGAAAAGACGATCACGGACGACCATTTCAATACGCGCGACCGGCTGGGCCGCCTGATCGGCTTCGTGTCCCGCATCGGCAACGGCTGCCCCGGCGGCGTCGAACAGTTCGACCAGGTGCTGGGCGTCGGCGTCGACGAGGAGACGGCCGTGCTGGTGTCCGGGCCGCGCGGCAGCGTCAAGGCGCAGCTGGTCGCCAACCCCTACAACCCGGAAAACACGACGGCACCGTATGCGCCGCAGAACTCCGCCTACTTCACGAAGCTCGTGCGCACGCCGGCCCAGTGCGCCGCCAAGAAGACGCTGGACATCAACAGCGGCGTGCAGGTCTACCGCCTCAGCGCGCAGGTGGCGCAGCCGTCCCCGTATCCGTCGGCGCCGCAGTACAGCTTCAGGACGAATGCGACGTTCAACCTGTCCAGCTGGACGCAGCAGACGCCGACGACGTACGCCGACGGCTCGTCGCTGAACGGTCCGTTCGTGTACGGCACGGCGGGCGGTGCGATCCTGGGCACTCAGGTCCGCTGACAGCCCGTGCGCCCGCCTGTCGCCATCGATCCGGACGAGGTCGAGTTCAGCGCGATCCGAGCACAGGGCCCGGGCGGGCAGAACGTGAACAAGGTGTCGAACGCCGTGCAGGCGCGCTTCGACATCGGCGCGTCGTCGTTGCCGGCGGACGTGAAGGAACGCCTGCGCGCGCTGCCCGACGCCCGCATCACGCGCGACGGCGTCGTCGTCATCAAGGCGCAGTCCGCGCGCAGCCTGGAGCGCAACCGCGCGGAGGCGCTGGCGCGGCTGCAGGCGCTCGTCGACGTTGCCGCCACCGTGCCCCTCATACGCAGGGCAACGCGGCCCACCCTCGGGTCGCAGCGCCGCCGGCTCGACGCCAAGGCTGGCCGTGGCCAGGTAAAGGCCTTGCGCTGCAAGGTCCACGACTGATCGGGCTGGCTGAGCGGCCTATATCGAAACCCACATTTGCCATACGAAGATGGCATGCCTCCTTGATAGCGGTTAACAATCACTGTTAGCACAATTGACTGCGCCTGTCACCGTCTCTACGATGAAATCGGTTACATAACAATAAGAATGCGGCGTCGACGCCCCGGATGCCGTATGCGGATACGGTAGTCGCGGTCCGCTTCAAGCGGGGCGAACATCAAGGAGACTATATGAAGAACGCACTTTGCATCACGGCAGTGGCATTGGCAACGAGTCTCGCCGCCCCGGCGCAGGCGGCAACCTGGTCCACCTCCGCGCAGTACGGAGGGACCACGATGGGCGCGTACAGCTTCAACAACGACATCTGGGGGCAGGGCGCCGGCCCGCAGACGCTGTGGGTCAATTCGCCGGCCGACTGGGGCGTGTGGTCGAACCAGCCGAACACCGGCGGCATCAAGTCCTACCCGCACATCGGCTTTTACGTCGGCAAGCCGCTGAGCAACCTGTCGCGCGTGACGTCCGTCGTGTCGGCGACGACGCCGGCCGGCGGCGCATGGGAATCGGCGTACGACATCTGGGACTCGAACCACGCCAACGAGATCATGCTGTGGCTGAACTACACGGGCACGTCGGGCGGTTGCGGCAACGTCAAGCCGGTCTCGTACAACTGGACGGCGCAAGGCTGCGCGATCCCCGTGTATACGAACGTGAACGTGGGCGGCGCGACGTGGAACGTCTATCGCGGCAATAACGGCGGCAACATGGTGTACTCGTTCCTGCGCACGACGAAGACCAACAACACGACCGTCGACATCCTCGCCATCATGCGCTACCTGCAGAACCTCGGCTGGATCGGCAACGTCACGCTGGGCGACGTGCAATACGGGTTTGAGATCACGTCGTCCTCGGGCGGCATGGACTTCGGCGCGCGTAACTTCTCGGTCACCGCCTATTGAGCAGTCCGGCCTGGCGCGGCCCGGCCGCGTCATTGGCGCAGGCGCAGCGCGCGTGGACGCGGTCGCGTCCACCGCGCTTGGCGTCGTACATCAGCTTGTCGGCCACGGCGATGAGGTCGCGCAGCACGTGTTGCCCGCCGTCGGCCGCGAGGTCGGCGCAGGCGACGCCGAAGCTCGCCGTCGTGCGCACGTGCTCCGCCCCGTCGTCGGTCATGACGCTCGTGTCGGCGAAGCGCGTACGAAGCCGCTCGGCCAGGTGGATGCCGCCGTCGAGGTCCGTCCCCGGCAGGATCGCGAGGAATTCCTCGCCGCCGTAGCGCACCACGCTGTCGACGCCGTCGCGCGTCATGCGCCGCAACAGGTCCGCGAAGCTGCGCAGCACGGCGTCGCCGCTGGCGTGGCCGTATGTGTCGTTGATGCGCTTGAAATGATCGATGTCGCACAGGACCACCGTCAGTATGTCGCCATGGTCCGGCGTGCGCATCTGGCCGGGGCGCATCAGGGTCTCGTGCAGGTAGCGCCGGTTGAAGCAGCCCGTGAGGTGATCACGCGCCGCCGTGTGCTGGAGCTGCACACGTGCCTGGTATTCCTCGCGCGTCACCTGGTTGAAGCGCCGCGCCGCGAGCGCGCCGAACGCGTTCGCCAGGACCAGCAGCATTACCATCGTGACCCCGTCGGCCGCCGTCAGCCGGCCGAATTTCCACGTCAGCGCGAGGAAGGCGGCGGTCGCGCCGCCCGCCAGCACGAGCGTATTGGCGAAGCTGTTCGGGATGTACAGGTAGATCACGATGAGCATGATCCCGAGCGACATCGCGTGCCAGTGGAATTCGTCCGGCCGCTGCACCGCGATGAACATGAAGCACACGAGCGCCACGGTTTCCGCGACGCTGGCGGCGATGCGCGTTGCGTGCAGGGTGAGCGGCCGGTGGTACGCGAGCCACGCGCATGTGCCGGCCGTCGCGGCGACGACCGCGCGCGCCGCGCACAGCTTCAGGTAGGCCGGACCATAGCCCAGCGCGGCCAGGTCCGAGATCGAGAATGCCAGGTAGAACAGCGTGCAGAACACGAGCGTGTAGCCGAGCAGGGCCCGTGTCTGCGGCAGTTGGTGGACGAGGAATGCGGCTTCGTGTGAAGGCAGCGCAAACTCGCCGGTGAGCGGGTGGATTCTCATGCGGTCGATGGACGGGAGGGGTATACCTGTTCGTGACGAAAGTTCGCGAATACAGACGCGTGTTCTAACTTTTATATCAATGCTATTTTCGCATGTTATGGCAAATGAGTCGCCGCTGAACGTCGCGTTCAACATGATTCATATGCTGGCGGGGGTGGAACGTCATGGCTGCCCGCCCGGGAAACGTACATTTTCAATGCGCGGAGCTCGATCGGAGGTTCTGTGTCGTTGCCGTGATATTTCGTGACAATTTCACTGGCGATATCAGCTATTATTGTAAGACTAATCTTACAAAGACCGCTCCGGAACGTTTTTCCGACCTTGTGGCAGTAGCGGGCATTTATGGCCCGGCTCGATGTTGTTTCGGCGGGTGTCTTATCTATATATCAAACATGCGCATAAAAGGTTTGGGTGTAAAAGGTGCCGAAAATGGGCTCCAGATTTCCGCCGCAGATGATGGCGATGCAAACTGGATCACTGTCCTGACAGGTGCTAACGGTACGAAGAAAAGCGTGGTGCTCAGGCTCATCGCGAGCGCCGCACTGGGTTTTCCGATCGTGCGAATCGGCACCATGCATTTCCGCTCGCTTCAGGTAGAGTTAAGCAAAGGCGCCGGCGTCAGCGCCGTCATTGCAATTTCGGGTACTCCATTCGACCGATTCAATAAAATGAATATGATCAGGCGCAACCGCGGGCTGGAGTCGCCGCCCGGCGAGTTGCCATATTCATACTTTGGCTTCAGATCCGTGAACGGCTCTGCCGGCGCAATCGGTATCAGTCGGATCATCGCGAGCCTGTTGTGGAAACGACAGAAGAAACTGGCCACGCGGCAAAAATCATTGTGCCCGATATTCGAATTCCTCGGCTTCGTACCTATGGTGGCGGCAAGGATTCGCCGACCGCCGAACCTGAATGTGTCCGCGCGCGACAAGAGCGAAGCAGGACTGAAACGCGGTGATTTTGACTCATCTCAGCTGATTCCATTCCTGGAAGGGTTGCGGAATGACCTTGCGTCCGAAAATAACGAGGAGACGCTGGAATACGCAAAATATCTTTTGCGAAGCAAGGCGCGGCTGCGGAAACTGGAGAGATTCCTGGAACAGTTTCCCGCACTAATAGTGTATGACTTGAAGTGGGGCAGCGTCACTGCCCAGTTTGACGAACAGGAACAGTTTGATATCGAAAAACTGATCGATATCGGCTTGCTGGTCATGGATGATCTGCTGATCTTGCCGTCCTCCCGGCCCGAACGCGACCATACCGGATTGATTTCCGCGACCAGCTTGAGCTCCGGGCAATGGCAGCTGCTGCTTGGTTTGTTGGGGCTGGGGCTCGAGGTCGAAGACAATGCAGTGATATTGATCGATGAGCCGGAAAACAGTCTTCATCCGGAGTGGCAGAGGAACTATGTCAGGCTTCTCGAAACAGTCCTTTCAGAGAGGAAGCGTTGTCACATCGTGGTCGCGACGCACTCCCCCTTGATCGCGTCGGGTGTGGACGGCCAGCGAGGGAACATCGTCAGGCTGGTTCCTTCGGCGGATTCGTCGATCGGTATCGCAACAGAACCTTTGGTCGAAAATTTTGGTTGGGATGTGAACGAGACGCTGGAAGCCTTGTTCGGCATGAAAAGCACGCGTAGTTCGAGTTTCGTGGCGATGGTTGATACCGTCCTGGGCCTCATCAGGGACGGGAAGACCGATTCCAAGGAATTCATTTCCCTGGGCGGAGAGATCGTCAAGATATCGAAGAATCTCCCGAAGAACGATCCCATGCTTCCGATTTCGTTGGCGATTCGGAACCTGCTTCCTGGAAAGTTGGCTCATGACGACAATTGATGAAAGCCTCATTCAGGATAAAGCGAACCTGTTTGCTGCGCTCGATAAAATCACAAGCAGGAAGTGGAATGTAAAACGGGTCAATATCGTAAAGCTGAGAAAGCAATTATTGGTGGCCCAGGGTTACAAATGCGTGTACTGTCGCAGGCCGATCGTCCTGGACGAGGTTGGTCACCGTGATATAGATCATATATTGCCGAAATCAAAAAATCCCGAGAAAGACTTCGATTTACCGACGTCGCAAAAGAACGAATATGATCACCGGCGCCATACTGGCGGCTATGCCGACTTCATGTATCGTGCGAAAAATCTTGCACTGACCTGCAAGATGTGCAACGCAACGAAGGGGAGTTTTGACCCGTTATTTGATCGAACGATTATCCCGGCCGCATTGCCGACTGGGAAAAATGCGTATAAATGGGTTCATCCATATTACGATACCTATGGAGACCATATCCGTGTCCTGGAAGGGTTTGTTTACCAGGCGATAACACCGGAGCAAGGGAAATACGTGATTTCCGCGTGTGGCCTGGACACCTTGAAAGGCCTGACCGCGCGTATCCTGGATGCGATGCTGCTCAACAGTAAAGACTTTTCACGTGCGCTCGTCGAGGTGGCCTATAACACCATGGACCTGGATTTGCGCACCGCTGCAGAGCGAATTTACTACCATTTTGAAAAGCTGAGTGAAGACGTCATCGAGGACTTTCTGCGGCGTCTGAAACCCGTTTCATGCTTGAACGACCAAATCGCTATCCTGACGGATCTGCGTACTGCCCTGGGGACGGGGGACTTTATCGCGGCGATCAAATGATCTGACCTCATGAAGCCCGCCTGGTTGCTTCGCGTGCCGTCAACGTTGATTTCGTTGACTAAACACACGAAGCCCGAGGCCGATCATCGATGTTTTCCCGACATGCTCGATGTAGTCGGGCCCCATCGATTTTCTGCTACGTCGCCGACGACCGCGACCACATTGCTGAGACGTATCCGTCCCCGATATTCCGCTTATCCACTCAAGCCTGAAGGCCCAGCAACGTCGACGCGTGCGGCGCCAGCGCGATGCGCAGCGCGCCGCGCACGGCCGGCTGGTCGCGCCGCGCCCACAGGTCGCGCACGGCGACGCTGCGGTTGCCCAGGTCCAGGCGCGACAGGTCGAACACGATCTCGGTCGGTGCGTCGGAGGTGTTGAACAGCGCCAGGTATTGCAGGTTGCGCTTGTCGGCGGAACGTGCGCTCCAGATGCGCGTGCCCGCGTCCGCGCGGTGCGGGCGGTTGTCGCGGCTGCGCTGGTTTACGGCCAGCACCTCGGGGTTCGTCAGCAGCGCGAGCGTCTTCGCGTCCAGGTGGCGCAGGTCGCCGCCCATGATCAGCGGCGAGCGCGCGATGCTCCACAGGGACATCAGCGTCTGCTGCTCGTCCGGCGTGAACTTGGTGTCGCGCGCGCCGAGGGCGAGGCGGCCCAGCGGCAGCATGTCGGCGTCGGGCCACGAGTTCGCGCCCATCACGGGGTTCCAGTTTTCCAGGCGCTGGAACTGTTCGTTGAGCAGGCGCCACTCGTCCCAGAAGTCGTCCGAGATGCGCCACATCTGCGCATAGTGCGGCACGTGGTTGGCCCAGCGCAGGTCCATCTCGCCCGGCGACAGCGACAGGACGATCGGACGGCCGCTGGCCGCGATGGCCTTGTGCGCGGCCTCGACCTCGGGCCAGTTGCGCTCGTACGGACGCGACATGTCGTCCATCTTGACGAAGTCGACGCCCCAGTCGGCGTACTGCTTGAACACGGAATTGTAGTATTCCTGGGCGCCCGGCTTCGTCATGTCGACGCCGTACATGTCGCCGTTCCACTCGCAGATCGCCTTCGTGTCGGCGATGTCCTGCGCGCGCAGTTTCGTGCCGAGGATCGGCGTGTTCAGGCGCACGGCCTGGCGCGGGATGCCGCGCATGAGGTGGATGCCGAACTTCATGCCGCGCGCGTGGATCTGGTCGGCGAGCTTCCTGAAGCCCGTGCCGCCGGCCGCGGACGGGAAGCGGTTCGGCGCCGGCTGCAGGCGGCCGTACTGGTCCATCGTGAGCTCGGCGTCCTTGCGGTATTCGTAGCTGTTCGCGTTCGGCTCGTACCACTGGATGTCGACGGTGAACACGTTGTACCCGAACGGCAGCAGTTTCGCGACCATGATGTCGGCGTTTTCCAGCGCCTGGGCTTCCGTGATCGTGGGGCCGAACGAGTTCCAGCTGTTCCAGCCCATCGGCGGGGTCGGGGCGAGGCCCGTGCCCGGCGCGGGCGTTTTCGATTTTGCCGCGAAGGCAAGCGAGGGGAGGCCAGCGGCGGCAGCGGTGGCGAGGGAGGCGGTGAGGATGCGGCGGCGATTCGAGTCCATGTGCGGGCTAAGAGTTGATGAGCGTCGCGCGAGTATAAATACCGATCGGCCGGCGCACCAATCACTTGTGCGTACCGACCGATACCCGAATCGATATCGCAGGTCAGCCCTGGCGTGCCGGCGCTGCCTTGATGGCGTCGATGATCGCCTGCTTCATCGGCTTCGCTTTCAATTGCGCGTCGAACGGCGTCGGGCGCATCGGCAGCTTGTCCTTGCGCGGCGCCTCGTCCCACGTCTGCAGCCAGCTGACGTTGTCGGCCAGGCCCCACACGAGGATGTCGCGCAGGCGCGGGTAGGCCAGCGTCACGTCCAGGAAGTCGCGGGTGGCGGCGGCCACGCCGGCGTCGCGCGCGGGTGTGGCGGCCGGCAGGCGGCGGTCGTTCACGTCCAGTTCCGTGATCAGGAGGTCGTAGCCCATGCCCGACACCTCGTCGAGGAACTTGCGCCATTCGACCAGGTCGGAACGGCCCTTGTCCGTTTCGTCCCACGAACCGATGTGGCTCTGCAGGCCCAGGGCATGGATCGGCGTGCCGCGCTTCTTGAGGTCGGCGAGCAGGGCCAGGACGCCCGCGCGGTGCTTCGCGCTGCCGGCGTCGCCGCGCATGTAGTCGTTATAGACCAGCTGCGCCTGCGGCGCGTATTCTTTCGCGAGGCGGAACGCGAGGTCGATCTGCTCGACGGCGCCCAGCGGCCTGGTGAGGGCGTTCTGGCGCAGCTTGCCGTCGGCCGGGTCGACGGCCTCGTTGACGACGTCCCAGCTCCTGATGGTCTTGCCGAAGTGGCCGCACACGGTGCTCACGTGCGTGCGCATCAGCTGTTCCACGGCCTTCGCCGGCTGCGGCCCGAAGTTCTGCTTGGCGACCCATGCCGGCACCCACTTCTCGGCCTGCCAGAACAGGTTGTGGCCGCGCACGGCGATGCCCTTGTCCTTCGCCCAGGCGATCACGTCGTCCGCCGGACCGAAGTTCGGCTTGCCCGGCGCCGGTTCGAGCGCCTGCCATTTCATCTCGTTCTCGAGCACGATCAGGTTGCACTCGCGTTCGACGAGGGCGCGATAGGCGGCGTCGCCGAACTGGTTGCGGCCGGCGCTGATGGCGGTGCCGAAGCGCATGCCCTTGCGGGCCGCGACGTCCTTCAGCGTTTCGCCCGCCGGGCCTTGCGCACGCGCGAACGGCGCGCCGGCCGGCAGCAGGGCGGCGCCGGCGAGCGCCTGGATGATCTCTCGTCTCGTAGTCATTATGTGTCCTTCTTTTATGTGGTGGTGTTGATCGGGTTTAGCCATGGCCGGGCGCGAACGGGAACGAAAGCGACCGGTAATACTCGAGGGATTGCGCCGGCGCGCGCACGCCGGCCGGCAGCGGCAGGCCGGAAACATGCTGGAAGTACGCGATGCACGCGTCGCGCCACCATTCGGCCTCGCGCTGTTGCTGGGCCAGGCGCTGGGCGACGTCGTTAAAGCGCTGCGCATCCACGAACGGGCGCAGGCGCTGCCACTGGGCCTGCATCGCGGCCACTTCGGCCACGCCGTGGTCGTAGTGCGCGATCAGGTCCGTCCACAGGGTGCGGCCGTCCGGCATGCGGTAGTCCCACGGCAGGTGGTGGAACCACAGCAGGAATTCCTGCGGCGTCGTGGCCGGGTCGGCGAAGCGGCGCGCGACCTCGGGCGCGTACTGGGCCACGGCATTGCTGCCCGTGGCCGTGCGGTCGAAACCGATGCCGTTCCTGTCGGCGCGGTGATAATAGACCGGGTTCCAGTCGGCGCGGCCCAAGTTGTCGATCCACGGCGCGGGACCGTAGTGGTGACCGGTGCCCATCATGTGGTGCAGGCCGAGGGGCGTCATGTAGTCGACGACCGCTTCGCGCGAGCGCATCATCATGGCGACGACCGGATCGACGACGCGCGCGTCCGGCGCGAACGTCTGGCCCGCCCACTCGCGTGCGATGGCGCGGCTGTCCAGGTCCGGATTCCAGGCGAGGCGGCCGTAGGCATACCAGTTGGCCTGGTCGAACGTGGAGCCCGTCCAGTTGCGGCTGGAGCCGATGTTGGCGACGCCGGCGATGCCGCCGACATGCCCGTCCTGTGCGCCTTCGAGCACGCGCGCGACCGTCATCGGCTTGCCGCCGGCGCGGGTGTCGAACCGCAGCGTTTCCTGGAACAGCGGACCGAGATAGGCGAGATGCGTGGCGAAGCCCAGGTATTCCTTCGTCACCTGGAATTCCATGACGAGCGGCGTGTCCGGCATCGCGCCGAACAGCGGGTGCGCCGGTTCGCGCGGCTGGAAGTCGATGGCACCGTTCTTCACCTGCACGAGCACGTTTTTGTCGAACTTGCCGTCCAGCGGCTTGAACTGGTCGTACGCCTGCGCCGCGCGGTCGCTGACCTGGTTCGGATGCGCGGGCGGGTTGTACACGAAGGCGCGCCACATGACGATGCCCTTGTGCGGGGCGAGCGCGCGGGCGAGCATGTTGGCGCCGTCCGCGTGGTTGCGGCCATAGTCCTGCGGGCCGGGCTGGCCTTCCGAATTGGCCTTGACGAGGAAGCCGCCGAAATCGGGTATCGTGCGGTAGATCTCGTCGGCCTTGCGCGCCCACCAGGCGGCGACCGCAGGGTCGAGCGGGTCGGCCGTCTTCGTCTCCTTCAGTTCCAGCGGCGTCGACCAGCGCACGGAAAGATAGACGCGGATGCCGTACGGGCGCAGCACGTTGGCGATGGCGGCCGTTTTCGCGATGAAGGGGGGGCTCAGCACCTCGGCCTTGGCGTTGACGTTGTTCAGGACCGCGCCGTTGATGCCCAGCGACGCGTTGGCGCGCGCGTAATCCGTGTAGCGCGGGTCGACGATGTTCGGCAGTTCCCACCAGTTCCAGATCGACTCGCCCGCGTAGCCGCGTTCCACGGTGCGGTCGAGGTTGTCCCAGTGGTTCAGCACGCGTAGCGGCAGCGCCGGTTTGTCGGCGAGGGCGATGTTGTCGGGCGCGGCGCCCAGCTGCAGCTGGCGCAGCCACGCGAAGCTGCCGTACAGGAGGCCGATGTCCGTGTTGGCCGCGATCAGTGTGACGGGGGTGCCGCCCAGGCGCGTGCGGCGCACGACATAGCCTTCGGGGCCGGCACCGGCGAGGTCGCGGCGCACCGCGTCCGCGTCGGCCAGGCCCGGCGGCAGGCTGGCGCGGGCGAGGACGATGGCGCCGGCACGTGCCGTCGCGGCCGATGGGATCGCGTCCGGCGCGCGGGCCAGCATGCCGGCCAGGCCGCGCCTGAGTTCCGCGCTGGCGGCGCGCACGGTCGGGGTGTCGTCGGGCGCCGCGATGCCGGTGGCGGCGGCCGCGAGTGCCGTGCGCTGGGCGGCGGGCAGGGGGCGGTAACGCAGCCACAGGTCGTAGCCGTCTTCATTGGCGGCGTGGGCGAGGTGGGTGCCGGTCAGGCCAAGCAGGACGTTCAGCGCGACCGCCACCAGCAGGCGTGCATGCGCAAGCCGCAGGAATCGTTCCATCGTAGTCTCCGTTGTATTTATATGAGTGCCGGATGCGGCGGCCCGTCCGGCGCAGGAATGTTAGCGCAAACTTTAGAAATGGGAAATCGATTTCTGGGTGTTTACGGCCATTTTTATGGCTATCTTTGCACGCCTGTGAAGTGCTAAGATAGCGCAAACAAAAAATGATGGGGAATCGGGAGAATGACCAAGACCAAACCAGAGTCCGTCCAGGAGGAACTGGAACGACGGGGCCAGCCGACGATGGCGGACGTCGCCAAGCTCGCGGGCGTGTCCGCCATGACGGTATCGCGCGTCATGAACGGCAAGGGCCTCGTGCGCGAGAGCACGCGCCGCAAGGTCGCGGAAGCCGTGGCGGCACTGAACTACACGCCGAACCAGGAGGCGCGCAACCTCGCGGGCTCCAAGCCGATCCGCGTCGGCTTCTTGTACAGTAACCCGAGCGCGGCCTACCTGAGCGAGTTCCTCGTCGGCCTCCTGAGCCAGTCGGGCCTGAACAACGTCCAGCTGTTCGTGGAAAAATGCGAAGCCGGCGAGCACGAAGCGGAGCAGACGCGCCGCCTCGTCGAGAACGGCCTGGACGGCATCATCCTGCCGCCGCCGCTGTGCGACAGCGAGGAAGTGCTGGCCGCCATCGCGGACGCGAACATCCCGGCCGTCGTCGTCGCCTGCGGCCTGCCGGACAGCCGCGTGGGCGCCGTCAGCATCGACGACTACGAAGCGGCGCACGCCATGACGCGCCACCTGATCAACCTGGGTCACCACCGCATCGGCTTCGTCGTCGGCCATCCGAACCAGACGGCCAGCGCGCGCCGCCTCGAAGGCTATCGCGCGGCGATCGCGGAGCAGGGCGCCGACGCGTCCGACGACCTCGTCGTGCAGGGCATGTTCACGTACCGCTCGGGCCTCGACGCGGCCGAACACCTGCTGGCGCTGGAAGAACGCCCGACCGCCATCTTCGCCAGCAACGACGACATGGCGGCCGCCTGCGTGGCCGTCGCGCACCGTCTCGGACTCGACGTGCCGGGCGATCTAACGGTCACCGGCTTCGACGATACGGCGCTCGCCACGACGATCTGGCCGGAGCTGACCACGGTGCGCCAGCCGATCGCCGGCATGGCGCGCGAGGCCGTGCAATCGCTCGTGCGCCGCGTGCGTGCGCAGCGCGAAGGCGAGGAGGCCGAGCCGGAACAGGTCCGCATGGACTTCGAACTGGTGCGCCGCCAGTCCGACGCCGCGCCGCGCACCCGTCCCTCGGCACTGCTGCCGCTCGCCGCCGCCAAGCGCGCCGGCTGACCCTGCCGGCCGCGGCTTCCCCAGCCGCGGCCGCCCACGCGCGACGCATAAACTGTTCGCGCAAACATCCTTAATTCCCTCTTTCTCAGCCATTTCCGCCGCCGTGGCAGCCCGTTGCGTGACTTTAGCCGGCCATCTTCCCAATAATTGATTGACAAGCGCTAAATTAGCCGATTAGACTGGAATGGTTGCGGTAACATTTCTGTTATTAGAATGTTGGGCATAGACCCTCCGCATGCCAGGCAGACCACACTTGGCCGGCCACGAGTCGGCACCTTACAAAAACAAGCAGGAGACATACGTCGATGGGTATCAAACGCAGAGAGTTTCTGGCCACCGTTGGGGGCGCGGCCGGCATGGCAGTCGTGCCCGGCGCGATGGCGGCGAAGGCCGTCAAGGGCGGCGCACCGGTCTACAAGCAGGCGAACGCGCCCGTCGCGGCGCGCGTGGAGGACCTGCTGGGCCGCATGACGGTCGATGAAAAGATCGCGCAGCTGCAATGCGTGTGGCTGACGAAGAAGGATCTCCAGAACGCAGACACGAGCTTCAACGCGGAGAAGGCGAGCCGCGTGCATCCGCACGGCATGGGCATGTTCGCGCGCCCGTCCGACCGCCAGATCGGCGCCGACAACAACGCCGGCAACTCGGGCGCCGTCGGCAACCGCGGCCCGAAGGAAACGGCGGACTACGTGAACGCCGTGCAGAAATGGGCGATGGAACAGACGCGCCTGGGCATCCCCGTCTTCATGCACGAGGAATCGCTGCACGGCTACGTGGCGCCGGAGGCGACCAGCTTCCCGCAGGCGATCGGCCTGGCCTCCACGTTCGATCCGCAACTGGTCGAGCAGATCTTCTCGCTCGCCGCCAAGGAAATGCGCGCACGCGGCGCCAACCTGGCGCTGGCACCGGTGGTCGACGTCGCGCGCGAGCCGCGCTGGGGCCGCATCGAAGAGACCTATGGCGAAGACCCGCACGTCTGCGGCGTCATGGGCAAGGCCGCCGTGCTGGGCTTCTCGGGCAACACGCTGCCGCTGGCACAGGACAAGGTCTTCGCCACGCTGAAGCACATGACGGGCCACGGCCAGCCGGAGTCCGGCACCAATATCGGTCCCGCGAACGTGGGCGAACGCGCGCTGCGCGAAGACTTCTTCCCGCCGTTCGAGAAGATCATCAAGGAAACGAAGATCGCGGCCGTGATGCCGTCGTATAACGAGATCGACGGCGTCCCGTCGCACGCCAACCGCTGGCTGCTGACGGACGTCCTGCGCAAGGAGTGGGGCTTCCAGGGCCTGACCGTGTCCGACTACATGGCCGTCGCGGAACTGGGCAGCCGTCACCACCTCGTCGGCTCCGTCAAGGAAGGCGGCCTGCGCGCGTTCAAGGCCGGCGTCGACATCGAGACGCCGGACCCTGCCGGCTTCGCCGCGCTGGACGAACTGGTCAAGGAAGGCAAGATCACGACGAAGGAACTCGACGCCGTCGTGCGCCGCATCCTGCGCTGGAAATTCGACGCGGGCCTGTTCGAGAACCCGTACGCGGACGCGGCCCAGGCCGACGCGCGCACCGCGACGCCGGAAGCCATCGCCCTCGCGCGCAAGGCCGCCCAGCGCACCGCCGTCCTGCTGAAAAACGATAAAGGTCTGCTGCCGCTCGCGCCGAAGAAAGTCGGCAAGCTGCTGCTGGTCGGCACCCACGCGAAGGACACGCCGATCGGCGGCTACTCCGACAAGCCGCGCCACATCGTTTCCGTGTACGAGGCGCTGCAGAAGGAAGCGCAGGCGGGCGGTTTCACGCTGGACTACTCGGAAGGCGTGCGCCTGACGGAAGGCCACGTGTGGGGCCAGGACGAAATCGTCTGGACCAAGCCGGAAGTCAATGCACGCCTGATCGCCGAGGCGGTGGAAGCCGCGAAGAAAGCCGACACGATCGTCATGGTCCTGGGCGACAACGAGCAGACCGCGCGCGAGGCGTGGGCCGACAACCACCTGGGCGACCGCACGACGCTGGACCTGATCGGCCAGCAGAACGACCTGGCCCGCGCCATCTTCGCGCTGAACAAGCCGACCGTCGTGCTGCTGCTGAACGGCCGTCCGCTGTCCGTGAACTACCTGGCCGAGCGCGCCGACGCGCTGATGGAATGCTGGTACATGGGCCAGGAGACGGGCCACGCCGTCGCCGACCTGATCTTCGGCCGCGCGAACCCGGGCGGCAAGCTGCCCGTGACCATCGCGCGCAACGTCGGCCAGCTGCCGATGTTCTACAACCGCAAGCCGAGCAGCCGCCGCGGCTACATCGACGACGTGACCACGCCGCTGTACCCGTTCGGCTACGGTCTGTCGTACACCCGTTTCGAGATCTCCGCACCGCGCCTCACGAAGGACCGGATCGCGACGAATGGCACGACCCAGGTACAAGTGGACGTGCAGAATACCGGCGCCGTACGCGGCGACGAAGTCGTGCAGATGTATATCCGCGACGACGTCAGCTCCGTCACCCGTCCGCTGCTCGAACTGAAGGGCTTCCAGCGCGTGACGCTGGAGCCGGGCGAAAAGCGCACGGTCACCTTCGACATCAAACCGACCGACCTGTGGTTCTACAACAGCGACATGAAACGCGTCGTGGAACCGGGGACGTTCACCATTTTCGCAGGACCGAACAGCGTCGACCTGAAGAAGGCGACCCTGACGGTGGCATAACCAAGAGAGACACAACATGACAGCAATCCAAGCCAATCCGCTGCCGCAGGACCTCGACCAGGCCTTGATGGTCGGCCGCGTCTGGCGTTCAGCTCCGACCAATGGCCCGGCCGTAGTGGCCGTCCGTAACGGTCGTGTAATCGATATCACGCGGCACGCCCCGACCGTGTCGGAACTGCTCGAGCGCGACGACCTGGTCGCCATCGTGCGCGGCGCGGAAGGCGAGGACCTGGGCGACGTGAACGCTTTGGTCGCCGCCGCGCTGGCCGGCGACGAAGGCAACGCGGTGCGCCTGCTGGCGCCGTGCGACCTGCAGGCGATCAAGGCATGCGGCGTCACGTTCGCCGTCAGCCTGCTGGAACGCGTGATCGAAGAGCAGGCCAAGGGCGACCCGGCCCGAGCCAGCGCGCTGCGCCAGCAACTGCAGGAAACCATCGGCACCAACCTGTCGGAACTGGAGCCGGGCGGCGAAGCCGCGATGCGCCTGAAGGCCGACCTGTCGGCACGCGGCATGTGGTCGCAGTACATGGAAGTGGGCATCGGCCCGGACGCGGAAGTGTTCACCAAGTCGCAGCCGATGTCGGCGGTCGGTCACGGCGCTGCCGTCGGCCTGCACCCGTCGTCGCACTGGAACAACCCGGAACCGGAAATCGTCCTGGCCGTGAACAGCCGCGCGCAAGTGGTCGGCGCCACGCTGGGCAACGACGTCAACCTGCGCGACATCGAAGGCCGCAGCGCGCTGCTGCTCGGTAAAGCGAAGGACAACAACGGTTCGTGCGCGATCGGCCCGTTCATCCGCCTGTTCGACGGCGACTTCAACATCGACACGCTGCGCAACGCGGAAGTGCGCATGCGGATCGAAGGCGTCGACGACAACTTCGAACTGGCCGGCGCCAGCTTCATGCGCGAGATCAGCCGCGACCCGCTGGACCTGGTGCGCCAGACCTGCGGCAAGCACCACCAGTACCCGGACGGCTTCATGCTGTTCCTCGGTACGATGTTCTCGCCGATCAAGGACCGCGACGCGCAAGGCGGCGGCTTTACCCACCACGCGGGCGACCGCGTGAGCATCTCCACGCCGTCGCTGGGCACGCTGGTCAATACCGTCCAGCGCAGCGACCAGATCGCACCGTGGACCTTCGGCGTACGTGCACTGTACGCAAACCTGGCCCAGCGCGGCCTGCTGGCTGTCTCGGGCAAGTAAGCCCGAGCTTTTGAACATAACGAGAATTACATGTCTGAACAAAACCAAGCATTCGTCTACGCGACGTTCCCCGACCTCGCCGGCAAGCGCGTCGTGATCACCGGCGGCGGCAGCGGCATCGGCGCCGAACTGACCACGGCCTTCGCCGGCCAGGGCGCCCGCGTCTATTTCCTGGATATCGCCGAGGACGCGTCGCGCGCCCTGGAAGCGTCGCTGGCCGGCTCGCGCATCGCGCCGAAATTCATCAAGTGCGACCTGACCAACCTCGACGAGCTGAAGGCGACCTTCGCCCGTATCGAAGAGGAAGCGGGCGGCGTCGACATCCTGCTGAACAACGCGGCCAACGACGACCGTCACGACATCGAGAACGTGACGCCGGCATACTGGGAAAGCCGCATGAACGTGAACCTGCGCCACCAGTACTTCTGCGCGCAGGCCGTCATCCCGGGCATGAAGGCGCGCAAGTACGGCGTGCTGCTGAACTTCGGTTCGATCTCGTGGCACCTGCCGCACACGCAACTGGGCCTGTACATGATGGCGAAGGCCGCCATCGAAGGCATGACCCGCAACATGGCGCGCGAATTCGGCCCGCACGGCATCCGTGCCGTCACGGTCGTTCCGGGCGCCGTCGTCACGCCGCGCCAGAAGGCGCTGTGGCACAACCCGGATGAGGAAGCCCGCATCCTGGCCGGCCAGTGCATCCCCGAGCGCGTCGAGATGGAAGACGTGGCCGCGCTGGCGCTGTTCCTGGCGTCGAACAACGCGCGCCACATCTCCGGCCGCGAGTACTTCGTCGACGCGGGCTGGTACGGCGCATGAGCATCGTCGCCACGCAACCCACGCCGCTGTGGGAAGTCGGCGCGACGCTGGGCGAGGGCGTCCTGTGGGATGCCCCGGCCAAGCAGGTGTGGTTCGTCGACATCAAGGGCCGTCGCCTGCACCGCTGCGACGCCGACGGCAGCAACCGGCAGAGCTGGGACGCGCCGGGCCAGGTGAGCTTCGTGGTGCGGGCATCGGACGGCGGTCTCGTCGTCTCGCTGGAGGATGGCCTGTACCGCTTCGTGGAAGCGACCGGCGAGTTCGTGCCGTTCGCGAAGGTCGAGGCGGACGTGCCGGGCAACCGTTTCAACGACGGCCACGTCGACGCGCAGGGTCGCCTGTGGTTCGGTTCGATGGATGATGCGGAAGAAGCACCGTCGGGTGTCCTGTACCGTTTCGACGGCAAACACGTCGTGCGCATGGACGACGGCTACATCATCACGAACGGCCCGGCCGTGAGCCCGGACGGACGCACGCTGTATCACACCGACACGCTCGATAAACGGGTGTATGCTTTCGACCTGGCGGAAGACGGCAGCCTGTCGAACAAGCGCCTGTTCGCGGAAATCACGGACGGCGGCTGGCCGGACGGCATGGCGGTCGACGCCGAGGGTTACGTGTGGATCGCGGTGTTCCGCGGCTGGCGCATCGAGCGCCGCAATCCGCAAGGCGAGAAAGTGGGCGAAGTGCGCTTCCCCTGCTCGAACATCACCAAACTGGCCTTTGCCGGCGACGACCTGCGCACCGTGTACGCGACGTCGGCGCGCAAGGGCCTGACGGCCGAGGAACTGGCCCAGCAGCCGCTCGCGGGCGCGCTGTTCACCTTCCGCGCCGAGACGGCCGGATTGCCGCACCACGTGCTGCGGCTGCAGGAGTAATACGGAATGACACAACAGAACAGCAAACCGAAGCGCTTCCGGTCGCAGGACTGGTTCGATAACGAAGAGCGCATCGACATGACCGCGCTCTACCTCGAGCGCTTCATGAACTACGGCATCACCCCCGAGGAACTCCGTTCGGGCAAGCCGATCATCGGCATCGCCCAGAGCGGCAGCGACATCTCGCCGTGCAACCGCATCCACCTGGACCTGGCCAAGCGCGTGCGCGACGGCATCCGCGACGCCGGCGGCATCCCGATGGAGTTCCCGCTGCACCCGATCTTCGAGAACTGCCGCCGCCCGACCGCGGCGCTGGACCGCAACCTGGCCTACCTGGGCCTCGTCGAGATCCTGCACGGCTATCCGATCGACGCCGTCGTGCTGACGACCGGCTGCGACAAGACGACGCCGGCCCAACTGATGGCCGCCGCCACCGTCGACATCCCCGCGATCGTGCTGTCCGGCGGTCCGATGCTGGACGGCTGGTTCGAAGGTGAGCTGGTCGGCTCCGGCGCCGCGATCTGGAGAGGCCGCCGCCGCCTGGCCGCGGGCGAGATCGACGAGAAGAAATTCATCGACATCGCCACCGCATCCGCACCGTCGGCCGGCCACTGCAACACGATGGGCACCGCGTCGACGATGAATGCCATCGCCGAAGCACTGGGCATGTCGCTGACGGGCTGCTCGGCCATTCCGGCGCCGTACCGCGAGCGCGGCCAGATGGCGTACGAAACCGGCAAGCGCATCGTCGGCATGGCGTTCGAAGACCTGCGTCCGTCGCAGATCCTCTCGCGCGACGCGTTCATCGACGCGATCGTCGTCAACGCCGCGATCGGCGGTTCGAGCAAC
Source organism: uncultured Massilia sp. (assembly GCA_946481275.1). Next base: position 190,273 of record CAMLMV010000001.1, read on the forward strand.
GCGCAGCCGCACATCGTGGCGATGGCCCGTCACGCCGGCGTCGAGATCACGCCTTCGGACTGGATGGAATACGGCTACGACGTGCCGCTGCTGCTGAACATGCAGCCGGCCGGCAAATACCTCGGCGAGCGTTACCACCGCGCCGGCGGCACGCCCGCCATCATGTGGGAGCTGGAGCAGAAAGGCCTACTGCGCTCGAAGCGCCAGACCGTCACCGGCAAGACGATGGCCGAGAACCTCGTCGGCCGCGAAAGCATTGATCGCGAGATGATCACCCCGTTCGACCAGCCGCTGAAGCAGAAGGCCGGCTTCATGGTCCTGAAGGGCAACCTGTTCGACTTCGCGATCATGAAGACGAGCGTGATCTCGGACGCCTTCCGCCAGCGCTACCTGTCGACGCCGGGCTCGGAAAACGCGTTCGAGTGCAAAGTCGTCGTGTTCGACGGTTCGGACGATTACCACCACCGCATCAACGATCCGGCGCTGGGTATCGACGAGAACACCATGCTGGTGATCCGCGGTTCCGGTCCGGTGGGTTGGCCCGGTTCGGCGGAAGTCGTCAACATGCAACCGCCCGATGCGCTGATCAAGAAGGGCATCAACGCGCTGCCGACGCTGGGCGACGGCCGCCAGTCCGGCACGTCGGACAGCCCGTCGATCCTGAACGCGTCGCCGGAAAGCGCGGCGGGCGGCAACCTGGCGCTGCTGCGCACGGGCGACCGCGTGCGCGTGGACCTGAACACGGGCAGCTGCAACGTGCTGATCCCGGACGAGGAACTGGAAGCGCGCCGCAAGGATGCGCCGCCGCCGATCCCGGGCAACCAGACGCCGTGGCAGCAGATCTACCGCGCGACCGTGGGCCAGCTGCACACCGGCGCCGTGATGGAGATGGCGCTGCAGTATCGCGACGTCGGCCACGACATGCCGCGTCATAACCACTGATCGTTTTGATCCCAACGAGGGCCCGTTCGCGGGCCCTTTTTTTTATGCCCAGACCAAAGATGCACGCTACCATGATCCGTATCTGCCGGGTGCTCGTCCTGGCCCTTTCCTGTATCGCCACCGCCCAGGCGGCACCCCGTACCGTCACCGCGCTTGACGGTAACTGGGAATTCGCCAAGGGCGCACCGGACGGCTGGACGGCCGTCACGCTGCCGCACACCTTCAATGCGGACGACGGCACGTCGCCCAATCCCTACCGCGGCGCCGGCTGGTACCGGCGCACGCTCACGGCGCCGGCCGTCAACGGAGGGCGGACATATCTCGAATTCGACGGCGCCGCGCTGTCGACGGACGTCTGGCTGAACGGTACGCGCATCGGCCGCCACGAAGGCGGCTTCGCGCGCTTCCGCTTCGACGTCACGGAGCAGCTGCGCGCCGGCGCCAACGCGCTGCTGGTCCGCGTCGACAACACGCGCCAGCCGGACGTGGCGCCGCTGGGCGGCGACTACACGCTGTACGGCGGCCTGTATCGGCGCGTACGGCTCGTGACGACGGCCGACGTGCACGTGGACATGCTCGATGCGGGCGGGCCGGGCGTGTATTTCAGTACGCCGGAGGCGGAGCGGCCGCACTGGCGCGTGCGCGTCGCGAACGACCGCGCGCGGGCCGAGAACGTCGTCGTCACGGCGCGGCTGCGCGATGCGGCCGGCAAGGTCGCGGCGACGGCGCAGCGGTCCGTCGCACTGCCCGCGCGTGCCGTCGTGCCGGTCGAGCTGGATGCGGCGCTGGCGAATCCGCACCTGTGGCAGGGCGTCGAGGACCCGTACCTGTACACGAGCGAAGTGACCGTGGCCCGTGCGGGCGCGGTGCTCGACCGCGTGGACAACGAGGTCGGCATCCGGACCGTGCAACTCGACCCGGACCGCGGCCTGCTGCTGAACGGCCGTCCGTACCGCGTGCATGGCGTGAACGTCCACCTGACGTACGTGCCGGGCAAGGGCGTCGCGGTCGACGATGCGGACATCGACAACGACTACCGCATCCTGGAAGAGCTGGGCGTCACGGGCCTGCGGTTCGCCCACTACCAGCACAACGAACACAGTTATGCGCTCTCGGACCGCAAGGGTTTCCTCGTCTGGACCGAGCTGCCGCTGACGTCGGAAGTGAACAGGAGCGACGCGTTCGCGGCCAACGCGGCCCAGCAGGCGCGCGAGCTCGTGCGCCAGAATTTCAATCACCCGTCCGTGTTCGTCTGGGGGCTCGGGAACGAGATCTACAAGGTGGATGAGGTCAGCGGCCGCGTGCTGGACGCCATGCAGAAGCTCGTGCACGCCGAAGACGCCAGCCGGCCGACCGCGTACGCGAACTGCTGCGCGCCCATCGACGGGCCGCAGGCGATGCACACGGATGCCGTCGGGTCCAACGTCTATTTCGGCTGGTACGACAAGGAATTCTCGGACCTGGCGCCGTTCCTGGCGTCGAACCATGCGAAGCTGCCGCGCACGCCGCAGTCGCTGAGCGAATACGGCGCCGGCGGCAGCGCGCTGCACCAGGAAGACCCGGTGCGCCGCCCGGTGGCGCCGAGCCGATGGCACCCGGAGCAATACCAGGCGCTGTATCACGAGGCGGCCTGGCGCCAGATCGAGGCGGCGCCGTGGCTGTGGGCGAGCTATGTGTGGACGGGCTTCGATTTCGCCTCGAGCGGCCGCAACGAGGGCGATGCGCGGGGCGTCAACGACAAGGGCATCATCAGCATGGACCGCAAGGTGCGCAAGGATGCGTATTACTGGTACCAGGCCAACTGGTCGAAGAAGCCGATGGTGTACATCACGTCGCGCCGCGCGGTGAAGCGGACGGCGGCGGACGTGGAGGTCAAGGTGTACAGCAACCAGCCGGCGGCGCGGCTGCGGGTGAATGGCGTCGACCTGGGCGAGCGCGCCGTGGAAGGCCGCATCGCCCGGTGGCCGGTGCGCCTGCAGCCCGGCCCGAACCGGATCGAAGTCCAGGCGGGCGGGCAGGCCGACAACGTCGAATGGACGTTGGCGCCTTGATTACTGCAGCTTGCCGTCCACCATGCGCGTGAGGCCCAGCGGGTTCTCATCGCGCAGCGCTTCCGGCAGCAGGTCGGCCGGCACGTCCTGGTAGCACACCGGACGCAGGAAGCGCTCGATCGCGGTCGCACCCACGGAGGTGGTGCGGCTGTCCGACGTGGCCGGGTACGGGCCGCCGTGCACCATCGAGTGGCACACTTCGACGCCGGTCGGGAAGCCGTTGAACAGGATGCGGCCGGCCTTGCGTTCCAGCGTCGGCATCAGCTTCGCGGCCAGCTCGCGGTCGGCGGCCGTCGCGTGGATCGTGGCCGTCAGCTGGCCTTCCACGTGGCGCGTCACTTCCAGCAGCTCGGCTTCGTCCTTGCACACGACGATCAGCGAGCTCGGTCCGAAAATCTCTTCTTCCAGCGCGCTGTTCGACAGGAACGTCGCGGCATCGGCCTGGTACAGCGCGGCCTGGGCGGCGCAGCCGCAGCCGTCCGAGCTGCCCTGGGCGATGAGTTCCACGCCTTCGAGACCGGAGCGGCGCGCGATCGCGTCGACGTACGCCTGGTGGATGCCCGCGGTGAGCATCGTGCCGGCGCCCTTGGCCGCCAGGGCTTCCGTGACGGCCGTGCGGAACACGTCCAGGTCCGGGCCGGCGAGGGCGATCACGAGGCCCGGGTTCGTGCAGAACTGGCCGGTGCCCATCGTCAGCGAATCGACGAAGCCCTGCGCCAGCCTGGCGCCGCCCGCGGCCAGGGCGCCCGGCAGCAGGTAGAACGGATTGATGCTGCTCATCTCTGCGTAGACCGGGATCGGTTCCTTGCGGGCCTGCGCCGCATTGACGAGCGCGAGGCCGCCATTGCGCGAGCCGGTGAAGCCGACCGCCTTGATGACCGGGTGCTGGACAAGTGCGAGGCCGATCTCGAAGCCGGTGCCGATCAGCATGGAGAACGTCCCTTCGGGCATGCCGCAGTCTTCGACGGCCTGGCGGATCGCCTTGCCGACCAGTTCCGACGTGCCCAGGTGGGCGTTGTGCGCCTTCACGACGACGGGGCAGCCGGCGGCCAGCGCCGATGCGGTATCGCCGCCGGCGACGGAGAACGCGAGCGGGAAGTTCGACGCGCCGAAGACGGCAACGGGGCCGAGGCCGATCTTGCGCATGCGCAGGTCGGAGCGGGGCGGCGTGCGCTGGGGCAGGGCGGAGTCCAGCGTCGCTTCGAGGAAGTGACCGTCGCGGACGACTTTCGCGAACAGGCGCAGCTGGTTGCAGGTGCGCGCGCGTTCGCCTTCCAGGCGCGCCGTCGGCAGGCCGGATTCGGCGGAGGCGCGTTCGATCAGGGCCGGGCCCAGGTCCATGATGCGGTCGGCGATGGTTTCCAGGAAGCGGGCGCGCTGCTCGAGCGGCTGGCTGCGGTAGGCGTCGAACGCCTGTTCGGCCAGCAGGCAGGCGGCGGCCAGGTCGTCCATGCCGGCGGCGCCGAATTCGGGTTCCATCTCGGCGCGGGTGGACGGATTGTAGGCGCGCAGCGTGCCGGCGCTGCCGCGCACGGCCTGGCGGCCGATGATCATTTCGCCTTGGATGTTCATGAGTGCTCCTTGTTGAAAAAAAAACGCCGCCGCGACCCGTGAAGGCCGCGGCGGCGGTGGGCAGGAATCGATCAGCGATTGTATCGAATCATGCGGATTCCCGTTGGATCAGAACGAGTACTGGGCCAGCAGCGTGTAGCGCGGACCGCTCATGAACACCTGGCGGGTGAAGTTGCCCGCGTGCTGCTCCATGATCTGGCGCGTGTACGAGTTGGTCAGGTTCGTCGCTTCCAGGCCGACGCGGAACTTGTCCGTGAAGTCGTAGAAGATCGAACCGTCCAGCTGGCCGTACGGTGCCTGGTACAGCGGCAGGCCGAACGCCTGGTCGTTGTTCGTCGTCGGGATCAGGAACTTCGACGGATCGGCGGCCGGATTCGTGTTCAGGCCGTTGTTGCCGCGGCTGCCCCACTGGGTGACGCCCAGCAGGTAACGCGAACGCCAGTTGTAGGCGAGGCGCATCGACAGGCCGTGCTGCTCGTACATGACCGCGAAGTTGATCGTGTGACGCGACAGGCCCTGCAGCGGGGTCTTGCCGAATGCGCGGCCGTCGGTGTCGCAGCCGTTGATGAACAGGTTGTAGTTCGAACCTGCATCGTTACCCGAGCACCATGCTTCGAACACCGGATTCTTCAGCGTGCGCTCGCTCGACACGTAGGTCCAGCTTGCCTGGGTACCGATACCCTTCAGCCAGTCGGGCACGAAGTCGTAGTATTGCTGGTGCGCGATCTCGAAGCCGCGGGCAAAGCCGTTGGCGCCGTTGACCGGGCCCGTCACCACGAACGTCTGCGGCTTGCCGTTGACGTCGTTCCTCGTGTACGCGTAGTTCTGCGTCGTGATGATGTCCTTGATGTCCTTGTTGAACGCCGAGAACGTCAGCGAACCGGCCTTCGCGAAGTACCACTCCGCCGTCAGGTCGACGTTGGTCGACGTGGTCGGCTTCAGCATCGCGTTGCCGTCGCTGTTGCCGGACAGGCTGGTGCCGTTGAAGATGACCTGGGTCGTCTTGCCGGACGCGTCGCGGATCGTCGTCTGGTTCGGCGACGAGTTCAGGTTGGTCTGCACCTGCAGCTGGTTGAAGTCCGGACGCGACATGGACTTGGCGATGGCGAAGCGGAACTGCAGCTGGTCGCTGTACTTCAGGCGCAGGTTCAGGCTCGGCAGCCAGTTGTGGTACGAGTTGCTGGCCGACTGGGCTTCGGCGAACGGCGTGATGTTGACCAGCGTGTCCGCGCCGGTGACGGGGGCGTCCGTCGGGATGTTGACGCTCGGCGGGGCGTACGACACGTAGCCGCGGCCCGAGCCGTTCGTCTTCACGTAACGGATACCGATGTTACCGTCGATCGGGTACTTCAGGTCGTCGAAGCCGAAGCGCAGCTGCGTGTAGGCGGCGCGGGTCTTCTCGGTCTGCGTGTTCGTTGCTGCCGGATCGTTGAAGGTCGCTGCCTTCCACGGATCGCAGGTCGAACCCTGCTCCTTGCACAGCACGTCGTGGTAGGCGTGGATCTTGGCCCACTCGTTCGGGAAGCCGCGCACCGTGGCTTCGTCGGCGAACAGCATCGGCGGCAGGTTGTATTTACCGTCGAAGAAGTTGTCGATCGTCTGCAGCGAGGCGCCGCCGGCGAAGCGCGGGTCACCCAGGCGGGCGACGTGCGGGATCTGCCAGCCTTCCATCCACGGGAACGTGATGGCCTGCCAGTTGTAGAACTTCTGGGCCTTGTGGTTCTCGCCGTCGCGGTTGGCCATGCGGAAGCCGAAGCGGACGTCGCGCAGCACCGGGTGGTCGAACGCGTACTTGAAGTCGGTCTTCCACGCCTTCTGGGTGGCCGTGGCGTGGTCCAGTGCTTCCTGGGTGTAGGCCCAGTAGTAGTTGTTCGGGTCGGCCATGTAGGCCGCCGAACCCAGCGTGATCTGCGGGACGTCGCCGCGCATGTCCATCTTCTGGTTCGGCATGATGAAGCCGGTCGACACGTCGGCGTCGAAGCCTTCGGTCGTCGAGCGGACGTGCTGGAAGTCGTTGGTCCAGGTCAGGCTCGGGGTGACGCGCCATTGCAGGTTCAGCGACGTGTCGCGGGTGCTCGATTCACGCGAGTTGATGCGCTGCGAGCTGTTGAACGGCGAACCGCCGTAGGTCGGGTTCGAGATCGTACCGCTCTGGAACACGCCATTGCTGTTGAAGACGGAATCCTGGCTCGCGACCTGCTGGTACCACTTGTCCTCGGACGAACCGACGACGTGCTCGTCCAGGTCTTCCTTGTACTTCGTCTTGAAGTAGGTGAGGGCGGCCGTGAAGTCGCGGTTCGGACGCCACTGGAAGGCGGCGTAGTCGCCGCGGCGGGTACGCTCGAAGTCCTGCGAACGGTAACCGACGCCCAGCGGGATCCACTGGGTCTTGGAGCGGTCGTACAGGGCCGGGTTCGTGGAGTTCACGTGCGGGTAGTACACGTCGACGCCGACGCCGTCGGAACGGGTCGGGCTCTTCGCATGCGCGAAGTCGACCAGGGCGCCGAATTCGCCGAACGTGTCCGACTTCCAGCGGTTCGACAGCAGGACCGTGCCGGTGGGGGACGGCGCGCCCTTGCGCAGCGTGGAATAGGTTTCCGACAGGCCCACGGTACCCTTGAAGCCCTTGTAGTCGAACGGCATGGCCGTGCGCAGGTTCACGAGGCCGGCAACGGCACCTTCGATCTGTTCCGCGGACGGGTTCTTGTAGACGTCGACGCCGGCCATCAGCTCCGGTGCCACGTCGGCGAAGCCGAGCGAGCGGCCGCCGCCGGCCGAGAACGCGTCGCGGCCGTTGACTTCCGAACGCACGTAGGTCAGGCCGCGGACCGAGACGCCCGAGCCTTCGACGGACTGGCGGTTCGGGTCGCCGGCCATGTTACGGTCGATGGTGACGCCGGCGATACGCTGCAGCACCTCGGTGACCGAACGGTCCGGCAGCTTGCCGATGTCTTCGGCGACGATCGAATCGACGACTTCGTCGGCATCCTGCTTGAGTTTTTGCGCCGACTGCAGCGCGGCGCGCTGGCCGCTGACCACGACGACGGCGGCGCCGGTGGCGGGGTCGGTCGTCGCGGTGGTTTGCGCCCATGCTGCGGCGCTGGAAAGGACGGCTACGTGCGCAACCGCTGCCGCAATCGCGGTCTTCTGGAAATTCCTCATTGTCTCCCCCGATGATCAGGTAGTGTTGTTATAACAAGCTCTAACAAAACCAGTGTGAATGTGAGACTTAACACTGGTTGTTATACGCTACCATAAAATTTTTATTGTTTGCTACTCAGTTGTCAGTTTTGCGACAACGCAACGTGTCTTTTTGCCGACATACTGAGCAAACAAACCGTTGCCCGGACACCGCCGCCGTGCACCGGCCAGCCGGGAGAGCGCTGAGCCGGAAGCGGGCAGTACCCCGTACTCCCAGTGAAAACCGCCGTTTTGAGAAAACGCATGGGTTAGCGTTCGACACTTTAGTACGGCAGTCATGTCACCAGACGATGTTATACGCAATCGATTTCATGACTGCCAAAAAAATATTGACGTGCGTGTGAGAAATACAACAGATGTGTCTTGGCAGCGCTATCTTTTGACACCGTATCGTGTTGTTGCGGGGGTTAGTCACTAAACACGCTAAACAACATGATGATCAGCGCTATCACTTGTTAGCGCGAACATTCGTCTTGCGTACCTAACATCGGTTCGCTTAGCATAGCGATGGTTAACACCATAAAAAACATTGCCGGAGACTCATGCGTACCTCGCTCGCCCGCCAGACCGCTGCCGCGCTGGCCTTCCTCGCTGTCGCCGGCAATGCCATGCTGGCGCCCATCCCGGCGCAGGCCGCCGGTCACTACAAGCACTTCAAGACCGCGATCTATATTCCGGTAAACGTCACGCAGAGCCTCGTCGACCCGAAGGTCTTCGAGCACCAGTTCGCGCGTGCCATGAGCCAGGTCCCGTTCGACAAGGTCTATATCGAGGGCTACCGCGACAACCATTTCGCCAGCAACGCCGAGATCGAGGCCGTCAAGCGCCAGTTCCAGGCGAAGGGCATCGAGGTGGCGGGCGGCGTCACGCTGGCGGCGGGTGGTTTCAACGGCCAGTTCATGACCTTCGACTACGAGTCGCCAAAGGACCGCGACACGTGCAAGCGCGCGATGGAACTGATGGCGCGCCATTTCGACCACGTGATCCTCGACGACTTCACGTTCTACACGTCGAAATCGGATGCCGACATCAAGGCGAAGGGCGCACGCACATGGACGGACTACCGGATCGCCACGATGCGCAAGGTGTCGAAGGACCTGATCATCGATCCGGCGCGCGCCGTCAACAGGAACGTCAGGATCGTCATCAAGTACCCGAACTGGTACGAGCATTTCGAAGGCCTGGGCTTCGACCTCGCGCAGCAGCCGGAGATGTTCGACGGGATCTACGCCGGCACCGAGACGCGCGACCCGGTCATCACCGACCAGCTCCTCCAGCAGTACGAGTCGTACAACATCATCCGCTACTACGAGACGTTGCGTAAGGACGGCAGGAACGGCGGCGGCTGGGTCGACACGTATTCGATCCGCTACGTCGACCGTTACGCCGAACAGCTGTGGGACACGATGCTCGCGAAGGCGCCCGAGATCACGCTGTTCAACTGGCACCCGGCCGCGCAGGACACGCCGGCCGAAGCGGGCGAGCGCCCGTGGGAAAAGGAAGACACTTCGTTCAACTGGAACCGCATCGTGGCCGACTGGAAGGCCGCGAACCCGGACGCGAAAGCGCCGCCGGGCTGGGGTCTTGCCGCGGGCGCCGCGCTGAAGCAGATCGACGCCGTGCTGGACCAGCTGGGCAATCCGACCGGCATCCCGACCTATCGCCCGGCCAACTCGTCGTCCGCCGAGGACTTCCTGCCGAACTACCTGGGCAACGTCGGCATCCCGATCGCGCTGACGGCGCGCTTCCCGCGGGATGCGCAGACGATCCTGCTGACGCAGGCGTCGGCCGCGGATCCGGACGTGCTGAACAAGGTGAAGCGCCAGCTGGAGGCGGGGAAGGTCGTGTTCGTGACGTCCGGCTTCGTCAAGGCGACGCAGGATCCGAAACGTAAGGACCGCGGCTTCCAGGATCTCGTCGAAGTCTATGCGACCGGCAACCAGGTGCTGTTGAACGACTACTACAACGGCTATGGCGCGGGCAATGGCGAATCGCTGCGCGACGATCCGAAGGTGGCGCCGCGCGACGTGCTGTTCCCCGAACTGCACTACTTCACGAACGACGCGTGGCCCATCATCCGCGGCGTCGCGGGCGCGCGCGGTTTCCCCGTGTTGCTGATGAACCGGTATTCGAAGGGCGTTCTCTACGTACTGTCCATTCCCAGCAATATCGGCGACCTGTATAGTATGCCGCCAGGCGTGATGAACAGCGTGAAGAAATACCTGATGGCCGACACGCCCGTGCGCATCGAGGCGCCGGCCGGCGTGAGCCTGTTCACGTACGATAACGGCGCCTACGTCATCCAGTCGTTCCGCGACACGCCGACGACGGTGAAGGTCGTGAAGCATGCGACGACAGGCGATGCGCGTCCGGCGGCCGAGACGGTGCCGGGTGCGGGCCGCGACACGGTGAGCGAAGTGGTGATTCCACCGCACAGCTTCCGTGTCTACAAGGGCTAAACAGGTGTATGTACGCATGATGGAGACGTTGTGATGAAGGCGATGAAGCTGGCCCCTGCGGTCGCGTTGGCATTGGCACTGTTGACCGGGAGCGCCTCGGCGCAGCAGCAGGTGCCGTACGTGTGGGACAGCGTCGCCATCGGCGGCGGCGGCTTCGTCACGGCCGTGGTGCCCAGCCGCGCCGCGCCCGGCGTGGCGTACGCGCGTACCGACGTGGGCGGCGCCTACCGCTGGGATCCGCGCGAACGGCGCTGGCATCCGCTGCTCGACTGGGTGGCGGAAGACCAGACGGGCTACCTCGGCATCGACTCGCTCGCGGTCGACCCGCGCGACGCCGACAACATCTGGCTCCTCGCCGGCATCGCCTACCTGAACGGCGGCCGCACCGCGATCCTGCATTCGACGGACGCGGGCAAGACCTTTTCCATCGTCGACGTCACGCACCAGTTCAAGACCCATGGCAACGGCATGGGCCGCCAGGATGGCGAACGCCTCGCCGTCGATCCCGGCAACAGCAAGCTGCTGTACGTCGGCACGCGCCGCGATGGCCTGTTCAAGAGCGTCGACGCGGGCCGCACGTGGACCCGCGTGACGGCGCTGCCGGTGACGTCCACGCCGAACGACGTGGGCATCGATGTCGTCGTGCCGGACCCCGCCAGCGTGAAGGATGGCCAGGCCCGCCGCGTGTTCGTCGGCGTGTCGCGCTTCGGCGCTGTCGGTCCGAACCTGTACCGCAGCGACGACGGCGGCGCGACGTTCGAACCCGTGGCCGGCGCGCCCGTCGACCTGATGCCGCAACGCGCCGTGCTGGACGGGGCGGGGAATCTCATCGTCACGTTCGCGAACGGCGCCGGACCGCATCCGGACCGCACGGGCCGCGAGCCGATGGACCGCGGCCAGGTGTGGAAGTATGCGATCGCGAGCGGCGTGTGGACGAACATCACGCCCGCGGGCTGGACGCGGCCGTTCGCCGGCATCAGCGTCGATCCGAAGAATCCGCAGCGCCTCGTCGCCTCGACCATCAACACGTTCCTGCCGCAGGGCGACGCGAAGGGCGACCGCATCTTCCTGTCGAACGACGGCGGCGCCTCGTGGACCGACGTGATCGGCCGCGGCTTCGTGCGCGAATCGGCCGGTGTGCCCTGGCTGAAAGGCCACTCGATCCATTGGGCCGGCTCCGTCGAATTCGACCCGGCCGACACGCACGCCGTCTGGGTCACGTCCGGCAACGGCGTGTTCCGCACGGCGAACATCGACGCGGCGCCCACGACGTGGACGTTCACGGTCGACGGCCTGGAAGAGACGGTCCCGCTGGGCCTCGCCAGCATTCCCGGCGGTCCGCTCGTCTCCGCCATCGGCGACATCGACGGCTACCTGCACGACGATCCATCGCGCCATGGCCGCATCCACGATCCCCAGATCGGCACGACGACGGGTCTCGGCGTCGCGGCGAAGGATCCGCGCACGATGGTGCGCGTGGGCGACAGCATGCTCGTCACGCGCGACGGCGGCGCCAAATGGACGAAGACTCCAACCATCAAGGGCAGGCGCGGACAGGTCGCCATCTCGGCCGACGGCGCCGTGCTCCTGCATGCACCCGAGAAGGCGAAGGAAGTATGGCGGTCGGCGGATGGCGGCGCCACGTGGACACAAGTCGGCGGCCTCGCGAAGATCAACCTGCGTCCAGTCGGCGATCCGCTCGACCCGAAGGTGTTCTATGCGTACGACGACGCCGCGCTCCTCGTCAGCACCGACGGCGGCGCCACGTTCGCGCCGCGCGCGAGCCTGCCCGCGGGCGGGTCGCGTCTCGTGCGCGTGGCGCCGGGCCGGGGCGGGGACGTGTGGGTCGCGCTGAAGAACGGCGGTCTCGCACGCTCCGTGGACGGCGGCGCGCACTTCGCGCCGCTTGCCGCGGTGCGCTATTGCGGCGCGGTCGGCTTCGGCAAGGCGGCGCCGGGACACGACTTCCCCGCGGTCTACATCTGGGGCGACGTGAAGGGCGTGCGCGGCATCCACCGCTCCATCGACGGCGGCGCCACCTGGACCCGCATCAACGACGACGCACACCAGTACGGCGGACCGGGCGACGGCCAGTTCATCGTGGGCGACATGAACCGCTACGGCGTCGTCTACATGAGCACCGCCGGCCGCGGCATCGTCTACGGCAAACCCGCCGCGAACTGAACAACGCTTCCTGACAGCGATTTCCATGGCCTCTTTTTGTAATCGATTTCATTCGCTCCTGTTGGCGCTGGCCCTGGCCGGCGCCACGTCCACTGCGGCAGCGGCGCCCGACCTGGTGCTGCGCTACGACCGTCCGGCCCAGGACAACGACCAGGGCTGGGAAAAGGAAGCGCTCCCGATCGGCAACGGCCGCATCGGCGCGATGGTGTTCGGCGGCCTCGCGCGCGAACACCTGCAGTTCAACGACATCACGCTGTGGTCGGGCGATGCGAAGGAGACGGGGACGTATCAGCCGTTCGGCGACGTCGTCGTGGACCTGCCCGGGCACGACAGGGATGCGCAGGACTACCGGCGCACGCTCGACATCGCGCGCGCTGTCCACGCCGTCACGTACACGCACGGCGGCGCGCACTTCCGCCGCGAGGCGTGGGCCAGCTACCCGGCGCAGGTGATGGTCCTGCGCCTGACGGCGGACAAGCCGGGACAGTACACCGGATCGATCGCGCTGTCGGACCGCCACGGCGCGCACCTCGCCTCCGGCAAGGACACGCTGTACGCGACGGGCACGCTGGCCGGCTGGACGCTGCCGAACGAGGCGCCGACGGCCAATACGCTGGACTACGCGAGCCAGGTGCGCGTCGTGAACGAGGGCGGCAAGGCGTCCATCGAGAACGGCCGCATCGTGTTCACGGGCTGCGACGCGCTGACCGTCATCGTGGGCGCCGGCACGAGCTATGTCGCCGACGCGGCGAAGCACTTCCGCGGAGAGCATCCGCTGGCGCGCGTCACGGCGCAGGTTGCGGCCGCGTCCGCGCGTCCCGCCGACCAGCTGCGCGCCGAGCACGAACGCGACGTGGCCAGCCTGCTGGGCCGCGTGCAGCTGGACCTGGGCGCGACGGCGGCGGACCGCAAGGCACTGCCGACGGACGCGCGCGTGCTGGCGTACACGAAGGACGGCAACGACCCGGAACTGGAAGCGCAGTACTTCCAGTACGGTCGCTACCTGCTGGCCTCCAGCTCGCGCGGTTCGCTCCCGGCCAATCTGCAGGGGCTGTGGAACAACAGCCTCACGCCGCCGTGGCGCTCGGACTACCACACGAACATCAACGTCCAGATGAATTACTGGCCGGCCGAGGTGACGAATCTGTCGGAGATGGCCAAACCGTTCTTCGGCTTCGTGACGAGCGTGGCGCCCGTGTGGCGCCAGGCGACGGCGGCGGAGTTCAAAACCAGGGACGGGAAACCGGTGCGCGGCTGGACGCTGCGCACGGAATCGAACCCGTTCGGCGGCATGAGCTACACCTGGAACAAGACGGGCAACGCCTGGTATGCCCAGCACTTCTGGGAACACTACGCGTTCACGCAGGACAAAGCGTACCTGGCAAACGTCGCGTACCCGATGATGAAGGAGGCGAGCGCTTTCTGGCAGGACTACCTGAAGGAACTGCCGGACGGCCGCCTCGTCGCGCCGCAGGGCTGGTCGCCCGAGCACGGCCCCATCGAAGACGGCGTCACGTACGACCAGGAGATCGTCTGGGACCTGTTCAACAACACGGTGGAAGCGGCGGACGTCCTTGGCGTCGACAAGGTGCTGCGCGACAAACTCGCCCGCATGCGCGACCGGCTCGCGGCGCCGAAGGTCGGCAGCTGGGGCCAGCTGCTCGAGTGGCTGGAGGAGAAGAAGGATCCGGTGCTGGATACACCGGGCGACACGCACCGCCACGTGTCGCATCTGTTCGCGCTGTTCCCGGGCCGGCAGATCAGCCCCGCGCGCACGCCGGCACTGGCCGCCGCCGCGAAGCGCACGCTGGAAGCCCGCGGCGACGCGGGCACCGGCTGGTCGATGGCATGGAAGATGGCGTTCTGGGCCCGCCTGTACGACGGCGACCACGCCTACAGGATGCTGCGCGGCGTGCTGGCCAGCCCCGGCGCGCGCGCGGCCCAGCAGGCCAGCGCCGGCTCGGAACAGTTGAATGGCGGCGGCACGTATCCGAACCTGCTGGATGCGCATCCGCCGTTCCAGATCGACGGCAATTTCGGTGCGACGGCGGGTATCGCGGAGATGCTGCTGCAGTCGCAGGCGGGCGCGATCCAGCTGCTGCCCGCGCTGCCGTCCGCGTGGCCGGACGGTGAAGTGAAAGGCCTGCGTGCACGCGGCGGATTCGAAGTGGACATGCGCTGGACGCGCGGCCGCCTCGTCGATGCCGTCGTGCGCAACGAGGCAGGCAGCGGTACCGCGGCCGTGCGCTATGGCGCGCGCACCGTCGCGGTGAAACTGCGTCCGGGCGAGAGCGTGCGCCTGGACGCGGCACGGTTTTGAGAAGTTCGGAGGCAGACCCTGAGAGGTCGTCTCTTTGCAGTGAAGGGCACCGTCATTCGATGGGCCCTGTTGTCAGCCAAGAGGAGATGTAAATGTATCAGTTCAAGAAAACAGCCATTGCCGTGGCGGTAACGCATGTCGCGTTGCTGGCCGGCGGGATGGCGGCCGCGCAGACGGGGCCCGGGGCGCCGACGGCTAGCAATGTCGTCGTCGTGACGGGCCAGCGCGCGGCGCTCGATTCGGCGCAGGCGCTCAAGCGCGATGCCGACGAGATGGTCGATTCGATCGTCGCGGACGACATCGGCAAGCTGCCGGACCGTTCGATCACGGAAGTGCTGCAGCGCGTGGTCGGCGTCACCATCGACCGCACGATGTCGAAGGGCGATCCGGAGCACTACTCGGTGGAAGGCTCGGGCGTCACCATCCGCGGCCTGTCGTACACCCGTTCGGAGCTGAACGGCCGCGATTCGTTCTCGGCCAACGGTGGCCGCTCGCTCAACTTCGAAGACGTCCCGCCCGAGCTGATGGCCGGCGTCGACATCTATAAAAACCCGTCGGCGGAACAGATCGAAGGCGCCATCGGCGGCCTCGTGAACCTGCGCACCGCCATGCCGTTCGACTTCAAGGGCCGCAAGATGGCCGCGTCGCTGCAGGACACGTATTCGGAACTGAAGAAGGGCAGGCGCCAGCCGTCCGGTTCGTTCATGTTCTCGGACCGCTGGAAGACGGGCTTCGGCGAGATCGGCGCCCTGGTCGACTACGCGTATTCGGAGAGCGGCACCCGCACCGACGCGTTCCAGGTCGAGCCGTATTACCAGCGCAACGACGTCGTCGCCGGCCAGAACGTGTGGGTGCCGAAAGGCTCGCAATACCGCACGCTGAACTTCGACCGCAAGCGCCAGGGCCTGTACGGCGCGCTGCAATGGAAGCGGGACGCAAATCTCCAGTCTTCGCTCACGTACTTCAAGTCGAAGTACCGCATGCAGTGGGACGAGCAGGCGATCTTCTCGTCCGCCAGCCCGTACAACATCGGCGTCACGAACGGCACGTACGGCGCCAACGGCCAGCTGCTGACCGGCACGCTGACCGACGCCACCGACAAGGGCATCGACTTCGGCGCCGACACGCGCGCCGCCAACCGCAAGTCGCAGACGACGGACATCTCCTGGCACCTGATGTGGCGCCCGAACAGCGACTGGCAGATCGACACCGACGTGCAGCGCGTTCGCGCGACGAGCAACAGCTTCGACTCGACCGTCGCCACGGCCGTCAAGATGCCGTACGAGAACGTGGACCTGTCCGGCTCCGTGCCGAAGCTGACGTTCGACGACGTCCAGACCGCCTACCTGGCCAATCCGGCCAACTACTACTGGGCGTTCACGCAGGAGCACTTCGACGACAGCCATGCCGGCGAATGGGCGTGGAAGACGGATGCGAAATACACGTTCGACCATCCGGTCCTGCGCGACGTGCGCTTTGGTGTGCGCCTGACGAAGGCCGATTCGACGACGACGAATTCGAACCCGAGCTTCAACTGGGCGGCCATCACCCAGCCGTGGCAGTCGGACACGGGCGGCCAGCTCGCGTACCTGAGCGATCCGCGCTTCTCGAACCAGACGCAGGTTCACCAGTTCACGAACTTCTTCAACAATAACACCCCGGTTCCGTCCCTCGTGTTCCCGAACGTGGCGCTGGCCACCGGGTACCCGGGCAGCTATGCGACGCTGCACAGCTACCACGACATCCTGTGCCAGCAGGCGAACCAGCAGAACGGCACGAGCAACCCGTGCACGCCGTGGTCGCCCGCGACGTTCGGCACCGATCCGGCCGGCACGAACGACCTGTCCGAGCGCACCGGCGCGTTCTACACGCAGCTGCGCTTCGGCTTCGACGACCTGAAATACCCGATCGACGGCAACATCGGCGTGCGCTATGTGCAGACGCTGCTGAAGGCGCACGGCTACACGGTGTTCAATCCGAACATCACGCAGCCGGCCGAGGGCACGACGGTGATCGGTCCGGAAATCCCGAACATCGCCGCATTCTCGACGCGCCAGGACTTCGACAACCACTACCACAACGTGTTGCCGAGCCTGAACCTGCGCATGAAGGCGACCGACAAGCTGCAGTTCCGCCTCGCGGCCGCGATGGGCATCTCGAAGCCGGATTATTCGCAGCTGCAGAGCTACACGACGCTGTCGGAAAACGTCGACCAGACCACGACCGGCAACGTCGTCACCGTCAACAACGTCGGCCTGACGGGCACGGGCACCGGCAATCCGAAGCTCCGTCCGGTGCAGTCGCGCCAGGTCGACCTGTCGGCGGAATGGTATTTCGGGCCGGCCGGTTCGCTGACCCTCGCGGTGTTCAACAAGCAGCTGAAGGACATCATCATCAACCAGTCCTACGGCTACAACGTCGCGGGCGTGACGGGCACGCCGTACACGTTCACGGTCACGGGCCCGGTCAACGGCGCGCGCGGCCATGCGCGCGGCGCGGAGATCGCGTACCAGCAGTATTTCGACAAGCTGCCGGGCTGGATGTCGGGCTTCGGTATCCAGGCCAACTACACCTACGTGGACAGCAAGGAAGACCTGTACCATCCGGTCAACTCGGCGTTCTGCTCGGGCAGCTCGAACGGCGCGGATAACCTGAACCTGAACCAGAACGGCTGCGACACCAACGGCGCCACCTTCGGCAACCTGCCGCTGCAGAACCTGTCGAAGAACGCCTACAACCTGGCCCTGTTGTACGACAAGGGCAAGGTCTCGGCGCGCCTGGCCTGGGCATGGCGTTCGAAGGCGCTGCAGAACGTGAACGTCAACGGCACCAACGGCACGGACGGCCGCCGCGTCGATCCGGCCACCGGCACCACGCAGACGGTCGCGTGGGCATTGCCGACGTGGTCGGACAGCTATGGCCAATTGGACGGTTCCTTCTTCTACAATATCACCGAGCAGCTGTCGCTCGGCGTGGAAGCGCAGAACCTGACCAACTCGAAATACCGACAGCTGATGCAGCAGTCGATCGGCATGATGACCCGCGCGGTCTTCGTGTCCGGCCGCCGCTACACGGCGTCGCTGCGCTACTCGTTCTAAGCGCATCACGGCGGGCGGCCAGCTGGTCGTCCGCATTTAATAACCACGCCTACGACTGGAGACCCGTTCGCGTATGAAAACCAAGTCCTTCCGCCTGCTGGCCGCCGGCCTGCTCGCCGCCGCCACCTGCCACGCCGCGTATGCCGCGTCCGAACTGCCCCGCATCGTGGGCAAGGACGGCCGCTATGCCCTGATGGTCGACGGCGCCCCGTTCCTGATCCTGGGTGGCCAGGCCCATAATTCCAGCAACTACCCGGCCGCGCTGCCGAAGGTCTGGGCCGCGATGAAGGACGTGCATGCGAACACGCTGGAAATCCCCGTCGCGTGGGAACAGATCGAGCCGAAGGAAGGCACCTTCGACTTCAGCTACGTCGACAAGCTCGTGCAACAGGCGCGCGAGCACAAGACGCGCCTCGTGCTGCTGTGGTTCGGCACCTGGAAGAATACCGGCCCGGCCTATGCGCCTGAATGGGTCAAGTTCGACAACAAGCGCTTCCCGCGCATGATCGACAAGGACGGCAAGACGAGCTACTGCCTGTCGCCGTTCGGCGAAGCCACGCTGGCCGCCGATAAAAAAGCCTTCGTCGCGCTGATGGAGCACATCAGGAAGATCGACTCGGACAAGCGCACCGTGATCATGGTGCAGGTCGAGAACGAGGTGGGTACCTACGGCGTCGCACGCGATTACGCGGCGCGCGCCCAGGCCGTGTTCCAGCAGCCGGTGCCGGCCGCCGTCCTCGCGCACCAGCCGCCGCCCGCGGGCCGTCCGAAGCAGGGCACGTGGAGCGAGGTGTACGGCGACTACGCCGACCAGTATTTCCACTCGTGGGCCATCGCCGCCTACATCGAAGACATCGCCAAGGCCGGCCGTGCCGTGTACGACCTGCCGATGTACGTGAACAATGCGCTGCGCACGCCGGTGCTGGACAAGCCGGCGCCGCCGTGGAAGGCGGACTTCGCCTCCGGCGGCCCGACCTACGACGTCCTCGGCATCTATAAGGCGGCCGCGCCGCACATCGATTTCGCCGGCCCGGACATCTACATGCCCGAGTCGAGCAACGTGAGCGCCACGCTCCAGTTGTTCCAGCGCCCGGACAATCCGCTGATGGTGCCGGAGATGGGCAATGCCGCGGGCTATGCGCGCTACGTCTACCAGATCATCGGCAAGGGCGCATTGGGCGTCGCGCCGTTCGGCTTCGACTACGCCATGTACAGCAACTACCCGCTCGGCTCGAAGTACACGGACAAGCGCATGATCGAGCCGTTCGCGAAGGTGTACGAGGTGTTCGCGCCGATGCAGCGCGTGTGGGCGAAGTGGGCGTACGAAGGCCGCACGTACGGCGTCGCGGAAGGCGACGACCGCAAGCCGCAGACCGTCGCCGCGAACGGCTGGGACGTGCACCTGTCGTTCCGCGAATTCCAGTTCGGCGAACGCGAGTACCTGAAGGACAAGAACGAATACGCCGAAGGCACGGACCAGCCGAACGGCGGCGCCGCGATCGCGCAGGTCGGCCCGGACGAGTTCGTGATCGTGGGCCAGCAGATCCGCGTGAAGTTTTCCGGCACCGGCCCCAATGCCGGCAAGCCCACGGGCTACGCGCGGGTGGAAGAAGGCCGGTTCGACGCCAACGGCAAATGGGTCATGGAACGGAACTGGAATGGGGACCAGACCGACTATGGCCTGAACCTGCCGGCGGTGCCGACGGTGTTGAAGGTGAAGATGGGTTCGTACTGACATAACGAAAACTAGGAGAGACTCATGCAACTGACAAGAATCGCAGCCGCCGCGCTGCTGCTGGCCGCAGGCGGCCAGGCCGTCGCCGGCACCGTCCAGAAGACCGCCACCGGCATCGAAGTCCGGCCGGACACCGCCCCGGCGAAGCTCGTGCGCCTCGAGCTGATGGCCGATAACATCGTCCACGTCGTCAAGCTGGACAAGGAAGGCAAGCAACTTACGCCGTCGCTGATGACGGTCGCCAAACCGTGCAACAGCTGCGCGTTCACCGTCGCCGACGGCAAGGACAACGTGACGCTGAAGGCGCAGAAGATCGCGGCGCAGGTGTCGCTGAAGGATGGCCAGGTCCGCTTCTTCGACGCGGCCGGCAAGGCCTTCCTGACGCAGGCGGCGGAAACCATCACGCCGATCCAGGTGGGCGGCAAGCCCTACCTCGCGATCAAGGAAGGTTTCAATTACGGTACGAAGGACGCGTTCTACGGCCTGGGCCAGCACCAGAACGCGCAGATGAACTACAACGGCGAAGACGTCCTGCTGCAGCAGCACAACATGATCGCGTCCGTGCCGTTCGTCGTCTCGGACAAGAACTACGGCCTGCTGTGGGACCAGAACTCGATCACGCGCTTTGGCGACTCGAAGCCGTATGCATGGCTGTCGCGCGACCTGAAGCTGACGGACGAGCAGGGCAAGCCGGGCGGCCTGACGGCGCGCTACTACATCGACGGCAAGCTCGCGCTGACGCGGCAAGAGAAGGACATCGCCTACCAGTTCCTGAAGGACGTCGAGGAATTCTGGCCGAAGGAACTGCCGTCGATGAAGGCACTGGGCGACAAGGACGTCAAGGTCGTGTGGGACGGCGCGATGGCCAGCCCGAAAGCGGGCGTGCACAAGATGCAGCTGTACGCGTCGGACTATGCGACGCTCACCGTCGACGGCAAGCAGGTCATGGACGTGTGGCGCCAGGGCTGGAACCCGTGGTACCACAACTTCGAGGTGAAATTCGAAGCGAACAAGCCGGTCAAGCTGCACCTGGAATGGAAGCCGTCGGGCGGCATGGTCGCGATGACGCACAACGATCCGCTGCCGGCGCCGGAACGCCATTCGCTGACGATGTCGTCGGAGATCGCCGAGGCCGTGAACTACTACGTGATCAGCGGCGACAGCATGGACAACGTCATCGGCGGCTACCGCACCCTGACGGGCCAGCAGCCGATGATGCCGAAGTGGGTGTACGGCTTCTGGCAATCGCGCCAGCGCTACGAGACGCAGCAGCAGTTGCTGGACACGGTGTCCGAATACCGCAAGCGCGGCTGGCCGCTGGATAACATCGTGCAGGACTGGTTCTACTGGCCGGAAGACGGCTGGGGTTCGCACGACTTCGACAAGGTCCGCTTCCCGGATCCGAAGGGCATGGTCGACGAAGTGCACAAGCAGCACGCGCGCATCATGATCTCCATCTGGGGCAAGTTCTACGCCAATACCGACAACTACAAGGAACTGGCGGCGAAGGGCCACATGTGGACGAAGAACGTCGAAGACGGCGCGCTGGACTGGGTCGGCAAGGGCTACAAGAACAGCCACTACGACCCGTACACGCAGGAAGCGCGCGACATCTACTATCGCCAGATGAAGGACAAGCTGGTGGCGAAAGGCTTCGACGCCTGGTGGATGGACAATACGGAACCCGACGTCCTGTCGAACTCGCGCCTGGAAGATTTTAAAAAGCTGATCGGCCCGACCGTCTACGGCCCCGGCGAGATCACGTTCAACCCGTACAGCCTCGTGCACTCGGGCGGCATGATCGAAGGCCTGCGCCGCGACCAGCCGGACAAGCGCCAGTTCATCCTGTCGCGTTCGGGCTTCGCCGGCATCCAGCGCAATTCCGTTGCCGTGTGGAGCGGCGACACGGCGGGCCGCTGGAACAACCTGTACGACCAGATCGCGTCGGGTGTGAACTTCTCGATGTCCGGCATCCCGAACTGGACGCACGACATCGGCGGCTATGCGCAGGAGAACCGCTTCCAGTACGGCGACGTGGGCTCCGCGCAGGAAAACCGCGCCACGACGGGCGGCCAGGCCAAGCCGGAGGACATGAAGGAATGGCGCGAACTGAACCTGCGCTGGTTCCAGTTCGGCGCGTTCTCGCCGCTGTTCCGCTCGCACGGCGAAGTGGTCAAGCGCGAGATCTACAACATCGCGGCCGGCGACGATGCGATGCGCGACTCGATGGTGGGCTACCTGAAGCTGCGCTACCGCCTGATGCCGTACATTTACTCGATGGCGGCCGACACGCACTACGCCAACGGCACCATGATGCGCGGCCTCGTGATGGACTTCCCGAAGGACGACAAGGTCAAGGACATCAAGGACCAGTACCTGTTCGGCCACGCGCTGATGGTGGCGCCGGTGACGAGCTATGGCGCGCGCGAGCGTACCGTGTACTTCCCGGCGGGCGCCGACTGGTATGACTTCGATACCGGCAAGCGCTACGCGGGCGGCACCAGCGCGAAGGTGGATGCACCGCTGAACCGCATCCCCGTGTTCGTACGCGCGGGCGCCGTGATCCCGACCGGTCCGGTCACGCAATACGTGGACGAGAAGCCGGATGCGCCGATCGTGCTGCAGGTCTACGCCGGTGCCAACGGCCAGGCGAGCCTGTACGAGGACGATGGCGTGACCAATGCGTACGAGCGCGGTGAGTTCAGCCGCATCCCGTTCAGCTACGACGACAAGACGGGCACCGTCACGATCGGCGCGCGCAGCGGCCAGTACAAGGGCATGCCGCAGACGCGCCAGATCAAGGTGCGCGTGCTGCGTGCCGGCGTGGCGACGAGCGCGGACATGGATGCGGCCGACAAGACCGTCACCTATGACGGCAAGCCCGTCACCGTGAAGCTGTGAAGCGACGCATCGTTTCCGCGTTGATGTTCGCGCTGGCCGCATCGGCCGGTGCGGCAGCCCCGCAAGGTGCTCCCAGACCCGTGCCCGTGGACGCGCAGGCGGATGCCCGCACGCGCGCCGCGTACACGTGGCTCGTGCAGACCTGGGGCCGGCAGACCATCGCCGGCCAGCAGGACCTGACGTGGAACGACAGCGTCGACATGGCGCGGCGCGTGTTCGACGACACCGGCAAGTATCCCGCGCTGATGGGCTTCGACTTCATGAACACGTGGCAGAAGGGCGACGGCGCGCACCAGGTCGACGAAGCGATCGCCTGGGCGCGCCGCGGCGGCCTCGTGACGTTCTGCTGGCACTGGCGCGACCCGTCGGCGCCCGCGGGCACGCAGGGCAACTTCTATGCGCGCGAGCCGGATGCGCGCAAGAACACGGCGTTCACGATCCCCGTGCGCGCCGGGCGCCTCGACACGGACAGCGTCGCGGGCCGGCAGATCGACGCCGGCATCGACCGCGTGGCCGTGGAACTCGGCAAGCTGCAGGCGGCCGGCGTGACGGTGCTGTGGCGGCCATTGCACGAAGCCGCGGGCAGCAACGGCGACGGCTGGTTCTGGTGGGGCCGCAAGCGCGCGGACGGCGTATCGAACGCGGACGCGTACAAGCTGCTGTACCGGCACATGTTCGACCGGCTCGTGCACCGGCACGGCCTGCACAACCTGATCTGGGTGTGGAACGGCCAGGATGAGGCCTGGTATCCGGGCGACGACGTCGTCGACATCACCGGTTACGACGTGTACGATGAGCGCGACCGCAAGACGTACCGGTCGCAGATCGACACCTACCGCCGCATGGCCGCCATCGGTCCGGCGGCGAAGCCCGTGGCCATGACCGAGAACAGTTACATTCCCGATCCTGACAACATGCGGCGCGACGGCGCGCGCTGGCTGTGGTTCCTGACGTGGAACGACGGCCGCGCGCCTGCCGGCACGTCCGACAAGGACAATTTCTGGACCGGCGACCATTACAACAACGCGGCGCACAAGACGAAGGTGTATCGTCACCCCGATGTGATCACCCTCGACGAGCTGCCCGCATTCCTGAAAGCTCCCCAATGAAACGATTGACCAAGACTTTCGTGCTGGCCGCGCTGCTGCATGCCGGCCTGGCCTGCGCGGCCGTGACCGTGGCGCCCAGCGACAAGCACCTGCTGTACACGGGCCGCGTCGACTTCGCCCAACCGGACGCCCCCGTCATCACGTGGCCGAACACGGCCATCGCCGGCAACTTCACGGGTACGTCGCTGGCCGTCACGCTGGACGACGAGAAGGGCAAGAACTACTTCAACGTCTTCATCGACGGCGACACGGCCAGCCCGCTGATCATCGAAGCGGCGCAGGGATCGAAGAAGTACGACGTGATCGCCGGCCTGGCGCCGGGCAAGCACAGCTTCCTGATCACGAAGCGCACGGAAGGCGAGGAGGGCGCGACCGTGTTCCGCGGGCTGGAACTGGCGGACGGCGGCCAGATGCTGGCGCCGCCCGCGCGTCCCAAGCGCCGCATCGAATTCTTCGGCGATTCCATCACGAGCGGCATGGGCGACGAAGCGCCGATGAACGGCCGCGACGACGTGGGCCGCGACAAGAACAGCTTCCTGTCGTACGCCGGCATCACGGCGCGCAACCTGAACGCGGAACTGCACCAGACGTCGCAGAGCGGCATCGGCGTCATGATCAGCTGGTTCCCGTTCACGATGCCGGACTTCTACGACCAGCTCAGCGCCGTCGGCAACAACGACACGAAGTGGGATTTCTCGCGCTGGACGCCGGACGTCGTCGTCGTCAACCTGCTGCAGAACGACCGCTGGCTGATCGGCGACCGGCACCAGCTGCAGCCGGAACCGGACGACGCGGGCCGCATCGCCGCGTACGAGACGTTCGTGAAGCGCATCCGCCAGCTGTACCCGAAGGCCTACATCGTGTGCGCGCTGGGCAGCATGGATGCGACGAAGCCGGGCTCGCAGTGGCCGGGCTACATCAAGTCGGCGGTGGAAGACATGCGCAAGGGCGGCGACCAGCGCATCGATACCGTGTTCTTCCCGTTCACCGGCTATGGACAGCACCCGCGCCTGAAACACCAGCGCGACAATGCCGAGATCCTCACGGCGTTCATCAAGAAGAAAGTGAACTGGTAGAGCGCGTGCACGTCGTTCCGTCGTAGGCGGGATAGCGCCCCCGGCGCTATCCCCGTATGTTACGAGCCGCCGGATTTACATTGCCCGCCCTTCGCCACGGCAATCAGTTCGTCGACCTTTTCCTGCCAATGGGCTCGCTCTTTTGCATCCTCCGCCTGGACAGCCCGCCGGGCATACGATGTCATGTCCCGTGCCATGTCAGCGCACGGGCCCTTGGGAACAAGAAATTCGTCGTCGATGTCTTTGGAGACGAGATTCGCATCGTGCAGTACTGCCAACATCTGTCGCCTTGCTTCCTTCTCCTTCGCAGCCATTCCAGGATGGGCAGCATGTTTGAGACTCGTTTCGTTACAGAAGTCTTCGGTTAGCTTCCGCGCCGCCCAGCCATAGTCGCGCTTTTCCATGATGGCCCAGCTCGAGCCGGCGTA
Source organism: uncultured Massilia sp. (assembly GCA_946481275.1). The sequence goes on from CAMLMV010000001.1 coordinate 215,349, forward strand.
ACCGCCGGCGCCATTTTTAACGTTGTATTTGAGGCACTTGAAATTCTTGTAGGTGATTGACTCCTCGAACGTCACGGAATCAGGGTCGTGCAGATATTCCTTGACCGCTGCCTGGGTCTCGCTATCGGACTTGCTGCATCCGGCCAGTCCAAGACACGCTGCAAGAGCGAGTAACAGCAGCCTCATAGATCCAGGAATAAAAGTTTCAATCGATCAAGTTTAGCATTACCCGTAGTCGACCCTGTCTTCGTCAGACGCTCCGGGTCATCTCTCGAGCGACTGCAATGCCGCCGCCACGTACACGAGCGGCGCGTTCCAGTTGATCGCGATCTCGTTGCTGGCGTAGCTGCAGCCATGGTCCAGGTACGACAGGGCCGGCTGCTTCGATGCGTACGACGCCCCCTTGCAATCCTTCGCGTCCTGCTGGCCCGGGTTCGGACCGCCCGCGAGCCAGCCGGGGACGGGCGCCGCGATGCCGTCCGCTTCCGAGGGGCGGTGGTGCGGATGCATGGTCGAGCGGGCGCCGAAGCCCGTCACATAGCTGATGCCGAGCGGATTGCGGCCCAGCGTGTAGTCGAGCGCCGACTGCGCCGCGTTCAGGTAATCGGCCTTTTTCGTGAGGCGATAGGCCTGCACGAGCATCATGGCCTGGTTCAGCAGGACGGCATTGCTACCCCAGACGAAGTCGGACTTCGCCAAGGACAGCCGCGCCGGCGACGCCTGCCGGCGCGCCAGCAGCGTGTCGGCCGCGGCGAGGATCTGCTTGCGGGCGTTGTCCGCGTCTTCCGGTTTTTTCAGGTGTGCGCGCTGCTGCGCGAGCGAGATCCAGCCGAGCGGGCGCACGTCGGACCAGCCGGGTTCCGTCTGCACGCCCGGCGCCAATGCGACGGCGCGGGTACGGTACTCGTCCTTGCCGGTCGCGATGTACAGCTCGGCCGCGGCCCAAGAGAATTCGTCGTCGACCTTCTCGTCGCCATAGGTGCCCGTCTGGATGTCGGCCGGCTGGCGGTACAGGACGTTCGGATGCGCGACGGCCCAGCGCCACGCGTTCTCCGCCGCTGCGAGGTAGCGCTGCGAACGGCCCGGCGACTTCGCATCGAACGGTGCCAGCACGCGGCTTGCGGTCGCCATGACGGCCGCGAAGTCGAGGGCGGCGGCCGTGGTCTTTTGCACGACGTAGCGCGGGGCCGTCGCGCGGTCCGGCATCACCATGCCGTCGAAGCTCTTGTTCGTCAGCTTGTGGTAGACGCCGCCGTCGTCCGGATCCTGCATCGTGATCATCCAGTCCAGGTTCCACAGCACCTCGTTCAGCAGGTCGGGGACGCCGTTGCCGGATTCCGGCACGTTGACGGCGAGCTTGTCGAACCAGGCCGGAAAGTGTTCGTAGGCCGCCAGCAGCGTGTACGTGCTGATGCCGGAGTTGACGATGTATTTGTTGTAGTCGCCCGCGTCGTACCAGCCTTTCTGGCTCTTGATGACGGTACCGGCCGGGCGCTTGGGCGAGGCGGCCGATGCGTGCACGAGCACCTTGTCGTCCGGGTGGCCCAGCGGGCGCGCATAGGCGCCTGCGATGCGCGCGTCCAGCGCGATGCTCGCGCGGTTCAGCGTGTAGGCGCGGATGGCGCCGGCGTCGAGCGCGCGATACGGTTCGGGGCCGATCGCGAAGACGGGCGAATCCGGTTGGCCCGTCACCGTCACGCGGTAGCTGCCGGCCGTGCGCAGGCCGGAGAAATCGGCGATGCGCACGCTCTCGCCCGAGGCGTCCCACGTCGCGGCCGCGCCCAGCGTCCCTTCGAACACGGCCTTGCCGCTCCTGGCGTCCACCACCTTGAAGCGTTCGTTCGCGCCGGCCGGCACGACGGCCAGCTTCTGCGCGGCCGGCAGGAAGCCGAGCTGGTTGATTTCGATCCCGGCGGCCGCGTGTGCGGTGCCCGTCGCGAGCAGGGCGGCGGCGAGGACGGTGGGAAGGCGCGGGCGCGACGAATACATGCAGTCTCCTGGTACGTTATGAAATTGAAATCGATTTCATCCTACCGCGCCCGCGAAAGTAAAGTCAATCATCCAATCGCGCACGGCGCCCGTCAATACAGGCGCCGTTCATTTCGGCGCGGTCCGCTGACGCCGCGCGGCGAGCCAGTCGACCGTGATCGCCGCTAGACCGATGCGCCTGTCCGCGAACGCATGGTCGCTGGGCAGCGTGACGGCCTGCACCCGCGCGCCGCGCTGGGCCTTCAGCGCCGCCGCCAGCGGGGCCACCTGGGCCGCGTTGCCGTGTTCCGCCGCGACGACCAGCACGGGCTTGCCCGCCAGCGCGGGCGCGGTGTCGAGCAGGTCCCAGTCGCGGGCATGGCGTTCCGCCTCCGCCATCAGGCGCGCGGCGTCCGTGCCGGCGAGGCTGTTGCCGAAGTCGTCGCCCAGGTCCGCGATGGCGTCCTGGCGCGTTTCGGGATGCGCGGCCACGTTCTTGCCGGTGGCGCCGATGTTCCACGGGTCGAGCAGCACGACGCCGGCGACGTCGTCGTGCGTGGCGGCGTAGCGCGCGGCGAGGAAGCCGCCCAGGCTGTGGCCGGCGATGACGATCCGTTGCGGGTCGATGCCGTATTGCGCGACGGTGTCCGGCTGGTGCAGGAACGCCATCGCGGCCTCGATGTCCTCGCCCGCGCCGCCCAGGGTGAAGCGGCCGGGGGATCCCCAGCTGCCGCGGTAGTGCAGCGTCAGCACGTTCCAGCCCGCGCGGCGCACGGCCTGCGCCAGGTCGAGGTTCTGCTCGTTGCCCGGCAGGCCGTGCAGCAGCAGCAGCGTCGGCTTCGGGCCGGCGCCCGCGGCCAGCATGAACAGCGCGTTCATGCCGTCGCCGTGCGACAGGATCAGCGCCTGGCGGTTGCGCGCGGGGTGCGCGGCGTCGCGCGCCGGGTCGGCAATGACGGCGCGCGGCACGGCAGCGAGGACGGGGGCACCGATGACCACGACGAGGAGGGCGGCGGCGAGGCGTTTCTGCATGCGGATTCCTTTCGTTGTTGAGTGGACACCGCGATCATAAATCGTTCCTTGCGCCGTTGCCTGCCCTCGCTGATCCGGTCAATAATGCAATGATCGAACTAATTATGGAGACAGTCTTGAAATCAACCATCCTCCTGTGCGTACTGGCGATCGCCGGTGCGAATGCACTCGCCGCACCAGGCAGCCGCTTCGACGTCGCCGTCACGGTCGACGACCTGCCTTCGCACGGCGCCAAGCCGGCCGACATCAGCCGCGCCGACATCGCCCGCTCGCACATCGAGACGTTCAAGGCGCACGGCGTGCCCGAGGCCTGGGGTTTCGTGAATGCCGTGGCCCTCGTCAACGATGCGGGCAGCGACGCTGCGCTGGACGTGTGGCGCAAGGCCGGCTACCCGCTCGGCAACCACGGCTACACCCACATGGGCCTGTCGCAGGCGAAGTCGCTGGAGGCCTGGGAAGAGGACGTGCGCAAGAACGAGCCCGTACTGGAAAAATACATGGCGGGCAAGGACTGGCACGTCATGCGCTTCCCGTTCCTCGACGCGGGCGGCCAGGGTGCGCGCCACGACGATGCACTGTCCTGGCTGAAGTCGCGCGGCTACCGCGTCGCGGAGGCGACCCTCGGCTTCGACGACTGGGCTTACACGGACACCTACGCGCGCTGCGTCGCGAAGGGCGACCAGGCCGCGATCGAGAGGATGAAGACGGGCTACTTCCGGCGCGTCGACCAGCAGCTGGCGCGTTTCAAGGCGATGTCGCAGCGCGTGTACGGCCGCATGATCCCGCAGGTGCTGCTGACGCACATGGGCGCCTGGAGCGCGGTCACCCTGCCGGAAGTGATGAAGCGCCTGGACGCGGCCGGCGCGCACTACGTGACGCTGGACCAGGTCCAGTCCGACCCCGCGTACCGCATGCCGAGTCCGCGCGCGGGCCACGGCGAGATGATCGAGCGCCGCGCGCAGGACGCGGGCATCGACCTGGCCGGCCTGCCGGCCGTGGAACCGGTCGGGAATCTCGACGCCCTGTGCCGCTGATCCGACCGCCCGCGCGTTGATTCGTGCGCGGGAACGGCCGAAAAAAAGGTATATCTGCAATGTAGACATTTTGGCATTCAGATTCGACCTTTTTTTCGGGGAGGCACATGACATTCCAGCGCGCTGCGCCAGCGAGCGGCATGCAGGATGCACTGCGTGCCGCGGGCGCCCAGGCGGCGCACATCGGCGACCTGTGGAACGGCACGCTGGCCCTGTGCACGTTCGTGTTCGTGGCCATCGTCGTCGCGACGATCATCGCCGTCTGGTGCGCGCCGCGCGCCGACGCCGCCACGCGGGCCGACACCTCGTCGCTGGAAAGCCCGGAGCGGCGTATCTGGCACCGCATCGGCTGGGCGACCGGCGCCTGCATCGTCGGCCTGTTCGTGCTGCTCGCGGGCGACGTGTTCACGAGCCGCGCGCTGGCCCGGCTGCCGCTGCGGGACGCCGTCGACATCGAACTGGTGGGGCACATGTGGTGGTGGGAGGCGCGCTACCGCGATGCCGACGGTGCGCGCGAATTCACGACGGCGAACGAGTTGACGATCCCCGTCGGCCGCCCCGTGATCGTCACCCTGCGCGCGGATGACGTCATCCACTCGCTGTGGGTGCCCAACCTCGCCGGCAAGAAGGACCTGATCCCGGGCCGTACCGCCACGCTGCAGCTGCGTGCCGACCGCGCCGGCACCTATCGCGGGCAGTGCGCCGAATTCTGCGGCCTCGAACATGCGCTGATGGCGCTGCTCGTGCATGCGGTGCCGTCCGACCAGTACGAGGCCTGGGCCGCGAACCAGCGCCGCCCGGCGCCCGAGCCGGCGGATGCCGCCGCGCGTCGCGGCCGCGACGTGTTCCTGAACGCGAATTGCGCACGCTGCCACGCCATCGCGGGCACGCCGGCGCAGGGGAGCATCGCACCGGACCTCACGCACCTCGCGTCGCGCCAGACCATCGCCGCCGGCATGTTCCCCAACAACCGCGGCCATCTCGCGGGCTGGATCGGCGATCCCCAGGCGCTCAAGCCGGGCGTGAACATGCCGGCCAACACCTTGCCCCCCGACGACCTGCAAGCCCTGCTGGCTTACCTGGAGACCCTCCGATGACCGTATCCGATCCACGCCTCGTTCCGCAGGCCGACCCGGCCGCCGCCGCGGCGCTGGAAAGCACGTGGCGCGACCCGCCTGGCCTCTACGGCTGGTTCGCCGCCATCAACCACAAGACGATCAGCAAGCGGTTCATGGTCACGACGATGATCTTCTTCCTGCTGGGCGGCGTGCTGGCGCTGCTGATCCGCCTGCAGCTGGCGCAGCCGAACGCCGGGATCATCGGGCCGAAGATGTACAACCAGATCTTCACGATGCACGGCTCGACCATGATGTTCCTGTTCGCCGTGCCCATCATGCAGGCCGTCGCCACGTATCTCGTGCCGCTGATGATCGGCGCGCGCAGCCTCGCGTTCCCGCGCCTGAACGCCTACGCGTACTGGATCTTCACGATGGGCGGCATCATGCTGTACGCCGCGTTCTTCGCGGGCGTGGGGCCGGACGCCGGCTGGTTCGCCTACGTGCCCCTGTCCAGCCTGCGCCATTCGCCCGACAAGGGCGTGGACTTCTGGGCCCAGATGATCACGTACACGGAGCTCTCCGGCCTGATGGAGGCGATCGTCATCATCGCGACCATCCTCAAGCTGCGCGCGCCGGGCATGAGCCTGAACCGCATGCCGCTGTTCGTGTGGGCGATGCTCGTGACGTCGTTCATGGTGCTGTTCGCGCTGCCGGCCGTGATGCTGGCCAGTACCGCGCTGATCACCGACCGCCTCGTCGACACCCAGTTCTACAACCCGGACAAGGGCGGCGACGCCCTGCTGTGGCAGCACCTGTTCTGGTTCTTCGGCCACCCCGAGGTCTACCTGATCTTCATCCCGCCGCTGGGTTTCATTTCCGCGATCGTCGCGACGTTCTCGCGCCGGCCCGTCGTCGGCTACCCGGCCATGGTCCTGGCCCTCGTGACGACGGCGTTCCTCGCGTTCGGCCTGTGGGTCCACCACATGTTCGCGACCAACCTCCCGGAGCTGGGCAAGACGTTCTTCACGGCGGCGAGCCTCATCATCGCCGTGCCGACGGCCGTGCAGATCTTCTGCTGGATCGCCACGCTGGGCAGCGGCCGGATCAACGTGAAAACGCCGCTGCTGTTCGTGCTGGCGTTCTTCTTCATCCTCGTGATGGGCGGGCTGACGGGGTTGATGCTGGCCTCCGTGTCGCTCGACACGCAGCTGCACGACAGCTTCTTCGTCGTCGCCCACCTCCATTACGTGCTGCTGGGCGGCGCAGTATTTCCCCTGTTCGGCGCGTTCTATTACTGGTTCCCCAAGTTCTCGGGACGGATGCTCGGCGAACGTCTCGGACGCTGGAATTTCTGGCTGTTCTTCATCGGCTTCAACGTGGCGTTCTTCCCCATGCACCTGCTGGGGTTGTGGGGCATGCCGCGCCGCGTGTACTCGTATCCGGCCGAGATGGGATGGGACGGCATGAATCTCCTGTCGAGCATCGGCGCCGCCATCATCGCGCTCAGCATGCTGCTGTTCCTCGTGAACGTGGTCCGCAGCCTGCGCAGGGGTGCCATGGCCGGCCGGGATCCGTGGGGCGCGGGGACGCTGGAATGGAGCGTGGCGTCGCCGCCGCCGATGGGCAATTTCGACGTCATCCCCGTCGTGCACGGGCGCTATCCGCTGTGGCAGCCGCAGCGCGAACCCACGCACGTCACCGGCATGTCGAACGACTGGCGCGAGGTCCTCGTCACGACCGTGACCGACGCGGAGCCCGACCACCGCCTGTGGATGCCGTCGTCGTCGATCTGGCCGTTCCTGTCGGCGGTGGCGACGACGATCCTGTTCGTCGGGTCGATCTACACGCCGTGGGCCGTCGTCTGGGCCGCCGCGCCGGTGGCGATCGGCGCGACCCTGTGGTTTTGGCCCAAGCGCTCCGTCGTCGAGCGGCGCGTGCATTCGGAGTCGCCGCCATGAGCGCGCCGATCGAGAACCGCAAGTCGGGCAAGGAGGCCGTGCAGCGGGGCGCGGCGCTGGACGTGACGGGCCTGCCCACGTTCGGTTTCGGCATGCGCAGCCCGATGTGGTGGGGCACGATGGGGCTCGTCGCGGTCGAGAGCACCGTGTTCGCACTGACGATCATGGCCTATTTCTATCTCCGCAGCCACGCGGCCTCCTGGCCGATCAGCGGTTTCCCGCCCGACCTGCTGTGGGGGACCGTCAACACGGCGATCCTCCTGCTGAGCATGTGGCCGAACCAGAAGGCCAAGCAGGCGGCCGAGCGGCTCGACCTGGCCGGCGTGCGGCTGTGGATGAGCGTGTGCATGGTGGTGTCGGTCGCCTTCCTCGCCGTGCGCGTGCTGGAGTTCGGCACGCTGAACACGAGTTGGGATACGGACGCCTACGGCTCCGTCGTGTGGATGCTGCTCGGCCTGCACACGACGCACCTCATCACCGACGCCTACGATTCCCTCGTGCTGACGGTACTGATGTTCACGGGGCCGCACGAGGGCAAGCGCTTCGTGGACGTCAGCGAAAACGCGGGGTATTGGTATTTCGTCGTGCTCAGCTGGGTGCCGATCTATGCGGTCATCTACTGGGGTGCGCGTTTTTAGGGAGGGACGATGGGAAACTGGCCGGCACTGCTGCTCGCGCCCAGCCTGGCGCTGACCAACCTGGCGATCACGTATGCGCTCGTGACGCCCGCGTGCACGCGCCAGTCGATGGTGGCGCCGAACGTCGTCACGGGCCTCGTGCTGGCCGCGTGCGCGTGGATGAGCTGGGCCGCATGGCGCAACTGGAAGGAAGGCCGCAGCCTCGGGCGGGCGGCCGCGCGCGACCACGTGCCGGACCGTCCGCCGTTCATCGCGTTCGTGGCCGCGCTGGTCGGCGCGCTGTCCTGCCTCGCCGTGCTGGCGCAATGGTTTCCGCAGTGGGTGTTGTCGCCATGCGCCGCCTGATCGCCGTCTTCTCATTGTTGCCGCTCGCGGCGCGCGCGCACGACGTCCAGGCCGAGCTGGCGGCCGGCCCCGCCCTCGGCTGGGGCGCGGAATGGTGGGTCGTGACGCTGCTGGCGCTGTCGCTGCTGCTGTATGCGGCGGGCCTGAAGCGCCTGTGGCCCCGCGCGCACGGGGCGCGCCGGCAGCTGGCGCGCCAGGCCGCCTGGTTCGGCGCGGGCTGGTTCATGCTCGTGCTGGCGCTGGCGTCGCCGCTGGACGGCGCCGGCAGCTATGCGTTTTCCGCGCACATGGTGCAGCACGAGGTCCTGATGATCGTGGCGGGACCGCTGCTCGTGCTGGGCCGCCCGCTTGCGCTGTGGCTGTGGGCGTTCGGGCCGGAGCGGCGTCTTGCCATCGCGGCCGCCACGCGTAGGCCCGCCGTGCGCGCCGCCTGGGGTGCGCTGACGGCGCCCCTGAATGCGTGGCTGCTGCACTTCGCCGCGCTGTGGATGTGGCACGTGCCGGCCTGCTTCCAGCTGGCGCTCGCCGACAACGGCATGCACGCGCTGCAGCACACGAGCTTCCTCGCCACGGCGCTGCTGTTCTGGTGGGCCGTGCTGGGCCGCGAGGGCGGGGCGCACGGTCGCGGCGGTGCGATCATTTACCTGTTCACGACGATGATGCACACGGGCGCGCTCGGCGCCTTGTTCACCATGTCGGAGACCGTCTGGTACCCGCTGTACGGCAACCGCGCGCAGCTGTTCGGCCTGAGTCCGCTGGAAGACCAGCAGCTGGGTGGCCTCATCATGTGGATTCCAGGGGGGCTGGCTTACCTGGTCGCGGGCCTCGTGCTGTGCGCGCGCTGGCTGCGCGCCGGGCCTGTGGAGGTGCGGCCATGACGAGGCGAACGGTTACGGTCCTGGTGTACGCGGCGCTGCTGGCCGCCTGCTCGAAGACGCAGCCGAAGACGGAGCCGATCACGGGCGGCGATCCGCGCCACGGCCGCGAACTCCTCGCCCGCTACGGTTGCGCGAGCTGCCACCAGATCAAGGGGATCGCCCACGCGGACAGCCACGTCGGCCCGCCCCTCGACGAGATCCGCTCGCGCGGTTATATTGCGGGCGTCATGCCGCACAACGCGGACAACCTGATCAAGTGGATCCAGCATCCCCGCCAGGTGGTCCCGAATACCGCGATGCCGGACCTGGGCGTCACCCGGGCCGAGGCGCGCGATATGGCCGCTTATCTGTATAGCCAATAGGAGTCGCATGTTCGAACAGACGGAACTCCAGGTGCGCGCCTGGGTGGAGTGGCTGCGCCTGCTGGTGGAAGCACTGGGCGCGTGCGTGATCGCAGCGGGCGTCGTCATCGTGATCGTCGGGCTCGTGCGCTATGCGTTGTCCCGGGGCGGCAGCTTCATCCCGATCCGGCTCGCGTTCGCGCGCTACCTCACGCTCGCGCTGGAACTGCAGCTGGCGGCCGACATCCTGTCGACGTCGGTGGCGCCGACGTGGGACCGCATCGGCAAGCTGGCCGCCATCGCCGTGATCCGGACGGCGCTGAACTACTTCCTCAACCGCGAAATGAAGGACGAGACGGCGGACGACGTCAGGCGCCCAGCGTGAGCACCATCGCCTGCTCGAACGTCGTCCTGCCGGGCATCGGCACGGGCGCGCCCACGTCGACGAAGCCCATGCGGCGATAGAGCCGCGCCGCCGCGCCGTCGCCGGCCGTCACGTCGAGCCGGACCTCGCACGCCTTGCGCGCGCGGGCCCACGTGATGGCGGCGTCCAGCAGCGCGGCACCCACGCCGCGTCCGCGCGCCTCGGGCGCCACCCATACCTGGTACACGCTGGCGTGCGCGCCTTCCAGCTTCACCCATGCGAGGCCGACGGGCGTGCCGTCCACTTCCACCGCGAACGGCCAGCCCTGCAGATGCGACCCGAGCGCGGGCGCGGCCAGGCGCGCGGCCCAGATGTCGTCCGTGCGTTGCGATTCCTCGGCATGGGTGCTGCCGAAAGCCTGGGGCGAGTCGGCCAGCGCGCGCAGGCGCAGGTCGCGGTAGATGGGCCAGTCGTCGGGATGCAGGGTGCGGATGGCGGGCATGTCGGGGTCCGAAAAGAAACGGGGAAGAAGATCATAACGGAAATCCGCATGAGCAAGTGCGAAGAGCTTCGTTGTCGCGGCCGCGTTGGCCGGGGCACGCAACGCTGACGATGTTTGCGTGGCGGCGCGGGATCGGTTAGCATCCGCGGGATGACTTTCCTGAACGTTCCCTACGCAGAAAAAGACGAGGCCCGTGCCCTCGGCGCCCGCTGGAATCCCGGCCGCAAGCGCTGGTACGTGCCCACGGGCGTCGCCCTCGAACCCTTCCAGAAATGGCTGAAGGAGGGCGCGCCCACCGGCCGCGTCGACTCGGCCGCCGCGAAACTCGTGGTCGGCGCCAACTATATTGAACTCGACCACGCCTGCAATCCGTTCGAGCCCTGCGCCGAGTGTGCGAAGGCCCTCGCGGGCACGCCGTGGGAACAGGCGCGTGCGGCACTCCTGAAACGTTAAGGCTGCGCCAGCACGCCCAGCACGGCCAGGCTCATGGCCTGGGCGGCCGTCTTGATCGACGGCTCCGGTACGGGCGCGTAGAACGGCGAGTGGTTGAACGCGAGCGGCTTGCCGCCCGCGCGCCGTGCCTCGGCCACGGCCTCCGGCGCGTACACGCCCGTGAAGAAGAACATCGACGGGATGCCCTCGTTCGCATACGCGGAAAAATCCTCGCTGGCCGTCATCGCGGGCATGCGCACCGCGTTCTTCGCCCCGAACGCATCCTGGAAAATGGCTTCCGTGCGGCGCACGAGCGCGGCATCGTTGACGATGGCGGCGCCGCCCGGAATCAGCTGTACGTCGGGCGCCGGGGCGTCGGCCATCGCGGCCGAAGCATTGGCCACGCGGCGCACGCCGTCCAGCAGCTTCGCCCGCACCTCCGGGCTGTACGAGCGGATCGTGCCGCGCACCTGCACCGTGTCCGGGATGATGTTCCCCACGGTGCCGCCCTGGATCGCGCCGATCGTCACGACGCCGAATTCCTTCGGATCCTTCTCGCGGCTCACGACCGTCTGCACGTCGACGATGAAGCGCGCGGCGATGGCGATCGGGTCGATGGCCTTGTCCGGCGCCGAGCCGTGGCCGCCGCGGCCGTTGAACCGGATCTCCAGCGCGTCCGAATTCGACGACACCGGCCCGGCCTCGAAGCCCACCGTGCCGTACGCGAGCGGCCAGGTGTGCAGGGCGAACGCGACATCCGGTTTCGGGAAACGCCTGAACAGGCCGTCGTCCAGCATGGCCCGGGCGCCGGACACGGTTTCCTCGGCCGGCTGGGCAATGAACATCAGCGTGCCTTTCCACTGCCGTTTCAGTTCCACGAGCGTGCGCGCGGCGCCGAGCCAGGCGGCCATGTGGACATCGTGACCGCAGCTGTGCGTCGTGAACGTGGCGCCATCCTGCGTGTGGGCGCGGCTTGCGTACGGCAGGCCCGTCTTCTCTTCCATCGGCAGGCCGTCCAGCTCCGTGCGGACGAGGACCGTGGGGCCGGCACCCTTGGGTCCATTCCGCAGGATGGCGACAATGCCGGTGCGACCGACCTTTTCGGTCACCTCGAAGCCCAGCTTGCGCATCTCGGCCGCCAGCTTGCCGGCCGTGCGCACCTCCTGGAACGCGATCTCGGGGTGCGCATGCAAGTCCTTGTAGATGCCGTCGAGCCACGGATACATGCCGTCGACCTTGCCGGCGACCTCGGTCTTGAGCGGTGCGGCGGATGCGGTGCCGGCGAGCGCCAGCAGGAACAGCCGGACGGCTGTTCGGGAGACGGCGGTTCGTTTCAAGGTTTGCCTCTTCGAGTGGTAACGAAAAGGCAAGCCTAGCACGGCCTCACGACGCCATGCAAACCCGGTTGCGTCCACCGTGCTTGGCGGCGTACAGCGCGCGGTCGGCCGCCTGCACGAGCGTATGCGCGTCCTCGCCGTGGGCTGGCCACATTGCGATGCCGAACGACGCAGTCACCTGCGGCAGCGTGGCGTCGCCGTGATGCAGTTCCAGGGCGGAGATGGTCTTGCGCAGCGTTTCGGCGCACGTGCGCGCGGCGGCTGCGTCGCATTCGGGCAGCACGAGCACCAGTTCCTCGCCGCCGTAGCGGCACGCGATGTCGCTGCGGCGCACGCCTTCGCGCAGGCAGCGCCCGACGGTGCGCAGGACCAGGTCGCCCGCTTCGTGGCCGTACGTGTCGTTCATGCGCTTGAAGTGGTCCAGGTCGATCATCACGACGGCCAGCGACGCGCGCATGCGTTCGGCGCGGAACAGTTCGCGCCGCAGCGTTTCGTCGAAGTAGCGGCGGTTGTACAGGCCCGTGAGTTCGTCCACGGTGGATTGGCGCCGCAAGACCTCGCGCAGGTTGATGTTGCTGATGCCGATGGCAAGCTGTTCGCTGATGGTGGTGGCGGCCGCGAGTTCCACCACGGCGTCCGGGCCTTGCGGCACGCTCACCGAGAGCAGGCCCAGCACCTCGCCCTGCGAAATCATCGGCACGCACAGGTCCGTGCGGCCGGGCGCGGGCGGGGCGTCGCCCCAATGGGGACAATGCATGTCGTCGCCCGTCTGGGCCGCATGGGCGTGGCCGAAGCGCAGGCCCCAGCATTCGTGCGGGCTGACGAGCTCCGGATGATGCCCGCCGCCGCCCCATGCCGCGGCGCGCTGGAGATAGTCGCGCGAATTGCGGTACAGGTAGACGGTGCCGCTGCTGCCGGGCAGCACCTTGGGCAGGAAGGCCGGCAGGACGTTGTGCAATTCGTCGGTACGCGTCAGGCTGTCCATCGCCTGCAGCATCTGGGCGGTGACGGTGAGGCGCTGGCTCCGGACCTGGCTCTGACGCGCCTGGTCGGCTTGCGCGTCGGCGAGCCGGCGCGCATGGTCGGCCGCTTCGGAGCCCGCGCGCAGGCTGCGCATGACGAGGACCAGGCCGGTGCCGATGACGATCAGGCTGGCGAGGCCGGCGCAGATGCCGATCACCGTGTTGTAGTCGAGCGTCGTGTTCAGCCGGTCGCGCAGGGCCAGCCGCTCGCGTTCGAGGGCGGCCGCCCGTTCGCCGATCAGCAGCCGCAGCCTGTCCATGTCCGCCTTGCCGCTGCGGTTGCCGACGACAGCCGCTGCCGGGGCGAACCCCTCGTCACGGCGCAGGCGGATCGTGGCGGCCAGCTCGTCCACCTTGCGCTGCGCCAGCCGTTCGATCTCGTCCAGCGTCGCCTGTTCGCCAAGGCCTTCCGCCAGCGGCTTCAGGTCGCGCACGGCGGCGGGGATCGCGGCCACGCTGGCGTTGTACGGATCGAGGAAGCCGGCATCGCCGGTGATGACGTAGCCGCGCTGGCCCGTCTCGGCGTCGGTCAGCAGGTCCAGCAGGCGGTTGTAGGCGCGTTCCTTGTCCGCGACGGTTTGCAGCGCGTCCATCGTGGCGTCGGCGGCGCGGCTGGCGAGGAAGGGCAGCGCGGCCAGGCCGACGAGGATCGCGACGATGATGGCGCCCAACCAGCGCAGCCCGGTACCCGACGATGCCCGGGGGCGTTTGGATGGAAGGGTGTCGGTAACGAGCACGGCCGCTCCTCGGTAGGCGTGCGGCGGCGTTGTCGAGGCCGCACATCGCCGATATTTTGCATCAATTGAAAGACCTTGTTCAAGTTTTAACTGATGGAAATGACGATGTAGGCGCGGCAATCCGGTGGAAAAATGTGCATGTCTGGAAATGAAGTGTTGGATTTGCCGACAGAAATTTGAAAAAAGTTGCCGCACGTAAATCTCTGCGTGACGCCGATGCTATAGTGGGCCTGCCCAGCCCCGCATGCGATTTCCTGGCCTCGTCTTCGCCAGCTTCCGGCGCGCCGCCGCACCGGCGCCACTTCGATCATGAATCCTTCCTACCCGAACTCCGCCGCCATGCACCACGCGGCCACGCACGATGCGGCCACCGGTCTGCCGAATCGCGACGAATTCATGAGCCGCCTCGAAGGCGCGCAGGCAGCGGCCGCGCGCACCGGCGGCGGCGTCGCCCTGTTGCTCGTCGGCCTGGACGCTGCCGCCGCCCCCGGCGCGCTGTCCGCATTCGCGGCGCGGCTCAGCGCGCGCGTGCGCCGCACCGACGTCGTGGCGCGGGTCGCCGGCGACGCGTTCGCCGTGCTGCTCACGCACCTGGCCGATCCCGCCGCCGACGCACGGGCACTGGCCGGCAAGATGCTGGCGGCGGCTGCGCCATGCGGCGCCAGCGTCGGCATCGCGCTGGACGACGGCAACGTCGATGGCGGCACGCTGCTGGCGCGCGCGCGGGAGGCGGTGCAGGCCGCGCGCCGGCGCGGCGGCAACACGGCCGTGCTGTTCGACGCGTCCGCGGCGCAGGGCGAGGGCCCCGCAGGCAGCGCGCCGCTGCCGCCCGACGAGACGGCGCGCGTGGAAGCCTTGCGCGCGACGCAGCTGCTCGACAGCGAACCGGACGAACTGTTCGACCGCATCGTGCGCATCGTCTGCGCCACGCTGAACGTGCCCGTCAGCCTCGTCTCGCTCGTCGACAGCGACCGCCAGTGGTTCAAGGCGCGCTGCGGCATCGAGGGCAGCGGGACGCCGCGCGACGTCGCCTTCTGCGCCTGGACCGTGCTGGGCGACGAGCCTTTCGTGGTGGAGGACGCGACGCGCGATCCGCGCTTCGCGGACAATCCTCACGTCACCGGGGCGCCGTTCGTCCGTTTCTATGCCGGCGTGCCGCTGCGCAGCGGCGGCCGGCGTATCGGGTCGCTGTGCGCCGTGGACTACGTACCGCGCACGCTCGGGCCACAGGACCTGCTGGTGCTGAAGCAGCTCGCCCGCATGGTCGAGGACCTGATCGAACTGCGCACGGCCACGCTGGACGCCGTGCAGAGCCTGAACAACTGGGGCGGCCGCCCGCTGCTGGAGGGCGGCACGGGTGCGCGGCTGCGCCAGCAATTCCTGCGCGACCCGCTGACCGGGATGCCGAACCGGCTGGTGGTGGAAGATGCCATCGCACGCCATGCCCTCCGGTCGCCCGCCGACGCCTGCGCGCTGCTGGCCGTCGTCGACGTCGACAATCTCGCCGCCGTCAACGAAGAGCACGGCCATGCGTGCGGGGACGCGATGCTGGTGGCGATCGCGCGCCGGCTGCGGCACCGCGCTGGCCCCGGCGACGTGGCGGCCCGTATCGGCGGCAGCACGTTCCTGCTGTGGCTCCAGTCCGACGCGCACGATTGCGCCGAACGGGCGCAGGCGCTGCATCGCGCGCTGAACCGCCCGGTGCAGGTGGCCGGCCGCGTGATCCACGGCAGCGTGACGATGGGACACTGCCGCTTCGGTGTCGACGGTTTCGATGCCGAGACGCTGCTGATCCACGCCCAGGCCGCGCTGCGCCATGCCAAGTCGCAGGGCCACGGGCTCGCGCGCGCGTACGAGCCCGCGCAGCGGCGCACGGGGCCGCGCGCGCTCGAGCACGACCTGCGCGGCGCGCTCGCGCGCGACGAACTGGCGCTCGCGTACCAGCCGAAGGTCGACCTGCGCAGCGGCCGCGTCGTCGGCGTGGAGGCGCTGCTGCGCTGGCAGCACCCGGTGTACGGCATGGTCGCCCCGTCCGAATTCATTCCCGTGGCCGAGGAAAGCGGCTTGATCATCCCGATCGGCCAGTGGGTGCTGGACCAGGCCTGCGCCCAGTTGCGCGCGTGGCGCGACGCGGGACATGCTGCCCTGACCGTGGCCGTGAACCTGTCGGCGCGCCAGTTCCTCGACGACGAGGTTGCGGCGCGGGTCGTCGACACGCTGGCGCGCCACGGCGTGCCGCACGGGGCGCTGGAACTGGAGCTCACGGAATCCACGTCGATGCACGACGTGGGGCGCAGCATCACGGTCATGAAGGAGCTGAAGGCGGCCGGCGTCGTGCTGAGCATCGACGACTTCGGCACGGGCTATTCGAGCCTGGCCTACCTGAAGCGCCTGCCGATCGACAAGGTCAAGATCGACCGCGCCTTCGTCTCCGACCTCGAACAGAGCACGGAATCGCGCGCCATCGTGCGGGCGATCGTGACGGCCGTGCGCTGCCTGGGCCTGGACGTCATCGCCGAAGGCATCGAGCAGCCGGCGCAGGCACGCCTGCTGATGGCGGACGGCTGCTTCGAGATGCAGGGCTACCATTTCGGCCGGCCCGTGGCCGCGGCGGACTGCCCGCTGGAGGCGCGCTTTCCGTTCGACCTGCCGGAGGATGCATGAGGCGGCTTGCGCCGGCGGCGCTGCTGGTGCTCGGTCTTGCCGCACCGGGCGTGCGCGCGGCCGCCGAACCCGGGCAGCTGGCGCGGCTGGAAGGCCTCGTGCGCAGCGCGGACGCCGGCGCGCTCCCGGCGCTGCTGGCGGCGCAGAATGCGCTGATGGCGGACGCCTATCCGGACCGCATCGCCTACCTGCACTTGCTGCGGCAGGCCTATGCGGACCACGGCGACACCGTCGCGGCCGGCGAGGCCGCCGAGCGCATCGTGCGGCTGGCGCGGGCGCAGGGCGACGCGCTCAACACCGCGCTCGGACAGCTCGCGCGGGCCGGCACGCTCGCCGCCGTGAACGACATCGACATCCGCAACGCCGACCTGCGCGCCCCCGCCTTCACCGCCGCGCTGCAGCAGGCCTACGGCGACGCGTACCTGAAGCTGGGCCAGTTCGATTTCGCGCACAGCCATTACCTGAAGGCGCTCGAGATCGCGCGCCAGCATCCGGCGCTGCTCGACCCGACGGTGAACGGGCTGCGCCTGGCCATCGCGAAGGTGTACGTGTACACGCGCGCGCCGGACAAGGTGCTGTCCACGCTGGCCGCGATCGGACCGGACGGCGGCGCGTTGCCGCCGCCGTCCGCCGTGCGCCGGTTCGTCATCGAAGGCATCGCCCATGTCATGCAGGGGCATGCGGAGCAGGGGCGCGTCGCCTACAACAGGGGCCTGCAGATCGCGCACGCGCGCGGCCTGACCCTGTTCGAGGCGAACGCGCTCGGCAACATCGCCGACAGCTGGCTCGCGGACGGCCGCTACGTGGAGGCCGAGCGCGCGGCGCGCGCCGCGCTGCCGCTGGCCGTCAAGGCGGGCGATGCGGCCACGCGCCACATCGCGGAGGCGAACCTCGGTTTCGCGCTGGCGGGACAGGGGCGCCTGGCCGAGGGCCTGGCCTGGATCGACCGCGTGGTGGCGGAACAGCGGACGGACAAGTCGCTGCCCGACCTGGCGAACGTCCTGCTCGAAAAGAGCCGCATGCTGGAAAAGGCCGGGCAGGTGCGCCAGGCCCTGCAGGCCCTGCAGGAACACCGCGACGTGGCGGCGAAGCTGGCCGCCGCGGAGCACGAGAACACGGCCAGGGTGCTGCAGGAGCAGTTCGAGGCGCAGCGCCGCGCCATCCAGATCGAGGGCCTGCGGCGCGAGAACGCGGTGAAGGACGCGCAGATCCGCAAGCGCCGCGTGTGGCAGCTGATCGCCACGGGCGGCGCGGGCGTCGCGCTCGTGCTGTGCGGCTTCGTGTGGCGGTTGTACCGCCGCTCGGTGCGCACGAGTGCCCGCCTGCGCGAACTGAACGGGGAACTGGCGTTCCACTCCACGCACGACGCCCTGACGGGCCTGTTGAACCGGCGCTCGTTCCGCGACGCGATGGCGGCCCGCGCGCCGGGACCGGGCCGCTGCTTCGTCCTGCTCGACATCGACCACTTCAAGACCATCAACGACGGCCTGGGCCATGCGGCGGGCGACGAAGTGCTCGTGGAAGTGGCGCGGCGGCTGCGCGCGGCGGTGGACGGGCGCAGCACCGTGCTGCGCTGGGGCGGCGAGGAATTCCTCGTGCACGCGGACGGCGGCGATGCCGCCTGCCACGCGGACCTCGTGCGCGCACTGCTGGCGGCTGTGGCGGCGACGCCCGTGACGACCGCGGACGGCCAGCGGCTGGCCGTCACCATCACGGCCGGCGCGCTGTCGTTGCCGGCCGGCGGCGATGACGCCATCGACTGGCAGCACGCGCTGGCGCTGGCCGACCAGGCCCTGTACCGGGGCAAGCAGGACGGCCGCCGCTGCGGCTGTCTCGACGTCGCCGACGCCACGGGCGCGGTGGCCCGCAGCATGCGGCTCGCGCCGGACTCAGTGCGCCGGCAGGACGAGAAGCTGCAGGCCTGACGGCGTCTGCGCGGCGTGGTAGACGCGCTGCGTAGCGGCCTTGAAGTCTTCCGGCTTCGCCTTCGGGATCGTGACGAACGTCTGCGGGTTCAGGTCCACGAGCGGGAACCAGGAACTCTGCACCTGCACCATGATGCGGTGGCCGCGGCGGAACGTGTGGTTGACGTCGCCCAGGTGGTAGCTGATCGCCTCCACCTTGCCGGGCACGAACGGCTCCGGATGCTCGAAGCCGTTGCGGAACTTGCCGCGCAGCGGATTCCCGCGTACGAGCTGCTGGTAGCCTGCCATCGTGCCGCGCGGCGGCGCCACGTCGTTGCCACGCGCCGGCTGTTCGCCGCTCGGGTATTCGGCCGGGTACACATCGATCAGTTTCACGACCCAGTCCGAATCGGTGCCGGTGGTCGACACGAACAGCTTCGGCGTGACGGGGCCGGCGACCGTGACGTCCTCCTCCAGCACGTCGCTCTGGTACACGAGGACGTCCGGACGCGTGGCGGCGAAGCGCTGGTCCGACACCATGTATTCCTGCGGCACCGACGTGGCCGGGTAGCCGATGTACGGCACGGGCTTGTTCGGGTCGGACACGTATTCGTCGAAGCCGGCGCCCGCGGCGGGCTGCTGCCACGTCAGCGTGCCGTTCGGTCCGAAGTACAGGGTGCGTGCCTTCGCCTGCACGGGCGGCCAGGCGGTATAGCGGCGCCACACGTTGGAGCCGGTCTCGAACGCCGTCACTTCGGCGATGGGCTGCGCGGGCCTGACGCCCTTGAGCTGCTGCTCGAAGAACGGGAACTGGATGTGCTGGCGGAAGTATTCCCCCGTCTTGCTGTCGAACGACACGCGGCCCAGCTGCTTGCCGTCGTAGCGCGCCCACCCGCCATGCACCCACGGGCCCATCACGAGGCCGTTGAAGATGCCGGGGTTGTTCTTCCTGATCGCGTGATAGGTCGTGAACGGGCCTTGCGGATCCTCGGCGTCGAACCAGCCGCCCACCGTCAGCACGGCCGCCTTCACGTTCTTCAGGTGCGGGGCGATGGCCCGCGTCTGCCAGAAGCCGTCGTAGGTGTCGTGTTCGATTGTCGGCGCGAGCAGTGCGCGCTGCCTGTCGGTCAGCGTGCCCAGGATGTTCGACAGGGTGCGGTGCTTCAGGAAGAAGTCGTACGAGTCGGCCGCGCCGTAGTCGAAGTCGGCCCACGTCTTCGGCAGCGGGGTGGGGTTCTGCTGTTCCGTGAACGACGCGTAGAAGCCGAAGTTCGCGGCCAGCATGAACGCGCCGCCGTGGTACGAATCGTCGCCCATGTACAGGTCCGTCACGGGCGCCTGCGGCGACGCGGCCTTGATCGCCGGGTGCGAATCGATGATGCTCGCGGACGTGTAGAAGCCCGGGTAGCTGATGCCGTAGATGCCCGCCTTGCCGTTGTTGTTCGGGACGTGCTTGAGCAGCCATTCCATGGTGTCGACCATGTCCTGGCTTTCCTGCCCTTCGCCGGCGGCCCGCCGCGGGTTCACGTGCGGCGTCATCTCCTGCCACTTACCCTCCGACATGTAGCGGCCGCGCACGTCCTGCTTGACGAAGATGTAGCCCGCGTCCTCGAATTCCTTCGACGGCCCGATCTGCTTCGGGAACCAGTCCTCGCCGTAGTGCAGCTCGCCCTCGGCCTGCACGCCCGCGCTGTACGGCGTGCGGTTGATGAGGAACGGGTACGTCTTCGACGCATCCTTCGGCACGTAGACGACGGTGAACAGCTTCGTCCCGTCGCGCATCGGGATGCGGTATTCGTATTTCGTGTACGTCTCGCGCAGGTCGCGCGGGGCGGGCTTCGCTTCTTCGGCCGCGTGGACGGCGGCCGGTGGCAGGGCGGAACACGCGAGGGCCACCAGCAGGGTAAGCAGGGGCAGGCGTGCGGGCAGGGAGCGACGGGTCATGACTTCCTTGGCAGGTTGATAAAACCGCCAGTATAGATCGCGCCCCCGCCGGCCGTCACGGCCTGCCGCCGCGGCTGCAGGATCATCAGCGACAGCAGCGCCGGTACGCCGAGCAGCAGGCACGCCACGCACCATGCGATGCGGGCCGTGCGGCCGAGGTCCGCGCGCCGGGTCCACCACGCCGCCCCCGCGCCGGCCAGGAGCGCGGCGACGAGCGCGGCGGCCCACACGATGGTGGGGCGCGGCTGCACCAGCGG
The DNA here is from genome assembly GCA_946481275.1 of uncultured Massilia sp. The sequence continues at coordinate 235,764 of CAMLMV010000001.1, forward strand.
GGCGAACCGGCTCACGCCGTAGTCCGGGACGGTGCCGTTGTCGACCAGCAGGTCGGGCAGCGACACGAGCGCGTGCAGTGCGGGCGATACCCACCACGCGCGGTGCTCGAACAGCGGAGGGAGGTCGTGCGCCAGCGTGCGCCGACTCACTTCCTGCACGCGGCCCATATTGTCGACGAGGTAGGTCACCTGTTCCGAGGCGGGCGAACCGTCGAACTGGCGCCGGCCGTAGACGAAGCTCACGAGCATGCCGTCGGGGACCTGCGCGGCTTCCGCGAGCGCGAGGTCGCCGTACGGGAGCGGCAGGCGCACGTCGGTCGCGGAGACCGGGGCCGCGGTCGCCGGGGCGAGGATCGCGACGCGGCGGTTGGTGAGCACCAGCATGCGCTGCCCGAGCACGGCGACGCCTCCCACCTGCTCCCGGCCATCCACGCGCAGGACGTGGCGCAGGCGCATGCCCGGCTGCTCGACCCGGTACAGGTTGTGGGCGTCGTACATCCACTGGAGACCCTGCCGGTCGCCGAGGGAGTCCGGCACCGTGTCGAACGTTTCGGGCGTGCCCGGGCCGCCCGCGCCGAACGTGCCCTCGTCGGTACGGTCGCGCGGATTGACGCCGCGGTACTGCATGCGGTCGTGGCTGAACGTCCACAGGGTTTCGCCCTTGACGAACCGTACCTGGCCCTGTGTCGTCAGGATGCCGCGCACGCCGTACTGGTGGATGGCGTTCGGGACGCGTACCATTGTGCCCGCGTCCAGGGCGGTCCGCCACCCGGCCGCGCGCGGATCCGCGCTGCCCGCCAGCGCGGCCCGCATCCGTATCACCGGGTCCGAACGGTACGCCGCCGTCGGGCCGCCGGCGGGCGTCGGGGTCATGACCTGCGGATGCGTGCCGGTGGCCACCAGGCCCGCCTGGTACAGCATCGAGCCCGCCCACAACAGGGCGACGTACAGGCACGCCTGCAGCGGCAGGGCGGAGGCGGCGGTGGCGACGGTGTCGTCCGCCGTGCTGCGGCCCGGGCGGAATACCGTGTAGAGGAGTCCCAGCAGGATGACGGCGCTGGCCGCCGTCAGCCCCAGCACCGTCGAGGCGGTGGCCAGGCGGATCGTCAGCACGACGGGCAGCACGAAGACCACGAACGCCCAGCGGCTGCGGTGCAGCATGATGTAGCCGCCGGCCAGCCACGCGGTCAACGCGGACAGGGCGAGGTACGCGGCGCCCGCGTAGTGCCGCGCGTCGATGACGTTGCGGGTGTAATGCTCCTGCATGCGCAGCGCCGCGCACAGGGGCAGCGCCACGGCCACGGCGATCAGCACGGCCGCGGCCAGCACGAGGGCCGCCAGGATGCGGGCGCGGTGGACGGGCCTGTGCTGCAGCCAGATCCAGCGGCTCGGCTGGCGGTAGCTGCCGAACTGGTAGACGGCGAGGAAGTGGCCGGACAGCACGTAGAAGCCCAGCATGACGATGTGCAGGCCGATCGGCCCGTTGGGGATGTCCAGCATCTGCTGCAGCACGGACAGGGCGACGAGATTCGCGAGCGCGTACGCTGCGGCGCCGAGACGGAAACGGCGCAGTTCGGCGAGGAAGAATGCGAGCATGGGATCTCCTTACGCGGCAAGCAGGTTGGCGACGGGACGGGCGTGGCCGTGGGCGAGGAAGGCGTTGACGGCGCGGTCCAGGCCCAGCGGCATCGCCTGGACCGAGTGCGCGCCCAGCAGCTTGAGGCGCGCGCCGAAGCTGTCGTCCTGGTCGAACACGACGACGTGGGTCAGGCCGTCGATGACCTGTACCTGCAGCACGCCGGGCAGCTGGCGCACTTCCGCCACCTTGGCGGGGAACGCGGCGACCCACAGGCGGATGCGGTCGCAGAAGTCGTCCGGGCCGCTCATGTAGCGCATGCGCCCGCGCTCGAGGATCACGAGGTTGTCGGCGACGCGCTCGATCTCGTCCATCTGGTGCGAGCAGTAGACGACGGTGGCACCGGCGTCGTCCAGGGTACCCTGCAGCATGGCGTCGAGGAAGGCGCGCTTGGCGACGACGTCGAGGCCCAGCGTGGGTTCGTCGAGGATCAGCAGTTCCGGGCCCTGCGCCAGCGCCATGGCCAGGTTCAGGCCCGCGCGTTCGCCGCGCGACAGCTCGCCGATGCGCTGGCCGGGTTCGACGTTGAAATGGCCGAGCACGTCGTCGTAGCGCGCGTCGTTCCAGCGCGGGTATTGGCGGCGCTGCATGTCCGTCAGGTCGCGCACGCGCATCCACGCCGGCAGCGTGTGCTCTTCGTTGACGAAGCCGATGCGTTCGCGCAGCGCGGGCGTCAGGCGGCGGCAGTCGTGGCCGAGGATGCGCGCGCTGCCGCTGGCGGCGGGCTCGAAGCCGAGCAGCACGCGGAACAGCGACGATTTGCCGGCACCGTTGGCGCCCACGAAGGCGTGGATGCCGCCGCGCGGCAGGCGCAGGGTCAGGTGGTCGAGGGCGGGCTTGCGCTTGTAGACGAGGCACAGGTCCTCGGTATCGATGGCGTAATCGCTCATGCGGTTTTTTTCGTCTCGTAGTGGGAAAGCTCGGCCGCCACGCGGTCGAGGATGGTCTGCTGCGGATAATCGAGGCCGATCACGTCGCTGACGAAGCGGCCGACCGCCTCGGCCAGGCGGCGTTCGCGTTCCTCGTCCGACAGGCGCTGGCGCTGCTCGGCCACGAACAATCCGAGTCCGGTGCGGGACAACAGCCAGCCTTCGGCCGTGAGTTCGGCATAGGCCTTGGCCACCGTGTTCGGATTGATCGACAGCTGCTGCGCCAGGCCGCGCACGCTGGGCAGCGCGTCGCCCGGTATCAGGTCGCCGCCTGCGATCTGGCGCTTGATGCCGTCGGTGATCTGGCGGGTGATGGGCCGCGGATCGCCGGTCACGATCTGCAGCATCAAAAGGGCACGTCGGGTCATGGTGAATTCACTGTACTAGTACAGGTAGTACAGTAGCACCGGCGTTGCACTCCCGTCAAGCGTTGTCGCGACGTGGTGTCAGCGTTCCGCGGAGAGGCTGGCCGTGCGGCGGCGCAGGAGGAGGCCGGCGCCGCTAACGATGCCGAGGACGGCGGCCAGCAGCGCCGCCTGCGCCAGCGTGCAGCCGGCGGCGAACGCGAGGATCGCGGCGGCCAGCTGCCAGCCGTCCAGGTCGAGCGCGCCGACGGTGCCGGCGGCGGCCAGGCCGTACAGCAGGCCGCAGCCGGTGGCGTACCACGTCCCGCGGCCCGCGAACAGCGGCCGCATCGCGTGCACGCCCGCCAGCACGAGGGCGCCCGCGGCAAGCGCGTCGAGGATGTCGGCGGGCAACCGGAACCAGCCGGGTGCTGCCGCCAGCAGCGCGAGCGTCTGCCCGAGTGCGAACGCGGCGCCGATGCGTGCCAGCAGCGCCGGCGAACGTACGGCCGCCGGCACGGCCAGCACGAGCAGGAGCAGCAGGTAGCGCCCGGCGTCCGCCGCCTGGCGCACGCCCAGCCTGCCGACGGCCAGCCAGCCGCGCCAGGCGCCGCCGTGGTCGCGGTCGACGGCAACGCGGCCGCGCGGGGCGTCCAGCAGCGCGAGGGTGGCCGGGCGGCTGGCCAGCACGCCGCCGTGCCAGTCGCTGCGGATGGCCAGGCGGGTGGCGTGGCCGGGCAGTTCGCGCGCGATGGCGTCGTAGCCGAGCACGAAGCGGCGCGTGCTGGCGCCGGCCGGCGGCACCAGCGTCGCGTGCGCGACGAGCACACGCGGCTCGGCATCGACGGCGACGCGCATGTCCGCGACGTCCACCCACCAGTGGCGGCCATCGTCGGTAACCGGATCGATGTGCGCGCCGAGATAACGCGCGAGTTCCGCATGAAGGCGGCCCCGCACGGGCAGCGGCGACGCGGGCAGCGGTCGTCCCAGCGCCGCCGCGAGGTCGCGCAGCGGCAGGCGCAGTTCGGCCAGCACGGCGTCCTCGCGGAATTCGAGCAGCACTTCCGAGCCGGACGCCGCGGCGCTGCCGGACCAGGCCAGCGCGAGCCAGGCGAGGACGAGGCGGAGCAGGATGTTCATCGCGCCTGCGGCGCCCCGGGCGCGGGGTGGAGGGGCTGCGGTGCGGCGGCGACGCGCACGAGTGGGGCGCGCACGGGCACGATGTCGGCGCCGCTGCGCGACGCGAGGAGCATGGGCACGGCCAGCGCGAGGCTGGCGGCGAGCTGTTTGTAGGGCAGGGCGGGCAGGTGCATGGTCTCGTGTCGGTTCCTGCGCCGGAGTATGGATGCGCGGGCCGTCAAGGTGCTCACGGTTTGTGTAAATCTTTGCAAAGACGCCGGTCCGCTACTGCAGGACGCGTACCAGCGCGTTGTCGCTCATCGCGTAGACCGTGCCGTCGGGCGTGACCGTGATCGCGTCGACCGGTCTGAGGCTGCCGATCTCCGTGAAGCGCGTGCCCGTGACGACGGCCGTGAACTTGCCGCCGTCGTCGGCCGCCTGCGGGTTGGCAAGCGTGTACGTGAGCCCGGTGGCGCCGGGGATGTCCTTGCCGTCGCGCTGCCACTGGTAGCCGGTGGCCGTGCCGTCCGCCGCCACCGCGAAGGTGACGGCCTGTCCCGCGGCGACCGATTGCGACACCGGCTGGGCCGTGATGGCGGTTCCCGCCGCGGCCGGAGGCGGGGGCGCCGATGCGACCGGGGCGGGCGTGCCGGTCCCGCCACCGGTGCCGCCGCCGCAAGCGGCGAGAGCGATGGCGAGGGACAGCAGGGCGGCGCGTGACAACGTGGACATCTCGGCTCCTTGTTCGAGGTGGCAAGGATAGCAGCCGGAATGTGTCGCAAAATTCAAAGATTGTCACATCTTCGTATTTACTCCACCACGAACACACGTGCCTGCGGATCGCGTCCGCGCACGAAATTCACGACGGCATCCGTGGTGACGGTGTCGATCTGTCCGGCCATGCGCCGGTCGAACGGATGGTCGTCGAACGCGACGTTGGCGCGGAACATGCGGGCGCCCAGGCGCGTGGCGGCCGGGATCTCCACCGTCGGCACGCGGTAGCCCTGGTCCTTCAGCCACGACTGGGCCTCGCCCCGCGTCTCGACGGCGCCCGCCGGCGCGGTGGCGGCCGCCAGCGTCTCCAGCACCCACTGGTTCGAGTTCTGGTAGCGGGTCGAGTACACGTAGGACAGCATGTTGTAGTGCGGCTCGTGCAGGCGCCGCGCCGTGCGGCCCGCGAGCAGGGCGGCCACGCGCGCCTGCACGTCGGGCGCCGGGATCACGACCTGGGCACGGTAGCGATACAGGTCCGTCAGGAAGAAATTGCCGACGCCTTCCACGAACAGGTCGGAGTCCGCCGTGCCGCACGTGTTCAGTTCGTGCACGACGCTCCAGCGGCCGGCCGCGTGGTCGCGCACGACGATGCCCATGTGCGAATACGCGATGCCGTACCTGCTGAGATCCTGTCCCGCGCGCGCGACGATGGCCACCTGGGCGCCGCTCGCGTCGAGGGCGGCGAACGTGCGCTGGGCGAGGTCCAGCGACCGGCGCACTTCGTCCACGCTCAGCGGTTCGTCGCGGCAGGGCTGGCCCGCGTGCGCCGGCAGTGCCGTCGCGAGGACCAGCGCGCAGGCCAGCCCGGCCAGGCGGTCAGGAAGCGCGCGCATGGTGCAGCAACGCCTGGCCGACTTCGTTCGGGATGAACGCGAGCACCCTGCCCGACAGGACCAGGGCATGCCCGGCCGACATGGCGACGACCTGCAGCACGGTCCCGGCGCCGATCGACAGGCCGCGCGCCGCGGCACCGGACAGCCGGACGGTGGCGCGGCTGGCCTGGCCCGCGCCTTCCAGCACGACCTCGATGCCGTCGCCGACCGTCTCGACGCTGGCCACCACCGCGCTGCCGGTGACGCCCACGACGGCGATCGAGCCGAGTGCGACGCTGCCCACGAGTTCGCTGGCGGCCTGCGACGGGGTCGAGGCGTCGGCGGCATGGGCACTCGCACAGGCCAGGCCAAGCAGGGTTACAAGCAGTAGGCGTTTCATCGTTCCTCCGTAATCGAATGTGGCGCCATCTTGCCCGCCGATCCCGGCCGGGCCAAGGCCGCGTCGCGCGGGGCGCACGGTGTGCGCCGTGCGGTATCGGAATGCGCTACCGGACGGCGGTGACCAGGTCGGAAATGCCGAATTTAGGTATGGACGCGCGTATCGTGCTCGGGTGCCCGGCCGATCAGATTTAATATGCGCAATCTGACGACGGCGCCGTACACCGGAGGGAGCGTACCCATGATCGACTCGAGCGACATCAACCAGGCGAGGCGCGACCTGCTGATCGGCGGCGCGCTGTCCGCCACGGCCGCGGCGCTGCCGCCCATTGCCTCGGCCGAGCCGGCCGCCGCGACGCCGGCGCCGGTCACGGCCAGGGTCGCGCTGCGCGTGAACGGCCAGCGCTACGAACTGGATCTCGACACGCGCACCACCCTGCTCGACATGCTGCGCGAGCACTTGCGCCTGACCGGCACCAAGAAAGGCTGCGACCAGGGCCAGTGCGGCGCCTGCACGGTCATCGTGGACGGCCGCCGCATCAATTCCTGTCTCAGTCTCGCGGTGATGCACGAAGGCGCGGACGTCACGACCATCGAAGGCCTCGGCACGCCGGACAGGCTGCATCCGCTGCAGGCCGCGTTCGTGAAGCACGACGGCTACCAGTGCGGCTACTGCACGCCCGGCCAGATCTGCTCGGCCGTCGCGGCGCTGGACGAGATCCGCCGCGGCGTCCCGAGCCACGCCAGCGCGGACCTGGACGCGCAGCCGCTGCTGTCGCCGGCCGAGCTGCGCGAGCGCATGAGCGGGAACATCTGCCGCTGCGGCGCGTACTCGAACATCATCGATGCGATCACGGAATTCGCGGGGAGGCCGGCATGAAGGCATTCACTTACCAGCGCACCCGCACCCCGGCGGAAGCGGCTGCGGCGGCCGCCCAGCATCCCGGTGCGCGCTTCATCGCCGGCGGCACGAACCTGCTCGACCTGATGAAGCTGGAGATCGAGACGCCGCCGCACCTCGTCGACGTCAACGGCCTGGGGCTCGACAGGATCGAAGCGACGCCCGACGGCGGCCTGCGCGTGGGCGCCCTCGTGCGCAACACGGACCTCGCAGCGGATGCGCGCGTGCGCCGCGATTACGCCGTGCTGTCGCGCGCGCTGCTCGCGGGCGCGTCGCCGCAGCTGCGCAACAAGGCGACGACGGCAGGCAACCTGCTGCAGCGCACACGCTGCCCGTACTTCTACGATACGAACATGGCCTGCAACAAGCGCAAGCCGGGCAGCGGCTGTTCCGCCATCGGCGGCTACACGCGCCAGCTCGCGATCGTGGGCCACAGCGAGGCGTGCATCGCCACGCACCCGAGCGACATGGCCGTCGCGATGCAGCTGCTGGACGTGGGCGTGGAGACGGTACGCCCGGACGGCTCGGCGCGCACGATCCCCATCGCGGACTTTTACCGCCTGCCGGGCGCCACGCCGCACATCGAGAACAGTCTTGCGCCGGGCGAGCTGATCACGGCGGTGACGCTGGCGAAGCCGCTGGGCGGCAAGCACTACTATCACAAGGTGCGCGACCGCTCGTCGTATGCGTTTGCGCTGGTGTCCGTCGCCGCGGTCGTGCAGCCGAACGGCAGCGGGCGCGTGGCGCTGGGCGGCGTCGCGCACCGTCCGTGGCGCGTGCCGGCCGCGGAATCCGCCATGCCGCGCGGCGCGCAGGCCGTGACCGACCAGTTGCTGGCAGGTGTACGCGTCACGAACGACAACGCGTTCAAGGTCCCGCTGGTCCAGCGCACGCTGGCATCCGTGCTGGCGGATGCGCGCACCGCATGAGGAGGCAGCGATGAAATTCACGACACCCGCCACCACGAATCCCATCGACCGCCTGCAGGTCGTCGGCAAGCCGACGGACCGCATCGACGGCCCGTTCAAGACGACGGGCACGGCGCCGTACGCGTATGAACAGCACAAGGTGGCGCCGAACGCGGCCTATGGCTGGGTCGTCGGCGCCGGCATCGCCAAGGGCACCATCAAGCGCATCGACACGCGCGCCGCGCGGGCGGCGCCCGGCGTGCTCGCCGTGATCACGCACGAGAACGCGGGCAAGCTCGCCAAGGGCAAGTACAACACGGCGCACCTGCTGGGCGGGCCGGAGATCCAGCACTACCACCAGGCCGTGGCGTTGATCGTCGCGGAAACCTTCGAACAGGCGCGCGCCGCCGCGGCGCTGCTGCACGTGGAGTATGCGCCGGTCACCGGCGTCTACGACCTGGAAGCGGCGATGAATGCGGCCGGCCCGGCCAGCAAGGACAAAGCCAGGTCGACTACGAAGGTCGGCAACTTCGAATCGGCCTTCGCCGCCGCGCCCGTGAAGCTGGACGCGACCTACAAGACGCCGGACCAGACGCACGCGATGATGGAGCCGCACGCGTCGACGGCCGTGTGGCAGGGCGACACGCTGACGCTGTACACGGCCAACCAGATGATCAACTGGGGCAAGAAGGACATGGCGCGCACGCTTGGGATCCCGGAGGAAAACGTCCGCCTCGTGTCGCCCTATATCGGCGGCGGCTTCGGCGGCAAGCTGTTCCTCCGGTCGGAAGCGCTGCTGGCGGCGCTGGGCGCGAAGGCGGCGGGCCGGCCCGTGAAGGTGGCGTTGCAGCGCGCCCTCATGATGAACAACACGACCCACCGGCCCGCGACGATCCAGCACATCCGGATCGGCGCCACCCGTGAGGGCCGCATCACCGCGATCGCGCACGAGAGCTGGTCGGGCGACCTGCCGGACGGCGGACCGGAAACGGCCGTGAACCAGACCCGGTTGCTGTACGCGGGCGCGAACCGTTTCACGCAGATGCGCCTTGCCGTGCTCGACCTGGCGGAAGGCAATGCGATGCGCGCGCCGGGCGAGGCGCCGGGCATGATGGCGCTGGAAATCGCGATGGACGAGCTGGCGGAAAAACTGAAGATGGATCCCGTCATGCTGCGCATCGTGAACGACACGACGGTCGATCCGGAAAAGCCGGGCCGCAAGTTCTCGCAGCGGCGCTTCGTCGACACGCTGCGCACCGGCGCGGAACGCTTCGGCTGGAACAAACGCAATCCGAAACCGGGGCAGGTGCGCGACGGCCGCTGGCTCGTCGGCTACGGCATGGCCTCCGCCTTCCGCAACAACCTCGTGATGAAGTCTGCCGCGCGCGTGCGTCTGGAGCGCGACGGCACCGTCACCGTCGAGACGGACATGACGGACATCGGCACCGGCACCTATACCATCATCGGCCAGACGGCGGCCGAGATGCTGGGCGTGCCGCTGTCCCGCGTGACGGTGCGCCTGGGCGATTCCGCGTATCCCGTGTCCGCGGGTTCCGGCGGCCAGTGGGGCGGCAACAGCTCGACGGCCGGCGTGTACGCGGCCTGCGTGAAGCTGCGCGAGAACGTGGCGAAGAAGCTGGGCCTCGACCCCGCACACGCCGATTTCAGCGGCGGCATGGTGCGTGCCGGCGGCAAGGCGCTGCCGCTGGAACAGGCGTCGCGCGACGCCGATGTGATCGGCGAGGACGCGATGGAATACGGGGACCTCGACAAGAAATACCAGCAATCGACGTTCGGCGCCCATTTCGTCGAGGTGGCGGTGGACGCCGCGACGGCGGAAGTGCGCGTGCGGCGCATGCTGGCCGTGTGCGCGGCCGGGCGCATCCTGAACCCGAAATCCGCGCGCAGCCAGGTGATCGGCGCGATGACGATGGGCGTCGGCGCGGCGCTGATGGAAGATCTCGTCGTCGACAAGCGCGTCGGCTTCTTCGTCAACCACGACCTGGCCGGCTACGAGGTGCCGGTGCACGCCGACATCCCGCACCAGGAGGTGATCTTCCTCGACGAGACGGACCCGGTGTCGTCGCCGATGAAGGCGAAGGGCGTGGGCGAACTCGGGATCTGCGGCGTGGCGGCTGCGGTGGCGAACGCCATCTACAACGCGACCGGCGTGCGGGTGCGCGATTATCCCGTCACGCTCGACAAGCTGCTGCCCGGGATGCCCCAATATGCCTGAGCCCCGTTAGAATGAAGTCTTTGACCGGGATACCATGAACGATTCAGCCGGCGGCTCGCCCGCACCCGCCGTCGAGCGAATCCTGCGCGAGCGGGACTGGTCGGCATCTCCCCTCGGCGCGCCGGCGGCGTGGCCGCCCGCCCTCGCGTACGCCGTGCGGTTCCTGCTCGACGCGCCGGTGCCCGCGTTCCTCGGCTGGGGCGACGCGCCGGGCCTGCTGTACAACGACGGCGCGGTGCCCCTGCTGGGCGCCCGGCATCCCGCGCTGCTCGGCGGCAGCCTCGCCGACTGGACCGAGGCCTGGACCGAACTGCGACCGCACGTGGCGCGCGCGCTGGCGGGCGAATCGTTCCGCGTCGGCCGGCCCGCCTGTCCTCTGGGCGCGGACGCCGGCGCGCCGGCGTGGATGGAACTGGCGTTCGCGCCGCTGCGCGACCTGGACGGCACCGTGCGCGGCTTCACGTGCATCGTGTCCGGCACCGGCGCGCTGCGGCCCGTCGACGCGGAGTTCCGCGCGATCGCCGACGCGATGCCGCACATGGTCTGGTCCACGCTGCCCGACGGCTACCACGACTTCTACAACCAGCGCTGGTACGAGTTCACGGGCATGCACGAAGGCGAGACGGACGGCGAACGCTGGAACGCGATGTTCCACGCAGACGACCGCGAGCGCGCGTGGGAAGCCTGGCGCCACTCGCTGGAAACGGGCACGACGTACGAGATCGAATACCGCCTGCGCCACCGCAGCGGCGAGTACCGCTGGGTGCTGGGCCGCGCGCAGCCCGTGCGCGACGCACAGGGACGCATCGTGCGCTGGATGGGCACGTGCACCGACATCCACCAGCAGAAGCGCAACGAGGAAGCGCTGCAGGATGCGCGCATGCGCCTGTCGGCCGCGCTGGTGGCGGCCGATATCGGCACCTGGACGTACGACCTCGCGCACGACCGCGTGTACGCCGACCGCAACCTGGCCGGGATCTACGGCGTGGACGAGGCGACGGCGGCGGGCGGCCCGCTGTCCGGCTACCTGGCGGCCGTGCACCCGGACGACGTCGCGCACACCCGGCGCTGCATCGAGGACGCCGTGGCGACGGGCGACGGCTTCGAATGCACCTACCGCGTGCGGCGCGCGGACGGCACGTGGCGCGACGTGTTCGCGCGCGGCAAGGTGACGCTCGACGCGGCCGGCCGGCCCGCGTGGCTGCCGGGCGTCGTGCTCGACATCAGCCGCCAGAAACGGGCCGAGGAAGCGCTGCGCGCGAGCGAGATGCGGTTCGCGCGCCTGGCCGAATCGAACGTCGTGGGCATCGTGCGCTATCGCATGGACGGCACGATCATCGATGCGAACCAGGCTTTCCTCGACATGCTGGGCTACACGCGCGCGGAGTTCGAGCGCGACGGTCTCGAATCGCGCGTCCTGACGCCGCCCGAATGGGCCGACGCGACCGCGCGTGCGATGGAAGAGCTGCGCACGACCGGGCGCATGGAAAACCTCGTCAAGGAATACTTCCGCAAGGACGGCAGCCGCGCGAGCGTGCAGATGGGTTCCGTCACGATGGACCATCCGGCCACCGAGGGCGTGGCCGTGATGGTCGACGTCACGCCGATCCAGGAAGCCCAGCGCGCGCTGCGCGAGGCCGACCGGCGCAAGGACGAATTCCTCGCGATGCTGGCGCACGAACTGCGCAATCCGCTCGCGCCGATCACGGCGGCCGCCGATTTCCTCAAGGTCGGCCGGCTGGACGAGGAGCGGGTGCGCCAGGTGACGACGATCATCGGCCGCCAGGCCCGCCACATGACGGGGCTGATCGACGACCTGCTCGACGTCTCGCGCGTCACGCGCGGCCTGATCACGCTGGACCGCGTGCCCGTGCCGCTGGCGGGCGTGATCTCGGAAGCGGTGGAACAGGTGCGGCCCCAGGTCAGGGCGAAAGCGCACCATCTCGAGCTGCACCTGCCGTCCGACGAGGCGCAGGTGGCAGGCGACCGCAAGCGCCTCGTGCAGGTGTTCGCCAACATCCTCGGCAACGCGGCGAAATATACGCCGGACGGCGGGCGCATCGACGTACATGTGCGGCTGGACGGCGGCAACGTGGCCGTCGACGTGTGCGACAACGGCATCGGCATGACGCCCGACCTGGCGGCGCGCGCGTTCGACCTGTTTTCCCAGGCCGAGCGCAGCGCGGACCGATCGCAGGGCGGGCTCGGGATCGGCCTCGCGCTCGTGAAGAGCCTCGTGGAGCTGCACGACGGGACCGTGTCCGCGCGCAGCGACGGCCCGGGCCGGGGCAGCCGCTTCACCGTCGTTCTGCCCCGCCTCGCGAGCGAGAACGACGACATCGGCCTGGAGCCCGTGGCGACGGGCGCCGCCGCGCCGGCCGAGGCGCTGGAAGTGCTGATCGTGGACGACAACGTGGACGCGGCCCAGATTCTCGCCATGTACATCGAGGCCGTGGGCCACCGCGCGACGGTGTGGCACAGCCCGGGCAAGGCACTTGCCTATGCCGCGCAGCGGCAGCCGGACGTGTGCGTGCTCGACATCGGCCTGCCGGAATTCGACGGCCACGAACTGGCGCGCCGCCTGCGCGCGCTGCCCGGCATGGCGGACGTGCCGCTGGTCGCCGTCAGCGGCTACGGCCAGGCGCACGACCGCGAGCGGGCGCTGGCGGCCGGCTTCGACCGCCACTTCGTCAAGCCGGTGATGGCGGCGGACATCCTCGACGTGCTGGACGGCGTGCTGGCGCGGCGCGGCGCCTGCTGATCACTTCGCGGCCGGGCGCGCGAAAAACGCGTCGATCTCTTCCAGCGTCTTGCCGCGCGTCTCCGGCAGCAGGAACGCCGACGCGAGGAAGTAGACGGCCGTGCAGGCCGCACCGAAGAAGAAGATCGTGGAATAGCCGTGGCGGCCGACCGTCGGCAGGAACACGGCTGCGATCGATGTCGACACGAACTGGTTGATCAGCAGCGCGATGCTCATGCCGTTCGAGCGGATCCGCGTCGGCATCAGTTCCGACAGCGCGAGCCACACGCACACGCCCGGGCCGACGGCAAAGCTGGCCACGAACAGGGAGATCGCCGCTGCGACGAGCCAGCCGTGGCCCGGCGTCGGGAGTGGGCCGAGGCGGGCTGTTTCGATCGCGAGCGGCGCCGCGGCCGCCGCGGCAGGGTCGGGGAACGGATTCAGGTGCAGGCGGCGGAAGGCGGCGCCGATCACGCTGTCCGGCTGCACGGTGTCGGCACGGTGCGCGTCCAGGCGGGGCAGGGCGGGATCGTCGCTGCGGATGCTGGCCACGTTCGTGAACGGGCCGTAGGCATAGGCGACCGTCAGCACCTGCGTCGGGCCGGCCGGGTCGGCGCCCAGCGCGCGCAGCGTCGGGGCGTCCAGGCGCAGCGCCAGGCCGTCGTCGTGCGCCAGCGCGCGCACCTGCGCGAGCACGTCGCGCTGCCGGGTCTCGTTGGCGCGGAACAGGAGGCCGACGGCCAGCAGCGCGACCACGATGCCGGCCGTACCGATCATCAGCAGGAAGCGGCGGCCCTTGCGGTCCACGAGCAGCACGGCGACGATGGTCATCAGGGCGTTCAGCACCTTCAGCAGCACGTCGGCCAGGTTGGCGCTGGACCCGGACAGGCCCGCGCGGTTGAGGATGTTGACCACATAGGCCAGCACGGAATTGATGCCCGTCGCCTGGTTGCAGGCGAGGATCAGGCAGGCCAGCAGGAACGGCAGCACGTAGCGGCGCGACAGCAGCGGGTCCGCAGTTCGCGCCGTCCGCGTGGCCGTGGCTTCGCGCCTGCCGCGCTGCGCGAGCCAGCGGGGCGATTCCGCCAGCAGCAGGCAGCCCAAGGTGAACACGACGCCGGGCGTGAGGCACATCCAGAAGATGCCGCGCCACGCGCGGTCCTTCGCCGCCAGCACGGTGGCGGCGCGCGCCGCTTCCGGGAGCGCCGCCGCGGCATCCGTCGCGGCCTGTACGCTGCGCGCCTGCACGAGACCGATCAGCGCGGCGGCGACAAGGCCCACCGTGAGCAGCAGCTGGAACAGCGCGGCGCCGCGCCCGCGCCGGTCCGCATCCAGGCATTCGGCGAGGTAGAGCGGCACGATCACGCCGATCAGGCCACCGCTGACGCCTTGCAGCAGGCGGCCGCACAGCAGCGCGACATAGCCGTCCGCCAGCGCGATCATCGGGATGCTGGCGACGAACAGCGCGCCGGCGACGACCATCGCGGGGCGTCGTCCGATGACGTCGGCGAGCAGGCCGGCGAACAGCGACGACAGCACGGAGCCGAGCAGCACGGCCGCGACGACGAAGGACAGCTGCTGGGCATTGAGTTTCCACGCCAGTGCGGCCGTGGACTCGAGGTAAGGCAGTGCGCCCGCGATGATGCCGACGTCGATGCCGTACAACAGGCCGCCCATGCCCGCGATGAACAGCAGGTAGCGGGTGGCCCAGGCGGGGGATCGCGCAAAGCGTGCTGTCATGTCGTCTCCGGTCCGTTTTTTGGTCAGTGTAACGTCGCCGTGCCCGTCCGGTGTGTCAAATCTTGCGGTGTGGAGATTGGAGAGTTTTGGCACCCCTGTCCCGCGCTAGCATTCTGGCTTTCCACCGTCCAGGAGATTCCATGTCGCGCCCCGTTCTGCTGTCCTTCCTGCTGGCCGGCGCCTGCGCCGCCGCCGCCGCCGCCGCGATCAACGACGCCGACCGCGAGTTCGCCCGTCCGCACCAGATGGTCGACATCGGCGGCCGGCGCCTGAACCTGTATTGCGCGGGCAGCGGGCCGGTGACCGTCGTCTTCGACGCGCCGTCCGGCGACGGCGGATGGTCGTGGCATGGCGTGCAGCCGAAGGTGGCCGCGCGCACGCGCGCCTGCGTGTACGACCGCGCGGCGCGCGGCTTCAGCGACCCGTCGCCGCTGCCGCCCACGTTCGGCAACGCCGTGTCCGACCTGCACGCGCTGCTGGGCAAGGCCGGCATCGCGCCGCCGTACGTCCTCGTCGGGAATTCGTTCGGCGGCGCCGTCGCCCTGCTGTACGCGTACCGCTATCCGCAGGAGGTGAAGGCGCTGGTGCTCGTCGAGGCGGGGCACGAAGACGAAGAGAAGCGGATCAATGCCGCGTCGCAGGGCAAGCTCAAACAGTTCTACGACGCGCAGAACCAGTTCATCGAGCAGTGCGCGCAAGCGGCTCATAAAGGGTTCGAACTGGGCAGCGACCTGTTTGCCGCCTGCACGGGCGGCACGGGCACGGCGTACGGCCGCGAACTGGCGGCCGCGCGCCTTGCGATGGTCCGCCAGCCCGCATACTGGGACGATCTCGTCGCGGGCAACAAGGCGGGGGACGCGAGCGACGCCGAACTGCGCGCCGCGCGCCGCAGCTTCGGCGACCTGCCGCTCGTCGTGCTCGTGCGCGGCGTAAGCCCGTATGCCGTGCCGGGCAAGCCGCAGAGTGCCCTGAACAAGGCGACGGAAGCGGAAAACCTCGCGATCCAGAAGGACATCGCCGCGCTGTCCACGCGCGCCAGCCTGCACGTCGTGGCCGGCGCGTCCCACATCATCCAGGCCGACAAGCCGCAGGCCGTCGTCGGCGCCGTCAACGAGGCGCTGGACCGGGCCGGCTACTGATTCTCGAGCGCGACCTGCACGAGCGTGTCGAGCCGGTTGCCGTCGGCGCACAGGGCGATGCCGGCGCCGAAGTCGGCGTCCTGCGCCAGGCGGGTCAGCACCGACCCGCTGGGCATTTCCAGTGCCGCGCGGGCGCCCCGTTCCCACGCGTGGCGCAACGTGTCGGCCCACAGCACGGGGCGCGCCATGTTCGCGGCGAGGTCCGTCATGATCCGGTCGCCGTCGAACAGCGCGCGTGCCGCGCTGCCGCTGACGTACGTGATGCGCGGGCGCTGGCGCGGGACCTGGTCGCAGGCGCAGGCGAGCGTGCGGGCCTGCTCGTCCAGCAACACGCAGTGCGACGGCACGGGCACCGCGAGCCGTTCCGCGCGCGTGGCGCCGTGCGACAGGGCCAGCGCGGCGACGGCGTCCAGTGCCGGCGCGCTGCCCGAGACGACGAGCTGGCGCGGCGCGTTCAGGTTCGCGAGGTACACGGGCCCGTGGCCCTGCGCGAGCAGCGGTTCCAGCTGCCGGCGCGTGAGCCCGCCGATCGCCGTCATGCCATAGCCGGCGGGATAGGCGTCTTCCATCAGCCGGGCGCGCAGTTCGACGAGGCGTACGGCATCCGCGAATTCAAGCACACCCGCGACGACGGCCGCGGGCCATGCGCCGATCGACAGCCCGGCCACCAACTGCGGTGCCGCGCCGTGCGCCGCCAGCACGCGCGCCATCGCGACGCCAGCCACCAGCAGCGATAATTGCACGGCGACCGTGGAGCGCAGTGCCCCGGCGTCATCCAGCGCGAGGACGTCGCGGCCCAATGCGCGCGTGGCCTCGGCCAGCGTGCGTTCCGTTTCGGCGTGCGCAGGCAGCGCATGCAGCATGCCGGGCTTCTGCGCGCCCTGGCCGGGGAACGTGAACAGGACGCTCATGCGGCCCCCCAGGGGTCGGCGACGAGGCGGGGACCGTGGCCAGTCTTGAGCATCACACGGCCGCCGCGCACATATTCGGCGAGGGCGAAGCCGGCCGCGCCCGTGTCGACCTGGATGTCGATGCGGCACGGCTGGCCGTCCTGCAGCGTGCACAATGCGGCCACGAGCGACGGTGAGGGTTTGCGCGGCAGGCGCACGAGCAGATCGAGGTCGCTCGTCGCGCGCAGCACGGGCAAGCCGCAGGCGAGCCAGAAGCCGGCACCGCCGGCCGGCCCCCAGTCGACGTCTATTGCGTCCAGCCGCGGGGCCAGCGCGCGCAGGGCGGCGATGCAGGGCAGGTCGCTGTTTGCCGTACGTGCCCGCGCGGCCAGCATGCGCGGGGTGACGACGGCCTCCACGTCGGACGAAGCGACGTAGCCTTTGCACCGCTCGTTGCGTTGCAGCCCGCGCGCACCGGCGGGAACGACGCCGGGCGCCGTCGCCTCCCGCCGCACGACCAGCGGCGCCGCCGGATCCAGCCAGTCCGGGCGCGCACCGTCGCACGCGAATGCGCCGGGACGGCGGACGAACAGCAGGTCGTGCGGGGCCATGTCAGCCCACCAGCGAGCGGGTCGCGAAGAACAGCAGCGACGGGCCGAGGAGGCAGCCGAGGCCCGTGTGGAACGTCGCGACGAGGGCGCCGTACGGCACGAGCTTGCGGTCGGTGGCGGCGAGGCCCGCCGACACGCCGCTGACCGTGCCGGCCAGCCCGCCGAACACCATCGCCGAGCGCGGCGTGGACAGGCGCAGGAAGCGCGCCGCCATCGGCGTGCCGACCATGACCATGATCGCCTTCACGAGGCCGGTCGCGATCGACAGCGCCATGATTTCCGAGCTGGCCCCGATCGCGGCGCCCGTCACGGGGCCGACGATGTAGGTGACGGCACCGGCGCCGATGGTCGTGATGCTGACGGCATCGCGGTAGCCGAAGCCCCACGCGACGCTGGCGCCCACGATGAACGGCAGTACGGTGCCGAGCATCAGCGCGACGGCGCCCACGAGGCCCGCCTTTCTCGCTTCCGTGACCTGCACTTCGAAGGCGGTCGCGACGATGGCGAAGTCGCGCAGCATGGCGCCGCCCATCAGGCCGACGCCGGCGAACAGCGTGACGTCGGCGAGGCCTTTCTGGCCGCCGGTCTGGATGCCGCCCCAGTAGGCGAGGCCGAGGCCGATGAGGATGGCGATGGCGGAGCCGTGCACGCGGCCGAACGTGAGGCGGCGCGACAGCTGCATCGATACGATCATCACGAGGCCCACGAGGGCGAAGGCCAGCACGAGGCCGTTGTGTTTCGCGGTTTTTTCCAGGAGTTCGAGCATGGTGGCCTCCGTCAGGCGCGTTGGGTGGCGACGCGGGCCTCGGCGTCGGCGTCAAGGACCGGGCGTTCGCCGCGGTTGATCAGCGAGACGCAGACCGCGCACACGAGGACCGTGGCGAAGGCGGCGAGCAGGGCGACGGGGCCGCCCCGGAGGGCGGAGACGACGTTCTGCTGCGCGGCCATCGCGACGACGACCGGGATGTACATGGCGCCCCAGAAGCCGACGCCCATTTCGGTCTGCGCCGGCATCAGCCCGCGCCGGTGCAGCCACAGGCGGGCGCAGATCAGCAGGATCATGGCGATGCCCACCCCGCCGACGTTGGTCTTGGCGCCCAGCAGCGCCCCGAGCAGGTCGCCCAGGAAGATGCCGAGCAGGTGGCAGATGGCCAGCAATGCGGTTCCGTAGATAATCATGTGTGTCTCCTCTTTGTCCGGAAAAAGGTGGACCGGCCGTGGTTATTGTTGTTGGCGGCCGGGTGCTGCTGTGGATTCAGTCGGCGGCCTCCCATTCCGTTGCGAGCAGCGCGCGCACCCTGCGCGAGGCGTCCCGGTGTTGGCCGCGCAGGCGGCAGGACAGGTCGCGGCGCGGGTCTTCGAGGATGTCCGCGAGCGCCGCCTCCAGCGCGCCGTGCACGAGGGCGATGTCCTGCTCGTCCGGCAGCGCGAGATTCGTCAGTTGCAGCACGTCGTGCAGGATGCCGAGCGACGCGAAGCTCCTGATGTCGTACGCCATCGGCGGCACGCTGGCGGCCAGTTTTTCCAGCGCTTCGACGGAGCGCAGCGTGACGCGCGCGGCGGACGCCTTGCCCATCGCGTGCACGGCAACGGCCGGGTCGTCCAGCGCGACCAGGCGGTTGGCCTGGTAGCCGTGCGCGAGGAACGCGCCGGACATCGCGAGGCCCACGATCAGCCCGATGACGGGGTGGCCGGCCTGGCGGGCTTCCGCATACGCGGCCACGGCGCCGGCCAGCGCCTGGTGGATGCCGTACGCTTCTTCGCGCCGGCCGTAGGCCTGGCTCGGCACGTCGATGACGGCGACGATGGGGCGTTTTTCGGATGAGTCCCGGTCCAGGTCGACGACTTCGCGCACGGCCTGGGCGAGACGCCAGCCTTCGACGAGGCCCACCTCGCCATTGCGGGCGCGGGGAAACGCGTTGTCCGGATCGGGCACGACGGCGATGTAGCGCGCGGGCCGGCCGGCCAGGATGGCGTCGCAGGCGTGCACGGTCGTCCAGTCGTGGACGGGGTGGGCGCCGCCCGTGAGCAGCCGCAGCCACATGGCGCCGCGCGAGGCATGGTTCGTATCCATCATTCGAGTCCTTTCCGATAGAGTGCACGGACGTCCTGCGCCGTGGCCTGCCTGTCCGTGTCGACGCGTTCGAGGCAGGCGAGGAAGTCGGCCGCGCGGTCGCTGCGGTGCACGGGCGGCACGCCGCGGGCGAAGAAATCGATCACGCTCGCGCGCACGGCGGCCGTGTCGTCGTCCACGCAGGCGTCGGCCAGGTG
This sequence comes from uncultured Massilia sp., assembly GCA_946481275.1. The sequence continues at coordinate 255,213 of CAMLMV010000001.1, forward strand.
CGTCGCGGTGCGCTGTTCGCCGCCCGTCAGGCCCCAGATCAGCGCGCGCTGGCGTGCATCGAATTCCGCGACGCCCGCTTCCTGCTCGATGACCTGCGGACCGTTGAGGCCGAGCCGGGCTTCCCGCGTCATCACGAAGTACGAGCACAGGCCGGCCGCGATCGACATGCCGCCATAGCAGCCGACCGTACCGGCGCTGATACCGAGCACGGGACGGTGACGGCGCAGGGCGACGATGCCGGACTGGATCTCGGCGATGCCGGCCAGGCCGAGGTTCGCTTCCTGCAGGCGCACGCCGCCCGTTTCGAACACGATGACGGCCTGCGTCGGCACGCCCCGTTCGTTGTCGCGCAGCGCCAGTTCCAGCGCGCCGGCGATCTTGGCGGCGCCGATTTCTCCCATGCTGCCGCCCTGGAACGCACCTTCGATCGCCAGCACGACGGTGGGCTGGCCCGCCATCTTGCCCTTGGCCACGACGACGCCGTCGTCCGCCTGCGTGACGAGGTTCTGCATGGCGAGCCAGGGCGAGTGCAGGCGTGCGAACGGGCCGGCCAGTTCGCGGAACGTGCCAGGGTCGAGCAGCGCCTGGGCGCGGCTGCGGGCGCCCCGTTCGATGAAGCTGTCGCGCTTCAACAGGTGTTCGATATTCATGGCGTGCCTCCGCTGTTCGCTGCCTGTTCAAAGGCCTGCTCGATGCGCATGCGCACGACGCCCGGCGTCGCGCCGTTGTCGTTGATCTCGATGCGCGCGGCCGGCAGCTCGCCCGCGCCGAACACGCGCTCCAGCAGCGCCTTCCACGTGGCGCCGTAGCCGTCGACGGACGTCTGCACGGCGACCAGCGTGCGGCCGGCGGTTGCGGGCTCCAGCAGCACTTCCAGGTCGCCGGAGCTGACGACGCCGCTGACGGTGCGTCCCAGCGCCGGCTGCCCGGCGGCGAATTCGTATTCCAGTCTCTCCATGCTTATTCTCCTCGTTCGATTCGGTCCAGCAGCAGCGCGGCCGCCAGCAGGTCGGCGGCGCCGCCGGGCGAGACGTGCAGCCGGCGCAGCCGCGCTTCCAGCACGCCGAACGCGCGCCGCCCGTTCGGCGTGGCGATGCCGCCGCACGCGAGCACGCGGCGCGCGCCGTCCTGCGCGGCGTCCAGCGCCTTGCGGCCCCCGCGCGCGAGCAAACACGTGTCGTCCAGCGTGGCCATCACGGCCAGCAGGGCGTTCACGCGGGCGTGGTGCTCCGCGTCGCCGCGGGCGCGGGACAGTGTCAGCATCGGCAGCGCGTGGTCGATCACGTGCGGGAAGCCGGCGCGGGCCTGGCCGCGGGCGCCGCCCACGCCGTGCTCGATGCATGCGCGTTCGCCCTTGTGGCCCGTGCTTGCAGGCGCGCCCGGGTCGGCCATGCGCGCCAGCCGGCCCGCGTGGGCCGCGATGGTGCCCGCGTCGCGTTCCATCGATGCGGCGGCGGCCGTGACGAGCAGGCCGAGTGCCCAGATCGCGCCGCGGTGCGTGTTGACGCCGCCGCTGGCCGCCATCATCGCCGCTTCGCCGTCGCGGCCGATGGCACCGATGCGCCGGCGCAGCAGCGCGTCGTCGTCCGCGATGAGGACGCCCGCCAACGCCATCTGGCCGAACGCGGGCCGCAGCGCGCAGGCCGACGCGCACATCAGCGGCCAGGACAGGTCGCGGTGGGCACCCGCGCCGCGCAGGTCGACGAGGCCCGGTTTCGGCGTCAGCATCGCTTCGTCGATCAGCGCCGCGACCGCATGGCCGGCGAGCGCCAGTGCCAGGTCGGGCGCGACGTCGGCGGGAATCAGGATGGGATCGCGCGCCGTCATCACCAGCTCCTGAATTTCGCGGGCGGTTCGTACAGGCCGCCGGACCAGTCGACCAGCTCCGCGATGCTCTTCGCCGCCAGCAGCGAGCGGGTCGCGTCGGCGCGGCGCACGCCCATGTCTTCCGGCAGCGCGATCAGGCCCTCGGCACGCATGCGCGCCGTCTGCTTCGGATCGTGCGTGAGGCCGATGGGCGTGACACCCGCCACCGCCGCCAGCATGGCCTTGCGCTCTTCGAGTGAGCGGGCCTTGTACAGGTAGGCGATCCCTTCCTCCGTCAGCACGTGCGTGACGTCGTCGCCGTAGATCATCACGGGCGCCAGCGGCATGCCGGACGTCTTGCCCACCTCGACGGCATCCAGCGATTCCACGATCGTGGGCTGGCTGCCGTCCTGGAAGGTCTCGACCATCTGCACGACGAGCTTCTTGCCGCGTGCGAGCGGATCGTCCGTCTCCACGAGGTCGAGCCACGCCGGCGTCGGATGGCGGCGGCCATGCGGGTCGTGGCCCATGTTGGGCGCGCCGCCGAAGCCGGTCAGGCGGCCGTGCGTCACGGTGGACGAATTGCCCAGGCCATCCATCTGCAGGGTCGAGCCGATGAACAGGTCGACCGCGTACTGGCCCGCCAGCTGGCAGAACGCGCGGTTGGAGCGCATGGAGCCGTCGCGGCCGATGAAGAACACGTCCGGACGCGCCGCCGTGTACTTTTCCATGCCCAGCTCCGCGCCGAAGCAGTGCACGCTGTCGACCCAGCCCGACTCGATGGCTGGGATCAGGGTCGGGTGCGGATTCAACGTCCAGTTGCGGCAAATCTTGCCTTTCAGGCCGAGCTGCGCGCCGTAGGTCGGCAGCAGCAGTTCGATGGCGGCCGTGTTGAAGCCGATGCCATGGTTCAGCGACTGCACGTTGTGGCGTTCGTAGACGCCGCGGATCGCCATCATCCCCATCAGGATGTGCACGGGCTTGATGAGGCGCGGGTCGCGCGTGAACAGCGGTTCGATGTAGAACGGCTTGTCCGACTTCACCACGTAGTCGATCCACGCGCCGGGAATGTCGACGCGGGGCAGGTCCTTCGGGTCGTCGACGATCTCGTTCACCTGCGCGATCACGATCCCGTCGCGGAAGGCGGCCGCCTCGACGAGCGCCGGCGTGTCTTCCGTACTCGGCCCCGTGTACAGGTTGCCCTGGCGGTCCGCCATATAGCCGGCCACCATCACGACGTTCGGGGACAGGTCCACGTACAGCCGGGCATACAGCTCGATATAGGTGTGCAGGGCGCCGACCGTCAGCGTGCCCTCCTGCAGGAATTGCGAGATGCGCAGGCTTTGCGCGCCGGCGTAGGCGAAATCGAGTTTGCTGGCGATGCCGCGTTCGAACAGGTCCAGGTGTTCCGGCAGGCTCACGCTGGGCATGATCATGTGCAGCTTGTTGACCCGGTCCGGGTCGACCTGCACGAGGGCGCGGGCGAGGAAGTCCGCCTGCTTCTGGTTGTTCCCCTCGAGGACGACGCGGTCGCCGCCGGCCAGCAGCAGTTCGAGGGCGTCGACGATGCGGGCGCTGTCCAGCACGGGACCGTCGGCCAGGTGGCTGGCCGCCGCCATCCGCCGCGCCTTCTCGCGGCGCCGGGTGTCCCACTGGCGCGTCGTGGCCGTATTGCTTTCCATGTTGTCTCCTTTGTATGGAAGGTAGGGCCAGCATAGAAAGGAGACGGCCGGGCTTCAATCAACGCGGCGGTGGAATGTTTACTCTCAGGTTAATGATTGGAGTATGCTTTCCCGAGGAGCGGCGCGATGATCGATGAAGAGATTACTTTAAAGAAATTGGAAGTCTTCCTGGCCTTCATGCGCCTGCACAGCCTGGCGCGCGTGTCGGAGGAACTGGGCCAGAGCACGGTCAGCATCCACCGCGCGCTGCATTCGCTGGAGGAAGGATTGCGCTGCCCGCTGTTCCGGCGCGAGGGCAGGAGCCTCGCGCCGCTGCCGGCCGCCTATGCGTTCGCCAAGCATGCGCAGCGCGCCGTCAGCGAAACGGAAGAGGGCGTGCGCAAGGTGCGCGAACTGGCCGGCTTCGCGGGCGGCAGGCTGAAGATCGGCTCGCTGTATTCGCTCACGCTGCGCTGCATCCCGCAACTGCTCATGGGCCTCAAGCTGCGCCGGCCGGAACTGCAGATCGACCTCACGCTGGGCTCGAACCAGGAATTGCTGCGCGGGCTGGACGAGGGGCGGCTCGACGCGATCGTGATCGGCCTGCAGGCGCCGCTCGACGATGCGCAGCTGCTGGCCGTCCCGCTGTTCGAGGACGAGGTGCACCTGGCGGCGCCGCTGGGCTCACCGTACGCGGCCCGTGGGCACGTCGACCTGCGCGACCTGGAGGGTGAAAAATTCATCACGCTGGGCGGCGGCTTCGTCACGTCGGACAGCTTCGACCATGCGTTCCGCCAGGCCGGCTACACGCCGGAGACGATCATGCGCGTATCCGACATCTTCTCGCTGATCAACCTCGTCAGCGGCGGCATGGGCTACAGCCTGCTGCCGGGCCGCGTGGCCGAATTCAGCACGCGCATCCAGCTGATTCCGCTCGATGCGCAGTATGCGTCGCACCAGACGATCAGCCTGCTGATCTCGAAGAGCCGCGAGCGCGATCCGAACCTGCTGGCGCTGGCGGCCGAGTGCCGGATGTATGGTAAAGGCCAGCGGCTCGGCGTGCCGGCGCACGGCTGATTCAGTGGGTATCCGGCGCCTTGCCGGTCGGCGCGCGCTGCGGCGGATAGGGCCGCGAGATGTCTTCGAGCATGGCGTCCATCGGCGCCGGCTGGCGCGTGGCGAGGTCGGCCAGCGCCACCATGCCGATCATGCGCATGCTCGCGCGCTCGATGACGACGATGCGGCGCAACTGGCGGTCGGCCATCAGTTGCTGCACTTCGCCGATGGTCTGGTCCTGGAAGCACCAGGCGATGTCGCCGGTCATCACGTCCCCGACCTTGCACGCGTCCGGCGCGAGGCCGTTTGCCGTGACGCGGATCGTGATGTCGCGGTCGGTGATCATGCCGACGAGTCTCTGGCCGTCGCAGACGGGCAGGGCACCGACGTTCATGTCGCGCATCAGCTGGGCGGCCCGCTGCAGGCCGTCCGTCGGCGCGACGGTCACGACGTCGTGCGTCATGACCTGGCCTACCGTTTTCATGATGGTCTCCTCGATCTTCAGCCGAATACACTTTGAACGTTGCGCTGCACCGAAGTTCCGGGCGGCAGGCAGCGCAGGCCTTCCAGCGTGCGCTCGACGGCCACGTCCAGGGGCGCGTGCGGCTCCGCGCCCGGCACCGCGACGAGGCGGGCATTGGCCAGCCGGACAGGCTGGAAGCGTATTTCGGCGGGGCTCAGTCCGCGCCGTAGGCGTGCGCGCCGGGCACCGTCAGGGTGACCGTCGTGCCCTGGCGCGGACCGCTGGCGATGTCGAGACGGGCGCCGATGCGTTCCGCCCGTTCGCGCATGCCGACGAGGCCCCAGTGCCCGCTGCGCGTGCCGTCGCGCCGCACCGGTTCCGGCAGGCCGCGGCCGTCGTCGGCCACGCACAACGAGAGCGTGCGGCGCGCGTAGACCAGCGTGACGCGGATGCGGGCGGCGTGCGCATGGGCGAAGGCGTTGCGCAGCGCCTCGCGCGCGATCTCGGCGATCTCGTCGGCGACGGGTGCGAGCAGGGGGCGGCGCTCGCCGTCCACGTGCACGTCGACGGCGAGTTCGCCATGCGCCTGCCGGAGGCGTGCGATGGCGTCGGCCAGCACGTCTTCCAGCACGTGGGCGTCGCCCGCGCGCAGTTCCTGTAACTGGTCGCGGCCTTCGCCGATGGCCAGGCTCGCGTCGTCGAGAACGTCCTCCAGCTGGCGGCGTGCGCTGGCGTGGGGCGGCAGCGTGGCGGCGACGGCGTCCACGCGCAGCACCAGGCCCTGCACGGTCTGCAGGAAGGTGTCGTGCAACGTGCGCGCGATGCGTTCGCGTTCGGCCGTCCTCACCTGCAGCCGTTCCGTGACGCGGCGCGTCACGTAGCGCACGCGGTAGCGGTACAGCAGCACGCCGGCCAGCGCGACGGCGGCGGCGCAGACGAGGCGGAACCACAGCGTCTGCACGAGCGTCGGCGCCACGCGCAGCGGCAGCGTGGCGACGGCGTCGCCCGGCACGCCGTCCTCGTTCACGGCGCGTACGCGGAACACGTAGTCGCCGGGGCCGATGTTCGTGAACGACGTGGCGCGGCGGGTGCCCGCGTCGAGCCAGGTGTTGTCGACGCCGTCCAGCCGGTATTCGAAGCGCACACGTTCCGGCATGCGCAGCGCCGGCGCCGTGTACCGGATGCGGAAGTGGCCGGCCCCGGCCGGCAGTTCGATCGTGCCGCGCGCCGGCCAGGTGCGGCCGTCCGCCGTGACGTCGAGGATCGCGGCCCGCAGCGGCACGCGGTTGCGGCGCAGCTGGGCGAGGTCGAGGCGCACGACGCCGCCCGTCGCGGTCAGCCACAGGTTGCGGCCGTCGGCGCTGACGATGCCGCGCGACCGGTTTTCGAAGGCGGCGCGGCCGGGATAACCGTCCAGCGTGTTGAACAGCTCGTAGCGCAGCACCTTGCCGGGGTCCGCCAGCGCCTGCCGCCAGTCCGCGGCGCGCACGTGGACGAGGCCCGCGGCGCCGTTCAGCCAGACGTCGCCGTCGTCCGTCACGTACATGCCGGACAGGTTGCGCAGCGCGTCCGGCTCGCGGGAGTGCAGGAGACGCAGGCCATCCTGCCGCAGCACTGCGGTGCCGCCGGTACCGCTGACGACCAGCTCCTTGCCCGCGAACAGTGCACTGGCCGTGCCGACGGGGCCGAGATCGCGGACCGTCAGCTTGCCGTTGTCATGGAGTGCGAGGTTGCCGTCGCCCGTCGCCATCCAGAATCCGCCCGGCCCCGCGGGCGCCGACTGGTAGATCTTGGGCGGCAGGTCGAAGGCCGAACGGGGCCGCCACTTTCCGTCGCGCCAGCCGATCAGCCCCGTGTCGTTCGACGCCGTCCACAGGATCTTGCCGTCGTCGAGCAGTCCGAACAGATCGTAGTCGCGGGGCTTGCCGTCCGGACCCGGCGGCAGCGGGATGTCTTCCACGGCGGTACCGCGGCGGCGCTGGATGCGCCGCGTGCCGCCGACGAGCAGCGCGCCGTCGGGACCATTGGCGACGACGGTGGTCCACGGACCGCGTTCGGCCACCGGCGGCGCATCCGGCACGAGACGCCACAGCGCGCCGGTGCCCCGGTCGGCGGCCCACGTGCGGCCGTCGGTGTCGGTGGCGAGGCTGTAGCGCATGCCCCCGCCGGGCAGCCCGCTCTTGAGGAAGCGGTTGCGCCGGAAGCGGTCGAGACCGCTCTCGGTCGCGATCCAGATGTCGCCTTCGCGGTCTTCCAGGATCGTCCCGGCATCCACGCCGGAGGCTTGCGCCGGGCCGGCGATCCGCTCGGCGATGGCGGACGCGGCCGGCCAGTGCGCTTCCTTGCGCGCGCCGGCGTTCGGCACGCGGCACATCGTCTGCGGGCAGGCGAGCAGCCACAGCGTGCCATCCGCGCCGAAGTGCCCGCCCGTGCGGCCTTCCGATGGTGCATACGCGTCCGGCCGACCGGCACCGGACGCCGCGACCAGGCGCAGCGTGTCGTCGGACTGGCGCATCCACAGGCGGCCATCCGGCGCCAGCAGCGGCATCCCCGGCGTGTCCACGATCCGGACGAAACGGCCGGCGGCGCGGTCCAGGCGCCAGCCGCCGCTGTCGTTGAACGCCCACAGCCGCCCGGCGCCGTCGACGACGAGGCTCCCGCGCCGCAACGCGTCCCAGTCCGGCCCGTCCGCGACGATGCGCCACGTGCCGCCGACGAGGTGCAGCACGGGGCCGTTGATGGTCCACAGGGTGCCGTCCGTGTCGACCACCAGGTCGGACGCCCCGCCGAACGCGGGCGGCTGCGGCGGCGGGTCCTCGAACCTGCCGTTGCGGCGCAGCACCGAGACGCCCTCCGAGAGGTGCGCCATGTACAGGTCGCCGTTCGGCGCCGCATACAGTTGCGATAAGCGGTCGCGGCTGCGCCCGGGCGGCGACGGCAGCGGCATGCGCTCGAAGGCGAGGCCGTCGAAGCGGTACAGGCCGTCGGCGGTGCCGAGCCACAGCCAGCCGTCGCGGGTCTGCGCCATCGCGGCGATCCCGGGGGGCACGCCGTCGGCCGCCGTCCATTGCGTGTGGTGGTAGTCGGCAAAGCCTTCCGGCGCCGCGGGTGCGGGTCGGGCGGCCAGCACCAGGACGGCCGCGAGCGCGCGGACGAAACGATGGCGGCGGCGCATCGCGGTGCAGGTCAGAGGTCGATGAAGCCGCGCTGCACGGCCAGGGTGACGGCGTGGGCGCGGTCGTTCGCGCCCAGCTTCACGAGGATCGTGCTCATGTGCGTCTTGACCGTCGTCTCGCCGATGTGCAGCTGTTCTCCGATGGCGCGGTTCGAATGGCCGACCGCGGCCAGGCGCAGCACGTCCAGCTCGCGCGGCGACAGCGCGTCGCCGGCGTAGTGGATCGCCACCTCGCGCCGCAGCGCCTGCGGCAGGATGTGCGAGCCGTTGTGCACCTCGCGCACGGTGGCCGCCAGGTCGCGGCCCGGGACGTTCTTCAGCAGGTAGGCGGAGGCGCCGGCCTTGAGCGCCGCCGCGATGCGGGCGTCGCCGTCGTAGGTCGTGAGCACGACGAGGCGGGCGTCCGGATGCAGGCTGCGGATGGCGCGGATGGCCTCCAGGCCATCCTTGCCGGGCATCTGCAGGTCGACGAGGGCCACGTCGGGGCGCCAGTTCGTGAAAAAGCGGATCGCCTCGTCGCCGTCGCAGGCCTGCGCGACGACCTCGATGTTGCCGTGCGCGGTCAGCGAAGCGGCTATGCCTTCGCGCATCATCGGGTGGTCGTCCGCGATCAGGACGCGGATCGGCGTGGCGCTGGGAGGGTTCATGCGGTGCGATCTTCGGAGGCGGTACAGGGCAAGATTGTACAAGATTCCCCCTTATCGAGTCATCGCCGCCCCGCCAAATGGGTGGGGCAAGCGTTGGAAGACCACGCTACGCTTGCAGCACCGGGGTCAGAGCGCGAATTTGCTTTTTTGCGCTCTGACCCCGAATTTTGCCAGCCCAGCCACATCAGAAGCCGGAGTCATATCGTGCATACCCCAGAACCCATCGACGTCATCCGCATCCGCCTGTCCGCCGACGCCGGCGCGACCGCCGTCGTCGGCGAATTCCGGATGGCCGACCGCAGCCTCGCCGCGTGGGCGGAGAAAGCCCGGCGCGACAGCCGCGTCGACTACGAGGTCACGTTCTTCGACGGCCCGCGCCTGTCCGGCGGCTACCCGCTGCTGCGCAAGGGCGGCAAGCCGCACGCATCGCTCAGCCGTGTGATCCGCCGGCTGTTCAAGGAGATGGCCGGCGGCGCGGCGCCCTACCTGGTCGAGGCTTGACCGTCAGTACGCGTGGATCAGCCCCCGCCGCGCCGCCACGCAGGCCGCTTCGGTGCGGCACGAGACGTTCAGCTTCGACAGGATGTTGTTGACGTGGTACTTGACCGTGCCGACGCCGATGTTCTCGGTGCGCGCGATCATCTTGTTGCTCATGCCGGCCGACAGGTGCGCGAGGATCTCGAGTTCGCGGCGCGACAGGCGGTTGGCATCCACGCGGCCGGCCAGCTTCTCGGCCAGGCCGGGCGCGAGGTAGCGGCGGTTGGCGGCCACCTGGCGCACGCATTGCAGCACCTCGTCGAGGCCCGACTGCTTGAGCAGGTAGGCGCTGGCACCGGCCAGCAGGCCCCGGTGCACGTCCTCGTCGCCGTCGTAGGTCGTGAGGATGACGATGCGGGCGTCCGGCACGAGCGCGCGGATCTTGCGGATCGCCTCGACCCCGCCGCCGCCCGGCATGTTCAGGTCGACGAGCATGACGTCCGGGCGCAGGCGCAGATACTGTTCGACGGCGGCGACGGCGTCGCCCGCTTCGCCGGCCAGTCGCAGCGCCGGCTCGGCGCCGATCAGCGCGGCGAGGCCGGCCCGGATCAGCGGGTGGTCGTCCGCGACCAGCACGGTGATGGGGCGCGGGTCATCCATGGACGGCCTCCCCGGATACGGCGGACGGCTGCGCGTGCACGGTGCGCGGCAATGCGAAGCCGGCCGTGGCGCCGTGGTCAGGATTGGCGTCCAGCCACAGGCGGCCGCCATGCGCGTCGGCGATGGCGCGGCAGATCGCGAGGCCCAGGCCGAGGCCGTGCGGCTTGGTCGTCATCAATGGCTCGAAAGCGTCCGCGGCGGTCGCCGCGTCCATGCCGGTGCCGTTGTCGCGCACGGTGACGACGATCTCGCCGCCGGCGCCCACGCGGGCGCGGATGGTCAGCAAGCGTGACCGGCCGCGTACGGGCGCCAGGGCATCCACGGCGTTGCCGACGAGGTTGCGCAGGAGCTGGCGCAGCTGCACGGGGCTGGCCTGCACCGTGCGCGCGGCCGGCGCCAGCGTGACGCGGCAGGCGATGGCGTGGCGGCGCAGGTCGGCCGCGTACTCGGCCAGCACGTCGTCGATGACGGCGTCGAGGCGGCACGCGGTGCGGTCGGGCCGGGCCTGGCCCGCGAGGGCGCGCACGCTGTTGACGATGGCGCTGGCGCGCTGCGACGCTTCCAGCACGGCGCACAGGGCGGCATGCGCCTGGGCCGGCGCCTGGGCGCGTTCGACGCAGCGCAGCGCCGCGTGGGCGTGCAGCGCGATGGCGGCCAGCGGCTGGTCGACTTCGTGGGCGATCGACGCGGCCAGCTGGCCGATCGTTGCCAGGCGCGCCTGCCGTTCGGGTTCCAGGCTCGCGGCCAGTGGGGGCGGGTAGGTGGTCATGGGCTGCTCCTCGTCCGGTGATCAGGGTGGTGCGGACGGAATGCCGCGCCACCCTGGTCATTGTCGGGACGAAGGCCGCCCGGGTCCAGCTATACGAAGGGATATGACATCACACTAAAGTATGATATTCAGCTCCGTTCGGCCTGGCGGGCGAGGTGTTCGCCGATGAACCAGCTCTGCAGTTCGTTGGCGCGCACGACCTGGCTGACGATCAGGTCGTTGCTGCCGTCGTCGCCGGCGTCGGACGCCGCGCGGGCCAGCGGCCTGGCGTCCAGCAGGACGGTCTCGTGGGCGCCGGCCAGGCGTTCCAGCTGGGCGTGGGCCGATTCGCGGCCGCGCGGGGCGCGCGCGATCGACGATTCGCCGGCGATGTCGCCGGCCAGCGCGAACGTCACGCCGCCCAGGGTCTGGATGCGTTCGGCGATGGCGTCCATGATCACGACCTGTTCTTCGTAGTGCTTGTCGAACAGCAGGTGCAGCTCGTAGAAGTTGGCGCCGGACGTCTGCCAGTGCGCCTTCTTGTACGCGTCGCGCAGCGCCATCGTGTGCGCCAGCAGGCGGTTCAGCGCGCGCACGCTCTGCGAGCGCGTCTGCCCGGAGAGACCGATGCGCACGGGCGCCAGCGCGCCGAATTCCTGTACGACGCCGGCATTGTCCTGGGTATGTTGGTTGTCCATGGGAGACCTCGTGGTGGGAAATGGGATGACAGGCGGAGTCTATCCATCGCGCGCCGCGCGGGCACTGATCCAAAGGCCAGGCATTCCGGTGACATGATGGTCTTCAGCCGCAGGAACGCCACGACCACCCATCCCGAGACCGGCGACGACGGCGGCGTGTACCGCCGCATCGCGCGCCTGGGTGGAGAGGAATTCGTGCTCGTGCCGGGCAGCCAGGACCGGCAGGCCGGGCTCGTGGATCTCGCGGACACGCGCCTGTATCGCGCCAAGGCAGCGGGGCGCAACCGCATTGCCGGCAGCGCCGGCTGACAGGAATCAGGCGGCGGCCAGCGCACCCGGGCCGCGGCGGCGGCGTGCCACGCCGAGTGCGCCGAGGCCGAGGAACAGCAGGGCGGCGGTGCCCGGCAGCGGAACGTGCACGCCCATGGCGACGCCCTCGAGGACGTCGTTCTGGCACGTCTCGCCCCAGTGCATCGCGAACGAGCTGTAGTCCATCAGTTCCGAGCCGGCGAGGTTGATCGTGAACGTGAGGGCGCCGGTCGAGACGGCCCATTTGCCGGACAGGCCCGTGTACTTCACCGTCTTCGATGCGGTGTTGACCGCCGTTTCCTCGTTCTCGCGGTAGTTACAGTTCGTGCAGCTGATGTAGCTGTTCGAGTTGAGGATGTTCTGGGCGTTGGTGGCGCCGTTCAGGGCGTACATCTTGAAGTCGCCGCCCTTGTTGTTCCAGCGGTTATCGAGCGCGAAGCCGTAGTCCCAGACGGTGCCCTTGTTCGCGTTGTCGGTCCTGTATTGAGTGTCGCTCGTGCCGGCGGCGTTCCACGTGTCGGACAGGAACAGATCGCCGTAGCCGATGCCCTTGTAGGTCGCGCCGGTCAGGCCGTCCTTGCCCCAGCTCGCATTGACGCCCGCCTTGCCGGCGAAGTTCGTGTTGATCGTGATGGTCAGCACGCTCCCGGCACGCGTAATCGTCGCCTTGGAAATGTCGTACTGGGTGCCGCCGATGACGTCGGCGGCGCCCTGGTTGTCGTAGCCGTAATAGGCGGTGACGCCGGAGTCGGTGATGGTCGCGGCCCACCCCTGGCTGGCGCCGAGGATGAATGCAGCCGATACGGCCAGCTTGATCGCTTTTTTCACAGACTCTCCCAAATATATACACATTGACCAGCTTCAATCGTCATCATGCCACAGATAAATTTAACTTGTAAATAAATTATTTAATATCAATAAGAGCGGTGATCTTTTTGCAACGTGGTATCGCGAGCATTCCCAGTGGTTTTTGCTTGCCATAAACAGGCTTGCACCACGAAAATGCATCATTAATCTATAACAAGATCAGCGATGCCGTCATTATCCTCCGCAACCCCGCGCGCCAGCCGCCTGGCGACCGTCCTCCTGGCAGTCTTTCTCACCGCGACGCTTCCCGCCTGCAACCAGAAGTCGGCGACCGAGCAGCGGGCCGAGGCAGCGCAATTGCGCGCGAAGGGGGATTTCCGCGGCGCGCTCATTGTTCTCAAGAACGCGCTGGACGCGGACCCGCGCAGCACGGACACGCGCTACCAGCTCGCGCAGGTCTACCTCGACCTGGGCGACAGCACGACGGCCGAGAAGGAAGCCCGGCAGGCGCTGGACCGGGGCTATGCGCGCGGGCCGGCGCTGGCCGCGCTGGCCGCGGCGCTCGTGATGGAAGGCCAGCACCAGAAGGCGCTGGACGAGACGGCCGGCGGGCCGGACGACCCGGGCCTGTCCATCGCGCGCGGCGACGCCTGTCTGGCCCTCCGCCGCAACGACGAGGCGCGCGCCGCCTACGAGCACGTGCTCGAGAAGCGTGCGGATGACCCGGCGGCCCTCGTGGGCCTGGGGCGGCTCGCGATTGTCGAAGGCCATGCCGATGCCGCGCATGGCTACGCGGACCGGATCCTGGCCCGCGATCCGCGCAACGTCGACGCGCTGATGTTCAAGGCCGACCTCGTGCGCGCGGGCGAGCATCCGGAGGCGGCGCTGGCGCTGTACGACCGCGTGCTGGCCGCCAGCCCGCAGCACCGCACGGCCCACGTGGAAAAAGCCTATCTCGCCATCGGCCTGCGCAAGCCGCAGATGGCGCAGGCGGAGCTGGACCTGGCCGCGAAGGGCGCGCCGGGCAGCCTGCTCGTCGCGTACACGCAGGCGCTGCTGTACTATACGACCGACAAGCCGGACGCTGCGCGCGACGTGCTGTACAAGGTGCTCAAGACCGTGCCCGACCACATGCCCAGCGTGCTGCTGGCCGGCGCCGTCGACCTGAAGCTGGGGTCGAATTACCAGGCTGAGCAGCATTTCCGCCGCTACCTGGAACGCAATCCCACCAACGTGTACGCGCGCAAGATGCTGGCGCAGGCGCTGATCGGTTCCGGCCACGGGGACGAGGCGCGGACCGTGCTGGAACCCGTGCTGGATGCGCGCCAGGCCGACGCCGAAGTGCTGGCGCTGGCCGCCGACGCCAACCTGAAGGCGCACCGCTATGACCAGGCCGCCGACCTGTTCGCGCGCGCCAGTGCGCTCGACGGCGCGTCGGCCACGCTGCGCACGGGCCTCGGACTGGCGCGGCTGGGCGCGGGCGCGACCGACGATGCGATACGCGAGCTGCAAGCGGCGGCGGCGCTCGACAGGAATTCTCCGGAGGCCGTGGAAGCCCTCGTGCAGGCGAACCTGCGCCTGGGCCGGCGCGACGCCGCCCTCGACGCGGCGCTCGCGCTGGAGCGCGCCCAGCCCGACAAGCCGCTGGCCCACGCCCTCAAGGGCCAGGTACTGGCGGCCCAGGGCAAGGCGGACGCCGCCCGGGCGAGTTTTGCGCGGGCCCTGCAGCTCGATCCGGGCTACTACCGCGCCGCGGCGAGCCTGTCGCAACTGGCGCTCGACGCCGACCAGCCGGCGCAGGCGCGCCAGGTGCTGGTCGACTTTTTGGCGAAGAACAGGAAAAGCGTGGCCGCGATGGACGGCCTGGCGACGCTGGCCGAGCGCCGCCACGACAGTGCCGAGGTGACGCGCTGGCTGGAACAGGCCGCCGCCGTCGACCCGCAGGCGATCGGGCCCGGCGTCGACCTGTGCGCGCACTACCTGCGCACGGGCCAGGCGGACAAGGCGCTGGAGCTGGCGCGCCGCCTGCAGGTGAACCATCCGGAAAACCCCGACCTGCTGGACCTGCGCGGCAAGGCCGAGCTGGCACGTGGCGACCTCCCGGCCGCGCTGGAATCGTACAAGCAGCTCGCGCAGGCGCTGCCGCGGTCCGCGCCGGCGCTGATGCAGGTGGCCGCGCTGCGCCTCGTGATGAACAACACGACGCAGGCCGAGGACGACCTCAAGAGCGTGCTGGCGATCCAGCCCGACTTCCCGTCGGCGCAGCTGGAACTGGCCGCGCTGTACGTGCGCAAGGGCTCGCACGACCTCGCGCTGATGGTGGCCGAGCGCATGCAGAAGCAGCATCCGCAGGGCGCGGCCGGGTACCAGCTGCAGGGCGACATCCTGATGGCCAAGCACCAGCCGGGCGCCGCGCTGGCCGCGTTCGAACGCGCGTCCGCGCTGCATGCGACGAACGAACTCGCGATCAAGATCGACAACGCGCTGCGCCAGGCCGGCCGCGTGCCGGAGGCGGACAGCCGGCTGGCGAAGTGGCTCGCGGGGCATCCCGACGACGTGCGCGTGCTCGCGTACCGCGCGCAGACGTGGATGGGCGCGAACGACTTCAAGCGGGCCGCGGCCCAGCTGGAAGACGTGCTCAAGCGCCAGCCCGGCAACCCCGTCGCGCTGAACAACCTTGCCTTGTGTTATCAGTCGCTGGGCGACGCACGCGCGGAGGCGACGGCCGAAGCGGCGCTCAAGGGTGCTCCGAAGCGTCCCGATGTGATGGACACGCTGGCCTGGATCCTCGTCGGCAAGGGCGACGCGGCCCGCGCCGTGGCCTTGCTGCGCGACGCGCAGGCGCTGGCACCGAAGGCGCGCGACATCCGCTACCACCTGGCGGCGGCGCTGGCCGCGAGCGGCGACAAGGCCGGGGCACGCAAGGAACTCGACGGCCTGTTTGCCGGGGACATGCGGTTTGCGCAGGCGGACGAGGCGCGCAAGCTGATGGAGAAGCTCAGGACGGGCGGCTGACTTACGGCCCGGGCGTCCAGCCCAGCCGTTCTTCGATGACGCCGCGGTACAACGTCCGGATATCCTGCGGAATCCGGCGCACGTATTCCTCGGCCTTGGCCCGCTCTTCCCCTTCCAGGCCCGCCAGCAGCGCAACCGCCTCGTGCGGGCTGGGCGCCCGTTCGCTCACGCCGGCAAACTTGGCCGGCAGCGCCGTCCACACGGCCGCATCGACATCTCGCGCCTTCATCCAGTCCGCGATGCAGGCCACGATGGCCGGCGGCGTCGGCGCGGGCAGGCCCGGCGGCACCGGGTCGGGCAGGCTGCCCACCCATTGCGGATACTCGGGCCGGATCTTCTCGCGCTGGCGCAACATCTCGCGCGCTTCGTGGATGTCGCCGGTCTCCAGCCGCGCCCAGCGTGTGGGCACGGGCGGCGCGGGCGCGTGCAGCACGAGGGCCAGTTCCGCGCTGTCGTCGCTGTCGCGCACGAATTCCAGCGGCAGGGTGGGGCCGTCCGGCTGCCAGCCTGACGCCAGCTTCAACGGTCCGGGTTCCCAGATCAGCGAACCCCAGGCGATGCAGGCGATCTTCACGATACGGTCCTTTCCACAAACGAGCCCGACCGGACCATTGTAGCGGGACGCGCGTAACATACTGTATCGTTACCGTGCGCCGTATGCGGCGGAGGTTTCCCGTCATTCATTCCTGCGAGGAGACGACATGGACGAGACCGAAGTATTGATCGCGGGCGCCGGACCGACCGGCCTCGTGCTGGCCCTCTGGCTCGTGCGCCAGGGTATCAAGGTGCGGATCGTGGACAGCGGCGCGGGGCCCGGCACGAGCTCGCGCGCGATGGCCGTGCAGGCGCGCACGCTGGAACTGTACCGCCAGCTCGACCTGGCGGACGAGATCGTGGAAGGCGGCCTGCGCAACCCGGCCATCAACCTGTGGGTGAAGGGGGAACGGCGCGCGCGCCTGTCCTTCCGCGACGCCGGCCGCGAACTGACGCCGTATCCGTTCGTGCTGATCTATCCGCAGGACCGCCACGAGCGCGTGCTGGTGCGCCGCCTGGAAGAGGCGGGCGTGACGGTCGAGCGCAATACCGAGCTGCTCGGCTTCGAGCAGGATGCCGCCGGGGTGACGGCCAGGGTGCGCGGTCCGGCCGGCGAATCGGCGTGCCGGGCCGCGTGGCTGGCGGGCTGCGACGGCGCCCATTCCGTCGTGCGCCACCAGCTGGGCACCGGGTTCGAGGGCGGCACGTACCAGCACACTTTTTATGTGGCCGACGTGGGCGTCTCCGGGCCGGCGGCGAACGGGGAGATCCATGTGTCGCTCGAGGACGGGGATTTCGCCGCGCTGTTCGCCTACGACCTGCGGGGCAACGCCCGGCTGATCGGCGCCGTGCGCGACGCCGAGGTCGGCGCAGGCCATGCGCTGGGGTTCGACGACGTGCGCCAGCGCGCCATCACGAGCCTCGGCTTGAAGATCGACCGGGTGAACTGGTTCTCGACCTACCGCGTGCACCACCGCGTGACGGGGCATTACCGGTCCGGGCGCGCACTTCTGCTCGGCGACGCGGCCCACGTCCACAGCCCGGCCGGCGGCCAGGGCATGAACACCGGGATCGGCGACGCGATCAACGTCGCGTGGAAGCTGGCCCACGTGCTGCGCGGCCGCGCGCCGGAGACGCTCATCGACACGTACGAGACCGAGCGCAAGGCGTTCGCCCAGCGGCTCGTGGAGACGACGGACCGCGCGTTCTCGTTCGTCGTCGCCGAGGGCGGGTTTGCCGACTTCGTGCGCACGCACATCGCGCCCCTGTTCGCATCGGCCGCGTACGGCATCGAACCGATCCGGGCGTTCATGTTCCGCGTGCTGTCGCAGATGGGCATCCATTATCCCGACAGCGCCCTGTCCGTCGGGAGCGCGGGCCACGTGCGCGGCGGCGACAGGCTGCCGTGGACGGGCTATGGCGGCGGCCCGGACAACCACGCGCCGTTGTCGGCGATCGCGTGGCAGGTGCACGTGTACGGCGAGGCGGCGCCGGCGCTGCAGACCTGGTGCGCCGGACGCGGCATCGCCCTGTACCGCTACGACTGGTGCGACGCCTGCCAGGCGGCCGGCCTCGTGCGCGACGCGGCCTACCTCGTGCGGCCGGACACCTATGTCGCGCTGGTGGACCGGGCCGGGGAGCGGGATACGCTGGAGGCGTATTTCACGGAGCGCGGCATTCACCCAGCCTGAGCCCCCGTCGTTCCCGCTTCCGCGGGAAGGACGGTGTTACGCGGCGCGCGCCTGTCCGCCATCCGCTTCATCCCTCAACAGCCGTGCCGCCGCCACCATGTTGCGCAGCGCCGCTTCCGTCTCCGGCCAGGCCCGCGTCTTGAGGCCGCAGTCCGGATTCACCCACAGCCGGTCGGCCGGGACGACGGCGCTCGCCTTGCGCAGCAGGCGCACCATGTCGGACGTCGCCGGCACGCGCGGGGAGTGGATGTCGTACACGCCCGGACCGATCTCGTTCGGGTAGGCGAACGCGCCGAAGCCGGCCAGCAGTTCCATGTCCGAGCGGCTCGTCTCGATCGTGATCACGTCCGCGTCCAGCGCGGCGATGGCCGGCAGGATGTCGTTGAACTCCGCGTAGCACATGTGGGTGTGGATCTGCGTCGTGTCCGCGACGCCGCTCGCGGCGATGCGGAATGCGCGGCCGGCCCAGTCGAGGTACGCGTCGCGGCTCGCGCGGCGCAGCGGCAGGCCTTCGCGCAAGGCCGGCTCGTCGATCTGCACGATACCGATGCCGGCCCGTTCCAGGTCCGTGACTTCGGCGCGGATCGCCAGCGCGATCTGGGCGCAGGTGAGGGCGCGCGGCTGGTCGTCGCGCACGAACGACCACTGCAGGATCGTGACGGGGCCCGTCAGCATCCCTTTCATCGGCCGCGGCGTAAGGCTTTGCGCGTACGCCGTCCATGCCACCGTCATGGGCGCGGGACGGGCCACGTCGCCGTACAGGACGGGCGGCTTCACGCAGCGCGAGCCGTACGACTGCACCCAGCCGTTGGCGCTGAACGCAAAGCCGTCCAGCTGCTCGCCGAAATACTCGACCATGTCGTTGCGCTCGGCCTCGCCGTGCACGAGGACGTCCAGCCCGAGCGCTTCCTGCACGCGCACCGCGTGGGCGATCTCCGCGCGCATCGCGCTGTCGTAGGCAGCGTCCGCGAGGTCGCCGCGGCGCCACGCCGCACGCGCGGCCCGGATCGCGGGGGTCTGCGGGAACGAACCGATCGTCGTCGTGGGGAACGCGGGCAGGTCGAAGCGGGCGCGCTGCACCGCCTGGCGCTGCGCGAACGGGGCGGCGCGGCGGTCGGCGTCGGGCGGCAGCGCGGCCAGGGTGGCGGCCACGTCGGGACGCGACACGCGCGGGCTGGCGCGGCGGGCGGCCAGTGCGGCGCGGGCGGCGGCGAGATCCATCGCGACGGCCCGTTCGCCGCCGGTCAACGCCTGTTTCAGGATGCGCAGTTCGTTGAGCTTTTCGCGGGCGCCGGCCAGCCAGGTGCGCAGTTCGGCGTCGAGGGCCATGTCGTGCGCGAGCGTGAACGGCACGTGCAGCAGCGAGCAGGAAGGCGCGAGCCACACCGCGCCGGGGCGGCGCTCGAGCACGGGACGCAGGCGTTCCAGGCAGGCATCGAGATCGGCGCGCCAGATGTTGCGGCCGTCCACGATGCCGACCGACAGCACCTTGTGCCCGGGCAGCCAGTCCGCGACGGGGCGCAGCTCTTCCGGCGCGCGCACGCCGTCCACGTGCAGGCCCGCGACGGGCAGCTTGCAGGCGAGGCTCAGGTTTTCCTGCAGCGGCGAGAAATACGTGGCCAGCAGCAGCGGCACGCCCGCGCCGTGCAGCAGGTGGTAGGCCCGCTCGAACGCGAGCGACCAGTCGCCCGGCAGGTCCAGGCCGAGGATCGGTTCGTCCAGCTGCACCCATTCCGCACCCGCCGCCTTCAGGCGGGCCAGCAGGTCGCAGTACAGCGGCAGCAGGGATTCCAGCAGCGCGAGGCGGTCGGCGCCGTCCTTCGCCTTGCCCAGCCACAGGAACGACAGGGGGCCGACCAGCGTGACCTTGACGGCGTGGCACAGCGCGCGGGCCTGTGCCACCTGGTCCAGCAGGCGGTCGGGCGCCAGTGCGAAACGGGTCGCGGCGTCGAATTCCGGCACGAGGTAGTGGTAGTTCGTGTCGAACCACTTCGTCATTTCCAGTGCCGGCTTGCCGTGCGATGTGTGGCCGCAGCCGCAATCGTCGTGCGCTTCCGTTGCCACGCCGCGCGCCAGAGTAAACAGTCGCTGCAGCGGCGTTTCCGTGCCCGTGAAGCCGAAGCGCGCCGGGGCACAGCCGAACAGCAGCACGTGGTCGGCCACCTGGTCGTAGAACGCGAAATCGCCCACGCTGACGAAGTCCAGGCCTGCCGCCCGCTGGTCGGCCCAGTGGCGCGCGCGCAGGTCGGCGGCGACGGCTTCCAGCGCGGTCTCGTCGATCTCGCCGCGCCAGTGACGCTCCAGCGCGTATTTCAGTTCGCGCTGGGCGCCGATACGGGGATAGCCGAGAATATGAGTTTTGATCATGTTATTGCCTCATCTGGATGAATATGTCTTGTCATCATCGATGAGCGACGGGCATAATTCAAACGAATTATTTTTCTGTCCAGATGAATTCCGCTCATGCCGACCTCGATCCTCGACCTGCGCCACCTGCGCACGCTATTGGCCCTGCTTGAAGCGGGGAGCGTGTCGCGCGCGGCGGCGCTGCAGAACGTGACGCAATCCGCGCTTTCGCACCAGTTGAAGGCGCTGGAAGAGTTCTACGGGTTGACGCTGTTCGAGCGCAAGTCGGCGCCCGTCGCGTTCACGCCCGCCGGCCGGCGCCTGCTGGAGCTGGCGCAGGACGTGATCCCGGCCGTCGACAGGGCCGAGCGCGACATCGCGCGCCTGACGGGCCACGGCGCGGGCAAGCTGCGCATCGCCGTCGAGTGCCACACGTGCTTCGACTGGCTGATGCCGTCGATGGATGCGCTGCGCCTGCGCTGGCCGGAGGTCGAGCAGGACATCGTGTCCGGGTTCCAGTCCGACCCCGTCGGGCTGCTGCACCAGGACCGGGCCGACGTCGCCATCGTGTCCGAGGTCGATGCGGACGAGCGCGACGTGGGCGTCTATCCGCTGTTCGAGTTCGACATCGTCGCGATCCTGCCGCTGGGCCATCCGCTGCTGGCGCGCGACCACCTGGTGGCGGCCGACTTCGCCGACGAGACCCTGATCACGTACCCGGTCCCGGACGAGATGCTGGACCTCGTGCGCCAGGTGCTGCGCCCCGCGGGCGTGGAACCGCCGCGCCGCACGACGGAGCTGACGGTGGCGATGCTGCAACTGGTGGCGAGCGGACGGGGATTCGCGGCGTTGCCCCTGTGGGCCGTGCAGACGTATCTGCAGCGCGGCTATGTGGCGCAGCAGCGCATCGGGGAGGGGGGATTGACGGGACGCCTGTACGCGGTGACGCGCCAGGGGAAGAAGGAAACGGGCCGCGACGACGCCTACCTGGAGGATTTCGTGCAGGTGATGCGCGAGACGTCGTTGCGGACCTTGCCGGGTATTCGGCTACTGTGAGCGGAGGTCAGGCGGCGTAGGCCGGGGCGATGCCGTAGCGGTTCGGGCGGCTGTCCTGGGCGAGGAACACGATCAGGACAATGATGCCGACGATCGGCACGAGGCTGATGAGCTGCCACCAGCCGCTGCGGTCCGTGTCGTGCAGGCGGCGGGCCGCGGCGGCGATCGACGGCAACAGGGTGGCGAGCGAGAACACGATCGACAGGGTGGTGCTGACCTGCCCGAGGATCATGCTGGCGATGACGAGGAACAGGGCGAACCACCAGTATTCGGAACGGCGTGCCGTGCCCTCGAAGTTGGCGTATTTCCGGAAGCAGGTCTGGATCGATTCGATGAACGTCATGGTGCCCTCGTGTTGGTAGTCCCACTGCATCGTACGCGAAAACCCGCGCGACATACTCTCCAATCCTCACGCTACACACGGTTCATCCGTGCGTCATCTGGATGGCTTATAGTAACGACGACAACATTGACGGGAGCAAGCATGCGGTACACCCTCGCTTCGTCGGCCGGCAAGGGCCGGATCAACGAAGACGTCGTCGTCGTGTATGAGCGCGACGGGTACACGGACCTCGTGCTGATGGATGGCGCGACGCCGCTCACGCCCGAGCGCTGCCTGGCGGCCGGCGCCAGCGACCCCGCCTGGTTCGTGCGCCGCTTCGCGCAGGACCTGGGCGGCGTGCTGCGCGCGGACGGCAGCCAGGAAGCGCTCGTGCTGGAAGCGCTGGAACACACGCGGGCCGCGTACCGCGCCGCCGGCGGCCATGCCGACGTGCCGCCGTACGCCTGGCCCATCGCGACGCTCGCCTGGGTGAGGGTCTCCGACCCGGACGCCGGCGGCATCCACACCCTGGACCTGTTCTGCCTCGGCGACAGCAAGATCCTGCTGCAGCTCCCGGAAGGCGCGGTGCGCGACCTGGATCCGTTCGAGAATCCGCAGGAACAGGCGACACAGGCGGCCGTCGCGGCGCTCGTCGCGGAAGGCATCCTCGACCCGGCCGAGCGCTGGACGCGGCTGCTGCCGATGCTGCGCGCGCGCCGCCACGAGCAGAATACGGCAGCGAATCCCGCGGTCCTGTGCCTGGAACCGCGCGGCCCGTTCGCGGCGCGCCGGACCGGTGTGACGGCACCACCGGGCGCGCACCTGCTGGTGCTCAGCGACGGTTTGTACCGCCTCGTCGACACCTACGGCCTGCATTCCGACGGCAGCCTGCTCGACACGTGCCGCGCGCGCGGGCTGGATGCGCTGGTGGACGAGCTGCGCGCGTTCGAGGCCGGCAAGGAGGCCGCCGGGCTGGCGGCGAAGACGGCGGACGACGCGTCCGCCATCGCCTGGCGTTTTACGTGAAACGAGAAAGGAGAGACCGATGTCCCATGCCTGCATCGCACCGGCTGCCCTGGCCCTGATCGAACGCTACGTGGCTGCCTACAACGCCTTCGACGTCGAGGCCATGCTCGACACCTTGACCCCCGACGTCCGTTTCGAGAACTGGTCCGGCGGCCAGCTGACCGCCGCCAGCGACGGCCGCGACGCCTTCCGCGTGCTGGCCGAACGGGCGAAGACGATGTTCGCCGAGCGCGAGCAGCGCGTGACGGCGCTCGCGCCGCGCGGGGACGCGCTCGTCGCGGCCGTCGCGTGGCGCGGCCAGCTCGCCGTCGACGTGCCGGGCGGCCCGCCGGCCGGCACCCGGCTGGCGCTGCGGGGCGAATCGGAATTCGTCGTGCGCGATGGGCAACTCGCTCTCGTCGTCGATCGCAGCTGAGCCGGCCGTGTTGCCGGATTGGCGTGGATAAAATCAGACGATTTTGCGGAATTTAACCTTGGTTAGATCTGTCTCATGGATTTGTATAGCCAGGAGGTGTAACCTGATCTTTTACCCCAGCGCAATGTAACTTATCGGGGTGGCATCGGATTCGCGGGAAATCCATTCGTGTCGCGGGTTTCCCGGCCTCCATATTATGATTGGCTCATTCATATCACATGAAAGGACTTCCATGAACCATGATGCAGGATTCCGCGTTTCCCGTTTCGAGGAACAGAAACAGCGCGCCCGCCGCGTGCGTATCGGTGTAATGATCGTGCTGTGCGCCTTGCCCGTCGCGATGGCGCTGGCCAAGACCGGCGTCACTGCTCTGGTACGTGTATCCGCGCTTTGACGTGCTTGAGGTTCGCGACGATCGTGAACGTCATGATGACCAGTAGCGACCACGAGCTCCACTTGCTCACGTGGACGGCCGACCAGGCCCCAAGCTGGTTCGGATAACGCCACAATCCCCAGAATGTGCTGAGGTTCTCCGCCAGCCAGATGAAGAACCCGGTCAGCACGAATCCCAGTAATAGCGGCATGCGCCGCTCGCGGTCCAGCGGGCGGAAGCTGACGGTCGTGCGGGCGTAGAGCCCCAGTGCGACGGCCGCCAGGTACCAGCGCACATCGCCCAGCGCATGATGCGTGAAGAAATTCAGATAAATCAGTAACGCGACGAGCGCGGCCATCCAGTACGGCGGATGGTGACGCACGCGCAGGTCCAGCAGGCGCCACGCCTGGATGATGTAGCTGCCCACGGCCGCATACATGAATCCCGAAAACAGCGGCACGCCCAGCACCTTCGTGTAGGCGAAGTCCGGATAACTCCACGATTTGATGCCGCTGGACGTCTTGAACGCCTCCAGTGCGAAGCCGAGCGCGTGGAACAGGCACACCGCCTTCAGTTCGTCCCGCGTTTCCAGCCCGCTCTTCAGCATCCATGCCTGGATCGCCAGCGCCGCCACGAGCAGCAGGTCGTAGCGGGGCACGCCGAGCAGGCCGGCCCGCGGCACGAGCAGCACGCAGGCGAAGAACAGCCCCGCGAACAGGCAGGCACGCGCTTCCTTGATCCCGAACACGAGGAATTCCAGCGCGCCGCGGCGCCAGCCTTCGATGCGGCGGCTGCGCCGGTCCGTCAGCAGCGCGTCGAGGGCGGCGAGCGAGAGCGGGGGGCGGGGCGGCATGGCGGGTCAGTAGCACTCGCTGCCGGCGGAGGGGACGCAGATCGACGCCGTGCGCACGCGTTCCACGTAGTCCGGATTCGCGAGGTCCGAATTGGTGCCCGGGCACGTGCTGCCGTTGCAGGCCGTCGCCTTGAGCTCGAAGATGGTCTTCGACACCGGTGTGCCGTTTTCGGTGACGCCTTCGGAATAGGTCTGCATGGTGCAATCGAGTCTCACCACGAATCCGGTCGCCGTTTTCAGGTCCGGCCAGGTCGGCACGTTCTTGCACTCGGTGCCGGGCGTCTTGAGCTGGTAGAACGCCAGTTCCAGCCCCGTGCGCGCGGCCAGGCTCGCGCGGCTGCCGAGGATGGCCTGGCTGACCGTGATCTGCTGCGTATCCGACAGGCGCAGCACGGCCAGCGCGAAGCCGGCCAGCACGACGAGGAAGACGATGGCGGCGATGTACGCGAAGCCGCCCGCGCGCCGGGCCGTCATGGCGTGTTCTCCACGTGCGCGCCCATCGTCAGCCGGGCCGCTTCGCCGCCTTCGGCCAGGCCCAGGCGCAGCTGCAGGTAGCCGCTTTGCTGGGTCGCGCCCTGGCTTTCGCGGTACAGGAAGCTGCAGTCGCTGACCTTGGCGACGAGGATCGCGGCGCCCGTCGGGCAGGTCGCCGGCGGCGCGACGCTGGGCGCGTACCCGGTCACGCGGTAGATGACACCCTTGCCGGTACCGTCGGCGTCCGTACCCTGGCCCGTGCACGTATAGGTCACGGCCCGTTCCCCGGCCGGGATGACGACGAATCGGCCGCCTTCGTAGCCTGCCGGCAGCGTCGCCGCCGTGGCGAGGGTGATGAGGCTCTTGCCGTCGGAGGCCTTCGCGGTCGGCTCCACGTTCTGGATACGCCAGCTGTTGGCAGTGTTGTAGACGTCGTCCCCGTTCACGTTGCCGATGAAGAGGTAGTCGCCTTTGATGCCGGCATCGTGGCTCGTCAGCGTGTTGAACGTGGTGCTGGACGAGTCGCGTTCCAGTGCCTTGCCGCTGGGGGCGGCCGGGTCCGCGCCGTAATCGGGTGCCGTGCGGAACCGGCCGCCATCCTTCGTCGGCACGAACTCGATGCACTGACCCTGGGTATCCTTCATATAGCGCAACGAGTTCGGCACGGCCGCCCGCACGTCCGCAATGATGCGCCGCAGCGCCGTATCGGCCTGGCTCGTGAGATTCGCGCGCTGGCGGATCGCGAGATACGACTGCATGGCCGGCCGGATCTGCAGGGCGAGGATGCCCGCGATGACGCCGATGAGCACCATCACGATGATCAGTTCGACGAGGGTGAAGCCGCGCTGGCGGGTCATGATGGATTGGTCCTCCAGCCGGTGAGCGTGAGCTTCGAATTCGGATCGTTCGGGTCGACGGCCCGCATGTCCGACACGGTGACCGTGACCTTCAGCGCGTGCTCGGACGGCACGCCCGGCAGGCCGGCGCTCGTGCCGACCCCGACCACGACCCGGTAGCGCTCCAGGCCCGCGATCACATTGCCTTCGACGTCCGTGATCCCCCGGGTACCGCTGTCGTATTGGTGGTAGTCGAGCACGTCGTCGAAGTCGACGCGGGCGGTTTGTCCCGCCGTTGCCGCGAACGGCTTCATGAGGATCTCTTCCATCATGTTGTCCGCGATCGCCTGCATCTGCTGGACGACGACGGGATCCACGCTCGACCGCGTGGTGGCCGTGTACACGGCCACCATGCCCGCGAGCGCGACGCCCATGATGACGAGGGCGACGATCAGTTCGACCAGCGTGACGCCGGCACTGCGCCTGATTCTATTCAACATAGCCGGTCGTGCCTTGTACGGTGATGGTGCGGAACTCGGTCGTCCCCGCGGCGATGACGATGTTGTCCGTCCACGCCGTCACGCCTGCGGCATCCTGCGTCACGCGGCCGTCCGGCTGGAAGTACAGGGTCGCCGACGTCACCGTGAGGACACTGTCGCTCGTCGCGTAATCGTCGTCGCCCGATCCGTTCAGCGCGATGCCGGCGCTGCCGCAATCGTTCACGCGCAGCACGACGGCCTTCGGCCCGACGGTCGCGCACACGACGCGGCGGTGGCCCATCGCGATCTTCTGGGCGCGGCGCAGGCCGCTGGCGACCTGGTCCC
Organism: uncultured Massilia sp.; assembly: GCA_946481275.1. Next base: position 281,486 of record CAMLMV010000001.1, read on the forward strand.
CGAACACGGCCGCTTCCGACGACTTGTCGCCCACCAGGCGCGGGATGCCGAGGGCGGCCAGCGCACCGATGATCACCATTACCACGACCAGCTCGACGATCGTGAAGCCGCCGGCGCGCGGATGGGCGGTCATCGGAACACCTCGCGCGTGTGGATGATGCGCTTCGTTTCCGGCGCGTAGACGCCGAACGTGGCCAGCGCGGACGGATCGACGATGCCGGCGGCGGAACAGGACGCATCCGGGCTGCGCAGGAACGCGAGGCCGGCGCCCGTGCTGGACGTCATCGGTGTGCCCCGGTTGGCGTAGCAGGACGTGTTGTCACTTGTCGTGCCCAGGTTGAGCGCGAACGGCACGCTGGTGTGGCGGGCGGCGGAGGGCGTCAGCGTCAGGTCGGCCCTGCCTTTCGCGAACGTCGATGACGAGAAGCTGGGCGCGACAGTGAAATCGGGCTTGACCGCGCCCGTCGACACGATGCCGGCCGGCAGGGCGGTGGTGGAGTCTTCGGCGTTCACCATCCACGCCTGGTCCGTATAGTACTCGAGCGTCATGGGAATCTTGAGCGCGGCCCCGGCTGGGCCGAACCGGCTGGGCAGGCGGATGCGGCCGCTGCGGATCAGCAGCGTCGGCTCGGTGCCTGCCGCGGCCGGAAGTGCCGACGAACTGGCGGGGTATTGGGCGGCGGGCAGGTCCTCGGATGCGCGCACGCGCACGCGCGTCTGCACCGTGGGCGACGTCGTGAACGTGTAGCTGCCGGTCCACTGGGCGACGCCTTTCTTGAAGTCGGCGGCGCGCACCGGTGCGCTGAAGGCGCCGGCGGCCAGGGCCGTGCCGTCCGGTTTCAGGCTGGTGAACACGACGTCGCGCGCGTAGGTGTCGTCGTAGTTCTCCGTCGTGTTGTTCAACAGGCTGTAGGCCGTCACCGTCAACTTGACCGCCGGCTCGCCGGCATAGTATTGCCGGAACGTACTGCCGGACAGGGTCGCGGTACGCGTCCAGCCGGTGTCCACGTCGATGCCGAAATAGGCCGGGCTGAACGTGCCGACGGCGCCCGAGCAGCCGGGCGGGCTGACCTTGCTGGTGGTCGCGGCGGTCGGCTGCGCGCCGGTGCCCAGGTAGCCGTTGGTGTTGGCCAGCAGGGCGCGGAGGTCGACGCGGCCCGTCTCGTTCCACGTCGCCTTGATCGTCTGGATGCCGGCCGCGACGGGCAACGCCGTCTGCGCGAGCAGGCCGTTGGCAGTGTTCGGCTGGCAGGCCACCGATGCCAGCTTCGCGCTTTCCGGCACCGACTCGCGGCCGAAGTTCCGGGTCGCGGCCGGTGGGGATGCGGCGTTCAGGGCCGTGACCGTCGCCGTGAATTCCTTGCCCGCCACGTAGGGTACATTGGTATTCGGCAGCGCCAGTGCGAAAGCCGCGGGTGCGAACACGGCCGTGACGCTGGCCTGCGGCGGGGCGCCGGCGCCGCTGTCGGTCGCCGTCACAGCCACGGCGCCGGCGTCCGCGTACTGCACCGGCACGGCCGCCTTGCCCTCCTTGTCGAATTTGACTTTCACCGTCGCGCCGGTGTTGTCGCAGGCGGCGCCGGCGTTCAGGCCGCTGTTCAGCGCCGTGCCGTTCAGCCGGAGGGGCAGCGTGCCGCTCGTCGGGTTGCTGTAGGCGCAGGTAAAGTTGATGTCGCGCTCCACTTCGTAAAACAGCGGCACGCACGAGTTCTGCTTGGGATCGAAGCGCGTGGCCGCGATGATCAGCTGCGGCCCCGTCAGCCCCGTCGGCTCTTCGGCATAGAACCCCGCCCGGTTGGTCGTCATCGTGTAGGCGGAAGCGGACACGGCGACCTTGCAATCGGCGCCCGGGCCAGCGTCTCCACCGCGGATGCAGGTGGTGGCGTTGGCGGTCGTCGCGCCGGAGACGCCGAGCGTGAACGTGCCGGCCTGTTTCCAGGTGACCGCCGCATCGACGCTGCCGGACGCGGGCACGGCCACCGACTGGCCCGACGGGGCGAGCGTCACGGTGGCGCCGCCGCCGTACGTGGCCGTGCAGGCCTGGTTGGCGCAGGCGGTGATGGTCACTTTCGACGACTCGCACACGCTGCCCGTCGGGTTGTAGGTGATGAGGAAGTGGTCCAGCGGCACCACGTTGCCCTGGCAGTGGGGGCCGAGGTTCGTGTTGACTTCATAGCCGCTGTTGTTCGACACGCAGTCGCACTTGCCCGTGGTGGTCCCGCCCGAACAATAGATCGTCTTCGTGACGCGCCCGTGCCAGTTGAAGATGCCGCTGTCGATGGTCGCGTTGCCGTCGATGGTGGCTTCCGACGCATCCAGCGTCAGCGTGCCGGCTTTGACGTCGCCCGTGACAACGTCGCCCGAACCCAGTTGCAGCGAGGTCTTGGCCGTGATCTTGCCATCGACGTTGGCGTTCGAGGGCATCAGCCTGACGACGGGCGCCGTCACGTCGCCCTTGACCGAGCTGCCGGAGGCCAGGGTGAACGAGTTCGTCGCGACGATGTTGCCGTTGAGGGTGACGGGGGAGCCGGTGGTCACCGTCGCGCCGCTGATCGGGCCCTTGATGGTTGCGTGCGATGCGACGTTGACGGTGTCCGTGGCCTTGATGCTGCCCGTAATGGTGAGGTCGGAACCGGTGCCCAGGTTGGCCGTGCCGGCCTGGATGTCCGCCGTCAGCGTCTGCCTCTGAGCCCCCACGCTGAACACGTCGCCCGCGACCAGCGTGCCGCCCGTGATCTTGAGATTGTTCGTGGCGATGCCGCCGATGTCCAGGTCGCCCGTGCTCATCAGGACGGCGCTGCCGCTCATCTTCAGGCTGTGGTTGTAGCCGAACGTGGTGTCGGCCGTGATCTTGACCGTGTAGCCGCTGGTGATCACCATGCTGTCGTCGTCCACCTTCAGCGGCAGGCTCGGACAGGTGTAGACGGCGCCCGCGAGTGTACAGTTGCCGACGTTGCTCACGCCGCCGAACGTGTAGACGTTGCCCGCGAACGCGGGACCGCCTGCCGCGGACAGCATCAGGGCAAGCAGGAACAGAGAGAGGCGGCGCAGGATCATGGCTGGGCGATTATATCTTGACGGAACGCGTATTTCGTTAAATCAATAGTGCATGATGGTTGCCCGCCACACCGTGGCCGGATTCGTGTGATACGCGCTATCCAGTCTCTGCCGCGCGCGAGGGGCGCGGCCGCAGCATGCCCGACGTGATCATGGCGACCTTCCTCGAGTTGATGCGGACCCGCAACCCGAACCGGATCGGCGACATCGGTTTCGGCATGCGCGCGTCCCGCGCCTCCAGATCCTCGCGGCCTGCAGGTGTTATTACCGCTTCGCCGTCGACAACCCGTCGTATGCCCAGGTGATGTTCGGCACCGGCCGCGAACTGTGGGACAGGGCCGAACCGCTGCCCGCGCTCGACCGCACGCGGGCGATCCTGCTGCGCATCATCCACCACTGCCAGCGGTCGGGCGACATCCCGGGAGGGCTCGACGAAAAGGAGGTCCTGGGCCTGTTATGGGCCCACGTCCACGGTTTCACCCTGCTGGCCGCCAACCGCGTGCTGACGGAGCGCGAGACCGGCGCGCCGGAAGCGTTCCTGGAGAAGGGCGTGCGGGTCATTCTCGCGGGACTCGATGCGGCGTCGCACAAGTGACAAACGCCGCCATTCCGGTTAGCATAATTTGTTAGTCTCTCGAACAATTTAGCCCGGACGCTGCCGCCAGCAAGCGTATTGACGCAATCCTCTGCCCATCCACGATGTCTCCCACGCCTCTCCGCCTCGCCATCGCCGCCGCGCTGTTCTGCCCCGCTGCCGTGTTCGCACAATCGGCCCCGCCGGCCGACAAGACCAAGACCCAGGACAAACCGGTCCAGAAGGTGGAGGTGAAGGGGACGGCCAGCACCTATGATCCGCGCCGCGACGACACGGCCAGCAAGACCATCCTGTCGGCGGACGAGATCCGAAAGTATGGCGACGACAACATCTTCGACGTGTTGAAGCGGGCGCCGGGCGTCACCGTGACGGATAAATCGATCAAGATGCGCGGGCTCGGCAACGGCTACACGCAGATCCTCGTCAACGGCGACCGCCCGCCGCCGGGCTTTTCGCTGGATGCGCTGACGCCGGACCAGATCGAGCGCATCGAGGTGATCCGCGCCGCCAGCGCCGAGTATTCGATGCAGGCCATCGCGGGCACGATCAACATCGTGCTGCGCAAGGTCGTGAGCAAGCCGCAGCGCGACCTGCGGCTGAATGCCACGCGCTCGACCTTGCAGCGAAGCGGCACGATGGGCGGCACGTGGGGCGAGAAGGTCGGCAGCCTGTCGTACTTCGTGAACGGTTCCCTGTTCGGCGGCCACAACGACTTCCATTCGCGCGGCGCGGACCAGCTGACGCTGCCGGACGGTACGCTGGCGCAGTCGCGCCTGACCCGGTACGACGGCGGCGGCGCCTACCGCGGCGGCGTCCTGTTCCCGCGCCTGAACTGGAAGATCGACGCGGACAACGAACTGAACCTGTCGGCCGGGCTGCAGGCGAGCCGCCACGCGTGGTCGGGCGCCTCGCACAACGACAACCTCGTCGGCGCGTTCGGCGATCCGGACTGGATCGACATGCCGGGCCGCACGTCCGGCGACCAGTGGATGATGCGCGGCGAGATCGGCTGGATCGCAAAGGTGGCCGGCGGCAAGCTGGACGTCAGCCTGTCGGGCGAGCGCAGCCGCGACGAGAACGACAACGACACGGATTACTACGACGCGGGCCGCGCGCACCACCTGCTGCGCGACTGGGACACCGTGTATCGTCCGCGCCGCATGTCGTTCCGGGGCAAGTTCTCGCGCTCGCTGTTCGATGGACACGCGCTCGTCACGGGCGTCGATGCGAGCCGCCAGCGCAACGAGGATTCGCGCGACCGCATCGACCAGCAGGACGGCGCGCCGGCCACGCACGTCGTCGAAGCGTACGCGCCGCAGGTGACGCGCCTGGCCGGCTACGTGCAGGACGAGTGGAACATCACGAAGCAGTGGTCGATGTACCTGGGCGGACGCTGGGAAGGCGTGGAGACCGAGAGTGCGGGGACGAACGTGCCGGAAACGACGTCGCGCAGCCACGTGCTGAGCCCCGTCGCGCAGACCCTGTACAAATTCCCGGACAAGAGCGGCCGCCAGGTGCGCCTTGCGCTCACGCGCACGTACAAGGCGCCGACCGTCGACCAGCTGACGGCGCGGCGGTACCTGTCCGCGCTGAACACCCGCTTCGCGGCCGATTCCAGCGGCAATCCGGCCCTGAAGCCGGAGCTGGCGAACGGCATCGACGTCGCCTTCGAACAATACTGGGCGGACGGCGCGATGGTGTCGGTGAGCGGCACGCAGCGCCTCATCAGCGACTACATCCGCACCCGCCTGGACCTCGACCCGGACGGCCGCTGGATCTATCGCCCGCTGAACGACGGCGACGCGCGCGTGCATTCGCTGGAGGCCGAGGTCAAGCTGCCGCTGCGCATGCTGAACCCGGCCGCGGCGGGCTTCGACATGCGCGCGAGCGTGACCCGCAACTGGTCCGAGGTGTCGACCGTGCCCGGCCCCGACAACCGCCTCGACGGCCAGACGCCGGTGTCGGCCAACGTGGGGCTCGACTACCGCCGCGATCGCCTCAGTTTCGGCGCCAGCATGGCGTACCAGCAGGGTGGCTGGGTACGCGTGTCGGATGCGCAGATGCGGCATGCGCACACGCGGCGCGACGTCGACGCGTACGCGGCCTGGAAGCTCGACCCAAAGCTGCAACTGCGCTTCACGCTCAACAATATCCTGGGCATGGACAATGCGTCGGAAAGCATCTACGAAGACGCGGGCGGGCTGTCGCGCCAGGCCAGCTGGCAGCAGGGCGCCACGCGCTTCGGGGTGAATCTCGAGCTGAAGATGTGACGAGGAAACGAATGTTCCACCCGTTACGGTTTGGTACAAATTCCAAACGTACAGATAAGTTACGGCGGTTAGGATTGCCGCATGAACTTTACTTTTTCGTCATTGGAGCACGGGACCTGTGTCGTCAAGCTGTGGGCGACGGGCCGTTACGGGTTTTCCCTGCCGAAGAAAGTCGACATCACCACGCCCGGCGGGGCGTCGTGTACGTTCCTGTACATTAACAAGGTTGAGAAGCGGCTCAGCATGAAGCCCGAGCCGGGCAACCGGATGATCGTCCGGATCGCCATCGGCGCGTTCCTCGCAGGGGCGCCGCCGGACGGCAGCACGATCGAGATCGATCCGGACATGCCGCCGTATGCCGGCAAGCTCACCCCCGTGCGGCTGGACGTGCCGCGCGCACCGATGCGGGTGCGGCCGGGAAAGTCGCATGCCCGCACGCGGCAGGAAGCCGAGTGCGGGACGACAACCTGACAGTCCGGGGAGGATTTGCGGTGCACTGACGGGCGTACAATCGGCGGTCACAAAACGCGTGCCTCATCCGTCTTATGGATATGGATACCCAGACCGCTGCCCTCAACCCCGCCCTGGACGAGTTCGTCCGCCTCCGCCCCCGCCTGTTCGGGATCGCCTACCGCATGCTCGGCGTGCGCGCCGACGCCGAGGACATCGTGCAGGAAGCCTGGCTGCGCTGGCAGAACGGCGGCAGCGTCGAGGCCCGTACGCCGGAAGCGTGGCTCGTCACCGTCGTCACGCGGCTCTCCATCGACCGGCTGCGCGGGGCGATGACGGAGCGCGAGCACTACGTCGGCCCGTGGCTGCCGGAGCCGCTCGTGGAAGACACGGCGGCGTCGCCGGAGAGCGCGCTGGAAGCGGCCGGCGACCTGTCGACGGCGTTCCTGCTGATGCTCGAACGGCTGGCGCCGGAGGAGCGCGCCGTGTTCCTGCTGCACCAGGTCTTCGATTTCGACTATCCCGAGGTCGCGGCCATGGTCGGCAAGACGGAAGCCGCGTGCCGCAAGGTGCTGCAGCGCGCGCGCGAACGCGTGCGGGCGGAGCGGCCCCGGTTCGCCGTCAACCGCGAGCTGCACCTGGAATTGCTGGGGCGCTTCGTGCAGGCGGCGCGCTCGGCCGATCCGGCCCAGGTGCAGGCGCTGCTGACGGCGGACGCCACGTTCACGGGCGACGGCGGCGGCAAGGTCAAGACGACCGTCAGGCAGGTGTTCGGCGCCGACCGCGTGGGCCGCCTCGTCGCGGGCATCGAACGCAAGTGGTCCGGTACCGATACGCGCCACGACATCATCACCGTCAACGGCGAGCCCGGTCTGCTGACCTGGCGCAATGGCGTGCCGGATGCGATTACGTCGATTCATATCGAGCACGGCCGCATCGCCGCGATCTATGTCGTGCGCAACCCGGACAAGCTGGGTGGTGTGGCCACCATGCGTGCCTGATCGGTAACTTTTTGTCCGCGCGCAACGTATTTTCCTGATAACACGCAGACGAAGGTCAGATCGTCAAAAAAAACCGGGTTTCCTGCTTATGCATGGCGCAAACGGAGGTATGCTTGCGGTCGGTACAACACTACCGTGGTCAACTTTCTTGAGGCGCGTATTACATGGCGGGTGACATCTCGTTGTACAGGAATCATGTGCTGTTCTTGTCGCACAGCTTCTTCATCAAGGACAACCGGGCCGAGTTGCTGCTGCACGCGCACAAGTACGATTTCGAGATCCACTTCTTCCACGAGCTCAGCGAATTCGTGGCCGCCGTCGGGCGCGATGCCGGCGACGGCCTGTACCTCATCGACCTCGACGCGCTGTACAACATGCAGTCCGACCTGCACGACAAGCGCAAGACCCTGCTGCTGGGCGAGCTGCTGGCGCGGCTGCCGGACGACCACCGCTACGTCTACCTGCAGAGCGTGCGCCAGGGCAGCCGGTTCCTGCTGCAGCAACGCCTCGTCGACAGCAAATGCCTTGCCTACGCCGAAAAACCCATCGCCAACGACGTCCTCGTCGACAAGCTGTTCAACCTGTTCGTGCAACAGAAGCGCGGCGACCTCGTGCGCGTCGCCATGCTGGGCGCGCCGCCGGGCTGGGACGAGGCCGCGCTGCGCGAACAGCGGCTGGACATCGTCTACCACACCGACCCGCAGACGCTGCACCTGCGCGTCAAGGACTTGCAGCCGGACATGGTGCTGATCACGGACGTGGAATACGAACGGACGGAAGCCGTCGTGCGCGTGCTCAAGCGGAATATCGAAGCGGACCCCGTGCGCGAGATCACCTTGCTGCAACGCCGCGCCGACCCGGGCCAGGCGCGGCGCGCCCTCGACAGCGGCTTCGACGCGCTGCTCGCGATGGACGACCCCGACCTGCTCGCGCGCCAGCTGCTCAACCGGGCCGCCAAGATCCGCATCAGCCGCGACCTGATCGGCAAGGACCGGGCGACGGGCCTGCTCAACAAGGTCGGCCTGCAGCAGAAGGCGCAGGCGCTGATCTGCCGTGCCGCGCTGGAAAACAGGCCGTTGTGCTTCGGCATCATCGACATCGACAAATTCAAGACCATCAACGATACCTGGGGCCATTACTTCGGGGACATCGTCATCAAGCGCCTGTCGCTGACGCTGGCGGCGCGCATCGAAGAAGGCGACCTGCTGAGCCGCTTCGGCGGCGAGGAATTCGTCGTCGTGTTCTGGGACTGCACGCTGGAGCAGGGCTGGCGCCGGCTCGACGCGTTGCGCCAGGCGTTCGGCGCGATCGCGTTCGAGGTCAAGCCGGGCGACGTGCGCCACTTCTCGTTCAGCGGCGGGCTGGCGGCGTATCCGGAAGGACGCAGCGAGAACGAATTGTTCCTGCGGGCGGACGCCATGCTGTACGAAGCGAAGCAGGGCGGACGCAACCAGATCCGTCCGCTGGCCGCGCCCGTCGCCCAAACGGGCTGAAACTTACCAAACGTGAAATTTACTCGCGCCGGACGCGTCCGGCGCGCAACACTCTTGCGCTGATTGCTGCTGAATTTCTCTACGGGAAGTATTATACGCACTCCCGAAATCCAACGAAGCAGGAGTCAAGACCTTATGGCAGGCCAAGAAGTCACATTCGACGACGTTGCGCGCGCAGCCGAGAGTTTGCAGGAAGATGGCGAAGCGGTCACCATCGAAGCGGTGCAGGACTTCCTCGGCGAGGGTTCGCCGAACGCCATCTTCAAGCATCTGGCCGCGTGGCGTGCGGCAAACGTCAAGCCGAAGACAGCTCCCAAGGCCGAGCTGCCGCAGGAATTGCTGGCCGGGCTGGCGGACTGGGCCCTGAAGTTTGCGGAAGAGTCCGGCGCCGGCGACCGCGAAGCGCTGGAGCGCAACGAGGCGGACATCGAAGCCTTGCGTTCGGCCGGCGAAGCGCTCGAAGGCGAACGCGATGCGCTGCGTGACGAAATGGCGAACGCGGCGGCCGCGTCCGAGGAAGCCATCGCCGAGCGCGACGAAACCATCGAACGCCTGAACGCGGAACTCAAGAATGCGCGCCAGGTCGCGATGGATGCCCTCGTCAGCAAGGCGAAGGACCAGCTTGCGATCGACGGCAAGGAACAGCAGCTGACGCAGCTGCGCCAGGAACTGGAACGCAAGGTGGCCGACATGGCCGCCGAATCGGACGCGCGCCTGCGCGCCGAGATGGAACTCGTGGGCGCCACGACGGCGCGCGACAGCCTCGCGGCCGAGCTGGACGATTTGCGCGCGAAGCTCGACAAGTCGACGGCGGAGCGCAGCAAGCTGCGGGCCGAACTGACCGAGCTCAAAAAGAAGTAAAGTCAGGGTGACACGGACGGGGTGCGTTTCAGGCACCGCAAGGTAAACGTCGACCGCGTCCGCGTCACCCCCGGCAGCTTGTACAGCTTTTGCCGCAGGAATTTCTCATACCCTTCCGTCCCCGCCACGGCGACCTTGATCAGGTAGTCGTACTCCCCCGACAGCAGATACGCCTCCATCACTTCCGGCAGCTCGGCCAGCGCGTCCTGGAACGCCTTGAAGATCTCGTCGTCGTGGCGGTCCACCGTCACCTCGATGATCACCGTGTCCGGCATGCCCAGCGCCCGCTGGTCCAGCATCGCGACGTAGCCCGTGATGTAGCCCGCTTCCTCCAGCGTCTTGACGCGGTGCCAGCAGGGCGTCGGCGACAGGTGCACCGTTTCGGCCAGTTTCTGGTTGCTGATGCGCCCGTCGCGGCTGAGCGTGCGCAGGATCTGGCGGTCGGTCTCGTCCAGCTGGCCGTCTTTCATCGCAGTGCTTCCTTCGTAGTTTCCGTATAAGACCGGAGATTTTATCTTCTATTCGGTATTTCTGCAGAAGACCCTTGCGGAAACAGCCGTGTTAACGCTATCGAATAGAAGCACATTCTGCGCGTGCTCCCTTACCATGGCGCTTATCCATTTATTGCGGCGCAGCATGCCTTACCCGGGAATGCCCGCGTCCGCCGCTTTACGTTCAGGAGCCCTCGTGTCGAATGCAGTGTCACGGGCGGGCGCCGGCTACCGGAGTGATCCCTTCGCAGCCGAACTGCCGCTCATGCTGATCACCCCCGCGCTGTTCGCAGCGAACCTCGTCGTCGCCCGCTGGGCGCAGGGCGCGGGGATCCCGCCCGTCTTCCTCGCCTTCGGGCGCTGGATGCTGGCGTTCATGATCCTGCTGCCGTCGTGCGGACCGCGCCTGTGGGCGCTGCGTGGCCTGCTCCGCGCCAACTGGCAGCGCATCCTGCTGCTGGCCGGCCTGGGCATGGGCCTTTCTGTCGCGCCGCAATATGTCGGCGCCCGCCATACGAGCGCGGCCAACGTGGGCATCATCTTCGCCGCCTGCCCGGCGCTCGTGACGTTGATCGAAACGCTCGTGTGGAAGGCGCCTTTGTCGCGCCGCCAGGCCGGCGGCATGTTCCTGGCGATTCTCGGCGTGCTCGTCGTGCTGTCGAAGGGCGACGTCACGGCGCTGGGCCAGCTGGAATTCGGCCGCGGCGACCTGTGGGTCGTGCTGGCCGCCTGCGGCTGGTCGTTCTATACCGTCTTCAACAAGCGCTTGCCGTTGCCGCCGCTGCCGTCCACGGTAAAGCTGGCCGCGCTGATCGGCGGCGGTGCCCTCGTGCTGGCGCCGTTCGCCGCGTTCGAAGCGGCCAGCGGCACCGTCGCCGACTTCGCCGACGGCCGCCTGTACGCGGCGCTCGCCTTCCTCGCCGTCGTGCCGAGCCTCGGCGCGTACTTCTTCTTCGACCGCCTCGTGGCGGCAGCCGGCCCGGCGCGCGCGAGCCTGACCGTCTACCTGATTCCGCTGTTCGCGACGCTGGCGGCCTGGCCCCTGCTGAAGGAGCCGCCGCACCTGTACCACGCGGCCGGTTTCGCCGTCATCCTGGCCGGCGTCGCCGTCGCCAGCATGCGCCGCCGCTGATCCCTGTCACGGCTCGGATGGATCCGTGCTCGTGGCAGCAGCCGGCCGCGCGTTTGGCATAATAGCGGCCGCCACCACGACGAGGAACCTCCATGTTCGATCCGACGCGCCGTACCGTCCTTCTTGCCGCATTGGCCGTGCAGGAGGCGCTCGCGAACACGACTGGCAAGGAGCGCATTCAGGCGGGTTTCCCGTCGGATTGCCGCGTGGCCGAAAAGACGGGCACGGGCGCCCACGGGACGACCAACGACGTGGGCATCGTGTTTCCGCCGCAGGGCCAGCCCGTGATCGTGGCCGTCTACTATACCGGGTCGACAAACGACGACAAGGTCGTCGCCGACGCCGCGGCCGTCGTCGCGCGCGCGTTGGGGGCCGTTTGATGCGGACAGCCCGCATGGCGGAAGCCGACCTGGACGCCGTGCTGGCCGTGCAGGCCGCGTGCTATCCGCCCGTGATGCAGGAAGCGGCGGAGGTCGTGCGTGCGCGGCTGCGCGCGAGCCCGGACACCGTGCTCGTCGCGCGTGACGCACAAGGCGTCTGCGCATACCTGTTCGCATATCCGTCCCGGCTCGGGAAGGTGACGCCGCTCGGCGGCCACTTCGCGCTGCCGGACGCTCCCGACACGCTGTACCTGCACGACCTCGCCGTGGCGCCCCGGGCGGCCGGGCAGGGCGTCGCGCGCCGCCTCGTCGACGCGCTGCTCGCGCGGGCCGGCGGCCTGCGCCATTCCGCGCTCGTGTCCGTGCAGGACACGCGCCGCTTCTGGGAGAGCCTCGGCTACCTCCCGGCGGCCGGCGACGCGGCGGCGCTGGCGACGTACCCGCAAGATGCGCTGTACATGGCGAAGCGCCTGTCAACGCGGGGTTGAGCGGCGCGGCGCCACGTGCAGCGTGGCGCGGGCCGCATGCCCGCGGACGCGGATGCCGGACGGATGCGCCGCCACCGTGAGCGCCAGGTCGCCGGACAGGCGGTGCAGGTCCAGCACGTCGACGAGCGCCGCCAATACCTGGCGGCCCAGCATGTGGTCGCCCCGCTCGACGTCCGGCAGCACGTGGTGCAGGGCGGACAGCACGACGGCGTTTTCCTCGCGGTGCTCGTGCAGGTGCACGTAGCCCAGCGTTTCCATGATCAATTCTTCGTGCCGGAAGGCCGCCTCGACGGCCGCGACGAGCGCCGCGAAGCCGCGCCCGATGCTGTCGTCGGGGCCGGACACGATCTCCCCGATGCGCCGGCACAGCATCTTGCGGCCATGCCGCAACGCGGCGCAGATCGCGCGTGGACGGCTGGGACTGACGCGGTTGGGCATGTTCCCTCCTGGGAGTCGGAATTTTCTTAGACTTCCGGTAGCACGAAAAAATCCCTGTGGTTTGATATCTCGCAACGTAGCAATGTTGTGTTCGGTTAGCCTGATTGAGGGAATACAGATCGAAAGCGAAAAATGAGCGCTGTACAAGTCGAACGAGAGCATGGCGGTTGCTGATGGGGGCACGCATTCTATTGATTCAGGGTCATCCCGATTGCCATCGCCCGCACCTGTGCCATGCACTGGCCCAGGCGTACACGGACGGCGCGCGTGCGGCGGGGCATGACGTCGAGGTGGTCGAACCCGCGCGGATGAGCTTCCCGCTGCTGACCAGCCCGTCCGAGTGGTGGCACGGCTCGGCGCCGCCGCAGCTCGCCGCCGTGCAGGAGTCGATCCAGCACGCGGACCACCTCGTGTTCGTGTACCCGCTGTGGATGGGCGACATGCCCGCGCTGATGCGCGGCTTCCTGGAGCACGTGACGCGGCCGGGCGTCTTCATGGACGACCCGCACCGGCCGTTCGGCGCCGGCCTGCTGGGTGGACGCAGCGCGCGGCTCGTCGTCAGCATGGGCATGCCGGCGGCCGTTTACCGGTGGGGCTACGGCGGCTACGGCATCAAGATGATGCGCCGGCAGATCCTCGGCCGGGCCGGGATCCGGCCCGTGCGCACGACCCTGATCGGCCGCGCCCACGCGCTGTCGGCCGAGCGGATCGACACGTGGCGCGACCACCTGCGCCGGCTGGGCGGCTCGGCGGCCTGACCAGGGCGGCAACCGATTTGCGTGTTTTGTGCGACATCCGGGATTCGTCAGGCGTGCTCTGCTTGACGCTCCTCTCTGGGGACGGCAAAGTTGCGGGAGGGCAGCATTTAACATTGCTGCTCACTTTTGCCACTTTTTCCCGATCAGATGCCCGTCGCCGCCCAGCAGCCCTCATCGCCTCCCGCCGTTTCCGCCCCGGCCCAGCCGGCCGCAACACCTTCTTTCGATGACGCCTATGCCCGGGCGCGCGCGCTTGCCAACGACGGCCAGCCCGACCTGGCGCTGGCCGCCTACGACGCGCTGCTGGCGCGCTCGCCGGGCAACGTCGACGTCCTGCTGGGCCGCGGCATCGTGTATGCCCGGCTCGGACGGTGGCAGGAGGCCGAGCGCGACCTGCGCGCCGCCGCCACGGCCGCGCCGACGTATGCGGACGTGTGGTCCGCGCTCGGCAATACCTATGCGTGGAGCGGCCAGCCCGGGCAGGCTGTCGATGCGTACACACGCCTGATCGCGCTGCAGCCGGACGACGCCACCGCGTACGTTGCACGCGGCCGCACACTGCACGCGCTGGGCCGCAATGCGGAGGCGCGCGCCGACCTGGACGAGGCCCGCACGCTGGGTCCCGGAGGCGACGCGTTCGACGCGCTGGCCGCCGCGCTGCAGCCACGCGCCGGCAATCCCGACGCGACGATCGCGGCCGGCTACACGTGGGCCGCCAGCCTGTCGTCCAGCTGGACGGACGTCGGCACCGGCCCCGGCTGGAACGACCAGGCGGCCAGCATCCGCCACTACACGAAGGGCGGGTCGCTCGGCTTCGAGACCCTCCGGGCGCACCGCTTCGGCCTGCACGACTACGCGTGGGCGCTGGACGGCTACGCGAACCTGTGGTCCGGCGCCTACGCCAACCTGCGCTACCAGCGCGGCGCGGCATCCCGCCTGTTCCCCGCGAACTCGGGGCGCGCGGAGCTGTATCAATCGCTGGGCAACGGCTGGGAAGCGTCGGTCAGCGACGACGTCCTCGGCTTCGCGTCGCGCGTGAACATCTACGGCGTGAGCATCGCGAAGTACACGGGCGACTGGTACGTGCAGCTGCGCCACCAGAACATCGTCTCGGCGGGCTCGCACGGCACCGGCGAGCGCCTGCTGGCGCGCTGGTATTACGCGGGCGACGCCGACACGTATGCCGAAGTCGCCGTCAACAGCGGCCGCAGCGACGATCCGTTGAGCCTCGTGGGCGGCCAGAGCCGCTCCGGCGGCGGCAGCGCGACGTGGGTCCGCTACTGGACGCCGGAGTGGGGCACCCGCGTGGGCGCCAGCTTCGCACGCGCCAGCGGTGCCGACAACCAGCGCGGCATCACGTTTTCGCTGTACCGCCGATGGTAAGCGCGACCCAGCCCGCCCGCCGGCACGACGACCCGCCGCCCGGTTTCGCCGGCAAGCTGCTCGCCCGCGTCAAGGGCGCGCTGGCGACGGCGCTCGAAACCCTGCCCGCACTGGTGGCTGGCTGGCTCGTGCTGCGCATCGCGGAAACGATCCACGCGGGCGCCGGCGGCATCAAGGTGTCCGTGCTGTTCGGCCCCGCGCTGGCAAACGACCTGTTGGCGCTGGCCCGCTATGGCTTCGTCTTCCTGCTGGGCGCCGTGCCGCTGGCATTGCTGCCGCGCCGGCGCTGGCGCGTCGCCGCCCTCGGCATCGTATGGGGCGCACTGCTCGCCGTGCAGGCGGGCCTGCTGCAATACCACTGGACGGCCGGCGTGCCGCTCGGCGCCGACCTGTTCGGCTATGCGCGGGCGGAGATCGCGACGACCGTTGGCGTCCGCGCGCAGCCCGGCATCGGCCTCGTCGCCGCGTACGTGCTCGCGCTGGCCGCGCTGGCCGGCGTCCTCGCCGCCAGCTTCGGGCCATGGTGGCCCCGCGCGCGTGCGCGGGCGGCGCTCGCCGCGGCCCTGCTGAGCATCGTCGCGTACAAGGTGTTGCCGGACCACTTCGCGCCGGCCACCGCCGACACGGAAGCGGGCATCGACTACCTGCGCAACAAAATGGCGTATTTCACGGACCGCAGCGTGGCCCACGTCGCCGGCGAGCGGGACGCGGGCACGCACGAGCAGGCGCAGGGCCTGCCGTGGACGGGGAAGGATCCGCGCTATCCGTTCGCCCGCGCGGAGCAGACGCCGGACACGCTCGGGCCGCTGTTTGACACGCGGAGCCGCACGAAGCCGGGCACGCCGCCGAACATCGTCTTCATCATCGTCGAAGGCCTCGGCCGCAGCTTTTCCGGACCGGGCGCCCGCTTCGGCAGTTTCACGCCTTTCCTCGACGAGTTGGCGGGCCGCAGCCTGTATTTCGAAAACTTCCTGGCGGGCCAGGGCCGCACGTTCGGCGTGCTGCCGACCGTGTTCGGTTCGCTGCCGTTCGGCGACAACGGCATGGCCGCGCTGGGCGAGCGCATGCCGCGCCACGCTTCGCTGCTGTCTATCCTGAAGGACCAGGGCTACCACCTGAATTACTACAGCGGCTCGAACCTGGAGTTCGACAACCAGGGCCTGTTCCTGCGCCGCGAGGGCGTCGAGTCGTTCGTCAGCGAGGCCGACTTCAAGCCGCCTTACCAGCGCAGCAATTACTGGGGCTACGACGACCGCGCGTTGATGGAGACGGCGCTCGCACGCCAGCGCGACGATGCGCGGCAGCCGTCCGTGCACATCATCCAGACGACGAGCACGCACGACCCGTTCACGTTTCCGGACAAGCCGGCCTACCTGCAAAAGGTGGGCGCACGCCTGGCGGCGCTCGGGATCGCCGAAGGGTCGAACCCGGCGTACACGGCCCAGCGCGAAGTCTTCGCCAGCGTGCTGTTCGCGGACGACGCGCTGCGCCTGTACTTCGAGCAGGCGGCGCAGCTGTCCGGCTACGACAACACGATCTTCGTCGTGACGGGCGACCACCGCCTGCCCGAACTGCCGATGGACACGCGCATCGAGCGCTACCACGTGCCGCTGATCGTGTTCTCGCCCATGCTGAAGGCGCCGCGCGCGATCAAGGCCGTGTCGTCGCAGTTCGACATCGCGCCGTCGCTGCTCGCCTTCCTCGGCCACGGCTACGGCCTGCGCACGCCCGACCGGGTGACGTGGCTGGGTACGGGGCTCGACACGGAACCGACGTTCCGCAACCTGCACGTGATCCCGCTGAAGCAGACGAAGACGGAGCTGTCCGACTTCGTGTCCGGCTCCGTGTACCTGGCGCAGGGCCGGCTGTTCGCGCTGGCGGACGGCATGCGCCTGGACCGCGCGACGGACGAGGGCGCGCTCGCGCGGGCCCGCGCCCAGTTCGACGCGTTCCTCGCGGCGAACCGCAAGGTGGCCGGCGCCGCCGCGCTCGAACCGGCGCCCGCCGTGCTGGCGCCGTGGCACGAGGACGGCCGCAAGCTGCGCAGCGTGGACCTCGCGTCGGAAGCGGGCCAGGTCGCCGTGGGCAGCCTGCGCCGCGGCGCCGACGGCAGCGTCGAGGCGACCATCGTCAACCAGGGCGCGACGGCGTCGAGCCCCTTCGTCCCGCTGCTCATCATCAGCGACGCGGGCGGCCTGGAGCTGGGCGAGACGGCCGGCGAGATCCAGACGCTGGCCCCCGGCGCAGCGGTGCAGGTCGTATTGAAGGCGAAGCTGGGCCGCCTCCCGCACGGCAGGTACTTCGTGTCGATGATCCCGTCGCACCCGGAGACGGGCCGCTCGATCGGCATCGGCCAGTACCACGTGGAGATGCCCCTGTGACGGCGCGCCGGTGGTGTGCCGCGCTGCTGCTCGCGGCCGCCACGGTCGCGCATGCGGGCGATGCGCGGCCCGGTCCACGCGCGATCTGGATCTGGGAAGGCGAGTCGTACGCGCTGCTGGACGACGACGCGGCGGCGCGCACCGCGATCGCATTCCTGAAGGACAAGTCGATCGCCACGGCCTACGTGTATGCCGACGCGTACGAAGGCCGCAACCTGGTCGCGACGCACCCCGCGCGCTACCGGACGCTCGTCCGGCGCATGCACGCGGCGGGGCTGAAGGTGCAGGCGCTGCTGGGGTCCGGCTACCTGCACACGGAGCGCTACCTGTTGCCCGAACACCGCCGCGCCGCGCAGGCGATGCTGCAACGAGTGCTGGACTATAACGCGGCCGCGGCGCCGGAAGAACGCTTCGACGGCATCAGCCTCGACATCGAGCCCCACATCCTCGACGCCTGGAGCAGCCGCAAGATGGAACTCCTCGGCGATTTCCTCGACATGTCGGACGCATTGGTGCGCCAGAAGAACGCCGTGGCGCCCGGCCTGCCGATGGGCCCCGCGATCCCGTTCTGGTACGACGGCATCCCGATCGAAT
Organism: uncultured Massilia sp.; assembly: GCA_946481275.1. The sequence goes on from CAMLMV010000001.1 coordinate 299,258, forward strand.
GGAAGGGCAGGCGCAGGCCGCTGAACGAGCACGTGCAGGACCTGTACGACTACGTGGCGTTGATGGACTACCGCGACCATGCCGAAGGCGGCGACGGCATCGTCAGCCATGCACGCGACGAACTCGATTACGGCGCGAAGATCGGCAAGCCCGTCGTCATCGGCGTGGAGACGATGCCGAACGCCATCCGCAAGGTGTCGTTCCACCACCTGCGTGAAGAGGACATGGAGCGCGAGCTGACGGTGACGGCGCGCGCCGTGTCCGGATCGCCGGGCTTCGGCGGCTTCGCAATTCACCACTACGCTGCCTACCGGCGCTGGCTCGGCATCGACTAGTGCGAAGTCCTGAAAAAAGGACATACGCGGCGTCACCCGTCGGCCTGCGGGCGCAATCCCAGGCGGCGCTGTCGAGGGCTTTCTCTCGCAAGGTTGACGTTGTACGCCATCCTCGCCTTCTACGCTAAAAATTGTCTTGGAGAAATTCCTGTGCTAGAGTCCCGACTCCAGGCACCGGGCTAGCCGGGTCCGGCAACGAGATCACAGAAGATGAGAGAACAACTTAGCCGCACCGCGGCGATAGTCGGCGTGGCCGTGCTCGCCGCGGGATGCGCCACCCCGTACAGCCCAGTCCCGGTCGCTACCCATTTCCCGACCAGCGAGCAGCAGAAATTGCAGGCTGCCGCGCACTGGACGGCTATTACCGAACACATCGAAAAGCAGTTGGTGCCGGCGCTCAACAACAGCCCGCGCCGCGCGCTGTTCGTGCAGCCGCTGCAGGGCTCGCCCTTCGACCGCGCAGTCGCGGGCCAGCTGATGACCTCGCTCGTCAATGGCGGCTTCGTCGTGGCGAAGACGCCGCAAGATGCCCTAAAGGTTGAGGTCGACACGCAAGTGGTCGCGTTTTCCGACCATCGTCCTCAATACAAATTCCATGGCGAGCGGTCTACCCTCGTTGCTGGCGTATGGGCGCTGACGGAAGTGCACCACACTGGCCTCGGGCTGGCCACGGCCGCCATTTTTGCCGGTGATGCGTATGCCTGGTTCCGTTCCCAATTCGCGTCCAGCGACACGCCGAAAACCGAGATCATCGTCACCGTCGCCGTCTCCGACGACCAGCGCTACTACGCGCGCCAGACGTCGGTGTACTATACGGTCGACAGCGACCGCGGGCTGTATGAAGGGGCGCCCCTGTCGGCAGCGCAGATGGTGAAAACGTTCGCGGTGGCAGGGGATGCGAAATGAATTGTGTTAAGAAAGCGCTTGCCGTGTTGCTCGTTCCGTTGCTACTGGCCGCCTGCGCGTCCGTCAGGCCGGACGAGGGCTACTCTCCGGTGCCGGCAGTCAATGTGGTCGTCGGTGCCAACTACGCCGCGGCCGATGCCTTGCTGGCGCAATTGAAAGGCAAGCTGGCCGACGACAAGCCGTTGATCATGGCGACCATCGTCAACATCGATGCGCTTGAGCAGACCTCGACGCTCGGGCGACTGGTGTCGGAGCAGGTCTCGACCCGGCTCGCGCAAGGCGGGCTGAAAATGCTGGAGCTGAAGTTGCGCAACACCGTGTATCTGAAGCGCAGCCAGGGCGAATTGATGCTGACGCGCGAGATCGGCGAGGTGGCGCACACCCACGACGCGCAGGCCGTGGTCGTCGGTTCCTACGCCGATACGCCCGACGCCGTGTTCGTCAACGTCAAGGTGATCCAGCCAACCAGCAACTTCGTGTTAGCGGGCCATGACTTCGTGCTGCAAAAAGACGCCACAGTGCGCGCGATGATGCAGTCGGCCGGGCAGCTTCGCTGAGCTTCCTCCAGACGTCGGGTCCCGGTGGGTCACGCAGGGACTCTTAAACACGCCTAACGCACCACCAGCACGGGGATGTCGCAGTGGATCAGCACCCGCTGCGTCTCGCTGCCCAGCAGCCGCGCGGCCACGCCGTGACGGCCGTGCGACGCCATCACGATCACGTCGCAGCCGCGTTCGCGCGCCGTGCCGATGATGCCTTCCCACGGCGGGCCCGGCGGCGCGAGTACCGTCTCGCACGGCACGCCCGCCTCGGTGGCGCGCCGCACGACGTAGTCGAGCGCTTCGCGGCCCAGGCGGTCCGCCTCGGCGCGCCACGCGTCGTAGAACGGGCCGCCGATGTCGCCCGTCGCGAGCAGCGGCGATTCGCCCGCCACGTGCACGCCGACGATCGTTCCGCCGCCCAGTTGCGCCAGGCCGAGCGCGGACCCGAGGGCGGCGACGGCCCGTTCGGTACCGTCGACGGGGACGAGGATGCGCTTGTACACGTCACTTCCTTTCCGCGCGCGGGCGCATCACCATCACGGGGACGTGGGCTTCGGCCAGCACTTTCTGCGTCACGCTGCCGGCCAGCAGCCGCGACAGCCCGCGCCGGCCGTGCGAGCCCATGAAGATCAGGTCGCAGGCATGGCTGTCGGCCGTCGCGAGGATGGCGTCGGCCGGGGAGTAGTCGAGCACGGCCAGCGACGTGCAGCGCACGCCGGCCGCCTCCGCGGCAGCGGCCACGTTGTGCGCGTGCTCCTTGGCGGTGGCCAGCAGGACGGCGTCGTCGAGGCCGGGGTCGATGGCCATCGCGGCTTCGGCCGAGGCGATGGGCGGTTGCGGCTGGCCGACGGCGAGTACGACGACTTCGCTGCCGTGGGCGCGCGCGAACGCGATGGCGGCCTGCTCGGCGGCGGCGGAGACGTCGGAGCCGTCCGTGGGGACGAGGATACGGTCATACATGATGATTCCCTCCTGAGAGTCCGGTGTGGACGGCCTCAGGATGGCGAATCTATCAAGCAGTTTCTTTGATATATATCAAATGGTCCGGAAACTGCCTTCCGCCACGATCCGTCCGCCGCCACCGACGGCGAAGCTGCCGGCCGCGAGGTCGGCGCCGAGCACCAGTTCGCTGCCGAGCGCGGCGGGCGCCCGGAACCGGCCTTCCAGCGCGAGGATGCGGCGGCCGCAGGCCTGTTCCAGCTCGGCGCAGGCGCGCGCCAGCGTGTGCATGCCGTGGATGATCGGGCGCTTCATGCCCATCAGGCGGGCCGACCATGTCCACAGGTGGATCGGGTTCCAGTCGCCGGAGATGCGGGCATAGGCGCGGCCGGTGTTGCGCGGCAGGCGCCAGCCCGTCAGCACGGGCAGGTCGCGCGCGTCCTGGCGGCGCTTTCTGCCGGACTGGCCGCGCACGACGAGGTAGGTGCTGCGGCACGTAAAGATGTCGGTGCCCTGCTGGCGCGCGACGGTGTCCAGTTCCGCGTACACGGCGCCATTCTCGGCCGGCGGCCGGATGTTCACGGTGGTCGACAGCACGAGCGGCACGTCGCGCAGGGGCTCGGCCAGCGCATGCAGCGCGTTTTCCGTGTGCACGGTGCCGGGCAGGCGGAACGGGAACGCGTCGTCCAGCATCGTCGCGACGTGGGCGCGCTGGGCCAGCAGGTAGTAATAGGTGACGGGGATGCCTTCGTCGCGGAAGCCGAGGGTCTGGCGGTAGCGCCGCAGCTGGTTCGAATCGATACTGTCGAGCACGTACACCGTGCGCGGAGTGCGGACGCCGTTCAGGCGGCGCGGGTGTTTGAACAGGGCGCGCAGCAGGGTGACGGCGCCCAGCGAGGGAAGCGGTGACGGAGAGTCGGATGTCATCGTGGACTTCGGAAAACCAAAATCCCATTGTGCCTCAAATTGCGCGTTCCTTTGCAAGACTTGTGAAATCCGCTCATCCGCGTTACCCTATTCATTTGGTATAAAGAACCGTTGTTTTAGATGAGGATGGAATGAAGAAGCAAGCGTTGTTGGTGTTGGCACTGTCCGCGGCGGGTCTCGCGACGGCCCAGGAGACCGTGAAAATCGGCCACGTGGCCTCGATGACGGGACCGGTGGCCCATTTCGGCAAGGACAGCGAAAACGGCGTGCGCATGGCGATCGACGCGCTGAACGCGCGCGGCGCCACGATCGGCGGCAAGAAGGTGAAATGGGTGCTCGTGCCGGAAGACGATGCGGGCGACCCGAAGGCGGCCACCACCGCCGCGCAAAAGCTGGCGGATGCGAAAGTGAACGCCGTGATCGGCCACGAGACGTCGGGCACGACGATCCCCGCCGCGAAGATCTACAACGACGCGGGCATCCCGCAGGTCTCGCCGTCGGCCACGAATCCGAAGTACACGCAGCTGGGCTACAACACGGCGTTCCGCGTCGTCGCGAACGACATCCAGCTGGGCCGCGCGCTGGGCCGCTACGCCGTCAAGACGATGGGCGCGAAGCGCGTCGCCGTCATCGACGACCGCACCGCGTACGGCCAGGGCCTCGTCACCGAATTCACGAACAGCCTGCGCCAGCAGGGCGTGAACCCGGTCGCGCGCGAATTCACGAACGACAAGGCGACGGACTTCGCCGCGATCCTGACGCGCATCCGCGCCAGCAACCCGGACCTCGTGTTCTTCGGCGGCATGAACGCCGTGGCGGGCCCGATGCTGCGCCAGATGAAGCAGCTGGGCATCAACGCGAAGATGATGGGCGGCGACGGGATCTGCTCGGACGCCATGCAGCCGCTGTCGGGCAATACGATGACGGATGGCCAGGTCGTGTGCGCGGAAGCGGGCGGCGTGGAAGAGAAGGGCAAGGCCGGCATGGACAAGTTCCGCGCCGACTATAAAAAGCGCTTCGGCATCGACGTGCAGATCATCGCGCCGTATTCGTACGACGCCGTGCTGGCCATCGCGTCCGCCATGGACAAGGCCGGCTCCAGCGCGCCGGCGAAATACCTGCCGGAACTGGCCAAGGTCCGCTACCCCGGCGTCACCGGCACCATCGCGTTCGACGCCCACGGCGACATCCGCGACGGCGTGCTGACCCTGTACACCTTCAAGGGCGGCCACCGCACGCCGATCGGCGTCACGAAGTAACGTCTGCCTTCTCGGGCGCCCGCATCAACTCGTCCACGAGGCGGCGGGTCGCCTGCAGCACCTGCTCCGACACGGCCGGGTTGCCCTTCGCAGCGCCACGCGCGACGGCGAGACTGCCGATCATCGTGGACACGACGACCATCGCGCGGGCGAGGGCGTCGCTGCCCGGTTCGTTCTGTGCGATCTGGCGCTCGAACGCGCGCACCATCACCATGTAGCCCTCGGCGAAGCGGGCGCTGATCGCCTTGTCCTGGCGCCCGATCTCGCTGGCCGACGCCGCCATCGCGCAGCGGTTGCCGAAGTCGTCGCGCGATTCCAGCGACAGGTAGCGGTCGAGAAAGCGCGCCAGGTCGGGCATGCCGTCCACCGTGCTCGAATACATGCGCGAATTGGCCTGGTCGAGGCCATACGACAGGGCTTCCAGCGCCAGCTCTTCCTTCGAACGGAAATGGGCATACAGGGCCCCGTGGGTGAGACCGGCTTCCTTGCTGATCTCGGCGACGCCCACGCCGTCGATGCCGCGTTCGCGGATCAGTTTGCTCGCCGCGCGGATCAATGCGACGCGGTTGTCTGCCGCCTTTTCTTTGCTGATTCTCATGCTGTGCTTGTGATGCCAAAAGCGCGCCGGCTTGGCGGGACAGCGCAGTTCCGTATGATGAAATTATGATTGTGGTTGTGAGTATAGCGCTTCGCGTACAGCGCTGCGCGTAGCGAAATTGTTGACATTGGCACGGGCACGGAAGAATGCACCAACTTGGTGAAGGGGGTGCGATGTTACGTTACGTTCGCCACGTTCATCCGGGCGGGCCGGTCGCGTGAATGCTGCTATCCTGCGGTCGTATGTCCAACCACCGACCATGGAGACCCACGGCGATGCCCGCCGCATCACGTCCCGAACCTATGCGTCCCGATGCCCCGTTCTACGTCGTCCTGAATGCCGGCTCCGGCCGGGCCGAGACCGACCTGCGCTGCTCGACCATCCGCGACGTGCTGGGCGCGGCGGGACGGGCCTGCGAACTGGAGGTCGTGCACGACGCGGACCGCCTCGAGGACGCGGCGCGCGTCATGGCCGGGCGGGCGGCGCGCGATGGCGCCATCCTGGTCGCGGCCGGCGGCGACGGCACGCTCAACACGGTCGCGCATGCGGCCGTCGCGCACGGCTGCGTGTTCGGCGTGCTGCCTCAGGGCACCTTCAATTACTTCGGCCGGACGCACGGCATTCCGGAAGACCTGGCCGACGCCGTGCGCGCACTGCTGCACGCGCGCGTGCGCCCGGTCCAGATCGGGCTCCTGAACGACCGCATCTTCCTCGTCAACGCGAGCGTCGGCCTGTATCCGCACCTGCTGGAAGAGCGCGAGCACGACAAGCGCCAGTACGGCCGCTCGCGCGTCGTGGCCCTGCTGTCCGCCGTCAAGACGGCGCTGCGCGGCTACCGGAGCCTGCGCATCACGCTCGAACTCGACGGCCAGACCCGCCACCTGCGCACGCCTACGCTGTTCGTCGGCAACAACCGCCTGCAAATGGAACAGGTGGGCATGCACGCGCTCGACCGTGCGCTGGACGAAGGCCGGCTGGTGGCGATCGCGCCGCGTCCTGTCGGCCGGTGGCGGATGCTGGGGCTGCTCGTGCGGGGCGCGCTCGGGCGGCTGGGCGAGGCGGAAGACGTCGAGGCGTTCGCGTTCCGCCGGATGACGGTGCGCGCGCCGCTGCTGTCGGCGCGGCGCAAGCTCAAGACGGCCACGGATGGGGAAGTGTGCCGGATGCGGTTGCCGCTGCGGTTCGAGGCGCTGGAGGGGAGGCTGCTGCTGCTCGTGCCGCCGGAGGAGGGGGTCGAGGAGACGGCGGCGGGCGCCGCCGCGGTCGCGCGCTAGCCTTCGGTGGCGGCGACCAGCCAGGCCTCGAGCGCGTCCAGCGGCATCGGCCGCGCCATCAGGTAGCCCTGCACCTCGTCGCAATCGGCGGCGCGCAGGAAATCGAGCACCTCGGCCGTTTCCACGCCTTCCGCCACGACGGACAGCTTCAATGCGTGGGCCATGTCGACGAACGCCTTGACGAAGTCGAACGCGCTGATGCGGCCGTCCTCCTGCAGCACGAACGAGCGGTCCAGCTTGAGGACGTCGATGTGGAAGCGGCGCAGGTAGGCGAGGCCGGAATAGCCGGTGCCGAAGTCGTCGACGGCCAGCTTGACGCCCAGCGCGCGCAGTTCGTCGAGCATGGCGGCCGTGCGCGGGATGTCCTCGATCAGGGCGCTCTCCGTCAGTTCCAGTTCGAGGCAGTCGGGATCGAGGCCCGTGTCCGCCAGCACGGCGCGCACCTCGTCGACGAACCCCGCCTGCGCGAGCTGGCGCGCGGAGACGTTCACGGACACGCGGATGGTGCGGTCGTGGCGGTCGATCAGGCGGCGCGTCTGGCGGCACGCCTCGTTCAGGACCCAGCGGCCGATCGGCAGGATCATGCCCGTCTCCTCGGCGATGGCGATGAATTCGCCCGGCGAGACGCGCCCCAGGTCGGCGCTGTTCCAGCGGATCAGCGCCTCGATCCCGACGACGTTCATCGTGCGCAGGTCGATGCGCGGCTGGTAGTGCAGCTCGAACTCGTCGCGCGCGAGCGCCGGGCGCAGCGCCATCTCGAGCGCCATGCGCGCCTGGGCCGCGAGCGTCATCTCCGGCTCGAAGAAGCGGTAGCGGTTGCGGCCCGCGCGCTTGGCGCCGTACATCGCCGTGTCGGCCGTCTGGAACAGCAGTTCCCGCGTGCCGGCGTCGTGCGGGAACATGCTGATGCCGATCGAACCGCCGGCCGTGACTTCCTGGCCGCCCACGCGCACCGGCACCGCCAGCGCGTCGAGCAGCTTGGCCGCGATCGCTTCGGCATCCCGGGCGCCCGTGCACACGGCCGCCACGACGAATTCGTCGCCGCCGAGGCGGGCGATCACGTCGCCCGGCCGCATCACCTTGCGCAGCCGCGCCGCGACTTCGCACAGCAGGGCGTCGCCCAGCTCGTGGCCGAACGAATCGTTGACTTCCTTGAAGCGGTCGAGGTCGAGGAACATGACGGCGACCGTGCGGCCGTGCGGACAGGCGTCGAGCATGCGCTGGACGCGTTCCTGCAGCAGGGCGCGGTTGGGCAGGCCCGTGAGCGTGTCGTGCGTGGCCAGCTCGCGCAGGCGGCTTTCGGCCTCCTTGCGGCCCGTGATGTCGCTCATCAGGCCCGTCACGGATGCCACGTTGCCGCACGGGTCGCGGCGGACGCTCCCGTTGAACAGCACGTGCACGGATCCGCCCTGTGCGTGGCGCAGCACCGCCTCCACGCCCTGCACGGGCGTATCGACGTCGTGCGCCGCGAGGCTGTGCCACGGGAAGGCGACGAACAGGTCGTCGAGCGTGCGCCCGAGCAGCGCGGCGCGCGTGTGGCCGGACAGGGTGCACAGGGCCGGGTTGACGTCGAGGACGCGGCCGTCCGCGCTCGCGAGCACGTAGCCGGCCGGCGTCATCTCGATGACTTCGCGGAAGCGCTGTTCACTGTCGCGCAGCTGGCGTTCCGCCTCCTCGCGCTCGGTGAGGTCGCGGATGATGGCCTGGAAGTATTCCTGGCCGCCGTCCTCGAAGCGCGAGACGTGCACCTCGGCCGGAAAGCTCGTGCCGTCCTTGCGCCGCTTGGCCATGCGCAGCAGGTGCGTCTGGCCGGCGCGCAGGCTGTCGAGCATGCCGGACGTGTAGGCGTGGTGGCCGTCGATGTCGCTCACGGACAGGGTGGTGAATTCGTCTTCCGTATAGCCGAAGCGGGCGCACGCGCGGCCGTTGGCGGCGATGATGCGCAGGTCGCTGTCGGCGATCACGATGCTGTCGCCCGCCTGCTGGAACAGGTTGCGGAACCGCTGCTCGCTCTTGCGCACGGCGTCCGCCGCGCGGCGCTTGGCCGTGATGTCGTGGAAGTACACGGACAGGCCGTCGGACGTGGGATAGATGCGGGCCTCGACCCAGGCCGCGGACGGCGCCCAGTACACCTCGTAGAAGCATGGCTCGCCGGTGCTCATCGCGCGCCGGTAGTAGTCGAGGTTTTCCGTGCCTTCGAGCGCCGGCGCGATCTCGAGCAGGTGGCGCCCGATGTTGGGGCCGACGTCCACGCCGATGAAGGCGCCGGCCTTGCGGTTGGCGTAGATGATGCGCCAGTCGCGGTCGATCGCGAAGAAGGCGTCGCCGATACTCTCCAGCATGGCGTTCATGCGCTCGCGCGAACGCTTGAGCTCCTCGCGCGCCGCGCGGTGCGTCGTCACGTCGCGCGCGGTCGCGTACACGAGGCGGGCCCGCGCGGACCAGCGGGCCGACATCGACAAATAGATGATGGCCCCATCCTTGCGGCGCCAGCGCAGCTCGCGCTCGCGGCACGGGAGGCCGGCCACGACTTCGGCCGCGAGCGTGTGAAGCGTCGCGCGCTCGTCCGGATGCAGGAGGTCGTGCACGGGACGTCCGGCCAGTTCGGCGGGCGCATAGCCGAGGATGTCGCCGGCCGCCGCGTTGGCGCGCACGATGCGCCCGGCGGGATCGAGGACCACCATCAGTTCGAAGGCGAGGTCGATATGTGCGATGTAGTCGGCGGCGGAGGCGGGCAGGGCCGGCGCGTTCATGATGTGATTCCAGTCAGACCCGGGGGACGATGCAGAAGATGCCGGCGTTCGCGCGGACAGCCGATTGTATCATTCCATATGGCAACTCTTTCCCTGAATGACGCGTAAACACAACAGCGGGGGAGGCCCGCCGCGTGGGCGGGCCGGTGAAGGGGTTTGATCGGTTACAGCGATTCGTCCGTATCGAGATCGTCCGGCGTCAGCCGGTTCCGGCCGGACCGGCTGCCCTGGCCGCCGCTCTGCATGTTGCCGCCGCCGCGGCCGCCTTGCATCGAGTCGTCGCCCGGCGAGTCGTCGCCCGGACCGCTGCCGAGGTCGGACTGGGACTGGTTCCCCCGGTTGAGGTTGCCGCTTTGCTGGTTGCCCCGGTCGCCCCGCTGGGCGTTGTCGCCCGGCCCGCTGGCCAGGTCGGAGTTCTGCTGGTTGCCCTGGCTGCCCTGGCTGCGGCGCGAGCGGCCCTGTGCCGGCGTGCCGCCGGGCTGGCCGCCGGCCGACTGCAGGTTGCCCGAATCCCCCAGGTCGGGCGTGCCGACGCCGCCGTCGCGGCCGCCGTCGTTCAGGTTGCCGGTCGTGCCCGTCTTGCCGGCACTGCTCGTGCCTGCACCGCTCAGCTCATCGTAATTCCGGCCTTTCATGCCCTTGCCTTTGTACTCCTGATTGCTCGGCATAATCGTCTCCTTGATCGCTACGTGAGATGCCATGGTAGGCCGCCTGTCGGGGCCGACAATCGGACCAGGCGTCAGGCGGTTGTAGGAGCTGTCGGACACATCTCATCGGTACGCGCGATGCGTCGCGGATTGGGAACGATTGCATGTCAAACATTGACAAAATGTCCAATCCATGGCGGAATCCATGGTCGGCCCGCGTGGCGGCCAGCATTTAAGAAAAAAACAATGAGCAGAAGCAGTGCAGGTAAGGTAAGGGGAACGGGGCGGACTACGCTGGAAGAGGTGGCGGCGCACGCGGGGGTATCGACGATGACGGCATCGCGCGCGCTCAGCCAGCCCCAACTCGTGTCCGAGGCGACCCGGACCAAGGTGGAGCAGGCCGTCGTGGAACTGGGCTATGTGCCCAACCGCGCCGCGCGGGCGCTCGCGTCGGCGCAATCGCGCGTGATCGTGGCGCTCGTGCCATCGCTGTCGAACGTCGTGTTCACGGCCGTCCTGGACGGCATCCACGACGCCATCGAACACGGACAGTACCAGCTTCTGATCGGCAACACGCGCTATTCGGATGCCGAGGAAGAAAAGCTGCTGCTCACGTACCTGCAGTCGAACCCGGACGGCATCCTGCTGTCCGGCCTCACGCACAGCCCGCAGGTGGAACGCATGCTGGCGGCATCGCGCATGCCAGTCGTGTCGATGATGGATCTGGCCGAGGATCCGGGTGACCTGTCGGTCGGGTTTTCGCAGCACGATGCCGGCAATGCGATCACGCGCCACCTGATCGAGCGCGGCTACAAGCGCATCGCCTTCGTGGGCGCACAGCTCGACGAACGCACCCTGCGCCGCGCGGACGGTTATCGCCAGGCCATGCAGGCGGCGAGCCTGGCCGATCCGAGGCTGGAAATCATGGTGCCGGATCCGTCCACCATCGCCCTCGGCGCCGAGCTGATGCGGCAGGTGCTGGACACGGCACCGGATTGCGACGCCGTGTTCTTCTGTAACGACGACCTCGCGCATGGCGCCATCTATTATTGCCAGCGCCACGGCATCCGCGTGCCGCAGGACGTCGCCATCGCCGGCTTCAACGACCTGCCGGCGTCCGCGTGGATGGTGCCGTCGCTGACGACCATCGATACGCCGCGTTACCGCATTGGGTACGAGGCGGCGTCGCTGCTGCTGGACGTCATCGGCGGAAAGGAGCCGCGGGAGCGGCGGATCGACCTGGGCTTTACCTTGCGCGAGCGGGAAAGCACCTGAAGCTGGACGAAAGATGACCGGCATGTGCCGGTTCTTTCTGAATCCCCCCGAATCGGACGTCGACTACTCTGTTGCTCGAAAATGGCAATAAGTGTTGCCAGAGGGGAGCAGGTTGATTTGGGATGCGCACGATCAGCGCTCTTCGCCTCCCTGTTCCCGATTTGACTCGAACACAGAAAAAATCATCCGGATGAGCTTTACATTTTCCGTGGAAACGATACACTGTGTGTATTGCTTGTTAGCGCTACCAGATCGGGGCGCTATCAGGCAGTGCGGGTGCGCGGGGGGCTGCGCACTCTTCAAATATCTCCTCTTAAGGACTGGACGCTTGACGCTTCCGGTCCTATTTTTTTGGTCGAACAGGTTGCGGATGCGAGCTTCGATCATCCGTTGACCGAATCGTCGCTGAATCCAATCATCCCCGATACAGATCGTTACATTTCGACGTTATTTGTTACGCGTCGACGCTGGCCTCCCACCCAGCCGCTGGTTAATCTGTTTGAGTCATATCAAAAGATTTCCACAAATGCATTCGAACCTGTCCTTCCTCGCCATGCCCGCCGCCCCGACGCCGAAAGTGCTGAAGGCCTTCCGCAAGGACGCAGGATGGAACGAGACGGGCGACGCCGCCTTGAACGGCGCGTTCGCACCCGGCAGCCGGGTGCAGTGGGCCGCGGTCCTGTCCGGCAAGAAGACAATCGGCATCGTGCGGCTGGAGCTGGCGCCGCCACAGTTCTGTTACCTGTCCGAGCTGGTGATCCTGAGCGAGTACCGCGGCCGCGGCGTGGGCGAGTGGTTCATGGAGGAGATCGAACGGTTCTGCCTGGCGCGGGGCATCGATCGCGTCGTCCTGCAGGCGAACGACGATTCCCGCGGCTTCTACGACAAGCTGCATTACCAGGCCGACCCGGTGGCGCCAGGCTTCCTCAAGAAAGACATCAATCCGCTGCAGCGCAAGCCGGCATTCCCGTTCGCGCGCGGCAACCCGGGCGTGCGCCCGGGCTGACGCCGGCGCTCAGGGTACCGTCACCTCGACGCGGTAGGTGCGGCCCGCTTCGATGCCGGCGATGTGCGCATGCGCCAGCGTCTTGCCGTCGCATGCGACCGTCGTCCGCTCGACGGCGCCGCGCGTCACGCTGACGTCGAACGTGGCCCCGCGGAACTCGCGGCGCACGCGCATGGATGGCCAGTGCGCCGGCAGTTGCGGGTTCACGACGAGGCCCGTCGCATCGCCCTTCAAACCGCACAGGCCCTCGACGATCGAGCGGTAGACCCACGAGACGGTGCCCGTGTTGAACAGCTGGCTCGAACGGCCGGCCGTACGCGGGTATTCCTTCCACGCGCCGCGGTAGTAATTCGGGATGAAGACGGGCAGCTGGCCGCGCCGCAGGTAGTCGTCCGCGCCGGGGCCCGGGATCATCTTGCGCAGCGCGTCCCACGCGCGGTCTGGCTGCGCGATCGTGTACAGGCTGTAGATGTAGAACACGGACGCGTGGTTGTACACGGCGCCGTTTTCCGCCGACCCCGGATGCTTCTGCGTGACGCGGCCCACGTCCTCGCGCATCGCGGAATACGGCGGGGCGAACATCTGCACGCCGTACGGGGTGTCGAGCTGGCCGTCGATCTCGGCCAGCATCGTCGCGCGCTGCCTGTCGTCCGGCGCGCCGCTGAGGAACGCCCAGCTCTGCGGATTCAGATAGATGCGGCCTTCCTTGTCGGCGCTCACGCCAAAGACGACGTCGTCGTCCGTGATGCCGCGGGCGTACCAGGCGCCGTCCCACAGGTGCAGGTTGGCGGCGGTGTTCATGTCGAGGGCGCCGGCGCGGAAGTGGTCCGTGCGCCAGTCGTCGCCGCGCGCCGCGCACACGTCGGCCCACAGGTTCAGCGCATATGCGGCCGCCACCGTCAGCCAGCCCGAGACGCCGCGGCCCTTGTACCCGACCATGTTCATCGGATCGCACCAGTCGCCCTGTTCGATATAGGAGAGGCCGCGGTGGTCGCGCTTGTGCAGCAGCCAGTCCATCGCCATCGAGATGCGTTCGTAGGCCGTGTAGGCTGCGCCGTCATGGCCCGTCACGGGTTCGTCGAGGATGGCGTAGTCGCCCGTCTCGTCGAGGTAGGCCTGCAGGCAGACGGGCAGCCACACGCAGTGGTCCGTGTGCGGCACCTGGTTGATGTACTTGAGCTCCGCGCCTTCGAACAGCAGGATCCCGTCCGGCATGGCACCGTTCGCTCCCTGCTGCGACAGCGCGTGCAGGAACGCGGCGCGCGCGACGGCCGGCTTGATGAACGCCATCCCCATGTTGTCCTGCAGGTAGTTGCGGGTCTGCGGATCCGTGGACAGGCGGTTGACGTCGCCGTGGTAGAACACCTGGCGCGCAAGCCAGCGGTTGACGAAGTTGTCGAACTCCGCATCGGGCGTCTCGACCTGGACGCAGCCCGCGCCCTGGTCGGCATACGCCGCATAGTCGCGCGCGGCGGCGGCAAATTGTTCGGCGCCCAGGTAGCGCTGCTTCATCGCCGCGATCCCGGCATCGTCGCGTGCGGGACCGAACAGGAAGCGGCGGGTGAGCGGCGCATCGGCATCCAGCGAGAAGCGGTACTGCACGGCCGCGACGGGCGTCTCGTAACGGGCGTCGCCGCCAGCCAGGCGTTCGCCGCGCAGCGCGTCCGGCGCATGCAGGCCGCCTTCGCCTTCGAACTGGCCCTGGTTCGCTTCCCACGCGTCCGGGGCGGTCTCGCACAGGAAATACGTCTTGTCCTTGAAGTCCTTGTTCTTGAAGTAGTCCTGCAGCTTCTGGTACGGCGTCACGCTGGACGCGACGATGCCGCCCAGGTCGGCGCGGTACTCGGCCGACTGGTTCATCCACGACATGTAGCCGATGGTGAAATAAGGATAGACGCTGACCTTGCGGGGCCGGCCGCTGACGTTCGTCACGGTGAGGGTCCACAGCTCGGCCACGTCGTCGACCGGGAGCGCCAGGCGCAGGTCGACGCGGATGCCCAGCTTTTCCACGGTCCATGCGATGTCGTCGCGGCCGACGGAGAAGGCGAAACGGTCAGGCGCGGCGCGCACGGGTTCGTGCGGGGCCGAGAAGATCTCGCCCGTCTCCTCGTCCTTCACGTAGAAGAAGCGGCCGGGGTGGTGCGCGTAATAAGCCTGCTCCGGCTGCATGAACGTCTTCGCCTCGAGGTTCGGCGCGTACGAATACTTGGCCGGTTCCGGCTGCATGAACTGGGCGGTGGCATAGCCGCGGCACGTCACCTGGATCATCATCCGGCGGTTCCACAGGAAGCCGCCGGCGTTCGGCATGGCGGTCGGGCTCGCGAGTTCGTAGCGGGCGCCGTTCTCGGTCGGTTGCAGCATGGTCTTTCCTTGTCGTTGTTATTCAGTGGCCGGTTTGCGCGCGGCCAGGTCGGCCTGGATCTGCGCCAACTGCCTGGCATTCAGGTTATAGAAGCACATCACGGCGACGGCGGCGACGGCGAATGCCGCCGGGATGAAGGACATGAGCCACACGATCCCTTCGCGCGACCCCGTGGCCTGCACGGCGTTCGGCACGTAGCCCAGCGCCGTGAACACGGACCCGATCACGGCGACGGCGACGGCGGTGCCCAGCTTCTGCGAGAACGTGGCGGCGGCGAACGTCATGGCGGTGGCGCGCCGGCCCGTGCGCCACTCGTTGTAGTCGGCCGTGTCGGCGTACATCGAGAACGCGAGCGGCGACTTCGGCCCCAGCACGAGACCCATCCAGCCCTGCAGCACGAACATCAGCCACACCTGGTCGGGCGGCACGACGTAGAACGCGGCGGACAGCACGGCGGTCGCGCTCATCAGCACGATCATGAGGGTCTTCTTGTCGATGAAGCGGGTGAGCAGCGGCGTCAGTGCGGCACCGATCGCGGCCGTCACCATATAGGTCGGCACGAACGTGCGCATCAGGTCCGGGCGCTCGACGACGTATTTGAAGTAATAGGCGGCGCTGGCGGTGCGCAGGGTGATCGTCACCATGATGATCAGCGCGAGGAAGAACAGCACCATCCACGGCCGGTTGCCGGCCAGGTCGCGCACGTCGCGCCACACGGCGTTCTTTTGGCCCGGCGGCGGCGCGATGCGTTCGCGGGTATTGAAGAAGGTGAGCACGAACAGCAGCGACGCGGCGACGCCCCACAGCAGCATCGTGAGCTGCCAGCCGCGCTGGTCGTTGCCGGCGCCGAGCCAGCGCACGAGGTCGGGCGTCGCGGCCGTCACGAGCGTGCTGCCGGCGAAGGCGAAGATGAAGCGCAGGCCGTTGATGGTCGAGCGCTGCTGCGGATCGGCCGACATCACGCCGGACAGCGCGTTGTACGGGATGTTCACGCAGGTATAGCACACCATCATCAGGAGGTAGGTGCCGTAGGCCCACGCGAGCTTCGCGTCGCCTTCAAGGCCGGGCGTCGTGTACGTGAGGACGGCGGCGCCGGCCAGCGGGACGCACATCCACACGAGCCACGGGCGGAACTTGCCGAAGCGGGTGTCCGTGCGGTCGGCGGCGGCGCCGATCATCGGGTCGGTGAACGCGTTGATGATCTTAATCGTCGACATCATCGTCGCAGCCGCGGCGGCCGAGATCCCGAACGTGTCCGTGTAGAAGATCAGCAGGAAGGTGGCGACGTTGGTCCAATAAAAATTGAAACCCATGTCGGCCACGCCGTAGGCCAGCTTTTCGCGCCAGGGCAGCGGCGCCTGGGAAGCGCCGGTGCCGACGGCGTCGCGGGGCAGGGCGGCCGTCATCGGACTGCTCCGGCGGGATGAGGGGATGCGGCCATCTGTGTCTCCGGTCATTGTATTGATAGCGCTAACACCGACGAGTATGCCGCGCGCCGGGAGTCATGTCAATCGCCCGGGTACTGAACGCCGGTCTGCGCGCGGATCTCGTCCAGCACGCCCATCAGGTGCAAGGTCTGCTCGTGCGTGATGGCCGGGCTTTCGACCAGGCCCTCGCTCCAGCAGCGCTGCGCCTCGATCGCCTCGTGCACGTAGCCGTTGCCGAGATACGGCGTCGGGATGACGCGGGCCGGTTCGTCGGCCAGCATCAGGGTGATGGTCGGCGGGCGGTGGAACGGCGCGTCCAGGCGCAGTTGCCCGTTGCGGCCGGACAGGGTCAGGAGTCCCGGCGTGCGTGCCTTCAGCGAGCAGGCGCACGTGGACAGCGCGCCGCCGGCATGGCGCAGCGTGAACACGGTCTGCAGGTCGACGCCCGTCGGTCCCAGTTCCGCCTGGGCACGCACCGTCTCGACTGCGCCGAGCAGGTAGGAGGTGATCGACAGCGGATAGATGCCGACGTCGAGCAGGGCGCCGCCGCCGAGGGCCGGATTGAACAGGCGCGCTTCCGGACCGCCCGTCGCGGCGAAGCCGAAATCGGCGCTCGCCTGCGACACCTCGCCCAGGACGCCCGAGGCGAGAATGCGTTTGACTTCGTCCAGCGCGGGCATGAAGCGCGTCCACATGGCTTCCATCAGGAACACGCGGCGGCTGCGCGCGAGGGCGACGACCTGCTCGGCCTGGGCGCGGTTCAGTGCGAACGGTTTTTCGCACAGGACGCCCTTGCCGCCGGCGAGCATCGACAGCGCGTTCTCGGCGTGCATGGCGTGCGGCGTGCCGACGTAGACGAGGTCGACGCCGGCGCAGGCGGCGAGGCTGTCGTAGCCTTTCAGGCGCAGGGGAATATTGAATTCGTCGGCGAATTCCGCGGCCGTCGCGGGTTCGCGCGAGGCGACGGCGGCGATCGTGGCGCCGGGCGTGTCACGCAGGGCCGTCGCGAAATCGCGGGCGATCCTGCCGGTGCCGAGGATTCCCCAGCGTACGGTGTTCGTCATGTGTGCTCCATCGAAGAGAGGCGGCAAGGCCGGGGTCGGCCATTCTGGAGGATGGCCGAAAAGCAGGCTACCTGTCTGTCCTGACAGGTCTTTGATAACATTTTATTATCGATGATTGCGCTATACTCTATTGTGGTCCCTCATCGACTGGAAAGGAAAGCCATGGCTGCACAGTCCCCGCACGCGGATGCGAGCGCATGGTGCCGGCCCCTGTTCGAAGGGACGCAGTTGTCGATCCTGGTCTGCGACCCCGTGTCGCAGGAAATCCTCGACGCCAACGACGCGACGCTGGCGCTGCTCGGCCATACCCGTGACACGTTGCTGGGCATGCATCTGCCCGAGCTGTATGCGCACGACGCCGACGACGGCACGGGTCTGCAGCCGGAAACCTGCCGCCTCCATTCGCACGTGCGCCACATCGCCGGCGCGCGCGGCGAGATCCACCACGCCATCCTGCAGCGCTGCGCCATCGAATACGGCGGGCGCGACGCGGTGCTCGTCGTCCTGCAGGACGTGACGCGCCACGTCGAAGCCGAGGTCCAGCTGCGGGACACCCAGAACGAGCTGCTGCGCGCGCAGTCGCTGGCGCTGATCGGCAACTGGATCTGGGACGCGGCCAGCGATTCGCACGTCACGTCGTCGCCGGAAGGCTACCGTATCATGGGCTTCCGCCCGGACGAGACGCCCGTGTCCACGGCGGAGATCTATGCGCGCATCCATCCGGACGACCGCCCGATGGCCGAGCGCGCGCGCGAACGGGCGCTGCTCGACCCCGAATACAAGTACGACATCGAGTTCCGCCTGCTCCGGCCGGACGGCGAGGTGCGCTGGCTGCATTCCGTGGCCGAAGTCCGGCGCGACGCAGCGGGTCACGTGGTCAAGATGCTGGGCCTCGTGCAGGACGTCACGGAGCGCCGCCGCGCGGAGGAAAACGTGCGGCGCCTCGCGTACTACGACACGGTGACGGGCCTGCCGAACATGAACCGGTTCGAGAACGAGGTCGACGACCGGCTGCTCCAGCTGCGCCGCGGCGCGGGCCGGGGGCGCGGCCCGGCGCGGCTGGCCTGCCTGATCGTCGACCTCGTGCGCTTCCGCGACGTGAACTACGCGCTCACGCACCTGTACGGCGACGTGCTGCTCGCGCTCGTGGCGGACCGTCTCGCGGCCGTCGTCGGCCAGGCGGGCGTCGTGGCGCGCTGCGATGCGCGGTTTCCCATCGTGCTCGACGGCGCCGACGAGGAGGAGGCGCGGCGCTGGGCCCAGCACATCCATCGCGCGCTCGAGGCGCCGTTCGCCGTGGCCGGCATTTCGTACGAGATCGGCGCGCGCGTCGGCATCGCGCTCGCGCCGCTGCAGGGCCTCGACTACCACACGCTGCTGAGAAAAGCCGACATCGCGCTGTACCAGGCCGCGCACCTGGGGCGCAACCTGGCCGTCTACGCGGCCGAGGACGACCCGCACACGCCCGACCGCCTGTCGCTGATCGGCGACTTCCGCGTGGCCATCGAGGCGGGCCAGATCCAGCTGTTCTGCCAGCCGAAGGTCACGATGGATGGCCGCGAGATCGTCGGCGCGGAAGCCCTCGTGCGCTGGGTCCACCCGGAGAAAGGCTGCATCGGTCCGGAGACGTTCATGCCGCTGATCGAGTCCACGGACCTGATCCACGTGCTCACGCAGCACATGCTGGCCAGCGCCGTCGCCCAGAGCGAGGCGTGGCGCGCGCAGGGCGTGCGCCTGCCCATCGCCGTCAACCTGTCGGCGCGCGACATCGCCGCGCTGTCGCTGTCCGAACACCTGCGCGAGCTGCTGGAGCGGCATGGCGCGTGCGCGGGCCTGGTCGGGCTGGAGATGACGGAGAGCAGCCTGATGCAGAACCCGGCGGAGAGCATCGCCGAGCTGGAACGGCTGTCCGCGATGGGCTTCCGCCTGTACATCGACGACTTCGGCACGGGTTACTCGTCGCTCAGCTACCTGAGCCGGCTGCCCGTCGACGTCATCAAGATCGACCACGGATTCACCATGCAGATGATCGAGGACGGGCGCGCCGCGTCCATCGTAAAATCGACCGTGCACCTGGCGCACGACCTCGGGATGAGCGTCGTCGCGGAAGGCGTCAGCAACGGGCGCATCTGGGACGCGCTGCACGCCCTCGGCTGCGACGAGGCCCAGGGGTATTTCGTCGCCGCGCCGATGCCGGCCGCGATGCTGCTCGACTGGGCCCGCGCGTCGCCTTACCGTTTGCAGGACGAACCCGTGTGCGTATGAACCCGTTCAGGCGGCGCTGGCCGCGGCGTCCGGTTCCGGATCGGCCGAGCGCACGGGAGCGGCGATCAGCGGCAGGCGCAAGGTGAACTTGCTGCCCTGACCCTCGCCGCCGCTGGCGGCCGTCACGCTGCCGCCGTGCAGTGCGGCCAGTTCGCGCACGAGGGCGAGGCCGAGACCGAGCCCGCCCTGGGCGCGGTCGATGCTGACGGGGCCCTGCACGAGCGCTTCGAAGATCAGCGGCAGGGTGGCAGGCTCGATGCCGACGCCCGTGTCGCTCACCTCGAACACGGCCATGCCGTCGTCCACGCGGCCGCGCACGGCGATCGCGCCGCCGGCCGGCGTGTACTTGATCGCGTTGTGCAGCAGGTTGTCGAAAACCTGTTCGAGTCGCGTGGCGTCGCCGTCGACCCACAGCGGCGGCACGTCCACCTTCCACGCATGCACGCCCGCGTCGACCACCTGCCGCGTCGCGCAGCAGTGCAGCAGCAGCGCGCCCGCGTCGATGGGTGTCTTCTTCAATTCCACCTTGCCGGACAGGATGCGGCGCACGTCGAGCAGGTCGTCGACGATGCGGGTCAGGTGGCGCGTCTGGCGCCGGCCGATCTCGCGCGCGTGCGCCGCCATCTGCGCATTCGCCGCCGGCATGTCGAGGACCTTCAGCGCGCCCGCGATGGCGGCCAGCGGATTCCGCAGCTCGTGGCCCAGCATGGCGAGGAAGTTGTCCTTGGCGGCGCTCTGCGCTTCGGCCAGGCGGCGTGCGTCGCGTTCGCTCTGGAGCAGCGCCTCCCGTTCGGATTCGAGCGCCGTGCGCGCGGCGCGCTCGCGTGCCAGGTTCCCGCTCGTGTGGTACAGGGCGTCCTGCAGCACGTCGACTTCGTGCACCCGGGTCGGCGCGGGCCGCGCGAGTGCGCCGAGCGGCAGGGCCTCGGCCGTGCGGCGCGCGCGGTCGAGCGCGACGGACAGGCGCTGCGCAAGGAACGACGCGATGGCGAACGCGAGCCCCATCAACGCGAGCAGCGCGAGACCCGCGTACAGGGTGGCGGCGCGCGCCGCCTTCTCGATCTCGGCGACAGGGACGCCGATCGCGATGGTCCAGCCGGTGGCGTCGCTGTGCGTGAAGATGTCGTAGACCTCGATCCCTTCGCGCGTCTGGTGGCGTACGATGCCGCTCTTCGCAGCGCCGGCCGCCGCGATCAGTTCCGGCCGTGCCTTCGTGCCGACGAGCGCATTGTTGCGGTTGCGCGCGATCGAGACGCCGTCGCGGTCGATGATGCCGACGACCCAGTCCGGCCCGATGCCCTTGTCGGCGAACACGGTGGCAAAATGGCCGGCGTCGAAGATCTGGCTCAGCACCCACCGTCCGCCGGCGCCGCGCGGCACCGGCACGTCGACGGAGACGGTCGGCTTGCGCGACAGGGCGCCGACGAAGTAGCCGGATACGCGCGGCCGCTGGCTGTCCCACGCCTGCGCGACCCACGGGCCCGCATGGCCCGGCAAACGGGTGCCGTACGGGACGAGGGTGTTGAGGAGCGGGGAGCCGCCGTAGTCGATCATGAGGGTCCACGTCCACGGCGTGGCCGCGTTCATGGCGCCCGCCTCGCGATGGATCTCGGCGAAATCGCCGCGGCGCATGGCGTCGGAGTGGCCGAGCGCGCGCAGTGCCGCCTGGGCGGCCGCGATCTCGCGGTCCACGAGCAGCGCGGTGGCGCGCGCGTTGGACTCCACGCTGCGGATGCGCGACTCGCGCTCCCAGTCGAGGAGCATGGACAAGCCCGCGCCGGCGATGACGGTAACCGGCACCAGGATGGCGACGGCCATGAGGATCAGATAATGACGGGCTTTCATCAGGACGCCATTGTACTTGCATTAATACAGACGCCGGAAGGGCGCGCGATGCGGTAGCATGTGCGGATCGTTGCCAATCGGGCAAGCGAGGGCGGGGCGCCGCCGGTGGCGCCGGAATGACGGGAAAGGAACGGCCATGGCGAAGGTACTGGTGCTGTATTACTCCACGTATGGACACATCGAACAGATGGCGAACGCGCTGGCGGAAGGCGCGCGCGCGGCGGGTGCGGCGGTGGACGTCAAGCGGGTGCCCGAGACGGTGCCGGAAGACGTCGCCCGCAACGGCCACTTCAAGCTGGACCAGCCGGCTCCGATCGCGACCGTGAACGAACTGCCGGACTACGACGCCATCGTGATCGGCGCGCCCACGCGCTACGGCCGCATGCCGTCGCAGATGGCCGCGTTCCTGGACCAGACGGGCGGGCTGTGGGCGAAGGGCGCATTGCACGGCAAGGTCGGCGCCGCATTCACGTCGACGGCGACCCAGCACGGCGGCCAGGAAACGACGCTGTTCTCGATCATCACGAACCTGCTGCACTTCGGGATGGTCGTCGTGGGCCTGCCGTACAGCTTCGCGGGCCAGATGACGCTGGACGAGATCACCGGCTGCAGCCCGTACGGGGCCAGCACGATCGCGGGCGGCCAGGGCCAGCGCCAGCCGACCCAGAACGAGCTGGATGGGGCGCGCCACCAGGGCGACCTCGTGGCGAAGACGGCGATCAAGCTGTTCGGCTGACAACCCGCGGGGAGGGAGCGGTTTTTTTATGCCGCTTTTACGGGCGATCGCTTACCATCCTCGCATGCAGAGTTCCGAATCGAAGACAGGCACGGTGCTGGCCGTGCTGCGCGCGGACGCCGGCGACGAGGCCACGGTCGCGGCGGCGGCCCGGCTCGCGGCGCTGCACGACGCACCGTGGCACGCGGTCCTTGTCGAGAACGCGCACACGCGCCGCCGCGGCGAAACGGCACGCCTGCGCACGCTCGAACTGCTGCGCCAGGCCCACGCGCGGGGCGCCGTCACGGCCGTGCTGGAAGGCCGCGACGCGCCCGCCGTCGTCGCCGGCTATGCGCGCCGCCACGGCTGCACCACTGCCGTGCTGGCCCGCGAGCACGGGACGGCATGGTGGCAGGCGCCGTTCGCGCGCCGCCTGGGGCGGGCGGCGCCGGAACTCGATCTCGTCGACGTCGCGGCGCCGGCCACGCCCATCGTCGCGGGCCCGCATGCGAGTGCCCGGCCGGCCCCGCGCCGCTACCTGGCCGCCGTCGGCGCCAGCCTGGCCACCGCGCTCGTTGCGCTGCCGCTGCTGCCGCTGCTGGACGTGGCCAACGTCGCCATGCTGTTCCTGCTGACGGTGGTGCTCGTCGCCATCCGTCTCGGCCGCGGTCCCGCGATCATGGCCACGCTGGTCGGTTTTTGCGCGCTCGTCGTCGCGGCACCCCGCCGCCAGTATGACGTCAGCGAATTCAAGTACGCGGTGGCGCTGATTGTGATGCTGGCCGTCGGCTGGATCACGGCGCGGCTGACGTCGGACCTGCGCGAGCAGGCGGAAAGCGCGATTGGCCGCGAAGCCCGCACCCGCGCGCTGTACGAGTTCGCGCGGGCGCTGTCCGTCGCGTTGCAGACGGAGCAGGTGTTCGAGATCACCCGCCGCTTCCTCGCGCGCAGCTTCGACGCGCGCGCCGCCATTCTGCTGCCGGACGATGCGGGCCGGCTGCGCTGGCCGGTCGCGGATCCGGGCAGCGCGGAGCGTGCCCCGGTGCTGAGCGTGCTGGACATGGCTGCCGCGCAGTGGGCGTTCGACCATGCGGCGCCCGCGGGTGCCGGGACGGGGACGCTGCCCAGCAATCCCTGGCTGTACCTGCCGCTGCTGGCGCCGATGCGCTCGCGCGGCGTGCTCGCGGTACGCGTGCCGGACGTCGCGGCGTTGCTGGTGCCGGAGCGGCGCGAATTGCTGGACGCCTTCGCGGCGCTGGCGGCCATCGCGCTGGAGCGGGTGCACTATGTCGATGTCGCCCAGGACGCCGTCGTGCGCATGGAGGGCGAGCGCCTGCGCAATTCGCTGCTGGCCGCGCTGTCGCACGATTTACGTACGCCGCTCACCAGCCTCGTCGGCCTGTCCGAATCGCTGACGTTATCCCGCCCGCCGCTGGCCACGGCGCAGATGGAACTCGCGAATGCGCTGCGCGACGAAGCCCGGCGCATGAGCACCCTCGTCGCCAACCTGCTCGACATGGCCCGCATCCAGAGCGGCGGGGTGAAACTGAACCTGCAGTGGCAGATGGTCGAGGAGACGATCGGCAGCGCACTGCGCGCCTGCCGCTGGCAGCTGGGGGCGCGCATGGTCGACACGCGCATCCCGCGCGGCCTGCCGCTCGTGCGTTTCGACGCGACCCTGCTCGAGCGCGTGCTGTGCAACCTGCTGGAAAACGCGGGCAAGTACACGCCGCCGTACGCGCACGTGACGATCGGGGCGCATGCGGACGAGGGAATGCTGGTCGTCGCCGTGTGCGACGACGGCCCGGGACTGCCGGCCGGCCGCGAGGACGCGCTGTTCGAGAAGTTCGCGCGCGGCCAGCAGGAATCACCGATCGCCGGCGTCGGCCTGGGCCTCGCGATCTGCCGTGCGATCGTCGAGGCGCACGGCGGCCGCATGCGCGCCTTCAACCGGCCGGACGCCGGCGCCTGCTTCGAATTGCGCCTGCCTTTGGGCGAGCCGCCGCCGCTGCCGGACGCCGATCCCGACCACCACGACCACGCCATCGACCAGCATGAGCCTTGATACCGCCGCACCCGTCGCCCTCATCGTCGAGGACGAGCCGCAGATCCGCCGTTTCGTCCGCATGGCCCTGGAAGGCGAGGGCTGGCAGGTGCACCAGTCCGAGACCCTGAAGCGCGGCCTGATCGACGCCGGTACCCGCACGCCCGACCTCATCATCCTCGACCTGGGCCTGCCGGACGGCGATGGCTTGCGGCTGATCCGCGACGTGCGGAACTGGAGCCCGGTGCCCATCATCGTGCTGTCCGCGCGCATCGACGAGGCGGACAAGATCACGGCGCTCGACGCCGGCGCGGACGACTACCTGACGAAGCCCTTCGGCATCGGCGAACTGCTCGCGCGCGTGCGCGCCGCCCTGCGCCGCCAGCACAAGGCGGGTGGAGACGCGTCCGCGCGCATCGCGTTCGGGCGGGTCGAGGTCGACCTGAACAGGCGCACGGTCCAGCGCGACGGCGAGGCCGTGCACCTGACGCCGACCGAATACAAGCTGCTGTCCGTGCTGATCGCGAACCTGGGCCGCGTCGTCACGGCGCCGCAGCTGCTGCGCGAGGTGTGGGGCCCGTCGAATGCGGACAACGGCCATTACGTGCGCATCTACATGGGCCATCTGCGCCAGAAGCTGGAAGACGATCCGGCGCAGCCGCGGCACTTGTTGACGGAGACCGCGGTCGGCTACAGATTGCAACCATGACATGAAAAGTGTGAAGAAGAATACATGCATATGTGAAATTTGTTCAATATTATGGTTATAATGGCAAATCGCATCGCCTGTTAATAACCAGACATGAAAGTTGAACTCACACATATGAAAAAAACGTTTGCAGCCCTGGCGGCCGCCGCCGCATTCCTCCCGTTCGCGTCCGCGCAAGCGACCACGCTCAGCTACGCCGACAGTGTCGCCCTGACCACGACCAACTGGTCGAATACGTTGTCGTTTGCGAAATTCGACACCAGCCTGGGTAACCTGACGTCGATCCGCTTCGACCTGTCCGGCGTCGTGCAGGGTAGCGGCAACGCGGAAAGCATGGATGCGACGGCCTCCACCGTGACCCTGTCGCTGGGTTCGCTGCTGGGCCTGACCCGTCCGGACAACAGCACGCTGGTGGTGACGAATCCGGTATTCAGCCAGACCTTCAATTTCAGCGCGTTCGACGGCGGCATCGACTTCGGCGGCACGTCGGGCGGAACGACCGGCTCCGTGTCCGCCACGGGCTCGAACTTCTTCGTCAGCAGCAGCGCGAGCGACTTCGCCCTGTTCTCGGCGCTGGGCGGCGGCACGATCAACCTGGGCCTGAACGCCGTCGGCGCGTCGAGCGGCACCGGTTCGGGCAACCTGATCCAGCAATTCACCACGGCCGCATCGGGCGTGGCAAAGGTCACCTACACGTACACCGCGACGACGCCGACGACGGACGTTCCGGAACCGGCCAGCCTGGCGCTGGTCTGCGGCGGCCTGGGCCTGCTGGCCGCGCGCCGCCGCAAGCACAAGGCCTGATGCCCGGTCAGGGCGGCGGCGGCCGCAACGAAGAATCGTTCTTCAGCGCGAGCGGCATCGCCCTGGCCCAGCGGTTGACGGACAGCGCGAACGTCAACGCCCGCACCTGGTGATACCAGCCTGCGGGCACGT
This sequence comes from uncultured Massilia sp., assembly GCA_946481275.1. Next base: position 325,086 of record CAMLMV010000001.1, read on the forward strand.
ACAGCATGGCGCCGGGTTCGACGATGCATTCGACCGGCGCCGCACCGCGCGCCAGCGGGTACGTATCGAAGTCGGGCCGCTCCGGATCGAACGGGGACCCGAACAGCACCGGATTCGCTTCGCGCACATACAGGAATTCGTCGTGGTGGGGCGGGACCAGGAAGATCCGCTTCGTGCCCCACACCTGCGCAAAAATATTGTCGTCGTAGTCGCAATGCAGCGGCGTCACCGTGCCGGCGGGGCCGAGCCAGAAGCGGGGCGGTCCCATCTTGCTGAAATAGCCGGGCCAATGGCACATCGCATTCAGCTCGTTGATCTCCAGGTTGCCGACGTACGGCGGCAGGCCGTCCCGCCAGTCGGCGATCAAGTCGAGGTACTCCCCCATCGCCATGTCGCGCATGGCGCGGTCCGGCGCGAACGCCGTGCCGATGTAGTCGCCCACGCGGGCCCGCACGGGCACGGCGCCGAAGCGCTCGCGCAACTGGTCCGGCGTGAACGTGCACAGCGGCCAGCGGCCGACCAGGCCCGTGATCATGAAAGGCAGGCCGCGTTCCGCCTGCGCGCGGAAGGCGGCGCGATCGAGCGTCCGGAAGCGGGGGATGGTGGTCAGCGGCGGGAGTTTGCGTGATGCGTCACGGATGGCGTCGCGCATGGCGGCGATCGACGTGACGCCGCGCACGCGGGCGTTCTTGTCTGGTTCGGGAATCAACGGCTCGTTCTCTTCAGTTGGCGTACCATGGAAGTATACCTGCCGTGCCCACATCAAGGAGGCGATATGGAAAACAAGACGGACGATGGCGGCAAGCTGGTCCTGCGTATCGTGCTGGCCGTGCTGATCCTGTTTCACGGCGTGTCGAAGCTGATCGGGGGCGTCGGCTTCATCAGCGGCATGCTGGCGAAGGCGGGCCTGCCCGGGGCGCTGGGCTACCTCGTGTACATCGGCGAAGTGATCGCGCCGCTCCTCATCCTGTTCGGCGTGTTCACCCGGGTCGCGGCCCTCGTCGTGGTCGTGAACATGATCGTGGCGCTGATGCTGGTCCACACGAGCCAGTTCTTCACCCTGAACGACACCGGCGGCTGGGCGCTCGAATTGCAGGGGATGTATCTCGGCGCCGCCGTCGCTGTGGCCCTGCTGGGTGCGGGGCGCTACAGCGTCGGCGGCGTGGCCGGCCGCTTTAATTGACGGCCACGCGCACCTTCACGACGCCGCGGTAGACGAGGAACACCGCGAACAGGCTGATCGCGGCGGCGCCCGTCATCCACCAGCCGGGTGCGGCCTTGTCGCCCGTGGCTTCGATCAGCCACGTCGAACCGCACCGTCATCGACACGGCGCTGGCCGGCGTCGAGAAGCACCCGGTCATCCTGTGCGAGGTGAACCACGTGGCCGCCGTGCTGGGCCTGTCGGTGCTCATCGCGGCGTGCCGTTCGTGAACCCGGCCATCCACCGGACCCTGGGCCTGATCTCCAGGCGCAACCACGCGATGGCGCCGGCCTGTTCGACATGCTCACGGAAGCCCTAGTGAAGCCTTGAACGGCGCTGGCTCCACAGCAATCCCGCCAGTACGAGTGCGCCGCCGGCGGCGTGGTAGCCGTGCAGCCGCTCGCCCAGCAGTCCCCACGCGCCGAGGGCCACGAGCAGCGGCAGCAGGTTCATGAACACCGCGGCGCGTGCGGGGCCGATCCGCCTGATCCCGTTCATCCAGCAGAACGGAGCGCCGATCGACGCGGCGGTGCCCGCATACAGGACCAGCGGCAGGTTGTGGGCCGTGATGGGCGCGGCGGGCGCGAACCACCAGAACGGCGCGAGGCACAGCACGCCGAAGCCGATCTGCACGTACAGCTGTTCCCACGTCGACAGCGGCAGCGCCCAGCGCTTGAGCAGGACGCCATACACGGCATTCGATGCAACGGCGACCACCATCAGGCCGTCGCCGGGATGCAGTCCGCCATGGAGCAGGCGGCCCGGCGCGCCCTGCGCGGCGAGGAGCGTCACGCCGGCCAGCGACAGCAGGGCGCCGCCGACGGTCGCGCGCGTCGGGCGTTCGCCCACGGCCGCTGCGGCCAGCAGCGCGGACATCAGCGGCATGGTGGCGACGATCACGCCCATGTTGATGGCCGTCGTCGTGCGCGCCGCCTCGTAGGCGAGACCCTGGTAGGTCGCCATGCCGAGGGCGCCCAGCAACGCGAGCTTCGGCCAGTGCCGTGCCACGACGGCGCGCTTGTGCCACACGGCGCGGGCGACGAACGGCGTCAGGAGCGCCCCGGCGAGCACCCAGCGGTAAAAGGCGATGGCCGCCGGGTCGATGGCCGTGGCGGCGGATTTGGTGACGAGCGTGTTGCCGGTCCAGATGCACACGGCGAGCAGGGGAAAGAGGGTATCCATGCCGTCATCATCCCCGCACCGTGGTTCGTGCGTAAAGTGATATCCTTGCAGGCAACCCGTGCACGCCGTGCAGCATTCATGACAACCCTCCAGACGCTCGACCTCAACCTCCTCGTCGATCTCGACGCCTTGCTGCAGACCGGCAGCGTGGCCGGCGCGGCGCAACGCCTGCACGTGAGCGCGCCCGCGATGAGCCGCCGGCTGGCGCGGCTGCGCGACGCGTTCGACGACCCGCTGTTCGTGCCCGCCGGCCGCGGCCTCGTGCCGACAGCGCGCGCGCTGGCGCTGCGCGAGGCGGTCACCTGTGCCATCGACCAGGTGCGCGGGGTCCTGCAGCCGCCGCACGTCGATTTTGCGACCCTGGAACGGACGTTCACCCTCCGCGCCAATGACGGTTTCGCCGGCGCGTGGGCCGCGCGGCTGGCGGCCGCGATGCGCGCGGAGGCGCCGGGCGTCGCGCTGCAATTCCTGCCGCGCGCCAGCCGCGACCCGGACGCGCTGCGCAGCGGCGAGGTCGACCTGGACATCCTCGTCGTGAAGGGGCCGGAGCCGGGCATTCTCACCGAGCGGCTGTTCACGGCGTCGTTCGTCGGCGTCGTCCGCCGCGGCCACCCCTTGTGCAACGGGCGGCGCCGCGCCAGAATCGATGCGGAGGAATTCGTCGCGTGGCAGCACATCGCCACGTCGCCCGGCCGGCGCTCGTGCGCGGCCGTCGACGCGGCGCTGGCCGGGCACGGCCTGCGCCGCACCGTCGCGCTGGTGGCACCGGGGTTCCAGGCGGCGCTGTCGATGGCGATGGCGTCCGACTTCGTCGCCGTGATGCCGGCGCCGTTCGTGCAGTGGGCGATGGCGACGATGCCGCTGCAGACGTTTACACTACCGTTCGCGTTGCCGGTCGTGGAAGTGGAACAGTGCTGGCACCAGCGCCAGCATGCCGACCCGGTCCACGCGTGGCTGCGCGGCCACGTAAAAGCCGTGTGCGCCGCAGCGACAGGCTAGGGCGTTGTTTTGTTTGACACTGATTTTTTCGGGATGTTATAGTCGGAGCATGCCCATGGGAACGTTTCCATGGCATGCCGCGACGGGATAAAAAAAGGCGCCGGCCCTGCCAGGACGCCATAACGGAGACAGCATGTACGGAATCCGCAGGGCGCTGCAGTTCGCCTGCCTGTGCGCCTGGCTGTGCGCGACCGCGAAAGCGGCGCATGCCGGTCCACGGGCCGAGGTGATCCACTGGTGGACGTCCGGCGGCGAATCGGCCGCCGTGAAGCAGGTCGAGCAGGCCTACCGCGACGCCGGCGGCACGTGGGTCGACACCGCAATCGCGGGCGGCGACCAGTCGCGCGCCGTCACCATCAACCGCATCATCGGCGGCAATCCGCCGACGGCCGCCCAGTTCAACACCTCCAAGCAGTTCCTCGACATCATCGAGGAAGACCTGCTGAACCCCGTCGACGACCTCGCCAGGCGCGACCGCTGGGACCAGGTGCTGCCCGCGCCCATCGTCGACGTGATCAAGGTGCGCGGCCACTGGTACGCCGTGCCGATGAACATCCACATGCAGACGTGGATCTGGTACTCCAAGCCTGCATTCGCGAAGGCCGGCATCACGCGCGAGCCCGCGACGATGGACGAGCTGTTCGCGGCGCTCGACAAGCTGAAGGCGGCCGGCGTCATCCCGCTCGCGCACGGCGGCCAGGCGTGGCAGGACATCCTGCTGTTCTCGATGGTCCTGTCGAACATGGGCGGGCGCGACCTGTACCTGAAAGTGATCCGCGACCGCGACCAGGCCGCGATCCGTTCCGCCGAGTTCCGCAAGGTGCTCGTTGCGTACAAGCGCCTGCAGGGCTACGTCGATCCGGCGTCGCCGGGCCGCAACTGGAACGACGCGACGGCCCTCGTCATCGGCGGCAAGGCGGGCATGCAGATCATGGGCGACTGGGCCAAGGGCGAGTTCATCGCGGCCGGCCAGGCGCCGGGCCGCCAGTTCGGCTGCCTGCCGGGTCTGGGCGCGGACAGCCCGTACCTGATCCAGGGCGACGTGTTCGTGTTCCCGAAAACGGACGACGCGGGCGCGTTGCGGGCACAGAAGCTGCTCGCGACGGTCGTCGACAAGCCGGGCGTGCAGCTCGCTTTCAATAAACTGAAAGGCTCGATCCCGGTCCGGCTGGACGCGGACGACAGCCAGTTCGACGCGTGCGCGCGCAAGGGCATGGCGATCCTGCGCGATCCGAAGCGGCCCGTCGGCGTCGCCGAGGTGTACCTGACGCCGGACCAGAACGGCGCGCTGCAGGACGTCCTGACCGCCTACTGGAATACCAACATGCCCGTCGAACGGGCCCAGAACAGCATCGCTTCGGCGCTGCGCTACTGACATGGCGACCTTGCGTCTCACCCGCGTCACGCCTTACACCGCGCTGCTGCCGATGGCCGTCGTGGCCGCACTCGGCTATCTCGGCGCCGGCCTGTGGACCTTTTATATTTCGCTGACCGGCTCGCGCACGTTCCCGTCCGGGCGCTTCATCGGCCTCGCGCAATACCACCGCCTGTTCGACAACGAGCGCTGGATGCTGTCGCTGCACAACCTCGCCGCCTACGGGGTCCTGTTCGTGCTGGCCTGCCTCGTGATCGGCTTCTTGCTGGCCGTGTTCATCGACCAGAACGTGAAAGGCGAGGGCGTGTTCCGCACGATCTTCCTGTACCCGTACGCGATGTCGTTCGTGGCGACGGGCCTCGTGTGGCAATGGCTGCTGACGCCGGGCGACGGCATCGACGGCTCCCTGCGCGCGCTCGGCCTGCACGGCGTCCGCTTCGACTGGATCGTGTCGCAGGACTTCGCCATCTATACGGTCGTCATCGCCACCGTGTGGCAGATGTCCGGCCTCGTGATGGCGCTGATGCTGGCGGGCCTGCGCGGCGTCGATCCCGAAATCTGGAAGGCGGCCCGCCTCGACGGCATCCCCGCGTGGCGCGTGTACGCCCAGATCATCGTGCCGATGCTGTGGCCGACCATCGCCACCGTCCTGCTCCTGCTGGCCACCGCCGTCGCGAAGCTGTACGACGCCGTCGTCGCGATGACGCAGGGCGGCCCCGGCATCGCCAGCGAGGTGCCTGCGAAGTTCATCATGGATCACCTGTTCCTGCGCTCGAACGTGGGCCTGGCCTCGGCCGGCGCGATCGTGCTGCTCGTGCCGGTGCTGGCGCTGCTCGCGCCGTATGCCTATGCCCGCAGCCGCAAGGAGGCCGCATGAAAATGGAGTCGATCGTTCCGCCGCTCCCGGCCGCCGTCACCGCGCCGGCGACGGCCGTCCGGCGCGCGCGCCGCCGCTGGACGCCGGCCCGCATCGGCCTGTACGTGTTCCTGCTGGGCGCCGCGCTGTTCTTCCTGCTGCCGCTGTACGTGATGGTCGTGACGTCGCTGAAGTCGATGGACGAGATCCGCCAGGGCGGCATCTTCGCGCTGCCCCTGGCGCCAACGCTCCAGCCGTGGCGCCTCGCGTGGAGCGGCGTGTGCACGGGCGCCGCGTGCGACGGCGTGCGCACCGGCTTCTGGAATTCCGTCGCCATCACCGTGCCGTCGACGATCGTGCCCATCCTGCTGGGCGCCGTGAACGGCTACGCCTTGTCGTTCTGGCGGCCGCGCGGCGCGAACATCCTGTTCGGCATCCTGATGGCGGGCGCGTTCGTTCCCGTGCAGGTGATGATCTATCCCCTCGTACGCGTGATGGCGCTGGCGGGCATTTTCGGGAGCCTCCCGGCGATCGTCCTCGTGCACCTGGTCTTCGGCATGCCCGTCATGACCTTATTGTTCCGGAATTACTACTGCAACGTGCCGCACGAGCTGTTCCAGGCGGCGCGCATCGACGGCGGCGGCTTCTGGCGCATCTTCCTGCAGGTGATGCTGCCGATGTCGCTGCCGGTCGTCGTCGTTGCCGCGATCATGCAGGTGACGGGCGTGTGGAACGACTACATCCTCGGCCTCGTGTTCGCGGGGCGCGACAACATGCCGATGATGGTCCAGCTGAACAACGTGATCAACACGACGACCGGCGTCCGGCAGTACAACGTGAACATGGCGGCGACGATCCTCACCGCGCTCGTGCCGCTCGCGCTGTACTTCTTCTCGGGCCGCTGGTTCGTGCGCGGCATCGCCGCCGGTGCCGTGAAAGGATAAGGGATGGCCAACGTCTCGCTGCGCAAACTGAACATCGTCCTGGGCGGCAAGCCCATCATCCGCGACCTCGACCTGCACGTGGAGCCTGGCGAATTCCTCGTGCTGCTCGGCCCCTCCGGCTGCGGCAAGTCGACGCTGCTGCACAGCATCGCGGGCCTCGTCGACAGCGATTCCGGCGCCATCGAGATCGGCGGGCGCGACATGACGGACGCCGACCCGAGCGAACGGGGGATCGGCATGGTGTTCCAGTCGTATGCGCTGTACCCGACGATGACGGTCGAGGACAACATGTCGTTCGGCCTGCGCATCGCCGGCACGCCGAAGGCGGAGATCCGCCGCCGGGTCGACCGGGCCGCCGCCATGCTGCAGCTGGATGCGCTGCTGCGCCGCAAGCCCGCGCAGCTGTCGGGCGGCCAGCGCCAGCGGGTCGCGATCGGGCGCGCGCTCGTGCGCGAGGCGCAGGTATTCCTGTTCGACGAACCGCTGTCCAACCTGGACGCGAAGCTGCGCGCGGAACTGCGGCGCGAACTGAAACTGCTGCACCAGACGCTGGGCTCGACGATGATCTACGTGACGCACGACCAGGTGGAAGCGATGACGCTCGCGAGCCGCATCGTCGTCATGCAGGGCGGGGAGATCCAGCAGATCGGCACGCCGCTGGACGTGTACGAGCGCCCCGCGAACCGTTTCGTGGCGGGCTTCCTCGGCGCGCCGGCGATGGCGTTCGTGGAAGGGACGCTGGACGCGCAAGGATGTTTCGAGGCGGACGGCATGCGCTACCTGCCGGCGGACGAGTCGCGTCCCGCCGGACTGCCGGCGGTGCTGGGCATCCGCCCGGAGCACGTGGAGATCCACGCCGGCGGCGACTTCGTCGGCGAAGTCACCCTGGTGGAACCGATGGGCAATCACCAGGTCGTGTGGCTGCGCCGGGGGAAGGCGACGCTCGCGTCGCTCGTGCACGATGGGCGCAGCTACGCGCCGGGCGAGCGGGTGGCCTTCGGGATCGATGTGGAACGGCTCTCGCTGTTCGATCCCGTGAGCGGAAATCGCCTCTAGAGACGGCAAATACAGTATCCTTCGGACGAATCGATAGCATTAAGGAAAAGTTTGTGGCAACGATCAAGGACGTAGCGAAGCTGGCCGGCGTGGGCCTGGGTACCGCGTCGCGTGTGGTGAGCGGGAAGGGATCCGTGTCGCCGGCGACGCTGGCGCGCGTGAAGAAGGCGATCGACGAGCTGGGTTTCCGGCCCTCGCACGCGGCGCGCGCGCTGCTGTCCGGCACGAGCCGCATGGTCGGCGTGTACATCCCCGTGCTGAGCGGGACGTTCTATACGCCGATCCTGCAGATCATCGACACGGAACTGCGCGCGGCCGGCGTGCACATGGTGCTCGCGTTCGGCGTCGGCCTCGGCGACGAGCGCCGCCAGGCCATCGAGGGCGTCGAATTCCTCGTCGAGCGCGGCTGCGACGGCCTCGTCGTGATGACGAGCGCGCTGCTGGAAGAAGACCTGGCCGCGCTGGGCGCCAAGTCCGGCCAGCTCGTCGCGCTGAACCACAGCTTCGAGTCCATGCCCGACCAGTGCTTCACCGTCGACCACACGCTGGGCGGCCGTCTCGCCGCGCGCGCGCTGCTGGACCACAAGCACCGCAAGATCGCCGTCGTCGAAGGCCCGCGCCAGCTGGAGGACAACCGCGCCCGCATCGATGGCTTCATGAGCGAGCTGCGCGACAACGGCATCGACCCCGCGAAGATCTGGCGCCTGGAGAGCGACTTTTCGCCGGCCGGCGGCTGGGCCGCGGCCAAGCAGCTGCTCGATTCCGACTACCCGTGCACGGCGCTGTTCTGCGCTAACGACGAGATGGCGGTCGGCGCCCTGTCGTACTTCCAGGAGGCGGGCATCCGCGTGCCGCACGACCTGTCCGTGCTGGGCTATGACGACACTCCGAGCGCCGCGTTTTCCGCCCCGCGTCTCACGTCCGTGCACATGCCATGGCGCGAGATGACGCAGAACGGCATCAACGCCTTGCTGAACCTGTGCTACGACATGCGCCGTCCCGTCACGCGCGAATTTCCCGTCAGCGTGACGTTGCGCGCGTCGCTGGCCAAGGCCCCGGGCGTGAAACGCAAGGCCGCATGATTCCTTGATCCGGCGCGCCGCCGTATGCGCGCCTTTTTTTGCGGCGACTCTGGAAAGCTTTCCAATCACAACGACAAAGACTACGATGACCACCTACGACATCTTCCCGGGCGCCGACAGCCCCGAACCGCAGGCGCCGCAGCGCGCCGACTTCGGCCCCGATTTCCTGTGGGGCTGCGCCACGTCGTCGTACCAGATCGAGGGCGCCGGCAGCGTCGACGGCCGCGTCGAATCGATCTGGGACCGCTTCGCCGCGACGCCCGGCAAGATCCGCGACGGCTCGTCCGGCGCGGATGCCTGCGACCACTACCACCGCTGGCCGCAAGACCTCGACATCGGCCGCGACCTGGGCCTGAACGCCTACCGCTTCTCGATCGCGTGGCCGCGCATCTGCGACGGGGTGAGCGAAAAGCCGAATGCGAAAGGCCTCGACTTCTACGACCGGCTCGTCGACGGCATGCTGGAGCGGGGCCTGCAACCGTGGGCCACGCTGTATCACTGGGACCTGCCGCAATGGCTGCAGGACCGCGGCGGCTGGGCGTCGCGCGATACGGTCGACGCGTTCGTCGACCTCGCCGACGCGGTGACGCGCCGCCTGGGCGACCGCGTGGGCCACTGGATCACGCACAACGAGCCGTGGTGCACGGCCATCATCGGCAATTACGAGGGCTGGCATGCGCCCGGCCTGACGGACCTCGGCACGGCCCTGCAGGTGGCGCACCACGTGCTGCTGTCGCACGGCAGGGCGGTGCCGGTAATCCGCGCCAACGTGCCGGGCGCGCAGGTCGGCATCTCGCTCAGCCTGCACCCGCTGCGGCCCGCGAGCGCAGCACCCGAGGACGTCGCCGCGATGGAACGCCATGACGGGCTGCGCTACCGCTGGTTCCTCGACCCGCTGTACGGGCGCGGCTATCCTGAAGCGACGCTCGCGCAGGTGGGCGGCGCGGCACCCGTCGTGCTGCCGGGCGACATGGACGACATCGCCGTGCCGACGGACTTCCTGGGCGTGAACTACTACTTCCCGGAGACGGTGGCGCATGATCCGGACCATGGTCCGCTGGGCGCGCGCGTGCTGCCGGCGCAGGGGGAGATCACGGCGATGGGCTGGCCCGTGGCGCCGCAGGGGCTGGCCGAGCTGCTGGCGCGCGTCGACCGCGACTACCGTCCCGGGCCGCTGTACGTGACGGAGAACGGCTCCTGCTACGACGACGTGGTCACTGGCGATGGCAGCGTGCGCGACGTGGCGCGGCGCCGCTACCTGATGCGCCACCTGGCCGCGCTGCGCCAGGCTGTCGCGGACGGCGTCCCCGTCAAAGGCTATTTCGCGTGGAGCCTGCTGGACAATTTCGAGTGGGCGGAAGGCTATCTGCGCCGCTTCGGCCTCGTGCACGTGGATTACGCGACGCAGGAGCGCCGCCTGAAGGACAGCGCGAAGTGGTATCGCGGTTTCCTGCGCGGGGCGTGAACGCAAGCGAATGATTGACAGCGCGGGCGTTTGCATTCAATATTCGCGGGGTTGATTGGAATCGTTTCCAATCGACTCCGCGAGACCACCCTGGAGACACCCGCATGACCACCAAAAGCAACAGCCACATCCGGCTCGCCGTCGCGTCCGCGCTGGCCGCCGCCGCATTCTGCGCAACGGCCGCCCCGCAGATCGAGGCCTGGCCACACCTGAAGAGCGCCATCGCACCGGACGCCGCCCTCGAGGCGCGCGTGCGCGAGATCGTCGGCCGCATGACCCTCGCCCAAAAGATCGGCCAGATGACGCAGGCCGAACTGAAGGCCGTGACGCCGGACGACGTACGCACGTACTACCTCGGCTCCGTGCTGAACGGCGGCGGCAGCTGGCCGGGCAACGACAAGCACGCGCACGCCGCCGACTGGCTGAAGCTGGCCGACGCGTTCTACGACGCGTCGATGGCGACGGACATGGCGGTCAAGGTCCCGATGATCTGGGGCACGGACGCCGTGCACGGCCACAACAACGTCTACGGCGCCACCATGTTCCCCCACAATATCGGCCTCGGCGCCGCGCGCGATCCGGAACTGGTGAAGGCCATCGGCGCCGCGACGGGCAAGGCCGTGCGCGCGACGGGCATCGCGTGGGTGTTCGGCCCGACCGTCGCCGTCGTGCGCGACGACCGCTGGGGCCGGACGTACGAAAGCTTTTCGGAAGACCCGCAACTCGTGCGGCGCCTGTCCGGGCCCTATGTGACGGGCCTGCAGGGCGCGCTGAAGGACGACGCCAACGCCATCGCCAGCATCAAGCACTACATGGCCGACGGCGGCACGGAATTCGGCATCAACATGGGCGTCGCGAAGGTCAGCGAGCGCGACATGATGAATATCCATGCGCAAGGCTATTACGCGGGCATCGAGGCGGGCGCGCAGACCGTCATGGCCTCGTTCAATTCGTGGAACGACGTCGCCGCGGGCAAGGATTACGGCAAGGTGCACGGCAGCCGCTATATGCTCACCGATATCCTGAAGGACAAGATGGGCTTCGACGGCTTCGTCGTCACGGACTGGAACGGACATGCGGAAGTGCCGGGCTGCCGCAACGACAGCTGCGCGCAGGCCATCAATGCCGGCATCGACATGGTGATGGTGCCGAACGACTGGAAGGCCTTTATTTCCAATACGATCAAGGATGTGGAAGCCGGCCGCATTCCGATGGCGCGCATCGACGACGCCGTCAGCCGCATCGTGCGCGTGAAGCTGAGGGCCGGCGTATTCGACAAGCGGCCGTCGCAATCCGCATGGGCCGGCAAGGACGACGCGCTGCTCGCGAAAGAGCTGGGCCGCCGCGCCGTACGCGAATCGCTCGTGTTGCTGAAGAACGAAGGACCGGCGCTGCCGCTGGCGCCGTCGAAACGAATCCTGGTTGTGGGCAAAGCGGCCGACAGCATGGCCAACCAGACGGGCGGCTGGGCGCTGACGTGGCAGGGCACGGCGAACACGAATGCCGATTTCCCGAAGGCCGAGACGATCCTTGCGGGCCTGAAGGCGGCAGGCAGGAACGTCACCTACAGCGCGGATGGTGCCGATGTCGACCCGGCCAAATTCGACGCCGTGGTCGCCGTGATCGGCGAAGCGCCGTATGCGGAAGGCGACGGCGACATCGTCCCCTCGGGCACGCTGCGCCATTCGAGCCGCTACCCGGAAGACCTGGCCGTGCTGCGGAAGGTGCACGGCAAGGGCAAGCCCGTGGTGACCGTGTTCCTGTCCGGCCGGCCGCTGTGGGTGAACGATTTGCTGAACCTGTCCGACACGTTCATCGCCGCGTGGCTGCCCGGCACGGAAGGCAGGGGCGTGTCGGACCTGCTCGTCGCGGGGAAGGGCGCGAAGCCGTATGACTTCAACGGCAAGCTGTCGTTCTCGTGGCCGAAGTCCGTGTGCCAGACGCCGCTGAACGTGGGCGACGCCGGCTATTCTCCGCTGTTCGCCTATGGCTATGGGCTGAAGCGGGGGCAGCGTTCGCACCTCGGCACGCTGGATGCGACGTATCCGGCCGGCGGCTGCAGCGCGTCCGATACGTATCCCGTGTTCGGCCAGGCCGACCGCGCCAGCTTCCCGCTGCGGATCGTCAGCGGCACGCAATCGGCGGCGCTGGGTGCGGACCTGAACGCGGGGGCGAGCCTGCCGGGTATCTCGGTCGCCATCGCCCAGATCAAGGCGCAGCAGGACGCGAAGCTCGTCACGTGGACGGCGCCGGCCACGTTCGAAGCGCACGGCAGCAAACCGCTCGCACTGCCCGCCGCGCTGGCGGACAAGGGCGTGCTGCGCTTCGACACGATCGTGCAGCAGGCGCCAGCCGACAAGGTGACGATCGCGATGGCGTGCGGCGGCACCGCCTGCGGCACGCCACTGGATGCGACCCGGCTGTTCGCGGGCCTGGCCGGCAAGGGCCGCCAGGAGGTCGCGATTCCGCTCGCCTGCTTCCGTGCGCGCGGCGCGGACCTCGCGCGCGTCGACACGCCGTTCCGCGTGACGAGCGACGGGCCGTTCACGGCCGCCTTCGGCAACGTCGACGTGGCGGCCGGCGCCGGCACCGTCCGATGCGAGGACCTGCAATGAATGCATTCCGGCTGCTGGCCGACATCGGCGGCACCAACGCCCGTTTCGCGCTGCAGGCGCCGGGCGGCGATTTCGCCGACATCGAAGTGCTTGCATGCCGCGATTACGACCGCGTCAACGATGCGATCGCGGCGTACCTGGCCCGCGCCGCCACCCGCGGCCTGCCGACGGACGGCATCCGTCACGCAGCGCTCGCCATCGCGAATCCGGTCGAGGGCGACGTGGTCAGCATGACCAATCACCACTGGCGTTTCTCGATCGCGGGACTCCGGGATGCCTGCGGTTTCGGGACGCTCCTCGTCGTGAACGACTTCGCGGCGCTCGCACAGGCGTTGCCGTACCTGGACGCGGGCGGCCGCGAACGCATCGGGGGCGCGGACACCTCGGCGGTCGAGGGCCGGCCGATCGGCCTGGTCGGCCCGGGCACGGGCCTCGGCGTGTCCGGCGTCGTGCCCGCGGGCGGCGGGCGCTGGATCGCGCTGGCGGGCGAGGGCGGCCACGCGAGCTTCGCGCCCGTCACCCGCGACGAGATGCGGATCCTCGACGCACTGTGGGCAGAACACGGCCACGTCTCGGCCGAGCGCCTGCTGTCCGGCCCCGGCCTGGAAGCGATCCACCGGGTGCTGGCCGGCGAACGGCTGGCCGCCGCCGACATCACGGCGCGCGCGCTGTCCGGCTCCTGCGCCGCCTGCCGTGCCACGGTCGACGCGTTCTGCGCCATCCTGGGCAGCGTGGCGGGCAACGTCGCGCTGACGCTGGGCGCGACGGGCGGCATGTACATCGGCGGCGGCATCGTGCCCCGTCTCGGACCGCTGTTCCACGCGTCCGCGTTCCGCAATTGCTTCGAAGGCAAGGGGCGGCTGCAGCCCTGGCTCGCGCGCATCCCCACGTATCTCGTCACCGAACCGTATCCCGCACTGCGCGGCGTGGCCGCGCTGCTCGACGCCGCAACACCATAACCATAACAAGGAGCCTTCATGGCAGCTTCCCCCAACCCGTCCGTGCCCGTGGCCGCGGCATCCAATGCCACCGCGACCAACACGGGACCGCTCGTCATCGTCACGATCCTGTTCTTCATGTGGGGCCTGCTCACGTCGCTGAACGACGTGCTGATCCCGCACCTGAAGGCGATCTACACGCTGAACTACCTGCAGGCGATGCTCGTGCAGTTCTGCTTCTTCGGCGCCTATTTCATCGTGTCGCTGCCGGCCGGTGCGCTGATCCGCCGCATCGGCTACCAGAAGGGCGCCGTCACGGGCCTGCTGATCGCGGCCGGAGGCTGCGCGCTGTTCTATCCGGCCGCGCAGGGCGGCTACGGCCTGTTCCTGTTCGCGTTCTTCGTGCTGGCGGCGGGCATCACGATCCTGCAGGTGGCCGCGAACCCGTACGTGACGGTGCTCGGCCCGGCCGCGACGGCGTCGAGCCGCCTGACCCTCACGCAGGCCTTCAATTCGCTGGGCACGACGGTGGGCCCGGCGCTGGGCGGCATGCTGATCCTGGCGGGTGCCGGCGCCGTCGCGGCCGACCAGGCGTCCGCCGTGCAGGGACCGTATCTCGCGCTGGCGGCGGCGCTTGCGCTCCTCGCCATCCTGTTCGCGCTGGCCCGGCTGCCGCGCATCGACCATGCGGACGCCGACGTCCCCGCCGCCGGTGCGACCGGTTCGGCACTGCAGTACCGCCACCTCGTGCTGGGCGCCGTCGCCATCTTCCTGTACGTGGGCGGCGAAGTCAGCATCGGCAGCTTCCTCGTCAACTTCCTCGGCGAGCAACAGGTCGCGGGCATGCCGGCGGCGCAGGCGGCCGGCTATGTCAGCGTGTATTGGGCCGGGGCGCTGATCGGGCGCTTCATCGGCTTCGTCGTCATGCGCGTCGTCAGCCCCGGGAAGGCGCTCGCGTTCAATGCGCTGGCCGCCATCGCGCTCGTGCTGGCCGCCATCTTCGGCCGGGGCCAGGCCGCGATGTGGGCGATCCTCGCCGTCGGGTTGTGCAATTCCATCATGTTCCCGACGATCTTCAGCATGGCGCTGCACGGCCTGGGACGCCACACGGGGCAGGGCTCCGGCATCCTGTGCATGGCCATCGTGGGCGGCGCCATCGTGCCGTTCCTGCAAGGCTGGCTGGCGGACCACATCGGCGTCCAGCCGTCGTTCTTCGTGCCCGCCGCCTGCTATGGCTTCATCCTGTTCTTCGGATTGAAGTATGCGAACCTGCATCGCCAGGGGGCAACCGCCGCCTGAGACTGGCCATGCCGGCATTTTTTGCAGTAGAATGCCGGCATCCCATTGGGGAGTAGCCTGCTTCCGCCCTCGCGGAAGTTCCCGTATCAACATACTCGCCGGCCGATGGTCGACGTGGTACGGGCAGCCGTTTCGGTTGGCAAGACCTTTGGTATGCCTGCGCGTTCATCGGGCCGCGCCGGCATGCCTTCGTCATTGCCCGACTGGAACCACAATGAATCTCCTCGCCACCGCAGCACTCGCTCTCGCCATGTCCACCGACGCATTCGCCGTCGCCGTCGGCAAGGGCGCCGCGCTGCAACGTCCCCATCTCCGCGAAGCCCTGCGCACGGGCGCCATTTTTGGCGTCATCGAAGGCCTCACGCCCGTCATCGGCTGGGCGCTGGGTCACTGGGCGGCGCCGTACGTCCAGGCGTGGGACCACTGGATCGCGTTCACCCTGCTGGGCGTCCTCGGCCTGCGCATGATGCGCGAAGGCTTGTCCGGCGCGGACGACGACGAGGACGACAAGCCGGCGAGCCACTCGTTCTGGCTGCTGGCCGTGGCGGGCTTCGCGACGAGCATCGACGCGATGGCCGTCGGGGTGGGCCTCGCGTTCATCGATGCGAACATCGTCACGACGGCCGGCGCCATCGGACTGTCGACGTTCATCATGGTGACGCTCGGCGTGATGGTGGGCCGCGGCCTCGGCAAGCTCGTGGGCAAGCGTGCCGAGGTCGTGGGCGGGCTCGTACTGATCGCGATCGGGTCGCTGATCCTGTACGAGCACCTCGGTCAGGGCTGACCGGTCTTCACCTGTACGCCGTTGCCGGCTTCCAGCGTCGCCCGGGTGGACGTGGTCTTGCTGCCGCTGGAATAGCCGCCTTCGACGGTGGCCATCCCGGCACCGCTCGACTTGCCGTCCTTGCTGCCGCCCGAGACGCCGATGCCGGCCGCGAAGCCCGAGCTGGTGCTGCTGCTCGTGCTCTTCGCGTCCTTGAACTCGACCGCGCCGCCCGTCACGGCGGCCGCGCCGCCCGCCTTCAGCTGCGTGCCTTCGAAGCTGGCCTTGTCGCCCGCGCTCAGCGTCAGGTTGCCGCCCGATTTCACGCCGCCGGTGACGGCCTGGCTGGACGTGCTGGTGTCGTTCTGGAACCCGCCGCCCAGCGTGAGGCCCGCGCCGCTTTCGCCACCCTTGCCGCCACCTTTGCCGCCACCGCCGCCCGATACCTGCACGCCGGCCTGGAATGAGCTCGAATTGCTGGACGAGCTGCTCTCGTTGCGCGCCGCATCCATGGTCAGCTTGCCGCCCGCCTGGACCGTGGCGTCGCCCTTGGCCGCGATGTCGGTGCCTTCGAAGCGCGCGTCGCCTTGCGTCTTGATGACGAGGCCCGCACCCGACTGGATGTCGCCGGCGACGGCCGTCGACGAGCGAGCGCTCTCGCTGGCCTTGTCGAAGCCGCCGCTGGCGCCGCCCTCGACGGTCTTCGAGCCCAGGCCGACGCCGACGTTGGCGGCGGCGTTGATCGTCTGCTCGCTCGAACTGCTGCTGGACGTGTCGTGCGCGGCCTTGTAGTCGAGCGACTGGGCGCCGATCTCGACCCCCTTGTCGCCCTTGATGCTCGTGCCTTCCAGCGTCGTCGCGCCGGACGACGTGCTGGTGACCTTGCCGCCCGCACGGATATTCGACACCACGGCCGTGCTGCTGTTCGAGCTCGACGACGATTGCGTGCCCGTGTACTGCGCCTCGATGCCGACGCTGACGCCGGCGCCGGAGGCGCTCGGCGCGCCGGTCGCACCCGCGTTGGCGCTCGCCTCCGCATACACGCCGATGCGCGCCTCGTGCGATGACGCATTGGACGACGTCCAGCTGGTGTTCGCCGCCGCCTTGCTGTCGATCGTGGTGGCCGACTGGGTGAAGTTGCCGGCCGCGTCGATGTTCGTGCCCACGTCCGTGATGTTGCCCGCCGCCGTGCGCGTGATGTCGCCGTTGCCCGAGCGGATCGTCGACACCTGCGCCGTCGTCGTCCCGGATGCGTCGGTCGCTTCCGAGTGGCGTGCCTGCAGGCCCTGGCCGGCCTTGGCGTTCGCGGAGGCCGCGCCGCCGCCGCCCAGCATGCCGTTCGACGCGCTCGCCTCGGCCTTGGCGCTGCCGCCGTAGTACAGGCCGGCCGACGTCTTCGTCGTCGTGGTCGTCGTCTGGTCGACGTCGGTCGCGGCGGTGAACGCCATGTCCTTCGCCTTCAGCGCAACGCCGTTCTCGCCGCCGAGTTCCGAACCCTGGACGGTCAGCTTGTCCTTCGCGTTGATGTTCAACTTGCCGTTCGCGTTGATCGTCGTGCCGTTGTTGTGGATGTTCAGGCTGTCGGTCTGCGTCGTCTTCGTGCGGATGACGTCGAGCGTCGTGTCGGACGAGGCGCCCGCCTGCGCGCCCGCGCCCGTCACCATGCCGGTACGCGCGCCGGCGCTGGCCGACGCTTCGTTGTTCGATTCCGCGTACAGGCCGATCTGCGTGGTCGACGTCTTGCTGCTCGAGACGTGCACGTCCTGCGACGCGAGCACGTTGACGTTCTTCGCATCCAGGTTCGCATCGCCGCCCGTGTTCACCCTGGCGCCCTGCAGCGTGATGTCCTTGTCGGCCTTCACGTTCAGGTCCTTGCCGACGTTGATCTGCGAGCCGACGGCGCGCGCGTTGTAGTCGTACGTGTTCGTCGTCTTCGTCTCGGCCAGCGTGACGCCCGCGCTGCCGGACGCGCTGGCGCCCGCATGCGCTTCCGCGCCGACGCCCACGCCCGCCTTGCTGCCGACGCCTTTGCCGGCCGACGCGCCCGCGCCCGCGGACGTGTCGCCGCCGGCGCCGTCCAGCTTGAGGAAGCTCGTCGTCTTCGTGGTCGTCGTCGTGCGGTCGACGTCCTGGCCGGCCAGCACCTGCACCTGGCCCGCCTGGATGTCCGCGCCGCCGCCGACGTTCAGGTTCGACCCCTGCAGCGTGAGCGTGTCGCCGCTCTTGATGGCCGCGTTGCCCTTGACGTCGATGCCGGCGGCCACGTTGCGGCCCTGGAAGGTATCGGTGGTCGTCGACGTGTTGCCGAACAGGCCGCCGCCCACGCCGAGTCCCGAGTGCTCGGAGTAGCTCGTCGTTTCGCGCGTGTCCTGGCGCGAGATGACGTTGACGTTGCCCGTGGCGTCCAGCGCCAGGTCGCCGCCGACCTTCACCTGCGACCCCGCGATGGTCGTGTCGCCGCCGCTCTTGATCTTGAGGTTGCCGCCGCTCGCCAGGTTCGACCCGATGTTGGTCGTGGTGGCGAGGCTGCTGCCGCTGCCGGATCCGCCCAGCAGGCCGGCGCTGCGTTGCATGGTGGCGTCCGCGGTCGTGTTCTGGATCGTGTCGAACGTGACATTACCGCCGGCCGCGAGGCTCGCGTCGCCGCCCGCCTTGACGTCCGCGCCCTTGACCGTGATGTCCTTCGCCGCGTCGAGGCTCAGCTTCCCGGTGCTCTCGATGCCGGCCGCCGCGCCGATCGTCGTGCGCGCGAAGTCCTTGCCGCCGCGCGTCTCGGCCACGGTCTGGTTGACGATGCTGCCTTCGGTCGACTTCAGCGCGACGTCGCCGCCCTTGATCTTGCCGCCCGTGTTCGTGATGTCGCCCTTGGCCGTGATAGCGAGCTTGTCGCCCTTGATCGTGCCGCCCGTGTTGGTCACCGTGCCGGCGTCGATCTTCATGTTGGTGGCCGAGATCACCGGGCCGCCGCCTTCGATGGCATCCTTCGTCGACTTCGCGAGGTAGACGACCGGTGCGACGACCTTCTGGCCGCCCACGACGGTTTCGACCATCCACACCATGTCTTCCGTCAGGTTCGCGACCTGGTCCGGGCTCAGGGCTTTTCCGTACACGAGCCCCAGCTTGCCCGCCTGCGTGGACGCGTTGTCCATCAGCGCCTGCATCTGCGCCGCTTCGCCCGCCATGCCCTTGAGGACGTTGGCGCCGGTCTGCGCGATCAGCTGGTCGCGCACGAGTTTCGCCTCGTAGTTGGCGTCGCCCAGGCGCTTGATCTCCTTGTCCGGGTTGATGTTCAGGAGCTTGGTCAGATAATCCGACCCGACCGAATTGCTGCCGGCGCCGAACAGCGGATTCGTTTCGACGAGGTAGTGCGAATTCGGATCCTTGGCCGTGACGAAGTAGCCGTTCGGGTTCGTCGGCAGGTTCAGGTTCAGGCCCTGGAACTGCTGCGCCGGCGCGGCCGCGACGTTCTGTGTCTTCGCGTTCGTCGGCAGCTTGCTGACGAGCGCCTTCAATCCGGCGCCCAGCGGCGTGCCCGCCAGCGGATTGGCCGCGACGGCGCTGTCGGCCCCCACGGACTGCGCCTGCGTGCCTTGCTGGTACGGCGACCCGAGGTTCATCAGGCTGCCGCCCGTGAAGGTGAGGTTGGTCGCGTAGATGCCGGCCTTCCACTTCTGGATCACGTGACGGCCCGTTTCCATCAGGTGCGCCGCGGCCTGGGCGGCGCCGGCGCTGCCGGCGGACCCGGCGAAGCAGCCGCCGTCGTTGCAGCCGTACTGGCCGTCCGTCGTCGGGTAGGTGTAGTAGTACTCGTCGTCGTCGAACAGGTGGCCGATCTTGGTCATGTGCCAGCGGCGCGCATAGTCGATCTGTTCCAGGTGCAGGTCGGTGTTGGTGAAGGCGCCGCTGCCGCTGATGTTGAGGTTCGGCGCGGAGATCAGCGACGCCTGGTTCACGCCCGACTGGCCGTAGTTGATGTTGATCGTGCGGGCGGCAATGACCTGGCCGAACTGCGTGGGCATTGCGCCGTCGAGGCCCTGGACCCAGTTCACGGTCTGCGCCCACGTGACGAGGTGGTCGCAGCCCGAGCTGAAGAGCGCGCAGTTGCCTTCCCAGTCGTACGGCGTGCTGACGCCGCCGTTGATCACCTGGGCGACGATCACGTTCGGCACCCGGCCGGTCGGCAGGTTGTTGAAAGCGTCGGTGGTCGTGATCGTCGTGTCGCGCAGCGCGATCACGGTGTTGTAGTTGTTGAAGGTGCCGGCGGCGACGTTGATGTCGTTCGCGTCCATCGTGCCGGTCATGGTGTTGTTGTAGGTCTGGCCGGCGGCGTTGACGGTCAGCGTGCCGCTGGCGTACAGCGCGCCGGCGTTGTCGAAGCCCGCGCCGCCCGCGTTCGCCGTCAGGTTCGCTTCCGACGAGATGCCGCCCGTGTTCGTGTTGTCGAGGCGCGGTGCCGTCACCGTCAGGTCGCCCGCCGTGTGGATGGCGCCTTCGTTGCGGACGCTCCCCGTGGCGGTGATGGCGCTCGCGCTGCCGTCCATGCCGGTCAGGATCACGGCGCCGCTGCCCTGGTTGACGATATCGGTGCCGCCCAGTGTGGCGGTGCCGTTCGACTGGATGCGGCCCTGGTTCGTCAGGTTGGCGGCAACCACGCCGATGGTGTCGCCGAACAGCGTGCCGCTGTTCGTCATGTACGCGGCGCCCACGGATGCGGCACCCACGTTCAGCGCCGTGGCGGCCTGGATGCGGCCGCTGTTGGCGACGCCGAATCCGGCCGCGCCGGTGACCGTGACGCCGGCCTGGCCGATGATCGTGCCGCTGTTGTCGAGGGTCGTGGCCGTGGAGAGGGTCAGCGCATCCTGCGCCTGCACCTGGCTGCTGTTGACGATGCCGCCGGTACGGCTCGTGAGGCTCGCGGTGCCGCCGGAGCCGGCGGTTCCGCTGTTGGCGATCGTGCCTGCGCGCAGGACCAGGCTCGCGCCGGCGCCCGTTGCCTGCACGAGCGCGCCGTTGGCGAGGGCGTCGGCGACGTCGATCGTCACGTTCGTCTCGCCCTGGACGGTGCCGCTGTTGCTGAAACTGGGGCCGCTCGCGTTCAACGTGTGACCGGACAGGAGGGCGCCTGTGCCGTTGGCGATCGATTTCGTGGCTGCGAGGTCGAGCCCCGTGGCGGCCTTGACCTGGCCGGTGTTCTGCAGCTCGCCTGCGAGCGCGGCGAGGCTGGCGCCATCGGCCGCGCGGATCGTGCCGCCGTTGCCGACCGATGCGCCGCGCAGCGTTACGCTGCCGCCGGCCACCGTCGTCTCGAGCAGGCCGGACGTGGTGAGCCCGTAGGTGGCGCCCACGGTCGCGTTCTTGCCGGCGCTGATCGCGCCGCCGTTGACGAATTCGGCGGCCTGCGCCGTGAAATCGCCGGCGGTCTGCATGACGCTCTTCGCGTCGGCGTTGAGGAACGCGGACGCTGCGCTCACGTCCAGGTTGCCCGTGGCGATGACCTGGCCGCTGTTGGTGAACGTCGCGGCTGTCGACTTGAGGGTCGCGCTGCCGCCTGCCTGCAGGGTGCCGCCGTTCGTAACGGTGCCGCCGGTCAGTGCGAGGCTGCTGCCCGCGTTCAGGGTCTGGATCGCGTTCGTGTTGACGAGTGAGCCGCTTGCCGTCACGAACATGTCCGCGCCGGCCTGGATGGTGCCCGCATTGGCGACGTCGCGCGCCGTGACGAGAGCCGCGTAGCGGGCCAGCAGGGCGCTGTCGGCGCCGTCGTTGGTGATGCCGGTGCCCGCCGCGACGGTGAGCGACGCGCCCTGGACCAGGGCGCGGTTCACGACGTCGGCGGCACTTTGCAGGTTCGCCGCGCCGGCGGCAGCGACGGTGCCCGTGTTGGCGATGCTGCCCGCCTGTACCGTCAGCCTGCCGTCCGCGCCGCCGTCGGCCGCGGCCGTCGTCAGCAGCTTGCCGCTGTTGGTGACGCTCCCTGCAACGGTCGTGGCGAGGCCGCCGGCCGATTGCACCGTGCCCGCGTTGTCCAGGCGTGCCGCCTGCAGGACGACGTCCTTGCCGGCACCCGCGCCGAGCAGCGTGGCGCCGGCGGCGTTCGTGATTGCGTCGGCCGCGGCGATGCGCATGCCGTCGCCCGCCTGCAGGGCGCCCGCGTTGGCGAGCGTGGTCGCCTGGATGGCGATGCGGCCGGCCAGCGCGCGGCCCGTATTCGTCACGGCCGCGGCCCGCGCGGTGCCGATGTCGAGCGCGCCCTGGGCCTGCAGCAGGCCGCTGTTCGTCAGTTGCAGCGGCGCGGTACCGCCGCCGTCGAGCGCGAGGCTGCCGCCCGCGAGCACGCTGCCCGCGTTGTCGAGCGCCGTCGCGGCGCGCAGTGCGGCGTCCGCGCCGGCCGTCAATTGCGTTGCAGCTGTGAGGCGCAGTGCGCCGCCGCGTGCCTGCACGTCCAGCTTGTCGGTGGTCGTGGCCTTGACGGCGTCGAGCACGACGTCGCCCGCGGCGCCGAGCGTGAGCGCGCCCTTGCCGCTGTACAGGGTGGCGTGCGTGGCGGCGACGGTGTCGGCGTCGAGGCCGAACGCGCCGCCGGCGCCCCAGGTGCTGCCGTCGATGGCGGCGGCGCCCGCGACCTTCACGCTGGCGGCCCCGTTGGCGCTGCGGGTGGCGTTGGCGCTGGACGTGTCGGCCAGGCTCGCCGCCTGGATCGCCAGGTTGTTGCCGGCCTTGAGCGCGGCCTCGTTCAGCGCCAGGGCGCCGGCCGCGGTCACGTTCAGGTCGCGCGTCGCGCTGACGGCGGCGTTGGCCCCGCCGATCTCGACCTGCCCGGCGCCCGTCTGGGTGAGGGCCACGTCGCGCGCGGCCGACACGCGGCCCTGCAGGAGGACCTTGCCGGCCGCGTCGACGCGGAAGTCGTCCGCGCTGGCGGCGGCGTCGCCCAGCATGCGCACGCCCACGCCGGCCTCCGTCGCGATCAGCCGGATGCGGCCCGCGTACATGCCGCCCAGCGCGCTCGAGTCGATGGCGTACTGCGGCTTCTCGGCCGCGGCGGCCACGGTGCCCGCGATGTTGCGGCCCTCGTAGTGCCACTGGACGGGGCCCGTGAACACACCGAGTTCACCGGTGCCGGCCACGTTGACCTGGCTGTCGACTTTCACGTTGCGCGCGACGAGGTCGAGGATCTGCTGGGCGCTGGCATCCACGCCCGCACCGCCGATGGCGATGTCGCCGCGGCTGACGTTGAAGCCGATCAGGTTGCCGTCGGCGGCCCACACGGGCGCGCCGGTCGTCAGCGTGACGCGGTCGGTGTTGATGAAGCCGCACCCCGTGCACGTGAGGCCGTTCGGGTTGACGACGATGACGTCCGCGCGCTTGCCGTACACCTCGGTGTAGCCGGCCAGCGTGGAGCGGTTGGTCGACGTCACTTCGTTCAGGATGACCCGGGCGGCCTGCTTGAGGTTCGTGTTGCCGACGATGCCGCCGGCCAGCTGCGACTGGCCCACCGCGGCCTGCGTGAACGGCGTGTTGTTCAGCACGAGGCCTTTCGCCTCGACGTTGTACGTGTCGAACGTGTTGTGCGAGATGCCGGCGCCGTTCGGCGAGTCGATGTTTACGACGGGCACGCCGTTCGGCGCGATATAGGTATTCGTCTTGCCCCCGTTGGGGACGACGGACGTGGGTGTCTTGAGCTGGGCCCAGGCGGTACCCGGCGCGAAGGTGGGCAGCACTGCAGCCAGCACGGCGGCGGCAAGGACGGCGCGGCCGGACTTGCCCTTTCCGCGGGCGGTTTCGGCGGCGATGACATACGCGCCGCGGGCGGCGCTCCAGACGTGGCGATACGAGCGGTTCATGGTGGCGGTACTTTCAGATCTCGATGTTCAGGCGTACCCAGGTCTGGGTTCCTTCGCGCTGGAAGGCGTGCGGTTCGTGCAGTGCGCGCGTGGCGGAAACGTCCAGCGACGTGCGTTTCCACGCGATGTTCAGGCCCAGCGCGGCGCCGGCGAGGGTGCCGTCGGGGATGCCCGCGACACGGTTCTCGACCCGGCCCGCGTCGACGCCGGCGTAGACACGCACGGGTATGGCCTGGCCGAGCAGCGGCAGCACGGGGCGCACGAAGACCTCGTTGCGCACGTACGCGCCGTGGTCGCCGGACAGCGTGTTGTTGTAGAAGCCGCGCACCGTGTACGGGCCGCCGATCAGCATCTGCTCGGAGCCGAACAGCGTGTCGAGTGCGTACTGGCCCGTGAGACTGGACGAGATGCCCGCATCGAGGGTGCCGATCCGGAAGGGCCGCATCCAGTTGGCATTGAACGTCACCTTGCCGAATTGCGCGTGGCCCGCGTCGGCGGCCAGGCCGTCCGTATCGTGCAGCGCGCCGGCGATGCCGAGGCCGCGCGAGTAGCCCAGGTCGGCGGACAGGGCGCCGCCCAGGAACGTCGTGCTGGCCGTGCCGCCCAGGTCCAGCACCGACAGCTTGCGGCTGCTGACGCCGAGCAGTTCGCCGCCCAGGTAGTTCTTGCTGTCCTTGACGGCCAGGTTGCCGTACACGCCGGCGCGGGTGACCTGGTTGCGGTACAGGAGCTGGTCGATGCGCAGCGACGCATTGCGCGAATGGCCCATGAATTGCAGCGCTTCGCCGCTGGGCAGCTGGACGGTGCTCACGAAGCGCGCGTCGCTCGCCGTGGCCGTGAACGTCGTCCAGCGGAACGGGACGATCGCCGTCACGCTCTTGCTTTCCGAGCCCTTGTGCGCCATGTCGTTCGGCTGCGAGCGGCGATACGTGGCCAGCAGCAGCTCGTTGAAGCCGAGGATGGCATCCGTGCTGACCGAGAAGCCCGCCTGGTTGCGGCCCGTGCTTTCGGAGCCGCTGTTGTCGCCGGTCAGGCTGGCGTGCACGGGAAAGGCCGGCTTGTTGTGGATGACGACGGTGCTTTCGCCCGGCGCGCTGCCCGGCTGGATGTCCAGCGTGGCGTTGTTCGAGGCCAGGCGGTTCACCTGGTCGATGCCTTGCTCGATGTCGCGCAGGTTGAGCAGGCCGCCGGCCGGCGGGAACACGTTCCACGGATTGATGCGGGCGCCGTCATCGACCTTGAGCGCACCGAGGCGTCCTTCGATCACGAGGATCTCCAGGCGCTTCTTGCCGAGATCCTGCGCGGGCAGGTAGGCGCGCGTGGTGACGTAGCCGCGGTCGACGTAGTCCTTGGTGATGAGGCCCAGGATCGCTTCGATCTCCGCGACGCCGAGGCAGCGGTGGCTGTACGCCGTCTCGATCGCGGCGCGGACGGCCGGGGAGAGTCCCGGCGCGCCGTGGATCGTGATCACGTCGATGTCGTGGCAGCGCGGCCCGGCGCCGGACGCGTCGACCTGCGGCTGCAGGCGGCTCGTATCGATGCCGGGTTCGGTGCGCTCGCGCGGCTTGGCCGCTTCGATGTCGCGTTTGATGCGTTCTTCCTGCTGGCGTTGCAGCACCTCGGCGCGCTGGGCGGCGGCGGCCGGGTCGATGCCGGTCTGGGCATGCAGGTCGGGGACGATGGCGAAGGCGGCCGCGAGGGCGCAGGCGAGCCGGGTCGGAAAGGGGGAGATGGCCATGGGAGGCGTTGGTCCTGGAGATTGTCGAACACGCCAGTGGGCGACCGGATTTACCGATTTGCCCGCTGGAAATGTTCTAAATCTTAGCGACCAGCCTCAGCCGTTGTCACGACGATTCCTGCAAGAACGTCCTTATTGATGCTGTACAGCAACGATTCTCGGAACAGACGTAACAGAATATCTATGCCCGGTAGAGAAATTATTCTTGAACAGGCAAAGTTGCGATTGTTTCATTCTTGGTTTGCGCACGCTCGTGCGCCAGCCAGCGCCGCGTGAGCCAGGCGCGCACGGGCTCGTCGTAGACCTTCAGCAGCAGCCACGCGAGCGCGACGCACACGGCGAAGGTGGCGGCGGCGACGGGCAGGCCGTCACGCAACGACACATGCTGTTCGTTGGTCCACGCCGTGTACGTGTACACGAACGGATAGTGGATGATGTACAGCGGGTAGGACAGCCCGCCGAGCGCGGCGCACACGCGGCCCGTACGCGCACTGACCTGGGCGCTGGCGCCGAGCCAGACGACGAGCGGGAACACGACGACGATGCACAGGGCTTCGTACAGGCCGTTCATCCACAACGTATCCGGGCCGCCGATGCGCGGCAATGCCATCGTGGCGAACAGGATCGCGGCGCTGATCGGGAACGCGTGGGCGATGCGGCCGGGACGGACGACGCGCGACAGCAGCAGCCCCGCGCAGAATGGGTAGGCAAGACGCGTGAAGCCCAGCTGGAACTGGACGGGGTCCAGCGACCAGCCGCCGATCACGTCGCCGTTTGGTCCCGTGAGGAGGTAGTACACGAGCGCCGCGCCGGCCAGCAGCGCGAGCACGCCGAGGATCCGGTTCGGCAGCCGCCGCAGCACGAGCGCGTACAGCACGTTCGCCACGTATTCGAAGAACAGCGACCACGCCGGCCCGTTCAGCGGATGCATCTCGGCCCAGCCGCGCAGGTCCAGCGCGGGCGGCACCGGCAGCAGGGTCATGCCGACCACCATGATCAGCAGCATGCGCCACAAAGGCGTGTCCGCGATCATCGGGAACAGCGGCCCCGCCTGGAAATAGAACATCAGCGCGCCGATCACCATCGCGACGACGATCATCGGATGCAGGCGGATCAGCCGGCGCCGGAAGAACTTGCCCAGCGACATGCGCCGCCAGCGGTCGTCGTACGCGTAGCCGATGACGAAGCCGGACAGCAGGAAAAAGAAATCGACGGCCAGGTAGCCGTGGTTGATCACCTGGGCGAAGCGGTTGACGGCATGCGCTTCGCACAGGTGGAAGGCGACCACGGTCAGCGCCGCGACGCCGCGCAGGCCGTCGAGGACGGCGTAGTGCCGTTTGGTGTCGGCAAAGCCGCCCTCGGCCGTCACGGTTTGCCCGCCGGGCAGTAGCGCTCCACGTATTGCTGGTGCGGCGGCAGTTGCGACACCGTGCGGCGCACGCCGTTGCGGATGCCGTCCAGGAAGCCGCGCAGCTCGTCGTCGCCCATCAGGTCCGCGCTCGGGTGCCAGCGCTCGGGCGTGAGGCCCTGGCCCAGCATGACCTGCACCCACGAGTTTTCCGCGAACAGTTCGTTCCCTTCGCGGAAGACGCGGGCGCCGTCGCGGAACAGGTCGATGCGGTGCTGCAGGCTGTCCGGCACCTGCATCGTCGCCGCGTCGTGCCAGTACGGCGTATCGCGCCGGTTCGTGACCTTGTAGTGCAGGATGATGAAGTCGCGGATCGTGCGGATGTCCTCCTCGGCCTGCGCGTTGAACTCGTCGATGTCCGATTGCTGGATGCCGTGCGACGGGAAGATCTGCAACAGGCGCACGATGCCGCGCTGGATCAGGTGGATGCTCGTCGACTCGATCGGCTCCAGGAACCCGCTCGCGAGACCGAGGCCGATGCAGTTGCCGGCCCAGACCTTCTTGCGCTGGCCGGGCGTGAAGCGGATCACGCGCGGCTCCGTGAGGACTTTGCCTTCGATGTTGCCGAGCAGCGTGGCGCGCGCCGTCGCCTCGTCCGTGTGGCGGCTGGAGAACACGATGCCGTTACCGGTGCGGTGCTGCAGCGGGATGCGCCATTGCCAGCCCCAGTCGTGCGCCATCGAGCGCGTCAGCGGCACGGCCGGACCGGTCGATTCCGTCTGCACGGCGATCGCGCAGTCGTTGAACAGCCATTGCGACCAGTCCTCGTATTCCACGCCCATCGTCTGGCCCAGCAGCAGCGAGCGGAAGCCCGTGCAATCGATGAACAGGTCGCCTTCGATGCGCGTGCCGGAGTCCAGCACGAGCGCCGTGATGTGGCCCGTCGCCGGGTCGGTGTCGACGCCCGCGATCTTCGCTTCGATGCGCTGGGCGCCGAAGTGTTCGGAGAAACGGCGCAGGTAGCGGGCGTAGCGCGTCGCGTCCAGGTGGTAGGCGTAGTTGATGCCCTGGTTCGGCAGGTGGCCGAAGCGCTTTTCCTGCGACGCGACGAGCTCCAGGCAGTAGTCGCCGTAGTCGCTGGCGAGGCCGCGGTCGCGGCCCTTCAGCCAGAAGTGCTGGAAGCCGGCCGTCCAGTGGTCCGTGCCGGTCATGCCGAACGAGTGGATGTAGTCTTCGCCGCGCGCGCGCCAGCCCTCGAAGCTGATGCCCAGCTTGAACGTGGCCTGCGTGGCCGCCATGAATTCCTGTTCGCCGATGTCGAGCAGGCGGTGGAAGTGCACGAGGCTCGGGATCGTCGCCTCGCCCACGCCGACCGTGCCGATGTCGTCCGACTCGACGAGCTTGATGTCGACGACCTTGCCGAGGGTGCGCGACAGCGCCGCCGCGGCCATCCAGCCGGCGGTGCCGCCGCCGGCGATGACGACGCGGCGGATCGGGCGACCGCGGCCCTGTTGGTGATTGTTCTCCATGTCTCTACTCCTGGCTTGTTACTGCTTGTGTTCTTATCGGTTGATACGGCGCAGCAGCTGGCCGCGCAACACGCGCGCGCCGTCTTCATCGAGCGGCGACAGCGCATAGCGCGCATTCTCCGGGATGTGCGCGAGGTTGCCGGCATCCGGCTCGAAGATGTAGTGGCGGAAGATCTCCTGCCACGCGCGCCGCTGCTCGGACGGCAGGTCGCGCATCGTCAGGATCGCCAGCATCAGCGCGTTCGTCGGCGTGTCCATGTAGTCCGGCGACTGGCGCCACCAGTAGTTCACGAGCACGTTGAACGCGGACAGCGCTTCCACGTGGTGCCACCACATCGACGGGATGAACAGCGCGTCGCCGGGGCCCATCTCGGCCACCTCGGCATGCTGCAGCGCCTCGGCGTAGCGGGGGAAACGCTCGAAGTCCGGGTTGCGCACGTCGACGAGGCTGATCGCCTGGCCGGCCGGGTTGAAGTCGAGCGGGCCGACGTACAGGTTTTTCAGCTGGTCGGGCGGGAACAGCGTAAACCGCCGTTCGCCCACCGCGACGACCGCCATATTGTCGGGCAGGTCGTAGTGCGTGGCGACGACGGTGCGGTTGCCGATCCAGATGCTGGCGAGCGGGTTGCGGTCGCCCAGGTCCAGGTCGTTGGCGGCGCGCAGGCCGGGCAGGGCGCCGTCGATCGATGTCGAGCCCACGTAGATCGCGCCCGGGTCGGGCCGCTTGCGGTGTGCGGCCAGCTCGTCCAGCACCTGGTCGAGGCGGCCGCGCACGTTGTGGAAGTTAAAACCCGTGATCGTGTCGTTGTAGAAGAAGCGGCCGCCGATCTGCGGGGGACCCAGCATCGCGTTGACGGTCGCGTCACGATAGAACTGGCGCAGGTAGGCGTCTGCGCTTTCCGCGGACGCGCGGCCTCGCTGCACGAGGGGCCAGTTGGCGGCGAGGCCGCGCACGATGTAGGGCCGCGTCGCGCGCAGCATCTCGTCCGGCAGCTTGTTGTCGCCGAACGCGACTTCCCGGACGTGCTTGTGCGCGAAATCAGCGGAGGACGTCATTGGCGCGGTTCTTCCGTTGGATCAGGTTGCGGAACTGCGCCAGCGACGCCACCGCCATGTAGATGGCCTGCAGGTAGCCCTTGTCGTGCAGGCGCGCGAGCTGCTCGCCCGACAGCGTGGCCAGGCGGTCTTCGTTGATCGTGTAGAAGCCGGCCAGGCGGTTCTGCGACCCGTCGTCCAGTTCCACGTCCAGCACGAACGATTCGATCAGTTCCAGCTCGACGAGCGCGGCGACGAAGGCGCGCGACGCGGCGAGCCCTTCGTGGATGGTGCGCAGCACGGAGCTGATGCGTTCCAGGTATTCGCTCGTGCCGCCATAGGTCAGGAACAGCGCTTCGCCCTCGATGCCGCCGTCGCGCACGCGCGGGCTGTCCAGGTCGACGTGGACGGACAGTTCCTCGCCGCTGCGGCCGATCATGAACGGCTGGCGTTCGATCGTCAGCGGGATCGTGGGGGCATCCCAGCCGTTCGGGCCGAGGAACAGGTTCTCGCCCTGTTCGAAGCCGAGTAAGGCGAGCGCGTCGTAGCTGCCGTTGCCGTCCTGCGCGAAGACGATCGGGTAGCAGGCCTGCAGGTCGCGGAATTCGGCGGGGAAGGTCAGCGCCGACATCACGGCGTCGCCGTACGCCGCGCCGCGGGTGGTGACCACGCGCAGGTTCTTGTGGTCGACGTTGTTCAGGGGTGCATGGTTGGCCATCGGTGGTAGTCTCTCTCGCTCAGTTGGCGTTATTGGTGTTGTGGTGGTGTCTCTGTTAGCCCGGCGGCATCCCGTACTGGCGGATGTGGTCGAGCATCTCGCGGTTCCCGGGCAGTTGCGGCAGCATGCGGGCGGTGAGTCGCGCGGATTCGCGGAAGTACTGGTCGGCACGCCCGGGCAGGTCCGATGCCCGTTCCGTCAGCTCTGGCCGGAAGCCCATCCCGTACAGGATGTATTGCCAGCTCGCGGACGGGAAGATCTCTTCGATGCGGGGGAAGTCGCGCCGCGACGGTGCGCGCGTGCGCCACAGCGCGAGCAGCTCGCGCAGGCGCGGCGACTGCGTGCGGGTGGCGCGGTGATCGAGCCAGTAGGCAGTATCCGTGCGCTTCGACAGCACGTAGTGCAGCTTCAGGAAGTCGATGATGCGCTCCCACCGGTACGTGAACGCCTCGTTGAAGCGCGCGGAGATCGTGTCCATCTGCGCCCGCGTGGCGGGCATGTCGTCCGCCAGCCAGGCCGCGGACAGTTCCACGAGCGCGAGCGCGGAAGCTTCCAGCGGCTCGATGAACCCGGCCGACAGGCCGATCGCGACGACGTTGCGTTCCCAGAAGCGCGCGCGGTAGCCCGGGTCGAAGGCGATCTTGCGCGGTTGCGGGATCTCTCCGGCGATGCCGGTGGAAGCCAGATAGGCGCGCAGCGTCCGCTCCGCCGCGTCGTCGTCGACGTGGGCGCTGGAATACACGTACCCGACGCCCCGCCGCGTGGGCAGGCCGATGTCCCAGGTCCACCCGTGCGACTGGGCGGTGGACGTCGTCTGCGAGGCGATCGGCGTGTCGTGTGCGGGGTAGGGCACCTGCACGGCGAGGGCGCGGTCGTTGAACAGCACGTCGCGCTGCGACACGAGGGGCACGCCGTAGTGGCGGCCCAGTAGCAGCGACGCCATGCCGGTGCAGTCGATGAACAGGTCGCCTTCGACGAGGCCGGCCTCGCGCGTGCGCAGCGCGGCGATGTCGCCATCGTCGGTGGACAGGATGTCGACGACGTGGGCCAGCACGTGCCGCACGCACAGCTTGTCCACGCAGTGCTTCTGCAGGAAGACGCCGAACTTGCCCGCATCCAGGTGGTAGCCGTAGTTGGCGACGCCCGCGAATTCCGGCGTCTGCGGCTGCTTCGGCGCACGGCCCTGCACGCACAAATGGGGTTGATAGCTGACCAGGTCCGCAAACGGCACGTCGCGGTGCGCGCGTTGCCACGCCGCGACGAGGTTCGCCTCGCCATAGCCCTGGGGCAGGGAAAAGGGGTGGAAATAGGTGTCGCTGTCGCTGCCGTCGACCCAACGGTCGAAGCGGGAGCCCTGCTTGAACGCGGCGTCGCATTCGCGGAAGAACGCGGCCTCGGACACGCCGATGCGCTGCAGGGTCTCGCGCATGGACGGCCACGTGCCTTCGCCGACGCCGATCGGCGGTACGCCGGGCGATTCGACGAGGGTGACGGCCAGGCGCGGATGTTCCGCCGCCAGGACCGCGGCCGCGAGCCAGCCGGCGGAGCCGCCGCCGACCACCACGACGTGTTCGATGGGTTTACTCATCACAGCTTCCTTTTTCCGGTGGGCCGCATGAGTCTACCTGAAAATGCTGTTTTTGGAACAACTTTTTAATTGCTGAAACCGATTACGGCAGGCCATGCATCCCGCCGCAGGGCGAACCCCGCGGCGGGAGAGACGATCAGAACTTGTAGCGGGCGCCCAGCATGTAACGCGGTCCGGTCTGCGTCACGTACAGGGCCTGCTGCGTGGTGCGCCCGTGGACGCGGCTCGTCTCGTTCGTCAGGTTGATGGCTTCGAACTGCACGACCAGCTTCGGCGTGACGTTGTAGCCGACCGACAGGTCGAGCTGGCCGTACGGCTCCACGTAGTTCGGGTTCGGACCTGCGCCGTCGAACGTCGACGACAGGAACTCGCCGCGCCAGTTGTACGCCGCGCGCACGTTCCACTTGTCGTTCTCGTAGATGCCGACGAGGTTCGCGGAGTTCGACAGGCCGACCAGCGCGAATTGTTCGCCCACGCTGCCGTTATCGTACCGCAGTCCGGAGTGCACGTACGTGTAGTTCGCCGAGATGCCGAAGCCGGTGTTGCCGAACATGTGCTGGAGGTTGAATTCCAGGCCGTTCAGGCTTGCCTTCTTCTGGTTCGAGAACGTCGTGATCTGGAAGTGTGCCACCGGATCGCCCGGCTGGCCGACGATGTTGCCGGTCGGGTTGCCGCTGCTGTCCACACCCGTCACCGTCACGCCGGGGGCGGTCGGATGATTCTTGAAGATGTAGTTGCGGATGCAGGCCGGGTCCGTGCCGCAGCCGGAAGCCGACGCTTCGTTCCACAGCGCGCCGCCCACCGGGGTGTGCAGGTTGAACGGCGTGGCGTCGATCTTCGACTGGCCGGCGTAGTTCTCCAGGTCTTTATAGAACGCGTTCACGGAGAAGAAGCTGTCCTTCCCGTAGTACCACTCCCACGACAGGTCGAAGTTCTTCGACTTCACGGGCTTCAGGGCCGGGTTGCCCTGCGAGCCCGTGCCGCCGTCGACGCGCGCCAGCGTATTCAGGATCTGGCCGCCGGCGATCTGGTCGTAGCGCGGACGGCCGATGGTCTCGCCATAGCTCGCGCGCACCTTCATGTCGTCGCGCAGGTCCATGTCCCAGTCCACCGACGGCAGCAGGTGGTGGTACTTGCCGGTGAGGGTCGTGAACGTCGGAGCGCCGAACGTGACCGGGAACTCGTTGGCGGAGACCATCGTGATGGCGGTGGCCGCGGGCACGAGCGCGGTGGAGACGACGTCCGTCTTCTCGTAGCGCACGCCGATCGCCGTGTGCATCGGCAGCGCCGTGTCCCAGTCCGTGTTGAACTGCAGGTACAGGCTCTTCGATTTTTCGCCGGTACGCTGGTCCGTGTCGTACGTGTTCTTCGGCAGGTACAGCGCGGGCAGGCCGGATGCCTTCGACACGACGTCGCGCACCTGTGCGAAGTTGAAGGTGTAGAAGGTGTTGAACAGGTTCGGGTTCTGGCTGCCGGCCAGCTGGTCGAAGTACTGGCGGATCGTGTCGGCGTGCCACAGGCTGCTCGGGTAGTCCGACGGCTTCGTCGCGCCGGTCCAGGCGTCGCGCTGCTGCGTGGAGAACGCGGAGCGGTTCTTGACCTCGATGGTGCCGATGCCGAAGTTCAGGTTCGACGCTTCCAGCATGCGCAGGCGGCCCTTGAACTGGAGCTGGTCGACTTCGCCCTTCATGTAGCCGTTCTGGAAGACGGAGCCGGTCACCTGCTGCGGCGCGTTCACGAAGTCGGCGCCCTTGATCGACAGGACGGGGAATTCCTGCGAGAAGTCGGCCGTCGTGTCGCCGCGCGAGAAGCTCGCGGTGCCCAGCGTATTGCTCGAGCCGAACGGGCTGTCGGCCTTCGATTCCGCGGTCGAACGGTGCGCGTCGAACTCGAGCTTCAGGTTCTTCGTGGCGCGCCACTGGGCATTGAAGCCGAGCGATTTGTTCTGGGTCTTGGTGGCGAAGTCGGCGCCGCCCATCGCGATGTCGCTGTTCCCGGCCGGGAGGAATTCCGTGTAGACGAGCGGCGCGGCGATCGGGCCATTGGTCCACGACGAGGCCGACGCGCCGAAGTTGAACCACGCGGAGACGTCGTTGCGCTTCGTCTGCAGCTTGTTTTCCGAGTACGTGTAGTCGAGGGTCGTCGTCAGTTCCTTCACCGGCTGCCACTGCAGGGTCAACTGGCCGTTGGTACGCTGGCGCTTCACGCCCGTCATGCTGTAGTTCAGGTTTTGCGGGACCTGGTAGATGTCGCCGGGCTTCGGGCGGTTCGTGATGTTTTCCGAGCCGGCGGTACCCGGCTGCGGGATCGTGCCCCAGTTGTTTTCGTCGCCGCGGAACGGACCCTTCCAGCCGTTGCCGACGGACGCCTGGTTGAAGCCCA
The DNA here is from genome assembly GCA_946481275.1 of uncultured Massilia sp. Next base: position 359,038 of record CAMLMV010000001.1, read on the forward strand.
GGTTGCGTTCCTGGTAGCTGGCCGACACGCCGAGGCCCCAGTGGCCATCCTTCGACGTCGTCGAATAGATGCCCGAGAATTCCGGGGTCGTGGAAGTGCTGGCCTTGACGTCGCCGGGGAGATTGTTGTTCGACGTGTCGTGCACGGCCTTGATGCCGATGCTCGAATACGTGCCCAGTTTATCCAGCGGACGCGCCGTGATCACGTTGACGGTGGCGCCGATGCCGCCGGTCGGGGTCTCGGCGCGGCTGGTCTTGTAGACCTGCAGCTGCGAGATCGCTTCCGACGCCAGGTTCGAGAAGTCGAACGAGCGGCCATTCAGGTCGCCCAGGTTCGACGTCGGCATCTGGCGGCCGTTCAGCAGCACCATGTTGAAGTCGGGGCCCACGCCGCGCACGGTGATCTTCTGGCCTTCGCCGTTCACGCGGTCGATCGACACGCCCGAGATGCGCTGCAGCGATTCGGCCAGGTTCGTGTCGGGGAATTTGCCGATGTCCTCGGCCACGATGCCGTCGACGATGCCGTCCGACTGGCGCTTCAGGTTCAGCGACGACGCCATCGACTGGCGCAGACCCGTGACGGTGACCTGCTGGATCGACGTGGTGGGGATGTCGCCGCCGCGAGTGTCTTCCGGCGCGGTGGTCTGGGCGTAAGCCGGGATGAGGGCGGCGCAGGCGCTCGCCACAGCCAGGCTCATCAGTTTTTGGTTTGCCTTGGGGTAATGCATTGGGTCTCCTCTGTTTTTATTTCTCTTCACCGCATCAACATCGTTTCCAATCGCTGGAAACGTTTCCATATGCTGAGCGAATCTTATGTTCAGAAAAAATAATTGTCAACGGAATATTCAGTAGTGCGTGGCCGAAACGGCACACTGAAAAACGCGGGCGCGTTTGACATCGAAAAAATCGCGGTGCTATATTGGAAACTGTCTGGGAACGTTTCCAAGAGGAGCTCGCATGTCCACGTTTCGCGTCGCCGCCGTGCTTGCCGTTTTCCTGTCCCTCGGGACCGCGGCGCACGCGCAAACGGCGAACGCGCCGCTCACACAGCCGCCGGGCTGGGTGCTGGACTGGCACGACGAATTCGATGGCCGGACCCTGGACCGCACGAAGTGGGTGCCGGAGACGGGCGGCAACGGCTGGGGCAACCAGGAGCTGGAGTTCTATACGGACCGGCCGGACAACGTGCGCGTCGACGGCGGCAATCTCGTCCTCGAAGCCCGCAAGGAAGACCACGGCGGCCGTCACTACACGTCCGCGCGTATTAAAACGGCGGGCAAGGTCGAGCGCACGTACGGCCGCTACGAGGCGCGCATCAAGATTCCGCGCGGGCAGGGCATCTGGCCCGCGTTCTGGCTGCTCGGGGCCGACGTCGGCACGGCCGGCTGGCCCCGCTGCGGCGAGATCGACATCATGGAAAACATCGGCCGCGAGCCCGACGTCGTGCACGGCACGCTGCACGGCCCCGGCTACAGCGGCGACAAGGCGATCGGCAAGCCGCAGCGTCTCGACAAGGGCACCTATGCCGACGGCTACCACGTCTACGCCGTCGAATGGGAGCCGCGCGAGATCCGCTGGTACCGCGACGGCATCCTGTACCACACGGCGCAGCCCGAGACCGTCACGGGCGACTGGGTGTTCGAGCATCCGTTCTTCGTGATCCTGAACCTGGCCGTCGGCGGCGGCTGGCCCGGCAATCCGGACGCGACGACGACGTTCCCACAGCAGATGCTGGTCGACTACGTGCGCGTCTACAAGCGCGCACGTTGACGATTCGTCATGACGAAGTTAGCGCTCTCATGGCATCATGTCGGGCTGGGGTGCCGCGCGGTGCGGTATCCGGCAGGTATGGAGAGAGCGCATGCGGTTCGGGACGTGGTTGATTGTGGGTATGGCGGCGATGTTGATGGCGGGCTGCGCGCGTCCGCTGCGCCCCATGCAATCGCTGTCCGACCCGGAAATCCAGCGCGCGATGCGCCGCGAGCAGGTGCAGGGTCTGGCCTTCGCGACGATCGAGAACGGCAAGGTCGCGAAAGTGAAGGTGATGGGCATGCGCAACGCGTCCCTCGGCCAGCCGCTGACGCCGGACACCATCATGGCCGGCGGCGCCCTCACGAAGGCGGCCTTCGCGTACATGCTGCTGCAACTGGCCGACGAGGGCCGGCTGGACCTGGACGCGCCCGTCACGAAGCTGCTGCCGCATCCGTTGCCCACGTATCGCGTGCGTCCCTACGACTTTTCCGACCTCGCGGGCGACGCGCGCTGGCAGACGCTCACCCCGCGCATCCTGCTCGCGCACGGCGGCGGCCTCGCCAACTACCGCTGGATGGAGCCGCGCGGCCGGCTGCGCATCCACACCGATCCGGGCGAACGCTATGCCTACTCGAGCGAGGGGTACGCGATCCTGCAGCTGATCGTCGAGCAGGGCCTGGGGCTCGACGTGGCGCAGGAAATGCGCCGGCGCGTGTTCGACCGCTTCGGCATGCGCCGCACGAGCATGTACTGGCGCGCGGAATTCGCGGAAAACGCGGCGGACGGCTATGCCTTCGACGGCACGCTGCAGCCGCACGAGCGGCGCTACCGCGTGCGCGCGGCCGGGTCGATGGAGACGACGATCGCCGACCAGGCCAGGCTGTGGGCCGGCATCATGCGCGGCGACGGCCTGCGGCCCGATACGCGCGCCGCGTTCGCGACCGGCTGGCTGCCGATCACGACGCGCCACCAGTTCCCCGCGTTCGACGGGGCCGAGACCGCGTGGCCGCAAAAGCTGGCCGCGGGCCTGGGCGTCGTCACGTTCGAGGACCGGACGGGGCCCGGCTGGTTCGACGGCGGTCATGACGAATCGACGGCGGACTTCGTGCTGTGCCTGGAGACGGGCCAGCGCTGCGTGGTGATGCTGTCGAACGACGTGCGGGCGGAGCGCCTGTTCCCGGAACTGGGCCGGCAGGCGCTCGGCCCGGACGATATGCCGTGGAGCTGGGAATACGACTGGCTGGACCAGCCTTGACGCGGTAGCGTATCCTCCTTGAGCAAGGATGGCGGCCAGGCGTTACCCTCGACGCTTTGACCGGAGCACATGTTGTCCCCAACGCCTTTGCCCACCGAGGTGCTCGATCGTCCGCGGCATGACGTCGCGACCATGCCGACGTGGCTGATGCTGCTGATCGCGGCGGCCTGCGGCCTGATCGTCGCGAACTTATATTATGTGCAGCCGCTCGTCGGCCCGATCCGCGCCGACATCGGCCTGCCGGCAGGCGCCGCGGGCCTCCTCGTCACCCTCGCGCAGCTCGGCTATTGCGCGGGCCTGCTGCTCGTCGTGCCGCTCGGCGACCTGCTGGAAAACCGCAAGCTCGTACTGGTCCTCGTCGCGCTGCTGGTGGCGGCGCTCATCGCCGCTTCAATCGCGCCGGCGCTCGGCCACCCGGTGCCCGCATTCCTCGCCTGCTCGCTGGCGATCGGCTTCGGCGCCGTCGCCGTGCAGGTGCTCGTCCCGTACGCGTCGCACATGGCGGCCGAACACGTGCGCGGCCGCGTCGTCGGCAATATCGTCAGCGGCCTGATGTTCGGGATCATGCTGGCGCGGCCCGTCGCCAGTTTCATCACGCACGCGTGGTCGTGGCAGGGCGTGTACGTGCTGTCGGCCGTGCTGATGGTTGTGCTCGGGATCGTGCTGCGCGTGCTGCTGCCCACGCGCCGTCCACATGCAACACTGGGCTACGGCACGCTGCTCGCATCGATGGCGGGGCTCGTGCGGGAGCTGCCCGTGCTGCGCCGCCGCGCCATCTACCAGGCCGGCATGTTCGGCGCGTTCAGCGTGTTCTGGACCGTCGTGCCGCTGCTGCTCGCGAGCCCGGCCTACGGCATGAACCAGCGCGACATCGCATGGTTCGCGCTGGCCGGCGTCGCCGGCACCATCGCGGCGCCGCTCTCGGGCCGCGTGGCGGACCGCGGCTGGACGCGCCCCGCGACGGTGTTCTGCATGCTCCTCGGCCTGCTGTCGTTCGTCCCGACGCTGGGCCTGGCGGATGGCGGCCGGTTCGGCGTCGGCATCCTCGTGGCGGCCGCCATCGCGCTGGACTTCGCCGTGTCGGGCAACCTCGTGCTGGGCCAGCGCGCGATCTATGCGCTGGGCGCGGAAGTGCGCGGCCGCGTCAACGGCCTGTACATGGCGACGTTCTTCCTGGGCGGCGCGACCGGATCGGCGCTGGGGGCGTGGAGTTATGCGCACGGCGGCTGGCAGGCCGCGTGCGCCGTGGGGATGGGATTGATCGGGGCGGTGTTTGTCGTATTTCTCACCGAACCCCGCGGGATCACTTCGGCGCCTTGAGCATCGCCGGGTAGCCCACGTCTTCCGTCGCTTTCTTCAGGTCGGCGACGGTGGCCTGGGCGTCGTCGTAGACGATGACGGCTTCGCGCTTCTCGTAGCTGACCTTCACCTTCGACACGCCCGGTACTTTCGACAGTGCCGCCTTGATGGTGATGGGGCAGGTGGCGCAGTCCATCGTCGGGACGTTCAACGAGACGGTCTGCTGCTTGGCGAACGCGGGCGCCGCGATGAAGAGGGCGGCAATGGCGAGGGTACGGGTGAAGTTCATGGTAGCTCTCTCAATAGAACAGCGGGGCGATCAGCGGAAAGCCCAGCAACAGCGCGGCGAACAGCGCGCAGGCGATGAACACGCGGCGCATCAGCGGCCGCGTGGTGGCGCAGTCGCCGCTTTCCAGGTCGCACGCGCGCGCCGGGCGCAACACGAGCCAGCCGGCCCACGCCAGCGCGCCCACGGTGAGGGCGATGGCGTAGGGCGTGATCGGCTTCAGGGCCTGCAGGTTGGCCATCCACGCGCCCGTCACGCCGACCAGCACGAGCGCGAGCGGCAGCACGCAGCACGTGGAGGCAAGCAGCGCCGCAAGCATGCCGACGGCGATGAGACGGCCGGCCTTGCGTTCGGTACCGTCGACAGGTTGGCGGGCGAGCGTGGACATGCCGGTCAGATGGCGCGCGACGTGATGGTGTACTTGAACGTGTCCGGCGCGAGCGAGTCGTACGCTTCGCCGCCGCTCTGCGCCTGCGGGTACATCAGGAAGCCGACCTTGCCGGCGACGGAGCCCGGCAGGCGCACGTCGTGGGCAAAGTTATATCCCATCCAGTTGCCTTCCCAGCCGCCGAACAGCGCTTTCTTGACCGGCGCGACGACGGGGTTGTCCGGATCCTTGATCCAGTCCGGCGTTTCCTGGCGCATGACCTTGGCCACGTCCGCCGGGTCCATCGCGACCCAGCCGTGCTGCTTCAGGTAGACCTCGGCGCGGCAGTGCTGGGCGCCTTGCAGCGACACCGGCTTGCCGCCCAGTTCCCTGTAGCCGAAGGCGCTCGGCGCGATGCGGATGCCGTACACGTCACGCGCCGGCACGCCCGAGGCGCGGCACAGGCCCACGAACAGGCCGTTCAGGTCGGCGCACTTGCCGCCAAAGTTGCCCGTCTCCAGCATCGTCTTGATGTCGCCGGTGCCGCAGCCTTTCACTTTCGGCTCGCGGAACGTGTTCAGCACGATCCAGTCGTAGATGCGCTGGACCTTTTCTTCATCGGTGCGCGCCCCCTTCGTGATCGTCAGCGACGTCTTTTTCACGATGCCGTCGAGCGGCATCAGGTCGGTCGGCTGCAGCCACAGGCGCAGGTCTTCCGCGGCTTCCGTGCCCGGGGTGCGGGTCTTCCAGTTCTCCGCGCGGTCGCGGGTCTGGATGCGCGACACGACTTCCAGCATCGGAGGCGCGGAGCCATCGAATTCGGCGACGAGGAAGCGCGCGCCATAGTGCGGGTCGCTTTCGACGTGCGTCTTCGTGGCATTGCCGGACCAGTTATTCGACAGGCTGCGTTGCCATTCCGTGTCGATGGCGGGCAGCGGGATCCACACGGTCGACGGACCGGCCGCGCGCTGCAGGGCCACCTTCGTCACCACCTCGTAGCTCTTCCAGTCGCCCGGACGCGGGTCGAAATAGCGTTCCTGCGCTTCCGCCGCCAGCACGGCGCGGGGCAGGGTGGCGGCGAGCGCGAGGCCGCCGGCCGCTTTCAGCAGCGCACGGCGGGTGGTGGACGGTTTGGTGTCTTGCATGGCTTTTCCCTATTCCTGGTTGTGTGTTCAGTGCTTCTGAGGCTCGGCGAGCAGCGCGTCGATGGCGGCGCGCAGCTTCGTGTCGTCCGGCGGAATCTCGCCGACCGTGCGCCAGCGCGCCCGGCCCGTGCGGTCCACCAGGATCGTCGTCGGCATCACGCCCGGCGTCCAGCGCCTGAAGGCATCGCCCGTGCGGTCGCGCAGGACGGGATAGCCGAGCGGGTGCTCCTTCGTGAACCGTTCGATCGTATCGCGCGGTTCCTTGTAGTTCACGCCGACGACCGCGACGCCGTCGCGGCCCGCCAGGCCTTTCAATACCGGCAGCTCGTCCACGCACGGGCCGCACCAGCTGGCCCAGAAATTCACGACGACGACCTTGCCGCGCAGGCTGGCCACGTCCCACGGCTGGCCGTCCAGGCCCGTCACCTGCAGGGCCGGCGTCGGCTGGCCCGCGGGCCAGGGGCGCAGGGTCGCGTCCTTCGCGTCCGCCGTGCCGGCGCTCAGCAGAGCCGCAAACAGCAGGCCGGTGGACATCCTCGTGTGTAGCGTCAACGTGTGGATCTCGAAGCGGAAACAATCATCATGATACCAGAGCGGACGTCGCGGCGCCCGGGGTCAGGCCGTTGCAGTTGGCACGACGCGACGGGGTTGTTCATAATCCGGCAACAAGGAGAGCATATGAACAACTGGATTTACCTGGCGATCGCCATATTGTCGGAAACCGTCGCCACCACCGCGCTGAAAGCCAGCGCCGGATTCACCCGCGCGGGCCCCGCGGCGCTCGTCGTCGTGGGTTATGGCCTTGCGTTTTATTTCCTGTCGCTCACGTTGCGGACGATCCCGCTGGGCGTCGCCTACGCCGTCTGGTCGGGCGTCGGCATCGTGCTGATCACGGCCGCCGGCTGGATCTTGTACGAACAGAAACTCGATGCCGCTGCCCTGGCGGGCATCGGCCTGATCGTGGCGGGCGTGCTCGTGATGAACCTGTTCTCGAAGACAGCCGGCCATTGATGGCCAACCGTGCATCCTGCCCCGGCCGCTTGGGGTAAGCTCGGCGGCAAAAATCGGGAGGAGACATGGGATCGCTACGGAGTCTCGGGGCACTGGTCCTGGCGCTGGCCGCGCCGGCATGGGCGGCGCCCGCCGCCACCTATCGCAATCCGCTGCCGGTCCGGCTGGCGAACGGCGAGCCTTCCCAGAACTGCGCCGATCCGGCCGTGCTGCGCGACCCGCGTGCGAAGACGCCCACGTGGTACCTGTATTGCACGAGCGACCCCGTCAGCAAGAAGGAGCGTCCGCTGGAAGGCGAGAAGGGCGACTGGCACTTCCACATGATCGCCATCTACCGGTCGACGGACCTGGTCGAGTGGAACTACGTGGGCGACGCGTTCGCCGACCGTCCGGCCGGGCTGGCGGCGCCGACGTCCGGCCTGTGGGCGCCGGAGCCCGCATTCCTGAACGGCCACTACTACCTGTATTTCACCGTGACGGACGTGGCGGACGCGCACAGCCCTGAAGCGGGCTGCGACAAGGACAGCGCCATCGGCGTGGCCATGGCGGAGAGCCCGGCCGGCCCGTGGGTGCCGGCGTCGAAACCGGTGGTGCCGCCGCGGCGGGCGGGGCCCGGATGCGATTTCCAGTGGACGTTCGACCCGAAGGTCGTCGAGGACGGCAACCGCAAATGGATATATTACGGCAGCTACGGCGGCGGCGTGTACGTGCAGCCGCTGCGGCCCGACGCGCTGCAGGCCGAGGGCACGCCGCGCAAGGTGGGCGCCGCGTGGCGTTACGAGGGTGCGGAAGTGGTGAAGCACGGCGGCTGGTGGTATCTGTTCGGGTCCACGACGGATTGCTGCAACGGCCCGCTGACCGGCTATGCCGTCTACGCCGGCCGGGCGCGCACGCCGGCGGGGCCGTTCCTCGACCGGCTGGGCCAGGACCTGGCCGCGCCCCGCGCCGGCGGCACGCCCGTCCTGTTCCAGAACGGCAACCGCTGGGTCGGCGTGGGCCACAACACCGTCTTCCCGGACGCGGGCGGCCAGTGGTGGACGATCTACCACGGCATCGACGTGAACGAACCGTTCTTCAGCGCGCGCGACAAGTTGACGCGACGCCTCGCGCTGCTCGACCGTATCGACTGGGTCGACGGCTGGCCCGTCGCGCGCGGCGCGCCCAGCGACGCACCGCGGCCCGCGCCTGCCACGGTGGCCGGCACGCGTCCCCGCCCGCTGACGCTCGCGCCGGCGCCCGCGCAGAACGCGAGTCCGGTGTGGACGGACACCTTCAACGGCGCGAAGCTGGACGAACGGTGGTCGTGGCAGCGCCCGCCGGCCGGCGACGCCTGGTCGACGGGTCCCCGTGGCCTCACGGTGGCGACGGCCGCCACCGACCTGCACGTGGACACGAACACGGCCAGCGTGCTGCAGGCGACGCCGCCGGACGGCGACTACCGGATCGAAGCAGTCGTGAAACTGGACGTGCCGGACGACTGCTGCAAGACGGCCGTGCAGGCCGGCTTCGTGGTCATGCGCGACGACGACAACTACGTCAAGCTCGTCGAGATGGCGCACGGGGGCCTGCACCAGGTCGAGTTCGCAAAAGAGCTGTCGCCCGTGCCGGAAGCGTATCCGCGCTACGGCAACACGGTGGCCGGTACGCCGGGAACGACGACATGGCTGCGCCTCGATGTCCACCGGGTCGGGGGGGATGAGCGTTATACGGCATATTCGAGCCGGGACGGCAAGACCTGGGTCGGGGGCGGCACGTGGACGCACCGCCTCGGACCACAGGCGCGGCTGGGCCTGGTGGCGATGGGCGGCGCCGGCCATCGGGCGGTGTTCGAACGCGTGACCGTGTCCCGCCTGTCTCGTTGATGCGACGCCGTGAGTATCGCTTTGTAACCGCTAGTGAAAGGGCTTGCCAGCGGCAGTTACGGCTCCTAGAGTAGGTCGTACAGAAGAACGAAGGAGCGCAGACGTGGAATATCCCCGCCCACAATTGCGGCGCGCCGCCTGGCGCAGCCTCGATGGCCCCTGGCAGGCCATGTTCGACGATTCGACCCTCTACGTCGATCCGGCCGAGGTGCCGTTCGACCGCACGATCGTCGTCCCGTATCCGCCCGAAGCCCGCGCCAGCGGCGTGCACGACCGGGGCTACCGCCGGCGCGTGTGGTACAAGCGCCAGATTTCGCTCGATCCCGCGCTGCTGCCGGGACCGGAGGAGCGGCTGATCCTGCACTTCGGCGCCGTCAACTACCGGGCCCGCGTGTGGATCAACGGCCGCTTCGCCATCGAGCACCGCGGCGGCCACAGCCCGTTCTCCCTCGACGTCACGCGCCACCTGGACGGCTCGATCCTCGAGATCGCCGTGCAGGCCGAGGACGACCCGCAGGACATGCACAAGCCGCGCGGGAAGATGGACTGGGAGCCGGAACCGCACAAGATCTGGTACCCGCGCACGAGCGGCATCTGGCGTACGGTGTGGATCGAAAAGGTCCCGCGCGCCCACGTGGCGCAGCTGCGCTGGACGGCCGACGTGGCCGCATGGCAGATCCGCCTGGACGCCGACATCGCCCACGTCCCCGAAGGCGGCATGGCCAACGTCACCCTGAAACTGGGCGGCCGGCTGCTCGTCAACGACCGCTGCCTGCTGACCGGGCCCCGCCTGTCGCGCATCTTCCAATTGCCCGATCCCGGCATCGACGATGCGCGCGGCCTGTGGATGTGGAGCCCGGAGAGCCCGCAACTGATCGACGCCGAGATCGAGATCCGCTCGGCCGACGGCAACCTGATCGACAGCGTGCAAAGCTATACGGCGCTGCGCACGGTGAGCGTGGAAGGCGACCGCTTCGTGCTGAACAGCCGCCCGTATTTCCTGCGCATGGTGCTCGACCAGGGCTACTGGCCCGACAGCCTGATGGTGGCGTCGAGTGACCAGCTGCGCCACGACGTCCTGCTCATCAAGCGCCTCGGCTTCAACGGCGTGCGCAAGCACCAGAAGTCGGAAGACCCGCGCTGGCTGTACTGGTGCGACGTGCTGGGCCTGTGCGTGTGGGGCGAGATGCCGTCCGCGTACGGCTTTTCCAGCGCGACGATCCACGGCGTGATGGAGGAGTGGAAGGAACTGGTGGAGCGCGATATCTCGCACCCCTGCATCGTCGCGTGGGTGCCGACCAATGAATCGTGGGGCGTGCCGGAACTGATGAACGACCGGCGCCAGGTCGATTTCGTGCGCGCGCTGTACCACATGACGCGCGCGCTGGACGGCACGCGGCCCGTCGTCGGCAACGATGGCTGGGAGATGCCCTGCGGCGACCTCGTGTGCGTGCACGACTACGAGCAGGACCCCGGCGTGCTGCTGGAACGCTACGGCAGCCGCGAGGCCGTCGCGTACACACTGGAACACGTGCAGCCGGACCGGCGCCGCCTCGTCATCGATGGTTATACGGGCGTGGGCCGGCCGCTGTTCCTGTCCGAGTTCGGCGGCATTGCCATGTCGAAACCCGGCGAGGAATCCGGCTGGGGCTATTCGGTGGCGAAGGACAGCAAGGAGCTGCTGCTCCGTTACCAGCAGCTGATGTCGGCCGTGCACCGGTGCCGGCCGCTGTCCGGCTTCTGCTACACGCAGCTGACGGATACGTTCCTGGAAAAAAACGGCCTGCTGACGGAAGAGCGCGTGCCGAAGGCGCCCATCGAGGCGCTGGCGCAGGCCACGCGCGGGCCGCAGGCGCACCTGCAGGACTGGGTGCTGGATCCCCTCGGCCACAGCCAGCGCTGGCGCGCGCGGCGGGGCCCCGATTTCCCTGTCGAGTGGACGCGCGTCGGAGAAACGGCAGAAGTGCTAGCCTATCCGGGAGAGCGCCAGCCGCCGCAGCTGGAAGCGCCGGACAACCCGCCGACCGAACCAGGTCCGTCCGCGGGTCCTCCGGGCTTCGAGCGCCGCGGGCGTGGCGGTCCCGGGGCGCGCGCACGGCGTAAAGCCGCGTAGAGACAGCCGCGCGCCACAACGAACAAGAAGGAAACACAATCAGGAGACAACGTGGCGCGACGCGGATTCCCGCGCGCCGCCGCGCTGGTTGCGACCCTGTTCCTCGGGCTGGCGGGCGTGAGCGCCCCCGTGCGGGCGCAGGTCGAAGTCAGGATGTGGACGCTGCTCTCGGGCGGCGACGGCGCGCGCATGCGGGCGCTGGTCGACGACTTCAACGCCAGCCAGCGCGACGTGCGCGTGGTCAGTACGACCCTCAAGTGGGGCGAGCCTTTCTATACGAAGCTGATCACGGCCTCCGTCGTGGGCGCCGGGCCGGATGTCGCGACGATCCACCTGTCGCGCATCGTCAATCTGGCCGGCGGCGGCGTGCTGCGGCCGATCTCTCCCGCCGAGCTGGCGGCGGCCGGCCTGCGCGGCCAGGACTACCTGCCGCGCCAGTGGACGAAGGCGCACTACGACGGCGCGACGTACGCGATCCCGCTCGACGTACACCCGTTCGTCCTCTACTACAACAAGACACTCGCGGGTAAGGCGGGCCTGCTGGACGCGGAAGGCAGACTGAAACCGATCGAAGGCGTCGACGCCCTGACGGCCGCGTTCCGCGCCGCCACCGAACGGACCGGCCAGCGCGGGCTGACGATGGAAAGCAGCCAGAGCTCGTACGCGATCTGGCGCCTGTGGCTGTCCATGCTCGCGCAGCAGGACGTCACCATCATCGCGGGCGGCCGCTTCACGTACGGCCCGGCCGGCGCCGCGACGCTCACGCGTATCAGCGACTGGTTCACCAAGGGCTATGCGCAGGCCGGGCTCGATTACGCCGCGTCGACGAGCCAGTTCATGGGCGGCGGCGCCGCGTTCATGCTCAACGGCGTATGGGAAGTGCCGGAACTGGTGCGGGCGTCGAAGGCCGGCACGCTCGGCTTCGACTACGGCATCGTGCCGCTCCCGAAGATGTATGCGAACGCGTCGACGTGGGCGGATTCCCACGCGTTCGCGCTGCCCGCGAACCCGGGCCATGAACCGTCGCCGCAAAAAGTCCGGGCGGTGATGCGCTTCATCGCCTACGTCAGCAGGCATTCCCTGGGCTGGGCGGAGGGCGGCCACATCCCCGCGTACAAGCCCGTCGCGGAATCACCGGCGGCGAAAAACCTGATGCCGAACGCGATGTACGCGCAGGTCGCGGGCGACGTCGTGTACGATCCGGACGGCTGGTACATGGGCGCGGCCGGGCCGCTGGAGGCGATCGCGTCGAAATTCCTGCCGGCGGCGCTGTACGGCTACCTGACACCGGAGCAGGCCGTGCACCGGTTCGAGACGGAAGCGGCGCGCCTCGTGCGCAAGCGTCCGCCGCGTTATTGAGGACCACGCATGCGACGCGACGACCTCACCATGACCACGGCCCGCCGCGACACGCTCCCGGCCTGGCTGCTGCTGGCGCCCTTCCTCGTGGCGTTCGGCCTGTTCTTCTTCGTGCCCGCGCTGGAGACGTTCTGGCTCAGCCTGACGGAGAGCAGCCTGACGCGCACGAGCGCCTTCGTCGGCCTCGACAACTACCACACGCTGCTGAACGACCCGTCGTTCTGGGATTCGGTCGGCAATACGTTCTACTTCTCGCTGCTCACGGTGATCCCGCTGTGCGCCCTCGGCCTGCTGATGGCCATGCTCGTCGACCGTTTCACCCGCGCGCAGGGCTGGCTGCAGGGAACGTTCTTCCTGCCGTTCGTGCTGCCGATTTCCGTGATGACCCTCATCGCCGACTGGATGCTGCAGCCGTCGTCCGGCGTCGTCAACCACATCCTCGGCGGCCAGCGCGCCTGGCTCGCCGATCCGCACTGGGCGCTGCCTGCCGTCGCCATCGGCACGATCTGGTGGACGGTCGGCTTCAACATGCTGCTGTTCGTCGCCGGCCTGCGCAACATCCCGGCCGAGCTGTATGAGGCGGCCGCGCTGGACGGCGCCCGCGGCTATACGCTGTTCCGCACGATCACGTGGCCGGCGCTGCGTCCCGTCGCGACGACGGCGCTGATCCTGCAGCTGATCGCGTCCTTGAAAGTGTTCGGCCAGACGTACATCCTCACGAGCGGCGGGCCGTTCAACACGACGCGCGTCGCGCTGCACTACATGTACGAGACGGCGTTCACGCAGAGCGACGCGGGCTATGCGGCCGCGGTCGCGATGGCGTTCGTCGCGATCGTGATCCTGCTGTCGCTGCTGCAGGCGTGGCTCGTGAAATTCCTGGCCGGGAGGGATGCATGAAGGCGTCGTTCTGGACCATCGCCGGCGCCGCCTGCGCCATCTTGCTCGCCGCGCTGTGGGCGTTCCCGCTGCTGTGGGCCCTGTCCACGTCGCTGCGGCCGGAGCTGGAAACCGTGTCGGCGCACTTCCACTGGCTGCCGCAGGACTGGACCCTCGAGGCGTACCGCAAGACCCTCGGCGCCGGCAATGTCGTGCGGTGGCTGTTCAACAGCTTCCTCGTCGCGCTGCTCGTGACGGTCGTGACGATGGCGATCAGCCTGATGGCCGCGTACGCGTTTTCCCAGCTGCGTTTCCGGGGCCGCGGCATCGTGTTCGGCATCGCGATGCTGGGCTTCCTGCTGCCGTTCGAGGCGCTGCTCGTGCCGCTGTTCCGCACGATGCACCAGCTGGGTCTCATCAATTCGTACGCGGGCATCCTGCTGCCGCAGGTGGTGTCGCCGGTCGTGATCTACGTGTTCAAGCAGTTCTTCGACGCGATTCCCGCGGACTTCCGCGAAGCCGCCGTGATGGACGGCGCCGGCCCCATGCGCGTACTGTGGAGCGTGTACCTGCCCATCTCTGGCAATATCGTGTGGGCGATGGCGATCGTGACGTTCATCGCGGCGTGGAACAACTTCCTGTGGCCGTTCATCATCGTCACGTCGAACGACATGATGACGATCCCGCTGGGGCTCACGCAGACGTACGACGCGTTCGGCGTGCGCTACGCCCAGCTGATGGCGGCCGCGCTGCTGGGCGCGTTGCCCGTGGCGCTGGCGTACGTGCTGTTCCAGCGCCGCGTGACGCAGGGCTTCCTGGCGGCGAGCGGATTGAAAGGATAGAGGTTATGGCTTCGGTAAGGTTGCGCGGCATCCGCAAGACGTATGGCGACAATCCCGTCATCAAGGGCGTCGACCTGGACATCGAGGATGGCCAGTTCGTCGTCTTCGTGGGACCGTCCGGCTGCGGCAAGTCGACCCTGCTGCGCATGATCGCGGGCCTGGAAGACATCACGGACGGCACGCTGGAACTGGACGGCGTCGTCAGCAACACGGTGGAGCCGGCCCGGCGCGGCATCGCGATGGTCTTCCAGAGCTATGCGCTGTACCCGCACATGACGGTCGCCGAGAACATGGGCTTCGCGCTGAAGCTCGCGAAGGTGCCGAGGGCGGAGATCGACCAGCGCGTGCGGCACGCGGCGGAGATCCTCCAGATCGCGCATCTGCTGGACCGCAAGCCGAAGGCGCTGTCCGGCGGCCAGCGGCAGCGGGTCGCGATCGGCCGCGCCATCGTGCGCAAGCCGGAAGTGTTCCTGTTCGACGAACCGCTGTCGAACCTCGACGCCGCGCTGCGCGCGCAGACCCGCGTGGAGCTGGCGCGCCTGCACAAGGACCTGCGGGCCACGATGATCTACGTGACGCACGACCAGGTCGAAGCGATGACCCTCGGCCAGAAGATCGTCGTGTTCAACGGCGGCCGCATCGAACAGGTGGGCACGCCGCTGGAACTGTACGAGCGGCCGGCGAACCTGTTCGTGGCGGGCTTCCTCGGTTCGCCCCGCATGAACGCGTTTCCCGCGACCCTGGCGGGTCACACGGGTGGCCTCGCGACCGTGCGCGTGCCGGGCGGCAGCATGGCCCAGGTGGCGGTGGACGCGAGCCGGGCACAGGGCGGCGCCGCGCTCACGCTGGGCGTGCGGCCCGAGCACCTGCGGCTCGAGACCGGGGGCGAAGCCGGCATCCCGGGCCGGCTGGCGCTCGTCGAATACCTCGGTGACGTGACGCTCGCCTACGTGCAGGTCGATGGCGTGGACGGCATGGTGGCGGCCAAGTGCCCGCCCGGCGCCCCGCTGCCGGCGCCGGGCACAGGCGTGCGGCTGCGGTTCGATCCGGCGCGGGCGAGGCTGTTCGACGAGAGCGGGGCGGCGTTGCCGGCGTTGCGGGAGCAGTTGGTGGCGACCTAGATCGGCCGCTGCCCGCTCGCCTCCACGAACGACTTCGGCACCACGCCGATCTGCTGCAGGACACCCAGCCGGTCCGCCTGCAGCCACGCCCGCACGATCTGGCCGGCGCGCAGCTGGTAGATCACATTGCCTTCCTGCGTCACCTCCGCGAGACTCGGCTTGATGCCGACGAAGCGCCCGCCATGCACGGCGCGGAACGTCCAGCGGACGGCCACCTTGTCCTCCTCGCCGAACACGTCGTGCAGCTCGAAGCGCACGCCCGGGAACCCGGACAGCACGGCTTCGATCGTCGCCCGGAATTCGCGCGGCCCCCGTTCGCCGCGCGCGCCGATGAAGTCCGGGGCGATAAGCGTTTCCAGCCGGTCCAGGTCGCGGCCGTTGATGCACTCTTCGTACAGCGTCCGGACCAGGGCCTTGTTCATGGCGGTGGGGTTCATGCGGTCGTTCATGCGGTTCTCCTCGTGGTTGCGTTTCGATGCAAAGGAGTGTAGAACCTCAACTTAACTTGAGGTCAAGAGGATTTTGATGGCAAAGATCGACCCGGCCGACATCGGGCGGCCATTGACGGTGGGCGAGGTGGCGCGGCGCGCGGGCGTGGCCGTGTCGCCCTCCATTTCTATGAATCGAAAGGCCTGATCCGCAGCGTGCGCAGCAGCGGCGGCCAGCGGCGCTACGGGCGCGACGTGCTGCGGCGCGCGGCCGTCATCAAGGTCGCGCAGCGCATCGGCATCCCGCTCGCGTCGATCAGTGCTGCGCTGGCGTCGCTGCCGGAAGAGCGCACGCCGACGAAGGCCGACTGGACCCGGCTTTCGAGCCTGTGGCGGCGCGAGCTCGACGAGCGCATCGAGCAACTCGTCAAACTGCGCGACCAGCTGGACGATTGCATCGGTTGCGGCTGTCTCTCGATCGAGGCGTGCCGGTTGCGCAATCCGCTCGACGAATTGTCGGAGCAGGGGAGCGGGCCGCAACTGATCACGGCATCCTCCGCGCGTGGCGAAACCGCGCATAGCGATTCAGGAGGTCGTTGATCAGCTGCTCGCGCGTATAGCCCGTGACGTCGTGCTGCTGGTCCCCTTCGGAACTGTAGGCCATGGCCCGGTAGTGGCGCGTATCGCTATTCCTGCCCTCGGACTCGGCCCAGGCGAAATTCGGTGCGCGGAAGCTGCGCACGCGGATCGTGTAGCGGAATTCCCCGCGGTCGCCGTGCGGCACGTTCAGGTCGATCCGGCGGTCGGTCTCGGTCAGTTCCGGGGCCAGTCCGCTGTCCCGCATCTCTCCCGCCACCGCGTCGAGCGCCGCGCGCCCGGTCCCGCCGAGAAATGCCGCGATCTCGGGCAGGTCGTAGAAGCGGGTGATGTTCGCCAGGCGCTGCTGCCAGCTCAGGCCGACGTCCGACGGCGTCTCGGCGGCAATCGACAGGTCGATCGCCGACCCTTCCGATTCCGTCTGCAAGGCGCGCAGCAGGCCGTAGCACATGAGCAGCATCACCACGGCGAACGGCAGTGCGCTGACGAGGGCAGCCGTCTGGAGTGCCTGCAAGCCGCCCGCCAGCAGCAGCATGGCAGCCATCAGGCCTGCGCACGCGGCCCAGAAGATACGTTGCCAGACGGGCGGATTCGGGGCGCCGCCGGACGTGATCATGTCGACGACCAGTGCGCCCGAATCGGCGGAGGTCACGAAAAAGGTAATCACCAGCACGGTGGCGAGGCCGGACGCGATCATCGACAGCGGCAGTTGTTCCAGCACTTCGAACAGGGCCACCGGAAGATTGTCGGCGACGGTCTGCACGATCGGCGCCGCGCCGCCCAGGTCGAATTTGATTGCAGTATTGCCGAACACGGTCATCCACAGGAACGTGAAGAGCACCGGTACCAGCAGCACCCCGCCGACGAATTCGCGGATCGTGCGCCCGCGCGAGATGCGCGCGATGAACATGCCGACGAACGGCGACCAGGAGATCCACCAGCCCCAGTAGAACAGCGTCCACTTCCCGAGCCAGGCGTTGGGTTCGTAGGCATACATGCGGAAGGTGCGCTGCACGACTTCGCCCAGGTAAGTGCCGACGTTCTGGACATAGGCCTCGAGCAGGAATACCGTCGAACCCGTGGCGAGGACGAACAGCAGGAGCGCGATCGCGAGGATGACGTTGAGCTCCGACAGCCGTTTCACGCCCTTGTCCAGTCCCGAGCCCGCGGACAGCGCCGCCATGCACGTGATGATCGCGATCAGCACGATCTGCACCTGCGGATTCACGGGCAGCCCGAACAGATGCGCGAACCCCGCGTTCACCTGCAGCACGCCGAAGCCCAGTGACGTCGCGACGCCGAACATCGTCCCCAGCACGGCGAAGATGTCGATCGCATGGCCGGCGGGTCCGTGGATGCGGTTGCCGATCAGGGGAAACAGACTCGACCTGAGTGTGAGCGGCAAGCCGCGCCGGAAGGCGAAGTACGCGAGCGCCAGCCCGACCACGACGTAAATCGCCCAGGCGTGCAGGCCCCAGTGGAAAAAGGTCAGCACCATCGCGTGGCGCGCCGCGTCGACCGTGCGGCCCGCGCCCACCGGCGGCAGCGCATAGTGCTGGATGGGCTCGGCCACACCGAAGAACAGCAGGCCGATCCCCATGCCGGCACTGAACAGCATGGCGAGCCAGGACAGATAACTGTATTCCGGCTCGCTGTCGTCGGGTCCCAGCTTGACGTCGCCGTAGCGGCTCATCATCAGGAAAATCACGAAGATCAGGAAAAACGCAACCGACAGGATGTAGAACCAGCCGAAATCGCGCACGATGCCGGCCTGGAGCGTATCGAACAGGCTGCCGACGCGCCGGGGAAACAGTGCCGCCATGGCGGAAAAGGCGAGGACCAGCGCAGCCGACACGAAAAACACGGGCGGATTGACCTGGATCCATCGGCGTTGGCCAGTCAATGGGTTTGTCATATTGTTCACCTTTCTAGAGCGTTGTGCGGCCGCGCATGTGTCGGAATGCTACGCGCCATGCCAGGCAGGTGTCGCCGGCAGGCTGCCGGGGACGGACGACGGAAGGAGATAGTGCTTGCTGAGCGGTCCGGGTATACCCGAACTGTCATGGCTGGCGCCGGAGATGGATAGCGCCGAACGGGGCGGAGCGCGGCTGCGTTTAGGCCGAATTATAAGCAATTATGTGCATTTGCACAAATGTGCATAAATTTAAATCAACTAGAACGGACTAATAATTAGTGATAATGTTGTGCAACCGATGATCCTCTGCCAACACCTTTGACATGACCAGGCCCCGCCGACCCACGATGACCGACATCGCCAAGCTGGCCGGCGTGTCGCAGTCGACGGTGTCGCTGGTGATCAACCACATGAGCGGGGCGAAGGTGTCGAAGGTCACGCGCGACACCGTGCTCCGGATCGCGCGCGAACTCGGCTACCCCGTCGAGCGGCACGCGCACCACGCGGCCGCGCAATCGCGCAACCTGATCGTGTACCTGTCCGACGAACTGACGACCAGCCCGCACGCGATGCAGACCATCGACGGCGCCAAGGACGCCGCGTGGGAGCACGACTGCCTCGTCGCCGTGTTCGCCACGCGCGGCGACCCCGAGGTGGAAGCGGCCGTGTTCGCGCGCATGCTGGACCATCCCGCGCTGCTCGGCGTCATCTATTCCACGATCTTCACCCGCGCCGTGACGGTGCCGGCCGCGCTGGACGCTACGCCGACCGTGCTGCTGAACTGTCACACGCGCGACCGCGGCCGCGCGTCCGTCGTGCCGAGCGAGCTGCTGGGCGGCTATACCGCGACGATGCACCTGATCGAGAGCGGGCACAGCCGCATTGGCTTCATCAACGGCGAACACTGGATCGAGGCGGCGGCCGAGCGCCTGAAGGGGTATCGCCAGGCGCTGACGACGGCCGACATCCCGTTCGATCCCGTGCTCGTGCGCACGGGCGACTGGCAGGTGGCGGCCGGCTACGAGCACGCGTTGTCGCTGCTCGACCTGGCGCAGCGGCCGACGGCTTTGTTCTGCGCCAACGACCTGATGGCGATCGGTGCGCTGGACGCGGCCCGCGAACGCAAGCTGTCGGTGCCGCGCGACCTGTCCGTGGTCGGGTATGACGACCAGGATATCGCCCGCTACACGCACCCGCCGCTGACCACAGTGTTGTTACCAAACTACGAAATGGGCCGCTGGGCGGCCGATTCTCTCATCGCGCAAGTGCGCGCGAATCAGTCCTCCAAGGCCATCATCAAGATGGAATGCCCTCTGGTGGCACGCGATTCCGTGGCCCCGCCAAGGCTGTAAAACCGCAGAAAAAGCGGGTTCAAGCGTGCGTCGGTTTGCCGGCTTTTGCGTTAGCTTCCTGATAAAACTTATTACTAATAAGCGGGAGATACGCATGATCACGTTCCGACTCAGGCCCGTATCCGCGGCCATCCTTGTGTTGCTTGCGCACGCCGCCAATGCGCAAACCACCGACACGCAACCTTCCCCTACGCCGGGCGCCCCTACGCCGGGTGCACAAATCCAGCAAGTGACGGTGACCGGCCTGCGCAGCAGTATCCGCAGCGCCGAGGCGATCAAGCGCGATTCGGTGCAGGTCGTCGACTCGATCAACGCGGAAGACATCGGCAAATTCCCCGACCGCGCCGCGGGCGACGCCCTGCAGCGCATCGCCGGCGTGCAGGTCGGCCGCGACCGGGGCGAGACGAGCCAGGTCATCATCCGCGGCCTGCCGGACGTCGTGACCACGCTGAACGGCATGGAGTACTTCACGGGGAACGGGCGCCGGCTGCAGTACCAGGACCTGCCCGTGCAATCGATCGGCGGCCTGGACGTGTACAAGACGGCGACGCCGAACCAGCTCGAAGGCGGCATCGCGGGCGGCATCGACGTGCGGCTGCGCCAGCCGTTCGACCTGAAGGGCCTGAATGTCACCGGCTACGTGGAAGACCGCCGCCAGAAAGTATCCGGGTCCGACGCGACGTCGACGAAGGACAACCCGGGCGCCGGCTTCTCGGCCAGCAACCGCTGGAACACGAGCTACGGCGAGATCGGCGCGCTCGTCGACGTGGCGTTCAACCGCGAGCACTGGGGCTATCCCGTGCAGTGGGTGGACCGGCCGGACCGCGTGCACTCCATCGACGCCAACGGCGTGGGCACGCGCCTCGGCGACGGTCCGCTCGCGCCGCTGGCGCCGGGTGCGCGCCTGGGCGAGCTGCCGAACGTGGGCGGCATCTACAACGCGGGCGACCGCGACCGCGGCAGCATCCATGGCGCGCTGCAGTGGAAGGTCAACCCGACGCTGGAAGCGAACGTGCAATACCTCGGCACGGGCTACCGTGCGCGCAGCGAAGTGGATTACATCCTCGCCATCACGACGTGGACGCCGACCCTCTACAACGTCCGGCTGGCCCCGCAGGGCGCCTATTGCAACACGCCGGAAGGTATCGTGTGCCCGATCCAGTCCGCATACGCGCAGGCCGCGCAATACGGCGGCCCGTACGACTGGGACCCGTACACGGCCACGTCGACGTGGGGCGTGAAGGAGCACACGACGTCGCACTTCCTGAACCTGGGCCTGAACTACCGCGAGGGGCCGTGGAAGGCCAGCTCCAACTTCGGCTGGACCAAGTCCACGTTCGTCAACGACACGGTGATCGTCGACCAACAGATCCCCGGCGCCAGCGTCAACGTCTACACGTACGGCGCCGACGGCCACGGCGGCTATAACAGCATCAGCACGCCCACGAGCCCGAACGCGCTGCGCGACCCGCGCGCCTTCGTGCTGCGCGGGATGGTGCAGAACTGGGGCGTCTCGAAAGGCGAGCAGGTGCAGTGGCGCGGCGACGCGTCGTACCGCCTCGGCGACGGCTTCTTCTCGGGCATCGACGCGGGCCTGCGCCTGTCGAACCACCTGGCCAGCTTCCACGGCGCGGAAGGCCACAGCGACATCACTGGGGCAGTCCGGGCGAACCCCGTCGACGCGTTCGGTCCCGGTTTCGAATCGCTCGTGCCGGGCCTGGACCGTCTCGGCGGGCCGTGGCTGACGCCGTCGCGCGACTTCCTGATCGACCAGGCCGACACCGTGCGCGCCTTCTACGGCGCCGCGCCCGGCCGCGTGGCGGACGACCCGACCCGCACCTTCGAGCAGCGCGAAAGCACGAACACCGTGTATCTCGCGGCCCGCTGGAAGACGAAGGCGGGCGACGTCGACCTGTCCGGGACGGTGGGCGGGCGCTACGTCCACGTGGCGCGCAACCTGAACGGCAACAGCCGTATCGGCGACGTGGTCACGCCGATCGCCGTCAGCTCCACGGAAAACAACTTCCTGCCGAGTTTCGCGGCCGTCGTCGGCTGGCGCGAGAACCTGCAGTCGCACCTCTCCGTCGGCAAGACGATCACGCGGCCGGATTTCGCGTCGCTGAACCCGGCCCTGTCGCTGATCCCGCCGACCGTCAACGCGCCCGGCACCGGCTCGGCCGGCAATCCGAACCTGCGCCCGACGCGCTCCGTGAACACGGACGCCACGCTGGAATACTACTTCCCGAAAAACGGCTACGCGCAGGTCGCGCTGTTCCACCGCGATATCGACGGCTACCTGCAGAACATGGAGTCGAATGAAGTCATCGGCGGGCAGAACTATCGCGTGACGCGTCCGCAGAATTCCGGCTCGGGTACGCTGCGCGGCGCCGAATTCGGCATCCAGAAGTTCTTCGACTTCCTGCCTGGCCCCTGGAGCAACTTCGGCGCCCAGTTCAACTACACGTGGATCGACGGCGACAACCAGACGCTCGTCTCGCCGACGAGTAGCCAGTACCGCACGACGGCGCTGACGAACGTCGCGAAGAAGAACTACAACTTTGCGCTGCTGTACGAAGGGAACGGCATCACGGGACGCCTGACGGCCACGCACCGGGGCAATTACGTCGAGCAGATCGCCGAGCCGCGCTTCTTCCAGGACCGCATCGTGAAGGCCAGCACGTACGTCGACCTGAGCGTGTCGTATGCGCTGAACAAGAACCTGTCGCTGCAGTTCGATGCGATCAACCTGACGCACGAGAAGTACGAAAGCTATCTCGGCTCCGAGATCCGCCCGCGCGACATCCGCTACAACCCGACGACGTATGGCGTCGGGCTGCGCTTCTCGTTGTGAGCGTGACGATGGCGACGACGTATCGCAATCCGGTGTGGCTCGACGTGTTCGCGGACCCGTTCGTGCTGCGCCACGACGGCGTGTACTACGCGTACGGCACGGCGCCGGGCGGCGCGGACGGGCGCCAGGTGCCCGTCCTGCGCTCGACGGACCTCGTCGCCTGGGAACCGCTGGGCCATGCGCTGCTGCCGATCGGCGAAGCGCACTATTGGGCGCCGGAAGTGGCGAGCCACGACGGCCGCTTCTACATGTACTACTCGGCCGGCTCGGCCCCGGAAGGCACGGACCAGAAGCTGCGCGTGGCCGTCGCCGATCACCCGGCCGGCCCGTTCGTCGACAGCGGCAAGCTGCTCGTGCCCGATCGACCGTTCGCCATCGACGCGCATCCGTTCCGCGCGGAGGACGGCCGGTGGTACCTGTTCTATTGCGTCGATTTCCTCGAACCGGAGGGCGAATACCGCGTCGGAACGGGCATCGTCGTCGACCGTCTCGTCGACATGACGACGCTGGCGGGCGACCCGCGCGTCGTCGTCCGGCCGCACGAGGACTGGCACGTGTTCCGCAAGGGACGCACGATGTACGGGGCAGTCCATGACTGGCACACGGTGGAGGGCGCCGCGGTGCTGCAGCACGACGGCCGCTATTACTGCTTCTACAGCGGCGGGGCGTGGGAGCGGGAAAATTATGGCGTCAGCTGGGTCGTGGCGGACGATCCGCTGGGGCCGTACACGCGGCCGGAAGGCGGGCACGAAGCGCTGCTGATGCGTACGCCGAAGGGCGGGAACCTGCTGGGACCGGGACACAATTCGTTCACCACGGAGCCGGACGGGACGTCCACGTGGATCGTGTACCACGCGTGGGACGTGGCGCAGACGGCGCGGCGCATGTGCATCGATCGGCTCGACTGGGTCGGCGGCAAGCCGTCCACGCCAGGGCCGACGTGGACGGACCAGCCGGCCCCTTGATCAGTCCCAGTCGCTGCCGGTCTCCTCGTCGAACGCCTTGCGGTCGCGCGAGATCATCGCTTCCAGTTCCTCGCGCGCCTGCTTGGCCATCGACACGAACGCCTCGCGGTCCTTGTAATACGGGTACACCGTGTCGAGCGTCTGCTTGTTGTAGCGCCTGAATTTCAGGGCGGCCTGCCGTGTCGCGTACGCGCTCTGGCCCAGGCCCGCCGTCATGACGGAGCGGCCCAGCCGCAGCGCGGCCTCGAACGTTTCGCGCTCGATCAGCTCCACGCCGCGGTCCATCAGCTGGTAGTAATGCGTGACGTTGCGGGCGCGCGCGAACACGGGCAGGTTCGGGTACTCGCGCCGGACGGCGTCGACGAGTTTCAGGCTGTCCTCGATGTCGTCGATGGCGACGACGACGGCCCTGGCCTTCGCGGCGCCCGCGGCACGCAGCAGGTCGGGCCGGGTGGCGTCGCCGTAGAAGACCTTGAAGCCGAAGTGGCGCAGCACCTCGATCTGGTCCGGGTCGTGGTCCAGCACCGTCAGGCGCACGTCGTTCGCGTGCAGGAAGCGGCCGACGATCTGGCCGAAGCGGCCGAAGCCCGCGACGATCACGTGGTCTTCGTTCGGCTCGATCCGGTCGGCCTTGCGCTTGCCGCCGCGGCCTTCGCGGCCGGCCGCCAGGCGGTCGTAGGCCATCAGTGCAAGCGGCGTGACGACCATCGACAGCGCGACGACGACGACGACGATGTTGGCCACGTCCGGCGAGAACACCTTCGCCGTGGCCGCCGCGCCGAACACGACGAACGCGAATTCACCGCCCTGCGCGAGCAGCAGCGCGAACTGCAGGTGCTGGCCGCGCGCGATTTTCAACCCACGCGACAGGCCATACAGCACCGCGACCTTGATGGCCAGGAAGCCCGCGACGAGGCCCAGCACGAGGCCCGGCTGCGCGAGGAACACGGCGAAGTCGACGGACATGCCGACGGCGATGAAGAAGAGGCCCAGCAGCAGGCCCTTGAACGGCTCCAGGTCGGTCTCGAGCGCGTGGCGGTATTCCGAGTCCGCGAGCAGCACGCCGGCCATGAAGGCCCCGAGGGCCATCGACATGCCGACCCATTGCATCAGCAGCGAGATGGCGATGACGAGCAGCAGGGCGAACGCGGTGAAGATTTCGCGCGCGTCCGTCTTGGCGATGATGCGCAGCAGGGGCCGGATCAGGAAGCGGCCCGCGACGACAAGGCCCGCGAGCACGCCCGCGACCTTCAGCGCCGCGATCCACGCGTTGCCCCCGCCGCCGGCGGATTCCGGCACGCCCAGCAGCGGCACGATGGCGATCATCGGGATCGCCGCAATGTCCTGGAACAGCAGGATGGCGAAGCCGGCCTGGCCGGCCGGCGTCGGCATCAGGTTGCGTTCTTCCAGCGACGCGAGCGCGATCGCGGTCGACGACAGCGACAGGCCCAGGCCCGCGATCAGGGCGACCTTCCAGTCGATGCCGGCCAAAAGCGCGGCACCGAACAGGCCGGCCGCGACTCCCACCACCTGCGCGCCGCCCCAGCCGAAGATCGGCCGGCGCAGTGCCCACAGCCGGCTCGGCTCCAGTTCGAGGCCGATCAGGAACAGCAGCAGCACGACGCCGAATTCGGCGAAGTGCAGGGCGTCCTCGCCGTCCGCGACGAAGCGCAGGCCGAACGGGCCGATGAGAATGCCGGCCACGAGGTAGCCCAGCACCGCGCCCATGCCCAGGCGTTTCGCGAGGGGCACGACCAGCACGGCCGCGCCGAGGTAGACGACCGCGTTCTGCAGAAGGTTATGCTCCATGGCTGCGCGCCTCCTCCGACGCGGCGGCCAGGCCGGCGTAGCCTTCGAGACGATGGCGGAACTCGGCCGCAAACGCATCGACGGCTTCCGGCGTCGCCTGTGCGGCGCCGTGCAGGACGAGCGGCGCGATCCAGTCCATGCCGCACAGCGCGGCCGTCGCCTCGTACGGCGCGAGGAAGTCCGCGAATGGACGCCCGTGCAGGCCGCCCGGCTGGTACGCGTCGGGACCGCTGCCCGTCGTCGTCACGAGCCAGAAGGTTTTCCCGCGCAGCGCGCATTCGCCCGTGTGGGCGTAGTCGTTATAGGCCCACCCGGGCTGCAGCACGACGTCCATCCATTCCTTGACGATGGAGGGCATGCCGTACCAGCGGAACGGGTGCAGGAAGACGAGCAGGTGGGCGGCGCGCAGCCGTTCGCGCTCCTGTTCGCCGTCGATGTCGAAGTCGGGGTAGCGTTGGTACAGGTCGCACAGCTCGACGCCGGGCAGCGCCCGCGCCGTTTCCGCGAGGCGGCGGTGGACGGGCGAGCGGTGCGGCGCCGGGTGGGCGTAGATCACCAGGATGTTCGGTTCGTTCATTCGTCGTTCATGTATTGCAACACCGTTTTATAGCATACAAGACATGCCGTGCGTCATTCTCGCCCGACATGTCCTACAAGCCAGCCGGGTGCGTGCCTATAGTCGGCGTATGCGGGAGGATTATGATGATCATCAACGCGAACGAATGGAGAATCCCATGTCCATGCAGAGCGAAGGTAACGACGCCAAAGGGCGCAACTACGACCAGGTGACGAAGGACGGCACGAGTTCCGCCGGCACGCTGGGGGTGGGCGGTACTGGTACGGCACCCCGGGGCACGAATGCACAGTCGGACACGGGCGGCAGCCTGCAAAAGGGCCGCGCGGACGATCTGTTGAGCAATGATGCCGACCGCGACAGCGAAGGTTTCGTCGGCGAGGAAGCCGGCGAATTGCAGACCGGCCTCGGCGGCATCGGCAGCCTGAGCACCGGCAACGCGGGCAGCCGCCAGTCGGACGAAGACAACAAGGCCTCAAGGTAAGGCCCGGCTGGTCCGGGATCGGGGGCGTGCCAGCGGTCTGGTGCGCGGCGCGGGCGAATGGCGTCGGGGGCGGCGCCGGTTCGCCCGTGCGTTTTTGCTAGATGTGCAGCGCGTGGCCCAGCGCGCGCAATGCCGCTTCCTGCACCGCCTCGCCGAGGGTCGGATGGGCATGAATGGTGCCCGCGACATCCTCCAGTTGCGCACCCATCTCGATCGATTGCACGAACGCCGTCGACAGTTCCGAGACCGCACCGCCGACCGCTTGCCAGCCGACGATCACGTGGTTGTCCTTGCGGGCGACGACGCGTACGAACCCGTCCGTCGATTCCAGCGTCATCGCGCGGCCGTTGGCGGCGAACGGGAAGCTCGCGCTGATACAGTCCACGTCCAGCCGCGCGGCTTCCTGCGGCGTCATGCCCACGACGACCACTTCGGGGTCTGTGAAGCACACGGCGGGAATCGCGCCCGGCGTGAAATGGCGGCGCTTGCCCGCGATGATCTCGGCCACCATCTCGCCCTGGGCCATCGCGCGGTGCGCCAGCATCGGCTCGCCCGTCAGGTCGCCGATGGCCCACACGTTGCGCATCGACGTGCGGCACTGGTTGTCGATGCGGACGTGGCGCCCGTTCATGTCGAGCAGCAGGCTTTCCAGGCCATAGCCTTCGGTGCGCGGCCGGCGCCCGACGGCAACGAGGACGCGGTCCGCCTCCAGCACGTCTTCCTCGCCGCCGCCGGTCTTCATGCGAATGCCTCGGCCGTCGTCGACCAGGCCCAGCACGCTGGACTCCAGGTGCAGGGCAATGCCCAGCCGCTTCAGGCTCGCCGCGACGGGTTTGACCAGTTCGTCGTCATAGGCGGGCAGCACGCGGCCGGCCGCCTCGACGACCGTCACCCGCGCACCCAGCTTGCGGTAGGCGATGCCCAGTTCCAGCCCGATGTAGCCCGCGCCGACGACGACCAGGTGCTCCGGCAGGGTCGCCGGCGCCAGTGCTTCCGTCGACGACACGACGTTGCCGCCGAACGGCATGAACGGCAGTTCGACGGGCACGGAGCCGGTCGCCAGCAGCAGGTGCTCGCAGCGGATGCGAACGTCTCCCACTTCGACGGTCTTGCCGTCGAGGATGCGCGCCCAGCCCTGGACGACCTTCACGCCGTTCTTCTTCAGCAGCGCGCCGACGCCGCCCGTCAGCCGCCTGACGATGCCGTCCTTCCACGCGACCGTCTGCGTGACGTCGATGGTCGGCGCGCCGGTCCGGATGCCGAGCGGCGATTCGCCCGCGTAGCCTGCGGCCTGGTGGAACGCGTCCGCTGCGTGGATCAGGGCCTTCGACGGGATGCAGCCGATGTTCAGGCAGGTGCCGCCCAGGTCCGCCCCTTCGACGAGCACGGTCGGGATGCCCAGCTGGCCGGCCCGGATCGCGGCGACGTAGCCGCCGGGGCCGCCGCCGATGACCAGGAGAGTCGTAGTTTCCGTCATGCGTTCACTCCACGAACAGGGTGGCCGGCGCCTCGAGATACGAGCGCACCGTCTGGATGAATTCCGCCGCCACCATGCCGTCGATGACGCGGTGGTCGAACGACGACGACAAATTCATCAGCTTGCGCGCCACCATGCCGCCGTTCCGGATCACGGGCCGGTCGACGATGCGGTTCACGCCCACGATCGCCACCTCCGGGTGGTTGATGACGGGCGTGCTCACGATCCCGCCCAGCGCGCCGAGGCTCGTGATGGTGATCGTCGAGCCGGACAACTCGTCGCGCGCCGCCTTGCCGTGGCGCGCCGCATCGGCCAGCCGGGCGATCTCCGCCGCGCTGGCCCACGGATCGCGCGCTTCCGCATGGCGCACGACGGGCACCATCAGCCCGGCGTCCGTCTGCGTCGCGATACCGATGTGCACGGGCTGGTAGCGCGTGACGACGTTCGCCTGGTCGTCGTAGCGGGCATTCACGTCGGGGAACTTGCGGACCGCGAGGACGACGGCGCGCATCAGGAGGGGCAGCAGGGTGATCTTGCCCCGCTCCTCGCCGTAGCGCGCATTCAGCTGGCCGCGCAGCGCTTCCAGTTCCGTCACGTCGACCTCTTCGACGTACGTAAAATGCGGGATCTGGCGCTTCGCGAGCTGCATCTTCTCCGCGATCTTGCGGCGTAGGCCGATCACGGGAATCGCTTCCTCGCCTTCCAGTTCCGCATAACGCCCAGCCGCCGGCGCCGCCCGGCCGCGCCCGGCCACGTGCGCATCCAGATCGGCGTGCGTGATGCGGCCGGCGGGGCCGCTGCCGGCCACGTATTGCAGTTCGATGCCCAGGTCCCAGGCGCGCTTGCGCACCGCCGGCGCGGCCAGCGGTTTGTCGCCCGCCGCGCGGAGCGCGGGCACGGGACGCGACGGCGGAGCGACGACTGGCGCCGCCTGCGCAACGCTCGCCGCGGCCTCGGCCACCCGCGGCGGTTCCGGCACGAAGCCGTGCGGCACCTCGGCCGGCTCATCGGCCGGCGGCGGTGCCGCCTTCGCATTCCCGGCACCTTCAACTTCCAGCCGGATCAGCTCGGCACCGACGGCCAGCGATTCCCCGATCTTGCCGCCGAGGGAAATCACCGTCCCGTGCACGGGCGACGGAATCTCCACGGTCGCCTTGTCCGTCATGACGTCGGCCAGGATCTGGTCCTCGACGATCGCATCGCCCGGCTGCACGCGCCACGCGACGACTTCCACTTCCGCGATGCCTTCGCCCAGGTCCGGCATCTTGATCACATGCTGTCCCATCACGCCTCCATCGCTCGTTTGAATGCCGCGCCCACGCGGTCCGGACCCGGGAAGTACGCCCATTCCTGCGCATGCGGGTAAGGCGTGTCCCAGCCCGTCACGCGCTCGATGGGCGCCTCGAGGTGGTAGAAGCAGTGTTCCTGCACGAGGGCCGCGAGTTCCGCGCCGAAGCCGCTCGTGCGGGTCGCCTCGTGGACGACGACGCAGCGTCCCGTCTTCTTCACGGATGCGATAACTGTCTCCAGGTCCAGCGGCCACAGGGTGCGCAGGTCGATGATCTCGGCATCGATGCCCGTCTCGTTCGCGGCCGCCTCGGACACCCACACCATCGTGCCGTAGGTGAGCACCGTGAGGTCTTGTCCCTCGCGGAACACGGCGGCCTTGTCCAGCGGGACCGTGTAATAGCCTTCCGGGACCTCGCCCTTGGGATGCTTGGCCCACGAGACGACGGGGCGGTCGTGGTGGCCGTCGAACGGGCCGTTGTACAGCCGCTTCGGTTCCAGGAAGATGACGGGGTCGTCGTTCTCGATGGCCGCGATGAGCAGGCCTTTCGCGTCGTACGGATTGGACGGCATCACCGTGCGCAGGCCGCACACGTGCGTGAAGAACGCTTCCGGGCTCTGGCTGTGCGTCTGGCCGCCGTAGATCCCGCCGCCGCAGGGCATGCGGATCGTCAGCGGCGCCGTGAAATCGCTCGCCGAACGGTAGCGCAGCCGCGCCGCCTCCGACACGATCTGGTCGGTGGCGGGATAAAAATAGTCGGCGAACTGGATCTCGACGACGGGCCGCAGGCCGTACGCCGCCATGCCGACCGCCGTGCCGACGATGCCGCCTTCCGAGATCGGCGCGTCGAAGCAGCGCTGCTTGCCGTACTTCGCCTGCAGGCCGTCCGTCACGCGGAACACGCCGCCGAAATAGCCCACGTCCTGGCCGTAGATGACGACGTTGTCGTCGCGCCCGAGCATGACGTCCATGGCCGAACGGAGGGCCTGGATCATCGTCATCGGGGTGGTCTTGATGTCGTTGTCGATGTCGCGTTTCACGTCACACCCCCAGTTGCTGGCGTTGGCGGCGCAGGTGTTCGGGCATGTCCTTGTAGACATCCTCGAATATCGATGCGGCGCTCGGCACGCGGCCGTCGATCAGCGTGCCGTGGCGTTCCGCTTCCTTCTGCGCGGCGATGACCTCGGCTTCCAGTTCGGCCTGCAGGGCCTCGTGTTCCGCGTCCGACCACCAGCCCTTGCTCACCAGATGACGGCGCAGGCGGCCGATCGGGTCGCCCAGCGGGAAATAGGTCCACTCGTCGGCGGGCCGGTAGCGCGACGGGTCGTCCGACGTCGAGTGCGGGCCCGCGCGGTACGTGACCCACTCGATGAGCGTGGGGCCGAGGTTGGAGCGCGCCCGCTCCGCCGCCCAGCATGAGGCGGCATACACGGCGAGGAAGTCGTTGCCGTCCACGCGCAGCGACGCGATGCCCGCGCCGACGCCGCGCGCCGCGAAACTGACGCTCTCGCCGCCGGCGATGGCCTGGAACGAGGAGATCGCCCACTGGTTGTTGACGACGTTCAGGATCACGGGCGCCTGGTACACGTGCGCGAACGTGAGGCCCGTGTGGAAATCGCTCTCGGCCGTGGCGCCGTCGCCGATCCAGCCGGACGCGATCTTCGTGTCGCCCTTGATCGCGGACGCCATGGCCCAGCCCACTGCCTGCGGGATCTGCGTGGCGAGGTTCCCCGAGATCGTGAAGAAGCCCTTGGCCTTCACGGAATACATCACGGGCAGCTGGCGGCCCTTCAGCGGGTCGGCCTCGTTCGACAGCAGCTGGCAAATCATGTCCACGAGCGGATACTCGCGCGCCATCAGGAGGCTTTGCTGGCGGTAGGTCGGGAAGCACATGTCGCCATCCTTGAGGGCGAGCGCGTGGGCGCTGCCGATGGCTTCCTCGCCGAGCGAGGTCATGTAGAACGACAGCTTTTTCTGGCGCTGGGCGATGACCATGCGCGCGTCGAAAATCCGCGTCTTCATCATCGTCCGCAAGCCGAAGCGTAGCGTGTCGCGGTCGAGGCCCGGATCCCATGGGCCAACGGCATTGCCGTCGTCGTCCAGTACGCGGATCATGCCGGCCGCGAGGGCCGCCGTGTCCTGGTAGCGGACGTCGACGGGCGGCCTTGGCGTGTCGCCGGCCTGGTGGATGTCGAGGTAAGAAAAATCGGTCTTGCAACCCGGGCGGCCGGTAGGCTCCGGGACGTGCAGCGACAGAGGTGTACTCTGGCTCATAAACGCTGTCCCCCTTGGTAAGGTGTGTGTGCGGCAGCAACATATTAATTCCGGAAAGACAGCGCACGGCTGCTTTCGGCGGGAATTTTCGTGCTGCCCTGCAGCATGCCGGTGCGGGATCGCCGCGCGCGTGCCCGCCGCATCTGGCCCGCACCTTAGCATGCGGTGCAGCGGACAGGGGCCGATCCGGACAAGGCCGCGAATCGTGTGGCCGCATGATTGCGATCGCGATTAGAATTGCGCACTTTCTAATCTCAGCGGGCAGATTCACACGATGTTGACTCAGGCGGCTCCGGCCAGGATCTTCGGTGCGGGCGGCGGCCTGCTGGGTGGAATCATCGACGACTACGACTGGAGCGCCACGTCCCTCGGCCCCGTCGAACGCTGGCCGGACGTCGTACGTACGACCGTGGAACTGATCCTGCGCTCGCCCGTGCCCATCGTCACCCTGTGGGGCGAGGACGGCGTCATGATCTACAACGACGCCTACTCCGGTTTCGCGGGCGGGCGCCATCCCCGCCTGCTCGGCTCCAAAGTGCGCGAAGGCTGGCCCGAGGTGGCCGATTTCAACGACAACGTGATGAAGGTCGGCCTGGCCGGCGGCACGCTGTCGTACCGCGACCAGGAACTGACCCTGCACCGCAGCGGCAAGCCGGAGCCGGTGTGGATGAACCTCGATTACTCGCCCATCGTCGATGCCGAAGGCAGGGTCGTCGGCGTGATCGCCATCGTCGTCGAGACGACGGCCAAGGTGCGCGCGGAGCGCTGGCTGAGCGGGGAACACGACCGCCTGCAGGCGATGTTCGAGCAGGCGCCCGGCTTCATGGCCCAGCTGGCGGGCGCGGACCACGTGATCCAGTCCGCGAACGCGGCCTACCGCGCGCTGGCCGGCCAGCGCGACCTGCTCGGCAAGCCCGTACGGGAAGCGCTGCCGGAGACGGTGCCGCAGGGCGTCATCGCGATCCTGGACCAGGTCTACCTCACCGGCACGACGTACACCGCGACCGCGAGCCCGCTGTGGCTGGCCGGCAGCGACGGCAACCGCCGCCTGCACTACGTCGATTTCGTCTACCAGCCCGTCAAGCGCGAGGACGGCACCGTGTTCGGCATCTTCGTGCAGGGTGCCGACGTGACGGTGCGCGTGGAGGCCGAGCGCGCGCTGCGCGAGAGCGAGGAAAAATTCCGCACGTTCGCCGAGGCGATGCCGAACCAGGTGTGGACGGCGACGAAGGACGGCAGCCTCGACTGGTTCAACACCCACGTGTACGCGTACAGCGGCCGCGACCACGACGGCCTCGCGGGCATCGCCTGGACGGCCACCGTGCATCCCGACGACCTGCCTGCCGCGCAGAAGCGCTGGGCGGGCGCGGTGGCGTCGGGCGCGCCGTACGACGCGGAATTCCGCCTGCGCGGCGCCGACGGCACTTACCGCTGGCATCTGTCGCGCGCCGTCGCGCTGCGCGACGCGGACGGGGCCGTCGCGCGCTGGATCGGCACGAGCGTCGACATCGAGGACCAGAAGGTCATCGCGCACCGCCTCGCGGCGCTGAACGCGGACCTGGAATCGACGGTCGCGCGGCGCACGGCGGAACGCGACCGCATGTGGCGCCTGTCGCGCGACATCATGCTCGTCGCGTCGTTCGACGGCATCGTGGAAGCCGTCAGTCCGTCGTTCGGGTCGCTCCTCGGCTGGTCCGAGCACGACATCGTCGGCAAGAACTTCCTGCAGCTCGTGCACCCCGACGACCAGGCCGCGACGGTCACGCAGATGGCGTCGCTGGGCGAGGGCCACTACGTCTACAAGTTCGAGAACCGCTACCGGCGCAAGGACGGCAGCTACTGCCTGCTGTCGTGGACCGCAGCGCCGGACGCCGATTTCATCCACGCGATCGGCCGCGACATCACGGCCGACCGTGAACAGGCGGAGCAGATCCGCCGCACGGAACTGGCGCTGCAGCAGTCGCAGAAGATGGAGACCATCGGCAAGCTGACGGGCGGCGTCGCGCACGATTTCAACAACCTGTTGCAGATCATCTCGGGTAACCTGCAGCTGCTCGAAATGAACCCGGGCGGCGTGGACGGGGTTGCCAACACCAAGCGGTGGATCGGCAATGCGCGTCAAGCCGTGGAAAAGGGCGCGAAGCTGGCCAGCTACCTGCTCGCGTTCGGCCGCCGCCAGCCGCTGGAGCCGAAGGTCGTCAAGATCGGGCGTGTCGTGACGGGCATGGAAGACATGCTGCGGCGCGCGCTCGGCGAAGAGGTCGAGGTGGAGCTCGCGATCTCGGGCGGCCTGTGGAACACGGCGGTGGACGTGGCGCAGGTCGAGAACGCGGTGCTGAACCTCGCCATCAATGCGCGCGACGCCATGTGCGGCGCGGGAAAGCTGACCATCGAGGCGCACAACGCCATCCTCGACGACCTGTATTGCCGCACGCACGGCGACGTCGCGCCGGGACAATACGTGATGCTGGCCGTGACGGACACCGGCAGCGGCATGACGCCGGACGTGCTGCGCCAGGCGTTCGAGCCGTTCTTCTCGACCAAGGAAGAAGGCAAGGGATCGGGGCTCGGGCTGTCGATGGTGTATGGCTTCGTCAAGCAGTCCGGCGGCCACGTGAAGATCTACAGCGAGCCGGGGCAGGGCACGACGGTGAAGCTGTACCTGCCGCGCACGACGGCGGCCGAGGAACCCCTGGGGCCCATGGATGCGCAGCAGCCGGCCGTCGGCGGCACCGAGACGGTCCTCGTCGCGGAAGACGACGAAGCCGTGCGCGCGACCGTCGTCGAGATGCTGACCCAGCTCGGCTACCGCGTGCTGAAGGCGGCCGATGCGGCCAGCGCGCTTGCGGTGGTGGAGTCCGGGGTGCCGATCGACGTGCTGTTCACGGACGTCGTCATGCCCGGCACCCTGCGCAGCCCCGATCTCGCCCGCATGGCGCGCGAGCGGCTGCCGAATCTCGCCGTGCTGTTCACGTCGGGCTATACGGAGAACTCGATCGTGCACGGCGGCCGCCTCGACCCCGGCGTGGAATTGCTGGGCAAGCCGTACACGCGCGAGAGCCTCGCGCGCCGCATCCGCCAGGTACTCGCGAACCAGAGAAACCGCGTGCGCGTGGACGGCGCGCTGCCGATTGCGCCGGCGGCCGGTCGCAAGCCCGATCCGGACCGGCTGCGCATCGTGCTCGTGGAAGACGAGGACGAGATCAGGGACTCTACGGCCGCGCTGCTGCGCCACCTGGGCCACGAGGTGCTGGAAGCAGTCGACGCGGAACAGGCGCTCGACATCATCTCGCCCGCGTCCGATGTCCTCATCACGGACGTGCTGTTGCCCGGCATGTCCGGCGACCTGCTGGCCGCGCAGGCGCGCGTGCTCGCGCCGGGGATCCGGATCGTGTTCGCGACGGGTAAGGGCGAAGTCAACAACTGGCCGGACGCCGTCGTGCTGCGCAAGCCTTACGACCTGGCCGCGCTGACGACGGCGCTGGCGGACAGCGTCGCCTGAGCCGCGGCCGCGTCGATGAACGCGGCCGTCGCATCCGGATTCGTGATGGGCAGCATGTGGCCGCCCTCGATCAATTCCAGCTTCGCGCCGCGCACCTTGTCGGTCAGCGCCTGGCCGTGCGCGCGCCAGTCGAGGATGCGGTCGTCCTTGCCGTACAGGATGCTGACGGGGACCTGCAGTTCGCCGTAGCGCGCTTCCTGCACGGGCAGGCAGTCGGGCAGCGCGCGCAGGTCGTCGGACGCGGACAGGAAGGCGCTGGGTCGCAGGCCGAGCAGGCCGCCGCCGCGCGTCGCGTAGTCTGCCGGCACCGCTTCCGGGCCGAACACGACGTCGAGCGTGGCGCGGCTGTTCCTGATCGCCACGGGAATCGCGAGCGTCCACGCGACGATCCTGCGCCACGTCGGCGACTGGATCGTCAGGCCTTCGAATACGGGCGGCACGTGTTCCTGCATGTGCGTCAGCGGCGCGACGAGCGCGAGCCCGCCGACATGGCGCGGATGCCGCAGCGCGAGCGCCAGGGCGAGCGCGCCGCCCAGCGAGTGGCCCACGACGAGCGGGCGTTCCAGTTCCAGTGCCTCGATCAGCGCGGCGAGCATCGCGGCCTGCGTGTCCAGGTCGGCCGGCGTGCCGGGCGCGCGCGTGGAATGGCCGGAGCCTGCACGGTCGACCGCGATGATCCGGTAGCGGCCGGCCAGCCGCTCGGTCACCCCGTACGTGTAGTGGTCGAGCTGTGCCGCGAGGCCGTGGACGAGCAACAGCGGCGGCAAGGCCGGATCGCCGCCGTCGAACTCGCGGATGTGCAGGCGCGCGCCCGGCACGTCGACGAAGCGGCCGCGCGGCGGCAGCACGGATTCGACCTTGCGCGCGGTCCACAGCGTGAACAGGAAGGCCACGAACACCAGCAGGGCGAGGACGGCGAGGATGGTCAGCGCGAGAGTCATCGTTTGATCGCTTTCTTGAGAAGGTTCCAGTAACCGACGGGAGACAAACGTTCCAGCAGCGCGACTGCCGCGACGGCGGCACCGTCGATGTCGGCGAGGGCGAGGCGCACACGCGCTGGTCCCACGGCTTGTAGCCGGGCGTGAAATGGGTGGCGACGTCGTAGCCGGGGCCGAGCTGGTGGCGCGCCATCTGGACGATCCTGCGTTTCGCCAGGTCGGGCTTCGACCGCGCGACGCGGTACAGCAGCATGCTCTCGACGATCACGCGCCAGCGCGTCAGGGCGTAGGCGGCGCGCGTGGGGAGCCAGCGGCGCAGGCGCTGCGCGAAACCGTACTCGGACGGGCGGCTCACGATATAGGTCGGGGAGCGCTGCAGCATCGTCACGTGGGCGGCATCCTGCGCCATCGCGGGCACGAGCGTGACGGCCGTGGCGCCGCTGCCGACGACGACGACGTGCCGGCCCCGGTAATCCAGGTCGCCGGGCCAGAACTGCGGCTGCACGATGCGGCCGGCAAACGTGTCCTCGCCGTCGAAGCGGGGCCGGTACGCCTCGTCGTAGCTGTAGTAGCCGCTGCACATGTGGAGGAAGCGGGTGCGCAGCCACACGCGCACGCCGTCGTG
This sequence comes from uncultured Massilia sp., assembly GCA_946481275.1. The sequence continues at coordinate 395,404 of CAMLMV010000001.1, forward strand.
CTCCGCTTCCACGCGCCAGCATGCGTCCGCGCTCGACCAGTGCGCGCCGACGACCTTGTGGCCGTAGCGGATGTGGCGGTCGATGCCGTTGTCGCGTGCCGTCTGCGCGATGTAGCGCCGGATGGCCGGGCCGTCCGCGATCGCCTTGCCTTCAGTCCAGGGTTGAAACGCGTAACCCAGGGTATACATATCGGAATCCGAACGTACGCCGGGATAGCGGAACAGGTCCCACGTGCCGCCGAGCGCGGCGCGCGCCTCCAGGATCGCATAGGTCTTGCCGGGGCAGCCCCGCTGCAGGTGCCAGGCGGCGCCGATGCCGGACAGGCCGGCACCCACGATGAGGACGTCGAAACAGGGCGCCGCGGCGGCTTCGGTCATGGTGTGTCTCGTTGTTTTCAACACTACTGACACTGTATATTGTCACATATTGATAAGCAACGTTCTGTGCGAAAATAGAAGGATGCCTCCAGAATCTTTACAACCTGCCCGGCCGTATCGCGGCGTTCCGCAAGACGAACGGCGTGCGCAGCGGCGTGCCCAGCTGATCGGGGCAGCCGTCGCCGTCTACGGCGAGCGCGGCTACCGCCAGTCGACCGTCAAGGCCGTCTGCGAGGCCGCCGGGCTGACCGAACGTTATTTTTATGAGTCCTTCGCGAACAGCGAAGAGCTGTTGATCGCCTCGTTCAACGCCGTCACGTACAGCGTGCTGGGCGAAATCACGGAAGCGGCCCAGCAGGCCGGCCGCAGCCGGGTCGCGCGGGCGCGTGCGATGCTGCACACGTATTTCGCGGCGCTGCAGCGGGAACCCCGGTCGGCGCGCGTGTTCCTCGTCGAGATCCGCGGCGTCAGCCGGGCCGTCGACAAGGCGTTCGACGGCGCATTGCGCGCCATCGGCGAACAGGTCGGCCGCTACGTCGTGCCGCCCGGCGTGCCGGCCGATCCGCTATTGGAAGCGGGCATCGTGGGCGGCGTGATCCACATCGCGCTGCGCTGGATCGAGGACGGGTACACGCCGGACATCGAGATCGTTACCGACAGCGCGCTGCGGCTCGGCATGGTGCTCGGGCGGCCGTCCATGCGCCGCACCTGATCAGCCCAGCTTCGGCCAGTCCAGCTCGACCCACGTCGGCGCGTGGTTGCTGGGCTTTTCGCGCCCGCGCACGTCGCGGTCGACGCCGGCCGCCTTCAGCTTCGGGGCGAGGGCGGGGCTCAGCAGCAGGTGGTCGATGCGCAGGCCCGCGTTGCGGCCGTACGCGTCACGGAAATAATCCCAGAACGTGTAGATGACTTCGCCGGGGTGCGTCGCCCGAAGGGCATCCGTCCAGCCCTGGTCGAGCAGGCGCTGGTACGCCGCGCGCGTCTCCGGACGGAACAGCGCGTCGTCGAGCCAGCGCTCGGGTTTGTACACGTCCAGCTCCGTCGGCATCACGTTGTAGTCGCCCGCGATCACGACCGGCGCACCCGTGGCGATGAGTTCCTGCGCGCGCAGGCGCAGGCGCTCGAACCAGCGCAATTTGTAGTCGAACTTCGGGCCCGGCGCCGGATTGCCGTTCGGCAGGTACAGGCAGGCCACGAGGATCCCGTTCACGGCCGCTTCGATGTAGCGGCTCTGCTCGTCGTCCGGGTCGCCCGGCAGGCCGCGCTGCAATTCCTGCGGTTCGGTACCGCGCGCGAGGATCGCGACGCCGTTCCAGCTTTTCTGGCCGTGCCAGATCGGGCAGTAGCCGGCCGCGCGGATTTCCATCTCGGGAAATTTTTCCTGCGGCGCCTTCAGCTCCTGCAGGCAGGCCACGTCCGGCTGCGTCTCCTCGAGCCATTGCAGCAGGGCGGGGAGGCGGCTGTTGATGCCGTTGACGTTGAACGTTGCGATGCGCATGGGGTCTCTCATGGATTGTCGTTGCCGTCATTCTGGCTCGACATGAATAAGTAGTCAAACTACGTCGTGTTATCGCCGATTTTTGCCAAAATACCCGTTCGTTGTAGCTTTTCTACGAGAACAGTTTAAAATTCCCGTATTCCAACAACGACAACGCCCGGAGACTATGAAACCGATCCCCCATGCCGTCCTCGCCCTGTGCCTGCTGACCGGCCTGCCGGCCCACGCGCAGGACGCGGACCGCACGTTCCTCGGCTACCGCAACGACAATGGCACGCTGGACATCGCCACCAGCGACGGCCGCTACCTGATCCGGCCATACGACGCCAACATCGTCGAGACGAGCTTCGTGCCGCGCGGCGAAACGTTCGACCCGGCTTCGCACGCCGTCGTGCTCAAGCCCGGCCAGGCGCAGGCCACGATCAGGGAAGCGGACGGCCGCATCCAGCTCGTCACGGACGGCATCACGGTCACGGTGGAAAAATCGCCGCTTCGCATCAGCTATGCCTACAAGGGCCGGCCGCTCGTCGCCGAGAAGCAGGGCTATGGCCACGCGGGGGAACTGGAGAGCATCGAGTTCGCGCTCGAGGGCGACGAGGCGCTGTACGGCGCGGGCTCGCGCGCCGTCGGCATGAACCGCCGCGGCAACCGTTTCCGCCTGTATAACCGGGCATCGTACGGGTTCGGCAACCGCGCGGACCAGATGGGCTATGGCATCCCGATGGCCGTGTCGTCGCACAAATACGCCATCCACTTCGACAATCCGCAGGCCGGCTGGCTCGATTTCGACAGCCGCAAGGACGGCACGCTGCGCTACGAAGTGATGGGCGGACGCAAGACGTACCAGGTGATCGCCGGTGACGACTGGGCGCAGCTGATGGACGGGACGACCCGCCTGACGGGCCGCCAGCCCCTGCCGCCGCGCTGGGCGTTCGGCAATTTCGCAAGCCGCTTCGGCTACCACAACGAGGCCGAAGCGCGCACCGTCGTGGCCAAATTCATTGCGGATGGCATCCCGCTGGATGCGATCGTGTTCGACCTGTACTGGTTCGGCAAGACCGTCAAGGGTACGATGGGGAATCTCGCGTGGGACCGCGACAGCTTCCCGCATGCCGAGGCGATGATGGCGGACTTTAACAGGAAGGGCGTCAAGACGGTGCTCATCACGGAACCGTTCGTGCTGACGACGTCGAAGCGCTGGCAGGAAGCGGCGAGGAAGGGTGTCCTGGCGACGGATGCGCAGGGCAAGCCGTTCGTCTTCGATTTTTTCTTCGGGAACACGGGCCTCGTCGACGTGTTCAAGCCGCAGGCGCGCGACTGGTTCTGGAACATTTATAAAGACCTCAAGGCGGGCGGCGCCGCCGGCTGGTGGGGCGACCTCGGTGAACCGGAGACGCATCCGTCCGCCGCGCGCCACGCGACCGGCACCGCCGACCAGGTCCACAACATCTACGGCCACGAATGGGCGAAGCTGATCGCCGACGGCTATGCGCGCGACTTCCCGCAGGAGCGGCCGTTCATCCTGATGCGCTCGGGTTATTCGGGTTCGCAGCGTTTCGGCATGATCCCGTGGTCCGGCGACGTGCAGCGCGGCTGGGGTGGCCTGCAGTCGCAGATGGAAATCGCGCTGCAGATGGGCATGCAGGGCCAGGCGTACATGCATTCCGACCTGGGCGGCTTTGCCGGGCCCGTGCTGGACGACGAACTGTACGTGCGCTGGCTGCAGTACGGCGTGTTCCAGCCGATCTTCCGTCCGCACGCGCAGGAAGAGGTGCCGGCCGAGGCGATCTTCCGCACGCCGGCCGTGAAGGCGCTCGCCCGCGACGCCATCCGCCTGCGCTATGCGATGCTGCCGTATAACTACACGGCCGCCTTCGACGACAGCCGCACGGGCATGCCGATGATGCGCCCCGTGCTGTTCGAGGACCCGGACAACGAATTCATGTCGACGACGGGCATCTCGTCCACGTACCTGTGGGGCCCAGACGTCCTCGTCGCGCCGATCACGGAACCGGGCGCGACGCGCAAGGAAGTGTTCTTCCCGCGCAAGGGCAGCGTGTGGTTCGACTTCTACACGGACGAGCCGCACCATGGCGGCATCCTGGAGACCGTGACGCCGCGCCCCGACCGCATCCCGACCTACGTCCGTGCGGGCGCGTTCATCCCGCTCGCGCAACCGGTGCAGAGCACACGCGATTATTCGACGGCGAAGCTGGACCTGCATTACTGGCACGACGCGGGCGTGACCCAGGCGCAGGGCCACCTGTACGACGACGATGGCCGCACGGCGCACGCGTTCGAAGCGGGCAAGTACGAGATCGTGCGCTTTTCCAGCAGGTTCGCGGACGGCCGCCTGGCCCTGACGGTGGCACCGGAGCCGGGCGCCGCCGCCACGCCGAGCGCGCGCACGTTCGACCTGAAGGTGCATAACGTGGCGGCGAAACCCCGTGCCGTGCGGGTGGGCGGCAAGGCCGTCGCGGTCCGCTGGGATGCGAAACGGCGCGTGCTCGACGTCCGGCTGCCTGCCGTGCGGTCCGAGGCGTTGCAGGTGGTCGTGACCCTGTAGCGCAGGCGCGCTCCGCCCTTGGGTTGAATTCGGTACACTGCTCCTCCGGGAATCCGGAATTGCGCACTGCACCATGAAGACCCAACTGTTGCAAGACCTCCAGGAGAGCGGCTCGGCACAGCCGGCGCCTCCACCGCCGCCTCCGGCTGCGCCACCACGGCGGCCGGCCGTCTGGCACGGCCCCGGTTCGCAGCGGGCCGAAGCCGGCGCGGCCATCCAGAAGGCCGATCCCGGACCGATGCAACGCGCCCCGGAAGTCTCGGCGCGCGGCAAGGGCGTCGCGATCGAAGCCCTGGCCGACCGCATCGCGGCGGCACGGACGGCGCGGCCAACAGCGCCGCCGCCCGTCGAGGAGCCCACGTTACCCGGCGCCGAGGCCCGCCCGCGCCCGGAGCCGCCACGCCCTCCGGAGCCGCCGCCGGCCGCCGATCACGTGCCGCCGCCGCGCGCCGGGTCCGGCACGATCCCGCGTCCCGTGGAGCCCGAAATCGAAGCCGAATGGCTCGCCGCGCGCCTGCGCGAGGAAGCGGTGGCGCGCGAGACGCCGGCCTGGACGAGCATGTGGAAACGCCGCCTCGTCACGTGGAGCATCGCGGGCGGCCTGCTGGCCGGCCTGGCGGCGGGGGGCTTGTGGCTGTACGAGGAAAACCGGGTCGAGGATGCGCTCGTCGTCGTGGCGAACACGTCGCCCGCCGGGCAGCCGCCGGCTGCTGCCACTTTCGTTGCGCGCCCGCCCGTGCAGCCCGTCGCCACGCCGGACCTCGTGAAGCCGGTGCCCGAGGAGCCGGCCGCGCCTGTCATCGAGGACAAGGCAGCCCCGGTCGACGTCACGCCGCCACGGCGCACGGCAAAGAAAAGGACCACCGCGAAGGCGCGCCGCGCGACGGCGAAAGAGGCGCCCCCCGTCGTCGCCGCCCCGTCGCCGCGCCGGCGCCGCGAAGAAACGCTGATGCAGTGCCGGGCCCACGGCTACGACGCGCGCCAGTGTATCGAGCGCGCCTGTATGATGACGCGCTACGGCCTGGCGTGCAAAGGGTAGGCCGCCGCGGAATCAGTGGCCGTGCTGTTGTTCGTACTCGTCCGCCTCGGCCTTGGTGGCGTGGACGATGCCGTCCGGATGTTCGGGCGGGGTGTACAGCGTGTACAGGCGCATCGGTTCGGTGCTCGAGGTGTTGACGACGTTGTGCTCGGTCCCGGCCGGGATGACGACGGCGACGCCGTCCTCGAGCCTGTGCTGTTCGCCGTCCAGGATCGCGACGCCCTGGCCGGCCTCGACGCGGATGAACTGGTCGTGGCCCTCGTGTTTTTCGAGGCCGATTTCTTCGCCGGGCTGCAGCGTCATGATGACCAGCTGGCTGCGCTGGGTCGTGTAGAGGACTTCCCGGAAGTTGTTCCCGGCGAGCGTTTTTTCTTCGATGTTGATGCTGAATCCCGACATGGCGTTCTCCCACAGTTGTCGTTCGCATTGTATCGGAAAGCGTGAAGCGGCACGCAACGTTGCCAACTCGGCCATAAACGTTTCATCTAGTGCATGAAGATTTCCACAATGTTATACTGAAATCATGAACATCCGACCTTCGCCACCATGACATCCGACTTCACGACGCAGCGCCGCATGCAATTGTTGATCGAGCGGGTCGCCGACTACGCGATCTACATGCTGAATCCCGACGGCACCGTCGCCAGCTGGAATGCCGGCGCGCGGCGTTTCAAGGGGTACACGGAAGCGGAGATCCTGGGCCAGCATTTTTCGCGCTTCTACACGCCGGCCGACCGCGCCGCCGGCCTGCCGGAACGGGCGCTCGCCACGGCGCTGGAAAAAGGAAGGTTCGAAGCGGAAGGCTGGCGCGTGCGCAAGGACGGGAGCCATTTCTGGGCGTCCGTCGTCATCGACCCGATCCTCGACGACGACGGGCAGTTGCTCGGCTTTGCCAAGATCACGCGTGACATCAGCGACAAGAAGCTGGCGCGCGAAGCCCTGCGCCGCAGCGAGGAACAGTTCCGCCTGCTGGTCGACAGCGTGATCGACTACGCCATCTACATGCTGTCGCCGGAAGGCCTCGTGACGACGTGGAATGCGGGTGCCCGCAACATCAAGGGGTACACGGCGGACGAGGTCGTCGGCACCCATTTCAGCCGCTTCTACACGGAAGAAGACCGCAACAACGGCCTGCCGGACCGCGTGCTGGCAACTGCGCGCGAACAGGGCCGCTTCCACGGCGAGGGCGTGCGCGTGCGCAAGGACGGCTCGCGCTTCCGCGCCGACGTCGTCGTGGACGCGATCCGCGACGCGGACGGCCGCCTCGTCGGCTTCGCCAAGATCACGCGCGACGTCACCCAGCGCGTCCAGCTGGAAGAGGCGCGCCAGGCCCTGCAGCATGCGCAGCGGCTGGAAGCGGTCGGCAAGCTGACGGGCGGCGTCGCCCACGATTTCAACAACATCCTGCAGGTGATCGGCGGCAGCCTGCAGCTGCTGGGCGGGACGGTGGCGGGGCTGCCCGCCGCGCAGCGGCATGTGCAGATGGCGCTGGCCGCCGTCGACCGTGGCGCCAAGCTGTCGTCGCAATTGCTCGCGTTCGCGCGCCGCCAGCCGCTGCAGCCCTGCGTGCTGAACCCGGGCCGCGTCGTGCGCAACATGGAAGACCTCGTGCGCCGCGCCGTCGGCGAACACGTGGAGGTCGAGACCGTCGTCTCGGCGTCGCTGTGGAACACGACGCTCGACCCGCACCAGCTGGAAAACGTCGTGCTGAACCTGGCCATCAATGCGCGCGACGCGATGCCGGGCGGCGGCAAGCTGACGGTCGAACTGTCCAACACGATGCTCGACGACACCTATGTCAGCGCAGCCCACGAAGTGCCGCCGGGGCAGTACGTGCTGCTGGCGATCTCCGACACGGGCACCGGCATGACACAAGAGGTGCGCGAGCGCGCCATCGAGCCGTTCTTCACGACCAAGGGCGAAGGGCAGGGGACGGGCCTCGGCCTGTCGATGGCGTTCGGCTTCGTCAAGCAGAGCGGCGGCCACTTCCGCATCTACAGCGAGGTGGGCCACGGCACCACGATCAAGGCGTATTTCCCGCGCGCGCTGGAAGCGGAGCAGACGCTGCCCGAGCCGATCGCGAACGAGGTGCGCGGCGGCACCGAGACGATCCTCGTCGTCGAGGACGATCCGAACGTCCAGGCGACCGTCGTCGGCATGCTGTCCGAACTGGGCTACCAGGTCCTGCGCGCGGACAACGCCGAGATGGCGCTCGCGGTGCTGAAGGCGGGGGTGCGCTGCGACCTGCTGTTCACGGACGTCGTCATGCCGGGCAAGCTGAAAAGCACGGAGATGGTGCGCCAGGCGCGCGCTCTGCTGCCGGACATGAAGGTGCTCTACACGTCCGGCTACACGCAGAACGCGATCATCCACGGCGGCCGCCTCGACCCGGGCGTGGAATTGCTGTCCAAGCCGTACCGGCGCGAGAAACTGGCGGGCAAGGTGCGCCAGTTGCTGGGGGCGCAGGAGACCCTCCCCGAGCCGGCACCGGTCGCCCCGGCGCCGCGCCAGGCGGCGTCCGCCGGCCTGCGCGTGCTGCTGGTCGAGGACGATGCGCAGGCCCGGGAACTGTACCGCGACATCCTGCTGGCGGCCGGCTTCCAGGCCGACGAGGCGGCCACGGCGCAGGATGCCCTGACCATGCTGGCGCGCGACCGCTATCACGCGGCCGTCGTCGACTACAGCCTGCCCGACCTGGATGGCCTCACGCTGGCCCGGCGCATCGTGGAACGCCATCCGGGCGTCGCGATCGTGTTCGCGTCGGGCTACGGCAGCCTGGTCGCGGGCGCGTCCGACGTGACGGCGCGCGTGCTGACGAAACCGTTCACGGACCTGCAGCTGAAGCAGGCGTTGCTGGCCGCGGTGGCCGAGCAGCGTGACGCGTCACGCCGCGCCTGAAAGGCCGTCTCACACCCGGATATCGCCGAAGAACCCCAGTTGCAGGCTGGACGCGATGCGCTGGGCCACTTCCATGGCCGCCGTCGCGCCGTCGATGCCGAACACGTCGATGGCCGTCAGCCGGAACAGGGTGAGCCAGCGGACGAAGTGCTCCGTCTCGATGCCCGGGAGGGCCATGTGCTTGCCGAAGACATTGCCCTGGAATTCGCCCGTGCCGAGCAGGACCTTGGTCCAGAAGGCGTACATGCGCGGCATGTGCTCGTGCCACCGTCCGGCGAGCTTCGCTTCGAACACGGGGGACAGCACGGCATCGTCGCGCACGCGCGCATAGAACGTGTCGACGAGACGGATGATCGACGATTCGGTGATGGCGGGAGAAGGCATGGGGTGATTCTAGCAAATCTGCATATAAAATGCATCTTAAAGCAGGTTTGACGTGGATGCTGTTGCCTGTTGCATGCGGATGGCATAGTGGGTGTTTCGACGTCCCGCGGAGGCCGGCGTGCTGTTTCCAGTCAATATCACCGACATCGTCTGCCACGCGATCCAGTCCGCCGATCGCCAGATCAGGACGGAGCTGCAACACGGTTACGTCTGCTCGGAAAATGACTACACGTCGAATTTGACGGGCACGATCCGGCGCCAGGTCAACGGTGCGGGCGAACCCGGCCTGCAGGCGCAATCGCTTCTGCTGAAGCCAGGTGTCGAGAGAAAGGCCGGGGCCGACGCCTGCATCATCTTTGCGAACCGCAGCGAATTCAAGGTCGGCATCTTCGAGGCGAAATGGCCGCGCCTGTCCACGCACACGGACAGCTGGGATGCCGTCCAGGCAGCGCTCGGACAATCCCATTTCGACAGCCAGCTGGACCGCCAGTCCGCGTGGCTGGCCCATTTCGCTGTCTGGGAAATGTTTTATCTGGAGCACCCGTTCACGCAGCAGCCGCAGGGCCTGACGCACTACGGCTCGGCCTGTTTCTGGCATGCGGACGTCCATGCCGCGTCCGGCCAGCGGGTACGAACGGACCGCTGGCGCGACCACGAGCTGCTGCAGCTGGGGCCCGTCCACGACGTCGGGCACATCGTGCGCGAGATCTGCGCGTGCCGGGCGGGCGTCGCGATCGCCGGCAGCGACTACGCCGGCGCCGTCACCCAGTTTCCCGACACGCCGGCCAGTGCGCTCGTCATCCGGTTCGACGACGAGCGCGATCCGGTCTCATGGGGCTGACGAGGCGCGGGCCGTCTTCTCGCCGGCTTCGGGCAGCAGCACGACCTGGACATAATTGTCCTTGTCGAAGTAGCGCTGCGCGGCCGTGCGCACGTCGGCGACCGTCAGTGCGTCAGCCTCATCCCTGACCGTCAACAGGCGCGAGAGCGGCGTACCCTCGAGCATGGACAGCTTCACGTTCTGCAGCCAGTACCCGTTCTCGTGCAGCGAACGCTCGTAGCCCACCCGCCAGTTGGCCTTGACCTTGTCGAGTTCCGCCTGCGTCGGGCCGTTGGCCTTGACGCTGTCGATCTCGGCGAACAGGGCCGCGACGAGCTGGTCGACCTTCTCGGGGCCGGTCGGCAGCTGCGTGCTGATCTCGTAGTGCTGGTACGGGATACGGTGCACCGCGCCGGCCAGCTGGCCCGAGTAGATCAGGCCGAGTTTCTCGCGCAGCACCGCGGTCACGCGCAGGTTCATCACCTCGATGAGTGCGCTCATGCGCAGCGCCTCGGCCGGCGACCATGCCGTCGGACCGGCGAACGTCAGCGACACGACGCTCTTGGGCTCCGTTCCCGCATGGACTTCCTTCTTGACGACGCCCTTCGCAATACGCAGTCCGACGTCGCGGTAGGCGAGCGGCAGGTCGGGCGTCGGCAACGTGCCGAGGTAGGCGGTCACGAGCGGTTTGATGGCGGCCGGGTCGAAGTCACCGACGAGGACGAACGTCATGCCCTTCGCGCTGGCGAAGCGCTGGCGGTACACGGCGAGGCTGCGGTCGAGGTCGATCCTGCCGAGGTCTTCCTGCGTAGGCATGCGCGCTTCGTACGGATGGCGGCCATAGAGCGTGTCGGTGACCGCTTCGGCGAAGCGCTGCTCGGGGGCGGCAGCGCGGTTGCGCACCATTTCGCCGAGCGCGCCCATGTACGCCTTGTACAGGGATTCGTCGCGCCGCACGCCGTCGAAACGCAGCCACAGCATCTGGAACATCGTCTCCAGGTCTTCCGCACCGCTCGCCGATTGGCCGCCGATCTCGTCCGTGTAGTCGGACATTCCGAGCGTTACCGCCGCACGCCGGCCCGCGAGCATCTTCACGAGGTCCATGGGCGCGAAATCCTTGATGCCCATCGACATGGCCAACCCCGCGGCGGCGCGGGCGTTCGGCAGGTCCTTCTCGTCGACCAGCGTCTGGCCGCCGTAGCGCACCGCGCCCAGCAGGACCTCGTCCTTGTGGAAGGCGGTCGGCTTGAGGACGACCTGCACGCCGTTCGACAAGGCCAGCCGGGTCAGGCCGAGCGTCTCGTCGCGCGTTTCGGACACGATGCGGCCGGGCTTGGCGGGACGGTCCATCAGGCGTTGCGCGACCTTCTTCTCGGCACGGTCGGTGACCGTGGCGTGCGCGGCGGCCGCGTCGGCGGCAAGCAATTGTTCCGTCGTGGGCGCGGGGCCGGCCTTGGTATTCCCGGCGAACACGACGAGTTTGCCGGCGTCCGCGGGGAACGCCTTGCGGACGGCGGCATTGAGATCGGCCACCGTGATCCCCGGAAGCAGTTCCTGCACCAGGCGGAACTCGGCCTCGATGCCCGGGATGCTTTCACCGGCGAGGAAATTGCGCTGGTATTCGGCAACGTACATGCCGGAATCCGTTGTGTCCCGTTGCTTGAGGCCGCCTTCCATCGCATGCAGTGCCATCTTGCGGGCACGCTCCAGTTCCGCTTCGCTGAATCCGAACTGGCGAACCCGTTGCAGCTCCTGCTCGACGGCCGCGACGGCCGGGGCCACGCCGCCCGCCCCAAGGGCGGCGCCGATGGAGAACGCCTTGTGGTTCGCTGTTACCGGGACGGTGTGCCCGCCCGCGCCGAGGAAAGGCGGATTCGCCTGCTGTGTCAGCTCGCCCAGCCGCACGTTCAGCAGCATGGTCGCGAGGTTCTCCACGACCTTGGCGCGGTAGCTCCCGTACGTCCCGAGGTTCGGCTCGAGCCGGACAGGGTAGTTCAGCTCGACGGCACTGTGGGGGATTTCCTCGTCGGCGAACACGAACGCTTCCGTCCGGGTCCGTGCCTCGATGTCGGCGTACGTCCGGGGGCGCGGCTGCGGCGGATTGGCCAGCCCGGCGAAATGCGCCTTGATCAGGCGCTCCGCGTCGGCCGGCTCGATGTCGCCGACGACGATCACCGCCATCAGGTCGGGACGGTACCAGTCGCGGTAGAAGCGGCGCAGCGCTTCCGGCTGCGCGGTGCGGATCACGTCCTCCTTGCCGATCGGCTCGCGCTGCGCATAGCGCGAACCGTTGTACAGCTTCGGCGCCAGCGCCTTGCGCAGGCGTTCCTGCGCGCCCTTGTGCAGGCGCGCTTCCTCGAGCACGATCGCGCGCTCCTTGTCGATGTCGTCCGCATTCAGCGTGACGCCGTGCGCCCAGTCTTCCAGCACCGTGAATGCCGTCTCCACGTTCTCCTTGCGGTCGGTCGGCACGGGCAGCATGTAGACCGTCTCGTCCAGGCCCGTATAAGCATTCAGGTCGGCGCCGAACTTCACGCCGATCGATTGCAGGTACGACACCAGTTCCTGCTTCTTGAAGTGCGTGGAGCCGTTGAACGCGAGGTGCTCGACCATGTGCGCCAGGCCCTGCTGGTCATCGTCCTCGAGCACGGAGCCCGCCTTCACCACGAGCCGCAGTTCGACCCGGTGCTCGGGCTTGCCGTTCTTCTGGATGTAGTAGGTCAGGCCGTTCGCCAGTTTGCCGACCTTGACCTGGGGCCCCACGGGGATGCGGGCATTCAGGTCGACGGCGGCTGCGGCGGGCAGCATGGTAGCCAGCAGGGTAGCCGCGGCGGCGGCGAGCACCGTGGCGCGAAACGGGAAGGGCATCCGGACATCCTTTGTAATCGTTTTCAATGACGACGAGCTTAACAAAGGCGCATGCCGTATAAATACACGAATTGTCACAGGGATACATCGTTTGCATGGATGAATCCGTTAGGCGACACCGGCAAACCAAATGTCTTGCGGGAACAGGGCGTACCCGGTTAAGGTAGGCGCGGCGTCGCGCGTTCGAATCCGACGCCGCGCGATCGATTGTTGTGATAGCCTTTCTCGGCGGCAATTTCAGTGAAAGGAGCGGCGTGAAATCCCAAGTCAAATCTTCCGTGATGGACGCGATCGGCAATACCCCCGTCGTCAGGCTGGAGCGTCTGTTTCCTGGCAGCGATGTGGTCGCGAAGCTGGAATACATGAACCCGGGCGGCAGCATCAAGGACCGCATGGTCCGGCACATGCTCAAGAGCCTGCCGGCGGATACGGCCCGCGTCGTCGAGAGCTCGTCCGGCAACACGGGCGCCGCGCTCGCGATGGCCAGCGCCGTGCTGGGCCTGCAATGCGACGTAACGGTGCCGCAGGCCACGAGCATTGAAAAAATCAAGCGCATCCGCGCCTACGGGGCCGAGGTGCACCTGTGCGCGCCCGACGACGGCAGCGACCCCGCCGCCGGCTATCACGCCGTGGCCGAGCGCCTGGCGCAGGGCGACAAGGTGCACTACCTCGACCAGTACCGCTCCGCGCTGAACCGCGAAGCCCATTACCGCGACACGGGGCCGGAACTGTGGCGCCAGCTCGCGGGCGAGGTCGACGTGTTCGTGTGCGGCATCGGGTCGGGCGGCACGATTTCCGGCATCGGCCGCTACCTCAAGGAGCAGAAGCCAGACGTCGTCGTGATCGGCGTGGAGCCCCGCAATTCCGCCTACCGCAAGCTCGTCACGGACACGCCCGCCGACGGACCGTTCGCCAGCGCCGTCGAAGGCGTGGGCAAACGCCAGCCGTCGGGCAGTTTCGACCCCGCCGTCGTCGACGACGTCGTGCAGGTGGCCGACGACGACGCGCTCGACTGGTGCCGCCGGCTGGCGGCGGAAGAGGGCATCCTGGCGGGCGGTTCCAGCGGCTGCGTCACGGCCGGCATCGCGCTCCTGCTGCCGCGCCTCGCCGGCAAGCGTGTGGCGACCGTGTTTCCGGACTCCGGCGTGTACTATCTGTCAAAGTATTTTTGATTATCTGATTACGGATCCGGACCGTGTCCGACCTCATCGCCCTGCTCGGTGCCCGTATCCCGGCCAACCTGGCGCCGTTCATGCTGGCCAACGTCACGGCACCCGCCGTGCGCGGGGTGCCGCACGGGCCGGACGTCCTCGCGCGCCGGCTCGGCTGCCCCTGCGGCAGCTGGGAACTGAAATTGCGCACGGCGCGACGGCGCGAGCGGCGCGGGCTGTTCGGCCGCAAGACGGTCGCGGCGCCCGTCGCGCCCGTGCACGCCGCCTGCCCCGTGTGCGGGCGTGAAGTACTCCTGTTCGACCCCGCGCAGCACGGCTGGCACGGCCGCAATGGCGACGGCGTACGGCCGCGCGCGGACGACGAGGCCTGGTTCGCCAGTGCGGCCGGCGAAGTCGTCGTCGCGTATGCCTATCGCGCCGAAGACGCGTACCGCGCCATGCTGGCCGACGGCTGCCCCGACCCGCAGGACTGGTTCGACTGCTTCGCCATCGTGTTCCGCGCGCCCGGCAACCAGCCGGCACTCGTGCTGGCCGAGGCGTGCAGCTGAATCAACGCCGGCCGGACAGGTAGGCCACGCCCTCGGGCCCGTAGGTCTCGCGGTGCGGTTCGTCGCGCCGCAGGTGGAACACGTCGCCGGCACGGTAGATCTTGATCTCGCCGCCGGCGTGCAGGCGGATCTCGCCTTTGAGGACCAGCGCCTTCGCTTCGAACGGGTGCGCGTGGTCGGCCAGCGTGCCGTTCGGCGCGCGCTCGACGAGGACCGGGTCCGCATAGCCTTCCGCTTTCAGGGTATCGAGGAATTCCTGTTGTTCCATGCTCGGCTCGCAAGTGTTCGGAGTTCGTGAACGACGAGTGTATCATTGGTCCACGACCACACTTATCCCACCTGTTCTTCGAGACCGGCGCCGCGGCAGGCATCAGGAAGCGGCGCGCGCGACGCGTGCGCGCCGGCCCTCGGCGATACGGTAGCCGGCGCCCAGCGCGACGAGCCAGGCCGGGATCATCCACACGGACACGCGCAGTTCGGGCGTGGCGTACATGATCGCGACGATCCCCGCCAGGTACAGCAGGCACGCCCAGTTCGTGAGCGGGTAGAGCGGGCTCGGGAACGCCGTGCGTTCGCCCGCGGCCTGTTTGGCGGCGCGGAAGCGCAGGTGCGACCAGCTGATCATCGCCCAGTTGATCAGCATGCCGGCGACGGCGAGCCCCATCAGCAGGCCCAGCGCCTTGCCCGGCACGGCGTAGTTGACGCCCACGCACAGCGCGGTGGCGACGGCCGACACGGCCAGCGACGCCAGCGGTACGCCCCGTTCGTTCACGCGCAGCAGCGCGCGCGGCGCATGGCCCTGCACGGCGAGGCCGTACAGCATGCGGCTGTTCGAGTACACGCAGCTGTTGTAGACGGACAGCGCCGCCGTCAGCACGACCACGTTCAGCACGTGCGCGACGACGCCGGCGTCCAGCGCCTTGAAGATCAGCACGAACGGGCTGGCGCCCGGAACGATCTGGTCCCACGGGTACAGCGACAACAGGACGGCGAGGGCGCCGACGTAGAACACGAGGATGCGCCACAGCGTCTGGTTCGTCGCGCGGGGGATCGAGCGGGACGGATCGGCCGCCTCCGCCGCCGTGATGCCGATGACTTCCAGGCCGCCGAACGAGAACATGATGATCGCCATCGACATCACGAGGCCCTGGATGCCGTGGGCGAAGAAGCCGCCATGCGTCCACAGGTTGCTGACGCCCGCCTGCGGTCCGGCCCCGCCGCCCGCGAGCAGGAACACGCCGTAGACGATCATCGCGATGATGGCCGCGACCTTGATGACGGAAAACCAGAACTCGCTCTCGCCGAACGCGCGCACGTTGATCAGGCTGATGCCGTTCGCGAGCACGAAGCAGCCCAGCGCCGATACCCACGTCGGCACGTCGGGAAACCAGTACTGCACGTAGATGCCGACGGCGGACAGCTCGGCCATGCTGACGAGCACGTACAGCACCCAGTAGTTCCAGCCCGAGACGAAGCCGGCGAAGCGGCCGCAGTACTTGTCGGCGAAGTGGCCGAACGAGCCGGCGACCGGCTCGTCGACCATCATCTCGGACAGCTGGCGCATGATCAAAAAGGCGACGAGGCCCGCGATCGCGTAGCCGAGCAGCACGGACGGGCCCGCGAGCTTGACCGTTTCCGCGACGCCGAGGAACAGGCCGGTGCCGATGGCGCCGCCGAGGGCCATCAGCTGGATGTGCCGGCTCTTGAGGCCGCGGTGGAGTTGGGTGTCGGAAGCCATGGTGTCCGCTTGCTAAAAGACAAGGATTTTAAAGCAAACGGCGGCAGATGTGACCACGCGATCGCGAACTCATACACGGATATCGAGGCGGCATTTTGTCGTAATTAAACGGACTTGCAAAAACCCGGCGGTTCGAGCAATCTTGAAGCGGATTCATCCCGGATATTTTGCAAACCGCTGGCCAGGAAAGTCATGATTCAACCATCAGACGCCGGATTTTCCGCGCTGTTTCATGCGCATCCAGTACCGATGTGGGTGTATGACCTCGACACGTTCCGCTTCATGGCGGTCAACGCCGCGGCGATCGTCCATTACGGTTATTCGGAAGCGGAATTCCTGGCCATGACGCTCCACGATATCCGTTTGCCGGAAGATCTCGAGCGGCTGGACGACAACCTGCGGCAGCCGCAGGTCCCCAGTATCGAGAAATCCGGAATCTGGCGTCATGTGAGGAAGGACGGCTCCGTCATTCATGTGGAAATAACGTCGCATCCCCTGTGGTTCGAAGAACGCGCGTGCAGGTTCGTCCTGGCCCACGACGTCACCGAACGCCTGCTCGCGCAGGACAAGATCATGCGCCTCAGCCGGATCTACGCCGTGTCGAGTGGCGTCAATGCGGCGATTGCCCGGATTCACTCGCGTGACGCGCTGTTCGACGAGGTCTGCCGGATTGCCGTGCACGTCGGCGCGTTCAAGATGGCATGGATCGGCGTGTTCGAGCCCGATGCGCTCGACGGGCGGGTCGTGGCATGGTGCGGCGGCGAACGGCGCAACGTCGACCGGGTGCGCCTGACCTTATGTGCCGACAGTGTCGATAGCGCAAGGCCGGCTTGCGTGGCGGCGCGCGAAGCGCGGGCGGTGATTTGCAATGACGTCGCGACGGATCCCGGACTGGCGCCGCTGGCAAGGGAAATGCTCGAGGAAGGGCACCGTGCCGTTGCCGCGCTGCCGCTGGCGCCGGCCGGCCGCGTCGACGCCGTGATGGTGTTCATTGCCGATGCCGCCGGCTTCTTCGATGCGGAGGAACTCAAGCTCCTCGATGACCTGGTCGGCGACCTCAACTTTGCATTGCAGTTTATCGACAACAAGGAGCGGCTCAGCTACCTGGCGTATTACGACGTGTTGACCGGACTGGCGAACGCCAGGCTGTTCGAGGACAGGCTTGCACAGTTCATTCACTCGGCGCAGGCCGGACACCATGTCGGCGTGATCCTGGTGAATATCGATCGATTCACGCAGTTGAACGATGCGCTCGGACGCCACATGGGCGACGCCCTGCTCAAGCAGGTCGCACAGCGGCTCGACGACGCGCTTCCGGGCGGTGCCAGCCTCGCCAGGACCGGTGGCGCCACATTTGCGATCGCCATCGCCGAATTGGCGCAGGACGCCGACCTGGAACATATCGTGAATGAGTCGGTCCTGGCGACGATCAACCAGCACTTCCGGCTGGACCAGCACGAAGCACGTGTTCAGGCGCGGGCCGGACTGGCACTGTTTCCCCGCGATGGAAGCGACGCTGAAAGGCTGCTCAAGCATGCGGAAGCGGCGCTGCAGAGTGCCAAGCGCCTGGGCGAGCCTTATCTGTATTACTCGGCGGCGATGAATGCCTCTCATGCCGCCAGGCTCGCACTGGAATCGGAGCTGCTGCACGCGCTCGACGCGCGGGAATTCGTCGTGTACTACCAGCCGCGGGTCGACCTCGTGAACGGACGCATCGTCAGCGCCGAAGCGCTGATTCGCTGGCGGCATCCACGGCGCGGACTGGTATTTCCCGGCACCTTCATTCCACTCGCCGAAGAGGTTGGACTGATCGAGCCGATCAGCGACTGGGTCCTCGATACCGTCTGCGACCAGCAGGCGCAGTGGCTGCAACGGCAGGTCGACATCGTGCCGGTCGCGGTCAACCTGTCGGCGGCGCAGCTCAGGAACGGAAAATTCGTACAGAACGTTACGGAAGCGCTTTCCAGGCACCGGCTGCCGGCCCACCATATCGAATTCGAGCTGACGGAATCGATGGTGATGAACGACGTGGAGCTGGCCGCAGCGAATCTCCAGGCCCTGAAGGCGCTGGGCATCCAGTTGTCCCTGGACGATTTCGGCACCGGGCATTCTTCGCTCGCCCACCTGCAGCGTTTCCCGTTCGATGCGGTCAAGATCGATCGGGCGTTCATTCGCGACGTCAATGCCAATGCCGGGAATGCGGCGATTGCGACCGCCGTCATTGCGATGGCCCATAGCCTGCATTTACGCGTGGTCGCGGAAGGAGTCGAAACGGAAGGGCAACTGCAATTCCTGCGCCGGCGCCGTTGCGACGAACTGCAGGGCTTTTATTTCAGCGAGGCGGTGCCGGCCGCGCAATTCGAGGCCATGCTCGTCGAAAAAACGCTGCTGACGCTCGGACAACAGGTCGATGAAGATACGCTCCTGATCGTCGATGACGAACCCAGCAACCTGTCGACGCTGAGGCGATTGCTGCGGCGCGAGGGCTACCGCGTGTTGACGGCGAGCGGCGGGCAGGAAGGTCTCAACCTGCTTGCCTTGAACAAGGTACAGGTCATCATTTCCGACCAGCGCATGCCCAACATGTCGGGAACCCAGTTCATGCGCATCGTCAGGGAGCTTTATCCGGAAACGATACGCATCATCCTGTCGGGATTTACCGATCTCACGGCGGTGACGGACAGCGTCAACCAGGGAGAACTCTTCAAGTTCATGACCAAACCGTGGGACGATGGTGAACTGGTCAGGAATATTCGCGACGCATTCCGGCTCCACCGGCAGCGCAACGGTTAGGTCGCCTGGTTTTACTTTTCTTTACACGGAACGCCCATCTTTTAACACGATCGGACCTGTAACATCTGCCAACTTTTTTGCACAGCAGATACATGGTCCACTTCACGTTCAAACGCAGTGTCGCGCTCGTCGGCGTGGCACTGGCGTCATTGCAGCCCGCACTCGCCCAGGAGGCCGCACCCAAGGCAGCCGCGAACATCAACCAGGTCAACGTCGTTGGCGAACGTCAACAGAACCGCATCGACCGCCAGGTCTACGACGTCAAGAACGACGTCAATGCCAGCAACGGCAGCGCGGCCGATGCACTCAACAACGTGCCATCCGTCTCCGTCGATCCGGACGGCACCGTCTCCCTGCGCGGCAACGCGAACGTGCAGATCCTCGTCGATGGCAAGCCGTCCGCCATGCTCCAGGGCGACAACAAGGGGCCGGCGCTGCAGGCCATGCCGGCCGAGGACATCGATTCCGTCGAGGTCATCAACAATCCCGGGGCGGAATTCGGCAACGAGGGTGGCGGCGGGCCGATCCTGAACCTCGTCATGAAGCGCAACCGCAAGCCGGGCGGCTTCGGCGTCGTCAACACGAACGCCGGCGCGGCCGGCCGCTACAACTCCGCCGTCAACGGCGCCTGGAACACGGGCCGCTGGGGCGTCCAGGGCGGCGTCAACGTGCGCCACGACGGCCGCAATTCGGCGGGCGACACGGAGCGCGACCGCGTCGATCCCGTCACGGGCGCGGACCAGCGCAGCAGCCAGGTGTCCGCCAGCAGCGGCCTGAACGACAGCGCCGGCCTGCGCGGCCAGCTGACGTACAACCTGACGGACGTGGACTCGATCGAGGCGAGCGTCGGCGCCATGAAGCGCACGAACGACCAGTCCGGCCTCGACCACTACCGCGTGTTCGACGGGGACGGCAACCCGGCCAGCGACTACACGCGGACGACGCAACGCACGGGCGACAACTCGAACACGATGTGGGGCGCGCGCTGGGACCACAAGGGAGAACAGCCCGGCGAATCGTTCAGGATGGACCTGCGTGTGTCCACGAGCGACAACGGCAACGTCACGCGCTACGCAAACACGTACATCGTCACGCCGGTGGATCCGGCGGATGCCGGCAGCCTGCAGAACGTCGCGAACAGGAGCCGCATCGCGGACTACTCGGGCGACTACGAACGCCCGCTGGACAGCGGCGCGACGTTCAAGATGGGCTACCGGCTGTTCGACAACAGGAGCGACTTCGACAACCGCTACTACGATGGCGCGGCCGTCCCGGACGCCCGCCTGACGAACGCCTTCTCCGTCGACGAACGCGACGCCGCGCTGTATTCGTCGTACCAGTGGCAGGTCGATCCGCGCTGGGGCGCGCTGGTCGGCCTGCGCGCGGAGTACACGCACATGGACCTCGACCAGGTCACGACGGGGACGTCCGCATCGAACACGTACCTGAACTGGATCCCAAGCGCGTTCGCGACCTATAAGCTGAATGACACGACGAACCTGCGCTTCGCGTACGCCCGCCGCATCCGCCGGCCCAGCGCGGCCGACCTGAACCCGTTCATCGTCTACAAGGACGAGTTGAACGAGTCGGCCGGCAATCCACACCTGAAACCCGTGCTGACGGATTCGTTGGAGATCGGCTACGAGACGAAGGCGGGCAAGCTCGATGCCGCCGTGCGCGCGTACTACCGCACGGACCGCGACACGATCCGCAGCCGCCAGGCCGCTATCGGCGACACCGTGATCCTGACGACGCTGGAAAACGGCGGCAGCAACCGCTCGGGCGGCCTGGAATTCACGCTGTCCGGCAAGGTGACGCCCAACGTCACCATCAACACGAGCGGCAACCTCGCGTACCTGGAACAGCAGCAGGTCGACCTGAACGGCGCGGAGACGACGCGCAACGCCACGTCGCTGAGCGTACGGGGACGCATCAACTGGCAGGCGACGCCGGACGACCAGTTGCAGCTGCAGCTGAACGCGCGCGGCAAGACGCTGGCGGGGTCGGGCTACAACCAGCCCGTGTCGAGCGCGAATGTCAGCTGGCGCCGCAGTCTCTCGCGCACGCTGTCGCTCGTGATGAACGTGACGGACGTCTTCAGCTCGCAGAAGATGGAAACGATCACCAGCACGGCCACGCTGAAGGAGACGTCCATCCGCCGCTTCGACGGGCGCATCGTGTACGTGGGCCTGTCGTGGCGCTTCGGCGGCGTGCAGGGTGCGGCTGGCCGCGAACGGCGCGAAGGACCGGACGGCGAAGGATTCCATGGTGGACCGCCGCCGGGTGGGTTCGGCGGCGGCCCCGGCATCTGATCAGACGCTGTGCGGCAGTCCGAGGTTGCGATTCGCCGGCACGGCGATGTCGATCAGCTTCGGCTGCGGCAAATTCAACCCGTTCATCAGCGTGATGAAATCGTCCCGCGACCGGCCCGCGACGCGCGCGTTATGGGCCTTCTCCCAGCCGATGGTCGACACGGACTGGCCCTTGTAGTCGTGCCCCGGCCAGACGCGGGTCGCCTCCGGCAGCGCGAACAGCTTGTGCGTGATGCTGTCGTACAGCGCCGCCGCGCTGCCGCCCTGGAAGTCGGTGCGGCCGCAGCCGTCGATCAGGAGGGTATCGCCCGTGAACACGTTGCCGCGCCAGACGTAGCACATGCTGCCCGCCGTGTGGCCGGGCGTGTGGATGACGGCAATCGTCTCGTCGGCGCCGAAGCGGATGACGTCGCCGTCCTGCAACTGCACTTCGGCCGGCGGGATGCCGCAGCCGCTCGGCACGGCGGCGCGGGCGCCCGTCAACTGGCGCAGGCGGCCGGCAGACGTCACGTGGTCGGCGTGCGCGTGCGTCTCGAGGATGTATTCGAGGCGCAGGCCCAGGCGCTTCAGGTGGGCGAGGTCGCGCTCGACGTGCTGGTCGACGGGGTCGATGATGATGGCTGCGGCGCTGCCCGGCGCGGCCAGGATGTAGGTAAATGTCGACGACACGGCGTCGAACAGCTGGATCGGATTGTTGTGCATTCAGTCTCCCGAAGGGCCGGCCGCGGCGCGGGTACCGCCACGATTGGCCTCGTTGCCGGCGCGGATACGCTCGGCCACTTCGAATATTGCCATGCCGGCCACCATGGCCGCAACGAACAGCAGCGTGGAGCGTCCGCCGACGGCCAGCGCCGTCAGTGCCGGCCCCGGGCAGTAGCCGACGAGGCCCCAGCCGACGCCGAACGTGACGCTGCCCAGGACGAGCGGCGCATCGATGCGGCCCGCGCCCGGCACGTGGATGCGGCTACCGAACAGCGGCCGCACGCGCGTGCGGGCGAAGCGGAAGGCGAGGGCGGCGACGAGGATCGCGCCTAGCATCACGAACAGCAGCGACGGGTCCCAGGCCCCCGTCACGTCAAGGAAGGCGAGCACCTTGGCGGGGTTGCTCATGCCGGACAGGATCAGGCCCCCGCCGAACAGCAGGCCGGCGAGGAAGGCGGTAACGAGGTTCATGGTGGTGGTTCCTCAGCGCCCGAGCACGTGGCGCACGATGAAGACGGTGACGAAGCCGGCCGCCAGGAAGCATGCGGTGGCCAGCAGGGAGCGGGGCGACAGGCGCGCGACGCCGCACACGCCGTGGCCGCTCGTGCAGCCGCTGCCGAAGCGGGTGCCGATGCCCACGAGCAGGCCGCCCACCGCGAGCAGCGCGGGCGAGTGGTCGATCTGCGCCGGCGGCATCGCACCCATCGTCAGCCACGCGAGTGGCGCGACGAACAGGCCGAGAATAAATGTGACGCGCCACGCAATATCGCCACGGCTCGGTCGCAGGAGTCCGCCGAGGATGCCGCTGATGCCGGCGACGCGGCCGTTGGCCAGCAGGAGCAGGGCCGTCGCCAGGCCGATGAGAATGCCGCCCGCGAGCGACGCCCACGGGGTGAAATGGAGCCAGTCGATTGTCATGTTCAGTCCTCCTTCGGACAGTAAAGCTGGTACATCAACTGCAGCACGGCCAGCGCTTGCGGGCTCGCCACGCTGTAGAAAATCTGCTTGCCGTCGCGCCGCGTGGCGACGAGGCCTTCCTGGCGCAGCACGGCCAGTTGCTGGGACAGCGTGGGCTGGCGGATGTCGAGCGCCGCTTCCAGCGCGCCGACGGGCTGTTCGCCCTGCGTGAGCTGGCACAGCAACAACAGGCGGTCGGGATTGGCGAGTGCCTTCAGCAGGCCGCCGGCCTGGGCGGCGGCGGCGCGCATGGCGTCTGCGGGGAGGGTCGTGACGGTTTCCATGCGCTTATTCTATAAAAATACAATCTATAAAACAATAGATTATGTTCCGGGCGGCTGCGGCTGGGCGTCCACGACGCCGGGGATGTCCTGCGTCTGGCGTGGGAACCTGCCCTTCAGCGCGTCGACGCCGCCCTGCGGATGCGCGAGGGGCTTCAGGTCGGCGCGCGACTTGCGCTTCTCGCCCGTGTGGACCTTCATGCGCGTGTCGCGTTCTTCCAGCATGTTCGGAAGCAGCTCGCCGTCGCGGTTGAACGACCAGGCGAGCATCGGTGCGCCCAGCGGCAGCGCGTCGCCGGGCTTGCCGTTCGCGCCCGTGTTCCAGACGTGCCAGGTCTTGCCGTAGCTGTTCATCTTTTTCTTCATCAGGGCATGCTCGGCCGCCTCGGGCAGGCCGGGCGCGACCAGCTGGCCGCCGAGGATCTCGCCGTTGTGCGGATGCCAGTACTGGCGCTCGTCCGGCGGCAGCCGGCCGTACAGTTTTTCCGAGATGATATATTCGATGCCGTTCAGGTTCGCGGTGCGCGTATTGCCGTCGAACAACGCGCACTGCGCGAAGTCTTCGTTGACCTGGCGGCAGAAGTGATGGGCCTCGACCTGCATCTCCGGGTGGTCCTTCATCGGATGAAAACCGCTCAGGTAGATGTCGAACACCGCCAGCGGCGCATTGCCCTGCAAGAGTTTCGCGCCCGCCTCGAGCGCGCGTGTGTCGCCGGCCTTCGGGGCGCCGGCGGGCTGCGGGTGCTGGGCGGCAGCAGCGGCGCCGATCAGGGAGCCGGCCATGCCGGCCACGATACGTAGCTTCATCATGGAACCTCCTTCGTGGATAGGATCGTCGAACGGGCCGCCGGTTCCGTCGGGATCAGGTGCCGTGCAGCGGCGCCGCGAGCAACCGGTCGATGCGGTTGCCGTCCATGTCGACGACTTCGAACCGCCAGCCTTCCCAGTCCAGCCTGTCGCCCGCGCGCGGGATCACGGCCAGCTGGTACAGCATGAAGCCGGCGAGCGTGTGGTAGGCGCCGCTGTCCTCGTCGGGGAAGTCGATGTCGGCGCCCGTGAGATAGCGGAAGCGGTCGAGCACCATGCCGCCGTCGACGAACCAGCTGCCGTCCTCGCGCCGGACGGCATCCGGCTGGCCGTGGTCGCTCGTGGGCGTGACCTCGCCGACGAGCGCGCTCATCACGTCCGTCAAGGTGATCATCCCCTGGATGTCGCCGTATTCGTCCACGATCATCGCCAGTTCCGCGCGGTGATGCTTCAGTTGCTCGAGCAGGTCGATGGCACTGCTCGATTCCGGCAGGTACAGGATCGGTTCGAGGGCCGCTTCGATGTCGATGCCGGCCAGCGATTGCGTGCGGATCGCCTGGCCGAACAGGTTGCGCGCGCGTACGACGCCGAGCACCTGCGAGCGGTCGCCGCGGTACACGGGGAAACGGCTGTACGGCGATTCCGCGATGCGCGCGAGGTTCCGTTCGAGCGGCTGGTCGAGGTCGAGGTATTCCAGGTCGACCCGGGGCGTCATCAGTGCGCGCAGATGCCAGTCGTCGAGCCGCAGGGCGCGCGCGGCGATGTCGTATTCCGCCTTCTCGAACACGCCCGCGTCCGTGCTTTCCTTGATCATGCCCGTCACGTCTTCCTCGGTCGGCGTCTCGTCCTTGTGGCGGTGCATGCCGAGCAGGCGCATGATGCCGTCCGTCGTCATCGCGAGCAGCCGCACGAACGGATGCGCAAGGCGCGCCATGAATAGCAGCGGCCGCGCGATCGTGGCCGCCATCGTTTCGGGATACAGGATCGCGATGCGCTTGGGTACCAGTTCGCCCAGCACGATGGAGAAAAACGTGATGCCGGCCACGACGATCGCCAGCGCGACGGGCCGCGCATAGCCGTCCGGCACGCCCATGTTCGCGAGCGCCGGCGTCAGGCGCGCCGTCAGCGACGCTTCGCCGAACGCGCCGTTGAAGATGCCGATGAGGGTGATGCCCACCTGCACGGTGGAGAGGAAGCGGCTCGGATCGTCGTGCAGGTCGAGCGCGGTGCCGGCGCCGCGCCGGCCTTCGCCGGCCATCTTTTCCAGGCGCAGGCGCTTGGCGGAAACGACGGCGAGCTCCGACATGGAGAACACGCCGTTGAGCAGGATGAGGGCGAGGATGATGACGATGTCGACCATGCGATTCTCATATGAGCCGGTTGGGGCTCATGATCGCATGAGGGAATCGTGTGAAGTCGCACAGAAGCCGGTCAGGGCTTTGCCGGATTGAAATGCTTCGCCATCCCCGCCCAGCAGTCCTGGTAATGACCCTGCAACTGCGGCGACTGCAGCGCCCAGGACGTCGCCACCAGCGGGTTGCGCGTCTCGAACATGAACGCCATCGTGTCCGTGACCTTGTGCGGCCGGCTCGTGTCCGCGCTGCTGGCCTTGTCGAACGTGGCCGCGTCCGGGCCGTGGCCGCTCATGCAGTTGTGCAGGCTCGCGCCGCCGGGGACGAAGCCTTCCGCCTTCGCATCGTAGGCGCCGTGCACGAGGCCCATGAATTCGCTTGCGACATTGCGGTGGAACCAGGGTGGGCGGAACGTGTCCTCGCCGGCCAGCCAGCGGGGCGGGAAGATCACGAAGTCCAGCGTGTCGACGCCGGGCGTGTCCGACGGCGCCTGCAGCACGAGGAAGATCGACGGGTCCGGGTGGTCGTAGCTGATCGAGCCGATCGTGTTGAAGTGGCGCAGGTCGTATTTATAGGGCGCGTAGTTGCCGTGCCAGGCGACGACGTCCAGCGGCGAGTGCCGGATGCTGGCCCGCCACAGGTTGCCGCCGAATTTCGCGACCAGTTCGAAATCGCCCTCGACGTCTTCGTAGCGGGCGACGGGCGTCAGGAAATCGCGCGGATTGGCGAGGCCGTTCGAGCCGATCGGGCCCAGGTCCGGCAGGCGCAGCAGCGCGCCGAAGTTCTCGCAGACATAGCCCCGCGCCTCGCCGTCCGGCAGGTCGACGGTAAAACGCACGCCGCGCGGGATCACGGCGATTTCCTGCGGCTCGACGTCGACGAGGCCGAATTCCGTGGCGATGGCCAGGCGCCCCTGCTGCGGCACGACCAGCAGCTCGCCGTCGGCCGAATAGAAATATCGCCCGCGCATGGACCGGTTTGCGGCATAGAGATGAATCGCGCAACCGGACATCGCGCCGGGCGAGCCGTTGCCGGCCATCGTCACGAGGCCGTCGATGAAGTCGGTGGGCGCGTCCGGCATGGGCAGCGGGCTCCAGCGCATCTGGTTCGGCGAGGCGGCCATGCCGTCGAAGCTTGCCGCGATGCGGCCGTTGCCTGATGGCTCGAACGTCCCGTGCATGGCGGCGGGGCGGATGCGGTACAGCCACGAGCGGCGGTTGTGGCTGCGCGGCGCCGTGAACGCCGTACCGGACAATTGTTCCGCGTACAGGCCATAAGCGACGCGCTGCGGCGAATTACGGTGCGCCGGCAGGGCGCCGGGCAGGGCTTCCGTCGCGAATTCGTTGGCGAAGCCGGACATGTAGCCGTCAATCGAAGCAGTCAAGGGTCTCTCCAGGATGCGTGGTGTTTATGACACTGTAGAGGACTGACGCGAGTTTTACGAGATGAATACAAAAATGTAGACTATTTAGAACGTCAATAACACTATCTCGCGCATGATCGAACCCTCTAGCATCGACCTGAATCTGTTATCGGTATTTCAGGAGGTCTACCGCGAACGCCAGATTTCGGCCGCCGCGCGCCGTCTGGGCCTGACGCAATCGGCCGTGAGCAATGCGCTGGCCCGGCTGCGCCGCACGTTCGGCGACGAGCTGTTCGTACGCACCGCGTACGGCATGCAGCCCACGCCGCTCGCGCAGCAGATGGCCGAGCCGATTGGCGCCGCGATGGCCCAGGTGGCGCTGGCCCTGTCGCAGCGCAGCCGCTTCGACCCGGCCACGAGCGGGCGCCGCTTCACGCTGGCGATGACGGACGTGGGCGAGGTGTACTTCATGCCGGTGCTGATCGAGCGCTGCCGCACGGTCGCCCCGAACGTGGAGATCGCGTCGATCCGCGCGAACGGCCTGACCCTGAAGGACGACATGGAGACGGGCAGGGTGGACGTGGCGATCGGCGCGTTCGAGGACGTGTCGGAAGCGCTGTACCACCGCGCGCTGTTCCGGCAGCCGTTCGTCAGCATGTTCCGCAAGGACCATCCGCTGGCGAAGGGCAAGGTGGACCTGGAACGGTTCGTGGCGGCGCCGCACCTGATCGTCGATGCGGCGCAGAGCCCTTACGACCGCATCAATGGATTACTGGAAAAGGCCGGGGTGACGGCCGGCGCGCGGTTCCGGGTGCCGCATTTCACCGCGGTGCCGTACATCGTCAGCACGAGCGAGCTGGTGGTGACGGTGCCGCAGAAACTGGCCGAAAGCGCGGCAAGCCCGTTCGGCCTGAAGTGGATCGAGCCGCCGCTCGCCCTGCCGACGTTGCAGACCAGCGTCTTCTGGCACCGGCGCTTCAACCACGATCCCGGCATCCAGTGGCTGCGGGGACTGATTGCCGACGTGTTCGCGGAATGACAGGCGAACGCGCCGGGAGGCGCGAACATTTTAATGAAAAGAGGAATAGACAATGGCCGACCTGTTTGACAATCCGATGGGGCTGATGGGCTTCGAATTCGTGGAATTCGCCTCGCCCACCCCGGGCGTGCTGGAGCCCGTCTTCGAAGCGCTGGGCTTCACCAAAGTGGCCGTGCACCGCTCGAAGGACGTCGTGCTGTACCGCCAGGGCGACATCAACTTCATCGTCAACAACGAGCCGAAGAGCGTCGCCTACTACTTCGCGGCCGAACACGGCCCGTCGGCATGCGGCATGGCCTTCCGCGTCCAGAACGCCCATAAGGCCTACGCCCGCGCCCTGGAGCTGGGCGCCCAGCCGATGGACATCCCGACCGGCCCGATGGAGCTGCGCCTGCCCGCCATCAAGGGCATCGGCGGCGCGCCGCTGTACCTGATCGACCGTTTCGAAGACGGTAAATCGATCTACGACATCGACTTCGAATGGATCGAGGGCACCGAGCGCCACCCCGCGGGCCACGGCCTGAAGCTCATCGACCACCTCACGCACAACGTCTACCGCGGCCGCATGTCGTACTGGGCCAGCTTCTACGAGAAGCTGTTCAACTTCCGCGAGATCCGCTACTTCGACATCAAGGGCGAGTATACGGGCCTCACGTCGAAGGCGATGACGGCGCCTGACGGCAAGATCCGCATCCCGCTGAACGAGGAAGGCAAGGCGGGCGGCGGCCAGATCGAGGAATTCCTGCTCAAGTACAACGGCGAAGGCATCCAGCACATCGCGCTGCTGACCGACGACATCTTCGTCACCGTCGACGGCCTGCGCGCTGCCGGCGTGCCGCTGATGACCGCGCCGCCGGCCACGTACTACGAGATGCTGGAAACCCGCCTGCCGGGCCACGGCCAGGACGTCGAGGCGCTGAAGGCGCGCGGATTGCTGGTCGACGGCACGACCGAGGGCGGCACGCAGCGCCTGCTGCTGCAGATCTTCTCGGAGACGCAGCTGGGTCCCGTGTTCTTCGAATTCATTCAGCGCAAGGGCGACGAGGGCTTTGGCGAAGGTAACTTCAAGGCGTTGTTCGAGTCGATCGAGCGTGACCAGTTGCGCCGTGGGGCGTTGAAAACCGCGGCATAAGCCGGCGGGGTGGGCGGCCGGACCGTCCACCCCGATAAATCCCAATCTTTTCAAGGTGTTAAGCGATTTTTTGCGAACACCTGTGCACTTCATTTCCAGACAATTATCTGAGTGTTGCGTGCACGTCTCATTCTCCCGTTTCCCGCAGATTTTCTCATCGGTTTGTAACCAAAAGCCACAAGCTGGGCACTAGAATTTCCGTACGGCATCAATACCTACTGAAATTCAAGCACAAACCATGACTAACCGGCGCCTTGCCCCGTTTACCTTCCTGCTGCTGGCCACGGCCCCATTCGCACACGCCGACGAGCCCGACGCCCCGCTGAGCGCGACCGTCTCCGTCAGCTCACAATACGTGTCGCGCGGCATCCGCCAGACGTGGGGCGGGCCGGCAGCGATGGCCGGCGTCGACTACGCGCATCCGGGCGGCTGGTCGGCCGGCACGTCCGTCATCAACGTCAGCGACAAATTCATCGAGAACGGCACCGTGGAATGGGACCTGTACGGCGGCTACAGCGGCAGCGCAGGCCCGGTCGGCTGGTCGGCGATGGTGTACTGGTACAAATACCCGGGTGCGCGCATCAGCGCGACGGACACGTCGTTCGACTACGGCGAACTGTCCGCCGGCTTCACCTGGAAGACGCTGTATGCCCGCTACAACTACACGTTCAGCCGCGACTTCTTCGGCATCACGAATGCCCGCGGCACCGGCTACCTGGACGTCGGCGCCGACCAGCCGCTGACCAGGTCGCTCACCCTGAACCTGCACGCCGGCGACGGCCGCGTGGCCGGCAGGGGCAACGGCATCTGGGACTGGCGCGACCTGAAGGCCGGCCTGACCCACAAGCTCGAAGACGGCTGGAGCGTCGCCCTGAACTACACCCGCGCGATCGGTGGTGCCGGCGTCTACAGCAGCTACACGACGGGCGTGCCGCGCGCCGACGGCCGCCTGGCCGTGTCGAACGTCGCGCGCCGCGCCGTCGTGCTGTCGCTGACCCGCAAATTCTGAATCGAGGAGAAACAATGCGTCGCACCCCCCTGTCGTCTTTCTCGCTGACCGCGAAGATCTGCGCCACGGCCACCACGCTCGTCGTGCTGAGCCTCGCGGTCACCTCCGCCGTCATCGCCGTGCGCAGCAGCGACACGGCCGAGGACGCGAGCATGCACCAGGCCCGCACGTCCGCGCGCGAAGCGGCTGCCGCCGTGCAGGCGCAGATCGGCACGAAGCTGGGCGCCGTCACCAGCCTCGCCGCCGGCATGAGCGCGCTGCGCGAAGCGGACATCGCGCCGTCGCGGCCGCAGATCGCCGCCTTCACGCAGGCGACGGTGCGCAGCTCGGACGACTTCATCGGCGGCGCCGTGACGTTCGAACCGGATGCGCTGGACGGCAAGGACGCCGACTACGCCGGCAAGGGGCCCGAATACGATGCGTCCGGCCGCTACATGCCGTACTACACCCGCAA
The DNA here is from genome assembly GCA_946481275.1 of uncultured Massilia sp. The sequence goes on from CAMLMV010000001.1 coordinate 425,514, forward strand.
CGCGGACGGCACCATGCACGTGGAGCCGATCGTGTGGCCCACCACGCCGGGCGCCAACGACTGGTACGACATCCCCAAGGCCACGCGCAAGGTGTTCTTCACGGAGCCGTACTCGTATCCCGTCAACGGCAAGGACATCATGCTGGCGTCGCTCGTGGCGCCGATCCTCGTCAAGGGCGAGTTCCGCGGCACGGCCAGCGCCGACTTCCAGCTCACGCACCTGGGCGAGATCCTCGGCAAGATCAGGGTCGTCGAAGGTGGCCGGCTGGCGCTCGTCTCGAACGGCGGCCTGTATGCGAGCCACCCGGACGCGAGCAGGAACGGCAAGAAAGCCGACGACCTGCCGCCGGCGGCCCTGGCGGCCGTGCGCGCCGGTGAGACCTATGAATACGTCGACCCGGCCGGCATCGTACACCTGCTGCAGCCGCTGCGCCTGCACCCGGACATCGCGCCGTGGGCCATCAAACTGTCGTTCCCGCACGCCGTCGCGACGGCCAGCGCACGCCAGCTGATGGGCTATTCCCTGTTCGCGTCGCTGGTCTGCGCCATCGTGGCCGCCATCGTGATGGTCACCGTGCAGCGCCGCCTGACCCGCCCGCTACGCGTCCTGGGCGCCACCATGACGGACCTCGCGAGCGGCAACGCCGACCTGAACGCCCGCCTGGAAGCGAAGGGTCGCGACGAACTGGCGCTGATCGCCGCCGGCTTCAACGGCTTCGTCACCAAGATCCAGCAGGTGCTGGTGCAGGTGCGCGAGAGCGCCGGCAGCGTCGCCGCCGCGAGCGTCGAAATCAGCCAGGGCAACATGGACCTCTCGGGCCGCACCGAGCAGCAGGCCGGCGCGCTGGAAGAAACCGCGGCGTCGATGGAGCAGCTGACGTCGACCGTCAAGCAGAACGCCGACAATGCGCGCCAGGCCAACCAGCTCGCCCTGTCCGCATCGGAGACGGCCCGCCGCGGCGGCGCCGTCGTGGCCGAAGTCGTCGAGACGATGGCCGCGATCGACACGGCGTCGCGCAAGGTCGTCGACATCATCGGGGTCATCGACAGCATCGCGTTCCAGACCAACATCCTCGCGCTGAACGCGGCCGTCGAAGCGGCGCGCGCCGGCGAGCAGGGCCGCGGCTTCGCCGTCGTCGCGTCGGAAGTGCGGGCACTGGCCCAGCGCAGCGCGGCCGCCGCGAAGGAGATCAAGGCACTGATCGGCGACGCTTCCGGCAAGGTGGAGGCGGGCAGCGCGCTCGTGCAGGATGCGGGCCGCACGATGGCCGACGTCGTGTCCAGCGTGCGCCACGTGAGCGACATCGTGGCCGAGATCTCGGCCGCCAGCGCGGAGCAGAGCACGGGCATCGGCCAGGTCAACCAGGCCATCGTGCAGATGGACGGCACGACGCAGCAGAACGCGGCCCTCGTCGAAGAGGCGGCCGCCGCGGCGGACAGCCTGCAGCAGCAGGCCGACCTGCTCGTGTCGCTGGTGGGCCAGTTCAGGCTCGAGGGCGCGGCCCCGGTGCGCACGGCCGTTGCCGCGCGGGCCCCGGTGAAGGCGCTGGCCGCCGCGTAAGCCGCGACGCGGGCGACCATGTGTACACCGTACACGCGCGCGAGCTGCCGGCCGTGCCGCAGCGCAGGACGACGCTGAACCACGTGTCTGTCACGCCGCTGAGCCGGGTGCTATCCTTCGGGGGACGCATCTGAGAAGGAGGTCGCTTGCTGCTCGCGTTTGCCGTATTGCTCGTTTTTCAGTGCCTGGGTGAGGGGCTCGTTTTCCTGCTTCGGCTACCGGTCCCCGGCCCGGTGGCCGGCATGCTGCTGTTGCTCGTGGCGCTCGTCGCGTTCCCGCGCCTGCACGACACCGTGGAGGCGGGCGCGAACGAGCTGCTGCGCCATCTGTCGCTGCTGTTCGTGCCGGCCGGCGTGGGCATCATCGTGGCGGCGGCGAGCGGCAGCGGACACTGGCTCGCGATCTGCGCGGCCGTCGTCGGCAGCACCTTGCTGACCCTTGCCGTGACGGCACTCGTGCTGCGGGCGCTCACGCCCGCCCACAGGAATGGGGAGGGCGGCGATGTTTGAGTTCGACCAACTGACCCACTTCTGGGTCTACCTGTCCGCGTCGCCGCTGCTGGGCCTCACGGTCACCCTGTGCGCGTACGTGTTCGCGCAATGGGTGTATGCGCGCTGCGGTTTTTCACCGCTGGCCAATCCCGTCGCCATTGCGATCGCCCTCGTGAGCCTCGTGCTGGCGGCCAGCGGCATGTCGTACCAACGCTATTTCGCGGGCGCGCAGTTCGTCCACTTCCTGCTCGGTCCCGCCACCGTCGCCCTGGCCGTGCCGCTCGCGCGCCAGATGCCGCGCCTGCGCCGCAGCCTGTTCCCGCTCGCGTGCGCGCTGCTGTCCGGGTGCGTGACGGCCATCGTCAGCGCCGTCGGCATCGCCGTGCTGATGGGCGCCTCGCCCGAGCTGGCGCGCTCGCTGGGCCCGAAATCGGCCACGACGCCCATCGCGATGGCCGTGTCGGAACACCTGGGCGGCTTGCCGGCGCTGACGGCCGTCCTCGTGATCGGCACCGGCATCTTCGGCGCCGTCACGGCACGCTTCCTGATGAACGCCCTGCGCATCGACTCGCATGCGGCGCGCGGCCTTGCGCTGGGTGTCGCGTCGCACGGCATCGGCACGGCGCGCGCGTTCCAGGTGAGTCCGGAAATGGGTGCTTATGCGGGGCTCGGCATGGGGATCAACGGCGTGCTGACGGCATTGCTCGCGCCGTGGCTCGTGCCCTTGCTGCTGCGCTGGATGGGTCAATAAAGAAGCCCGCAACCACGCGCGGACGCGATTGCGGGCGGGGCAGGCGCGCAGAACGCCGTGCCGGGGGAGCGCAGGCGGCTTGCGCCGCTGCGAAGAACTGGCTTTACGCGTGCGACGGCTTGCGCGTGAAGGCGCGCGCCGCGAACAGCGCGCTGGCCACGCCGACGACGATGGCGGCCGTGCTGCCCGAGAAGCCGACGGCCGTGTTGGCGGCGATCTTGCCGGCCTTCGGCGTCACCAGTTCCAGGCGGCGCTTCGTCATCTGCGCGCCCAGCTCGGAGAGGCGCTCGCGGCTCAGCGTCTGCTCGGCTTCCGGCAGCAGCACGGTTTCCTCGTCGGCCACATGGTGCTGCACGTCGCGCATCAGTTCGAACACGAGCTCGTCGTGGCGCGGCGACTTCGGATCGGTGCGGCGCAGCTCCGCGATGACGGCGCGCATCTCGTCATGTTCCGGCTCGCTCTTGTCCATGACCTTCTGGTCGTGGGCGCGCGGGCGCATGACGGGATAGAAGATTTCCTCTTCCAGGGTCGCGTGGATTTCCAGCGCGTCGCAGATCGTTTCGGCCAGCGCCTTCTTGACGCTGGGGCGCTTGTCGCGGGTGTACTGGTGGAACGTGACCATCACGTGCGAGTGATCGAAGCGGATCATGTCGGTGATGGAAGGACTCAGTTTTTTCAGGGAAAACATGATCGTCTCCTGTTTGCTGTGGGGTAGCGATAGATGCATGTTAGTGCCGACGCTAGAGCTGCCGCGTAGGAGGGCACCGCACGGTTTTGTCGGCCGATGACGCACGGGCTGTCCGGCCCAGACTGGCAATCTCTCGACTGTTTCCGCGTGTTCAGAATCTCACGAAACTCGACAGGATGTCGCCTCTACTCCTACACAGACACGGCTTCGTTTCTGATTACTCGGCGCCCCAACGCTGCCAAGATGGCATCAACCGGTCGCGCTACGGCGCTTCCGTTTGTCCGCGCGGTAACGCAGGACGCGTTCCGCGCGGCCATCCAATCACACACTGGAGGAATGGGAATGTTTGCACATAACAAGCGCCTGCAGTACACCGTGCGTGTCAGTGAACCGAATCCGGGGCTGGCCAACCTGATGCTCGAACAGTTCGGCGGCCCGCAGGGCGAGCTGGCCGCGGCCATGCGTTACTTTACCCAGGCCGTCAGCGAAGACGATCCGGGCCGCAAGGACATGCTGTTCGACATCGCGACGGAAGAACTGAGCCACCTCGAGGTGATCGGCCACATCGTCGCCATGCTCAACAAGGGCGCCAAGGGCGAGCTGGCCGAAGCCATCGACAGCGAAGCGGATCTGTACAAGAAGATCCACGGCGCGGGCAACGACAGCCACGTGACGCAGGTGCTGTACGGCGCCGGCACGCCGCTGGTCAACTCGGCCGGCGTGCCGTGGACGGCCGCGTACATCGACACGATCGGCGAGCCGACGGCCGACCTCCGCTCGAACATCGCGGCCGAGGCGCGCGCCAAGATCGTCTACGAGCGCCTGATCGCGCTGACCGACGACCCGGGCGTGAAGGAAGCGCTGGGCTTCCTGATGACGCGCGAGATCGCGCACCAGAAGTCGTTCGAGAAGGCGCTGTACTCGATCCAGCCGAACTTCCCGTCGGGGAAAATGCCGGGCGACCCGCGCTTCGCCAACACCTACTTCAACATGTCGCAGGGTCCGGGCGAGATGCGCGGCTCCTGGAACCAGGGCGAGAACTGGGACTTCGTCACGGACCGCGAGAAGCAGATGGCCGTCGACGGCGGCACGGGCGAAGCCGAAGTCAGGTTGCCGGCGAAGGACGTCGACGTCCTCAAGCAGATGGCCGAGCGCACGATGTCCGACCCGAACGTCGATCCGACGACCGGTGCGGAGCTGGGCATGGGCAACCAGACGCTGGCTGACGGCATGACCGTGCAGCCGGGTGCGCAGCCGAGCCCGGGGGCGCCGAAGCTGCACTGAGCAACCACCCCGTCGTCCCCCCTTGCGCAGGGACGACGGATTCGAAAGCCCCGCATGGAAACACCCCTGATCAAACAAGCTACCCTCTGGGGCCCTCGCCGCGTGGCCGGCTGCGCCGTGTGCATCCTGGGCTGCGCGGTGCTCCTCTTCACGCTGTTCGGGTACTTCGCAGACCTGCTGCGCGACGTCCCGCACGTGCGCGGCGCACTGGTCGGCGGCGCGACCGCGGCCGCCGCGACGGCGCTCGGCACCTTGCCCATCCTGCTGTCACAGAATTTTTCGAACCGCACCTACGACTGCTTCCTCGGCTTCGGCGGCGGCGTCATGCTGGGCGCGACCGCATTTTCTCTCGTGATCCCCGCGCTGGCGGCCGCGAAGACGGGCGGCGCCGGGAACTGGGGCGCGAGCCTGGCCGTCGGCGCCGGCATCATGGCCGGGGCGGCGCTGCTGCTCGTCCTCGACCGCTGCATTTCGACCGACGGGATCTTGTCCCATGACGATCCGCGTATCGCGCATTCGCTCAAGCGCGCGTGGCTATTCGTGTGGGCCGTCGCGCTGCACAACCTGCCGGAAGGCCTGGCAATCGGCGTGGCGTATGCGGGCGTCGACATCGACAAGGCCAATTCGCTGGCGACCGGTATCTCGATCCAGGACGTGCCGGAAGGCCTCGTCGTCGCGCTGGCCCTGCGCACCGTCGGCTATGGACGGGGCCTGTCGGCGGCGCTGGGCGTCGCGTCCGGCCTGATCGAACCGGTGGCCGCCGTCGCCGGCGCCGTCCTGATCGGCATCTCGGCCGGGATGCTGCCGTTCGCACTCGCCGCCGCCGCGGGCGCCATGCTGTTCGTGATCGTCAACGACGTCGTGCCGGAAGCGCAGCAGAACGACAACGGCACGTGGGCCAGCGTGGCCCTCGTCTTCGGCTTCATCCTCATGACGGTGCTGGACACGGCGCTCGGCTGATACCGAAATCGCAATCGCGCGCCTGTTTTATTTCATTGGTGGCGGCGACCCGCATTGCCTAAGCTGGTGGCGGGCTCAACCCATATGTATAAATAAAACAGGAGACTATATGTTCAAACGACTGCTGGCAGCGTGCTGCCTCGCGCTCGGCTGCGCCTCGGCCGGGGCCATCGACCTGCTGGGCGTGCAGAATGCCCACGACCCGGGCACCATCACGAAGGACGGCGACACGTATTTCAATTTCACGACCGGCACCGGCATCTGGTATTCCACGTCGAAGGACCTCAGGACGTGGGCCGCGGGGCCGGCGCCCGTGTTCGCGACCCCGCCAACATGGGTCACGCAGAAGATCCCGAATTTCTCCGGTTCGTACTGGGCGCCGGACGTGATCCAGATGAACGGCTATTACTACCTGTACTACTCGGTGTCGTCGTTCGGCACGTCGTCGTCCGCGATCGGCGTTGCACGCAGCAGCTCGCTGAAGAACCCGAGCTGGCAGGACCTCGGCATCGTCGTGCAGTCGTACGGCGGCAGCGCCGAGATCAACGCCATCGACCCCGCGCTGTTCCGCGACCATGACGGCAAGGTCTACCTGAGCTACGGTTCGTTCTTCGGCGGCATCGGTCTCGCAGAGATCAACCAGTCCACCGGCAAGCTGGCCGGCAGCGTGACGACGATCTGGGGCGGCGGCGGAAAGGACATCGAGGCGCCGTACATCACGCGCGACGGCGGCTATTACTACCTGTTCGTGAACCGCGGCAGCTGCTGCAAGGGCGCCGATTCCACCTATTACGTGGAAGTGCAGCGCGCGACGAACATCCGCGGACCGTATTCCGGCACGCGCACGATCCTGCCGGTCACCGACGGCAAGTACCGCGGCCCCGGCCACATCGCCGACCTGCGCCAGGACGGCTGCCACTTCGTCTCCACGCACTACTACGACCTGACCGACAACGGCAACGCGAAGCTGGACATCCAGCGGATGACGTACAGTGCCGGCTGGCCGGTCCTGACCCGCAACTTCACGGACTTCGCCGGCTGCGGCGGCATCAGCGACGGCGTGTACGCGTTCAAGTCGCGCCTGTCGGGCAAGGTGTTCGGCGTGGCGGGCGGATCGACGGCGGACGGCGCGCTCGTGCAGCAGTCGACGGACGCGAACGCGCGCTACCAGCAGTGGTACGTGATCGGCCACGGCGACGGGTACTACAGCATCATCAACGCGAACAGCCTCAAGAGCCTGGACGACTTCGACAATTCGACGACGGCCGGCACGAACATCGCCCAGTGGGGCTACTGGGCGGGGCAGGGGCAGCAATGGCGCTTCGCGAGCCCGGCGGCCGGCTACTACACGGTTGCCAACCGGCTCTCCGGCATGGTGCTGGACGTGCAGAACAAGAGCACGGCCGACGGCGCGCAGATCATCCAGTATCCGTCCAATGGGGGCGCCAACCAGCAGTGGTCGCTGATCCGAAAGTGAGGCGGCAGGGCGCACGCGTGTGACGTGCGCCCACATCGCTGTGGTACATTGTTGCGAATCCGCACGGCATCTCTTCATGACCACAGCACAACCCCTTTGTTCCTGGCCCGAGGCGACCCGCCTGGCCGCGCTCCATCGTTACGGCATCCTCGACACGCCGACGGAAGCGGCCTTCGATGCCATCGTCCGGCTGCTGGCCGACCTGTTCGACACACCGATCGCCGCCGTCAACCTGATCGCCGGCGATCGCCAGTGGTTCAAGGCGGAAGTCGGACTGGGCGTGCGCCAGATGCCGCTCGACGATTCCATCTGCAAGTTCGCGTTGCTGGAAGACAGCGTGATGGTCGTGCCGGATACGACCTGCGACTCCCGGTTCGCCTGCAATCCCCTCGTCACCGGCCAGCCCGGGCTGCGCTTCTATGCGGGCGCGCTGCTGCGCACGCCGGAAGGCATTCCGCTCGGCACCCTGTGCATCCTCGACCTGCGTCCGCGCCCGGAAGGGATCACCGTGCAGCAGCGCCTCGCCCTGCGCACGCTGGGCGACCAGGTCATGACCCTGATGGAGCTGCGGCGCGCGGAGCACGAGCGGCATACGGCCGAACAGGCGCTGCGCCGCACGCGCGCGGAACTGGACGAGACACGCCACATGGCACGCGCCCTGCGCAACCGCCTCGACGCGCTGCTGGCCGCGGCGCCGGTTGGCATCAGCTATGCGGACCGTGACGGCAAACTCGTCCTGTGCAACGACGAACTGGAACGCCTGTGGGGCGATTACCCGCGCTCGTCCAACGTGGCCGAGTACGCGGACTGGAAAGGCTGGTGGGCCGATCACTCGGAACGCCACGGCTGCCCGGTCGGCCCCGACGAGTGGGCGCAGGCCCGCGCACTGCGCGGCGAACGGGCGGACGGCGACGTGATCGAGATCGAGCCGTTCGACACGCCGGGCCGGCGCCGCACCGTGATCCTGCGCGCGGCGCCCGTGCTCGGTCCCAACGGCGACATCGCGGGTTCCGTCACCGCCGTCATGGACATCACGGACCAGGTGCGGACGGAAAGCGCGGCGCAGGCGTGGCGCGCGCGCCTGGAAGCGATCCTCGAGGCGGGCGAGATCGGCACGTGGATGCTGGACCTCAGGACGGGCCGCGTGCACGCGGACGCGAACGTGGCGGCCATGTTTTCCGTGACGGCGGGGCTGGACGCGGACGGCGCGCCGCTCGACGCGTACCTGCACGCCATCCACCCGGACGACGTCGACGCCGTGCGCGCAAGCCTGGAACGGGCCGTGGCCGCACGCGAGCCGCACCAGGTCGTGCATCGCGTGCTGGCCCGCGACGGCGCCGTCCGGACGGTCAATGCGCGGGGCCGCGTGGAGGTCGACGAGGCCGGGACGCCCGTGCGCATGGCCGGCGTCGTGTTCGACATCACGCGCCAGGCCGCGGCGGAGGCCGACCTGCGTTCCAGCGAATCGGCGCGGCGCGCGGGCGAGCAGCGCTACCGTACCGTGCTGGAGTCGATCGACGTCGGCTTCTGCATCATCGAGATGATGTTCGACGCCGCCGGCGAACCGGTCGACTACCGCATGCTCGAAGTGAACCCCGCGTTCGCGCGGCACACGGGCCTCGTCGACGCGGCCGGCAAGACGATCCGCGAACTGGTGCCCACGCACGACATCCGCTGGTCGCGCATCTATGGCCGCGTCGCGAAGACGGGCCTGCCCGTGCGGATCGAACAGTACACGGCCAACCTCGGGCGCTGGCTGGACGTCTACGCGGCGCGCCTGGGCGACCCCGACAGCCGCCAGGTCGCCGTCTTCCTGCGCGATGTGACGGAGGAACGCGCCCGCAGCGAGACCCTGCGCGAACTCGCGGACAATCTCGCGGAGGCGAACCGGCGCCAGTCCGAATTCCTCGCCACGCTCGCGCACGAGCTGCGCAACCCGCTCGCGCCCGTGCGCACGGGCCTGGACCTGCTGCGCATCGGCGCCGACAAGCCGGACGTGCTCGCGCGCGTGCGGCCGATGATGGAGCGCCAGGTGAACCACCTCGTGCATCTCGTCGACGACCTGCTCGACCTGGCGCGCATCAACAGCGGCAAGGTCGAACTGAAGAAAGCCGTCGTGCCGCTGAAGGACGTCGTGCTGCGCGCGATCGAGATGACCCTGCCGGTGATCGAGGCGAAGCGCCACGACTTCCATGTCGACGTGGGCGACGAACCGCCGGGCGGCGACCCGCTGGCCGTGCACGCGGACGCCACCCGCCTGTCGCAGGTGATCGGCAACCTGCTGACCAATGCGGCCAAGTACACGCCGGAGGGCGGCAGCGTCGGCCTCGGTGTGCGGCGCACGGGCGACCGTGTACGCATCGAGGTGGCGGACAGCGGCGTCGGCATCCCGGAAGCGGCGTTGCCGCGCATCTTCGACATGTTTACGCAAGTCGGCCGCCATCCGGAACAGGAATCGGGCGGCCTGGGCATCGGCCTGCACCTCGTGCGCCAGATGACGGAACTGCACGGCGGCACCGTGCACGCGCACAGCGCGGGACCGGGGAAGGGCAGCACGTTCGTCGTCGAACTGCCGCTGGCATCGAACGTGGCCGCCGCGCAGCCGGACGCGGACGACGGCGCGGCGGCGGCCCCTGTTGGCCTGCGCATCCTCGTCGCGGACGACAATGCGGATGCGGCCGAACTGCTGCGCGACCTGCTGGCGCAGCACGGGCACACTGTCGACGTGGTCGGCAACGGGCACGCGGCGCTGGAAGCGGCGGCGCGCGTCAAGCCGGACGTGGCGTTGCTGGACATCGGCATGCCGGGCCTGAACGGCCACGACGTCGCACGCCGCCTGCGCGCGCAGCCGGACACGCGGGCGACCCGCCTCGTGGCCCTGTCCGGCTGGGGCACCGACGCCGACCGCGCCCGCTCGGCGGACGCCGGCTTCGACAGCCACCTCACCAAGCCGGTCGAACTGCAAGCCCTGCTCGACATCGTGACCGGCCGCCGCTAACAATTCGGGGTCAGAGCACATTTTTTGCCGAATTCGGGGTCAGAGCACATTTTTCAGCAATACCTCCATCGCAGGTTTTCGGCTTGGCCGATCTCGCGCCGCTTCTCCAGTGGGCCAGGCCAGGGGCGCCGTATGCAAGGGAATGGAAAGCTATTGATACTAAATCATGTTTCCGAAAAGTGCTCTGACCCCGAATTTTCTCGGGAAAGGGGTCTGACCCCGAAGTTTGGCAACAAAAAAAAAGCCCCGGGGGTACCGGGGCTTGAGCTCTGCTATATATATGTCGCTCAGTTGCGGATCTCCAGGGCCCGGTTCAGGCTCAGCGCCGCCAGCGAGCCGACGGCACCCGACAGCAGGTACAGGCTGACGTAGCCGAGGCCGAAGTTGGCGGCCAGGCCCAGCGCCACGAGCGGGGCGAATGCGGCGCCGACCAGCCAGGCGAGGTCCGACGTGAGCGCCGCGCCCGTGTAGCGGTACTGCGGCAGGAAGTTCGACGTCACGGCGCCCGCGGCCTGGCCGTACGACATGCCCAGCAGCAGGAAGCCCACGAGAATGAACGTGTTCTGGCCGGCCACGCCGCCGTCCATCAGGGTCGGGATGAAGCCGGAGAACAGGGCGATCAGCCCGGCCAGCGTGCCCAGCGTGTTGCGGCGGCCGAACTTGTCGGCGATGATGCCCGACGCCAGCACGCCCACGATGCCCAGGCCCGCGCCCATCATCTGGATTTGCAGGAATTCGGCCATCGAGCGGGTATCGTACAGCTGGATCCACGACAGCGGGAACACGGTGACGAGGTGGAACAGGGCATAGCTGGCCAGGGCGGCGAGGGCGCCGATGACGATGTTCGTGCCCTGGTTGCCGATCACTTCGCGGGCCGGGGCCGGGTCCAGTTCATGCTCGTCGAGCAGGTGGGTATAGTCCGGCGTCGAGACGAGGCGCAGGCGGGCGAACAGCGCGACGACGTTGATCGCGAAGGCCACGTAGAACGGATAACGCCAGCCCCAGACGAGGAAATCGTCCTGCGACAGCTCGGCCATCAGGTACGAAAACAGGCCGGCCGCGATGATGAATCCCGTTGGTGCGCCAAGTTGTCCCAACATGGCGTACCATCCACGCTTGTTCTGCGGCGCATTGAGCGCGAGCAGCGACGGCAAGCCGTCCCACGACCCGCCCTGGGCGACGCCCTGGCCGATGCGCAGGATGGCCAGGGCGACGATGGACCACTCGCCCCAGCGGGAATACGTCGGTAGCATCGAGATGGCGACCGTGGCGGAGCCCATCAGGAAGAGGGCGATGGTCAGCTTGATCTCGCGACTGTAATGACGCTGGATGACCATGAAGACCAGCGATGCGATGGGCCTTGCCACATAGGCCAGCGCGAAGATGGCAAACGAGTAAAGCGTGCCTTCCAGGCGGTCCGCGAACGGGAAGAACACGGCGGGGAACACGAGCACCGAAGCGATCGCGTAAACAAAGAAGTCGAAGTATTCGGAAGCGCGGCCGATGACGACGCCGACCGCGATCTCACCAGGCGCGATTTTCGTGTCGCGGCTGTTGATGTTCCGGGCCCCGGAGTGGGGTGCTGTGATGGGAGCGGCTCCTGCGCCGCCGTACGTGTTCGGGGTGCCTTGCATGTCTTCGTCTCCTTTTTCAGCCGACGGCTTCTGGACCCTCTGAAATGCTGCAATACGGTAAAGGGTAGGACAAAACGTCCAATCGCCAAACGCACGCCGTTGGCGTTACATTAGCATGTTATTTTTCCCATGTAACGTAAAACACAAGCATGATTCCTAAGACCCTCCGTCGCGGAATGTTCCTCTCCCCCCTGTTAGCGCTGCTTTCCGGCTGTAACACGGTGGTGATGAACCCTTCCGGCGACATCGCCAAGCAAGAGGCGCAACTGATCATCGTTTCGGTGGTCCTGATGCTGCTGATCATCGTTCCCGTCATGTTCCTGATCATCTGGTTCGCGTACAAGTACCGCGCCAGCAACAAGGAAGCGGCCTATGAACCGGACTGGGACCACTCGACCAAGCTGGAACTCGTCATCTGGGGCGCGCCCCTCCTGATCATCATCGTGCTGGGTCTCGTGACCTGGATCTCGACGCACAAGCTGGATCCTTACCGTCCGCTGGACCGCATCGCCGAAGGGCGTCCGATCCCGGCGTCGGCCAAGCCGCTGGTCATCCAGGCCGTTGCGATGGACTGGAAATGGCTGTTCATCTATCCGGAGCAGGGCATCGCGACGGTCAACGAACTGGTCGTGCCGGTCGACGTGCCGCTGCGCTTCAAGGTGAGCGCGACGTCCGTGATGAACGCGTTCTACGTGCCGGAACTGGCGGGCATGGTCTACGGCATGCCGGGCATGGAAATCACGCTGAACGCGGTGCAGAACAAGCCGATCCAGTCGGTCGGCTTCTCGTCGAACTACAGCGGCGCGGGCTATTCGGACATGCGCTTCGGCTACCGCGGCGTCGCGCAGGGCGATTTCGACGGCTGGGTCCAGTCGGTCAAGTCCGCCGGCGGCGGCAAGCTGGATCGCGCCAACTACCTCGTGCTCGAAAAGCCGAGCATCAAGGAGCCGGTGCGCCGTTACGCGGCCGTCGACGACGACCTCTACTATCGCATCCTGAACCGCTGCGTCACCGACGGCGTCGTATGCCAGGACAAGATGATGAACGACGACGCGAAGAAGGCCCGCGAAATGGCCGTTGCGCGTTACTCGCCCCAACAAGCGGCAACGACCCGTCTGGCCCAGGCCAACGGCGAGGTCTGCACTACGCCCAATGATCCTGTGAAGAAGAAGTAATCATGCACGAGCAATTTGACTTAGCGAAGTTAATCTTCGGTCGGCTCAGCTGGGAAGCGATTCCCTACCACGAGCCGATCCTGATCGGTACCTTTATCATGGTGGCACTGGGCGGTATCGCCGGCCTGGCGCTGCTGACCAAATTCAAGCTGTGGGGCTACCTCTGGAAAGAGTGGTTCACCAGTATCGACCACAAGAAGATCGGCATCATGTACATGGTGCTGGGTCTCGTGATGTTCCTGCGCGGCTTTGCCGACGCGCTGATGATGCGCGCCCAGCAGGCGTTCTCGTTCGGCGATTCGCACGGCTTCCTGCCGCCGCACCACTACGACCAGGTCTTCACCGCCCACGGCGTGATCATGATCTTCTTCGTGGCGATGCCGTTCGTGACGGGCCTGATGAACTACGTCGTGCCGCTGCAGATCGGCGCGCGCGACGTGGCGTTCCCGTTCCTGAACAACTTCTCGTTCTGGATGACGACCGCCGGCGCGATCCTCGTGATGGCCTCGCTGTTCGTCGGTGAATTCGCCCGTACCGGCTGGCTGGCGTTTCCGCCGCTGTCCGGCATCCTGGCGAGCCCGGACGTGGGCGTCGACTACTACATCTGGTCATTGCAGGTGGCGGGTGTCGGCACATTGCTGTCAGGCGTGAACCTGGTCGTCACCATCATCAAGATGCGTGCCCCGGGCATGGACCTGATGAAGATGCCGGTGTTCACCTGGACCGCCCTGTGCACCAACATCCTGATCGTGATGGCCTTCCCGATCCTGACCGCGACCCTGGCCATGCTCGGCCTGGACCGCCTGTTCGACACGCACTTCTTCACGAACGAACTGGGCGGCAACGCCATGATGTACGTGAACCTGATCTGGATCTGGGGCCACCCGGAGGTGTACATCCTGATCCTGCCGGCGTTCGGCATCTACTCGGAAGTCGTCGCGACGTTCTGCAACAAGCGCCTGTTCGGCTACACCTCGATGGTGTACGCGACGGTCGTGATCATGGTCCTGTCGTACCTCGTGTGGCTGCACCACTTCTTCACGATGGGTTCGGGCGCGAGCGTGAACTCGTTCTTCGGCATCACCACGATGATCATCTCGATCCCGACGGGCGCGAAGATCTTCAACTGGCTGTTCACCATGTACAAGGGCCGCATCCGCTTCGAGCTGCCCATGATGTGGACCGTGGCCTTCATGGTGACGTTCGCCATCGGCGGCATGACCGGCGTGCTGCTGGCCGTGCCCCCGGCCGACTTCGTGCTGCACAACAGCCTGTTCCTGATCGCCCACTTCCACAACGTCATCATCGGCGGCGTGCTGTTCGGCCTGTTCGCGGGCGTGAACTACTGGTGGCCGAAGATGTTCGGCTTCCGTCTCGACCGTAAATGGGGCGTGTACTCGTTCTGGCTGTGGTCGATCGGCTTCTGGGTCGCGTTCACCCCGCCGTACATCCTCGGCTTCATGGGCGTGACCCGCCGCATGAGCCACTTCGACGATCCGTCGATCCACTACCTGTTCCAGATCTCGCTGGTGGGTACCCTGATGATCGCCGCCGGTATCGGCTGCATGCTGATGCAGATCTTCGTGTCGATCCTGAACCGCAAGGCGCTGGCCGACGTCACGGGCGATCCGTGGAACGGCCGTACGCTGGAATGGTCGACGTCGTCGCCGCCGCCGGACTACAACTTCGCGTTCACCCCGGTCGTGCACGACAACGATTCGTGGGCCGACATGAAGAAGCACGGCTACCTGCGTCCGCTGAAGGACTTCGTCGCCATCCACATGCCGAAGAACACGTGGGCCGGTCCGGTCATCCCGGGCATCACGTTCGTGATGGCGTTCGGCATCATCTGGCACATGTGGCTGCTGGTCGGCGTGACGTTCATCGCCATGCTCGCCGTCGCCATCTACCACACGTTCGATTACAAACGCGACTTCTACATCCCGGCGGACGAAGTGACCCGTACGGAAGAAGAACGCACCCGTTTGCTGGAAGCCCATGTCTGAGATTAACGTAACCCACGCCGGCGCCGCGAGCGCCGACCCCAGCTCGCGCTACTACGTGCGCGAGCACCATCCGGAGAACGGCACGCTACTGGGCTTCTGGATCTACCTGATGAGCGACTGCCTCATCTTCGCCTGCCTGTTCG
>CAMLMV010000002.1 GCA_946481275.1 uncultured Massilia sp.
TCCGGGCTTCGCACAGGGCAAACACCAGCTCGGCGCCGAAGCGCAGCAGGCGGTCCTTGTGGGTCAGCACCAGGCGGCCGACGTCGCCAGCCACGATCTCGTCCAGCAGGCGTCGCAAGCCCTTCTTGTGGTAGTTCATGCCGGACCCCAGGTCGGAGATGATGTCGAAGGGCCAGCCCTGGGTCGCGCAGTACAATTCGAGCACCTGCTTCTGGCGTTCGAGGTCCGCGCGTTGGTCGTGGCTCGACACTCGCGCGTAGGCCACCGTCCGTCGCGGCACGGTGGCGCCGTGGATATGCCCGGGACGCAGCGCCGCGAGGTCGTAGCGACGCTGTCCGCCCTCGGTCCGGATCGGGACGAGCCGGCCGGCGGCCTCCCAGCGGCGCAGTGTGCTTGTGGAGACCCCGAGTGCCTTGGCGGCGGCGCCAATGGAAAGAAGCTTGCTCATACTGCATAAGACTACGCAGATTTGGCTAAGTTCCCGGCGAACTGATTAAACCCTGCCGAATCGGCCCGGCTACATGTGCGGCAGCCACAACCCGGCCGTCGCGACGACGACGCCCGCGCCGGTGGCCAGCGCCAGCCCGGCCATGACGAACGCCATGAACCATTGCCGGCCCGCGCCGCCGTGCGCGCGGCAATACAGGTACAGCTCGAGGACGGCGAGCGGCAGCAGCGATTGTGCGAACGCGAGAAAGCTCAGGAACGGCCCACGGAACGTGGCGGGGTCGAAACCGGCCGGTCCGTGGTTCAGCGCCAGCCAGAACATCAATCCGACCCGGAAGAACCAGACGCCGCTGACGGCGAGGAACAGGCGCAATGCCCATCGGCGGTGCGCCGCGATGTCGCGCACCAGTATGCGCTGCAAGGCCATTCCCGCGAACGCCACGACGAGTATCCCGTTGAGGCTTGTGCCAAGGTGCTGCACGACGTCGCCGACGGCACCGCGCCACCAGACCATGTAGATGCCGGTCAGGCCGGCGCCGATGGCCGCGGCGAGATAGATCCTGCCGTTCCAGCGGTGGAACCCGGGAACCCGGGAACGTAGCCGGGGAACGAGCTGCAGGGCGCCGCTCGACATGATGAAGCCGGCCACCAGCACATGCATGACGGTGGCAGCATTCCCCGCAGGGTCGCCGTCCACGTGTCCATGGGTCATCACCGTATTCCACCGCCCGGTGTTTCCGCTCACCGCCGCGCCGCCATAGAGCAGGGCGATATAGATGGCAAACACGAGCTGGCCCGTCACGGTCACCAGGAACCAGAGCGTCGTCGCCCATCGCAACGCGCGGGCAGCCCATGCTTGCATGACGCCGACGCTCGACGTCGCGAAAAGAGCGTTACTGGGTACCATCATTGTTCTCCATTGGGGTGATCGATGCGGCAAGGTATCCACGCATGCCATTGAGGACAAGACAGTCGATGGAAACATGCGACCGGCGACGGTTTCGGGGACTTGAACGACGGTCGAGTTGCAGGTATCGTGCTTCGATGTCCTCGACGACACCATTTCCTCGCCCAGCCGGGCACCTCCTGCCGACGGTGCGCCAGGTCGCTGTCGTAACGATCTTCACGTTATTGCTGTCCTGGCTGCTGCACATCCTGAGCGGTACGTCCTATCTCGGCGTCTTCGGCCGGATCGGCTTCATCGGCGCGGCCCTGCTGATGGCATACTCGGTTGCGGGCGGGCTTTATCCCCGCTGGATGGGGCCAGGCCCCGCGCGCCTGGCAGCGGTGGTATTGACGGCACCTGTCGCCGCACTGATCACGGTCCTGGCGACGCAAGGCGGTCACTTTCTTGCCTACCTGCGGGAGACCCAGGCGCTGACCGGGCACATCCTCATGGTGGTCCTGTCGATCTTTTTCGGCGTGCTGTTTTCCCTGGTCGCGATGCGCAACGAGCGGAAGGCGCGCGAACGCGCCGACCAGCTCGGGATCGAGCTGGAAAAGAACAGGCTCGAACGCGAACTGCTGGATGCCCGCTTGCGCATGCTGCATGCGCAAATCGAACCTCATTTCCTGTTCAATACACTTTCCAATGTCGAGGCCCTGGTCGCGGCCGGCTCGCCCAACGCCGGCCCGGTCCTGCGGCACCTCATCGCCTACCTGCGGGCAGCCATGCCGCGCCTGAACGATGCGGATGCCACCCTGGAGACGGAACTGCAACTGGTCCGTTCCTACCTGGAGCTGATGCAACTCCGCATGCCGGACCGCCTTCGATTCACGGTGTCGGCGCCCCCTGGCGCGGGAACGCTACGCTTTCCCGCCATGGCGCTGCTCACGTTGGTCGAGAACGCGATCCGTCACGGTATCGACCCGAACATCGATGGCGGACGCATCGACGTGGGCGGCCGCCTCGACGACACGGCCGGAAAGCTGGTCTTGTGGGTCCACGATACCGGCAAGGGAATGTCCGAAACGGCGCAGCCCGGCACCGGGCTGTCGAACCTGCGCACCCGCCTGCACGCGTTCTACGGCGACGGCGCACGCGTCGACCTGCATGAGGTGGAGCCGCATGGCCTGCGCGTCGAACTGCATTTTTACGCTGGAGGGCAACCATGAAGCGGTACACCGGGCTCATCGCCGACGACGAGCCCCTGCTGCGGGAACGCCTGCGCACCCATCTCGCCGCGCTGTGGCCCGAACTGGAGCTGCTCGACGACGCACGCAACGGCCCCGAGGCGCTCGAGCTGTTCGCCCTGCACCACCCCGATATTGTCTTCCTCGACATCCACATGCCCGGCCAGAACGGCATCGACGTCGCGCGCCAGCTTGCACGCCGCGCCCACCTCGTATTCGTTACGGCGTACGAGCAGTACGCCGTGCAAGCGTTCCAGCAGGGCGCCATCGATTACGTCGTCAAGCCGATCGACCGGGCGCGCCTTGCCGATACCGTCGAACGCCTGCAACGTCAACTGGCCCTGCCACTCCAGCCGAATGCCGCACTGGAGGCCATGCTCGACCAGCTCGCAGGCAGGCTGGGACAGCGCATGAAGCCGTCCTTGCCGTGGCTACAATGGATCAAGGCGTCCGTCGGAAACAGCTTGCGGCTGATCCCGGTGGACCAGGTACGCTTCCTGCGCGCCGACGACAAGTACACGCGCGTCGTATGGGACGAAGGCGAGGCACTGATCCGCAAGAGCATCCGGGAACTGGCGGAGCAACTGGACCCCGAACGTTTCGTGCAGACGCACCGGTCCGTCATCGTCAACCTCGGATGCGTGAGCGAGGTCGTCAGAGGCGTGAACGAGACGGCCGACCTGCACATCCGCGGCAGTAGCGAGGTCTTGCCCGTCAGCCGTAATTACCTGTACCACTTCCGGCAAATGTGAGCGCGGCACCACATCCATGACCTCCGAGGTCAAGATTCCATGACCTCGCACGTGATTGAGCGCGACGCGCCCGATCGCCACACTGTGGTCTCCAACAACGCAGGAGACCACCATGTCCGACCAGATCCTCAAAGCCCAGGTCCTCAAAGCCCACGCCCTGCGCGCGCTGCACACGCCAAGCGCGCCGCTCGTCCTCGTCAACTGCTGGGATGCCGGCAGCGCGAAAGCCATCGCCGCCGCGGGCGCGCAGGCCATTGCCACGGCCAGCTGGGCCGCCGCCGCCGCCAACGGCTACGACGACGGCGAACAGCTGCCCCGTGACCTCGCCATCGCCAACATCGCACGCATCGCCCGCGCGGTGACCTTGCCCGTGACCGTCGACCTGGAACGCGGCTACGGCGCCACGCCGATCGAGGTCGCCGACACCGTCGCGCACGCGATCCGCGCCGGCGCCGTCGGCTGCAATCTCGAAGACGGCCTCGCGGCCGGCGGCCTGCGCGATCCCGGCGAACAGGCGCTGCGCCTGCAAGCCGCACGCGACGCCGCCGACAGGCTCGACGTCCCGCTCTTCATCAACGCCCGCACGGACGGCTTCCTGCTCGCGGCACCAAACGATCACGACGATGCGCTGCTCGACGCCACCCTGGCGCGTGCCCGCGTGTACGCCGCGCACGGGGCCGATTGCCTGTTCGTGCCGGGCCTCGTCGATGCGGCGCTGATCGGGCGGCTCGTGCAGGCGTCGCCGCTGCCCGTCAACCTGATGGCCGCCGCAGGCACGCCGCCGCTGGCGGCCTTGCGCGCCCTCGGCGTGGCGCGCCTGAGCCACGGCCCCGGCCCGTACCTGCAGGCGATGCGCGCACTGGAAGACGCCGCGCGCGGCGTGGCCGCATGATGTTCGCCCGGCTCGCGCTCGCGGCGGCGCTGCTGCTGCCCGCCGCCCATGCGGCGGCGTCCGACCACCTGGATTCGCCGCAGCTCATCGCCGACCCGCGCGTGGACATCGGCGACCTTTACGCGTGGACGTCCGCCGACGGCCGCCGGCTCAATCTCGTGATGACCATCGTGGGCCACGCGCTCGACAGGAATGCGGAATACGCGTTCCACATCGACAGCGGCCCGCGCTTTCCCGACACGACGGCACGCACCGACATCGTGTGCCGCTTCGCCTCGAAGACGGAGGCGGACTGCCTGATCGGCCGCGACGAAACGATCCAGGGCGACCCGGGCCGGACCACGGGACTCGCCAGCGCGAGCGGCCGCAGCCGGCTGTTCGCGGGCCTGCGCGACGATCCGTTCTTCAACAACGTGAAGGGTTCGCGCGCCGCGTTCGACCTCGCCGGGGCGATACTCCCTCGCGTGCCGCGCGACGCGGCGGGCTGTCCCGCGTACACGCAAAAGCAGACGGCCGCGATCCTCGACCAGTGGCGCCACACGGACGGCGGTCCGGCCCGCAACTTCCTCGCGGGCTGGACGCCGATGGCGATCGTGCTCGAAGTCGACCTCGGCCTCGTCAACCGCGGCGGCCCCGTGCTGGCCGTGTGGGCCGATACGCTCGTCGACGACGTCCGCATCGACCGCATGGGCCGGCCGCTGACGGGCAACGGCCTGCTCGCGCACCTGGGCAGCGATGACGAGGCCGACGCGTACAAGCTGAAATACAACGCGGCGACGCCCGGGACGGCGGATGAATTCGTGCCCGTCATCGCGAGGTCGCTCGCGCTGTACGACGGCTACGACGGCCGCTGCGGCAACCAGCTCATGATCGACCGTGCCGCGCCGCCGGCGCAGCGCTACCTGCCATTGGCGCGGCTGCTGGCCGACGACCGGCTGTGGGTCCACAGCGCAATCGTCACGTGCACGCAGCTGTTCGGCGTGGAGCTCGGCCGTCACGACTGCGGCGGCCGTACGCTCCATTACGACGCCGTGAACGTCTACCGCTCGCTGCTCGCCGGCGGCGCCGTCACGGACGGCGTGAGCGCGGACGACCAGCGTCACTCGGACACGGAATTCCCGTTCCTGTGAGCGCGCGCCTGCTTTTCATCATGTGCCTGTGCCTGTGCCAGAACGCCCGCGCGCACGACTTCTGGGTCAATCCGGACAGCTTCGTCGTGTCGGTGGGCGCCAGCACCGCCTTGCGCATGCAGGTCGGCCACGGCGACGCGCGCCGCACGTCGCCGATCCCGTCGCGCCGCATCAGGCGCTTCGCCGCGTGGACGCCGGCCGGCGACGTCATCGACCTGCGCAACGACGGCAGGCTCGCGCCCGCGGAGCCGGGCCTGCATCTGCTGGTACTGGAAACGGATGCCGATGCGCTGAGCCACCTTCCCGCCGACCGCTTCGACGCATACGTAGCGGAAGAAGGGTTGTGGCCCGCGGCGGCGGCGCGCGGACGGGATGTCATCGAGCGTTACCGGCGCGTGGCGAAGGCCTTGATACAAGCCGGCGCGCCCGGCGAAGGGAGCCAGGATCTCGCCACGAAGCGCCTCGGGCTGCCGCTGGAAATCGTGCTGGTACAGCTGCCGTCGGACGGCGACACGCTGGCCGCGCGGGTCATCTTTCATGGCCGCCCGCTGGCCCGCGCACTGGTAAAACTGACGGACCTCGACCACGATGCGCAGCCCGTCGCCACGCAGGTCACGGATGGCGAAGGCCTCGTGCGACTGCGCCGTCCACCGCCGGGCCACTGGCTGCTGAACGTCGTGTGGACCACGCCGCTGGGCGGTGACGAAGGCATCGACTTCGACACGATCTTCTCGAGCCTGTCCTTTGGCGTCGACCCTTGACCTCCGACGTCATGGCCCGGCGCCGCGCGGCCGGGTTATCATCGCCGGATGACGCCTCTCGACCTCGCCCCCGTCCCCGTCGGCCTGCTCCTGCGCGAATGGCGCGCGGCGCGGCGCCTGAGCCAGCTCGACCTGTCGCTGGACGCGAACATCTCCGCCCGCCACCTCAGCTGCATCGAAACGGGCAAGGCGCAGCCCAGCAGGGCCCTGCTGATGCGCCTGGCCGACGTGCTGGACATGCCGCTGCGCGAACGTAACGCCCTGCTGCGCGCGGGCGGCTATGCGCCGAGTTATCCGGAGACGGGACTCGATACGCCCGCGATGGGCCGCATCAACCAGGCGATCGATTTCATCCTGCGCCAGCAGGAGCCGTATCCCGCGTTCCTCATGAACCGCCACTGGGACATCCTCGCGACGAACGAGGCGGCGCAGCGCGTGAACGGGTTCGTGCTCGACGGGCGGGCCAGCAAGCATGCGAACATGCTGCGCGCCGTGTTCGATCCGGACGACCTGCGTGGCGCCATCGCGAACTGGGACGACATCGGGAGTACGCTGATCGGCCACCTGCACGCGCTGGTCGCAGGGTCGCCGACGGATACGAAGGCGCGGGCGCTGCTGGATGAAATCCTGGCGTATCCGAACGTGCCGTCGCGCTGGCGGCTGCGCGACCTCGATACGCCGCCCGCGCCGCTGCTGACGACGGAATTCCATCACCGCGGGGTGACGCTGAGCTTCTTTTCGACGATCACGACGTTCGGCACGCCACGCGACATCACCATCGACGGGCTGCACATCGAATCGTGCTTCCCGATGGACGAGGCGACGGCGCAGTTCTGCCGCCGGCTCGCCGGTTGAATCCCGTCAGACGAGCAGCGCGCCGCCCATCGACGCCGCGATCTCGGCCGCTTCGTCGATCATGCGGTGGAGGCTTTCCTCGTCCAGCAGGTAGTCCAGTGCGCTTTCGCTGTGTTCGGGCAAGGGCGGGCGCGCCGTGCCCAGCGGCGACGGCACGCTGGCATACATGTTCGCCAGCAGCAGCGTGTCGAGCAGTGACGCGGGCGGCATGTGCAGCCAGGCGCCGCGCAGCTCGAAGATCGCCTCGGCGACCGGCTCGGGCAGCGCCAGCTTGCGCGCCACTTCGCGCGTGACGACGTCCTCGCACAGCTCGGCCCATTTTTCCGGGTCGTCATCCAGCAGGCCCGGGAAGCCGTCGGCACGCGACAGCAGGTAAAAGCCGCCGACTTCGTGGACGATGCCGGCGAACATCGCCGTGTCGGGATTGACGAAGGTAACGTGGTGCGCGAACACATGGGCCAGCGCGGCGACCTGCACCGTGTGTTCCCACAACTGCTCGGCCTTGGCGCGCAGGTCCGGGTCCTCGATGCGGGCACCGAACTGGCGCACGACGAGGCTGGCGACGAGCATCTGCAGGTTACGGTAGCCGACCCGCGTCACGGCCGAGCGCACGTTGGTCACGGGACGCCCGCTCGTGTTGAACGTCGAGGAATTGGCCAGCGCCACCGTGCGCGCCGCCAGTTGCGGCTCGCCCAGCACGAGGCGGATCGCATCCTCCAGGTGGCAATCGGGATCGTTGAGCGCATGCTGCAAGCGCAGCACCGCGTTCACACTGGTGGGAAAGGAGATCTCACCGCGCGCGGCCTGGGCGGCGATGGTTCCAAAGGCTTCGAGTCTGTTCACGGCCGCGATTATACCGTGCCCTATCCAACGTAAATGCGTTTCGGTCGGCTTCGCGATAACTTGTGGTAGATCAGCAAAAAAAACGACCGGATACGCGGATCCGGTCGCACAAGGCAGAAAACGGTGTGTTTATTTGACCTTGATGGCGCTCTTGACGCTGGACACGCCCTCGACGCCCTTCGCCACTTTCACGGCCTTGTCGGCCTCGTCCTTCGAATTCACGAAACCGCTGAGCATCACGACGCCCTTTTCCGTCTCGACGTGGATGCCGAGCGAATCGAGGTTCGGCTCCTTGACGAGGCCGGCCTTCACCTTGGTGGTGATGGCGGTGTCGGAGGCGGCCACGCGGGTCTTGCCGGCGGCGTCGCGGGTCTTGTCGGCCGTCTGGTCGCCGGCGCGGTCCATGGCGTTGTCGGTCTTCTGGGCAACGGTCGAACCGGCCGCCTTCGTCTTCTCGACGGCGGTGTTGGCCACGTCCTTCGTCTTTTCAGCAACTGTCGCGGCCGCGGCCTTCACTTTGTCGGCTGCGGTCGCGGCAGTGTCGCGCGTCTTTGATGCCGCATCGGCGGCATTCTCGCGCACGGCCGACGGTTTCGTTTCGACGAGGCAGCCCGTTTTCGCATCGGCGCCCATCTGCGCGCACTTGTCGACGGCGGCCGCCTTGGCCGGGTCGCGCGTGTCGGTGCCGGTCACGAGGCCGCCGGACGCCGTGGTGCCGCCGGCGCTGGCGCCAGCGGCGCGGTCGGCCTTGGCGTCGGCCAATGCCGCCGTGTGCACGGATTTCGCGTTATCCATGCAGCTGTCCTTGTCGGCGCCGCTCTTCGCGTCGCATCTGGCCTTGGCGAGATCGTACTCGGCGTCGGCGACGTTGCTGCGCGCACGGGCGCGGCCGGCGGCCGTGTTGTTGTACCTGGACAATGCATCGGCCTCGGTGCGGGTGCGCACCAGCCGGGCTTCGGCCATGCAGATGTCCTTGTCGTTGCCGCTCTTGGCGTCGCATTTCGCCGCCGCCGTCCGGTATTCCGATTCCGCCTTCTGCGTGAGATTACGGTAGGTCTGCGGGTCGTGGTTGAGTGCCGCAGTCGGTGCCGCGGCGAAGCTCGCGCCTGCAGCCGTCGCGAGCAAGGTCGCAATCAGCGTTTTCATGGTCTTGTCCCTGTGTTGTTTGTTGTGACAGCCAGATTTAACGCCCGCACGCCAGGGACCTCTGTGCGGCAACGAACGCTAGTCTCAATCGTCGCTCAGCAGCCCCTCGCGCCACAACGGCGCCGCGTCCTCGAACGGCTTGCCGGCGCTGCCGAAGCGTGCGCCGTCGCGCGCGAGACGCACCCACGCGCGGGTGTCGTGGCCGTTGCGCGCCACCGGCTGGTCCTGCCTCAGCTTTTCCAGCCAGGCGTAGATGCGGCCATAGTCGCCGGGGTGGCGGTCGTACGTCCAGGCCAGCGCCACCAGGTCGGCATAGCCTTCCTCGCGGCGGGTTTCGCGCATCGCCTTCGACGCCGCCAGCAGCGATGGATCGTCCGCCGTCTCCTCGTTCACTTCGACGAAGCCGGCCGGCAGCGCATGCCACGCGCCCTGCGCATAGCGCCAGCAATGGCCGATCTCGTGGGCCGCCATCGCTTCGATCAGTTCGCCCTGCTGGGCCGCCGGCACGCCGTCGAGCTGGCGCTCGGCATCCGGATTGCCGCGCAGCGACAGCACGAGCTTGCAGCGGCCGCCCGCGAAGCCCATCGCCATGGGCACGTCGTTGGGGCCGGCCTGCGGCTGGACGACGATGTCGATGGGCAGGTTCAGGCTGCGCGAATACGCGAGGACGGGAAGCGCCGCGCCCAGCCAGCGCTGCTCCAGCGGCGTGAGGTCGGCGGCGGCGGCGGGAAGGGATGCGCACAGGAGCGCTGCGGCGAGGAGGGCTTTGGACATGAGGACTTCCCGTTGGATATTTAAAATGCCTAACGGCAATTTTAAATCCGGTTAAAGCCCTGATTCCGGCAATATTTTTGCGACTGTCCAAAAGCGTAATCTTGCCTATCCGGCCACGCGCGCCTCGCTGGGCGGATGCCCGATGACGCGTTTGAAGGCGCGGCTGAACGACGCCTCGGAGTCGTAGCCGAGCCGGTTCGCCACGGTCGCCACGCGCATGCCATCGCGCGCGATCCAGTGCCGCGCCTGGAACATCTTGACCTTGGCGACGTACTTCGCGGGCGTCTCGCCCACGGCGCTGGAAAACTTGTCGATGAAGCTCGACCGCGACGCGCCCATCACGTCGGCCAGCTCGCTCACCGACCAGTCGCGCTCCGGCTGGCGGTGGATCGCCGCCAGCACGCGGCCGATCTGCGGACAGCGCACGGCCGCGATCCACCCGCTCGCATCGCTGCACGCGCATTCGACCCACGCCCGGATGATGCTGGCGGCCAGCACGTCCGCCAGCCGCGCGAGGATGCCGCAGGCGCCGATGCGGTCGAGCGCGACCTCGCGTTCCATCGCTTCCAGCATCGCGTGCACGGCCGGGTCGCGCTGGCCCAGGTCGGCGGCGCGCATCGCCTCCGGCATCATCGCCAGCAGCGGGTGCAGCGGGTCGAGATTGAAGCGCATCGTGCCGCAGAACAGGACCTGCTCCGCCGCCGCGTCCTGCGGACCGGCGCCGTTCACGAGGTACAGGTTCTCCGACACGGCCTTGCGCGCCAGCGAGTCGATCTCCACGGCCGGCAGGTCCGGGCTGCTGGCCATCACGTGCGCCGTGCCGTGCGGCAGCAGCACCGCATCGCCCGGGTTCAGCTGCAGCCAGCCCTTCGTGGCCGTGTGCATCCAGCAGCTGCCCTGCGCGACGAAGTGAAAACTCGCCTCGCGCCTGGCGGGGAACGCGACGGCCCACGGTTCGCGCATCACGCAGCGGCCGTATTCGACGCCGTCGAGGCGCAGGCCGAGGAGGATTTCAGTCAGGGCATCCTGGCCGGTCTTCGGATCCCTGTTTGGACGAATGGTCATGAGATTCGGATTGAATGACATGGAAAGTCCAGAATCTTAGCCCTACACTGCCATTTCCACAATATCCCGAGGTATCCGATGAATGAATCCACCTGCATCGATGTCGCGCCGCCGCGCGTCGCGGCCCAGGCGAAAGACGCGAACTGGGGCGGCATCGCCAGCCTGACGCTGGGCGTGTTCGGCCTCGTGACGGCCGAGTTCCTGCCCGCCAGCCTGCTGACGGCGATGGCCGCCGACCTCGGCGTGTCCGACGGCACCGCCGGCCAGGCCGTCACGGCCACCGCGGCGGTCGGCGCCGCGGCCGCGCTGACCATCCCCATCCTCACGCGGAACCTCGACCGCAAGCGGGTGATCCTCGCGCTGACGTCGCTGCTGGTGCTGTCCAACGCGCTCGCCGCGACGGCGAACAGCCTGCCGGTGCTGATCGCGGCCCGGGCGCTGCTGGGCATCGGCCTCGGCGGCTTCTGGTCGATGGCCGCCGCGCTCGCGATGCGGCTCGTGCCGGAGCACCTGTTTGCGCGGGCGATGTCCCTCATCCTCACCGGCGTCTCCGTCGCCACCGTGTGCGCGGCGCCGGTCGGCGCGTACATGGGCGACCTGCTCGCCGTGCTGCTCGTGATTTCCGGGCACTTTGCCGGCTTCACCTACATCCGCCCGTTCATGGAGCAGGTCACGCACCTGTCGGTCGGCACGATCTCCGCAGCCCTGCTGGCGTACGGCATCGCGGGCTTCTTCGGCAATATCGCCGGCGGCTTCCTGGCCGAGCGCAGCGAGCGGCTCGCCATCGTGGCGGGCGCCGCCCTGATCGCGGTGCTGGCCGCCACGCTGTGGGCCGCAGGCACGTCGGTCGCCGTGACCGTTGCGGCGATCGCGGCATGGGGCTTTGCGTTCGGCGCGTTCCCGATCGGCTTCCAGACCTGGATCGTGCGCGCCGCGCCGGACCAGGCCGAGGGCGCGGGCGGGCTGCTCGTCGCTGCGTTCCAGATCGCCATCGCCAGCGGCGCCGTCGGCGGCGGCATCCTCGTCGACCGCATCGGCGCGCCGGGCGGCCCCATCTTCGCCGCCGTCGCGCTCACGCTCGGCGCACTGCTCGTGGTGCGCTACGGGCCACGCCCGACATCCATCTGAGGAGATCATCATGACGAATCGCCGTATCGTCCTTGCCGCCCATCCGCAAGGCATCCCGACCCCGACGGATTTCCGTCTCGAAGAATCGCCGGTCCCGGTGCCGCGGGACGGGCAGGTGCTGCTGCGCACCGAATGGCTGTCGCTCGACCCGTACATGCGCAACCTGATGGAACGCGTCGGCCCCGGCTATGCCGACCCCGTGCCGCCGGGCGCGACGATGGTCGGCGGCACGGTCAGCCGCGTCGTCGAATCACGTCATCCGGACTACAAGGCGGGCGACCTCGTCGTCGCTGCCGCCGGCTGGCAGGACTACGCGCTGTCCGACGGCAGCGGCCTGATGCCCGTCGGCGACCTGGCGCGGCCGTCGCTGGCGCTGGGCACGCTCGGCATGCCGGGTTTCACGGCCTACGTCGGGCTGCTCGACATTGGCGAGCCCCGGCCCGGCGAGACGGTGGTCGTCGCGGCAGCCACCGGCGCCGTCGGCTCGGTCGTGGGCCAGATCGCGAAGATCAAGGGTGCGCGCGTCGTCGGCATCGCGGGCGGTCCCGACAAATGCGGCCATGCGGTGGAAGAACTGGGATTCGATGCATGCGTGGACCATCGCGATCCGCGTTTTGCCGAGCTGCTCGCGGCCGCGTGCCCGGACGGCATCGACGTGTATTTCGAGAACGTGGGCGGCGCCGTGTTCGATGCCGTGCAGCCGCTGTTGAACGTGAACGCCCGCGTGCCCGTGTGCGGCTTCATCTCCCACTACAACGGTGGGGTTGCCGAGGGCCCGGACCGTCTCGCGCCGTGGATGGCGACCCTGCTGTCGAAACGCATCCGCATGCAGGGCTTCATCATCCTGGACCACTACGCGACGCGCTTCGACGCCTTCCGCGACGACATGGCCGGCTGGCTGGCGGCCGGCAGGATCAAGGTGAAGGAAGACGTCGTCGAGGGCCTGGAGAATGCCCCCGCCGCGTTCATCGGCCTGCTGCAGGGGCGGAACTTCGGCAAGCTGGTCGTGCGCGCCTGATCACGCGGCGGCGATACGTCCCTGGCGCGCGGCCGGCACGACGGCCACGCTGGCGGACGGCCGCGCCGCCTGCGCATCCAGCTTGAAAATGCTGACGAGGCGCGCGAGATTCGCCGCCTCGTCCTGCAGCGCGGACGCGGCCGCGCCGGCCTGTTCGACGAGTGCCGCGTTCTGCTGCGTCGCTTCGTCCATCTGGCCGATCGCGCGGTTGACCTGTTCGATGCCGGCGCTCTGCTCCTGGCTCGCATGGCTGATCTCGGCCATGATGTCCGTCACGCGCTTGACGCTCGTGACGATCTCTTCCATCGTGCTGCCCGCCTCGTCGACGAGCTTCGCGCCGTCGTCGACCTTGGCGACGGAATCGCTGATCAAGGTCTTGATTTCCTTCGCCGCCGCGGCCGACCGCTGGGCCAGGCTGCGCACCTCGCCCGCGACGACGGCGAAGCCCCGGCCCTGCTCGCCCGCACGCGCGGCTTCGACGGCCGCGTTCAGCGCAAGGATATTCGTCTGGAACGCGATGCCGTCGATCACGCTGATGATCTCGGCGATCTGCTTCGACGAGTCGTTGATCGACGCCATCGTCTGCACGACCTGCGCCACGACGGCGCCGCCGCGCTGGGCCACGCTTGACGCCGACTCTGCGAGGGTATTCGCCTGGCGCGCATTGTCCGCGTTCTGGCGCACGGTGCCCGTCAGTTCTTCCATCGACGACGCCGTTTCTTCCAAGGTGCCGGCCTGGCGCTCGCTGCGTTCCGACAGGTCCTGGTTGCCGGCCGCGATTTCCGTCGACGCGTTGGCGATCGTGAGCGTGCCCGCGCGCACCTGGCCGACGATGTTCACGAGGCTGTCGCGCATGCCTTTCATCGCGTACAGCACGCTGGACCGGTCGTCCGCGCGCGTCTCGATCGGCACGGACAGGTCGCCGGCCGCGATGGCGCCCGCGATCCCGACGGCGTAATCCGGCTGGCCGCCCAGCTGGCGCAGCAGGCCGTGGCTGATGAACCAGGCGGCGGCCGCGCCGGCTGCGGCGGCAACGGCGAGAAGCGCGAGCATCCAGGCAAAGAAACTGTGCGACAGCGCGCGCGCGTGCGCGGCCGCGTCGTTGTTCAGCTTTTCTTCCAGGTCGATGAGGCGGTTGACGCCGGCGAGCCACTCGACGAACGCGGGGCCGGCCTGCTTGTCCAGCAGCGCGGTCGCTTCAGCCGTGTTGTCGGCCTGGCGCAATGCGACGAGCTTCGCGATCAGCGGCTGCGTGCGGGCTTCGACGTCCTTGATGGCGGCCAGCGCCTGCTTTTCTTCCGGCAGGATGTCGCCGCCCGCCGCGAACAGCTGGTCGAGCGGCGCGGCCGAGCGCTGGTAGTCGTCGTCCAGCTTCCTGATCAGGTCGGCGTGACGCTGCGCCGTCGCGCCGGTCGCGGCCAGGACGACGTCGCGGATGGCGATCGAGCGGTCGTGCACGCTGCCGCGGAAGTTAATCGCATAGCGTTGCTTGACGCTGTTGACGTCGTTGATGTGGATGAGGATGTCGTCGATCTGGCCGACGCGGTGGATGGCGAGGCCGGCCAGTACCGCCATGAGGGCGAGGACGCCGCCGAAACCGAAAGCCAGTCGTTTGCCGATCGTGAGTCCAGTGGTGGTCATTGTGTGCTCGCGTGATGGAATAGCAATCGATATTTCCAATAGGAAACGATTCCAAATATAGCACACAACTACCGAATTTGATGCTGAGGCAGGTCTAAGACCTGCCTTTTTACATGGTTTTATTGCCGAAATCAGTGCCCCGGCACCAGCTTCGCCGCCGTCACGAACGCCGGCCGGATATCGTTCGGCACGGCCTTCATCTTGTCCAGCGCCTTCTGAACGTCCGGACGGATGACGACGTAGCGCTTCATGAGGTCCTGCGCGCGGGCGTAATCGCCGGTGGCTTCGATGGTCAGGAACTCACGGTCGAGGTCCGCCACGGCACCCTTGATCTTCGCAAAGTCGACGGAGAACGTGCCGTCGCCGTGCGACACGAAGCCGCCCTTGTCGAGCAGGTAGTTCATCTGGATCGCCATGCCGCGCGCGTGCGAATCCGTCAGGCCGAAGTGCAGGGTGCGGAACGCGGACGCGAGGTACGTGTTGTACAGCTTGCGCTCGGCAGCAGGGCCCTGCCCCAGCGAACTTTTAAGCTGGCCCTTCTCCATCATGTAAGTGAGTGCCCACAGGCCCGTGACGTCGGCCTTCGCCTCCTCGATGGTCGAGTAGGCGTCCTTCAGGTCCTGGCGCGGCGTGGACGGCTGGCCGTTCTGCGTCGTCGCATGCGGACCCAGGCCGTGCATGATCTCGTGCGCGAGGATGTGCGTGAAGAACGAATCGAAATCGAGGTCCTTCTGGTCGGCCGGGCGCAGCACGAGCTTCGAGATGGGCGTGAGCGTCGCTTCGAACTTGGCTTCCTGGACGTTCTTCAGCATCACGCGCTTGGAACCGCGCTGGCGGATGATGCGCTCGTCGTTCGGCAGGTTGTAGGCGGCCGTCTGCACGCCCATGTTGCCGTCGCCGGCGCCATAGACCTGGTTTACGACGACCATCGGCGCGATCGCCCCGACCTTCGGATTGCGGTACTTCGGATCGAGCGGCAGGTTGTTTTCCAGCTCCTGCATGTGCTTGCCGAAGAAGTTCAGCTTTTCCGTCTCCTTCTGGTCGCGCACGTTCACGTACGCCTCGAACGCGGCCTTGTAGCCGAACAGCTCGTCGTTATACGTCTCGTACGGGCCGATGGTGACGTCGACCGGCGAGTCGAGGTCCATCCACGCGAAATCGGAGGCGAGGTAGTCGTTCGACAGGAAGGCGTCGGCGCGCAGGTTCAGGAATTTTTTCAGCGACGCGTTGTCGGTGGCGTTCGCAGCGTCCTTCAGCAGTTTCGACAGCTTCTGCAGCTCGGCGCGGTATTCGTCCGAGTATTTTACGGTGGTGAATTTACCCGCCTTGTCCTTGCGGATCACGGTGAAGAACCACTGCGCCTGTTCCTTGTCGGCGGCCGGCAGCCCGTTCATCCACGTCTCGAGTTCCTGCTTGCTCGCGCCCTCCGGATAAAAATTCGCGCCGGCCGGCTTCTCGGCCGGGATCCTGATGCCGGCGTACTCCGCGGGCATGAAGGATTCGTTGCCGTCGATGATCGACCACGGTCCCTTGTTCAGCCAGAAGTAGTCGCGGCGGGCCTTGCCCAGCGGCGTCGTGTCCTTCTGCAGCGCGGCCCACAGCGCCTCGTTGCCGGACCAGCGCTGGCGCAGCTGCAGGGTGTCGACGATCTTTGCCGCTTCGATCAGCCTGGCGATGGCGACGCGGTCGCCGGCGGACAGTTTGGCCGTGTCGGCCGTCAGGTCGACGGGGGCGAAACGCCTGGCCATCGTCTGCAGTTGCGGGGCGGTGGCGGGGGCGGCGTGGACGGTGGCGCACAGGGTCGCTGCGGCCAGGGCCAGGGGGGCGAGGAGGTGCTTCATCGGGTTCCCTTGTGAGGTTGGCAATCGGGGGATTGTAATCCTGTTCAGGGAGCGCAAGTCAATTTGCAGACGCAGCCCATCGGCCGGCCAGGGACTCAATGCCTTGACCCCTCTCAACGCTCGCAGCCTCCTCCGTTTCTAGATTGGAGTTTTCAACCGAACAAAGCCAATTGAGAAGGGATGCTATGTCAACAATCAGATACCGCATTACGCTCGGCGCGAGTACCACGGCTGGCGGCAAGGTCATTACTGCCACGTCGAACAGGTCGATCAACGGCGTCAAGGTCGCGTATGCACGCGATTCGGTGT
Organism: uncultured Massilia sp.; assembly: GCA_946481275.1. The sequence continues at coordinate 16,736 of CAMLMV010000002.1, forward strand.
ACTGCCCGGCGTGCAACTCCGAGGGCATTATCGAGCCGAACGGGCCGCGCCTGAGTGATGTATTCAACGGCAGACAAGTCGCGCTGAGCGACGACATTTGCCGCTGCAAGTGCAATCCGCCGCCCCGTTTGATCTCCAACCATACCTTCTCCAAACAGATCATCGACGAGGACTGGGTCGCGTCGAGAGCCGAGGCGACGGCTGAGGCAGCGGCGCAACTCAACACCGCCAGGAAAAGCGCAGCCACTGCATCCGATGCAGTCCCGCTCGTGCTGCTCGATCCCAAGAACGAGGAACCCTACAGGAACCGCCGCTACAAGCTGGAACTCAAGGACAAGGTCATCGAAGGCACGACCGATCAGGACGGCGTCACAAAGCCAGTTGCCCCCGCAGATCGGGCGGCAATCATTCGGTGGCACGTCGAGGAAGAAACCACGTCTGCTTAAGTGCTGGCGCTGTCAATCCGCCTCTTTCCCATCTGTGGACGCCCTGTGTCCTTGAGGAGCACTCATGCTCACCGTGTACGCCCCCGGCAAGCCTAATGCCTACTTCCCGAAGCACAAGTTCTACGGCGTCCCTGTGTATGGCAGCTTCGACCGTATCAATAGAGGTGACTTGGCGGGCAGCGTTATGCTCCTGGCACAACATGAGCAGGTAAACATCCTGCAAAGGATTATGTACAACGGCACGGGCATGCAGGATGCGCTCGCCAAAAACCAGCTCGCCTGGGCGATTGGCTTCCCATCCGGTGTGTACACCGAGATTCAACTCACCCTGTCGGCACAATGCAAGGCGAAAGATGGCTGGACCTCGTACTTCCCTCGCCTTAAAAGCGCGAAGCTTTGGGTCCTCGAGGAGCGCATGCAGTTCGTCAACCGGGCAGCCACTAAATTCGATGCGTTGTTGCGCGGCAGAGAGCGTCCTTACGTCGAGCAATCGTTGCGTGCAATCGCCACAGGCGGGGGCGTGCAATGAAGCCGCGCGGACTCGCGTTTGCGCTTGCGGTTGCCGTGCCCATTCTCGGGATCGTCGTTTGGCTACACTCGCGCTCACCTACCCCAGTAACTCCGACAGTCCTGTCGTTCCATGTTGGGCAGACTTTTGAGGAGGTCGTCAGGGCTTCCACCTATCCTGTCATGAAGAGGTCGAATCTGCCTACTGACGATCCTTCCGGCAGCAAGTGGGGAACGACATGGGTCACGGAACCAGCCGTTATCATCCGTTTCACTGATCCCAAACATGGGTTCACACTGCCGCCCACAAAGTTCGCCGCGTTGACTTTTGAGCACAACACCGCTCTCACGCTCTCCACCTCGCCGATGCTGGACAAACTACCCTTCGACGAGGCGGTGGCTGTGCTCGAGAACCTGCAGAACCAGTTCAAGGCGGGTGGGTGGGAGCCTTGGAAGAACGACGGCAGTGCATGGTTCGATCTGACACCATCCGGTAAGAAACGGTTGTATGAACGGATGTTCGAACCGCCATACGGTCAGTCGGAAGAGTTGCGTGTCCCGAAGAAATACGCGATGACCTTCCGCCTCCAGTGCGCCGAGGGCTGCTGGACCCATCAGCCCCCGTACAAATTCCTCGTTGACGTCGGAGTCGGCGACGCGCTGGATGAGTGATGCGATAAGGAAGATCGATCGGGGCCGGTGTCAGCGGCCGGTGCCGCCGCGGACGAACGGCACCGGCCGGATACTCAGCGCGAGGCCTGGGCGACCGTCGCTTCCGCCGCTCCTTGCTGCCAACCACCACCCAGCGCGCGGGCGACGGACACCGCGGCCAGCAGGCGCTGCGTGCGGATCTGCGCGGCGGCACGGTCGGCGGCCAGCGCGGAACGCTGGGCGTCGGTGACATCGAGGTACGTGGACACGCCGCGGTCGAAGCGCGCCTGCGCCACCTGCACGGCGCGCGCGGCGGCCTGCTGCGCCTGCACCTGCACGTCGCCCTGCTTCTGGCGCTGCTGCACGTCCGACAGCGCATCTTCCACTTCGCGCAGCGCCGTCAGCAGGCGGCCTTCGTGGTTCGCGACGGCTTCGTCGTAGCGCGCTTTCGCCAGCTTCACGTTGGCCTCGATGCGGCCGCCCTCGAACACCGGCAGCGACAGCGCGAGCGGTCCGAACGAGAACTGGCGCGCGCTGCCCTTGGCCAGGTTGCTCAGGGTCTCGGACGCATAGCCGAAGTTACCCGTCAGCGACAGGCTCGGATAGTACGCGCCTTCGGCCACGCCCACCTGCGCATTGAAGGCCTTCAGGGTGGCGACGCTCGCGGCGAGATCCGGACGCTGGCCCAGCAGGCTCGCCGGCAGGCCGACGGGGATCGCGGGCGGCTGCGGCAACGCGGTGGACGCGGCCGGGGCCACGACCGGCTCGCTCGGCGATGCGCCCACCAGCACGGCCAGCGCGTGTTCCAGCGTGTTGCGCTGGCGCTGGGCTTCCTGGATGTCGGCTTCGGCGTTGGCGCGCTCGATGCGGGTGCGCGAGACGTCCAGTTCATTGGACAGGCCCGCGTTGAAGCGCGCCTCGATCAGCTGCTGCGATTCGCGGCGCGTGGCCAGCGCATCGTTCAGGATGGCGATATCGGCATCGAGGCCGCGCAGCTGCCAGTAGGTCGCCGCGACCTGGCCGGACAGCATCAGCATGACGCCGTCGCGGTCGTCCTGCGCGGCCAGCGCCTGGGCGTCGGCCGCTTCCACGGCGCGGCGCACGCGGCCCCACAGGTCGAGCTCGTACGAGAAATTGGCGCCGACGGAGAATTCGTTGCCCTTGATCGACTGGTGGCCGAACGTCGCGCCCATCGGGCTTTCGGCCGAGGTGCGCGAGTTCGCCACGCCGGCAGACACTCCCACGGTCGGCAACTGGCTGGCGCGCGTCACGCCCAGCTGCGCCTGCGCCTGCACGAGGCGCTGCGCGGCGGCGCGCACGTTCGGGTTGTCGCGCAGGGCGCGTTGCTCCAGCTGGTCCAGCTCCTTGTCGCCGAACACGGTCCACCAGGCGGCCGGCAGGCGTGCCGCCTGATCCTGCGGCTCGGCCGCGGCGTGGCGGAAAGCCGGCGTATCGATGCCTTGCGGCGCCACGAAATCCTTGCCCACGGTGCCGCAGGCGGACAGCAGCGTGGCCACGGCCAGCGCGACGGCAGATTTGATATAAACAGTTTTCATACTTTATCCATTTATCCTTGGTTCAGTGGCCACCGCCACCGCCGCCGCTGGGCGACTTGAGCTTGTCCGAGAACCACAACGGAATGATCGCCACGAGCAGGATCATGCCGACGATGAAGAAGCCGTCGTTGTAGGCCATCACGAACGACTCGCGCCGCACGATGCGGTCGATCGCGCCGATGGCCTGCTGGGCCGCCGTCGCCGGGTCGAAGCCCTTGGCGAGGAACGATTGCGTCAGCGCGTCGAGGCGGGCCTGCGTGGCGCTTGATACCAGCGAGACCGATTCGCCCAGGCGCTCCGAGTGGAAGTGCTCGCGGTTCGTGAGGGCCGTCGCCAGCAGCGCGATGCCCACCGAGCCGCCCAGGTTGCGGGTCATGTTGAACAGGCTCGACGCCGACGTCATGTCCTTCGGCTGGATGCCGGCCATGGCGAAGTTCGACAGGGTCAGCATCACGAACGGCTGGCCCAGCGCGCGGATGATCTGCGACAGCATCAGCTGGTCGTAGCCCGTGCTCGCATCCATATACGCGTTCATCAGGCACGAGATGCCGAACAGCCCGAGGCCGAACGAGCACAGGATGCGGTTATCGATCTTCTGCGACAGGCGCGCAACGAACGGCATCACGAACAGCTGCGGCAGGCCGACCCACGCGATCACTTCACCGATCTGCATCGGCGAATAGCCCGCGATCTGGCCCAGGAACAGCGGCAGCAGGAACGACGAGCCATACAGGCCCATGCCGATCACCGCGGACAGCACGGTCGCGACGAGGAAGTTGCGCTGGCCGTACAGGCGCAGGTTGACGAACGGCTCCGGCCGCGAAAAGCCGATCACGACCCAGCCGAGGATCCCGACCAGCGCCAGCGAGGCGAACGTGATGATGAAGCCGGACTCGAACCAGTCCTTCGAATTGCCCTCTTCCAGGAAGATCGTCAGGCTCGCGAGCCCCGTCGCCATGAACGCGATGCCGAGCCAGTCGGCCTTGACCAGCGCCTTCAGGTCCATGGGCTCGCGATCGATGCCCCAGTACATGCCGGCGATGAGCAGCACGCCCGGCACCCAGTTGATGTAGAAGATCGACGGCCAGCCGTACAACTCCGTCAGGTAGCCGCCCAGGGTCGGGCCCATCGCGGGCGCCAGCGTGGCGGTCAGGCCGAACATCGCCATGCCGACGGCGCGCTTGGCCGGTGGCAGGCGCGTCATCACGAGGGTCATCGCCATCGGGATCAGCGCGCCGCCCGTGAAGCCCTGCATCATGCGGAACACGATCATGCTGGACAGGCTCCAGGCCGCGCCGCACAGCGTGGAGAACACGAGGAACAGCGCCGTCGTGAGCATCAGGTAGCGGCGCTGGCCGAGGGCGCGCACGAACAGCGCCGTCATCGGGATCACCACGATCTCGGCGCACAGGTAGGCGGTCGAGATCCACGAGCCCTCTTCCTGCGTGGCCGACAGGGTACCGAGGATGTCGCGCAGCGAAGAGTTGGTGATCTGGATGTCGAGCACCGCCATGAAGGCGCCGAGCATGCCGGCCAGCACCGCGATCCAGGTGCGCGCGTCGATGTGCGCACCGTTCGCCGGGGCCCCCGCCGGCGCGTTGTGCGCCATCGGTTTGGTGATCGTCGTGGACATCACGGTTCCTCGGTTATTTAGCGGCGGCAGGCTTCTGGCGCAGGTCGATCTCGACCACGGTCGACATGCCCGGCACGAGGCGGCCCGCGTACTTCTTGAGGTCTTCGGGCGCGAACGTAATCTTCACGGGCACGCGCTGGACGATCTTGGTGAAGTTGCCGGTCGCGTTATCGGCCGGCAGCAGCGCGAACTGGTTGCCCGACGCCGGCGCGAAGCTGTCCACGCGGCCGACCAGTTCGTGCTTCGGCAACGCGTCCACTTCGATGTTGACCTGCTGGCCCGGCACGATGCCCGGCAGCTGGGTTTCCTTGAAGTTGGCGACGACCCACACGTCGTCCTGCACGATGGCGGCCAGCTGCTGGCCCGGCTGCACGCGCGCGCCGACTTCCACGCTGCGCTTGCCAACGCGGCCGGAGACCGGCGACACGATGCGGTTGTAGCCGAGCTGTTGCCGGGCGTCCTTCAGCTGCGCCTGCAGCACTTTCACCTGCGCCTCGAGCACGCCACGGGCCGACGTGGCGGCGGCGATCTGGGCCTGGGCGGCGCTGGCGTTGTCGCGGCGTGCCGTGACGTCGGCCGTGGCGCTCGCGCGGGCGGCGGTGGCGGCATCGACTTCGGCCTTCGACACGGCTTTCATCTGGGTGTTGTACAGCTGGCCGTAGCGCTCGGCGTCCTGCTTGGCACGCACGAGGTTGGCCTGGGCCTGCACGACCTGCGCCCGGGCGGCCGAGGCCTGCGCCCTGGCCTGCTCGATGGCGGCGTCGGCCTGCACGATCTGCTGTTGCACGCTGGCGATCTGGGCCTGGATCTGCTCGACCTTCACGCCCTGATCGGCCGGGTCCAGCTCGGCCAGTACGTCGCCGGCCTTGATGACCTGGTTATCCTCGAACAGCACCTTGGTCACGACGCCCGGGATGCGCGACGACACCGGGTGCACGTGGCCCGTGACGTAGGCATTCTCGGTCTCGACGAAATTATGGCTGCGGTACCACATGCGGCCACCGGCGGCCAGCGCGGCGGCGGCGATCAGGCCCACCACGATCAGTACGCGCTTCGGAGGTCCCTTGGCGGCATTGGCCGGGGGGACGGCGGCGGCCGGCTTGTGGTCGACCGTGGTTTGCGTATCAGGCATGTGAAACTCCGGAAAGAAATGAAATTAGTCCATCGCATTATTGGACAAGTTTTTGCCAAAGTCAAGAAATGAAACGGTTGCATTTCATTAGAGATTCCACTAGCATGGAGCCCATGGACAAACATATGCATGACGCATCCGAATGCCCCGGCAAGGGCGCGGGCCGGCCCAAGGCCGCCGACGTCGAGGCGCGCACGCAGGAATTGCTGCATATCGCCGGCACCCTGTTCCTCAAGAACGGCTATACGAAGACGAGCCTCGAATCGATCGCCCGCGCGGCGCACGTGGCTGTGCGTACGATCTACGTGAAATTCGGCGGCAAGGAAGGCCTGCTGGCCGCCGTGCTGGCCAATAAACGCCACCGCTTCTTCCGCAGCCAGCCGATGGAGACGGACACGCGCCCGCTGCGCGAGATCGTGGACGACTTCGCGCACCAGATGTACGCGATGATCACGTCGCAGGAAGCGATCAGCCTGCAGCGCGTCGTGCTGGCCGAGGCGCCGACGAACCCGGAACTGGCCGAGGCATTCTGGAACAGCGGCCCGCGCATGACGCGCGAGATGCTCGCCCGCTTCTTCGCCCGTCCGGAGATCCGCGCCCAGATGCGGCCCGATGTGCCGCTCGACCTGCTGCCCTGCCACCTGATGAGCACCATCACCGGCGAAATATTCATGAATCTCATGCGCCCGCATCACGTCGTCGACCCGGAAAAGGCCAGGCGCGACCTGGAAGGCCGGCTCGAATTGTTCTTTCACAGCATCCTGCCGCCAAGAACTTAATTCCTTTTGGCAAAGACAATGTGCGTCATCGCACCGACCCGAACAGTGGGAACAGGCATCCTGTGGTCTTTGAAGGAGGATGTCATGAACAACAATACAAATACCAGGACGGCAGTTCGCCGCAAGGAGGGTGCATGAGCAAGTCGTCCCGTTATGAATGGCGCGACCAGCAGGCCGCGCTGCACGAGCGCATGAAGGGCTTCCTCGCCAACCCGAGCAATGAACAGCTCGAGGCCGTCGTGGCCGAGATGCGCGCGTATGCGGATGCCGCACAGAGCGGCAGTATCGAGATTCCGCAGGCCTGGACTGCTTACAGTTGACCTGACACTTTTCTCATCCCCGGATCGGCAGGCAAGCGCCTGCCGATTTCTTTTGGCGCTTCCACATTGCATTTCGCGCCGCCCCGCCGCATTTCGTCGGATCGCCACCAGCGCGATGATGCCCCTGGCTACAGTGTGTTCACCAACACAACAAAGGAGCCCATCATGATCCGCACCGCCCTGCTGACCCTGGCCCTCGCCGCCCCGTTCACCGTTCACGCCGCCGACCTCGTCATCCACGTCGACAACGTCAAGTCGGCGTCGGGCCAGGTCATGGTCGCCCTGTACGACAACGCCGACGCCTTCCTCAAGCATCCGGTCCGCGCGGAGAAAGCGAGGGCCGACCAGGCCGGCACGACGCTCGTCTTCCACGACGTCGCGCCGGGCGACTACGGCTTCGCGGTGTTCCAGGACACCAACGACAACGGCCGCATGGACCGGAACCTGATGGGCATCCCGACCGAGCCGATCGCCTTCAGCAACAACGCCCAGGGCCGCATGGGCCCGCCGGACTTCGCCGCCGTCAAGCTGGCCGTGCCGGCCGCCGGCCTCGACACGTCCGTGACCCTGCGCTGATCGGGGAGACCGCCATGCAACGCCGCCACTTCCTCAAAGCCGGCCTCGGCTTCGCCGCCCTCGGCATCACCGGCTTCGCCCGCGCCGACGCCCGCACGACCTGCCAGCGCTTCCACGCCGCCCTCGCCCGCGACCAGGAGTTGACGGTGTACGCGAACCTGGAAGGCGACCAGCAGGGCCGCGCCCGCGTCGAAGGCCGGATCCCCGCCGGGCTGCAAGGCACGTTCTTCCGCAACGGCCCCGGCCGCTTCGAACTGGGCGGCGAGCGTTACCACCACTGGTTCGACGGCGACGGCTTTGCCCAGGCCTGGCGCATCGACGACGGCACGGTGACGCACCAGGGCCGCTTCGTCGACACCCGTAAATTCCTCGACGAATCCGCCGCCGGCCAGTTCCTGTATCCCGCCTTCGGCACGAACGTCGCGCGGCGGGGCTTCCGCGACAACGACAGCCTGAACACGGCCAATACCAACCTGCTGCCGTTCAACAATCGCCTGTACGCGCTGTGGGAAGGCGGCTCCGCGACGGAACTCGATCCCGCGACGCTCGCCACCATCGGCCTCCACACGTGGCGCGACGACCTCGCCGCGATGCCGTTCTCCGCGCATCCGAAGATCGAGCCGGACGGCACCCTGTGGAACTTCGGCGCCCTGCCCGGCGGCGACAGGCTCGCCCTGTACCGCATCGGCGCGAACGGCCAGGTGCTGCAGGCGGGCGTGATCGAGGTGCCGAAGCTCGCGCTGCAGCACGATTTCGCCGTGAGCGCGCGCCACCTCGTGTTCGTCGTGCCGCCGTACGACATCGCCGACGACGCGACCCTGAGCCTGGCCGACCGCCACGTGTGGGCGGGCGGGAAGCGCGGCGCCCGCATCGTCGTGGTGGCCAAGGACACGCTCGCGATCCGCCGCGTCTACGACCTGCCGCCGCGCATGGCGTTCCACTTCGGGAATGCGTGGGACGAGGCCGGCGGCAACGTCACGCACGTCGACCTCGTGCTGCACGACGGCGATTTATTAAAGGCGACGAGCCGCGTGATGGAAGGCGAGCGCGAGCCGAACCGGCCCGCCCTCCACGCCGCCGTGCGCCTCCGCCTCGACCATGCCGGCGGCACCGTGTCCACGACCCGGCTGCTCGACGGCGCCGAGTTCCCGCGCGTGATGCCGCAGGTCGTCGCGCGGCGCCACGGCCGTCTCGCGATGCTGTCCAGCGCTGCGGAGAACACGTCGCTGATGCTCGACACGGTGAACGTCGTCGACGTGGAGCGCGGCCGCGCGGACAGCTGGCGCTTCGACGCCGGCTGGCGTGCCGAGGAACACGTGCTCGTGCCGCGCAAGGGTGCACGGTCCGAAACGGACGGCTGGCTCGTGGGCGTCGCACAGGATACGAACACGGCCACGAGCGTCTTGAGCGTGTTCGACGCGGCGCGCGTGGCCGACGGTCCGGTCGCGCTGGCCCGGCTGCCCTATCGCACACCGCATTGTTTCCATGGTAACTTTCTGGCTGCCTGAAACAAGGACATCATGCCGACACCGATCACGCCCTCGATGCACCCGCTGGAATCGTTCGCGCCCTTCCGGCGCTGGCGCCCTTCGCCGCTGCGCAACCTCGTCTACACGTTCGTGTGGAACGGCATCATCGGCGTCGCGCTGACGTGCGTGGCGCTCCTGTTCGGCACCCGTGCGCCGGTCGCCACGCTGCTGACGGAGATGCTGTTCGCATCGAACGTGATCGGCTTCCTCATCCACGGCGTGGTGCACCTGCTGCGCCGTATCGCGCCCGGACGCAACAGCGCGGCAATGCGGGTCGCGAGGCTGCTGCTGACGGCATGTTGCGCCCTGCTCGGCCTGGCCGTCACGGACGCCGTGCTCGGTGGACGCAGTTCCTTCGACGCGCTGCTGCACACGGGCCTGATCGCGCGCTACCTGCCGGGCGCCGTCGTGGTCGCGCTGCTGATGGTGGGCGTGCTGACGGCCGGCGAGCGCCGCGTCGCGCGCGAGATCGAGGCGGCGCGCCAGCAGGAACAGATCGCCGAAGCGGCGCGCCTGCTCGCGGAAGCGAAGCTGCGCACGCTGCAGGCCCAGATCGAACCGCACTTCCTGTACAACACGCTGGCCAACGTCGTGAGCCTGATCGGGTCCGACCCGGTCCGGGCCCGCCACATGCTCGAGCGCCTGATCGATTTTCTACGCGCGAGCCTGTCGGCCAGCCGCGCGGAACACGCCACGCTCGGCGCCGAGATCGACCTCGCGCGCGCCTACCTGGACCTGCTGACGGTCCGCATGGGCGCGCGGCTGCGCTACCGCATCGACGTGGACGACGCCTGCCGCGCCGCGACGATCGCCCCGATGCTGATCCAGCCGCTCGTCGAAAACGCCGTCATGCACGGCATCGAGCCGAAGGTGGACGGCGGCACGATCGTCGTGCGTGCGCGCCGCACGGATGCGGGCCTGTGCGTGGAAGTGGCCGACGACGGGGCGGGCCTGACGGCGGCGGCACCACGGCCGGGCGGCGGCGTCGGCCTGTCGAACCTGCGCGAGCGCCTGCGCACCTTGCATGGAAATCTTGCTAAAATTCAATTGCTTGAAAATCAAGACGGAGGCGTCACGTCGCGTCTGATCCTGCCCGTATAACGTCCTGTCGAGGTGCCATCATCGAACCCATCCGCGCCCTGCTTGCCGACGACGAGCCGCACCTGCTGGCCTACCTCGAAGAACAACTGGCCGCCGCCTGGCCCGACCTGCGCATCGCGGGACGGGCCGGCAACGGCATCGAGGCGCTGCGCCTGATCGACGAACTCGCACCCGACGTCGTCTTCCTCGACATCCAGATGCCGGGCCTGACCGGCCTCGACCTCGCCGCCCGCCTCGTCGATGACGACAAGGCGCCGCGCGTCGTGTTCACGACCGCGCACGAGGCCTACGCGCTGCAGGCCTTCGAACATGCCGCGTTCGACTACCTGCTGAAACCCATCCGCCTGGAGCGGCTGCAGCGCACCGTCGAGCGTTTGAAAGAAGCGCTGTCCGGCCCCGCACCGGCAGCGCCGTCCGCCGACATGCTGGCCGGCCTGCTGCGCCAGCTCGGCATGGCGCCCGCGACGCCCGCTCCCGCACCCACGCCGGCCGTGCCGCTGCAATGGATCCGCGCCGCGCAGGGCCAGGAAACGCGGCTGATCGCTATCGACGAAGTCATCTACTTCCAGAGCAACGACAAGTATACGAGCGTGTTCGTGGCCGACGGCGAGCACCTGATCCGCACGCCGATGCGCCAGCTGCGCGACCAGCTCGACCCGCAGCAGTTCTGGCAGATCCACCGCGGCGTGATCGTCGCCGCGCGCCACGTGGCCGGCACGCGCACGGACTTCCGTGGCCGTCTGCTGGTGAAGCTGAAGGGCCGCGACGAACAACTGGTCGTCAGCCGCAACTACGCCGACCTGTTCCGCCAGATGTAAATCCCACATTACGAAAAGGCCTTTCACGATCTGCTTCGCCTTTACGAAAAGGTCGTGCATAATAGCGGCTGTCCTATGTCTTATATAAGACTTAGCCGCCCAGCAAGGCGCGGCGTCGCGGCTGCCGGATCGCCGTTTGACGGAGTATGATCCCCCGATCCGTTCACCACGCTGCTACTCGTGGCCCGGACCGCAGATGACTTTTTAGAAATAGTATTCCAAACCCTCCCGCACATCGAGGAACCAGCGTATGAGCAGTGATCAGACCATCATCTACACCCTAACCGACGAGGCGCCCCTGCTGGCCACCCACGCCTTCCTGCCCGTCGTCGAGACGTTTGCCAAACCCGCCGGCATCCGTATCGAAGAGAGCGACATCTCCGTCGCGGCGCGTATCCTCGCCGTCTTCGCCGACCGCCTGTCGCCGGAGCAGCGCGTGCCCGACACCCTGACGGAACTCGGCAAGAAGACGCTGCAGCCGGACGCCAACATCATCAAGCTGCCGAACATCTCGGCATCGGTGGGCCAGCTGCAGGCGGCCATCAAGGAACTGCAGGGCAAGGGTTACAACCTCCCCGACTACCCGGCCGATCCGAAGACGGACGAAGAAAAAGAGATCAAGGCCCGCTACGGCAAGTGCATCGGCTCGTCCGTGAACCCGGTCCTGCGCGAAGGTAACTCGGACCGCCGCGCGCCGAAGGCCGTCAAGGAATACGCCCGCAAGAACCCGCACTCGATGGGCGAATGGTCGCAGGCATCGCGCACGCACGTGTCGCACATGACGCACGGCGACTTCTACCACGGCGAAAAGTCGATGACGCTCGACCGCGCGCGCGACGTCAAGATGGAACTGATCACCAAGAGCGGCGAAACCATCGTGCTGAAGCCGAAGGTCTCCCTGCTGGACGGCGAGATCATCGACTCGATGTTCATGAGCCGCAAGGCCCTGCTCGAGTTCTACGAGCAGCAGATCGAAGACGCGCACAAGACCGGCGTGATGTTCTCGCTGCACGTGAAGGCGACCATGATGAAGGTGTCGCACCCGATCGTGTTCGGCCACGCGGTCCGCACCTTCTACAAGGAAGCCTTCGAAAAGCACGGCGAACTGCTGAACAGCCTGGGCGTGAACGTCAACAACGGCATGGCCGACCTGTACAACAAGATCGCCAAGCTGCCGGATTCGCAGCGCGAAGAAATCATCCGCGACATCCACGCCTGCCAGGAACACCGCCCGGCGCTGGCGATGGTCGACTCGGCCAAGGGCATCACCAACTTCCACTCGCCGAACGACGTCATCGTCGACGCATCGATGCCGGCAATGATCCGCGCCGGCGGCAAGATGTACGGCGCCGACGGCCGCCTGAAGGAAGTCAAGGCCGTGATCCCGGAATCGACGTTCGCCCGCATCTACCAGGAGATCATCAACTTCTGCAAATGGCATGGCGCCTTCGACCCGCGCACGATGGGCACCGTCCCGAACGTGGGCCTGATGGCCCAGCAGGCCGAGGAATACGGCTCGCACGACAAGACCTTCGAAGTGCAGGAAGACGGCGTCGCCAACATCACCGACCTGGCGACGGGCGAAGTGCTGCTGTCGCAGAACGTCGAGAAGGGCGACATCTGGCGCATGTGCCAGGTGAAGGATGCCCCGATCCGCGACTGGGTCAAGCTGGCCGTCACCCGCGCCCGCAACTCGGGCATGCCGGCCGTGTTCTGGCTGGACCCGTACCGTCCGCACGAGAATGAACTGATCAAGAAGGTCAAGACGTACCTGAAGGATCACGACACCGAAGGCCTGGACATCCAGATCATGTCGCAGGTGCGCGCGATGCGCTTCACGCTGGAGCGCGCATGGCGCGGCCTGGACACCATCTCGGTGACCGGCAACATCCTGCGCGACTACCTGACCGACCTGTTCCCGATCCTGGAACTGGGCACCAGCGCCAAGATGCTGTCGATCGTCCCGCTGATGGCCGGCGGCGGCATGTACGAAACGGGCGCCGGCGGTTCGGCACCGAAGCACGTGCAGCAGCTGACCGAAGAAAACCACCTGCGCTGGGACTCGCTGGGCGAATTCCTCGCGCTGGCCGTGAGCTTCGAAGACCTGGGCCTCAAGACCGGCAACGCGAAAGCCAAGCTGCTGGCCAGGACGCTGGACGCCGCCACCGGCAAGCTGCTGGACAACCGCAAGTCGCCGTCGCCGAAGACCGGTGAACTCGACAACCGCGGCAGCCAGTTCTACCTGTCGATGTACTGGGCCCAGGAACTGGCGCAGCAAGCGGAAGACGCCGAACTGGCCGCCTACTTCGCGCCGCTGGCCAAGCAGCTGCTTGATAACGAGCAGAAGATCGTCGCGGAACTGCTCGAGATCCAGGGCAAGCCGGTCGACATCGGCGGCTACTACAAGCCGGACAATGCCAAGGTCAAGGCCGTGATGCGTCCGAGCGCGACCTTCAACAAGGCACTGGAAAGCGTCGGCGCCTGATCGCACCGCACGGTGCGTGAGCACCGATGAAAAAACCCCGGTTCCGCGTCATGCGGGCCGGGGTTTTGTTTTTGCGCATTGGTGGCGCCGCTGCCGGCGCAGGACGCGCCGGTCAGCGGGTCGGCAGGATGGCCGCGTGAACGATATGAGTGAGCTCCGATTCGCTCCCGAAACCATCGGCATCACCGCCCCCTCGGGATGACGGGGCCGTCGTGACTTTTTGCACATAAAGCCGCGTATTCGCCGGAAGTATGAGTTCGGACTCGCCGGGCATGTGTGAGATCGAACCGTTGTCGGGCTCCGAACCCCAGCCCACGAACAAGCCCTTGACGCCCTCGCCGACGGTCAGCTTCAGGTGAATATTCCCGATATACATGTCGGGGTTGGTCGATGTGGACATGATCGCCGGCTCCTGAAGAACCTTGCCCGTGGCGTTCAGAAGCTGGTCTTTTGCCGCACCCGATAACGCGATCTTGCGCGAGAGCAGCGTTCCGGCCGGAATTTCCCCGCCAGCCTTGCGAATCGCGACGTCGAGATGCCGGGCCGTGTCGCTAGGCTTCCCGCTCCGCAGCGACGCGTTGATCGTCGAATATCCGAGATGGGCGTAGCTGTAGACGGCTTCCCGTTGCGGTGCCGTCAGCTTGGCCATGGCTGCCACGGTGTGGGCGGCATATGCCTGCGTATCGTGGCGGGCGCGCTCGCGCGGCAAGACCGGTACCTCTATTCCCCGGCCCGGCATACCCAGTTCGAGGAAGCCCGCGACCTTTGGGGCGTGTTTGTTGCCCGGGTTGATTTTTTTTGCCGGGAATTTCTTATCCAATCCCCGCAGCGAGGGTTTCGTGTCGCGGACCGGGCGCTGTGCGTCGGCGCACCATGCCCGGATATCGCTCTGCCGTTTGATCAGCTTGGCGGCCAAAGCGTCCCGCTGCTTCGGATCGCCGGGGCCGTGGCGCCCCACCAGCTGCCGGATGGCTGAGTTGGATAATTTCAGGACCGGTTTGGCGCTGTTGGCGATGTCTTGCGGGGACATGCCGCCGTAGACCGCGGCCGATGCGGGGTTCAGGTTCGGATCGCGCATGCTGGCCAGTTCACCGACCTTGTTGCCGAACGCATCTCCCTTGGGGCCACCCATGGCACGGAATTCCAGCGCGCCGCCAGGATCGATATGGACGGCCTGGCCGTTGTGGATCAGCACGTTGTCGTGGGTCAGACCAACCGAATCCCAGTTGGCCAGCCATGCGTGGGCCGCAAAACCCTGCTGCATGTCTTTGATATGCGCCGGGTTGCGCGCGTCGAAGGGCTGGGCATCCGCCAGCCAGCGGGAGGCGACGCCCAGGCCGCCTTTGTGCGATTGCCCCAGGTTGACGAGTTTCAGGTCCGCAGCCGGTGCGCCGGCCGCCCGCAGCAGATGCGATGCGAGCACTTCGCTCCTGGCCTGATCATCACGGCCGTATCCCTTGACCAGCCATTTTTGTCCCTGCGTGTCGACATACAGGGCACCGTCGGAGGTTCCTCCGGGTTTTCTGCCGATGCAATTCCAGTCGGACAGGTTCTCCGGCGCCGCAGGCGCCGATGCCTCGGCCCTGGAATTGCTTCCGAAGCCCAGGGCTTTCCACGGGGCCGCAAGACGGGACAGACCCGATAACGCTCCGGTCCCGGCGTTCTTCCGACGCGTGTCGGTGGATGCCGGCGGCGAAGAAGGCGCCGACGTGGAACCACCCGGGCGCACCGTCTGAGGGCGCGCATCGCCGAAACGTTCCGGAATTCGCGCGTTCAGCCGCATCAGTCTCGGGGCACGATCCGGTTGCCTTTGCGGTGACAAAGCGCCGGCCGGGCCCATCGAATCCGAGGGCGCTTGCGCCGCTCGGCCCGTGAAATGGGACAAACCTTGCAAGGCGCTCGGCACCTCGCGGCGGCTGCGCGGCGCATCGGGGCGGGAGCTGGGCGATGCATGCGGCGCGCGCCGCACATCCGGCATCGCATCGTTCGGCAAAGTGCGTTCGATCGACGGGGAAAGACTGGAGGGTTTCATGATCAGGCACCTGGAGCGTCAAGCCAACATGGGTGACATGATTCTCGACCAGCATGGTGGACAAAGGCTCCGCGGCCCCGAAAAACATGGCGCGCCAGCGAAGTACTTCGCGCCGTGCCCGCCGAGGTCGCGGCGCAACCTCAAGGGTAGAACACGCCCACAATTTGGTCGAGCCAATATTAATTTTGGTCCAAAAATCTTTGTCAAACATCATAATTGGCCTGACCAATTTTCATAGCTTCGTGCTAACATCCCTCCAGACAGAGACACCCTCGCCATCCCGCCGTTGTTGAACGCCCGGCCACAAGCCGGCACGCCATCGTCACGGCACACGCCACGCACCAAGGTCCGCCGGCATCAGGCCGACCTCCCTGTTTCAGCATCGCACGCAGGCCGGTCCGGCCGGCTGGGCGTCCCGTGCGCCCGTCTCCGGCCAGGCACGGCAGCGGCTCTATTCGGGAATAACAATGAAAACGACTACAATCTTGGAGACCCTGGTCCTGGCAGCCCTTGCCACCGGCCAGGCACAGGCAGCACCGCTTTCCCTGCAAGACGCCCGCATCACCGCCACCTACAACGGCAGCGCGGCCGACGTCCTCGGACTCGACCACCTGTTCGTCCAGGAACCCGGCAGCAACTCGAGCACGCTCGACCCGACGAACAGCGGCGTCGAATTCCTCACGGCCGACTTCCTGTTCGGCTTCGATTTCGCGCCGGACGGCACGCTCGTCATCTACGAGAACATGCCCGTCCCCGCCGGCGACTACAAGCTGACCTTCGACTTCGGCGCGACGCTCCCCGCCGCGATCACCCGCTTCACGCTGCTGGACGGCAGCGCGGTGGACGGCGTGCCCGGTTTGAGCATCGTCGACGGCCACACCATCGCCGTCGACCTGGGCGGACTCGCGTGGCATGGCGACTTCGGCGCCATCACGGCGCGGATCGGTGCCGCGGACGTCCCCGAACCCGCGGTCCCCGCCCTGCTGCTGGCCGGCGCCGCCGGTCTCGCATTCAGCCGCCGCCGCACCTAAGCCATCGTCCGCCAGGAGACTCTCATGAGATACCCACGTATCGGGACGGCGCTCGCGCTCGCCGCGCTTTGCCTTACCGTCAATGGCGCCAACGCCGCCACCGATCCGGCCCGCGCCACCGCGCCGACCGACGGCTGGGCGAGCCAGGGCGGCGGCACGATCGCCGGCGCCAATGCCGCCACCGACCAGATCTACACCGTGACGAATCGCGCGCAACTGCTGGCCGCCATCGCCAACGGCGGCACGACGCCCAAGATCATCAAGCTGTCCGGTACCGTCGACATGACGGAAGGCCGGCCGTTTACGAGCACCGCCGACCAGTCGGCCCGCGGCGCCATCCGCCTCAAGAGCAACACGACGCTGATCGGCGACGGCGCGAACTCCGGCCTCGTCAACGGCCACATCGTCCTGTCGAACGTCAGCCAGGTCATCATCCGCAACCTCAAGATCCAGAACCCGTGCGACGTCGGCCCCGTGTGGGACCCGACGGACGGATCGACCGGCAACTGGAACGCGGCCTATGACGCCATCGGCATCTCGGGCTCGGACCACGTCTGGATCGACCACAACTCGTTCACGGACGCCCCCGTCACCGACAACTACCTGCCCATCGAGAACGGGCACGTGAAGCAATGCCACGACGGCGCCGTCGACATCACCAACGCGTCCGACTACGTGACGGTGTCGTACAACGTGTTCGGTGAACACGACAAGAACAACCTGGTCGGCTCCAGTCCTACCGCCACGGCGGACGAGGGCAAGCTGCGCGTCACCTTCAGCAACAACGTGTTCCGCGCGATCCAGTCGCGCGCGCCGCGCGTGCGCTTCGGCCAGGTCCACCTCTTCAACAATTACTACGTGGGCAGCAAGACGGCGGACGTGTACAAGAACAGCTACAGCGTGGGCCCCGGCGCGAACGCGAAGATCCTGTCGAACGCGAACGTGTTCGAGATCGCCGGCGCGAGCGGCTGCGACAGCGTGGTGCGCAATCCGGGCGACGCCACCGCCGGCACCTTCAGGGACGCCGGGTCGCTGCTGAACGGCGCGGCGCTGGGCGCATGCACGGTCTCGAACGCGACGGCGTGGACGCCGCCGTACGCGTACACGCCGCGCCCCGCGGCCCTCGTGAAGGCGAACGCATTGGCACAGGCCGGCGGCGGCAAGCTGGCGACGGCAATCACCGGCACCGGCAAGACCACCATCGACACGGGCCCCACGCTGAACTGCCCCGCCACCGGCCTGTACTTCTGCGACGATTTCCAGTCCGGCAGCACGGCCAGGTGGAACCTGCTTCCTGTGGCCGGCCCCAACGGCACGTTCGGGGTGACGGAGGAAGCAGCGGGCAGCGCCAGCAAGGTGCTGCAGTACACGGCCGCGACGACGGGCGGCGTGCTCGCGCTCGTGAAGCCGGACGCGTTCGGCGGCGTACCCTCGAGCGACTATTACGTCGAAGCGCGCATCCGCCCGATGGCCAACGGCACGACCGGCAACAAGCAGCTGTACCTCGTCGCGCGCTATGCCGATGCGGGTAACTGGTATGGCGCGGGCCTGAACGTCCAGAGCAGCACGACGAGCACCCAGGTCGAGATCGCGCGCATGTTGAACGGGACGCTGAGCCGTCCAAAGCAGGTCAAGACGCCGATCGCGATGGATGCCCGGTTCTACACCGTCCGCTTCGACATGATCGGCACCACGCTCACCGTCTACCTGGACGGGAAGAACCTCGGCAGCGTGACCGATGCGTCGTTCGCGCAGCGTGGCCTGATCGGCCTGTACACGGCCAATAAATCGTTCCAGGTCGACGACGTGCGCGTGGGCGACCCGCGCCAGAAACCCGTGCAGCTGACGCTCGATCCGGCCGCGACGACCTACACGGCCGAAGCGGGCGACGCGCCCACGAACATCGCCGTCACGGCCGTCACGGCGGACGGCACGGCCGACAGTTTTACCGTCGCGTCCAGCAATCCGGCCGTCGTCGGCGCGAGCGCGAACGGCAACACCGTCACGCTCACGCCGCTGTCCGCCGGCACGGCCAGCATCGTCTTCACGAGCGGTTCGGAACCGGGCCTCACGCGCACGATCGCGGCGACCATCGGCGCGCAATTCATCCAGCCCACGCAGACGTATGCGCTTGCGGGCGCCAGCAGCCCGCAAGCGCAGGCGGGCGCCGTCAACGTCGATACCGTGTTGAAGCTGACGTTCGACAGTCCGCCTACGCTGGGCACCAACGGCAGCATCCGCATCTTCCGCAAGGCCGACGATGCCCTTGTCGACGTGATCCGCACGAGCGGCGAGACGGACGCCCTCGGCTACCCGGGCCAGGCCCTCGTGCGGCGCGTGAACACGGCGCCGATCCGCATCGAGGGCAACACGGTACGCATCGCGCCGCACTCGGGCAAGCTCGCGTACGGCACCGAATACTACGTCGCGATCGCCGACGGCGTGTTCACGAACACGACGCTGGGCGGCCTGCCCTTCGTCGGCATCGGCAAGCTCGGCGGCTGGTCGTTCACGACGAAGGCAGCGGCACCGACCGCCAGTACGGTCACCGTCGACGATGACGGCACGGCCGACTTCCGCACCGTGCAGGGCGCGCTGAACTACGCGATGCAGCACTTTGCGAAGACGGCGCCGGTGACGGTCAACGTGAAGAACGGCACCTACGACGAGCTGCTGTACCTGAACGGCAAGGACAACGTCACGCTGAAGGGAGAAAGCCGCGACGGCGTCGTGATCCGCTACACGAACAACGAGACGCTGAACTCGGGCACCGGGTCGAGCCAGTCGCCGACGGTGGCCGGCTCGCCGGCGGGCGGACGGGCCGTGATGCTGGTCGAGAACGCGGACATGCTGGTGCTCGACACGCTCACGATCGACAACACGACGATCCGCTCCGCCTCGATCTCGGGCCAGGCGGAGACGCTGTACTTCAACAGCGACACGCGCCTCGTCGCGAAGCACGCGACCTTCACGAGCGAGCAGGACACGCTGAACCTGAAGGGCTGGGCATGGTTCTACGACACGCTCGTCGCGGGCAACGTCGACTTCATCTGGGGCAGCAGCCACGCGGCCCTGTTCGAGAACAGCGAAATCCGCAGCGTGGGCGACAGCGCCAACGCGTCGAGCGGCGGCTACGTGCTGCAGGCGCGCGTGCCCGTCGCAACGGACATCGGCTACGTCTTCCTGAACAGCGCGCTGACGCACGGCCCCGGCCCCGGTCCGAACCACGGCGACGTGCCCGCCGGCGCGACGTATCTGGCGCGCAGTCCGGGCACCACGAGCACGTGGGACAACATCGCCTTCATCAACTGCCGGATGGACGCGCACGTGGCGCCCGCCGGCTGGGCGGGCCAGGGTGTCAATAACCAGCCGGCGCCGAATCCGGCCGTGGCGAGCGCGGACGCGGGCTGGCGCGAGTACGGCAGCACGACGCTGGCCGGCACGCCGCTCGACCTGCGCACGCGCGTGGGCGGCTACGTGCTGTCGGATGCGGACGTGGCGAACCGTTTCGCGACGCGTGCCAGGGTCTTTGCGGCCTACGGCGGCGGCGCGGGGTGGAATCCGCAGCCGTGATCAGGGCAAGCCCTGCACGTAGCCCTCTTTCGGATAGTCGATGACGTAGTCGACGTCGAAGCGGGCCGTCTCGTTCGGCTTCAGGGTCCGCGTCCAGCCGACCAGTCCGCGCCGCTGTTCCCAGTCGCGGACGTCCGGCTCCGGACGCAGGGCCGTCTTGACGGTCACCTTGTCCGATTCGCTGACGGGCGTCGGTTCGAGCACCAGTACGTCGATCGGCTGGCGATGGGTGCTCGTCACGACATACGTCTGCGCGATGCGGCGCTGGTTGGCGCCGTTGAAGAAGCCCGTCTGGCCCGACTTGCGGTCGCGGTCCTCGACCTTCACGCGCACGAGCGGATCGCGTCCGAACGCCAGCCGGAAGCGCTCCCCGGCCTGCGGGTCCCAGCGCAGCGCGCCGACATAGGTACCGTCGCGCTGCAGCTGCACCTGGCCGGGCAGCCAGACGCCGTCGGGCCGCGCCGCCTGCGCCGTCAGGACCGCCGCGTCGTTGCCGCTCCTCGGCGCGACCAGGACGCGCTGCTCCGCCTTCAAGGTCTGGCGCGACAGGCTGACGGCGATCTCGCGGCCGTCGGACGCCAGGATGACGCGGGCCGGCACCTCGAACTCGGTCGTGAAATTCCCCTGCGATTCCAGGATGGGGGCGATATAATCGTCCGCCTTGGCGGCGGGCGGCGGCGGCGGCGCCGCGGGCGCCGGTGCGCGCAAGGCGCGGAACATGGCGGTGGTGCCGGCGACGATACTCTCGGTGGGCGGCTGGTAATCCAGCAGCCACGGCATCGGGTCAGGTGCGTACACGACGAGGCTCGGCTGCCCGGTCGACAGGCGCAGCTTCACGTTGGTCCAATCCTCGCCCGTCTTTTGCGAAATGGTCGCCATCCGTTCCAGGTCGAGGGTGGACGCGCTGGAGTCCAGCGCGGCCCGGTATGCCGGCTTCCAGCCCGCGCGGTCGACCTGGTAAGTGAGCACCAGCTTGCCGCCCTGCCGGGCCGCCACCTGCACCGTGATCGTCCGGCCGGCACGCGCGCCGGCCTGCGCCTGCGCGAGGTCGCGCTTCGCCGCGTCGAGCTGTTTGACCAGCGCGCGTTTCTTCGTCTCGTCGTTGCGCACGCGCTCGAGCGCGTCGAACGCGCCCTTGCGGATCGCCTCCAGCGTGCCGGCCAGGTTCTTCGCATCGACCGGTGCCGGTTTATCCCCTCCGCTCCCCAGCTTCTCGAGATAGCCCTGCACGATCTGCGCCGACTTGATGTCCGCATCGATCGCGGCGACCTGGTCCTGCAGCGCCTGCACCTTCGCCTCCAGGTCCGCCTCGCGCGCGCTCGGGCTGTCGGCCCTGGCCTGGTCGCGCGTGACGACCTGCCCGACCTGGATGCCGGCATCGGCCTGCAGCCGGACGGTGTCCTTGTCGAAGTTGGCCGGCAGGCCCGTGATCTCGACCTGCGTCGCGCCGGGCGCCACCTGCGCAACGCGCTCCACCATGGCGCTGCCGGGGTACAACGTGACGCTCTGGATCGGGGCGTCCACCGCCGCGGCGGTCGTCACAACGAACGCCAGGCCGAATGGCCATGCCTGCTTGAATTCCATGGTGCTCCTTCTGGATTGAACCCGCCGAGCTTAGCAAATGGCGCTGTCGGAAAAGCCGCGAAATGTAACGATGTCAATCATCATCTTATTGCAACGTTGTTGTTGTACAATTTCTTTTGCGACAAGTCGCGAACTCACTTCTCGGAGAACACACCATGTTTCGTAAATGCTTTGCCGAATTCCTCGGCACGTTCTGGCTCGTGCTGGGCGGCTGCGGCAGCGCCGTGCTGGCCGCCAAATTCGCCGACGTCGGCATCGGCCTCGCGGGCGTCTCGCTCGCCTTCGGCCTGACCGTGCTGACGGGCGCCTATGCGTTCGGCCCCGTTTCGGGCGGCCACTTCAATCCGGCCGTCACGGTCGGCCTGTGGGCGGGCGGCCGCTTCCCCGCGCGCAATATCGTCCCGTACATCGTCGTGCAGGTGTGCGGGGCGATCGCCGCCGCGGGCGTCCTGTATGCGATCGCAAGCGGCAAGCCCGGCTTCGACCTCGCCGGCGGCTTTGCGTCCAACGGCTACGGCGAACACTCGCCGGGCAATTACTCGCTCGGCGCGGCCCTCGTCACGGAGGTCGTCATGACGTTCATGTTCGTGCTGATCATCCTCGGTGCGACGCATACCCGTGCGCCCGTGGGCTTCGCGGGCCTCGCGATCGGCCTGGCGCTGACGCTCATCCACCTCATCAGCATCCCCGTCACCAACACGTCCGTCAACCCGGCCCGCAGCACGGGCCCCGCGCTGTTCGTCGGCGGCTGGGCGGTCGCGCAACTGTGGCTGTTCTGGATCGCGCCCCTGGTGGGCGGCGCGCTGGCAGGTGCCGTGTACCGCGCCGTGCTGGAACGCGACGAGGGCGAGCCGGCGGTGACGGGCCGCCCGACCCGTCAATAAATACCGCCCGCCGTTCAGCGGACGGCGCCCCGCCGCACGACGACGCCGTCCTTCATCACGAACACCGGCCGCTCGGTGACCGTGATGTCGGCGACGGGATTGCCCGGCACGGCCACGACGTCCGCCAGCTTGCCCGCCTCCAGCGTGCCGACGCGGTCGATCGTGCCCAGCAGCCGGGCCGCGTTGGACGTACCGGCCAGTAGCGACTGCGCGGGCGTCAGGCCGTTCTCGACCATGTAGCGGAACTCGCGCGCATTGGTGCCGTGCGCGCCGACGCCGGCGTCCGTGCCGAGCGCGATCAGCACGCCGATCCGCACGGCGTGGCGGAACGTCTGGCGCAGGTGCGCCGCGGCGGCACGGCCCTTCTCCGCGATCACGGGCGGGAACGTGCCGATCTTTTCCTCGACGTGCGCGATGGCGGAGATCGTCGGCACGAGATAGACGTTCTTCGCCTTCATCGCGCGCAGCGTATCGTCTTCGATGAAGCTGCCGTGCTCGATCGAATCGACGCCGGCCGCCACCGCCATCTTCGCCGCCTTGTCGCCGTGCGCATGCGCCGCGACCTTGCGGCCCCACGCGTGCGACTCGCCGATCACCGCATTCATCTCGTCCTGCGACAGCTCCGGCGCGTCGACGGGATCCGACAGCGACAGCACGCCGCCCGACGGCATGAACTTGATGACGTTGGCGCCGTACTTGATCTGGTAGCGCACTGCCGCGCGGCACTCTTCCGGCCCGTTGCACACGCCCTGCAGCGGCCCGGCCAGCGGCAGTTTGTGAGGCGGGATCGGATCCTGGTCCGCATGGCCGCCGGTGGACCCGACCGCATAGTTCGACACGAGCATGCGCGGCCCCGGGACCTTGCCCGCATCGATGGCGTTGCGCAGGCCAAGGGCGATCCAGTCCGTCGAACCAAGGTCGCGCACGGACGTGAAGCCCGCCTCCAGCGTGATGCGCGCATAGTACGCGCCGTACAGCGCCTGCTCGGCCGGGAAGCGCATCATGTTGTCGAAGAAGTCGCCGTACCAGTTGTCGCTGCCCTGGCCGGACAGGTGCACGTGGGCGTCGATGAAGCCGGGCAGCAAGGTCGCGTCGCCCAGGTCGATGACCTCGGCGCCGGCCGGCACCTCGGCTTTGTCGCCCTGGGCGATGCGGACGATCTTGTTGCCGACGATGGTCAACTGGGGACGCTCGACGAGCTTGCCGCTGGCGCCGTCGAACATGCGCGCGGCGCGCAGGACGACGGTGTGCGGGGCCGCGGGGGCGGCGTCGGCCGCGCAGGCATTGGCGGCCAACAGGGAGAGGACAGCGGTGAGGATGCGGATTCGTGTTGTCATTGTGGGCAGCTCATCGGTGGGAAAGCGCCGATGTTACGCCCACAGACTCCCATTAACAACGTGACCGCATGCTGCGGTGCGGTTACGCGGACTTGCGGCGGCGGCGGATGAAGGCGATGGCGCCGGCACCCAGGCCGAACGTCGCGATGCTGACCGGTTCCGGCACGGCGTTCAGCGTGTCGGTGGCGGCGAAGGTTTTATAGGCAGCGGCATTCGCGGCCTTGAACTGGGCCTGCATGGCGCCGTCGCAGCAGCCTTCCAGGCCGTAGATCTTCACGATGTGGTTGCCGGCCGCGAGGTTGATCGCACCCTGCAGGCTGCCGTTCGCCGTGCCGTAGTTGTTGGCCCACCACATGTCGTGCGTGTTGTAGTTGAGGGCAACGCCGTCGACGAACAGGGCGCCGCCGTAACCGAAGTCGACGCCGGTGCGGAAGTTCCACGTACCGGCCTGCGCTGCGGTGACGCCGAAATTGATCGTGGACTCGAAGGCGTAATTGCTGATGCCGCCGAAGTAATTCTTGACGCTCAGGTTGTCGTAGACGGCCACGGACTTGCTGCCCTTGTACGCGGCGGGATTGGCGATGGCGCTGTCCACGGCCAGCTTGTACGCAGCCGCGTTCGCCTGTGCCGCGGGCGACGTCGTCGCGACCTGTACGGTGATGACGCTGGCGTTGGCAGTCAGGGCAAGGCCGGCAAGCAGGGCAAGGGCGAGGTGGGAGCGCACGTTCATCGCAAAATATCCTAAATTTGTTTAACTTGGATCAATATAACATTCCAAAAAGAACTTTGTCATTACAAAAAGTAATCTTAGTTGTTTTTATTTTATCTTGTGTCAATACGGCGCAACACGTGCTTGCCCAAGGCCGCCAGGTCGAGATCGGCATCGCCCGCCGCGACGGCATCCTGCAGGGTCGCCTTCAGGGTCTCTCCGAACGCGAGCGGCAGGCCCTTGTCCTGGCCCGCCTCCACCGCGAGTCGCACGTCCTTCAGGCCCAGCGACAGCTTGAAGCCGGCTGGAGAATAGCGCTCCTCCGCGATCATCCCGCCATAGCCCTTGTAGACGGGTGAGCCGGCGAACAGCGTGCCCGTGACGAGGTCGATGAAATCCGCGGCCGGCACGCCGTGCGCACGCGCCAGCGCGGCGCCCTCGCCCGTCGCCTCGATCGCGCAGGCGAGCATCAGGTTGCACGCGAGCTTGATCGCATTCGCCTGCTCCGGCTCGCTGCCGAAGCGCCACGTCTTTTGTCCCATCAGGTCGAACAGCGGCTGCACGCGCGCGATCAGTTCGTCGCTGCCGCCGGCCAGGATGTTCAGCTTGCCCGCCTGCGCGACGTCCACGCGGCCCAGCACGGGCGCGGCGACGTAGCCGACGCCGCGCCCGACGTGCAGCGCCGCCATCTCGCGCGCGAACGCGACGGAGACGGTCGCCATGTTGACGTGGATGCTGCCGGGCGCCATGGCGGCCAGCACACCGCCGTCCAGCAGCACGGCGCGCGTCGCGTCATCGTCCGCGAGCATGGTGAAGACGACGTCGGCGATGCCGCACTCGGCGGGCGTCGCGGCCGGCTTCGCGCCCAGCGCCGCCAGCGCCTGCACGGGCTCCGGACTGCGGTTCCAGACGTGGACGGGCTGGCCGGACTTCAGCAGGTTGGCAGCCATGTGGTGGCCCATGCTGCCCAGGCCGATGAATGCGATGCTCATGCGTGTTCCTTTGTTCTGGTGTCTACCCGCTTGCGGGCCAAAGCGGTATTAAACCAGCAATCCACAGGAGAACTGTGTCTCAAACGTTGTTATCGTTAACTTGATATAACTTAAATATCCATACGAAACGTAACGTGCGCGCCGACATGGCCTCCATAATTCGAAAGTTTTTTGTTCGAACAAATATCTCGCATCCTTGCGAGACCACGGTCCCGGCGCGCGCTGTCGTGAGGCTGAGGTTGTCGCCGGTTAATGATGTTCACTCATGAAGGGGTACCGATGAAAAAGAGTTCTATGGGCATCCGACACATCCTCGCAACACTGTTCCTGGCAAGCACCGCCGCGCTGCCCGGTCATGGCACGGCGCAGGTCACCGGTTTCACGCATCCGGGCACGCCGCTCACCGTGTCCGATCTCGCGACGCTCAAATCCTACGTCGACCAGGGCAGGCAGCCGTGGAAGTCCGGCTACGACCAATTGAAGGCCGACGGCAAATCGCAGTCCACCTACGTCATGGCGGGTCCATTCGCAACCGTGAGCCGCAGCCCCGACGTGAATCTCTGGCCATGGCGCAACGACATGACGGCCGTCTGGAATCTCGCGCGGATGTGGTATTTCACCGGCAACGACGCCTACGCCAAGAAGGCGCGCGACATCCTGATCGCGTGGGCGACCAACCAGACGGCGTTCTCGGGCGGCGAATCGATGCTCGACCTGGGCGACTATGCCTACAAATTCGTGGGCGGCGCCGACATCCTGCGCGGTACCTGGTCGGGCTGGACGGCCAGCGACACGGCCACGGTGAAGGCATATTTCGCCAATGTCCTGCTGCCGGCAGCGAACCCGTATGGCGAAAACATGTTCGGCGCCGCCAACAAGGGCGCGCTGGCCCTGAACGCGCTCGGACTGATGGCCATCTTCAATGACGACACCGTGTTGCTGAACCGGGTCGTTGCCCAGACGCGCACCCTCGCCCACATCGGCCTGCGCAGTTCCAACGACATCGGCATGCTCGGCGACTCGCTGCGCGACCAGGGGCACGCCCATGGTCAGCTGCTGTCGCTGTCCATGCTCGCCGAAGCGCTGTGGAAGCAGGGCATCGACGTCTATGCCGATCTCGACGAGCGCCTGCTGGCGGCCGGCGAATACTTCGCGCGGGTGAACGAGCTCGAGCCGACGCCTTTCCTCCCGTTCGGCACGACCGATGCCTACTACATCGCCGACAACACCAACCGCGGCTGGGGCGGCGGGAACATCGCGCTGAATGTGATCCATGGCGCCTACGCTGTCCGCAAGGGCAGACCGGCTCCCTACATCGCGCAGCGGCGCCTCTGGATGCCGGTGGACAGCACCAGCTTCATGTTCATGAAAGAGGCCGACACCTCGACGGCCGCGCCCGCGCCGGCGCTCGCCGTTCCCGCGACCACGTCGATTACGTCGGGCTTGAATGATATCGATATCGGAAACAGCACGCCGACCGGAACGTCCTCGTACGCCAACGGCACCTGGACCGTGAAGGGCGCCGGCGCCGACAGTTGGGGCACGGTCGATGGCGGCCACTTCGCCTACAAGGCCCTCACCGGCGACGGCGCCATCATCGCGAAAGTCGAGACGATCCAGAACACCAGCCCCTCCGCCAAGGCGGGCGTGATGATGCGCACCAGCCTTGCCCAAGGCGCTCCCCGCGCCACGATGCTCGTGACGAACCAGGTCAAGGCCGAACAGAACATGCCCAACCTTACGGTGTACGGCGGCACGAACTACGGCAACAAGGTCCTGCCCATCGCGAACACCGTGCCTTCTTACTGGGTGAAGCTCGAGCGCATCGGCAACATGATCACCGGCTACCTGTCTCCCGACGGCACCAACTGGGCCGCGACCGACGTCGGCCGCATCGACGGCACGCTGCCCGCCACGATCTATGCGGGCCTGGCGGTCGTCTCGCACGCCAACGGCACGCTGAACACCTCCACCTTCAGCAACGTCCAGGTCACGGGCGGGAACGGTGGCGCACCGGCGGTCATCCCCGCCGCGCCCGCCGCGCTGCTGGCCGAGCCGGGCGATGACGTCGTCCCGCTGCGCTGGCAGCAATCCTTCGGGGCCACCAGCTACACGGTCAAGCGCTCCACGTTCAGCGGCGGCCCCTACACGACCATCGCATCGGGCGTCACGGACGGCAGCTACACGGATAATGCGGTGAGCAACGGCATGACCTACTACTACACCGTCACGGCGACCAACGCCGCCGGCACGAGCGCCAATTCCCCCGAGGACAGCGCCACGCCGGTGCATCCGCTAACGAACGTCGCCACCGGCGGCACCGCTACCGACGGCGCGAACAACGCGGCCAACGCCGGCCAGGCCTTCGACAGGAACTCGGCGACGAAATGGCTCTACGGGGCCACGACCGGCTGGCTGAAGTACGACCTGGGCCACACGGAGACAGTCCTGCGCTATACGGTCATCAGCGCCAGCGACATGGCCCCGCGCGATCCGAAGGACTGGCAGTTCCAGGGCTCCAACGACGGCGTCGGCTGGACGACGCTCGACGCGCAAAGCAACCAGGTGTTCGCCAACCGTCTCCAGCCGAAGAGCTACCCGGTCGCGGGGGGAGGTTCGTATCGCTGGTATCGGCTCAACATCACGGCCAATAATGGCGATACCGCCTCGACGGCGCTGTCGGAGCTCGGGTTGTTTGCTGCGAAGCCGTGAGACGCGGCAGGCGCCAGGCGTAAAGAAGACCGGGACGCGCAGTCCCGGTTTTTTTTCATCGCGAGCGCGCGCCGCCGAGCTTTGCTATGCTCCCCTGCATCGACCATCGTCCCGGAAAGTCAGAGCATGGGCATCGCCATCGCCGCCTGCGCATTCCTGCTGATCGCCACGACCGTGATCCACTACGAAGTCCTGCGCCTGATGACGGCGGTGCTGCCCGCGCTGCGCGTCCCGCCGCGCATGCGGCTCGTGTTCGTGATCGTCGGCGCGTTCGGCGCGCACTTTATCGAAATCCTGCTGTACGGCCTCGCCTACTACCTGCTCGCGACCCGCTTCGGCGTCGGCCACATGGGCGATCATGGGCCGCTGCCGTTCACGCGCTGCCTGTACTTTTCCGCCGAGACCTACACGACGCTGGGCTACGGCGACGTGCTGCCGCATGGCGACCTGCGCCTGCTGGCGGGCATGCAGGCGCTGAACGGGATGCTGCTCATCGGGTGGACGGCGTCGTACACCTATCTGTCGATGGAGCGGTTGTGGGACGACACCGGACGCCGGCGTTAGATTAACGATTTTTAATCCGGCGCCCATCACCGCTTAACGCTCCACCCCGCATCATTCCACTGTCCGGACCTCCCGGTCCTCGCCATCCAGTGGAGCCCCGCCATGCAAACAACAACAGGTTCGACGGCCGCCGCGGCCCTCGCCGCCGCCCTCCTCGCCGGCTGCAGCCATCCGCCGCCACCGAAAGCGCCCGCCGCGCCGCCGCAGGTCGCGGTCCTCGCCGTGCACAAGTCCAGCGTCCCCGTGTTCGCCGACCTGCCCGGCCGCACGTCGCCGTATCTCGTGGCCGAGGTGCGCGCGCGCGTCGACGGCATCGTGCAGAAGCGGCTGTTCGCCGAAGGCGCCGACGTGCGTGCCGGCGAGCCGCTGTACCGCATCGATCCGGCCCAGTATCAGGCGCAGTTGAACAGTGCCCTCGCCGCCGAGCGCAAGGCCGAGGCCAACCTGGCCGCCACGCGCGCGCAGGCCGACCGCTACAAGGACCTGCTGGCGTCGAACGCCGTCAGCAAGCAGGCGTCCGACAACGCCGTGGCCGCCGCCGGACAGGCCGCGGCCGATGTCGCGTCGGCGAAGGCGGCCGTCGCGCTGGCGCGCCTGAACCTCGGCTACACGCAGGTCGCCGCGCCCATCGCGGGGCGCACCAGCACGTCGCTCGTGACGCAGGGCGCCTACGTCCAGGCCGGCCAGGCGACGCTGCTGACGACCATCCAGCAGCTCGACCCGATCTACGTCGACCTGACGGAAGCCAGCGCCGCCGGCCTCCGGCTGCGTGCCGGCAGCCTCGCCGACCCGTCGCGCCAGCCGAAAGTCACGTTGACGCTGGAAGACGGCAGCGCCTATCCGCTGCCGGGCCGCCTCGAGTTTTCCGGCACGAGCGTCGATCCGGGCACGGGGTCCGTCAAGCTGCGCGCCGTCTTCGCGAATCCGAAGGGCCTGCTGCTGCCGGGGATGTACGTCCGCGCCCGCGTCGATCAGGGCAAGGACGATGCCCTGCTCGTGCCGGCGAAGGCCGTCGCACACGATCCGCAGGGCCGGCCCACCGTCCTCGTCGTCGACGCCGCCGGCAAGGTCGGCCAGCGCGTGCTGCAGGCCTCCACGTTGCAGGACGGCGCCTGGGTCGTGACGGGCGGCCTGAACGACGGCGAGCGCGTCATCGTGGCCGGCCTGCAGCAGGCGAAGCCCGGCATGACGGTGCGTGCCGTGGACGCCGCATCCGGCGTCGCGCTGGCATCGAACCAGCCCTGAAGGAGCGCGCCATGTCCCGCTTCTTCATCGTGCGTCCCATCTTCGCCATCGTCATCGCGATATTGATCATGCTGGGCGGCGGCCTGGCCATCGTCGGGCTGCCCATCGAGCAGCTGCCGCCGATCGCGCCGCCGACCATCCAGGTGTCCGCATCGTATCCGGGCGCGTCGGCCACCACCGCGCAGGACACCGTCGTGCAGGTGATCGAACAGCAGCTCTCCGGCATCGACCACCTGCTGTACATGTCGTCGAACAGCGACGACACGGGCACCGCCACCATCACGCTGAGCTTCGCGCCCGGCACCGATCCCGATACGGCCCAGGTGCAGGTGCAGAACAAGGTGCAGCTGGCCGCGCCGCTGCTGCCGGCGGCCGTGCAGCAGGCCGGCGTGCGCGTGACGAAATCCAGCAGCGACTTCCTGATGGTGATCGGCTTCGTGTCGACGGACCACGGCATGAACAAGTTCGACATCGCCAACTACGTCGCCTCGCACGTGCAGGACCCGCTCAGCCGCGTGCCCGGCGTCGGCAACCTGAACGTGTTCGGCACGCAGTACGCGATGCGGATCTGGCTCGATCCGTCGAAGCTGAACGCGTACGCGCTCGAGCCCGGCGACGTGGGCAACGCGCTGCTCGCGCAGAACGTGCAGGTCGCGGGCGGCCAGGTCGGCGGCAATCCCGCCGTGCCGCACCAGCAGATCGCGGCGACGATCACGGAATCGTCGCTGCTGCGCACGCCGGCGGATTTCGGCAACGTGCTACTGAAAGCGCTGCCGGACGGCTCGCGCGTGCGCCTCGCGGACGTCGCGCGCATCGAGCTCGGCGCCGAGAACTTCAATGTCGACAACAAGTACAACGGCCTGCCCGCGGCCGGCATCGCCGTCCAGCTCGCGCCGGGCGGCAACGCCCTGCAGACGGCGGACGCGATCCGCGCCCGCATCCACGAGCTTGCGCCCTACTTCCCGCACGGCCTGCAGGTCGTCTACCCGAACGACGTAACGCCGTTCGTGCGCATCTCCATCGAGGAAGTGGTCAAGACGCTGATGGAAGGGATCGTGCTCGTGTTCCTCGTGATGTACCTGTTCCTGCAAAACCTGCGCGCCACCGTGATCCCCGCGATCACCGTGCCCGTGGTCCTGCTGGGCACCTTCGGCGTGATGGCGGCCCTCGGCTTCACCATCAACACGCTGTCGATGTTCGGCATGGTGCTCGCGATCGGCCTGCTCGTCGACGACGCCATCGTGGTCGTCGAGAACGTCGAACGCGTGATGCACGAGGAAGGCCTGGAGCCGCGCGAGGCGACCCGCAAAGCCATGGGCCAACTGGGCGGCGCGCTGGTCGGCGTGGCCACCGTGCTGTGCGCCGTGTTCGTGCCCGTCGCGTTCTCGGGCGGCGCCGTCGGGGGCATCTACCGCCAGTTCTCGCTGACCATCGTCGCGTCGATGTTGCTGTCGGTGTTCGTCGCGCTGTCGCTCACGCCCGCGCTGTGCGCCGTGCTGCTGCGCTCCGCGAAGCACGAGGCCAAGCCGCGCGGCGGTTTTTTCGTGTGATTCAACCGCGGCTTCGACCGCAGCCGCGACGGCTATGTGAGCGGCGCGCGCGCCATCGCATCGAAACCGTGGCGCTGGCTCGCGGCATACGGCGCGGCGACGGCCGTCGTGGCCCTGCTGTTCGCGCACCTGCCGACGTCCTTCCTGCCGAACGAAGACCAGGGCTTCCTGTACGTGCAGGTGCAGACGCCGCCCGGCGCCACGCTGGAACGCACGGGCGCGGTGCTGGACGAAGTCTCGGCGTGGCTGCTGAAGAACGAATCGGCGATGGTCGATGCCGCGTTCACCGTCAACGGCAACAACAACGCGGGACGCGGGCAAAGCCAGGGCCAGGTCTACGTGCACCTGAAGGACTGGAGCCAGCGCGGCAAGCCCGAGCTGACGGCGCAGGCGCTGGCCGCGCGCATCGGCAAGCACTTCGCGGGCTACAAGGACGCGACCGTGTTCGCCACGAGCCCGCCGCCGATCCGTGGTCTCGGCAGCGCGGCCGGCTTCGACTT
This sequence comes from uncultured Massilia sp., assembly GCA_946481275.1. The sequence continues at coordinate 48,982 of CAMLMV010000002.1, forward strand.
CGAGCTGGAAGACCGCGCGGGCCTCGGCCACGCCGCCCTTGCGGCCGCGCGCGACAGGCTGCTCGACCTCGCGCACCACGACCCGGTGCTCACGTCGGTCCACTTCAACGGCCAGGTCGACAACCCCACGTTCAAGATCGACATCGACCGCGAGAAGGCCGCCGCGCTGCAGGTGAACGCGGCCGACATCGACCAGACGTTCTCGATCGCGTGGGGCTCGCGCTACGTCGACAACTTCCTCGACACGGACAACCGCATCAAGAAGGTCTACCTGCAGGCCGACGCGCCGTTCCGCATGAATCCGCAGGACCTGGGCCAGCTGTACGTGCGCAACGCGGCCGGAAGCATGGTGCCGTTCTCCGCGTTCGCGACCACGCGCTGGACGTGGGGCCCGCCGCAGCTGCAGCGCTACAACGGCGTGGAGTCGATGGAGATCCAGGGCCAGTCCGCGCCCGGCTACAGCTCGGGCCAGGCGATGGCCGAGATGGAAAAGCTGGCGCACCAGCTCCCGGCCGGCATCGGCTTCGAATGGACGGGCGCGTCGCTGCAGCAACAGCAGTCGAGCAACCAGGCGCCGCTGCTGTACGGCCTGTCGATCCTCGTCGTGTTCCTGAGCCTCGCCGCGCTGTACGAAAGCTGGTCGGTACCGCTGGCCGTGATCCTCGTCGTGCCGATCGGCGTGCTGGGCGCGCTCGCGATGACGATGCTGGCGGGCCTGGAAAACGACGTCTACTTCCAGGTGGGCCTGCTGACGACGATGGGCCTGTCGGCCAAGAACGCGATCCTCGTCGTGGAATTCGCCCGCGAGCGCCAGGCCGAAGGCATGTCGCCGTTCCAGGCCGCGCTGGCGGCGGCGAAGATGCGCATCCGGCCGATCGTCATGACGTCGATGGCGTTCGTGCTGGGCGTGCTGCCGCTGGCCCTCGCGCACGGCGCCGGCGCCGCCAGCGAACGGGCGATTGGCACGGGCGTGATCGGCGGGGTGCTCGCCGCGACGTTCTGCGCCACGTTCCTGATCCCGATGTTCTACGTCGTCGTCGCCACGCTGGGCCAGCGCTTTACGCGCGCACCGCAGGCTGCGCACGCCGCCGCACCGGCCCTTGGAGGACACTGACATGACACGCCTCGCTCCCCTCGCTGCCGCCCTGCTGCTGTCCGGCTGCGCGCTGGCGCCCGCGTACCACCGGCCGGATGCGCCCGTGGCGCCCACCTTCCCCGGCGGTCCGGCGCAAGCGGACGGACAAGCCGCCGACATCGGCTGGCGCGACTTCCTGCGCGACGCGCGCCTGCAACGCCTCGTCGACCTCGCCCTGCGCGAGAACCGCGACCTGCGCGTGGCGATGCTGAACGTGGAAAAGGTGCGCGCGACCTATCGCGTGCAGCAGGCCGCCCTTCTCCCGCAGGTCGGCATCACCGCAGCGAAAAACACGGGCAACCGCACGACCGAACCGCGCTTCACGACGGGCTTCACGGCGTCGTGGGAGCCGGATTTTTTCGGCCGCCTGCACAGCCTGTCCGATGCCGCGCTCCAGCAATACCTGGCGAGCGCGGAAGCCGGCCGCGCCGCACGCATCCTGCTCGTGGGCGAAGTGGCCGACCAATACCTCGCGCTGCGCGCCGCCGATGTTCAACTCGACGTAACGCGCCAGGCGCTGGCGACGGCGCAGGGGTCGCTGCGCATCGTCGAGCTGCAGTACCGCGGCGGCATCGCGTCGGAACTGGACCTGCGCCAGTCGCGCACGGCCGTCGAACTGGCGCAGGCCAACGAACAGGCGGGATTGCGCGCGCGGGCGCAGGCCGAGAATGCGCTCGTGCTGCTCGTGGGCGCCCCGCTGCCGGCCGACCTGCCGCCGCCGGCACCGTTCGACGCGAACACGCTGCTGGCCGACGTGCCGGCCGGCCTGCCGTCCGCCCTGCTGGAACGCCGGCCCGACATCCTGCAGGCGGAACACGTGCTGCGCGCGGAGACGGCGGACATCGGCGCCGCGCGCGCCGCCTTCTTCCCGGACATCAGCCTGACGGCGAGCGCGGGCGTCGCGAGCGGCAGCCTGGCGAACCTGTTCAGGAGCGGCGGCGTGTGGACCTTCGTCCCGAGCCTGCTGGCCCCGATCTTCGACGGTGGCGCCAACCGCGCCAACCTGGATGCGGCGACGATCCAGCGCGACATCGGCGTGGCCCAGTACCAGAAGGCGATCCAGACGGCGTTCCGCGAAGTGGCCGACGGCCTCGCGGCGCGCGGTACGTATGCGGGCCAGCTGGCGGCGCTGCAGGGCGACGTCGCCGACCAGCAGCGCCGGCTGGACCTGGCGCAGAAGCGCTACGCGGACGGCATCGACGACTATCTGTCCGTGCTGTCGGCCCAGACGGACCTGTACAACGCGCGCTCGACGCTCGTCGCGGCCCAGTTGGGGCAGCTCACGAGCCTCGTCGACCTGTACCGCGCACTGGGCGGCGGCTGGACCGATCACACGATAGTTCCCAACGGCCCCGTTTGATGCGAGCATGTAGCTGACGGATACGAGGACTGCCATGAAACTGCTGATCGTCGAAGACAATGAACGGGTGTCGCAATTCCTCCAGAAGGGTCTGGCGGAGGCCGGCCACACGGTGGACCATGCGGCCAATGGCCGCGACGGTATCTTCCTGGCCGCCACCGGCCCGTACGACGCCATCGTCATGGACCGCATGCTGCCCGGCGGCATAGACGGCATCGCCATCATCGAGACCCTGCGCCGCACGGGCAACAAGACGCCGATCCTGATCCTGAGTGCGCTCGGCGAAGTGGACGACCGCATCCAGGGCCTGAAGGCCGGCGGCGACGACTACCTGGTCAAACCGTTCGCGTTCGGCGAACTGCTCGCGCGCCTGGACGCGCTCGTGCGCCGCGCGCAGGAAACGCGGCCGGAGACGACGCTCGTCGTGGACGACCTCGCGATGGACCTCCTCACGCACAAGGTCACGCGCGGCGGCAAGGCGATCGCGCTGCAGCCGCGCGAATTCAAGCTGCTGGAATACCTGATGCGCCACGCGAACCAGGTCGTCACCCGCACCATGCTGCTCGAGAACGTATGGGATTACAACTTCGACCCGCAGACGAACGTGGTCGACGTCCACGTCAGCAAGCTGCGCCAGAAGATCGACACGGGCGGCAAACAGTTGCTGCGCACCGTGCGCAACGCGGGCTACCGGCTGACGGCCGATGAATAAGCTGTTCCGCCTGTCCGCCGCGAACCTGGCGCTGGCATTCGGCGGCGCCAGCGTGGCGGCGCTGGCCCTGTTCGCGGCCGCGCTGTGGTACGCGTGGTCGCACACGATCGGCAGCGGACGCGAAGCCGTGCTGGCCAGCGACGCCGACCGCATGGCCGCGATCTACCAGCGCGACGGCATGGACGTGCTGCGCCACGCGATCGACCTCGACGTGGGCCGGCGCTACGGCGAACACGCGCACGTGATCGTGCTGCTGGCCGATCGCGCCCACCGCCCCGTCGCCGGCAACCTGCCCCGCTGGCCCGACGGCGTGCAGGATGCGGACGGCTTCCAGCACGCCGACATCGCCATCGACGGCCGGCCGGTGAGCACCGTCGTGATCGTGCGCCACTTCGCCGGCGGCTATCGCCTGCTGGTGGGCCGCGACGTGCGCCGCTTCGAGACGCTGGAAGACACGTTCCTGTTCGGACTCCTCGGCGCGGCGGCGCTGCTGTCCGTGGTCGGCATCGGCGGCGGTTTCCTCATGCGCCGCAGCCTGCTCGCGCAGGTCCAGTCGATCAACCAGGCGACCCACGAGATCGTGCAGGGGAATTTGTCGCACCGGCTGCCGGCACGCGTGGGGGCGGACGAACTCGACGCGCTGGTCGACACCGTGAACCGCATGCTGGACCAGATCGAGAACCTCGTGGAGGGAGTGCGCAACGTGTCGAACTCGATCGCCCACGACCTGCGCACGCCGCTGTCCGAACTGCGCTCGCGCCTGGAGGAGCTGGCCGTGACGCGGCCCGCGCCGGAACGGGCGTGGGCGGAGATCGACGGGGCCATCGCCGACGTCGACCGCGTGATCGGCATCTTCAACGCACTGCTGCGGATGGCGGAACTGGATACCGGTGTGCGCCGCGCCGGCTTCGTCGACGTGGATGCGGCGCACGTCGCCATCGAGGCCGCGGAATTCTATCAACCGGTGGCGGAGCTGCAAGGGATGACCCTGCGCTGCGAGGCGTACGGGCCGCTGCCGGTGCGGGGCGATCCGCTGCTGCTGGCGCAGGCGCTCGGGAACCTGATCGACAACGCCATCAAGTACGGGCCGGAACACGGCGGCATCCGCGTGAGCGCCATGCGGGCGCGGAACGGCAGCATCGAGCTGTCCGTGTCCGACACGGGACGCGGTATTCCGGACGAGGAAAAGCCGCGGGTGTCGGAGCGGTTTTATCGCGGGGATGCGAGCCGCGGGACGCCGGGTGTGGGGCTCGGGTTGAGCCTCGTCGCGTCGGTGGCGAAGCTGCATGGCGGCCGGTTGGAACTGGCCGATAACGAGCCGGGATTGAAGGCGACGATCGTGTTGCCGGGGTGACGTTGGCTACCGGAGGCCCTGCATCCACGACAGGGCGCCGGGTGCCGTTCGTTCTTCGCGCATCGCGGCCAGCAGGTCATTCCGCGGCACGCCCTTCTCCAGCCTGGCGAGCCAGGTCGTGGCCCACGCGGCGTTCTCGGGATCCCACCTGTTGCGCGCCAGCGTATTGAACACCTGATAGGCGCCGGCGGCATCGCCCAGCCATGCATGGGCCAGCGCGGCCGCGCGCGCGAACGCGGGGACGTCGCGCCCATGGCGCCACGCGTCGATCGCCCTGCCGATCTCCTTGTCGGCCGGCGCCGTGTCCATGAGCGCGACGCTGAACAGTGCATACGATACGTCGGGCGCTTCCGGCGCCAGCACGGCTGCCTCGGTCAGGCTGGCGCGCGCGGCCGCAAGCTGGTCCTGCCTGTCGGGGCCGGAGCGTTCCGCCAGCTTCGCGTGCGCCAGGCCCAACAGGTAATGCGGCTCGGGATTGTACGGATCGTTCTCGGCGGCGCGTGTCAGGTAGGCGATGGCATCAAGCGGATCGCCCCATTCGACCTGGGCGCGGGCGAGCGTGATCTGGGCGAAATCGACGGCGGGCGCCTGCGCCGCCTTCTGCTGCACGCGCGCCAGCAAGGTCTTGCCGGCGGCAGGCGCGGGGCAGGTCTTCAGCGCGGCGTTGTCGAGCACGAATTCGGCTTCGATGCGGCTCAGGCGGGTGAAGTCGATGTGGGCCCGCGGCAGGTCGGGCACGTCGACCTGGAGGATGTGCATGGACGCCTGGCGGTAGCGCCACATCGCCGCGTCGAGTTCCTGTCCCGACAGGCCAAACAGGTCGGCAAACGCGTCGGCGGGATCGGCGCCCTCGTTGACCCGTTCGAGATACTTACCCATCTTGTCGCGGTTCTCCTCGGACGAGAGCATGTAGTGCACGAGGTTGAACGAGCGGGCGAGGAATTCCCACTGCCGGTAATACCCGTTCGTGCCGACCTTGAACGTCCCGGGCGGTGTACGGTCGTGCAGGACGTCGTCGAACCGCAGCCGCCTGATCCGGCCCTTGTCGATCTCCTGCAGCAGGTTGTAGGACGTGCCTGCGTCGCGTCCGACCAGCATCTGGTTGTCGGTGAAGCGCATGCCCCCGAAATACGCATCGAAGCCCGCAAAGAACCACCCGGGCGCGCGGATGCGGGTATGCCGGTACAGGAATGTATCGGCGTACACGACGAAATTCGTCATCAGCGTGTAATCGTCTTCCGGACGGAGCAGCGACGCATTGTCCAGCTTCCAGCTCTTTGCCTGGCCAAACGTGAACGCGAGCGTCCCGGCTGTGCAGCGGCTGGTCAGGCTGGCGGCGGAGCCGTCGACCTCACCAAGCTCCGGCGGCAGGTCCGGCCGGGCCTGGAAGTACAGCGTGAGCTTGGGCAGCGCCTCGCGCCCGTCCAGGAACGGCTTCAGGTACAGGCGCAGCACGGCGTCGAGCCGTTCCAGGTTGTTGACCAGTTCGATGACGTCATCCGGATCGTCGTTCGAATAGACGACCAGGTGCTGGCTCTCGATGCGAAACCATGCCGACGGATCGCGCACGCCTTTGACGACGACGGTAGACGCGTCGTGCTTGCCCTTGACAACCACCTTCGGCGGCTCGCTCCCGAACGCGTACGCAGGGATGAGTGCGATCGTCATGAGCAGGGAAACGGCGTATTTATAGTTGGCCATGCGCGTCTTTCTTGTTTTTGGGAAGGACAGCGACCGCCAACATAGCAGATGGACTGACGGTAGAAATGCGCACATTCCCACGACTGTAAGATGAACTGCACGCCAGTCCGCATTAATGTTAAATTAACGTCACATTCATCTTCATACATACGTAAACCTATTGCCGTACGGCAATATGACTGCCATAATTTAATAGTTTGACGCTCGAACGAAACACCTCGCCTCGCGGCGAGGCTGCGGGCAAGGCGACGGGGACGCCCGGGACGCCCTTGAACGTGACATTGTCGGGGCGCGTTGTCGTGATCACGGCGGCGCGCCGTTTGGATGTTCATTAATGAAGGCTACCGATGAAAAATAGTTCCACGATGTTTGGTCGCACCCGTCTTGCCGCCGTACTGCTCATGTTGGGCACAGCCGTGCTCCCGGGTCACGCTGCGGCGCAGGCCACCGGTTTCACGCACCCGGGCACGCCCCTCACCCTCTCCGATCTCACGACGCTCAAGTCCTACGTCGACCAGGGCAGGCAGCCATGGAAGTCCGCCTACGACCAGTTGAAGAACGACGGCAAGGCCAAGACCACCTACGTGATGGCGGGCCCGTACGCGACCGTGAGCCGCGCGCCCGACTTGAATCTCTGGCCATGGCGCAACGACATGGTCGCGATCTGGAATCTCTCGCGGATGTGGTATTTCACCGGCAACAAGGACTACGCGAAAAAGGCACACGACATCCTGATGCAGTGGGCGACCGTACACACCCAGTTCGCGGGCCGCGAATCGATGCTTGACCTGGGCGACTACGCCTACATGTTCGTGGGCGGCGCCGACATCCTGCGCGGCACGTGGCCGGACTGGACGGAGGCCGACACGGCCACGGTCAAGAATTATTTCGCGAACGTCCTGATTCCGGCATCGAACCCGTATGGCGAAAACATGTTCGGCGCCGCCAACAAGGGCGCGCTGGCCCTGAACGCGCTTGGATTGATGGCCATCTTCAATGACGACACCGAATTGCTGAACAGGGTCGTCGCCCAGACCCGCACCCTCGCCCACATCGGCCTGCGCAGTTCGAACGACATCGGCATGCTCGGCGACTCCCTGCGCGACCAGGGACACTTCCACGGGCAGCTGAAATCGCTGGTCATGCTGGCCGAGGCGCTGTGGAAGCAAGGCATCGACGTCTATTCCGATTTCGACAACCGCCTGCTGGCGGCAGGCGAATATTTCGCCCGGGTGAACGAGCTCGAGCCGACGCCTTTCCTTCCGTTCGGCACCACCGATGCCTACTACATCGCCGACAACACCAATCGCGGATGGGGCGGCTGGGGAGGCGGGAACATCGCGCTCAACCAGATCCATGGCGCCTACGTCGTCCGCAAGGGCATGCAGGCACCGTTCATCACGCAGCGACGCCAGTGGATGCCGGTGGACGGCGGCAGCTTCGTGTTCCTGAAGGACGCCGACACCTCGACGGCGACGCCCCCGCCGCCGCTCGCGATTCCCGCGACCGCGTCGATCACCTCGGGCTTTTCCGATGCCGACATCGGAGGCGCCGCCCCGGCCGGCACGTCTTCGTACGCCGACGGCACATGGACCGTGAAGGGTGCAGGCGCCGACAGCTGGGGGACGGCCGACAGCGGCCACTTCGTCTACCAGGCCCTCACCGGCGACGGCGCCATCATCGCGAAAGTCGAGTCCATCCAGAACACCAGTCCGTACGCCAAGGCGGGCGTGATGATGCGCACCAGCCTTGCCCAGGGCGCTCCACGCGCCACGATGCTCGTCACGAACCAGGTCAAGGTCGAGCAGAACATGCCTAACCTCGCCGTGTACGGCGGCACGAACTACGGCAACAAGGCGCTGCCCATCGCGAACACCGTGCCCTCTTACTGGGTGAAGCTCGAGCGCATCGGCAACATGATCACCGGCTACGTGTCTCCCGACGGCACCAACTGGGCCGCCACGGACGTCGGCCGCATCGACGGCCCGCTGCCCGACACGATCTATGCCGGCCTGGCGGTCGTCTCGCACGCCAACGGCACGCTGAATACCTCCACCTTCAGCAACGTCCAGATCACGGGTGGCGACGGTAACGCGCCGGCCGTCATCCCCGCCGCGCCGGCCACGCTGCTGGCCGAGCCGGGCGATGGCGCCGTCCCGCTGCGCTGGCAGCAATCCTTCGGTGCCACCGGCTACGCGGTCCAGCGCGCCACGTCCAGCGGCGGCCCCTACACGACCATCGCGGCCAACGTGACGGGCGGCAGCTACATCGACACGTCGGTGACGAACGGCACGACCTACTACTACACGGTCACGGCAACCAACGCCGCCGGCACGAGCGTGAATTCGCCGGAGGACAGTGCCACGCCGATGCATCCGCTGGTGAACGTCGCCACCGGCGGCACGCCCAACGACAGCAAGAACAACGCCGCGAATGCCGGCAACGCCTTCGACGGGAACTCGGGGTCGTACTGGTTCTACTCGGGCGTGATGGGCTGGCTGCAGTATGACCTCGGCCACACGGAGACCGTCCAGCGCTACACGGTCATCAGCGCCAACGACAAGATCGGGCGCGACCCGAAAGACTGGCAGTTCCAGGGCTCCAACGACGGCGTGAACTGGACGACGCTCGACACGCAAAGCGGCCAGGCGTTCGCCAACCGCTTCCAGTTGAACAGCTACACGATCGCGAGCCCGGGCGCGTATCGCTGGTACCGGCTCAACATCACGTCCAATAATGGCGATACCGGCTTTACGGATCTCGCCGAAATCGGACTGTTTGCGGCCAAGCCGTAACGATGCGATCGGCGTAAAAAAACCGGGACACGTGTCCCGGCTTTTTTATGGCTTCACGAACTTGAGCGTCATACGATCGCTCTCGCCGATCGCCCGGTATTTGTCGCGGTCCTGGTCGCGGTTGGCCAGGGTCGGCGGCAGGGCCCACACGCCGCCCTTGTGGTCGGCCTTGTCCTTCGGATTGGCATTGATGTCGGATTTCGCGGCCAGCCTGAAGCCGACGCTTTCCGCCATCTTGATGACATACGACTCGTGCACATAGCCGCTCGAGGCCTTCGCATCCTGCGGCATCGCTTCCGGCAGCCGATGTTCTTCGATGCCCAGCACGCCGCCTGGCTTCAGGCTCGTGTAGACGGCCTTGAACACACCCTTGAGCGCTTCGTCGCCGCCGTCCCCGATCCAGTTATGCAGGTTGCGGAAGGTGACCACCATGTCGGCGCTGCCGGGGGGCGCGAAGTTGTAGGTCGATGGCGGCTCGAACACGCCCTGCACGACCTTGCCGAAAACCGCCGGGTTGGCGTCCAGCTTCTGCTTGAAGGCGACGGTGGAGCGCTTCGCCGGATCGAAGGCCGCGCCTGCGGCGATCAGCTTGCCGTTGTCGCGCAGGTAGGGTGCCAGGATCTCGGTGTACCAGCCGCCGCCCGGCGACAGCTCGACCACGGTCATGTTCGGCTTGATGCCGAAGAACGTCAGGGTTTCATAAGGATGGCGCCATTGGTCGCGCGCCGCGTTGGCGCTGCTCCGATGGCTGCCGGCGATGGCCGCGCGCAGCTGGGCATCGTCTGCCTTGTCGGCTGCCTGCGCGAAGCCGGCCAGGCCACCCGCCAGCATGCCGGCGGCCAGGATGAATCGTTTCATTGTGTCGTCTCCAGGGTCGATGGCAGCGGCGTCATGCCGTGCCGCCCGGCGATCATCGGCCACGTCCGACTTGTCGTCAAGTCAAGATGTGTGCGTATCAGATATTCCAGGTGACGATGCTGGCTGTGCTTCGCGCCGCCCGCAACATTTCCAGCAGCGGAAACAGATGCGCCGCGAAGTCGACCGCTTCCTGGACCTGGGGAAAGTGGCTCCCCCCTTCCACGGCGTGGTGCAATTCGACGTCGTGCACCAGGGCTTGTGTCGGCGCATGCCGTTTGCTATCCACCGTTGTCGCTTCAAGTACCCCGATCACGTCGTCCAGATCGCTGGCAGAGAAGTAGCCGTGGGCCGTGCTCTTGCCGAACGGCGCCAGCACCTTTTGCGCGTGACGGTCGAGCATCAGGACGTCGGCAGCGGCTTTCGATTTGAATTTTACGAGCATGGCATATCCTTTGAATGGCGTTTCAAGACAGGACCAGTCTAATGAAATGCTTGCAAAAAACTCGTAAAAATTACGCAGTTGTAATCAAAAAAAACCGGGACACATGGTCCCGGTTTTTACGACGTACAGCCTCTACATCAACGCTTGCGCGGCGGCGGCAAGTCCGTGCAGACGCCTTCGTAGGCCTCTGCCGCCATGCCGATCGATTCGCCCAGCGTCGGGTGCGGGTGGATCGTCTTGCCGATATCCACGCCGTCCGCGCCCATCTCGATGGCCAGCGCGACTTCGCCGATCATGTCGCCGGCGCTCGTGCCGACGATCGTGCCGCCGATGATGCGATGGGTCTCGGCGTCGAACAGCAGCTTCGTGAAGCCTTCCGAACGGCCGTTGGCGACGGCGCGGCCCGAGGCGGCCCACGGGAAGTGGCCCTTCTCGACCTTGATGCCCTTGGCTTTCGCCTCGTCTTCCGTCAGGCCGACCCATGCCACTTCCGGATCGGTGTACGCGACCGACGGGATCACTTTCGCATCGAAGTAAGCCTTCTCGCCGTGCGCGGCTTCCGCGGCGACGTGGGCTTCATGCACGGCCTTGTGTGCCAGCATCGGCTGGCCCACCAGGTCGCCGATGGCGAAGATGTGCGGCACGTTGGTGCGCATCTGGCCGTCGACCGGGATGAAGCCGCGGTCGGTGACCGACACGCCGGCAGCTTCCGCGCCGATCTTCTTGCCGTTCGGGCTGCGGCCCACGGCCACCAGCACGAGGTCGTAGACCTGCGCTTCCGGTGCCGGCTGGCCTGCCTCGGCGGCTTCGAACGTGACCTTGATCCCTTCCGGCAGCGCTTCCACGCCGACGGTCTTGGTCTTCAACATGATGTTGTCGAAGCGGTGCGCGTTGAACTTCTGCCAGACCTTGACGGCCTCGCGGTCCGCGCCCTGCATCAGGCCATCCATCATCTCGACGACGTCGATGCGCGCACCCAGCGTCGAGTACACGGTCGCCATTTCGAGGCCGATGATGCCGCCGCCGATGACGAGCATGCGCTTCGGCACCTGGCGCAGTTCCAGCGCGCCGGTGGAGTCCACGATGCGCGGATCTTCCGGCACGAACGGCAGTTTTACCACGGCCGAACCGGCCGCGATGATCGCCTTCTGGAACGCGACGACCTTCTTCGCGCCGTCGGCAGCCGTCACCTCGATGTGGTTCGGGCTCAGGAATTTACCCACGCCCTGCACGACGTTGACCTTGCGCGACTTGGCCATGCCGGCCAGGCCGCCCGTCATCGTCTTGATGACCTTGTCCTTGTACGCGCGCAGCTTGTCGATGTCGACGTCCGGCTTGGCGAACGACACGCCGAGGTCGGCCATGTGCGCCGTCTCGTCCATGATGTGCGCCACGTGCAGCAGCGCCTTGGACGGGATGCAGCCCACGTTCAGGCACACGCCGCCGAGGGTCGCGTACTTCTCGACGAGGACGGTGTTCATGCCCAGGTCGGCCGAGCGGAAGGCGGCCGAATAGCCGCCGGGGCCGGCGCCCAGCACCATCATTTCGCATTCGACGTCGACCGGGCCGCTGTAGCTGGCCGCGTTGGGGATGGGTGCGGCCGGTGCCGACGGGGTCGGGTGCGCCGGTGCGTACGAATCGGCCGGCTTGTTGGCCGGTGCCTGTTCGGCCGCAGCGGGTGCAGCGGCAGGTGCCGGTGCCGCTGCGGCGCCTGCGCCTGCGTCGTCGACGGTCAGCAGCAGCGAGCCTTCGCTCACCTTGTCGCCGACCTTGACCTTCAGTTCCTGCACGACGCCGGCGTGGGTCGACGGGATTTCCATGCTGGCCTTGTCCGATTCGACAGTGACCAGCGACTGGTCGACCTTGATGGTGTCGCCGGGCTTGACCATCAGCTCGATGATTTCGACTTCCTTGAAATCGCCGATATTCGGGACTTTGACTTCAACGGTGCTCATGGGCTCTCCTTACAGCAGCGTCTTGCGCAGGTCGGCCAGGACGTCGGCCAGGTAGGTCGTGAAGCGGGCGCCGGCGGCACCGTCGATCACGCGGTGATCGAACGACAGCGACAGCGGCAGCATCAGGCGCGGCTGGAAAGCTTTACCATCCCACACCGGCTTCATCGAGGACTTGGACAGGCCCAGGATCGCGACTTCCGGCGCGTTGATGATCGGGGTGAACGCGGTACCGCCCAGGCCACCCAGCGACGAGATCGTGAAGGTCGCGCCCTGCATGTTGGCCGGCGACAGCTTGCCTTCGCGCGCCTGTGCGGACAGCTCGCCCATTTCGGTGGCGATCTGCGACACGGACTTCTTGTCGGCGTCCTTGATGACGGGGACGACGAGGCCGTTCGGCGTGTCGGCCGCGAAGCCGATGTTGTAGTACTTCTTGAGGATCAGCTGGCCGTTGGCTTCGTCCAGCGACGCGTTAAAGTTCGGGAACTTCTTCAGCGCGGCGACGGAGGCCTTGATCACGAACGCCAGCATGGTCAGCTTGACCGGCGACTTGGCCTTCGCATACGCGGCGTTCGATTCGACGCGCAGTTCTTCCAGGTCGGTGACGTCGGCTTCTTCGAACTGCGTCACGTGCGGGATCATGACCCAGTTGCGGTGCAGGTTCGGGCCGGAGATCTTCTTGATGCGCGACAGCGGCTGCGCTTCGGTCTCGCCGAACTTGGAGAAGTCCAGCGACGGCCACGGCAGCAGGTTCAGGCCTGCGCCGCCGCCGGCTGCGGCCGGCGCGGCCGTCGGGCCTGCGGCCAGCGCCGACTTGACGAAGCCCTGCACGTCCTGCTGGGTGATGCGGCCTTTCGGACCGGAACCCTTCACCTTGTTCAGGTCGACGCCCAGTTCACGCGCAAACTTGCGCACGGACGGCGAGGCGTGGGCCGCGGCGAAGCTTGCGGCAGGCGCGGCGGCGGCGGCCGGCGCAGGTGCCGGCGCTGCGGCGGGCGCCGGAGCCGGTGCTGCGGCAGGTGCCGGCGCCGGTGCGGGCGCTGCGGCGGGAGCCGGGGCTGCGGCAGCAGGTGCCGGTGCCGGAGCGGCTTCGGCGCCGCCAGCGGCTTCCTCGAGCAGCAGCACGAGCGAGCCTTCGCCGACCTTGTCGCCGACCTTGACCTTCATCTCCTTCACGACGCCCGCATGGCTCGACGGGATCTCCATGCTGGCCTTGTCCGATTCGACCGTGATCAGCGACTGGTCGACCTTGATGGTGTCGCCCGGCTTGACCATCAGCTCGATGATCTCGACTTCCTTGAAGTCACCGATGTCGGGGACTTTGACTTCCACAATGCTCATAGTGTGTTAGCTCCGTATTATTGTCAGCTCAATCATACGTTGCCCCCGCCCGGATGACCATCCGGCGGGGGCAACGGGCTTAGAGCATTACTGGGTCACAGGATTCGGCTTGTTCGGATCGATGCCGTACTTGGCGATCGCGTCCGCCACCACCTTCGCGTCGATCTTGCCCTCTTCGGCCAGCGACTTCAGCGCGGCGACCGTGATGTAGTAACGGTTCACCTCGAAGAACTCGCGCAGCTTGGCGCGGCTGTCCGAACGGCCGAAGCCGTCGGTGCCCAGGACCTTGTACGTGCGGCCGCTCGGGATGTAGGCACGGATCTGCTCGGCGAACAGGCGCATGTAGTCGGTCGTCGCGACGATCGGGCCTTCGGAACCCTGCAGCAGCTGGGTCACGTACGGCACGCGCGGCGCATCGAGCGGGTGCGTCAGGTTCCAGCGGTCGGCATCCTGGCCGTCGCGGGCCAGCAGGGTCAGCGACGGGCACGACCATACGTCGGCGGCAACGCCCCAGTCGTTCTTCAGCAGCTCGGCGGCGAACACGGACTCGCGCAGGATCGTGCCGGAGCCCATCAGCTGCACGCGCTGCTTGGCGTCCTTGTCGCCTTCCTGCAGCAGGTACATGCCCTTGATGATGCCCTCTTCCGTACCCGGCTTCAGGCCCGGCTGCTCGTAGTTCTCGTTCATGATGGTGATGTAATAGAACACATCTTCCTGCTTCTCCACCATGCGATGCAGGCCGTCCTGGATGATCACAGCCACTTCGTGCGCATACGTCGGGTCGTACGGGACGCAGGTCGGGATGGTCGCCGCGAAGATGTGGCTGTGGCCGTCTTCGTGCTGCAGTCCTTCGCCGTTCAGCGTCGTGCGGCCGGCCGTACCGGCCATCAGGAAGCCGCGGGCGCGGATGTCGCCGGCCAGCCAGGCCAGGTCGCCCACGCGCTGCAGGCCGAACATCGAGTAGTACGTGTAGAACGGGATCATCACGCGGTTGTTCGTCGAGTACGACGTCGCCGCGGCGATCCACGAGCACATGCCGCCCGCTTCGTTGATACCCTCTTGCAGGATCTGGCCCGCCTTGTCTTCGCGGTAGTACATCACCTGGTCCTTGTCGACCGGCTCGTACAACTGGCCCTGCTGGTTGAAGATACCGATCTGGCGGAACAGGCCTTCCATGCCGAACGTACGCGATTCGTCGACGAGGATCGGGACGATGCGCTGGCCGATGGCCGGGTCCTTCAGCAGCGCGGTCAGCGTACGCACATAGGCTTGCGTCGTCGAGATCTCGCGGCCGGCGGCGGTCGGGTCGGTGACAGCCTTGAAGCTCGACAGCGGCGGGACCGGCAGCTTCTCGTCGGCCTGCTGGCGGCGCTGCGGCAGGTAGCCGCCGAGGGCCTTGCGGCGCTCGTGCAGGTATTTCATTTCAGGCGCGTCGTCGGACGGCTTGAAGAACGGGATGTCGGCCAGCTTGTCGTCCGGGATCGGGATGGCGAAGCGGTCGCGCATTTCGCGGATGGCCTCGTCGTCCAGTTTCTTGGTCTGGTGCGCCGTGTTGCGCGCCTCGCCCGACTTGCCCATGCCGAAGCCCTTGACGGTCTTCACGAGCAGCACGGTCGGGGTGCCCTTGTTTTCCTGGGCGTTCTTGAAGGCCGCGTAGATCTTGTGCGGGTCGTGGCCGCCGCGGGTCAGGCGCCAGATGTCGTCGTCGGACATGTTGGCAACCATTTCCAGCAGCTTCGGATGCTTGCCGAAGAAGTGCTTGCGCACGTAGGCGCCATCCTTGGCCTTGTAGTTCTGGTATTCGCCGTCGACGGTTTCCATCATCACGCGCTGCAGGATGCCGTCCTTGTCCTGGGCCAGCAGGTTGTCCCAGCCCGGGCCCCAGATGACCTTGATGACGTTCCAGCCGGCGCCGCGGAAGTCCGCTTCCAGTTCCTGGATGATCTTGCCGTTGCCGCGCACCGGGCCGTCCAGGCGCTGCAGGTTGCAGTTGACGACCATGACCAGGTTGTCGAGCTTTTCGCGCGCGGCCATGCCGATCGCGCCCATCGATTCCGGCTCGTCCATCTCGCCGTCGCCGCAGAAGGCCCACACCTTGCGGCCGGTGGTGTCGGCGATGTTACGGGCGTGCAGGTACTTCAGGAAGCGCGCCTGGTAGATCGCCATCAGCGGGCCCAGGCCCATCGACACGGTCGGGAACTGCCAGAAGTCCGGCATCAGTTTCGGGTGCGGGTAGGACGAGAGGCCCTTGCCGTCGACTTCCTGGCGGAAGTTCAGCAGCTGCTCTTCGGTCAGGCGGCCTTCCAGGAACGCGCGGGCGTAGATGCCGGGCGACGAGTGGCCCTGGATGTACAGCAGGTCGCCGCCGTGGTCTTCGGTCTCGGCGTGCCAGAAGTGGTTGAAGCCGATGCCCAGCATGTTGGCCAGCGAGGCGAACGACGAGATGTGGCCACCGAGGTCGCCATCCAGGCGGTTGGCCTTGACGACCATCGCCATGGCGTTCCAGCGCATCCACGAGCGCAGGCGCTCTTCGTATTCCAGGTTGCCGGGGCAGTGGGCTTCCAGGTGGGCCGGAATCGTGTTCACGTAGGCGGTGTTGCTCGAGAACGGAACGTGGGCGCCGCGGCGGCGCGCCAGGTCGACCAGGCGCTCCAGCAGGTAGTGCGCGCGATCGGTACCTTCGAATTCGATGACCGCTTCAAGCGCGTCGAGCCATTCCTTGGTCTCGAGCGTATCCGGGTCGTTGGCGGCTTGTGCCGTCAACTGGTCGAGTTGAGCTGACATTTGCTACGTCTCCTTGAGTATGGTGCCCCACCCGATCCCGTTTATCCCGGACGTTTGGTGGCGAAAAGACTATCCCTTGAATAAAGCCTGTCGATTCTACCAGTGGAGCACGCAATTTTCAAAATATGATATTCAGTTTCATAATGTGGGATGGAGGCCATGTAAGGCGCATGAAATGCGGGTTCCGCCCGACACAGGCACGTCGATAAATATGACAACGAACGCCTCCGGGCGGCGCGCGATACCTCCGTGGGCGCTTATAATTTCGTTTTTGTCCAGCACACGAGTCCCAGCCATGACCGCCCAACTGATCGACGGAGTCAAACTTTCCCAACAACTGCGCGCCGACATCGCCGCCCGCACCGCCGCCCTCACCGCTGCCGGCCACCAGCCCGGCCTGGCCGTGATCATCGTCGGCGACGATCCGGCCAGCCACGTCTACGTGCGCAACAAGGTCAAGGCCTGCGGCGACGTGGGCTTCCACTCCGTGCTGGAAAAGTACGAGGCCGATTTCTCCGAGCAGGCCCTGCTCGACCGCATCGCCGCCCTGAACGCGGATCCGGCCATCCACGGCATCCTCGTGCAGATGCCGCTGCCGAAGCACATCGACGCATCGAAAGTCATCGAAGCCATCGCGACCAGCAAGGACGTGGACGGCTACTCGGTGCTGTCCGCCGGCGAACTGATGGCCGGCCTGGAAGGCTTCCGCCCCTGCACGCCGTACGGCTGCATGAAGCTGATCGAGACGACTGGCGTGGACCTGCGCGGCAAGCATGCCGTCGTCATCGGCCGCAGCAACACGGTCGGCAAGCCGATGGCGCTGCTGCTCTTGCAACAGAATGCCACCGTCACCATCTGCCATAGCGGTACGCCGGACCTGGGCTACCACACCCGCCAGGCGGACGTCGTCGTGGCCGCCGTCGGCCGCCGCAACACGCTGACGGGCGACATGGTCAAGCCGGGCGCGATCGTCATCGACGTGGGCATCAACCGCAACGACGAAGGCAAGCTGTGCGGCGACGTCGACTTCGACAGCGTCAAGGAAGTCGCCGGCCACATCACGCCGGTGCCGGGTGGCGTGGGTCCGATGACCATCACCATGCTGCTCATGAATACGCTGGAGTCGGCCGAGCGCGTCGCCAAGCGCGCGTAAAACGCCGTAACAGGCTGGCCCGGTTAAGATGGCGGTGAGATTGAATAAAGGACTCTACATATGACGACCGAAACGACCAATCCCCTCCTCGACTTTTCGGGCCTGCCCCGGTTCGACCTGATCCGTCCGGAGCACGTGACGCCAGCGATCGAGCAGCTGATCGCCGAGGCACGCACCGCCGTGACCCAGGCCGAAGCACCCGCGGACGCTCCAGTCACGTGGGACAATTTCGTCGTCCCGCTCGAGGAAGCGACGGAACGCCTCGGCCGTGCCTGGGGCGTGGTCAACCACCTGAACCACGTGATGGACACGCCCGAGCTGCGTGCCACCTACAACGAGAACCAGCCGAAGATCACCGAGTTCTGGACGGAGCTGGGCCAGAACGAGGCGCTGTTCGATAAATACAAGCAGCTGCGCGCGAGTGCCGACTTCGCGAACCTGGCCCCGGCCCGCAAGCGCATCGTCGAGAACGCCCTGCGCGACTTCCGCCTGGGTGGTGCCGAGCTTCCGGAAAAGCAGAAGGAACGCTTCGCCGAGATCCAGGAAGAGCAGGCGAAACTGTCCACGCGCTTCTCGGAAAACGTGCTGGACGCGACCAACGACTATAAATTGCTCGTCACCGACGAAGCCGACCTGTCCGGCCTGCCGGACGACGTCAAGGCGGCCGCACGCGCCGCGGCGGAGCGCGACGGCAAGACGGGCTGGCAATTCAGCCTGCATTTCCCGTCCTATTTCCCTATCCTGCAATTCGCCGACAAGCGCGAGCTGCGCGAACAGATCTACCGCGCCAACGCCACCAAGGCATCCGAAATGGGTGCCGTGTTCTCCGAGCTGGAGAAGTGGGACAACACGGGCAATATCGCCCAACTGCTGAAACTGCGCGACGAGGAAGCAAAGCTGCTCGACTTCCAGAGCTTTGCGCACGTCTCGCTCGAACCGAAGATGGCCGAGACGCCGGAACACGTGATCGAGTTCCTGGAAGACCTCGCCCGCCGCGCCCGTCCGTACGCCGAGAAGGACCTGGCCGAGCTGCGCGCGTTCGCGAAGGACGAACTGGGCATCGCCGACATGCAGGCCTGGGACGTGACCTATGCGTCGGAAAAACTGCGCGAGAAGCGCTACGCCTTCTCCGCGCAGGAAGTGAAGGAATACTTCCCGGAGCCGAAGGTCGTCGCGGGCCTGTTCGGCCTGATCTCGAAACTGTTCGACGTGACGATCGCGCCGGACGACGCGCCTGTGTGGCATCCGGACGTGCGTTTCTTCCGCATCGAAAAGAACGGCCAACTGATCGGCCAGTTCTACCTGGACCTGTACGCGCGTCCCGGTAAAGGCCAGGGCGCGTGGATGGACGACGCGCGCGGCCGCAGGCTCACCACGGGCGGCATCGTGCAGACGCCGATCGCGTACCTGACGTGTAACTTCACCCCGCCGGCGGAAGTCGACGGCAAGCTGCAGCCGTCGCTCTTTACGCACGACGAGGTCACGACCCTGTTCCACGAATTCGGCCACGGCCTGCATCACATGCTGACGGAAGTCGACGAGCTGTCGGTGTCCGGCATCTCGGGCGTGGAATGGGATGCCGTCGAGCTGCCGTCGCAGTTCATGGAAAACTTCTGCTGGGAGTGGGACGTCCTGCAGGGCATGACGGCGCACGTGAAGACGGGCGCGCCGCTGCCGCGCGAACTCTACGACAAGATGCTCGCGGCGAAGAACTTCCAGTCCGGCATGCAGACGCTGCGCCAGGTCGAGTTCTCGCTGATCGACATGCACCTGCACTACGACTTCGACCCGAACAGCCAGAAGACCGTGCAGGAGCTCGTCGACGAGGTGCGCACGAAGTTTTCCGTGTTGATCCCGCCGTCGTTCAACCGCTTCCAGCATTCGTTCGGCCACATCTTCGCGGGCGGCTACGCGGCCGGCTATTACAGCTACAAGTGGGCCGAGGTGCTGTCGGCGGACGCGTATGCCGCGTTCGAGGAAGCCGTCGAAGCGGGCGGCGGTTCGCTGCTCGACGAGACGGGCAAGCGCTTCCACCGCGAGATCCTGGCCGTGGGCGGTTCGCGCCCGGCGCTCGAATCGTTCAAGGCCTTCCGCGGCCGCGAACCGAAGATCGACGCGCTGCTGCGCCATAACGGGATGCAGGCCTGACGCATATGGGCGCCGTCGCCGCCCTCGTCGTATCCGCCGCGGCCGCTGCCGCCGTGCACGGGCAGACGTACAAGTGGAAGGATGCGGCCGGCGTCGTGCATTACAGCGATACGCCGCCGGCCAGGGGGACGGCGCAGGTGCTGCGCCCCGACAGCCGGCCGGAAGCGACGCCGTCGCTGCCGTACGAACTGGCGCGCGCCGTGAAGCTCCATCCCGTGACCCTGTACACGACGGCCCGCTGCGACGCGTGCGACCAGGGCCGCGCCCTGCTGCGTGCGCGCGGCATCCCGTTCGCGGAAAAGACCGTGAACACGGCGGAAGACCGCGAGCAACTGCACCGCGCCGGCGGCAAGGACGAGCTGCCGCTGCTCGTCGTCGGCAACCGCCAGGTGACCGGTTTTACGGCCGGCGCGTGGAACGAAGCGCTCGATTCCGCGTCTTATCCACGCAGGTCCGTACTCCCGCCGGGCTACCGGACCGGCGCCACCGAGGCGGCCGCACCGGCGAGTCTGCCTTCACCTCCGCCACGCTTGCCGGCGGCACCGGCGCCGGATGCGGCCGCCGCGCAGGCGGAACGGCAACAGCCGCGCCAGCAGCCGCAGCCGAAGAAAACGCCACCGGATTTCCAGTTCTGATGACTCCGACTCCCATGACCCGGATCGACTTCCACACCAACATCCCCGACAAGCTCAGCTACGTCTGCCGCCTCGCGCGCAAGGCGTACGCGGCGCGCGCGAAGCTCGTCCTGCTGGCCGACAGCCCGGCGCAGGCGGAAGCCCTGAACGAGGCGCTGTGGACGCTGTCCGGCACCGACTTCATCCCGCACGTGATGGCGGGCGATCCCCTCGCGCCGGAGACGCCGGTCATCGTCACGGCCGACGAAAGTGTCGAGCTGCCCCACCGCGACATGCTCGTGAACCTGACCCGGCGCACGCCGGCCGGCTTCGAACAGTTCGCGCGCGTGTTCGAGATCATCTCGACGGACGAGGAAGACGCCGCCGCCGGCCGCGCGCGCTACGTCGCCTACAAGAAGCAGTCCTACCCGTTGACCCACTTCGTGGCGGGGCAATCATGAGCGATATTCCCTTCAACGACGAAAGCATTCCCGTCCTCACCGAGGTCGTGGCCGAGGTTGCGCCCGAAAGCGCGCCGGCGCCCTTGGCCGACGCACCGCCCGAACCCGAGCAGCCCGCACCGCGCGAGCTCGACGACGACGCCTGGCGCGCCCTCGAGGAACGCCTCGTCGCGCGCGTGCTCGACCGGTTGCAGGACCGCGTCGAGCTGGTGCTGGAAGACCAGGTCCGCAGCAGCATGGCGCCCGTGCTGGACCACGTGGTGACGCGGCTCGCGACGGAATTGCGCGACGGACTGCAGGTGACGGTCGAACAGGTCGTCGCGCGCGCCGTCGCGCAGGAACTCACGCACCTGCGCTCGCGCGACTGAGCGCTATCGTTCTCTCCATTAGAACGCTTTGCGCTTAGCGTAAATTAGGGTAACTTTGCTCAGCGCACATATCACCCTTCCTGGAGAGAACATGCAGGTCACTACGAAACTCATCCCCTTCGCCATCGCCCTCGCCTTCGCGGGCACGGCGAGCGCGCAGCAAGTCGTCAAGATCGGCCACGTGGCGCCGATCTCCGGCCCCAGCGCCCACCTCGGCAAGGACAACGAGAACGCCGCGCGCATGGCGATCGACGAGCTCAATGCGAAAGGCTTCACGCTGAACGGCCAGAAAGCCACGCTGCAACTGATCTCCGAGGACGATGGCGCCGATCCCAAGCAGGGCACGGCGGTGGCGCAGAAGCTCGTCGACGCGAAAGTCAACGGCGTGATCGGCCACCTGAATTCCGGCACCACCGTGCCCGCGTCGAAGATCTACAACGACGCCGGCATCGTGCAGATCTCGCCCGCCACGACGGCGCCCGTCTACACGCGCCAGCGCTTCCCGGGCGCGTTCCGCGTCGTCGCCAGCGACGCCAAGCTGGGCAGCACGCTGAGCAAGTACGCGATCGACACGCTGCACGCGAAAAACATCGCCATCATCGACGACCGCACGACGTACGGCCAGGGCGTCGCGGACGAATTCGCGAAGGGCCTGAAAAAGCCGGGCATCAAGGTCGTCGGCCGCGAATTCACGAGCGCGACGGCCACCGACTACACGGCGATCCTCACGTCGATCAAGGCCAAGAAGCCGGACCTGATCTTCTTCGGCGGCATGGATTCCGTCGCGGGCCCGATGCTCAAACAGATGAAGGCGCTGGGCATCCAGGCCGTGTTCATGGGCGGCGACGGCATGTGCACGGACGCGCTGGGCCGCCTGGCCGGCGACGGCCTCGGCGAAGGCAAGGTGTATTGCGCCGAAGCGGGCGGCGTGAAAGGCCCGCAGGAAAAAGTCATGGAAGACTTCCGCGCGCGCTACAAGAAGAAGTTCAACATGGACGTCCAGCTGTACGCGCCGTACGTCTACGATTCCGTGATGGTGATGGCGACGGCGATGCAAAACGCGAAATCGGCCGATCCCGCCAAGTACCTGCCGGTCCTCAAGAACATTAAGTACGAGGGCGTGACCGGAACGATCCAGTTCGATGCGAACGGCGACATCAAGGATGGCGCGCTGACCCTGTTCACCTACAAGGGCGGCAAGCGGACCAAGCTGGACGTAATCCGTTAAGCACAATAAAAAAAGCGCGCCTGCAATGCATGGCGCGCTTTTTATTCGGCGTTGGATCGCAGGATTATTTCTGCGCCAGGACCCACTTGACCAGCGTGTGCGCTTCCGCTTCGCTGACTTGCGGATTGGCCGGCATCGGGACCGGACCCCAGACGCCCGAACCACCCTTCAGGACCTTGGCAACCAGCTTGCCTTCGGCATCTTTCTGGCCTGCGTATTTGGCGGCGACGTCCTTGTAGGCCGGGCCGACCAGCTTGGTTTGCACGGAGTGGCAAGCCATGCAATTCTTGGCCTTCGCCAGGGCGGCCGCGTCTTGCGCGAAAGCGCCGGTCGAAGCCAGGGCAGAAACTGCAGCAAACAACATCATGGTACGTTTCATCGACTCTCTCCAGTTGGGGGCATTTCTTTAATTCGAATTCTATCGGGTTTCCGGCGCAAAAGCGGCATGGACATATTCAGTAACGGATGATACAGATAGTCGTTGACCAGATGACAGTATTCCGTTGCTTATCAGCAGCACTGTTGTAACATGGCCGCTCGAAAGGAATTCCGTTATGCCACTGATCCTGCTGATCCTCGTCCTCGTCGTCCTGCGCTATTTCGAGGTATGGCGCTTCGCCGAACTGTCGTGGTGGTGGATCGTCGGCCTGATGGTCGCCGGCTTCATCTGGTTCGAATTCATCGAAAAGATGCTGGGCCTCGACAAGCGCAAGGCTCACGACCTCGACGACAAGCGGCGCAAGGAACGCGTGAAGCAGAGCTTCAATAAGCGCAAATAAGCGCCCGGCAGCTTAGCACGCAGGGGTCGTTGCCGAACATGCCATATGGCGTATATCGCATGTTCGGCCGGCGTATGAACGTGGTCAGCAGGTGACGGCGCCCTTGCTGGCCGGCTGCGCGATCGCCGCGAACTTGGCCAGCACCCCACGCGTATAACGCGGCGCCGGCCGCACCCATGCCGCGCGGCGGCGGGCGATCTCGTCGTCCGGCACGTTCAGCTGGATCAGTTGCTGGTGCGCGTCGATCGTGATCGAGTCCCCTTCCTGCACGAGCGCGATCGTGCCGCCCTCGAACGCTTCCGGCGTCACGTGGCCCACGACCATGCCCCACGTGCCGCCCGAGAACCGGCCGTCCGTGATCAGCCCCACGGATTCGCCGAGCCCCTTGCCGATCAGCGCCGCCGTCGGCGCCAGCATCTCCGGCATGCCCGGGCCCCCGCGCGGACCGAGGTAGCGCAGCACGAGCACGTCGCCCGGGTTGATCTTGTTCGCGAGGATCGTGTCCATCGCGCTGTACTCGTCGTCGAACACGCGCGCCGGCCCCGTGATCACGGGATTTTTCAGGCCCGTGATCTTGGCCACGCAGCCTTCCGGCGACAGGTTCCCCTTCAGGATCGCCAGGTGGCCTTCGCTGTACAGCGCCCGGTCCAGCGGGCGGATGACGTCCTGCCCCGCGGGCGGCACGGGCGGCACGTTCTCCAGCTCCTCGGCCAGCGTGCGGCCCGTGATGGTGATGCAGTCGCCGTGCAGCAGCCCCGCGTCCAGCAGCAGCTTCATGACCTGCGGGATGCCGCCCGCCTTGTGCAGGTCCGTCGCGACGTATTCGCCGGACGGCTTCAGGTTGCAGATCACGGGCACCTTGCGGCGGACCCGCTCGAAATCGTCGATCGTCCATTCCACCTCGGCCGCGTGCGCGATGGCGAGATAGTGCAGCACGGCGTTGGTGGAACCGCCGGTCGCCATGATCAATGCGACCGCGTTCTCGATGGATTCCCGCGTGATGATGTCGCGCGGCTTCAGGTCGCGCTTGACGGCTTCCACGAGCACGCGCGCCGACTCCGCCGCCGATCCCACCTTTTCGTCGTCCGGATTGGCCATCGTCGACGAGTACAGCAGCGACATGCCGAGCGCCTCGAACGACGACGACATCGTGTTCGCCGTGTACATGCCGCCGCACGAACCGGACGACGGACAGGCGTTGCGCTCGATGCCGTCGAAATCCTCCTGGCTCATGCGCCCCGCCGTGAATTCGCCGACGGCCTCGAAGGCGGAGACGATCGTGAGGTCCTTGCCTTTCCAGTGCCCCGGCCTGATGGTGCCGCCATAGACGTAGATGCCGGGGACGTTCGTGCGCGCCAGCGCGATCATCCCGCCAGGCATGTTCTTGTCGCAGCCGCCGATCACGACGACGCCATCCATCCACTGCCCGTTGACGCACGTCTCGATGCAGTCGGCGATCACCTCGCGCGAGATCAGCGAGAACTTCATGCCTTCCGTCCCCATCGACATGCCGTCGGAAATGGTCGGGGTCCCGAATACCTGCGGATTGGCGCCCGCATCGCGGATGGTGGCAATGGCCACGTCGGCCAGTTTCTGCAAACCGGAGTTGCAGGGCGTGATCGTGGAATGACCGTTGGCGACGCCGATCATCGGCTTGTCGAAATCCTCCTTGCGGTAGCCCATCGCGTAATACATCGAGCGGTTCGGGCTGCGGGCGACGCCTTCGGTCACGTGGCGGGAACGGCGGTTGTAGGACATGGTCGGCTCCTGGTGGGACGATTTTTCCAGCATGACGCGCGGACCGGTTCGCGTCAAATGGGCGGTCACGCGTGCTTCTGATATGCTGCGCGAATCACAGACATGCCACCCATTCGATGAACCTGGAATTGCGCCAGCTGCGCTACTTCGTCACCGTGGCCGAGGAATTGCACTTCGGCCGCGCCGCCGTGCGCCTGCACATGACGCAGCCGCCGCTGTCGCAGGCGATCGCCGCGCTGGAAGATGGCCTCGGCACCGCACTGTTCCTGCGCAACCGCCGCACGGTCGCGCTGACGCCGGCCGGCAGCGCCCTGCTGCCCGAAGCCCGCCGCATCTTGTCCGAGGCCGCGCTGCTGCCCGACCTGGCGCGGCGCGCGGCCAGCGGCGAGGCGGGACGGCTGGCGCTCGCCTTCATCACGTCGGCCGACTACAGCGTGCTGCCGCCTTTCCTGCGCCGCTACAGCGAACGCTATCCCGGCGTGCAGCTGGCGCTGCAGGAAGCGACGTCCGACGTGCAGGTGGACGAGCTGCTGCGCGGCCGCATCGACGCCGGTTTGCTGATACCACCGCTGCCCGACCGCGCGCGCGCCGAACTCGATTACATGAAGGTCCTGGACGAGCCGCTGATCCTGTGCGCGCCCACGGGCCTGCTGCGCAGGAAGGGCCCCGTCGCGCTGCGCAACCTGCCCCCTCTGCCGCTGATTATTTTCCCGCGCGAGATCTCGCCCGCGCTGCACGATGCGATCCTGTCCTGCTTCCGCGAAGCGGGCATCACGCCGGCCATCGGCCAGCAGGCGATCCAGATGCAAACCATCGTGAGCCTGGTCTCCGCAGGCATGGGGTTGGCACTTGTGCCACAATCCGTGTCGAACCTGATGCGGCCGGGCGTAGAATACCGTGCCCTCGCCGACGCGACCCCACTGGTCGAGACCGGCATCGCATGGCGCCGCGATAATCCTTCGCCGGTGCTCAAGGGCTTCCTGGAACTATTGAGGACAATTTAATTATGCTCGTTCACCCGCAACCGAACCCGGTCGCCTTCAGCATCGGCCCCGTCGACATCCACTGGTACGGGATCATGTACGTGGTCGCCTTCGCCCTGTTCATCCTGCTGGGCCGCGTACGCATCAAGACGCAGGCCCACGTGCAGGCGCAGGGCTGGACCAACGCCGACCTCGACGACATGCTGTTCTACGGGATGCTGGGCGTCGTGATCGGCGGACGCCTCGGCGAAGTGCTGTTCTACCAGCCCGCCTATTATTTTTCGCATCCGGCCGAGATCTTCATGACGTGGCACGGCGGCATGTCGTACCACGGCGGCTTCCTCGGCGTGCTGATCGCGATGGCGCTGTGGGCTCGCAAGCGCGGCCGCAACCTGATCGACGTGTACGATTTCATCGCGCCGATGGTCCCCATCGGCTACGCGTGCGGCCGCCTCGGTAATTTCATCAACGCGGAGCTGCCGGGCCGCCTGGCCGATCCGAACCTGCCATGGGCGATGCTGTGGCCGGGCGTGGAAGGCCTGCGCCATCCGTCGCCGCTGTACCAGATGCTCGTCGACGGCCTGCTCGTCTTCGTGATCATGTGGCTGTTCGCGCGCAAGCCGCGGCCGCGTCTCGCGGTGGGTGCGCTCTACACGCTGCTGTATGGCTGCGCGCGTTTCTTCACCGAGTATTTCCGCGTGCCCGATTGGGAGACGCATGTGATGGGGTTGCCGATCACGTCCGGGCAGGTGTTGTCGCTGCCGATGATCGTGGCGGGCCTGATCATGCTGGGGTGGGCGTATTCGGGCGCGAACAAGCGCGCCGTGCACGCGTAGCGTTCACACGCCTATCAACTCCAACACTTTATCCCACTGCCCTTTCGTGACCGGCGAAATGGACAACCTGCTGCCCTTCTGCAGCAGCACCATGTCTTCCAGCGCCGGCACGCCACGCATCTCCGTCAACGGCAGATAGCGCCCTTCCGCCACCGCCGTCACGTCGACGGAGATCCAGCGCGGCTGCTCGCGCGTCGCCTTCGGATCGAAATAGTGGCTGGCAGGGTCGAACTGCGACGCATCCGGATACGCGCCGCTGGCCACCTTCGCGATGCCCGCGACACCCGGCACGGCGCAACTGGAGTGATAGAACAGGACGCCGTCGCCGACTTCCATCTGGTCGCGCATGAAATTGCGGGCCTGGTAGTTGCGCACGCCGAACCAGGCGACCGTCTTGCCGGGCGCCTTGAGGACGTCGGCGAAACTCACTTCATCGGGTTCGGATTTCATCAACCAGTAGCGCATGCGCGGTCTCCAATCGAAAGCACAAATGAAAAAGCGGCTGCGAACTTATCGTGCGCAACCGCTTTGGAATATATCCCCGCCTGTGCCGTTTTTGCCGGCATCCCGAACCTGATGGCTCAAGGTGGTCGCAGTCAGTTCAATTTCGGGTTCGTCGAACTAGCGACGATCGCGCCCACCGAACATGTTCCACAACCTATGCGAAAGAATGGTTCAAGGAATATATGGCAAATCTCGAACACCGCAGGGTAGACGGCAGTTTACTACGATGGCCGGGCATGTCAAACGTTTTTGGGCTCAGGCCAGGTTTTGGTCGGCCGAGAGTGCGGCATCCAACACCGTGTGCATCGCCTCGAGTTTCTGCTTGACTTCCAGGATCGTCAGGTCCGACAAGGGTCCCTGCGGCGCTTTCACGGACAGGAATTCGGCCGCCACCGACAGCGCCGCCATCACGGCGATGCGGTCCGTGCCCTTGACCTTGCCCGAGTCGCGCAAAGCGCACATTTTGCCGTCGAGATAGGCCACGGCTTCACGCAGGGTCTTTTCTTCGCCGTCGCGGCAGGCCAGGCGATACGGCATGCCCATGATGTTCACGTCGAGCTGGATCATTGCGCGGCCTCGGCGTCGTCGGTCGTTTCGGGAGCGGGTTCGAGGTGCGCCAGCAGCGCTTCGACGCGCTGCTGGGCCGCGATCAGCCGGTTCTTGAAGTCGACGTTTTCCGCGCTGAGCAAGGCGTTCGCCTGGCGCAGCAAATAGTTCTCGCTGCGCAGCGCCTGGGTCAACTGGGCGAGCCGGTCGATCTTATCGGAGAGGTCTTGGAATTCGGAAATCATCCGTAACTATAGGATCGTCTTGAATTTTTCGTCAACAGGCGCGCGTTCGTGTGCGCCCGATCGTGCGCCCTGTCGCGGACGTTCGATGTTACTCTCATATGCTTATGCGTTCATCAACCGCCGCCCGATCGTGCATCGGGCAGCGCGCCTCCCGCATTGTCCCAGCACGTCCGAATCGGTTGCGAAACCGCAAAAAAGTTGGTTAAAAGCCGAACACAGTGGCTTGAAATGCCAAATTATCGTCCCTATAATTAGCACTCGTTAGTAGAGAGTGCTAACAAACCTTTCTACGCCGCGGCGGGTCGATCACACGATGGCCCGCCGGGGTCTCGAAGAATAGCTCGTCAAACCAACTAAAAGGAGTTTTGCATGAACCTTCGCCCATTGCACGATCGCGTGATCGTGAAGCGTCTCGACCAGGAAACCAAGACCGCATCCGGCCTGATCATCCCCGATGCGGCGGCCGAGAAGCCGGACCAAGGTGAAGTGCTGGCTGTCGGCAACGGCAAAGTGCAAGAAAACGGCAACGTCCGTCCGCTGGAAGTGAAAGTCGGCGACCGCGTCCTGTTCGGCAAGTACTCGGGCCAGGCCGTCAAGGTCAACGGCGAAGAGCTGCTGGTCATGCGCGAAGAAGACATCATGGCCGTCGTGGCCCAGTAATTCGTCCAATAACTTCCTGAAAATTCGGAGATTCAAATATGGCAGCTAAAGATGTAGTGTTCGGCGACGTAGCGCGCGCCAAGATGGTCGAGGGTGTCAATATCCTGGCCAACGCAGTCAAAGTCACCCTGGGCCCGAAAGGCCGCAACGTCGTGCTGGAACGTTCGTTCGGCGCCCCGACCGTCACCAAGGACGGCGTCTCGGTCGCCAAAGAGATCGAACTGAAAGACAAGCTCATGAACATGGGCGCGCAGATGGTGAAGGAAGTCGCGTCGAAGACCAGCGACAACGCCGGTGACGGCACCACCACCGCGACCGTGCTGGCACAAGCCATCGTGCGCGAAGGCATGAAGTTCGTGGCCGCCGGCATGAACCCGATGGACCTGAAGCGCGGCATCGACAAGGCCGTCGCCGCCACCGTCGAAGAACTGAAGAAGATCGCCAAGCCGACCACGACCTCGAAAGAGATCGCGCAAGTCGGTACCATCTCGGCCAACTCGGATTCGTCCGTCGGCGAGCGCATCGCTGAAGCGATGGAAAAAGTCGGCAAGGAAGGCGTCATCACCGTCGAAGACGGCAAGTCGCTGAACGACGAGCTGGACATCGTCGAAGGCATGCAGTTCGACCGCGGCTACCTGTCGCCGTACTTCATCAACAACCCGGACAAGCAGGTTGCCGTTCACGAGAACCCGTTCGTCCTGCTGTGCGACAAGAAGATCTCGAACATCCGTGATCTGCTGCCGGTGCTGGAGCAAGTCGCCAAGGCTGGCCGTCCGCTGGTCATCGTTGCCGAAGACATCGAAGGCGAAGCGCTGGCGACCCTGGTCGTCAACAACATCCGCGGCATCCTGAAGACCGTTGCAGTGAAAGCCCCGGGCTTCGGCGACCGTCGCAAGGCCATGCTGGAAGACATCGCCATCCTGACCGGTGGCCAGGTGATCGCGGAAGAAGTCGGCCTGACCCTGGAAAAGGTCACGCTGAACGAACTGGGCCAGGCCAAGCGTATCGAAGTCGGCAAGGAAAACACCATCATCATCGATGGCGCCGGTGCCGCCGAAGCGATCGAAGCGCGCGTCAAGCAGATCCGCATCCAGATCGAAGAAGCGACCTCGGACTACGACCGTGAGAAGCTGCAGGAGCGCGTGGCCAAGCTGGCCGGCGGTGTTGCCGTGATCCGCGTCGGTGCCGCGACCGAAGTCGAAATGAAAGAGAAGAAAGCACGCGTGGAAGACGCGCTGCACGCCACCCGCGCTGCCGTCGAAGAAGGCATCGTCCCGGGCGGCGGCGTGGCCCTGCTGCGTGCCCGTGCCGCGCTGAACATCAAGGGTGACAACCCGGACCAGGAAGCCGGCATCAAGATCGTCCTGCGCGCCATGGAAGAGCCGCTGCGCATGATCGTCCAGAACGCCGGTGAAGAGCCGTCGGTCGTCGTCGCCGCCGTCATCAACGGCCAGGGCAACTACGGCTACAACGCGTCGAACGGCACCTATGGCGACATGGTCGAACAAGGCGTGCTGGATCCGGCCAAGGTCACCCGCTCGGCTCTGCAGAACGCAGCGTCGATCGCCGGCCTGATGCTGACCACCGACTGCATGGTCTCCGAGATCGTCGAAGACAAGCCGGCAGCCGGCGGCCACGGCATGGGCGGCATGGGCGGCATGGGCATGGACGGCATGATGTAATTCGCCGTACACGCGCCGTATTCCGTCGCACCGGAAGCCCGCAGGGTTCGCGCCCTGCGGGCTTTTTCTTTTGTCCGGACTAACCGTGCGAGCCTCGATCCGCAGCCGCTGCATACTGGCGGCATCGACTTGAAGCGGAGGCACCATGGCGGCAGTCAACCTGGACGAACTCGAACACGCGGCCCTCGTCGTCGACGATGGCGAAGGCCGCGCCACCGCCCTCGTCGCGCGCGCGACGGGCATGATCCACTTGCTCAACGACGACTACATGGACGAGGAAGCGCCGCTGCCGGCCGACCCGGCCGCGGGCGACGGCGACTACGTGGCCGTGCCGCCCGCGAGCACGCTCGGCATCGGCGACCAGCTCGTGTTCCGCTTCGCCGCCACGCACCTCGCGGGCGACCAGGCGACGATCCGCGACCTGGTCCGCGCCGAAGACACCGACGGCTTCGAGCGCCTGCTCGACGAGCGCGGCGCCACCGAGTCGTGGCAGCGCTTCCGCACCGAGGAAACGCAGACCGCGCTGCGCCGCTGGTGCGACGAGCACGGGCTGCGGGTCAGCGGCTGACGGCTCAGAACCGCGTTTCGAACGCCGCCCGTACACTCGGGCGGCGTACGTTGACGATGCGGTTGCGCAGCATGCCGCCCGCCGTCGCGTAGCCGCTGTCGTTGACGAAGCCGGAGCCCAGCACGTTCACGGCCGTCACGCGCAGTTGCGACGCGGCGTCCAGCTTCCAGGACGCGTAGATGTCGAGGTCGCGCTGCGCATGCAGGTAGACGGTCTGACTGGTGGACGCGCGGACAAGGCCGCCCTGCCTGAATCCGAAGTTGGCGCCGGCCGATAAACGGTCGCGCTGCCAGTCGGCGCCGAGGTTGGCGGACAGCGGCACCTGCTGGTCGAGCCGGTTGTCCGGCCCCGGCACCGCATCCACGTTCGACCAGTTGCGCGCGACGTCGCCGCGCAGGTTCAGCGGCCCCACGGGGAAATGCGTTTCGAGTTGCAGCGTGCGCGTCGTCGCGCTGCCGACGTTTTCCGGCTGCGACACCCAGCGCCCGCCGGCCGCGTCGAAGCGGACCAGGTTGCGCGTCGTGTCGTCGATGCGGCGCTGCGACGCGCTCACCGAGAACAGCGCGCCCGGCGCCCATTCGCGTTCGTAGGCCGCATCGATGGCGAGCGCCAGTTCCGGCTTCAGGTCCGGATTGCCCTGCACGTCCGGCTCGACCTGGCTGTTGTTCACCGTCGTGTAGCGGTGCGGCAGCAGCGCCTCCATGGCGGGTGCCTTGTACGTGCGCGCGACGGCGAGGCGCACGCGGTCGTTGCGCTGCCCCGGCAGTTTATACAGCGTCTGGACGATGGGACTGAACACGCTCGACCACGACCGCGCGCTGCCGAAGCCGGCGCCGTCGGCGCGGATGCGCACACCTTCCCAGCGCGTGCCGAGATAGGCCGACCAGGCGGGCGTCACCTGCCACTCGTCCTGCGCGTACAAGGCCAGGCGCGTGACGGTGCCCGTGTAGCGCTCGTCGCCATTGGGGATCACGAGCGAGGGCTGCGTCGGATCGCGTTCGTGGCGCGCATCGTCGCGGTGCGTGCGGCCGGCGTCCCAGCCGGCGGCCAGCGCATGGCCTTCCCACAGCGGCAAGGTCGCCTTGCCGGTCGTGCCGACGTCGCGGTCGTGACCCGTCGAGTCGATGTCGCGCCGAAGCAGGCCGACGGCCGGATTGCCGTCCGCATCGCGGTCGCTGCCGTTGTCCGTGTAGCCGGCGGATGCGTTGAACTTCGTCTCCAGCTGGCCGCCACCCTCGAACGCATGCACCCACTCGAGCGCCGCGCGCGTCGAACCCATGTCGTTGCTCATGCGGATGTCCTGGCGCGGATACGGCGCGGTCTCGCCCAGCCACGTCGTCACGGGAGAACGGACGCCGACGCGGAAGCGGTTCAATGTCGCCAGCCCCTCCAGCGCGAGCGTGTCGCCGCCGTCCAGTGTCCACGCAAGCCGCGGCACGACACTCAGCGTCGTCAGGTCGCCATGTTCCCGGCTGGCTGTCGTGCGCAGCAGGGTCGGCCGCCCTGCGGCGTCGAATCCTTCCTCGCGACCTTGTACGTCCCCGTCGAAATCGTTGCGCATCGCCTCCAGCGCCAGCGAATACGAGAAGCGGTCGCGCTTGTCCGCCAGGCGCAGGCTCGCGTTCGGGCTGCGGGTGTCGCGGCCCACTTCGATACCGGTCTTGAACTCGCGCTCCCTCGTCCGGACGACCTTCTTCAGCACGATGTTGATGGTGCCCGCGATGGCCTGGGTCGGCAGGTCCGCACTGGCCGCCCGGCGCACCTCGATGCGCTCGACGGCATCGGGCGCCAGCGTGTCGAACGCGAAGCCGGGCGGCATGCGCTCGCCGTCGACGAGCACCTGCGTGTAGCCGTTGCCCAGTCCCTGCAGCCGCACCTCGCCCCCACGTCCGGCGCTGCCGTTCACGGTCACGCCCGGGATCCGCCTGAGCGCGTCGAGCAGGTTCGCGTCCCCGTATTTCACGAGGTCCTCGTGGCGGACGACGATGCGGGCCGCGGTGTCGTCGCGGCGCGGGTCGTAGTCGGTCACTTTGCCGCGCACGTCGACTTGCGCGGGCGGGGTGTCCTGCGCGAAGGCGGAGGCGGACACGATCAGGGAGGCAAGGATGGTGCAACGTGACGACATGGGACCCCGGCAGGATGATTGTTCAATATGTTAGCCGGACTGTAGCAGTCGATTCCAACTATGCGCAATGTTTACTTCTACTAGCTAGCAATTATGAATTCTTCCAATATGCAGAAAAATTTACTAGACACCAACCATTTCTGTTCAGTATCTGCCATACTGCCCTTCCCATCAGCGAGCAGGAAGGACATCATGAAACGCATCACATTGCTTGCGGCCTTCCTGGCCGCCCCCGTAGCAGCCTCGGCCTCGCAGCCCGCGCAGTCGCCAGAACGGCAGATCGACGCGCTGTTCGCCCCGTGGAACCGGCCGGGCATGCCCGGTGCCGTCGTCGGCGTGATCCGCGACGGCAAGGTGGTGCTGACGAAGCGTTACGGTATGGCCGACATCGAGCGCGGCGTACCGATGTCTCCGTCCGCCGAGTTCTTCATCGGCTCGATGTCCAAGCAGTTCACCGCGTTTGCCATCCACCTGCTGGCAAAGGACGGCAAGCTGTCGCTCGACGACGACGTCCATCTGTACCTGCCCGACGTGCCGGACTTCGGCAGGAAGATCACTATCCGCCACCTGATGCACCACACGAGTGGATTGCGCGACTACTTCGACCTGATGGCCATGGCGGGCCTGCGCCCGGGCGACGTCATCGAGGAGGACAAGGCGCTGGCAACGATCAGGCGCCAGCGCACACTCAATTTCGAACCCGGCCAGCAATGGGACTACTCCAACACCGGCTACGTGCTGCTCGCGCGGATCGTGGAACACGTGACCGGCAAACCGTTTCCCGAATTTGCACGCGAACGCATCTTCGTCCCGCTCGGCATGACGCACACATTGTTCCAGCAGGACTACCGCACGCTCGTGCCCGGCCGTGTCCTGTCGTACGTGCCCGCCGACACCGGCGGCTACCGGCTCGCGCCGGTCAACATCTCGATGGCCGGCGACGGCGGCGTGTTGACGACGCTGGGCGACCTGGCCCTGTGGGACCGCAATTTCTACGACGGACGCGTTGGCGGGATGGACGTGATCAGGCAGATGCAGGCAACCGGCGTGCTCAATGACGGCAAGCCGATCGAGTACGCGTCGGGTCTGTTTGTCCATGCCTACCGTGGCTTGCGGCTGGTCGAACACAGCGGCATGGCCGGCGGCTATGGCAACCAGCTGTGGCGTTTTCCAGACCAGCATCTTTCGGTGATGGTGTTCGCCAACACGTCCGACATCGATACGGACCTGACCGTGCGCAGGATTGCCGACATGGTCCTGGACCGCGTACCGGGCGCGGCGCCGGCCTCCCCCTCGGCACCCGCGACGACGTTCAAGGAAATCCGGCTCGACCCTGCCCGACTGGATGCGCTGGTCGGCTTTTACGCGACGTCGCCGCAATCGGGGATCACCTTCACCAAGGAGAACGGCCGGCTGATGGCGCTCGGCATGGGATTCCCGAAAATGCCCGCGTTTCCCTATAGCGAGCGCGATTTCTTCGCCAGGGTGACGGCCTCCCGCTTCAGCTTCGATCCACCCGGCCCGGACGGCATCGTCGCGGGCGGCGTCCTGCACTGGGGCGAGCAGGATATTCCCGCCACCCGCACCACACGTCCGATGCCTTCCGCAGCCGAATTGAAGCGAGTCGAAGGCGATTTCTACAGCGACGAACTGCACGTCCTGTATTCGATCGCCGGCAAGGACGGCGACCTCGTGCTGACCTATCCGGGTGGCACGGTCACGCTCGGTTTCAACGGCGAACGCGACTATGAAACCGGCTTCGGCACGCTCAAATACCAGTGCAGCGCCGAGGGCTGCAGCGGGTTCACGGTCAGTACGGAGCGAGCGCGCAACGTCCAGTTCAGACGGGTCGCACTGGCTTCGGCCAGCCGTTAAGTTGCCGGACAACACCGCTTGGTTTAGACTGGTTCTTTACCTTTCGCTAACCGCCATGTCCGCACGTTCGATCCGTCTGCTGAGCGCCACCCTCTTCGCCCTGGCCGCGCTCGCCGCCTGCAAGGGCGAGAAACCGGCGCCGCCGCCGAAGCCGGCCGCCGTCCAGGCCCCGGCCGTGCCCACGCGCACGCGCGACCAGGCGATCGCCGAACTGATGGCGCTGCCTGAGCTCAAGACGTGGTCGGAACAGATCGAAAAGCGCTCGCACGGCGCGGTCCACGGCGCCGTCATCGAGGACGATCCGAACCCGCGCGTCATCGAAGGCAAGAAGTATTACCAGCTGAGCTTCGTGGAAGACCGCAAGCAGAACGTGCACCGCCGCGCCAGCTTCCTCGTGGCGCACGAAGGCGCCGAGATCCTCGTCGAGGATCTGGACAATGATTCTGTGCAATCGCTGGCCGAATGGCGGCGCAATATCCGCAACGTCGAACTGAAGTCGCGTTGATCGGCCACAAACCAAGGCCCATCCAATCTGTTTATCGTGGATGCTGCCGCTGACCGTGCAGCGCCACCGCCAACTCGCGTGAACGGTGGCGCCACTCCTCCCCCGGTCGGCGGCGCCTCCCCTTCATCGCTTCAAGCCCGCGCCCGCCACTCCGCCAGGTAATGCTGCGGCGTCTTGCCGAGCAGCTTGCGGAACATGCTCGTGAACGCGCTCGGGCTCGCATAGCCCAGCGACTGCGCAATCCTGCCCACGCTCTCGCCGCGCGCCAGCATCTCGAACGCATGCGCCAGGTGCACCTGCTGCACCCACTGGCGGTAGTGCAGGCCTGTCTCGCGGGGAAACAGCCGGATCAGCGTGCGCGCGCTGGCGCCCGCGTCGAGGGCGTAGTCGTCGAGCCGGCGCTGGCTGGCGGGATGCGCCATGATGTCCGCGCACAGGGCTTGCAGGCGGCGGTCGCGCGGCCACGGTACGGCGATCGGCACCGTCTCCATCGCTTCCAGTTCCGACAGGATCAGCCGCGCCAGCGCCTCGCCGCGCCCGCCGGGCGGATAGTCGACGGGCTCCGCGGACAGCGCCAGGATCAGCTCGCGCAGCAGCGGACTCACTTCCAGCACCTTGCAGCCGTCGACGAGGCCGCCCGCCGCGTCCTGCTCGATGTACAAGGTGCGCATGTTGACGCGGCTGAGCATCGTCAGCTCGTGCACGATGCCGGGCGCGATGAGGAGTGCGCGGCGCGGCGGGATGATCCACACGCCCAGCGCCGTGCGCACCCGCATCACGCCTTCGCTGGCGTACAGCAGTTGCACCCACGGGTGGCTGTGGGCTTCGACCAGTTCGCCGTGCTGCACTTCGGACGGCACGGCCGTCACGCTGCGCGGCAGCTTGCGGAACTTCTGGCGGTAGCGGGGAGAGGGCGCGATTGTCACTTGGGCGACGAAAAATGGAATATGCGTTCGAATAGACAATATTACACTGGCCTGCCATTCCCACCGAAAACCATCATGACCACGCCCACCTCGCCTTCCGTCACGGCGGCCGGGCCGGCCAGCGCCGCGCCCGGGACCGTCCTCCAGATCCTCTTTTCCGTCGCCTTCGTACACCTGCTGAACGATTGCGTGCAGGCGGTGCTGCCGTCGATCTATCCGCTACTGAAGGAACAGTTCGCGCTCAGCTTCACGCAGGTGGGCCTGATCACGCTGACGTTCCAGTGCACCGCGTCGCTGCTGCAGCCGTGGATCGGCCTCTACACCGACAAGCGCCCGATCCCATTCCTGCTGCCGGCAGGGATGTGCGTAACCCTGGCCGGCGTCGCGCTGCTGGCCGTCGCCGGTACCTTCACGATGCTGTTGCTGGCCGCCGGCATGATCGGCATCGGCTCGTCGACCTTCCACCCGGAGGCCTCGCGCGTGGCGCGGCTCGCGTCCGGCGGGCGCTTCGGCTTCGCGCAATCGCTGTTCCAGGTCGGGGGCAACCTGGGCTCCGCATTCGGTCCGCTGCTGGCCGCCGCCATCATCGTGGGCCGCGGCCAGGGGCGCATCGCGTGGTTCATGCTGTTCATCCTCGTCGCCGTGATCGTGCTCGTGGGCGTCTCGCGCTGGTACGGCAGCCACCTCAAGACGATGACGCGCAAGGCCGCCGCGCACGCGGGTCCGGCGCTGCCGCGCGCGACCGTCGTGCGCGCGCTGGCCGTGCTGGCCATGCTCGTGTTCTCGAAATACGTCTACATGGCGAGCCTGTCGAGCTATTACACGTTCTACCTGATCGAGAAATTCCACGTCCCTGTCGGTACCGCGCAGCTGTACCTGTTCGTGTTCCTCGCGGCTGTCGCCGCAGGCACATTCGCGGGCGGCCCGATCGGCGACCGCATCGGCCGCAAGCGCGTGATCTGGGTATCGATCCTCGGCGCCGCGCCGTTCACGCTGGCGCTGCCGTATGCGGACCTGTTCTGGACCGGCGTGCTGTCCGTCGTGATCGGGCTCGTGATGTCGTCCGCGTTTTCCGCGATCGTCGTGTTCGCGCAGGAGCTCGTGCCGGGCAAGGTCGGCATGATCGCGGGGATCTTCTTTGGGTTGATGTTCGGCGTCAGCGGGATCGGCGCCGCGGCCATGGGGCATCTGGCCGACGTCTCCGGTATCGAGACGGTGTATCGGCTGGCGTCGTTCCTGCCGCTGCTGGGGATTCTGGCGGCATTCCTCCCACGGATGAAATCGTAGGACGGACGCCGCCGCCGTCCACCCTACGAATCAAGGTGGGAGATCAGCGCCCTGCGCCCTTCCCCTTCACCCTCCACCGCTGCCGGCGGCAGCGCCCGCGCATGGTGCACGTCGACGGAGATGCCGACCGCCATGATGTCGATGAGGAGCAGCTGCAAAATCCGCGAAATCATCGCGAGGAAGTGCGTGCTGTCCTCCGCGTGGTCCACGGCCAGCAGCACGTCCGCGCGGCGCGCGAGCGGCGACTGGCTGTTGCAGATCGCGATGACGTCGGCACCGGCCGCGCGTGCCGCATCCACGGCCGACAGCAGGTCCGGCAAACGGCCCGAGTTCGAGATCGCGACGACCACGTCGCCGGGTCCCAGCAGCTCCGCCGCCAGCTTGAACAGGTGCGAGTCGCCGTACAGCGCCGTCGGGATGCGGAAGCGGAAGAACTTGTGCTGGCCGTCCAGCGCCACCACGCGCGAATTTCCCATCGCGTAGAACTCCACCCGCTTCGCGCGGCTCACCAGTTCGATCGCACGGTCGATGGCGCGCACGTCCAGCTGGTCGCGGAACTGCAGGATCGCCGAGATCGTGTTGTCGATGACCTTCGCGGACAGATCGTGCGTGCTGTCGCTGCCGCGCACCTGGCTGTGGCGCACGGGGATCGAGCCCGTGAGGCTGCTCGCGAACTTCAGCTTGAAGTCGGCCAGGCCGAGGAAGCCCAGCGAGCGGCAGAAGCGGATCACCGTCGGCTGGCTCACGTCCGCCAACTTGGCGATGCCGGCGATCGGCTCGTTCAGCACGAGGCGCGGCTGTTCCAGCACGAGGGCTGCCACGCGCTGCTCGGCCGGCGTCAGCTCCGGGCGCAGCTTGTGGATGCGGTCCATCAGCGTGTTGCCGCCGCTGCGGCCGCGCAGGTGTTCCGACAGGATGTTCGCGACACCGTCGAACGCCACGTGCGGCGTCGAGATCACGTACGTCGGGATGTCGGACAGGTAGCTGGAAAAACGTCCCTTCGCTTCGAAGCGCGTGCGGAACGGCGACGTCCTGAACCACTCGCCCAGGCGCGGCACGATGCCGCCGCCGATGAAGATGCCGCCGAATGCACCGAGCGTCACCGCGAGGTTCGCCGCGGCGCTGCCCAGCATGCCGCTGAACGCTTCCAGCACTTCGAGGCACAGCGGATCGTGGTCGTCGAGCGCGCCGGTGATGATCTCGGCGGACGTGCGCGCGGGCACCTCCACCTTGTTACGCTCGGCGAGCGCGCGATGGATGATCTCCATGCCGGGGCCGGAGATCAGGCGTTCGTTCGACACGTGGCTCCATTCGCGCCACGCGGTCTGCAGGATCGCGAACTCGCGCTCGTCGCTGGGCGCGAAGTTGACGTGGCCGCCCTCGCTGCCGAGGGTGACGAAGCCGTCGACGGTCGGAATGCCGCCGGAGACGCCCAGGCCCGTGCCCGGCCCGAGCACGCCCAGCACGGCGCCCGGCACGGGTTTGCCGGGGCCGACCTGCATCAGGTCCGATTCCTTCAGGCCCGGGATCGCCATCGCCAGCGCCGTGAAGTCGTTCACGATCAGCAGCGTGTCCAGCCCGAGTTCGCGGCGCACGGCGTCCGTGGAGAATTCCCACGGCCGGTTCGTCATGCGCACGTAGTCGCCGTCAACGGGATTCGCGAGCGCGAGCGCGCCGTGGTGCAGGCGCGTGTCCGCGTGTTCGGCGAGGTAGAAACGCAGCATCGGGACGATGCCCGAGTAGTCGTCGCACTTCAGCACGCGCACCGAACGATAGGTGCCGGGCGCGGTCTGCAGCGCAAAGCGCGCGTGCGTCGCACCGATGTCGGCCAGCAGGCGCGGGCCGTCGGCGAACGCGGTGCGGGTATTGTCTGGTTGCTCTTCCATTATGCGATTGTACCGAACCAGGCGCCGTATGGCGGCAGCGTGACGGTCGTGCCGTTCACGTCGCCGGGCAGGCCGTGGCCTTCGAGCTTGTTCGCGCCGTCGGCGGCCGGCCAGTCGAAGCTCAAGGGTGCGTTGGTCACGTTGAACACGGCCAGCACGGACGGGAAGCCTTCCTCGTCGCGGCGCAGCGCCAGCGCCTGTTCCGGCACGTCGAAGAACACGATGTCGCCGCGCGTCAGCTGCGGCAGGCCGCGGCGCCATTGGATGATGTTGCGCGCGAAGTTCAGCGTCGATTGCGGATCCTTGTCCTGGCCCGCCTCGGCCAGGCACACGTGCTCCGGCGGCACGGGCAGCCACGGTTTGCCGGTGGTGAAGCCGGCGTTCGGCCCTTCGCTCGTCCACGGCATCGGCGTGCGGCAGCCGTCGCGGCCCTTGAACTCGGGCCAGAACGTGATGCCGTACGGGTCCTGCAGCAGCTCATAAGGCACGTCCGCTTCCGGCAGCGCCAGCTCGTCGCCCTGGTACAGGCACGGCGTGCCTTTCAGCGACAGCTGCAGCGCCAGCACGAGTTTCGACAGGGCCGGGGTCCACTCGCCGGCCGACCAGCGCGTGGCGACGCGGATCGAGTCATGGTTACCGACCGACCACGACGCCCAGCCATCCTTCACGCGCGCATTGAATTCCTCGACCTGGCGGCGGATGTGGCGGCTGGAGAACTGCGGCGTCAGCAGGTTGAAGCTGTAGGCCATGTGCAGCTTGTCGCCGCCCGACGTGTAGTCGGCCATCACGGCCAGCGAATCGTCCGCGCCCACTTCGCCGATCGCGACGGCGCCGTATTCGTCCAGCAGCTTGCGCAGCCTTTGCAGGAACGCGATGTTCTCGGGCTGGGTCTTGTCGTGGATGTGCGCCTGCATGCCGTACGGGTTCACGTCCGTGACGGTCGACGTGTCGCGCACGAGCGCCGGCGGATTGCTCTGGAGCGTACGGTCGTGGAAGTGGAAGTTGCAGGCGTCCATGCGCACGCCGTCGACACCCCGTTCGAGCCAGAAGCGCAGCGAATCCAGGTGCGCCTGCTGCACCGCCGGATTATGGAAATTCACCTGCGGCTGGTTCACGAGGAAGTTGTGCATGTAGTACTGCTTGCGGCGGCTGTCCCACTGCCACGCCGAGCCGCCGAACACGGACAGCCAGTTGTTGGGCGGGTTGCCGTCCGGGAGAGGATCGGACCACACATACCAGTCGGCCTTCGGATTGTCGCGGCTCGAACGGCTCTCGACGAACCACGGGTGGTTCTCGGCCGTGTGCGCCATCACCTGGTCGATCATGATCTTGAGGCCCAGGCCGTGCGCCTTCGCGACGAGCGCGTCGAAATCGGCGAGGGTGCCGAACAGCGGGTCGACGTCGCAGTAGTCCGCGATGTCGTAGCCGAAGTCCTTCATCGGCGACTTGAAGAATGGCGACAGCCAGACGATGTCCACGCCCAGGCTGGCGATGTAATCCAGCTTGGCGGTGATGCCCGGCAGGTCGCCCACGCCATCGCCATTCGTGTCGAGATAGCTGCGCGGGTAGACCTGGTAGATGATGGCTTCGCGCCACCACGGATTCTTGTCGTGCGAGGAAGTGGTCATGCGGTGTCTCTCCAGTGATTTTTACGCAATATACAGGATGAAATCTGCAATGACAATCGCCACAAAAATGGCGCAAAACATCAAATATTCATTTAAATCATCGACTTACGCATTTTCATGCGAAACGAGCCTCATCCGATCGGTAGTCAAACTACATCAAAGAGTGTTAACCTGTCGCGTCGACAAAACACCAGCCACCATGACCCGAACGACTCTCCGCGCCGCCGGCGCCCTGCTCTCCTGCCTGGCCGCCGCCGGCGCCCACGCCGCCATCGGACCCGACGCCTGCGACAGCAAACACTTCGAGACCGTCCTGCACCCGGCCGCCGCGCATTACGATGCGCGCGCCGTCTGGCTCGACGGCCGGACGCTCCAGTGGCCGGGCAGCGCATCCGCCGGCACCGTGAAGCTGTACCACTCCGCACGCGGCGCGATCGCGGCGGCGCCGGGCGGGAAGGTCGCGGGGGCGGACGGCGCGATCCGTCTCGATCCATTCTCCGGCCCCGCACCGCAAGGTTTTACCTACCTGGCCCCGGGACCGGTGCTGCGCGTGGGCGATGCCGATGCGACCAGGCTGCCCGACCTGCACCGCGGCCAGCTCGTGCTCGTGCGCGAGGATGCGGAAGGCCGCGTGCTGGACGCCACGCGCATCCAGGCGGCCGGCGCCCTCGACGACCTGTACGCGGCCGCCGCCGACGTGCCGCCACTGGGCGTGGACATCGGCGGGGGCCGCACGCGCTTCGCGGTGTGGGCGCCGACCGCGCAGCAGGCGGCCGTCTGCGTCTACGACGGCGGCACGGGCGGTGTTCGTGCCGTGTACCAGATGGCGTTCGACCGCGGCACGGGGGTATGGCGCGCCGCGCTGCCGGGCGACCTGACCGGCAAGTACTACAGGTACGCGGTCGACGTGCCGGTCGATGCGGGCATCGTGCGCAACCTCGTCACCGATCCGTATTCGATCAGCCTGACGACGGATTCGAAGCGCAGCTACATCGCGCGGCTCGATTCCCCGCGCCTGAAACCGGCCGGCTGGGACACGACACCCGCGCCGCAGACGGTGAAAAACCAGACCGACATGGTGGTCTACGAACTGCACGTGCGCGACTTTTCGCGCGACGACGCCAGCGTGCCGGTCGCGCATCGCGGGAAATACCTCGCGTTCACCGACACGGGCTCGGATGGCATGAAGCATCTCGCGGCGCTGGCGCACAGCGGCCTCACGGACATCCACCTGCTGCCCGTGTACGACATCGGCAGCGTGCCCGAGACGGCATGCGCGGTGCCGCAGCCGGCCGGCACGCCCGACGGCGACACGCAGCAGGCACGGGTAAAACGCACGGCGGAGACGGATTGCTTCAACTGGGGCTACGACCCGTTCCACTACAACGCGCCGGAAGGCGGCTACGCGACCGATCCGGCCGACGGCGCGCGCCGCATCGTCGAGTTCCGCCAGATGGTGCAAAGCCTGCACAGGACGGGCCTGCGCGTCGGCATGGACGTCGTCTACAACCACACGTTCATCGCGGGGCAGAACGAAAAATCCGTCCTCGACCGCATCGTGCCCGGCTACTACCACCGCCTGAACGCGAACGGCGCAATCGAGCGCTCGACGTGCTGCGACAACACGGCGACGGAACACCGCATGATGGGCAAGCTGATGATCGATTCCGTCGCGCTGTGGGCGAAGGAGTACAAGGTCGATTCGTTCCGCTTCGACCTGATGGGCCACCAGCCGCGCGCCGTGATGGAAGACCTGCAGCGCAAAGTGAATGCGATCTCCGGCCGCAACGTCCAGCTCATCGGCGAAGGCTGGAACTTCGGCGAAGTGGCGGACGGCGCGCGCTTCGTGCAGGCGTCGCAGCTGTCGCTGAACGGCAGCGGCATCGGCACGTTCAACGACCGCCTGCGCGACGCCGTACGTGGCGGTTCCGCGGGCGACTCGGGCGAGGCCATGTTCCGCCGCCAGGGCTGGATCAATGGGCTCGTCTACGATCCGAACACGCATGCGGGCACGCATCAAGCCGCCGACCTGTTGAAAGCCGCGGACCTCGTGCGCGCGGGGCTCGCGGGCTCGATCCGTTCGTATCCGCTGCACACGTTCGACGACAGGACGGTGCCGCTCGACGCCATCGACTACAACGGCCAGCCGGCCGGCTACGCGAGCGAGCCGGGCGAGGTCGTGAACTATGTCGAGAACCACGACAACCAGACGCTGTTCGACATCGACGTGTTCAAGCTGCCGCTGTCCACCACGGCGCAGGATCGGGCGCGCGTGCAGGTGCTGGGCATGGCCGTGGACGCCTTCGCGCAGGGTGTCGCGTACTACCACGCCGGCATCGACGTGCTGCGCTCGAAATCGCTGGACCGCAACAGCTTCAATTCCGGCGACTGGTTCAACCGCATCGACTGGACCTACCGCGACAACCACTTCGGCACGGGCCTGCCGCCCGCGGACGACAACGGCCGCGACTGGCCGTTGCTGAAGCCCCTGCTGCAGGACCCCGCCATCAAGCCGGCCCCCGCCGACATCGCGTTCGCGCGCGACGCGTTCCGCGACCTGCTCGCCATCCGCGCCAGCTCCATGCTGTTCCGCCTGCCGACGGCGGCGGCGATCCGCCAGCGCCTGCGCTTCTTCAACACGGGCAGCGGGCAAGTACCGACGGTGGTCGCCGCACACCTGGACGGCCGCGGCCTGGCCGGCGCCGGGTTTGCCGGCATCACCTACTTCATCAACGTGGACAAGGTCGGCCACACGGTGACAGACCCGGACGCGGCCGGCAAGCGCCTGCACCTGCACCCCGTGTTCCTGTC
Organism: uncultured Massilia sp.; assembly: GCA_946481275.1. Next base: position 92,992 of record CAMLMV010000002.1, read on the forward strand.
CGAACACGCGGCGGACAAGCGCGCCACGCAGGCGGCGTTCGACGGCGCGACGGGCGCGTTCTCGATCCCGCCGCGCACGGCCGTCGTGTTCGTCGAAGACTAGGGCCGCATCACATCGGCCGGAAACGCCAGGCGAAGGTCTGGCTGGCGCGGAAGACTTCGTCGCGGCCGCGCAGCTGCACGGTGATGCGGCCCATCAGGTCGCGGCGCGCATGGGCGATCGCGTCGGCGCGCACCGCTACGCCGCGGTGGATCTGCCAGAACTCGTCCGGATCGAGCGCGTCGAGGAGTTCCTTGAGCGACTTGCGCACGTGCGTCTCGCCATCGGTGGCGACGACGCGCGTGTACTTGTCTTCCGACTGGAAGAACAGGATGCTCGAGACGGGAATGACCTTGATCGTGTCGCCGACGCTGGCGCTGATCCAGCGCATGCGCGGCGCGGCCTGCGGCTGCAGGCGGCGTTCCAGGTCGGCCAGGCGCCGGCCGAGGTCCTGGTCCTGCACGCCCGCGCGCGCCCGCACGCGCTCGACGCACTGGCGCAGCCGCGCGGGCGTGACGGGCTTGAGCAGGTAGTCGAGCGCGCCCGCCTCGAACGCGTCGAACGCGTGCGCGCTGTAGGCCGTGGTGAACACGACGTTCGTGACGCCGTCCGCGGCCGCCACCTCCAGGCCACTGAGTCCCGGCATGCGGATGTCGAGGAAGGCGATGTCGGGCCGATGTTGTCCGATGGCCGCGAGCGCAGCGGCGCCGTCCGCGCATTCGGCCACGATGCGCAGGTCGGGCCAGGCGTCGGCCAGCAGCCGGCGCAATTCGCTGCGCGGCAGGTCTTCGTCGTCGGCGATGATGGCGGTGGGCATCGTGCGTTCAGGCAGTCAGGGGCAGGCGCAGGATAGCCGCAACGCCGCCCTCCGGCAAGGCCTTGAGCGTCAGTCCCGCCTGGCTCCCGTACAGGCCCGTCAGGCGCTCCTGGATGTTCGCGAGGCCCACCCCGGTACCGGACGTGGCGCTGCCGAAGCCGACGCCATCGTCGCGCACCTCCAGTTCCAGCAGCGGCACGCCGGCATCCATCACGCGGCGGGCAGAGACCGTAATGCGCGCCGGCCCGGCCTTCGGCTCGACGCCATGCTTGACGGCGTTCTCGACGAGCGAGATCAGCATCAGCGGCGGCACTTGCGCCGCCTCGAGTCCGGATTCGGTCTCCACCGCGAACGCGAGCCGCGGCATGCGCTCGTGCATCAGCGCCAGGTAGGCACGGGCCGCATCGAGCTGGCGGGCCAGCGGCACGCTGCCGCTCGCGGCCTCGTGGCGCATCTGCGGGATGGTCGCGCGCAGGTAGTCGGCCAGGTGGTCGACGATGGCGGCGGCGCGCGCCTGGTCGGACACGATGGCCGAGCGCACGCTGGCCAGCGTGTTGAACAGGAAGTGCGGTTCGACCTGGGCCGCGAGCACGGACAGGCGCAGCTCGGCCTCGACGCGCGCAGCGTCGGCGCGGCGCACCGCCTGGTCGCGCAGCACGTCATCGAGCTTGCCGCGCTGGCGCACGAACGCGACCAGGTCGGTGATGCCGCCCAGCCAGCACACGAGCAGCACAACCGCCAGCAGCATGACGAAGGCGCCCGCCGTGCCGGCGGTGCTGCGTACGCCGGGCCGTGGTGCGGCTGCGGGCGTCACGGTCGCGGGTGCGTGCCGCGCCTGCACGCGGAGGAATTCGGCCAGGACCTTGTCGTACTGCGCCTGGGCCGCCGCATATGCCGGGCTTGCCGGCGCGGCGCGTGCCGGTTGCGATCGCGTGCCCTGTTCGACCTGGTAGCGCAGCAGCTTTTCGAATGCGGCGCGCCCGGCCAGCGTGGCCTGTTCCTGGGCCCGCGTCAACGACGCATTCTCGCTCTGCAGTTTCAGGTAAGCCGCCACGGCCGCGGATTCCCGCGGCGTCAGGGGCGCATCGCCGGCGGGCGCAACGCTGGCCAGCACGGCCTGTGCGCTTTGCAGGTCATCGAACGCCTTCTGCTCCTCCTGGCTCATCTTGCGCCAATTCGTGCCCGGCTCGACGCTGAACGTCGGCCCGGCCTGCCAGTTAACCATGAACTGCACACGCGGCAGCAGATGGACGACGCGTTCGCCGGTGGCGGGATCGACGCGCGCCGCCTCATACCAGTTCTTCAGCTGGAAAGCCGTGGCCACGCTGGCCGCCATTCCCAGCAGCAGCATGCACAGGATGCCCGCGAACTCGCGCCCGACGGGCCAGCCGCGCGCACGCACCCACACGGCCAGCCCCGGGCCGAGCAGCACGAGCACCACGCCGGGCACGCCGAACACGCTGCCGATGCGCAGCACATCGACCCAGTCGACGCTTTGCGGCTGCAGCGGAATCGCCGCCAGCGCCGCGTTCAGCAGCGCCGCCGCGAGCAATCCGGTCAGGAACGCGATGCTGCGGTAGCGGAACCACGCGAGCCCGAAGATGGGGAAGTGGCGCGCGCGGCCGAACCAGCTGGCGTGCACGACGACGTCTGGCGGCAGCGGCATGGCGGTGATGGAACTGGACAAGGACATCGGAACGCTCTCGGGTCGATTCGGAAGGCGCCAGTGTAGGGCCTGGAACGCGGTGCGGGAACCCGTGCGACGAAACGGGCCTGGGCGCGACGAAGCGGCCTGCGGCGGCGCGAACGGCGCGCGCCCGCAACCCCGCCGGTGCTAGCATTTTTGCGTCACCCTACGGAGGCACTCATGAATACCGGCACGATCAGGGCATGGGCCGCGGCCACGGCCGGCGGCCCGCTGGAACCGTTCGCATATGACCCGGGCCCGCTGGGACCGGAAGACGTGGAGGTCGAGGTCGAGCATTGCGGCGTCTGCCACTCCGACCTCTCCATGCTGGACAACGAATGGGGGATCACGGCGTACCCGTTCGTGCCCGGCCACGAAGCCATCGGCCGCGTGGCCGCGCTCGGCGCCATCGCCGCGACCAAGGGCCTCACCGTCGGCCAGCGCGTGGGCGTGGGCTGGAACGTGCGCAGCTGCCAGCACTGCGCGGCCTGCATCCGCGGCGATTTTCACCTGTGCGCCAGCGTGCAGGCGACCATCGTCGGGCACCACGGCGCCTTTGCCGACCGCGTGCGCGCCCACTGGATCTGGACCATCCCGATTCCCGGCGCGCTGGCGGCGCAGAACGCCGGGCCGCTGCTGTGCGGCGGCATCACCGTGTTCGCGCCGCTGCTGCAGCTGCACGTGCCGCCGACGGCGCGCGTGGCGGTGTTCGGCATCGGCGGCCTCGGACACATGGCGCTGATGTTCGCCCATGCCTGGGGCTGCGACGTGACGGCATTCACGTCCTCGCCCGGCAAGGTGCAGGAAGCGATGAGCTTCGGCGCCCACCACACGGCCTCGAGCCGCTCCGACGCCGACATGCAGCGCCTGGCCGGCAGCTTCGATTTCGTCTTCATCACGGCCAATGCGCCGCTCGACTGGGATGCCGTCATCGCCCTGCTCGCGCCGGGCGGCCGCCTGCACTTCCTCGGCGCCGTGCTGCAGCCCGTACCCGTGCAGGTCATGAGCCTGATCATGGGCCAGCGTGCGATCTCCGCGTCGCCCACGGGCAGCCGCGCGCACATCGACACGATGCTGCGCTTCGCGACCCACCACCACGTGGCGCCCAAGGTCGAGCACTTCCCGATGCGCCGCGTGAACGAGGCGATGGACCATCTGCGCGCGGGCAAGGCGAGCTACCGGATCGTGCTGGATGCGGATTTCGCTCACTCGCCCTGACGGTTGCCCTTGCGGTAATCGGTCGGACTGCTGCCCGTCCACTGCCTGAAGGCGCGGCAAAAACCGGTGGCGTCCGCGAAGCCCAGGTCGAACGCCAGCGCCGCCACGCCCGTGTTCGAATTGGCCAGCCGATGGACGGCGATGTCGCGCCGCAGGCCGTCCTTCACGAGCTGGAAGCGCGTGCCCTCCTCCGCGAATCTCCGGTTGAGCGTGCGCACGGAGACGTGCAGGGCCTGCGCGAGATCCTGGATCGTGACGGGCTGCGCGATGTGCTGCTCGAGATACGCGCGCGTCCTGGCCATCAGCGTGCCGCGCTGGCCGGCGCTGAACGTCCAGTCTTCCGGCGCGCGTTTCAGGAACGCCCACAGCTCGTGCTTCTCGCGCTTGAACTGTCCCGCGCAATCCGCGTACGAAAAATAGATGCTCGTCAGGTCCGCCCCGAAGCGCACGTCGCCGGGAAACAGGAACGCATAGTCTTCCGCATGCCTGGGTCGGACGAAGGGGAACTCGATGCGGTGCAGGCTGATCTCGCGGCCGAGCAGCCACGAGGCGATGCCGTGGACCAGCTTCATCATGAGTTCGTGGCCGAGCGGCGTGACGGCCGTGCCGGGCGCCCGTTCCACCAGCGCCACCCGCACCAGGTCGTTCTTCGTCGAGATCTGCAGCCGGTAATCGTCCAGCAGCAGGTTCCAGAAGCGCACGAGGCGGTTCAGCGCGACCAGCACCGTCGGCGCGTCGAGGAGGCCGAGCATCAGGTATTTCAGCGTGCCGCCGCGGATCGGCCGGGACCACAGGCCCAGCATCTCGTCGTCGAGCGTCGCCGCGATCGTCCGGTACAGCGCGACGTATTGCTGGCGCGTGAGGCGCGCGTCGGGCTGGTCGAGCAGCGATGGGGGAATGGCGGCGCTGGCGAGCGCTTGCGCCGCCACGTCGCCGCCGTGCCGGGTGCGGATGGCGTGCAGCATCCCGTGCAGGAAGTGGGCGGAGACTGTGATCATGGCATGATTATGGCGCATTTTGCATACTGATTGGCGCGATGCACCAACTTTTCGGGCCTAACATCCCTATACTGGCATCGAATCCTGCGCCGCATGGCGCATTTTGCAAACCGTTGGGGAGCATGGAATGAGTGCGAAGCGTATCGTCGTGACCGGCATGGGCCTGGTGTCGCCGTTGGGATGTGGAGTCGAGGCTGCATGGGCACGCCTGTTGAACGGCGAGTCCGGCCTGGTCGGCCTGCCCGACGAGATCACGGAAGGCATTGCGGCCAAGGTCGCCGGCGTCGTGCCGGCGTCGACGGCGGACCGTCCGTGGGGCTTCGATCCCGATCGCGCCGTGGAACCCAAGGACCAGAAGAAGATGGACCGGTTCAGCATGTTCGCCCTGGCCGCAGCGCAGGAAGCCCTGCAGCAGGCCGGCTGGCAGCCGGAGACCGACGACGAACGCGAGCGGACGGCCACCATCGTGGCGTCCGGCATCGGCGGCTTCGGCGCCATCGTGGAAGCCGTGCGGACCACGGACGGCCGCGGCCCGCGCCGGCTGTCGCCGTTCACCGTGCCGAGCTTCCTGGCCAATATGGCGGCCGGACAGATCTCCATCCGCCACGGCCTGCGCGGCCCGCTGGGCGCGCCCGTGACGGCCTGCGCCGCGAGCGCCCAGGCCATCGGCGATGCGGCGCGCATGATCCGCGCCGGCGAGGCCGACGTCGCCGTGTGCGGCGGTGCCGAGGCCTGCATCGACCGCGTGAGCTTCGGCGCCTTCGCCGCCGCGCGGACGATGTCGACCAGCTTCAACGACGATCCCACGCAGGCATCCCGCCCGTTCGATACGGCGCGCGACGGCTTCGTGATGGGCGAAGGCGCGGGCATCCTCGTCATCGAAGAGCTGGAGCACGCGCTGCGCCGCGGCGCGGTGCCGATCGCGGAACTGGTCGGCTACGGCACGAGCGCGGATGCGTACCACATGACGTCGCCGCCCGAAGACGGCGACGGCGGACGGCGCGCGATGGCACAGGCGATCCGGCAGGCGGGCGTCGCGCCGGAACTGATCGGCCACCTGAACGCCCACGCGACGTCCACGCCGGTGGGCGACGCGAGCGAACTGGCCGCCATCAAGACGATCTTCGGCGCGGGCCGCGGTCCCGCCGTCTCGGCCACCAAGTCCGCGACGGGCCATCTGCTCGGCGCGGCCGGCGGCGCGGAAGCCATCTTCACGGTGCTCGCTCTGCGCGACCAGGTGGCGCCGCCCACGCTGAATTTCGTGCAGCCCGATGCGGCGACGGAAGGCGTCGACATCGTGGCCGGCGCGGCGCGCAGGATCGCGACGGATTATGCGATCTCGAACGGCTTCGGTTTCGGCGGCGTGAATGCGAGCCTGCTGTTCCGGCGGCTCTGATCGCGACTCAACGACTGCGCCCGATCCATTCATCGATGGTCCGCTCCAGCACGGCCAGCGGCAACGCGCCGTGCCCGAGGACCTCGTCATGGAACCGCTTCAGATCGAACTTCGGCCCCAGCGCCCGCTTCGCGCGCTCGCGTAATTCGAGGATCTTCAGCATGCCCACCTGGTACGCCAATGCCTGGCCGGGATCGACGAAATAACGCTCCACTTCCGCGGTCGCGTCCTGTTCCGCCATGCCGACGTGATCGATCATGTACGTGATTGCCTGTTCGCGGGTCCACCGTTTGTAGTGGATGCCGCTGTCGACGACGAGACGGGCCGCACGCATCATTTCCCCGCTGAGCCGCCCGAGATCGTCGAGCGGATCCTGCTCGAAGCCGAGCTCGGACGCGAGGCGCTCCGCATACAGCGCCCAGCCTTCGTTGTACGCCGTGAAAGGCAGGATGCGGCGGAAGAAAGGCACGCCCGTCAAACCCTGCGCGATGGAGAGCTGGAAGTGGTGGCCCGGTATGCCCTCGTGGTAGGCCGTGGTGGGCATCGTGAATTTCGTCACCTCGGCCGGATTGCGCAGGTTCACGTAGAACACACCGGGCCGGCTGCCGTCGAACGCCCCCATCGCGTAATACGCGGCCGGCGCCGTCGCTGCGGACGACGGCGGTACCTGCTCCACCTTCACGCCCAGCCGCGGGCGCAGATCGAAGCTCGACCCCAGTTTCCCGTTGATGTCGTCCAGGATCGCCTGGTAGCGCGCGAGGATCGCCTGCCTGCCCTCGGCGGTATCCGGATACATCTGGTCCGGCCGGTGGGCCAGCTGCAGCAGCCGTGCACCGACGGTGCCGTCAAGCAGGCCTTGTTGCCTGAGGATGCCGTCCATCTGCGCCTCGATGCGGGCCACTTCCGCGAGGCCCAGGTCGTGGACCTGCTGCGGCGTGAGATCGGTCGTGGTGTGCAGGCGCACGCACCAGGCGTAGTACGCATCGCCGGACGGCAGGCTCCACGCCCCGCGATTCGCCAGCGCCTTCGGTTTCAGGGAATCGACATAAGCGATCAGGTCGCGGTACGCCGGGTAGACGCTTTTTTGAATCGCGTCCGCCGCCGCGGCCAGCAGGTCCGCGCGCGCCGCGGCGCTCATGTCGCGCTCGGGAATCCGGTCCAGTTTTTCCTTGAACGACAGGTACAGCTCGTGCTGTTGCGGCGGCTTCGCGACGAAGGCCCGCATCTGCGCCAACACCTTGTCGACCGTAAAGCGCGGCGGGATCACGCCGATCGCTTCGCGCTCCTTGAGCGATCGTATCAATTGCGAAAACTTGAGCGGAAAGCGGTTCAGTCGCTCGATATAGTGCCTGGCGTCGGTCGCGTTGTCCACCGCATGCATCTGCTCCATGAATTCGGGCAGCGCGCTCTGGATGCCGGCGTTCTGATTGACCGGAAAATCGTACAGCCGGTAGGGCTGGCCATCCACGCGGATCTTCAGGTAGTAATGCAGCGTGTCGTAGGAAAGACGCCCTTCCCGGTCCGTGGCGGGGACGTCGAAGCGTTCGAGCGTGGCGAGATTGTCGCGCATGTCCTGCGCCATCTTCCGTTCGTGCTCCGGCGATGCATCGGCCAGCTTGCCGCTGTAGAAATCGAGCCACGACGGCAGGACGCGCAGACCCGACAGCAGCTCGGGATTGTCGAGCGCGTACATGGCGAATACCCGGCTGTAGAACCAGTCGATGCGCAGCGGCTTGAAGTAAATCGTCTGCAAGACCAGGGCGGTCATCAACACAAGTACCGCCACAATGCCGACCACGATCCACTTCGCGATGCGCTTCATTCCCGCTCCTTATCGTTTGCGTGCCCGATCCGTCAGCACGAGCGCGATCCCACCCAGGATCGCGATGACGGCGACCAGCAGCCGCGTCGTGAACGCCTCCTCCAGCCACAACGTGCCGCCCACGGCCGCGATCACCGGCACGGACAGTTGCACGCTCGCGGCCTGCAGCGCCGACAGCCCCCGCAGCGCCGCATACCAGATCACATAGCCCAGGCCCGACGTCAGCGCGCCGGACGCGATGGCAAGCAGCACCCCGGCCGCATCCGCATGCGCGCGTGGCGCGAACATCAAGCCAAGCGCCAACGCCAGCGGCGTCGCGCGCAGGAAGTTCGATGCCGTGGCCGCGAGCGGGTCGGGCACGCCCCGTCCGCGCAGCGAGTACGCGCCCCAGGCGACACCCGCGACGGCCATCAGCGCGGCGCCCGCCAAGGGCGGCGCCGCGACGCCGGGCAGCACGAGGACGATGAAGCCGGCCAGCGCCAGCGCCAGCCCCGCCCAGCCGCGCGGTGCGAACCGTTCGCCGCCCGCGAGGCCCACGGCGAACATCGTCAATTGCACGGCGCCGAACAGGATCAGCGCACCGGTCCCCGCCGGCAAGGTGAGGTAGGCGAACGAGAACGCGGCCACGTAGGCGAACAGCATGGCGGCGGCGCGCCAGTCCGGTGTCGCGGCGGGACGCGCGCGCAGGCGCATGGCGAGCGCCAGCACGAGCGCGCCGGACGTCACGCGGATGGCGCCGAAAGAAGCGGGATCGATGTGGGTATCACGCAAGGCGATGCGGCACAGCAGCGAATTCGCCGCGAATGCCGCCATCGCGAGCGCGGTGAGCGCGATCGTGGCAGACGTTACGCGCGCCACGACGGTTCCGGTCAGATGTCGAGGTGGGAAATCAGCAGGCGGCGACGTTCGCTGTCGCCCTCCGCCGCTTCACCGGCCGGGCCGAGCGAGATGCCGACGGCCATGATGTCGATGAGGAGCAGTTGCAGGATGCGCGAGATCATCGACAGGAACGTCGTGCTGTCCTCGCTGTGGTCGACGGCGAGGCACACGCTCGCCTTGCGCGCCAGCTGGGACTTGCTGCTCGTGATGGCGATGACGTCGGCGCCGGCGGCGCGCGCGACGTCGACGGCGTCCAGCAGTTCCGGCAGCTGGCCCGTCGTCGAGATCGCGACGACCACGTCGCCCGGCCCAAGCAACTCGGCGGCCAGCGCGAACAGGTGCGAATCGCCGTACGACGACGTCGGGATGCGGAAGCGGAAGAATTTGTGCTGGCCGTCCAGCGCGACGACGCGCGAATTGCCCATCGCGTAGAACTCGACGCGCTTGGCACGGCGCAAAATGTCGATGGCGCGGTCGATCGAGTTCACGTCCAGCTGGTCGCGGAATTTCAGGATCGCGGACACCGTGTTGTCGATGACCTTCGCCGACAGGTCGTGCGTGCTGTCCGTCATGCGCACCTGGCTGTGGCGCACGGGGATCGTGCCCGTCAGGCTGCCCGCGAACTTCAGCTTGAAGTCGGCGAGGCCCGAGAAGCCCAGCGAGCGGCAGAAGCGGATCACGGTCGGCTGGCTGACGTCGGCCAGCTTCGCGATCTCGGCGATCGGCTCGGACAGCACCTTGCGCGGATGCTCGATCACGAGCTGCGCCACGCGCTGCTCGGCCGGCGACAGTTCCGCCTGCAGGTGCTGCACGCGTTCCATCAGCGTGTTGGCGCCGCTGCGGTTGCGCAGGTGCTCCGACAGGATGCTGGAGACGCCGTACAGGGCCGGCGTCGGCATCATGATCACGTACGTCGGGATCTGCGCCAGGTAGCTGGAGAAGCGGCCCTTGGCTTCGAAGCGCGTGCGGAACGGCGACGTCTTGAACCACTCGGCCATGCGCGGCACGATGCCGCCGCCGATGAAGATGCCGCCGAACGCGCCGAGCGTGACGGCCAGGTTCGCGGCCGCACCGCCCAGCATGCCGGCGAAGCATTCCAGCACTTCCAGGCACAGCGGATCCTTCTGGTCCAGCGCGGCGGCCATGATCGCAGCGGCGTCGCGCTGAGGCGCCTCGACACCGTTACGCAGCGCCAGCGCGCGATAAATGATTTCCATGCCGGGGCCGGAGATCAGGCGCTCGTTCGACACGTGCTGCCATTCGCGCCAGGCGTATTGCAGGATGGCGAATTCGCGCTCGTCGGCCGGGGCGAAGTTGACGTGACCGCCCTCGCTGCCGAGGGTGACGAAGCCGTCCACGGTCGGGATCACGCCGGATACGCCCAGGCCGGTACCCGGACCGAGCACGCCGGCCACGGCATTCGCGATCGGCTTGCCGCCGCCGATCTGCAGCAGGTCTTCCGGCTTGAAGCCCGGCAGCGCCATCGCCAGCGCCGTGAAGTCGTTCACGATCAGCAGGGTCGTCAGGCCGAGCGTGCGCCGCACCTCTTCCGTCGAGAACTGCCAGTCGCGGTTGGTCATGCGGATGAAGTCGCCACTGATCGGGTTCGCGAGCGCGAACGCCGCGTGGCTGATGCGGGTGCCGCCGCTCTGGGCCTGGGTCTGGGCGAGGTAGGCGTTCAGCAGCGGGACGATGCCCGGGTAGTCGTCGCACAACAGCACGGCCACGTTGCGCAGCACGCCCGGCGCGATCTCCAGGGCAAAGCGGGCATGGGTCGCGCCAATGTCGGCCAGCAGGCGCGGACCGTCGGAATACGCGGCGCGGGTGTGCTTCTGTTCGGTGTCGGGCTCAAGCGTCATGGTGTTGCTCTTCTCGCGAAGGTCTCCTCTATTGCGCGTAGGATACCATTGATTGAAATGCACCAAAAAGCGATTATGACCCGATTCGGATGGTTACAACGAAATAAGCGGCCCCGAAGGACCGCTCTTTCCAGATCGACAACGCCGGTACTTATTGGCCGCGCGCTTCCGCGTCGATCTTCGACAGCGCGCCGGTGTCGCGCATGAACCAGCAGACGATCAAGGTGCAGGCGATGATGGCCGTCGTATACCAGTAGAAGCCGCTTTCCAGGTTGACCGACTTGAACCACAGCGCCAGGTACTCGGCCGTGCCGCCGAACACGGAGACGGCGAATGCATACGGCACGCCGACGCCGGTAGCGCGGATCGAGGCCGGGAACAGCTCGGCTTTTACCAGCGCGTTGATCGACGTGTAGCCGGACACGATCATCCAGGCGCAGGCGATCAGGCCGAACGCTTCCCACGGACCGCTGGCGTGGCGGATGCCGGAGAGCAGCGGCACGGTGAACAGGGTGCCCAGCAGCGCGAAGCCGATGAGCAGCGGCTTGCGGCCGATGCGGTCCGACAGCGCGCCGTACAGCGGCTGCAGGCACATCGCGAACAGCAGCGACGCGGCCGAGACGGCAGTGGTCTGCGAGTCGGTCAGGCCGACGGACAGGCGCAGGAATTTCTGCATATACGTCGTGTAGACGTAGAAGGCCAGCGTGCCGCCCATCGTCAGGCCGACCACCAGCAGCACTTCGCGCGGGTGCTGCATCAGCTGCTTGAGGCCGCCCATCGGTTTCGCCTTCTTGCGGGCAGCTTCGAACGACGCCGTCTCCGGCAGGTTGTGGCGCATGCGCAGGGCCAGCAGCGCGAGGCAGGCACCGGTGAAGAACGGGATGCGCCAGCCCCAGGCACGCAGCTGTTCGGCGTCGAGCAGGAAATTCTGCAGCACGAGGAGCAGGACCAGCGCCAGCAGCTGGCCGCCGATCAGCGTCACGTACTGGAAGCTGCTGTAGAAGCCGCGGTGCTTCGAATCCGCCATCTCCGACAGGTACGTCGCGCTGGCGCCGTATTCGCCGCCGAGGCTCAGGCCTTGCAGCAGGCGCGCCAGCAGCAGGATGCACGGCGACAGGATGCCGGCCGCGGCGTACGTCGGCGCGCAGGCGATCAGCAGGGAGCCGAAACACATCAGCAGCACGGAGGTCATCAGCGCCGTCTTGCGGCCGAGGCGGTCGCCGATGTGGCCGAACAGGATGCCGCCGATCGGGCGCACGAAGAAGCCCAGCGCGAAGATGCCCGCCGTGGACATCATCTGCGCGGTCGGGTCCTGCTTGGGGAAGAACGAACTCGCGAAGTACAGCGCGAACGCCGAGTAGCAGTAGAAATCGAACCACTCGACGAGGTTGCCGGCCGAGCCGATGAAGATGGCCTTCAGGCGCGAGGCGGAAATGCGTTCGCCGGCGCCGGCCGCCGCCTGGGCGCCGGCCTTGGATGTGATGGTGTTCATGGATGTCTCCTCTTTTGGTATGCCCACTATCCCAGCCGGACGCTCCAACCACATCCGCAACTTCCGGCGCGCCCTCCTCCGTAAAACTACGGAGGCGGTTTCTTTTGGATCCCGCAACTGCTATCGTTGGCGTCATGCCCAAACTGCTCAACCTCCTCATCGGCGCCGGTGCGCTGGCCGTCATCGCGGCGTCGGGGAACTGGGCCGAACGCCACGAACTGCAGACCAAGACGGAAGGCCTGCGCCAGGCCGCCGCCGCGCACGTGCTGGGCCTGCGCGGCCTCGTCGAAAAGCACGATTTCCTGCCGCACGCGGCGGCCCGCCACCCGGACGTGCAGGACCTGCTGCGCACCCCGCGCGACGGCGCGCTGCAGGCGCGCGTGAACGATTACTTCGCCGACCTGCAGGCGACGACAGGCGCCGCCGCGCTGTTCCTCGTCGACCGGGAAGGCCTCACGCTGGCCGCCAGCAACTGGAACCTGCCGTCCAGCTTCGTCGGCCAGTCCTACCGCCAGCGTCCGTACTTCGAGGATGCGGTGCAGGGCCGGCGCGGCATCTTCTATGGCCTCGGCCTCACGACGGGCCAGTCCGGCCTGTTCATCGCGGAGCCCGTGCGCGCGGGCGGCACGATCCTCGGCGTCGTCGTGGTAAAAATCAGCCTGGAGCCGCTGCAGGCCGCATGGATGCGCGGCGCCGACCCGGTGGTGCTGCGCGACAGCCGTGGCATCGTGTTCCTGTCCGCCGTGCCGGACTGGCTGTTCCACGCGATCCGGCCCGTGTCCGCCACCGACCTGCACTGGATCGCCGAGCACCGCCAGTACGGCAACCGCGAACGCTTCTACGTGCTGCCCTGGCAGACGGAGACGCGCGGGGCGGCTCCCGGCTTCGTCCTGCATACGAACGTGGGGGGACGGCGCCTGGACCTGCTCGCGCTGGACACGCCGCTGCCGGAACTGGGATGGACGCTCACCGTCACGACGGACATGAAGGAAGTCGTGCAGGCACGCCAGCTGGCGCTGATGCTGGCCGCGCTGGCCGTCGCGCTGCTGCTGCTCGGCGTGCTGTACTGGCGCCTGCGCGAAAAACGCTTCCGCGAACAGCGCTCGGCCCGCATCGAACTGGAGCGCCGGGTCGAGGAGCGCACGCGCGACCTGGAAGAAGCGCACGCGTTCCGCAAGGCGATGGAGGATTCCCTCCTCGTGGGCATGCGCGCGCGCGACCCGGAGGGCACGATCATCTACGTCAACCCGGCCCTGTGCGCGATGGTGGGCTACAGCGCTGACGAACTGCTGGGGTGCCGCCCGCCGTATCCGTACTGGCATCCGGACGACCAGGAAAAGCATGCGCGGCAGAGCGACGACGCGCTGCAGGGCCGCGCCGCCCCGCACGGCTTCGAAGCGCGCATCCGCCACAAGGATGGCCACGACGTGATCACGATGGTCTACACAGCGCCGCTCGTCGACGCGCAGGGCGTGCACCGGGGCTGGATGAGTTCCGTCGTCGACATCACGGCGCAGAAGCAGGCCGAGGCCCGCCAGCGCGACCAGGAAGTCCGCCTGCAGCGCAGCGCGCGTCTCGCGAGCGTGGGCGAGATGGCGTCCACCCTCGCGCACGAACTGAATCAGCCGTTGATGGCGCTGTCGAATTTCGCCGTCGCGGCGCGTGCCCTCGCCTCGCAGTCGGCGCCGCCCGACATGCTGGCCGGCGCGCTCGACGAGATCGTCGAACAGTCGAAACGCGCCAGCGAGATCGTCAAGCGGGTGCGCGCGTTCATCAACCCGAAGCGGGGGCACTACGAAAACCTCGCGGTCGATGGCGTCATCGCGCACGCGGCCGAGTTGCTCAAGCCGGAGTTGCAGCAGGCAGGGATCGAGCTGCAGCTCGACCTCGATGACGACAGCGCTGCCGTGCGCGGCGACCGCGTCCTGCTCGAACAGGTGCTCGTGAACCTGATCCACAACGCGATGCACGCCATGCAGGACCGCCCGCGCGGGCGTATCGATCTGACCAGCCGGCGCGGCGACACGGGCGTATGCGTCACCGTCGTCGACCAGGGCCCCGGCATTCCGCCCGAACAGTTGGACCAGATCTTCGCACCGTTCTTCACCACCCGCCCCGACGGCCTGGGCCTGGGGCTGAACATCTGCCGCACCATCGTCGAGGCCCACGGCGGTTGCATGACGGTCGAGAACCACGCGGGCGGCGGCGCCGCTTTTTCCTTCACCCTTCCCATCGCGCCATGAAAGACATCCCGCTCACGCTGTACGTTGTCGACGACGACGAAGCCCTGCGCCGTTCCCTGCTATTGCTGCTGTTCTCGCAGGGACTCGCCGTGCAGGCGTTCGAATCGGGAGAAGCGTTCCTGGACGCCGTCGACATGCGCCAGCCCGGCTGCCTGATCCTCGACCTGCGCCTGGGCGGCATGAGCGGCCTGGCCGTGTTCGACCGCCTGCGCGCGGCGCACAGCCCGCTCGTGACGCTGTTCCTGTCCGGCCACGGCGACATCCCGACCGCGCTCGAAGCCGTGCGCCAGGGCGCGTGGGACTGGGTGGAAAAGCCGGACACGCAGCACCTGCTCGACAAGCTGCCGGCCGCCATCGCCGAGGCGAGATCCCGCGCGCACGCGCTGCGGCTGTGGGCCGAGCTGACGCCGCGCGAACGGGAAGTCGCGCGGCTCGTGGGGCTCGGCCAGCCGAACAAGGAGATCGCGCGGCTGCTCGTGCCGCCGTGCGGGCCGCGCTCGGTGGAGACGCATCGAGCGAACATCTTCAGCAAGCTGCAGTGCGCCAACGATAATGAGCTGGGGCGGTGGCTGGCCGCCCATCCGTGGCTCGGCTAGCGCTTGCTCAACCCTTGCAGCAACGCCTGGTGAAACCGCGCCGGGTCCTGCATCTGCGGCGCATGGCCCATGTCGTCGAACTCGACGAGCGTCGCATGCGGGATCGCCTTCGCCGCGAACTTGCCCAGCGTCGCGTAATTGCCCAGCTTCGGCCGCAGTTCGGCCGGCGCCGCGTCCTTGCCGATGGCCGTGTTGTCCTTCGTTCCGATCAGCAGCAGCACGGGCATCTTCAGTAACGGGAATTCGTACACGACGGGCTGCGTGTAGATCATGTCGTACAGCAGGGCCGAGTTCCACGCGACGAGCTTTTTACCAGGCCCGCGGTACAGTCCCGCCAGCATCTGCACCCAGGGTTCGTACTCGGGCTTCCACTGGTTCACGTAGTACGTCGATTTCTCGTAGGCGCGGATCCTGTCGGCGGTCGTTTGCAGTTCGCGCTCGTACCACTTGTCGACGCCGAGCGACGGCACGCCCAGCGCCTTCCAGTCTTCCAGCCCGATCGGGTTCGCGAGCACCAGCTGCTCCGTCTCTTCCGGATACAGCAGGCCGTAGCGCACGGCGAGCATGCCACCCGTCGAGTGGCCCATCACGGTCGCCTGTCTGACGCCGATGGACGCCAGCAGCGCGTGCGTGTTGGCGGCCAGCTGCTGGAAGCTGTATTGATAGTGCTCCGGCTTGCTGGACTTGCAGAAGCCGACCTGGTCGGGCGCGACGACGCGGTAGCCGGCCTTCGTGAGCGCGTCGATGGACGATTTCCACGTCGCGGCGCAGAAGTTCTTGCCGTGCAGGAGGACGACGGTGCGGCCGTTCGGCTGCGCCGGCCTGACGTCCATGTAGGCCATGTGCAGCGGCACGCCTTGCGACGTGAAGCGGTATTGCTGCACCGGGTACGGGTAGTCGAAGCCTTCCAGCTCGGGGCCGTAGGCGGGTTCGGCGGCGTGGGCGGCGCGCATGACGAGCGCGGCGCATATTGCCGCGTACAGACGTGGTCGGGACATGCGGAATCTCCTGAAGATGCAGCCCGCCAGTCTAGCCCGGACGTGTTCAGCGTGGCGCGCCGGTCTTCTCCAGGGCCGCGAGCGTGGCCGCACGCACGGCCGCGTCGTCGTGCATGTCGACGCGCAGCGGCACGTCCGGCACGAGTGCCTCGCTGTCGCCGCGCACGCGGTTGAGCCAGACTTTCAGCGGCATCACGAGGTGGTTCCCGCTGGGTAGCGTAACCCTGCCCGCGCTTTCCAGGTACACGGTGTCGGAACTGGTCGTCTGCCCCAGCTGGATGGAGTTCGGGAGCAGGCGCACCTGGTCGACGAAGTCGAGGCAGGCGCTGGCGCAGGCGGCGTCGGCGATGATGGCGACGGTGCCGTCGAAGCGTTTCATGCGCCCGTGCCGCTGCGCGATATCGGCGCGCGTGATGCGCGGGCCGCCGGCCTGGTCGACCCAGGCGCGGCCGGCCTCCTTCGCTGCACGGAACTGGTCGCGCAGCCCGTCCATCTCGCGGGCGCGCACGCTGTCGGCGCCATAACGCTGGGTCATGATATCGACGTAACGGTTGGCCGCCTCCAGCGCGACGTCGGACACGCGCCATTGCGGGTACGTCTTCGGCAGGCGGTCGAGCCCTTCGCGATCGAAGTCCAGGCCACCGGTCGCCGCCACGATGATCTGGTTGCCGACCGAGCTGTCGCCGCCGCCGTTCCCGCGCGCGTCGAAGACAATCGTGCGTACGCCCTGCAGCGCGGCGATCTCCTTGAGCATCACGTCCAGTTCCTTCACCTGCGCCGGCGCGAGCATGAAGTTCTGCGCGCGGATCCACAGCACGCCGTTCTCGAACGTGTAGGCATTGCGTCGTTCGACGCGCCGCGGGCGCGGGAGCGACTTGAAGATGCTGGCCGAGGAGACGGTCTGGTATGAAACGGGGAAGGTCAGGCGCTTGCCGTCGGCCTGCTCGAAGTCGCACGTTTTATAGCCCATGCCTGTCAGCCACGGATAGGCGAGCGTGCCGGCCAGGACACCCTGCAGATCGGGCAGCCCGCGCCGCTCCACGTACGGCGCGGCGTCCTCGTCGACGAGCGCCTGCGGCGCGCGGCCGTCGCAGCCGAGCAGCTTCGCGCCGAGCGGCGGCAGGGGGCCCTGCCATTCGGGATTGTGCCCGGCGACGACGTAGGCGTCGCCTGCGCGGTCGAGTACCCAGCCGTCGGTCCGCACGCGGTACGTGTTGTCGCGCTTGTCGTCGGAATACACGAAGTGCCCGTCGCGAAAGCCGGTGACGTACCAGCGCACGGTCGCCAGCATGCCGTCGTAGCTGTCCACGCGCGGCACCAGCGCGAGCGCCTCGCGATAGCCCTGCTCCGTCCACGCGCGGAACGTCGGATTCTGGTCATCGATGTAGCCGGGATGCGCCGCGACGATGGCCGCGCGCGTGGCGTCGAGGTCGGCGCGGGCCAGGGCCTGCCACTCGTCGGGGGTCTTGTCCGCCGACCGGCTCACCCCGGCCGCGCACAGCGTGCATGCGGCCAGGATCAGCCGCGCCCTTGTCGAAACCCGTCCCGCTATTTCCATCCCGCCCCCGGCGTCGTGAAATGAACGCCGGGGATTGTGTCATGCCATTACATGAATGGCAACATACATACGCGCATCAGTCCAGCGCGATCAGCGCCACCGGTGCGCGCGTATCGAACTGCACCTTGCCGCCCGAGACGACGGCCGTCTTGCCCGTGTAAGCGTCGCGCACGGTCTGGCCGTCGCCGAACACGCCGGCCACGGAAATGGGCACCGTGCGGTCCTGCGGCAGGTCGAGGGCGATGACGACGCGGTCGGAGACGCCGTTCTTCTCGTACGTGCGCTTGAACGTGTACGGTCCCGACGCGATCATCTGGTGCACGCCCGCGCCCACGGCCGGATGCGCGTGACGGAAGCGGCCCAGGCGCGCCCAGTAGTCGCGCACCTCGGCCGCGCCGAAGAGGCCGACCTGGGCATTGTCCTTCAGCTGGTCCCAGTTCATGAAGGAGCGCAGGTTCGCATCGCCGACGGCGCCGTCGATCTTGAGCACGCGCGCCGTCTCGTCGCCGTAGTAGACCTGGGCCTGGCCCGGCGCCAGCAGCAGCTTGTTCGCTTCCTCGAACGGGTGCGCGCGCATGGCGTCGAACGGATGGCCGTCGTCGTGCGAGTCGAGGTAGTTCAGCACCGTCACGCCCTTGAGCGGGCCGTTCAGCAGGGTCGAGTACTTGGAGAACAGCGTCTCGTAGCTCTGGCCCGCATCGTTCGGCAGGCTGAAGTTGATCATGCTGTCGAAGCCGTTGTTGTAATAATCGACCTTGGTGCCGTCGTCGTAGGCGAACTGGCGGCCGTTCGAGATCGGGTAGCCATACGCTTCCGCGACCATGAAGAACGGCTGGTTGCCGATCTTCTCGATGCCCTGCTTGCCGGCCGGCGTGCGCTTCCAGTCCTCGTAGGCCTGGCTCGCCACCTTCTTGAGGTCCTTCCACACGCCCGGTTCCGTGTGCTTGACGGTGTCGCCGCGGAAGCCGTCGAAGCCGTATTTGCGCACCCAGTCGGCGTGCCATTTCATCAGGTAGTAGCGCGGTGCGCGCGGGTAGCCCGTGCGCTTGAAGAAGTCGTCCAGCTCCTTCGTTTCGCGGTCGTAGCGCCCTTCCTTCTTCCACTTCGCGACGAGGAACGGCGGCAGGTCGACGTTCGCGTTGCTGTCGGTGCGGAAGTCGGGCAGGTTCTTCACGAGCGCGCAATCGACCGTGCCCTTGACGTCCTTGAAGCTGCAGGTCGGCGACGTGCGCACCCAGTCCGACGGCCACACGGTGTCCTGCGCCGTGACGGGTCCCGTGTGGTTCATCACGACGTCGAGCAGCACGCGGATGCCGCGCGCATGCGCCGCCTCGACGAGGTCGCGCACGTCCTTCGCGGTGCCGACGTTGGCGTCGACGGCCGTGAAGTCGCGCGCCCAATAGCCGTGGAAGCCGTAGCTGACGCCCGTGCCCTCGTCGGTGGACGCGTGGATCTGTTCCACCGGCGGCGAGATCCAGAGCGCGTCCACGCCCAGGTCCGTGAAATACCCTTCCTTGATCTTGGCCGTGACCCCGGCCAGGTCGCCGCCCATGAAGCCGCGCGCGACGGCCGCATCGTTCTTGCGGCCGTAGGCGTGGTCGTTCGACGGATCGCCGTTGTTGAAGCGGTCGATCACGAGGAAGTAGACGGTCGCGTTATCCCAGGTGAACGGCTTGCCCTTGACCGGCGACAGGTCGGGCGCGGCCGAGGCGGCACCGAAGGCGAGCATCAGGGAGGCGGCGAGAACGGGTAGTTTCATGCGGAGTCCTGTGTGGTGGGTGGAAATCAGGTGACGACGCTCGGCTGCTCGCGGCCCGTGCGCGCCTTCAGCGCCGACACCTGCTCCGCGATGGCGATGAGCGGCGCCAGCGCCTGCTGGGTGTCGAGGTCGTGGCGGGCCGGGTCGGCTTCGTAGCGTTCCAGGTACAGGCGCACGGTGGCGCCTTCCGTGCCGGTGCCGGACAGGCGCAGCACGATGCGCGAGCCGTCCGTCATGACGATGCGCACGCCCTGGCGCGTGGACACGGAGTTGTCGACCGGGTCGGTATAGGTGAAATCGTCGGCCAGCTGGACGCGGAAATCACCGAGCGTCTGCCCTGCCAGCGATGCCAGCTTGCCGCGCAGGTCGTCCATCATCGCGTTGGCGGCACCGGCGTCCACGGCCTCGTAGTCGTGGCGCGAATAATAGTTGCGGCCGAAGCGGGCCCAGTGTTCCTGCACGATCTCGTTGACGGACTTGCCCGTGGCGGCGATCAGGTTCAGCCAGAACAGCACGGCCCACACGCCATCCTTTTCGCGGATGTGCATCGAGCCCGTGCCGTAGCTCTCTTCGCCGCACAGCGTGGCGAGACCCGCGTCGAGCAGGTTGCCGAAATACTTCCAGCCGGTCGGGGTCTCGAAGCAGGAGACGCCCAGCGCGGCGGCCACGCGGTCGGCGGCCTGCGACGTCGGCATGGAACGCGCGATGCCCTTGATGCCGTCGCGGTAGCCCGGTGCGACCGCCGCGTTGGCGGCGATGATGGCGAGGCTGTCCGACGGCGACACGGCCAGCTTGCGGCCGACGATCATGTTGCGGTCGCCGTCGCCGTCCGACGCGGCGCCGAAGTCCGGCGCGTCCGGGCCGTCCATCAGTGCGATCAGTTCGGCCGCGTTGACGGGGTTCGGGTCCGGGTGGTGGCCGCCGAAGTCTTCCAGCGGTTCGGCGTTGACGACGGTGCCCGCGGGTGCGCCCAGCATGCCTTCGATGATGGCCTTCGCATACGGGCCGGATACGGCGTACATGCCGTCGAAGCGCATCGTGAAGCCGCGCTGGAACAGGGCGCGGATGGCGTCGAAGTCGAACAGGCCGGCCATCAGCTCGGCGTAGTCGGCCACGGAATCGATCACCTCCACTTCCATGTCTTCGAGGCGGATGCTGCCGATCTTGTCCAGGTCGACCGGGCCGGCATCGCTGATGCGGTATGCGCTCAGGGTCTTCGTGTGTTCGTAGATCGCGTCGGTGATCTTTTCTGGCGCCGGGCCGCCGTTGTCGATGTTGTACTTGATGCCGAAGTCGCCGTCAGGGCCGCCCGGATTGTGGCTGGCCGAGAGGACGATGCCGCCCAGCGCGGCGCGCTTGCGGATCACGCAGCTGACGGCCGGCGTGGACAGGATGCCGCCGCGGCCGACGAGCACGCGGCCAACACCGTGGGCGGCGGCCATGCGCAGGATGGTCTGGATGGCGTCGCGGTTGAAATAGCGGCCGTCGCCGCCGAGCACCAGGGTACGGCCCTGGAAGTCGCCCAGCGTCAGGAAGATGGCCTCGACGAAGTTTTCCAGGTAGCCGGGCTGCTGGAACTCCGTCACCTTCTTGCGCAGCCCGGACGTGCCGGGGCGTTGCCCGGCGAACGGGGTCGTCGCAATCGTCTGAATTGTCATTTCGTGCTCCTGTCGGGGGTTTGTTGTCAAACCCGTAAGGATACGACACTCGCCCCGACTGTGGCGCCTCTGTCAGTGGGCGGCGCGTTCCGCCCGGTCGGTGACGAACAGCGCCAGCACGGCCGCGATGACCATCGACACGCCGCCCAGCACCAGCGTAAGCACCGCGTGGTTGCCGAACATGTGCTTCGTGAACCAGCCGAGCACGAGACCGCTGACGATTTGCGGAATCACGATGAAGAAGTTGAACAGGCCCATGTAATAGCCCATGCGGTTCGGCGGCAGCGCGGCGACCAGGATCGCATACGGCATCGTGAGGATGCTCGCCCACGCCACACCCACGCCCAGCATCGGAATCAGCAGGAGATACTTGTCGTGGATGAAGAACGTGCTGGCCAGCGACAGGCCGCCGATCGCGAGGCAGACGGCGTGGCACGCCTTGCGGCTCGTACGACGCGCCAGCACGGGCAGCACGAACGCGGCCAGCGCGGACATGCCGTTGTAGACGGCGAACATCACGCCGACCCAGTTGCCCGCGTCCTGGTAGCCCGCCGACAGCGGATCCGTCGTGTTGTAGACGTTGTCGGCGATCCCGGGACCGGTGTAGATCCACAGCGCGAACAGCGCGATCCACGAGAAGAACTGGACGAACGCCAGCTGCACCATCGTCTTCGGCATGTGCGCGAAGCCGCCCATGATCTCGCGCAGCGCCACGCCGAAGTTGCGCGACTGGCGGCGCTGGGCCATGAAGCGGTCGAGGTCCGGCGGCGGCAGTTCGGTCGACGTGAACACGGTCCACAACACGGCCAGGAAGAAGGCGGCGCCGCCGATGTAGAACGAGTAGCGCACCGAATCCGGCACCCCGCCGTCGACGGGCACGTTGGAGACGCCGAGGTAGTTCGTGAAGACGATCGGCAGCAGCGACGCGATCACGGCGCCGCAGCCGATGAGGAAGGTCTGCATCGCGAAGCCGGCCGTCTGCTGCGACGTGTCGAGCTTGTCGCCGACGAAGGCGCGGAACGGCTCCATCGAGATGTTGATCGAGGCATCCATCAGCCACAGCATGGCGACCGCCATCCAGATGGCGGTGGAATTCGGCATCACGAACAGGGCCGTTGCGGCCAGCACGGCGCCGAGGAAGAAGAAGGGACGGCGGCGGCCCCAACGCGGGTGCCACGTGTTATCGCTGAGGTAACCGATCACCGGCTGCACGAGCAGGCCCGTGACGGGCGCCGCGAGCCAGACGAGGGCCAGGTCGTCCATCGAGGTGCCCAGCGTGGCGAAGATCCGGCTCGTGTTCACGTTCTGCAACGCCAAGCCGAACTGGATGCCGAAGAAGCCGAAGCTCATGTTCCACAGCTGCCAGAAGGTCAGCCGCGGCTTGAGTGCATGTGTTTGCATTTCCATCTGTGTCCCCTTACGCGCCTGGACTCCTGCCAGGCTGCTACATGTAGCAAAGTAACATGGGGTTTTCTGGGTGTCAATGCGATAACAGCCCGTAATCTAAAGGGAAGCCACAGAAAATGTAGTCAAACAACAAAACTAAAATTCGGGGTCAGAGCACATTTTTCTTGAAATTCGGGGTCAGAGCACATTTATTGACAATAAATTAAGGTCAATTGATCCTGGCTACCACAACAACTGCCGCGCACCCGCGCTCCCACGGCGCCAGGAAACCGCCGGGCCGCACATCGACGGCCACCGCTAGCGTTGACTTCCGCGTGCTCGATCGTGCCTCGGATCAATTGCTCAAAAATGTGCTCTGACCCCGAATTTTCGGCAAAATGTGCTCTGACCCCGAATTGGAGAAATGTTTTATTTGCGGGGCTTCTTGTCGGCGAACTTGCGCTTTGCCGGTTTTTTCTCCGGCGGTTCCTCGCCGTCGCGCGTGATGCCCAGCTGCTGGCCCGCCACCCACACCTTTTTCAGGTGCTCGAGCAGGTCCTGCGGCAGGCCGGCCGGCATGTCGAGCGTGCTGAAGTCGTCGTAGATCTCGATGCGGCCGATGTCGCGCGCCGCGATGCCGCCTTCGTTGGCGATCGCGCCCACGATGTTGCCCGGCTTGACGCCATGGTAGTGGCCCACTTCGATGCGGTACGTCGCCATGCCCTCTTCCGGCGCGCGCACGACGCGCTCCTTCTTGAAGCCTTCACGGGCGGCACGGGCCGGGCGCTCCTCGCCGAAGCTTTCGCGGCCGGCGCGTGCCGGGCGTTCTTCTCGCTCACGGAATTCCGGCTTCGGCTCGCGCTCCGGCTTCTCGAGCAGCAGCGGCTCGTCGCCGCGATACAGCTTGGCCAGCGCGGCCGCGATGTCGATCGCGGGCACGTTCTGTTCGCGCTCGTATTCCTCGATCAGGGAACGGAACACGTCCAGGCCGCCCGCCGCCAGCGTCTCGCCGATCTGCTCCTTGAATTTCGTGATGCGCACTTCGTTGACGGCCTTGATGGTCGGCAGCGACAGCGGCGCCACCGGCTGGCGCGTGGCGCGTTCGATCGCCTTCAGCAGGCCCCGCTCGCGCGGCGTGATGAACAGGATCGCATCGCCGCTGCGGCCGGCGCGGCCCGTACGGCCGATGCGGTGCGTGTAGCTTTCCGGGTCGGACGGCACGTCGTAGTTGATCACGTGGCTGATGCGCTCCACGTCCAGGCCGCGCGCGGCGACGTCGGTGGCGACGAGGATGTCGATCTTGCCGTTCTTGAGCTGCTCGATCGTGCGCTCGCGCTGTTGCTGGGCCATGTCGCCGTTGATGGCAGCCGCGGCGAACCCGCGCGCCTGCAGCTTGCTCGCCAGTTCCTCGGTGCCGAGCTTCGTGCGCACGAAGACGATCATGCCGTCGAACGGTTCCGCTTCGAGGATGCGCGTGAGGGCGTCCAGCTTCTGCAGGCCCGCGACGAGCCAATAGCGCTGGGTGATGTTGGTGGCCGTCGTCGTCTTGGCGGCGACCGTCACCTCGCTCGGTTCGTTCAGGTAGGTCTTGGCGATGCGCTTGATCTGCTGCGGCATCGTGGCCGAGAACAGCGCCGTCTGGCGCGTTTCCGGCGTCTGCTGCAGGATGTGCTCGACGTCGTCGATGAAGCCCATGCGCAGCATCTCGTCCGCTTCGTCCAGCACGAGGGTCTTCAGTTGCGACAGGTCGAGCGAGCCCTTTTCGATGTGGTCGATGACGCGGCCCGGCGTGCCGACGACGACCTGCACGCCGCGGCGCAGCGCCGACAGCTGCGGGCCGTAGCTCTGGCCGCCGTAGATCGGCAGCACGTGGAAATTCTTCAGGTGCGATGCGTAGCTCTGGAAGGCTTCGGCGACCTGGATCGCGAGTTCGCGCGTGGGCGCGAGCACGAGGGCCTGCACGGCCGGATTCTTGACGTCGATACGCGACAGCACGGGCAGCGCGAAGGCGGCCGTCTTGCCGGTGCCCGTTTGCGCCTGCCCCAGCACGTCGCGTCCCTCCATCAGGAGAGGAATGGTGGCCGCCTGGATCGGCGACGGCGTCTCGTACCCGACCTCCTTCAATGCCTTGAGGATGGGTGCGGGGATATCGAGATCGGCGAACGTCTGGAGCTGTGTGTCATGCATGGAGGGAATCTTCAAAAATCGTAAGCAATCCTACAGTTTACTACTTTGAGCCCTCCCCCGCTGCCAGAATTTCACGCGGATGACGCCCGGCAGCGACATCCGCGCATGAAACGACGCCTGCCGGTCAGAACTTGTAGCTTGCGCCGAGGCTGTAGGTACGGCCGAACCGGACGTTTTCCACCACGCTGCCCGGATCCCCGTTGTAGCGGATGTACGGCGAATTGGTCCAGTTGTTCACCGCCGCCGTGAGCGACAGGCCCCTCAGCATGGCCGTGTCGCCGAAGTCGTACGTGAGCTGCCCGTCCACCGTCGTGTTGCCCTTGATGTAGGTGAGGCTCGCGTCGTCCTTGTAGTCGTGGATGTCGCCCACGAAGTCGCCCCGCTTCCTGGCGGCGATCGACGCGCGGAAGCCGGCCTTTTCATAGTAGACGCGCATGTTCGTCACCGTGTGCGACAGGCCCGGCAGCGGAATGGCGCTGATGTTGCCGTTGCTGATCACCGTGATGCCGGTCCGCGGCAAGGTCACCGAGCTCAGGGTGCTCGAATAGCTGGCCTCGATGCCGAAGCCGTCCAGGTAGCGGGTCAGCATCGCGAACGGAAGCGACGCCGTCAGTTCGAGCCCCTTGATGTTGCCGCCCGATCCATTGGTCGGCGTGGTCAGGATGCCGACCGTCGACCCGGCGTTCGGACCGGTCGCCGGCAGCGGGATCCCGGACACCAGGAAGCCGGTCGACGCGTAGTCGACGCGTTGCGGCGCCCGCAGGATATAGGTGTCGAGCTTCTTGTAGAAGCCGGCCAGCGCCACGTAGCCCTTGGCGCCGTTCGCTTCGAAGTATTTTTCATACGACAGGTCGAACGACTTCGCGCGGAACGGTTCCAGCTTCGGGTTGCCGGAACCGCCGGCCAGGATCGGGCCCGCGGGATTCGTCGCGTCCAGGCCCACGCCGCCGCCGGGGCGCATGTCGCTCATGTTCGGGCGCGACAGGGTCTTGCCGATGCCGAGGCGCAGCACCTGGTCGGCCGGCAGTTCGACGTTCAGGTTCAGGCTCGGCAGGAAGTCGTTGTACGAATGATGGCCGGCAATCGTGTAGGCCGGGCAAGCCTGCCCCGCGACGCCCGCGCAGCGCCCGTTGTCGACGATGAGGCCCGTCGAGCCCTGGCTCGTGTGGATGGCCTGGGCACCGGCGTTGCCGCGGTACGGCAGGCCGAACAGCTCGCCTTCCAGGGCCCCCATCACGTACGCGGTCGAGACCTTTTCCGAGATATGCCAGTTCTTGTCCGTCTGGATCACCTGGTCGACCTTCGCCAGCTGGTGGTAGACCGAGCCGAGCGACCCCAGCGGGTTCCACGACGCGACCGGGATGCCCGACTGGCGGGTCACGACCGTCTCGCTGCCCGGCATGAGCACTGCGCCGTACGGGCCCGTGCCGACGAGCAGGCTGCCCTCGTCGGTGTCGCGGCTCTTGGTGCGGTTGGTGCGGTTGAGGCCGAATTCGATGCCGGTGAGCGGTCCCCATTCCAGTTCGCGCCGGACGCTGAAGCGCGCCGCCTTGATCTCGTCGATCGTGGCGCCGATGGCCACGTAGCCGGACTGCTGGGTGCCCGTCAGGCCGCCGCCCCAGCCGTCGACGTCGGTCAGGAGCATGCGGCTGCGGTCGGTATAGCTGAGCGCGGTCTTGTACAGTGCGGACAGGTTGCTCCGGCCGTCGAAGCCGGTCCACGAGATGCTGTCCAGGTCGGCGTTGGGCGTGTTGCCGACGAGACCGGCCGTCGTTTCGTAGCGCGTGAAGTCGTGCCTGACGCGCGAACCGGACACGTCGCCGGTGAACGTCCAGTCGCCGCGCCGCAGGCGGCTGTTGATGCCCCAGGAATTCAGCGTGTCCACCGCGACCTCCGTGTTGTTGCGGATGTCGCCCTTGAAGTTCGAGCAGGTGCCGGACACGGCCACGCCATCGACGATGTTCGCGTTGCTCAGCACGCCCACCGGGTCATATCCGCCCGTGCTGCCGCAGGTCGACCCTTCGAAACCGGTGCGTTTGGGACTGTCGGTGTTCTTCGAATGGAAGAGGTCGATGGTCGTCAGGAAGTCCTTGCTCGGGCGATATTGCAGGATACCCATCAGACCTTTGTTGGTGTTCGGGTTGTGGATCACGTCCGTCCGCAAGCCGTTCGGCACCGTCACGGTCTGGCCGTTGTAGGTCGCCGTGCTCGTGGTGCCGCCCCAGCCGTCGTCGTTGATCTGCTCCGGCCCGTTGTCGTTGAATTTCACGATGCCCAGCGCGACGCCGACCGTGCGGTTGGCGAACTGGTCGATATAGGCAAGCGACGTGCGGTAGCCGCTGGCGCTGCCCAGGTCCTCGTTGTGCGCGCCGGTGCGCTGCGCCCGGTAGCTGGCGGCGACCGTGCGCTTGTTAAAGTCCAGCGGCATCACGGTGCGCTGGTCGATGGTCGAGGCGATGCCCTGCCCCATCAGGGTGGCGTCCGGCGATTTGTAGACGGTGATCGTGCCCAGCATCTCGGCCGGGTACAGGTCGAAGCGGACGCCGCGGCTGTCGCTCGCGGACGCCTGTTCGCGGCCGTTCAGCAACGTGCCGTTGAAGTCCGGCGACATGCCGCGCACGGAAATCGACGCCGCGCGGCCCGTCCGCGCGTCGCGCTGGGCCGTCACACCCGGCAGGCGCGAGACGGACTCGGCGACGGTCGCATCCGGCAGTTTGCCGATGTCTTCCGCCGAGATCGCCTCGACGATGGAATTCGACTGTTTCTTGATCGAGATGGCCGCCTCGATGCCGCGGCGGATGCCCGTCACGGTCACCTGGCTGATCGGGTTGCCGTTGGCGTCGAGCGCCTGCGCTTGCACGTCAGCGCCCAGCACCGACAGGAATACGGCACAACCGGCAGCGACCGGACTCAGTTTGAACACGCGTTTGCCCTTCAGAATCTTCATATGTCCCCTTAGTGTCATTGAACTACGGGATCGATTCTGCAGGTAAAACTAGATTCTTTATTAATGAATCATGTAGTTTTACGACAAACAGCGCTTTAACTTGCGAAAACTATACCATATCTGAAGTTTCGGTTGTAACTAAAATACAAAGATTCAGCGCCGGGTGCCCGCGACGGCCGCCACGAAGTCCTTGTGCGTTGGCATCACCTCCACGCAGCGGCCGATCACGCCTTCCGTATTCGCGAGGAAATCGCGCAGCTCCTGCTCGCCCATCAGGTCGGCCAGCGGGTGATAGCCGCCCGCGCGCACGCCCTGCCCGTGCAGCACCTGCTGCCAGCCGATCGGTGTAAACAGCTCCTCGTTCTCGCGCACGACCCGGCCGTGCGCGCGGTACAAATCCATCTTGCGGCGTAGCGTATCCGGGATGTCCATCGTGCGCACGTGGTTCCAGAACCGCGTGTCGGCGCGCGACGTCGCGTGGTAGTGGAGGATGAGGAAGTCGCGGATGCGCTCGACTTCGAAATCGCCCTGGCGGTTGAACTCGTCGATGTCGGCCTGGTGAAAACCCTTGTCCGGGAACAAGGCCAGCAGGCGCGACAGCGCGGACTGGATCAGGTGGATCGACGTCGATTCGAGCGGCTCCAGGAACCCCGCCGACAGGCCGATGGCGACGACGTTGCGGTGCCACGCCTTGCGCCGGCGGCCGGCGGTGAAGCGCAGCAGCTTCGGCTCGGCCAGCGCTTCGCCGTCGAGATTTTGCAACAGGATGGATGCCGCCTCGTCCTCGCTCATGTGGCGGCTGGAAAACACGTGGCCGTTGCCGGTGCGGTGCTGCAGGCCGATGCGCCATTGCCAGCCGGCCGGACGCGCGTGCGCGATCGTGTACGGCAATAACTCCCCGGACAGCGCGCACGGCACGGCCCACGCGCGGTCGCACGGCAGCCAGTGGCTCCAGTCCTCGAAGCCCGCGTGCAGCGTCTGTTCGATCAGCAGGCCGCGGAAGCCCGTGCAGTCGAGGAACAGATCGCCCGTCACGACTTCTCCGCTCGCCAGCACCACCGACTCGATGAATCCGTCGTGCGGGCGCTGGCGCACCTCGACGACCTTGCCCTCGGTGCGGCGCACGCCGCGCGCTTCGGCGTAGGTGCGCAGGTAGCGCGCGTACAGGCCGGCGTCGAGGTGGAACGCGTACACGATGTCGGCCAGCGGCGAATTCGGCGCCTCCGGCGGCGGGCGCATGAACTTGCCGGCGCGCGCGCCCATCCGGTTGATCGAATAATGCTCGAGGTCGGGCGCGATCCCGGCCTGGTGGGCCTTGAGCCAGTACTGGAAGAATTCGACGGTGTGCACGTCCTGGCCGAAGCGGCCGAAACCGTGCATGTAGCGCTCGCCGGGCATGCTCCAGTCGCGGAATTCGATGCCGAGCTTGAACGTGGCCTTCGTCTCGCGCACGAACTCGTCCTCGTTGATGCCGAGGACGTCGTTGAACAGGCGGATCATCGGGATCGTCGATTCGCCCACGCCCACGGTGGAGATCTCGTCCGACTCGACCAGGCGGATGGCGAACCGGCCCTGCAGCAGGCGTGCCAGCGCGGCGGCGGCCATCCAGCCGGCCGTGCCGCCGCCGACGATCACGATGTCTTGGAGAGGAGTCTGTTGGGTCATGGTCGTAGCATACAAAAAAAAACCCTTGCCGGCGCAAACCGGCAAGGGGTGGGAGCATCAGCACAGGGCCGACATAGGAGACTTACATCTTGTAGTTCAGGCCGATCAGCACCGTGCGGCCCAGCGGGCGGTCTTCGATGACGTTATCCTTGGTCTTGCGATAACGGGTGAAGTGCGCGCTCTTGACGTTGTTCATCTGCACCAGCAGCGACAGGTTCTTCAGCGGACCGTCCTGGAACTCGTAGCCCAGCTGCAGGTCGAGCACCTTGCCGCCCACGACGTAGGTCAGCTGGCGGTCGCCCGTGTTCTGCGTCACTTCGCCGATGAAGTCCGAGCGGTAGGTTTCGGCGGCGCGGGCCGAGAAACCGTTCTTCTCGTAGTACACGGTCAGGTTGGCGGTGCGCTTCGACAGGCCCGGCAGGTTCATGTTGCCGCCGCCGTTGTCCTGCGTCGTGTTCGGGATCGACACCGAGCTGGCGTTCTGCGCAACGTTGGCGACGACGCCGAAGCCGTCCAGGTAACGGGTCAGGACGTTCAGCGGCAGCGACGCGGCCAGCTCCACACCCTTGATGTTGCCGCCTGTGCCGTTCAGCGGCGTGTTGTAGGTACCGATCGTGCTCGGCGCCTGGTACGACGTCGGCAGCAGCACGGACGAGAAGTCGAACTGGCGGTCCGTGTTGATGATGTAGCTGTCGAGCTTACGATAGAACACGGCGGCGCTCACGTACGCCTTGCTGTCCCAGTATTTTTCGTACGACAGGTCGACGCCCTTCGCGCGGAACGGCTTCAGCTGCGGGTTGCCGCCGCTGCCGGTGTAATAGCCCTTCGAGGCGTCGTAGCTGAAGCTGCCCGAGGCGCGCATCTGCTGCAGTTCCGGACGCGCCATGATCTTTTCCAGCGAGAAGCGCAGGGACTGCTGGTTGCCCAGGTCGCCGACCAGGTTCAGGCTCGGCAGCACGTCGTTGTAGCTGGTGCCGTCGCTGACGGTCGCGGTCGGACGGTGCAGGTCGTCCGTGCCCTGGTTCTTGTCCACCGAGAACGCGGTCGATTCCTGTTTGGTGTGCACGAACTGCAGGCCCAGGGCGCCGCGCACCGGGATGCCGGCGGCTTCGGTATCGATGCCCAGCTTGGTGAACGCCGTGTCGACCTTCTCGCGCACCACCCAGTCCTTGTTGTAGATGTCCGGGTGCTGCTTCGGATTCACGTTGTAGACCGTGGCCAGCGCGGCGACCGGATCGAAGCCGAGCACGGTCAGGCCGGTCTCGCCGACGCCCTGCGCGCTGCTGCCCGACGGGAACGGCGCGGTCGCGTAGCGGTCGGCGCCGCCCCTGATCGACAGCAGGCCTTCGACGAACGAACGGGTCTTGGAGCGGTTCGACACGTTCACGCCACCGGTGAACTTGCTGAAGAACCAGCCTTCCGGCAGGTCGCGCGACACGTCCAGGCGCACGGCGCCCAGGCGGTCGTACACGTGCGGGAACTTGACGTAGCCGGCCTGGGTTTCGGTACCGCCCCAGCCCTGCGGGTCGGTCAGCACGACGTTGTTCGGGTTGGTCAGATCGACGCTGCTGGTGAACGCGCGGCTGCCGCGGGTGAAGCCGATCGTGGTCAGGTTGTTGGCCGCGACCGAACCATAGGTCTCGAGGTTGGTGCCATTACGTTCGGCGCTGTTCCACGACAGGTCGAGCGACGCGGTCCAGTCCTCGTCGAGGCGCAGCTTGTTGTTCCAGCCGATCGAGCGGGTGACGTCGTTCCACACTTCGTTGTCGTTGCGGATGATCGGACGCACGTTGTTGATCTGGCCGCTCATCACGTCGGCGCCCGACAGCGAGGCGTTGATCAGCTGGCTCGGCTTGTCGTAGACGCTGGTGCCGGTATCGTTCAGCGGCGCCTGGAAGCCGACGTTGCGGGTGCTGCGGTCGTACTTCGAATAGAACAGGTCGAGCGTGCTCGTGAAGTTGCGGCTCGGGCGGTACTGGACCACGCCCATCAGGCCGTTGCGCGACTGGCGGTAGGTCTCGGTGTAGGCTTCGAAGCCGGTGTACGGGATGTTGACGGTCTGGCCGTTGTACGTGGTCGTGCCGTTGCCCCAGCCGTTGAAGCGGGACGATGCCGGGCCCTGGCCCTGCAGGCGCGCGAAGCCGAAGGCGACGCCGACCTGGCGGTTCATGAACTGGTCGATGTACGAGAACGTGAAGCGGTTGCCGGTGCCCTTGTCGTATTGCAGGCCCAGGCCGCTCTTTTCGCGGCGGTAGTTGACCGCCATCGTGCGGCCCTTGAAGTCCAGCGGACGCACGGTCTGCAGGTCGACGGTGCCCGACAGGCCCTGGCCGATCAGCGCGCCGTCCGGCGTCTTGTACACCACGACGCCCGACAGCAGCTCGCCCGGGTACTGGTCGAATTCGATCGAGCGGCTGTCGCCGGTCGACACCTGCTCGCGGCCGTTCAGCAGGCCCGTCGAAAAGTCGGGCGACATGCCGCGGATCGAGATGATCGACGCGTTGCCGTGCACGTCGCGCTGCGTGGTCACGCCCGGCAGGCGCGCGAGCGATTCGGCGATGCTCTGGTCCGGCAGCTTGCCGATGTCTTCAGCGGAAATCGCCTCGACGATGGAGTCGTTGTTCTTCTTGACCGAGATGGCCGCTTCGATACCGCGGCGGATACCGGTCACCTTGACGGTCTGGACGCCAGTGGCGGCGTCGGCCTGGCTGGTCGTCTGCTGGTCCTGTGCCGATGCGGCGTGGCTGGTCAGCGCCATGAACACGGCGCAGCCCGCTGCGACCGGGCTCAGTTTCCAGGTCTGCATACCCTTCGAAATCTTCATGTGTCCCCTCACCTAAATTCGCTATCTGTATTCACACCAGCCGCCTGCCGAAACACCTCGTGCCGACCCAACGCTGGAGTCCGGATCGAATTTTGTATTAAAACTAGATAACCCGTCAACGGAACATGTAATTTCGCGAGCAAATTGGCGTTTTCCCCACAGATTTTCGAAAAAACCGCTAGTTTTGTCCGTAATTTAAGTACCAGAACGTGTATTTACTATGTAGTCGCGATAAAACTATGGCATCTGCATGGCATGCGTATGCCACACGGATCGACGCGGTCATCAGGAGAGGGAAAGTGGGAAGATGGGACGGACGGCGCGCGGGGCGCCGCCCGGGGTACTGCGATTACCTCTGCGGCGCCTTGCAATAGTCGGCGATGAACCGGTCGTGGCCGGGGATGAAGTCGACGCATTGCCGGATCACGTCCGCCACGCCCTCCATGTAGTCATGGATGCCCTCTTCCGACTGCACGTCCACCAGCGGGTGATACACGTCCGGATGGATGTTCTGACCGGCGAGTACCTGCAGCCAGCCCACTTCCGTGAACAGTTCGCCGTTGACGCGCTGGATGCGGCCATGGCTCTTGTACAGGTCGAGCTTTTCGCGCAGCGTGCCCGGAATCGCCATGTTGGCGCACGCCTGCCAGAAGTCGCTGTCGGTGCGCTGGTTGGCGTGGTAATGCAGGATGATGAAGTCGCGGATGCGCTCGTAGTGGAAGCGCGTCAGGTCGTTGTAGGCATCGATGTCGACCTGTGCGAAGCCGCGATCGGGGAAGAAGTCCAGCAATTGCTGCAGGCCGGACTGCACCATGTGGATGCTGGTCGACTCGAGCGGCTCCAGGAAGCCGCTGGCGAGGCCCAGCGCCACCACGTTCTTGACCCAGGCCTTCTTGCGCATGCCGGTGGTGAAACGGATCGGGCGCGGATCGGCAAGCGGCTTGCCGTCCAGGTTCGCCAGCAGCGTGGCCGCCGCCTCGTCGTCGCTGATGTGGCGGCTGCAGTACACGTGGCCGTTGCCGATGCGGTTCTGCAGCGGGATGCGCCATTGCCACCCCGCCCCGTGCGCGGTCGCGCGCGTGTAGGGCGTCGTCACGGCCGCCGATTCGCACGGCACCGCCAGCGCGCGGTCGCACGGCAGCCAGTGGCTCCAGTCCTCGAAGCCCGCATGCAGCGTCTGCTCGATGAGCAGGCCGCGAAAGCCCGAGCAATCGATGAACAAATCGCCCTCGACGCGCCGGCCGCTTTCCAGGACGACCGCGTCGATGAAGCCGTCGTGCGCACGCTGGCTGACCTGCACGATCTTGCCCTCGATGCGCTCCACGCCGCGCGACTCCGACAGCTTGCGCAGGTGGCGCGCATACAGGCTGGCGTCGAAGTGGTAGGCGTAGGCGATGTCGGCCAGCGGCGAATTGCCGACGTCCGTGCGCGCCGGCATGAATCTGTTCGCCTTCGCCGCCATGCGCGTGATCGAGTACTCGTCCAGCGGGCGCGCGCGACCGAGGCCATGCATCTTGTGCCAGTACTGGTCGAAGCCGACCATCCACAAGTCCTGGCCGACGCGCCCGAAGCCGTGCATGTAGCGCTCGCCCTGGCGGCCCCAGTTGACGAACTCGATGCCCAGCTTGAAGGTGCCGTTGGTCGCCTTCATGAACTCGGCCTCGTCGATGCCGGCCACGGTGTTGAAGCGCTGGATCATCGGGATGGTTGCTTCACCCACGCCGACGATGCCGATCTCGTCGGATTCGACGAGGCGGATCGTGTAGCGCCCGCGCAGCGCGGTGGCGAGGGCGGTGGCGGCCATCCAGCCGGCCGTGCCGCCGCCCACGATGACGATGGTATTCAGGAGAGGTGCGTTCATGCTGCCTTCTTCAGATACGGTAAAGAAAAAACACCCCTGCCGACCAGGGTCCACAGGGGTGTTTGCTTACGTCTGCCGACGTCGAGAGGATATCTTAGAACTTGTAGCTTGCGCCCAGGCCGTAGGTACGGCCGAAGCGGTAGTGCTCCACTGCGACGTCCGGCGTGCTGTTGAAGCGGTCGAACGCGGCGTTCGTCAGGTTGTTCGCCGATGCGGTGATCGACAGGCCCTTGAACATGCTCTTGTCGCCGAAGTCGTAGGTCACCTGGGCGTCGATCAGCGTGCTGGCCTTGATGTAGGTCAGCTGGTGATTGTCCTGGAAGTCGGTCACTTCACCCAGGAAGTCGCCGCGCTTCTTGGCCGCCAGCGATGCACGGAAACCGTTCGCTTCGTAGTACAGGCGCGCGTTGGTCACGATGTGCGACAGGCCCGGCAGCGAGACGTTGTTCGGCGTGTCCTTCGTGTTGCCCAGGCCGGACGACGGCAGGCTCAGCGAGCTCAGCGTGCTCGAGTAGTTCAGCTCGAGGCCGAAACCGCTCAGGTACTTCGTCACCATCGCGAACGGCAGCGAGACGGTGGCTTCCATACCCTTGATGTTGCCGCCGTTCAGGTTGGTCGGCACGGTCAGGATACCGACCGTCGAACCGGCGTACGGGCCGCTGGTCGGCAGCGCCATGCCAGGCTGGTAGTAGCCGGTCGTCTTGAAGTCGACTTCGGTGCCGTATTGCAGGACGTAGGTGTCCAGCTTCTTGTAGAAGCCGGCAACGGCCACGTAACCCTTGGCGCCGTTGACCGAGAAGTATTTCTCGTACGACAGGTCGAGTGCCTTGGCGCGGAACGGCTCCAGCTTCGGATTGCCGGCGCCGCCGGACAGGCGCGGGCCGGTCGGGTTGCTGTTGTTCACGGTCACGCCGCCGCCCGGACGCATGTCGCTCATCTTGGTGCGCGACAGGGTCTTGCCCAGGCCGAAGCGCAGCATCTGGTCGTACGGCAGCTCGAAGCTCAGGTTCAGGCTCGGCAGGAAGTCGTTGTACTTCGCGCCGCCACCGATGGCGTAGCTCGCGCAGGGCTTGCCCGCATCGCCGCAGCCCGACGGATTGCCCGGCTGGACGACGACGCCCGACGACGACTGGTTGGTGCGCACGTACTGGGCGCCGACGTTGCCGCGGTACGGGAAGCCGAACAGCTCGCCTTCCAGGTTACCCATGGCGTACAGCGTCGTGATGCGCTCGGACACTTCCCAGTTCTTGTCGGTCTGGATCGGCTGGTCCTTCTTCGGCAGCAGCGTGTAGACCGTACCGAGCGTGCCGGCCGGGTTGAAGCGCACGATGGGGATGCCGTTCGGGGTCACGCCCGTCTCGGTGCCCGGCACCGTGGCCGAACCGTATTGCAGGTTATTGATCGTCAGGTTGCCTTCGTCCGAGACGCGTTCCTTGTCGCGGTTGCTGTGGTACACGCCGAAGTCGAGTGCGGTCACCGGACCCCATTCGACGTCGCGCTTGGCGGACAGGCGGACGGCCTTCAGGTCGTCGGTCTGGTCGCCGACGGCCACATAGCCGGCCTGCGGGACGCTGCCGCCCCAGCCATTCACGTCGGTCAATACGTAGCGGCTGCGGTCGGTAAGGTTGGCGTTGACCTTGTAGGTCGGGCTCAGGTTGCTGGTGCCGTTGAAGCCGGTCCAGGAGATCGAGTCGAGGTCGGTGGCATTGCCCGGACGGCCGGCGGTCGTCTCGTAGCGGTCGGTGTGGTGCGTCACCTTCGAGCCGGACACGTCGCCGGTGAAGGTCCAGTCGCCCGAGCGCAGGCGGCTGTTGAGGCCCCAGGCGTTCAGCGTGTCGGCCTGGCCGACGATGTCGTTGCGCTGGACAGCCTTGTAGTTCGAGCAGGTGCCGGAAACGGCCACGCCGTCGACGATCTGGGCGTTGGAGAGGACGCCGGACGGGTCATAGCTGCCGTTGTTGCCGCAGACCGCGCCTTCCAGGCCGTTCTTGCGGGTGTCGTCGGTGAACTTGGAGTGGAACAGGTCGACCGTCGTCACGAACTCCTTGCTCGGACGGAACTGCACCACGGCCATCGCCGACTTGTTGCCTTGCGGGTCGCGCTGCTTCAGGCTGGCGAAGCCGCCCGGGACCTTGATGCTGTCCGAACCATTGTAAGCAGGCACGCCGACATCCTTCAGCGCCGGCGTCCAGCCGCCCCAGCCGTCGCCGCGGGTCTGGTCCGCGCCCGAGTCGCTGAACTTGACCAGGCCCAGGGCCACGCCGACGGTACGGTTGGCGAACTGGTCGATGTAGGTGATGGTGCTGCGGTAGCCCTTGCCGGTGCCGCCGCCTTCGGCTTCGTTCTTTTCGCCGGTCCAGATGCGCTTGTAGCCGACGGCCACGGTGCGCTTGCCGAAGTCCAGCGGCAGCACGGTGCGCTGGTCGATGGTCGAGGCGACGCCCTGGCCCATCAGCGTGGCGTCCGGCGACTTGTACACGGTGATCGTGCCCAGCATTTCTGCCGGATACAGGTCGAAGCGCACGCCGCGGCTGTCGCCGGCGGATGCCTGCTCGCGGCCGTTCAGCAAGGTGCCGTTGAAGTCCGGCGACATGCCGCGCACGGAGATCGCCGCGGCACGGCCCGTCGACGGGTCGCGCTGCGCGGTCACGCCCGGCAGGCGCGAGATCGATTCGGCGACGGTGGCATCCGGCAGCTTGCCGATGTCTTCCGCCGAGATCGCTTCGACGATGGAGTTGGAATTCTTCTTGATGTTGATGGCCGCTTCGATGCCGCGGCGGATACCGGTCACGGTCACGGTGCTGACCGGGTTGCCGTTGGCGTCCGTCGCCTGCGCGGCTGGCGAGACGGTGGCGTCCTGGGCGTACACGTTGGTGCCGAGCGCCGACAGGAACACGACGCAACCGGCTGCAACCGGGCTCAGCTTGAACACAAGTGCGCCATTCACGTTACGCGCGTGCTTGCCATTAAAAGTCTTCATTTGTCCCCTCAAATCATCAGATCTCATTATTTTTCCCGACGACGGCAGCTTGACAGCCCGCACCCGGGAACCAGAAAGCAAACGTTTTATAAGTACGTACGTTCTGTCAAGGATTCTGTATTAAAACTAGATTCAGTGTCAACGAGAGTTGCCCCTCATTACAGGAATGTAGGGGTTTTACGCGGTTTTGATTAAAAAGCAGGCATTCACGTTGTATTCGAGCTACAAAACATGAATCTTGCGCTTGTAGTCGCGCTACAAATTGGTTTCCTTGCACCACTTTATGCGGCGTTTGCACCGTTTTGGCGCAAAATTCCGTAGTAGTTTTACCGATTGTTGGAATTCCCCCACAATCTGACTTGTGATCTGTTCGTAAACGCGTGTAGCAAAACTAGAGATTCAGTGGGTTCGCTGCGTTGCTGCGCTCAATCCTATGTAGTATTCTCCGAGCAATAATGTAATAAGCGCATTACTCCTAAGTAACAAAAGAGTAAATCGCTGTAGTTCGACTACGCCTTGGAGACCATCATGCCCACCCGCCTCGCCGCCCTGCTGATCGGCAGCCTCTTCCTTTCGGGCACAGCCGCCGCGCCGGCCCCCATCGACCACATGGACCCGCCGTTCTGGTGGACGGGCATGCACGACCGGCACTTGCAGCTGATGGTGCACGGCCCCGCCATCGCCGACCTGGAACCGGCCCTCGCGTATCCCGGCGTGCGCATCGCGGCCGTCACGCGGGTGGCCAACCGCAACTACCTGTTCATCGACCTGGACATCGCCCCGGACACGAAACCCGGCGACGTCGTCATCGACTTCCGCGGCGCGCATCCCACCCGCTTCACGTACCGCCTGCTGGCGCGCGCCGCCGGCTCGGCCGAACGCAACGGTTTCGGGAAGGCCGACGCCATCTACCAGCTGATGCCCGACCGCTTCGCCAACGGCATTACTTCGAACGACAGCGTGCCCGGCCTCGCGGATAAGCTCGACCGCAAGCTCGGCCACGGCCGCCACGGCGGCGACATCCAGGGCATCATCGACCACCTCGACTACATCGCGGGCATGGGCTTCACGCAGCTGTGGCCCACGCCCCTCGTCGAAAACGACATGCCGGCCGCGTCCTACCACGGCTACGCGGCCACGGACCACTACCGGATCGACCCGCGCTACGGCAGCAACGACGACTACGTGCGGCTGTCGACCGAAGCGCGGAAGCATGGCATCGGCGTGATCCAGGACGTCGTGCTGTCGCACATCGGCCTGAATCACTGGTGGATGAAGGACTTGCCGACGCCGGACTGGATCAACCACAACGACGGCCGTTTTGTCGCGACGATGCACCACCGGACGGCCGTGCAGGATCCGTACGCATCGAAGGAAGACGCCGGCAACTTCACGACGGGCTGGTTCAGCCCCGGCATGCCCGACATGAACCAGACGAACCCCTTCGTCGCCAATTACCTCATCCAGAACAGCATCTGGTGGATCGAGTACGCGGGCCTGTCCGGCCTGCGCATCGACACGTTCGGCTATTCCGACGGCGCCTTCCTCGCGCAATACACGAAGCGCGTGCTCGCCGAATATCCACGCCTGAACATGGTGGGCGAGGAATGGAGCAAGCTGCCGCCCGTCGTCGCGCACTGGCAGCGCGCACCGACTTCGATGCCCAGCATGATGGACTTCCCGCTGACGGAGGCGATGCGCACGGCGCTGGCCGACAAGAACAACGAGAACGTCTTCAACGACGTGTACGAGACGCTGTCGCTGGACACCCTGTATCCGGACGCTTCGAACCTGGTCCTGTTCGAAGGGAACCACGACATGGCGCGCCTGTTCAGCGTCGTCGGCGAAGACGTCGAGCGCTGGAAGATGGACCTCGCGTTCATCATGACGCTGCCGCGCATCCCGCATTTCTATGTGGGCGACGAGCTCCTGATGACCAGCACCGTGGGCCGCCGCGACGACAGCAGCTACCGCCGCGACTTCCCCGGCGGCTGGGCCGGCGACAAGGTCAATGCCTTCACGGGCGCGGGCCTGACGCCGCGCCAGCGCGAGGCGCAGGCGTTTGTGAAAAAGCTCGTCAACTGGCGCAAGGGCGCGTCCGTCGTGCACGACGGGAAGCTGATGCAGTACGGGCCGGAGAACAATACGTGGGTCTACTTCCGTTACAGCGACCATAAAAAGATCATGGTCGCGTTCAATGCGAACGGGAAGGAAGCCGTGCTGCCCGCCGGGCGCTTCCATGAGATGCTGTCCGGGGTCGCGGCCGGGACCGACGTCCTGACCGGCAAGCGCTTCGACCTGGGCAAGGAGATCCGCCTGCCCGCGAAGTCGGTCGTCATCCTCGAACTCTGAATCCAGCCATGATCAAGCACGCCGTTCTCGCCGCCGCCCTCTTCGCCCAATCCGTCGCCGCCATCGCGGCCGAGGCCCCGCCGCTGCGCTACGACATCTACGTGCGCGGCGCCTTCAACGGCTGGGGCACGGACAATATCCTCGTCCACCAGGGCAAGGGCATCTACCAGGCCGACATCCTCGTCAGCCCCGGCAACCACGCTTTTAAAATCGGCAGCAAGGACTGGGCCGCCGAATGGGTCGCGAATCCGGCCACCAGCGTCAGCGTCAAACTGGGCGATGCGTACCCGCTCGCGACGGAAGCGGGGCCGGAAGACTATCTGTTCACGAAGAAGACGGCCACGTTCCGCTTCCGCGTCGACGTGTCCGATCCGAAGCGTCCCGTGCTGACGGTCGCGCAGATCGAGACGCCGACGGCCGCCGCGGCCGCCGATCCGCACGCGGGTGCGGGCGCGACCGCCACCCTCACCTTCCCCACCTGGGACGGCAAGGAAGAATCGGCACGCTTTTCCGTGCACGATCCGCAAGCCCCGCTGCGCAGCTACGCGCATTCGACGACGATGCAGCTGCGCGACCCGGGCCCGCAAGCGACGACGTACGAGGAAGACGCGGCACTGCCGGTGGTCCGCAGCGGCAACCTCGCGTTCGACGCGCTGTTCGCGCTGGCCGGCCACGAGATGAAGCTGGATTCCGTGAAGGAGATCCGCGACGGAAATTACAACGGCGGCGCCGCGATCCCGTGCGACTGCTTCGAGACGGGAGAAAAGTGGCACTACGTGTGGACGCGCGACCTGTCGTATGCGGCCGACCTGGGCCTCGCCATGCTCGACCCGCAGCGCGTGCGCAATTCGCTGCTCTTCAAACTGTCCGGCTGGCGCGCGGGCGTGACGAAGGCGCCGCAGGTCGCCGGGACGCCCGACGGCCTGCAGATCGTGCAGGACACGGGCAGCGGCGGCAGCTGGCCCGTCAGCACGGACCGCATCACGTGGGCCTTCGCGGCCGGGGAAGTCCTGAAAGCGCTGCCCGCCGGCGAACGCGCGGCATTCGCGACGCAGGCCCTGCGCGCTCTGGCCAACACGATCGAAAACGACCGCATCGCCGCGTTCGACAATACGACGGGCCTGTACACGGGCGAGGAATCCTTCCTCGACTGGCGCGACCAGACGTACGCGAAGTGGATCACCGACGACCTGGCGTCCATGGCCAGCAGCAAAGCGCTGTCGACCAACGTCGGCCACTACAAGGCGCTCACGCTCGCCGCGCAACTGGCGCGCGAACAGGGCGATAAAGCCCGCGCCAAGCGCTACGAAGAGTGGGCGCGCGACCTGAAACGTGCGATCAACACGCGCCTGTGGCTGGACGACGCCGGCATGTACAGCAGCCTCACGGCCCCGCATTTCGACGGCGCGCCGCTGCACAAGTTCGACTGGCTGGGACAGTCGCTCGCCATCGTCACCGGCGTCGCGGACGGCGCGCGGGCGCAGAAAATCCTGGCCAGCTATCCGCACGGCCCGATGGGCGCGCCCGTAATCTGGCCCCAGCAGCAGGACCTGCCCGTCTACCACAACCGCGCGATGTGGCCGTTCGTCACCGGATACGGCCTGCGCGCCGCCATCGCGGGCCGCAACGTCGCGGTGGCCGATGCGGCGTACGACTCGCTGATGCGCGGTGCGGCGCTGAACCTGTCGAACATGGAAAACCTGGAGTGGCTGTCCGGCCAGCCGCTGTTGCTGGATGAGGCGCATCCGAACCTGATCGGCCCCGTCATCAATTCGAAGCGCCAGCTGTGGTCCGTGGGCGCCTATCTCGGCATGGTGATCCGCGACGTGTTCGGCGTCTCCACGACACGTGACGGTATCGAAGTGACACCGTTCGTGACGGCGAAGCTGCGCGGCGGCGTGTTCGCGGCCGGCGACAGCATCGCGCTGTACAACCTGCGCCTGCAGGGCCGGGCCGTCAATGTGAAACTGCGGCTGCCGCCCGTGCCGGCGGCCGGTACGAACGGCTACTACGCCGTCGAGCGCATCCTCGTCGACGGTAAACCGGCGGGCAGCAGCATCCCGTGGAGCGCGCTGGATGCGCACAGCGACATCGAGGTCCAGCTGGGCAAGCTGGTCGAAGGCGCCACGGCCATCCACCGCGTGAACGCCGATCCGTATGCGGAGACGCCGGCCGTGTTCGGGCCGCGCGAACCGCGCATCGACGGCGTCGCGCGCGCGGGCGGGACGACGACGGTGACGATCGCGCCGGCCGACCGGCAGACCGGCATCACGTACAACGTCTACCGCGACGGCAAGCTGGTTGCATCGAAGGTGCAGGCCGGCGCGTGGACCGACACGGAGAAAAGCCCCGCGGCCTGCTACGCCGTCGAAGCGCAGTACACGGCGTCGGGCAACCGCAGCCACCACAGCGTGCCCCGCTGCGCAGGCTCCGGCGTGGCGATCGCCGCGACCGATCCGCGCGTGCAGGCAAGCAGCGCCATCGCGCCGGCCAACGCGCGTTTCGCCGAACCGCATCTCGCGAACTGGGGCCAGCCGGGCGACCGCTTCACCGTGCGCGACGTGCGCGTCCCGCAAGCCGGCGACTACGCCGTGCAGGTCCGCTATCACAACGGCGCCAACCAGATCAACCTGGGCATCAGCGGTGGCGTAAAATGGCTGGCGCTCAAGGATGAGTCGGGCAAGATCGTCGCGCAGGGCGTCGTGCAGCTGCCGCACGCGCGCATCGAGAAGGCGAACACCCCGACCGTGTATTCGACCCCGCTGGCCGCGCGCCTGAAGGCGAACGTGACGTACCGGATCGAGATGAGCGACTTCTACAACATGAGTTATCTGGACAGCAACCGCAGCTTCAGCGCGGCCGGCGGCGTCGACGGCCCGTCGAACCGCTTCGACATCTACGGCGTGCGGCTGCTGCGTACCAACGGAACGAAATGATGAAACGAATCGCAATCGCCGCCGCTTGCCTGATGCTGGCCCAGGCCCACGCCACCACCGTGCGCGTGCACTACGCGGCCGGAAAGGACGGCATCCAGATCCGCGCCGACAAGGGCGCCGCCGGCTGGTCGCAGGGCGTGCCCGCGAAGCTCGACGCCGGTCCGCTGAACGTGTGGACGTTCACGTGGCCGGACGCGCTGGGCGACGTCCAGATGAAGCCCACGCTGGGCGCGGACAAGGTGTCGATCGGCGGCGTCTATAAACTCCCGGCCGGCAGCACGCTCGACATCTACCCGTTCTTCGGGCACCCGTTCGGCAAGGTGACGATCGTGAAGGATGTCGCGTCGCCGCAGCTGGGCAACAAGCGCGCGCTGCGCATCTATCTCCCGCCCAGCTACAACGAGAACGCTGCCAAGCGCTACCCCGTGCTGTACATGCACGACGGCCAGAACCTGTTCGATGCGAAGACGGCATCGTACGGCGTGGAGTGGGGCATCGACGAGACGATCAACCGCCTCGTCGCGACGGGCGTGATGGACGAGGTGATCGTCGTCGGCATCGACAACACGCCGGAGCGCATCCCCGAATATACGCCCTGCTGCGACCCGAAATACGGCGGCGGCAAGCTGAATGCGTACGACGCGTTCATCGTGGAGACGGTGAAGCCGTACGTCGACCGCACGTACCGCACGCTGCCCGGCAAGGACACGACGGCGATCATGGGCTCGTCGCTGGGCGGTCTCGCCTCCGTGCTGATCGCGCAGCGCCATCCGGACATCTTCTCGAAGGCGGCCGGCGTCTCCAGTTCGTTCTGGTGGAACAACGGGGCGCTGCTGGCGAAGGTGCCGGACCGCGTGCCCGTGAAGTTCTACCTCGACGCCGGCACGCGCGACGACGGCCTGGACGACACGACGAAGATGCGCGACGCGATGCTGGCCAAGGGTTACCGCGAAACGGACGACCTGATGTTCTACAGGGCCGAAGGGGCGCGCCACAACGAGGCGTCGTGGGCCGCGCGCGTGGACAAGCCGCTGGCGTGGTTCTTCCCGTGGGGCGCGACGCGGCAGTGATAACGTTATTGTCGGCGTCATCGTTACTACGGATCACGCGTCATCAAGTCCAACTTGCTTAAATTGAGGACAGTAGCTTCGCGCCGCACGCGGTGACGTCGTTGTCATAGGCGTACGGCCGGCCCTCGTGTTTGGCACCAGCACCGTCCGGCTTAATAGGAAAGTTCCCTTTGCATTTGGGGCAGAAGGTCACATCGTCGGCAAGTGCTGCTTCAGTACCCATTACGACGGTGCCGGATGAAACAGAAATAACCTGGCCACCGTGATCGGTCTTGTCATTCAATCGAATGACGCCACGTCCCTCGTGCTTCATGTTCAATCACCTCCTGATGCTGATTGATGGCTAACCCGCCATAGTGCGCTGCCCAGAGCCGACATGGCCGGCGTGAGTCATTTCGCGGTTGGCTTCTCCGCCTCCAGCAGGTGCCACTTCAACTCGGCACTGTCCAACGGCAGCATCCAGTCCCGCTTTGGATCGGGGAAAGATTGTCCTGCGGTCAGCCAACGCTGCCGCCACGCTTGGTTGACTTCCTGTTCCAGCGGATGGCCTGGCACAAGCCATGGCTGCCAGGTGCCCGTAATCGGGCACACCTTGTTCGCGCTACATTCCACGGGCGGCGCCAAGCGCGGAACTTGCCGCGACAGCCTGAGCGCCGTGCGCGGCGCAACCGCGCCGCCGTTGTTGTGGACGGTAAGCACGCGCTGCCAGACGATCCCGGCAATGGCGCCCCTTCCCGTGCCGCTCGGGTAGCGTGGCTGTTCGAATGCCTCGCCCCTGCCGTAGAGGCCGGGTGGAATCGTGGAAAGGTAGGCGCGTACCTCGGCGGATTCCTTTGGCGCCGTAGGCTGCCAGTAACTGGCGAAAGGGGCCTGGAGCGCGGCGGTCGTTTCCGCTACAGGCCGGAAGGCATAGGCGCTGTCGAGGAAGTAGCGCCCCTTCCTGAGCGAGGCTTCGGTCGGTGCCGGAGCTTCCGTCGCGGGTACGACGGCCATGGCTGCCGCGAGCAGGCTTTCGCGCTTGCCATCCCATGGTGGCAACGGTGTCGGAGGCAGGGGCAGGATCTTGTCGAGGTTGGGGAAGCGGCGGTCGGGGTTGGACTCGAGTGCGTTGCGCAACATGGCGTAACGTTGGCCGCGAGCCTTGTCGATGAACGGCACGAACATTGTTTCCAACTTGCTGGGATGGTCGAACTCGATAGCCAAGCTGTTTGCACAGTTCATGCAGCCGCCCTTCACGCCTTCGTGCAGAGCGCGCATAACACGGTCGAGGGTTTCCGGGGTCCTTTGCCCAAGTGGCATTCCATCTGGGGTCCTTGGCACGGCGTACATATATTCCAGTTCTTCGGCGGCCGGGCCGTACCCCTGGGCCACAGCACATTCAAACATCTTGATCGCAATCGGGATATTGCCCCAGTAGCCCGGTT
Source organism: uncultured Massilia sp. (assembly GCA_946481275.1). Next base: position 137,644 of record CAMLMV010000002.1, read on the forward strand.
TCAGGTTGTCCGCACCCGCATCCATCTTCTCCCCCAGGAAGTGCATGGAATGCGGGCTACCCATCGCGGCGGCCTTCTGGAAAAAGGCGTAGGCCCGGTCGGGATCGCCATTTACGCCTGTGGCGTTGAGGTAATAGGTTCCCATCCTGTCGTAGGCGGCCGGCACGCCAAGTTCCATGGCCTCAGACACCAGGGCTACCGCCTCGGGCTCGCCGTGCGGCGGGTCGTGTTTTTCCACGTACAAGCTAGCCAGGTTCAGCATCGCCTTCCAGTGATGCCGTTCGGCTGCCTGGCGGGTCAGTTGGACGACCTTCTTGTAATCCACGTCGATATAAAACGTTAGATCCTCCAACGCGCGTGCCTCGAGAAACCAGTCCTCGGCCTGGGCGTCGATCGGAGGGGCCTTGCTCGCCTCGGTCTGGCATTCGAAAGAGGCGATGTGCGGGTTGAACGGCGGCAGGGGTTGCATATGGGGGAGAACCTTGGTTTTGTCCATGTTGCAGGCCACTAGGGAAGTGAAAGCTATCAAAAAGGTTGCCAAATTTCGGCGACGCCGTAGGGGAGAAGCGGCAAGGGTGCGCATGGTTCAACCGTAACGGATGGTCGAGCTTCGGCCGTCGTCCAGCGGGACAATGAAGCCCTCCATTTGTTTGTCGACCGGGGCGGTAGACGGCGATTTCTGTCTATCCTTGTTTATTTTCATGAGCTTTACCCAATCAAAGAAGGTTTTCTCGATCTCCTGTGGCGTAGCATTTCCACCGCTATTTTCTTGAGTGGCGAGTTGTGCCCAAATTCGTTTTCGCAGGGCGGTCGCATGGCGCGGGTCATTCGTGGCCAGGTTGATCTCGCTGTCCACCGCCATGCTGCGCTGGTTCAGGTTGGCGCTGCCGAGCGTGAAAAAGCCGTCGTCGACCAGCAGCAGCTTCGAATGGATGTAGATTTCGCGGTAGCGCCACTGGCGAAGCGCCTGGTTGAATTCGCAGGCGTTGAGCACGGCGACGCATACGCGGAGGCCGAATGTCGCCTTGAGAATCAGTTCGGAAGGCTTGTCGATCCTGTTTGCCGCCACAACGACATCGGATAGCGCTTGCGTCGTACTCATAGTCGCCCGCCTGTCTACCGCATCCCCGAAAAGCGCCTGCTTCGGCTGTGCATTGGCCTGTTCGATCATCTTGACCTGGCCGGTCATGCCGCCCTGCTGGCCCAGCGTCGCCAGAGTGTCGTAGGTGCGGGGAATCATCTGCGCCATTTCAGGTGCGGGAATGACGACGAAGACGTGCATGACCGGCAAGTCCTCGGTGCCCTTGCCGATCTTTGCGCAGTTGCGCTTCCACCCGGCGATCACGTTTTTCCGGATCGCCAGCAGGTGCTCGGCCCAGTCCTGGTACTGGAAATATTGATTTTCCATGTACAGATAGCCCGTCCCCGCAGCGGCCACGCGGGTCGCGTTGAAGTAGATGTCCTTGATCGTGAAGTCTTGTTCCTCGGGCTGGGTCCTGACGATCTGCACCGTCGAGTCGCCGCTTGCGGCTTTGCGCAGCAGGGCGGACGGTGGCTTGTCGCACGTATATTGGCTGGCCTTCGTATCGCCAGCCGCGCGCGCCCAGGCCCGCTCGAAATTCTCATGGATCGGTATCAGTGCCCCGCCGCCTTCGATGCGGCAGGCGTAGTCGCGGTAGGGCTTCAAGGTCTCGAAGTCGAAAGCGTCCTTGACGCCCTGTGCACGCTCCTGTTTCGTCTTGGCGGCGCCTTGTTCTCGCAACGGATTCTCGACGCCATGTTCGGGAGTGTCCCAATAGTCGGTCACGGAGTTCAGGCCCATGACGTAAGCGACTGCTTTCTTGCCGTCGTTATAGGCGAAGTCGATCAGGACTGGCTTTTGATGATGGGTCCCGGCGCCTACCTCCAACCCGTACTCGATGGCATCGGGCTTTCTCGTCTCTTGGCCAAGCGACTTTGCAATGCTGCCGGCATCGCCGTCACGCGTGCGAATGGTGATGCCCTGCAGCCGGCCGGCGAATGCCGCTTTGTACCAGCTGCAGCAATACTCCTCCCTGGCCATGGCCGCGAACTTGTCACCTGAAAGGTTCCATTCCTTCTTGTGGCGATTATCCCGGGCATGCTTGTGTATCAGTTGCAGGCTGCGCTTGGAATCGATTTGCTGGACTTCCACATCACTGTCCAGGATGCGCCAAGGACTCGTCCCATGGGTATGCCCCGGCATATGCTTCTGCTTCTTGCCGCCGGAATAGCTGTACCAGACCAATAGCCGCACCTGCACGCCCCGTCGTCCCGCTGCAATCAAGAGATCGCCATACGTTTCGGCCCGCGGCCAGTTGTATCCATTTCGCACCAGTTCCATTCCAGGGTCGAAGCCCCAGCACACCAGGTCGATGCTGCCTTTCGCTTCCTGAATGTCCTTGGCGATGGCGGCGAAGCCTTCCTTGCCACAGATATGGAGACTGAGCTTGTTATTGTGCGTAATGGGATGGGTGGCACTCCCCTTCTTGTTCTTGTTCTCCGCAAACCACTGGATGGTGCTTGTCGCATTGCAGCTGACTTCGTCGATGTGAACCGTTTCGGTTCGCAGATAGTTTTCAGAGCCCATGAGATCTCCTGTTCAGTTCGCTGCCAATTCAGGAATGCGTACGCCCGTCTGTCGAACCATCGAGCGAGCGCGCTCCCTGGTTCGACAGCATCTGCTCACTGTGCAAGGCTTTATCCTCGGGATCGAACTTCGTCCAAGCCTTGAGATCGAATTTTTCGCCATTCGCCAGCTCGACCGTATAACCCGGTGTCCCGCCCGTATGCTCGATGGCGATACGTCCGAGGTCGTCGGTGATACCTTCGTCGACCTGACTGCCGTTCTTGTAGAGGGTGTAAGGGACGTTCGCAAACGGGCGTCCGCTTTCGGGATGGGTTTGCAGCATGAACAGCAGCTGCTTCGGATCTTCCGGCGTCTTCGGTTCCGTAATGGTGACCTTGTGCTCCGTCGACGGTTGCGGCCGATTCCGGGGCGCGAGGGTTTCGAGGTTGCCGTGGAATAGCGCTGGCTTGGGCGCGAAGACCTGCATGCGGTCGGTGATCTCGACCATGCACTCGGGACCATGCAGCCGCACGCCTTTTTTTCCTTTCAGGTCGATCCAATCGGTTTGGCTGATCAGGGACAGGACTTTGTTGGCGATGAGCTGGATGTCGTCGTCATGTGCCTGCACGGTGATCTTGCCGGCCGCCGCAACCAGCTTCATGCCCGCCTTGTGGACGAACAAGCGGAACGTTTGCTTGATACTCGCGAACAGGCTGTCGCCCGTTACGATCGAGAGGTTGCGCCCAGCCGTCAACGCCGTGTGCTCGGCGCTGGCGATATGGGTCGATTGTGCCGAGGTCGTCTCGATTCCGGCCGGGCTGGCAAGGACGAGGTGGGGTTCAGAAAGCTCAGGAAACTGATTGCCGGCGCCGCGTACCGCGTAGTTTTGCGCCTTCAGCGAATCGGCAACGTCGTGCTGCTGTCCGCTTTCCTGCGCCAGGCCCTGCAGTGCGGCGGTCGCCTGGTCATCGTGCAGCTTGTGCGCGGCGACCAGCCGGTTTGCCGTTTCGCCCATGTCCTTCATTGGCCCGCGCCCGGCTTGCCGCACTTCGGTCGTGATCAACAGGCCCTTGGCTGCGCGCGCCACACCATGCCCGTCGGTGCGTAGCTCCCAGCCTTCCCCGCGCAAATCCTTGCGGCCAGCATTGTCCTCGATGCGTGTAATGTGGCCGAGCGACAGTTGACTGCACTGATGGTCGCTTTTCAGCTGTGCTTGGATTTTATCTGGCGTGTCGTCAAGCACGAGGTGGTTGCCGCGCATCCCGCCGCCCAGTTCCCGGCTGCGAAGGCCGGCGAGAGACTGCTGCTCCGGCAGGGACCACGGCGGCAGGTGGGTTTGGTTGTAGAGCGCTCCAAGTATGAGCGGATGGTCAATATTCCCATTCGCGTACACAACGGCCACTTCCTCACCAACGCGGGGCAATCGGATCTGTCCGAACTGGCTCCCCGCTGCCGGGGTCATTACTCGAATCCATGGCGAGCTCATCTCATTGTAGTCACCTAGCCGGTCCCAGTGAAACTGCAGCTTCACCCGCCCATAACCGTCCGTATGGATGTCGGCACCGGCTGGGCCAACCACAATCGCCGTGTGCAGCCCCATGTAGATAGCCGGTTCGCTGTTGAAGTTGCGTCCTGGCCGCCAGCGGATCTCCTGGCGGATACAAGTAAAGCGATTCTCGTAGCGCGAGGGTGCGCCCACGCCCGCCTGGTAATTATTCGATACCTCATGATCGGCCGATAGGATCAGGTAGTTACGGTTCTCGATACTGCGGCGCGGTTTGGCGTCGTACTCGCGCGAACGCGGTTCGGCGCTGAAGTGACCGCCGAGCTTGAAGGTACGGCCCGGCAGCACGAACCGTTCGTTGCCCTTCGCTTCGAAATACTGTTTGTCCTTGTCCGCTTCATCCATGCGCCGGGCAGCCAGCTGTTCACCGTCGATGTGCAAGCGAAAACCATAGGAGCCGGTGTCCTCGTAGACCTCGTAAGGAAAAACATCACCTTGTTCGTTAGCTGAAGAGGTTTCGGCGCGGTGCGCCCCTGGGTGCTTGTAGTCGAAAGTCGCCAGCGTGGTCCGTCCTGAACCCAGGCGCCGGATTGCCGTCCACTCGTGAATGCCATCGTCCTCATGCGAGCCGCCTTTGTCATGGAACGAGATCACGTACGCTTCCTCGTCGATCGGCGCGGCCAGGAAGCTGTTATCCGAAATCATGAGCTTGTGGCCGTCGAACCTGTGCTCGTACCAATAGTAGAGGCCGATCGCTTCCCAGCGCCGGTGCAGGTGGTTGTAGTCGGTCTCGTTGTACTGGTTGGCGACGGTCAGCTTCGACTCGTCGATCGGGTACAGCTGCCAGTCGGCCTGACGGTAGTGCCGCAGGGTTTCCTCGGTAATCTCGCGCACGCTCTTGTTGTGGAACGAAACGCAGTTCTTGCGCAGGCGTGCGAATGCGAGCCAGGGTTCGAGCACCATCCTGTAAAAGGCAAAGCCGCCATCGCTGCGCAGGAAGCGGAATTCGGTGATGTAGCCGTTGAAGTAGCGTAGTGCCCCGTCTTCCCGAACCAGGGAGATCGTCACCATCCGGCCCATCAGCATTTTCAGCGGGATGCGCGCGTCGTCCGACAGCACTTCGACATCGAAGCGGAAGCACCGCGAAACTTCCTCATGAGCGACCAGCTTGTTCGGCAGCAGGATCGCGGGCGGCCCGTCATTCAAGGGGAAATCGAGCCGCATAAGCCGGTTGTGCTGGGATGCGCCGCTGAATGCCGACCATGCGGCACCCGTCGCGATTTCCTGGCTTTCGCCCATTGATTGCCTCCCGATACCCGTCCGGCCTTGGCCGAAGTGAAAAATGTTCAGCGAACACGTTACCCGGAGGCTGCCAAAAGGAACTTAATCAGTCTCAACATGTTTCCCTGTGCCATATCTAAAGTTTCCTGACAGTCTTCTTAAAGGAGCTCGGCAATGCCGAAAAACCTGAAGCAATACGGACAAGCGCGGGTCATAGGCACGGTTGCGCAGCAACCGGCACGGAGAGATGGGTTCGTCAACATCGGACCAGCGCTGGTTCACAGTCCCGTGACGCGGCTTTTTGGCAGGCCCTATCCGATACAGTTCCGGGCGCAAGGTGCGCTCGGCGCCTGGACGCATGCGCTCGGGAACACTGGACTCTGGCCCCTTTGGCAGGCTCCCCGAACACTATGCTGGCAAATCAGGCAGGAAATACTCCGGCAGCTGGAATGCACGCGCTCCTCATCTTCTCTAATTGCGGGGATAAGCGTCGAGGATTGCCAACGGCTAGCGTTCCAGGTCAGCACGAACCTCAAGTACCATTTGAGCGAGGGGACGGTGATCGAGGCTACTCCGGCACTGGAGACTTTGCTGGCGAATTCGGACGTCGATCTCAGTCTTCCGATGAGCATGGTCGCGCCACCCTACCGGGCTCAGTACCTGCGGTTCGGCGAAGTGGCCACGCAGTATCTGAAAGTGCCGGACCCGCAATCTCCCGATCACTGCTTCGACGGAGTGTTCTGTTTCCTGACCCGGCATGCCTCATCTGGCGACACAGAGGAGAAGTGCTGGACGCTGGAACTCGTCTTCATCAGCAAGCGCCAGGACAGCTATGGCGGCCATGTTTCGCTGCTCGGCGAAACGGATCGCGGGGACATCACGGTAGGCGAATGGTTGGCCGGAATCCTAAGCAACGTCAAGCCGGCGGACGAGAGTGAAATCCATCGGTCAATGCACGCCGCGGTCAGCTACGTGGTACGTGTGTTTCTCTACATGGCCTTGAAGCACGCGCGCGTGACGATGCGTTGGGAATACGAAGAGACGCTACGCCGGGCAGCCCGCCTGGGAGAGCGCAAGCGCGCCAAGCTGTTGCGGAGATCAGCCTCACTCTACAACGGCATCCTTGTCGGCCCCGAGGCATTGCCGCCGGGCGCTTCGCAAGGCGCGGTAGGGGGCGGCGTAACGCCGCACTGGCGACGAGGGCATTTTCGTATGCAGCCCTTTGGCAGCGGCAATCAGCAGCGCAAACTCATCTTCGTCGCGCCGGTCCTCGTTCATGCAGAGCAGTTGCAGGGTGACGTGCCGGCACCGAAATCGTATCGGGCCGGCGACGCTGTCATGACGACCTGATTACGCCAGGCACTGCCCTGTAATCTCTTCAAAGTCAGACTGCGTCGCGATAAACCGGCCGGCCCGCATTCATCCGACAACGCCATCTGATCTATTCGAATGCCATGCTGTACAGATTGCTGCCGGCATCCCCCGGCACGAGGTGGACGAACCGCTCGAACCGCATGCCCATCTTGCGCAGCAGGCCGTTCGACGCGAGGTTGTCGGGCGACGTGATGGCCAGCACGCGGTTCAGCCCCAGCGCGGGCGCGAGCGCCAGCACGGCCATGCCGGCCTCGTACGCATAGCCGCGGCCGCAGTACGGCGCCAGGTACGCGTAGCCGATGTCGACGCCGTCCAGCGTCTCGCGCTTGATCAGGCCGCACATGCCGATGGGCGCGCCGCCGTCCTTCAGTTCGACGACGTAGAGCGAGTGGCCGCGCATGGCCTGCATCGCGATGGGGCCGTCGAGCAGGGCCTGCACGGCGTCCTCGCGCGTGCGGATGCCGCGGTCGCCGATGTGCTCCAGGAAGCCGGGATCGTTGACGAGCGCGAGATAAAAGTCGGCGTCGTCGAGGTCGGCGGTGCGCAGGCGCAGGCGCGGGGTCGCGAGGATATCCGCCGGCATCAGTCTTCTTCCGGCAGCGGCCAGCGCGCGGGGTCTTCCAGCAGCTTGTACATCACGTACGCGTCGACGTAGCCGAGCCGGCGATGGCGGTACGCCTTCGGCAGGGTGCCGACGATGGAAAAGCCGAGCCGCTTCCACAGGTGGATCGCGGGATTATTGGTGCTGACGACGAAGTTGAACTGCATCGCCAGATAGCCCTTGCGCCGGGCCTCGCCGATGCTGTGCTCGCCGAGCAGGTGTCCCACGCCGACACCCTGCGCATTCGGACTGACCATGTACGACGCATTGGCGACGTGCGCCCCGCGTCCCACGTGGTTCGGCTGGAGCTTGTACATCCCGAGGATCCGCTCCTCGCCGCGCACCGCGACGTAGGTCGACGCCTCGGGCGCGAACCAGTAATCGTAGGTGTCTTCCCGGCTCGTGCCGGCGTCCTGGGCATAGGTCTCGCCCTCGGCCGCATGCGCCTGGAAAATGGTCCACATAGCATTGAAATCAGTCTCGGTGGCTGGACGAATCTGGATATCTTTCACTGCGTGACCCGCTCGGATGGTATCGAAAGCGCAAGATTCTACCTTGGCTTTCGCGTGCACGACTGCCGATCCGGTAACCGGGCGTAGAAAATTTCCGTTGAATAAAGGTAGGAAAGACTTCGTGCCGCCCGTTACTGCCCGGCTCGCTTAAGTCGTTCCAACCGGAAATCAACCGTCGCCGGGCGGCCCGGCAGACGCAGGGTCGCGCGCGCGGGCGGCGCCTCGCTGACGACCTGGCCGGCGCGCAGCACGAGCCGTCTTGCCGCGCGCAGGCGGATCGCCTCGACCGGGTCGCCCGCGTCGAGCCAGACGAGATCCGCGCGGCACCCCGGCGCGATGCCATAGCCCTGCAGGCCGAGGATGCGCGCGGGCGTCTCCGTGACGGCCTGGAAGCACTGGCGCATCGCGGCCTGCCCCGTCATCTGCGCGACGTGCAGGCCCATGTGCGCGACTTCCAGCATGTCGCCGGAACCGAGGCCGTACCACGGGTCCATCACGCAATCGTGGCCGAACGCCACCGGCACGCCGGCCGCCAGCAATTCCGGCACGCGCGTCATGCCGCGCCGCTTCGGGTACGTGTCGTGGCGGCCCTGCAGGGTGATGTTGATGAGTGGGTTCGCGATCGCGGCCACGCCCGATTCCGCCATCAACGGCAGCAACTTGCTCACGTAGTAATTGTCCATGGAATGCATCGACGTGAGGTGCGAGCCGGCGACCCTGCCTTGCAAGCCCAGGCGCAAAGTCTCCGCGGCAAGGGTCTCGATATGGCGCGACAGGGGATCGTCGCTTTCGTCACAATGCATGTCGACCATCAGGCCCTGCTCCGCCGCGAATTCGCACAGCAGGCGCACGGATTCGGCGCCGTCGGCCATCGTGCGTTCGAAATGCGGGATGCCGCCGACGACGTCCACGCCCATCTGGATGGCGCGCTTCAGGTTGGCGAACGCAGTCTTGCTGCGCAGCAGGCCGTCCTGCGGGAACGCGACGAGCTGCAAATCGATATACGGTGCCACGCGGCGCTTGACGTCGAGCAGCGCTTCCACGGCCAGCAGGCGGTCGTCGCACACGTCGACGTGGGTGCGGATCGCCAGCAGGCCCCGCGCCACGGCCCAGTCACAATACTGCAACGCCCGTTCGACGAGCGCCTCCTGCGCCAGCTGCGGTTTCAGCTCGCCCCACAGTGCGATGCCTTCCAGCAAGGTGCCGGATTCGTTCACGCGCGGCAGGCCATAGCTGAGCGTCGCGTCCATGTGGAAATGGGCGTCGACGAACGGCGGGCTCACGAGGTCGCCGCCCACGTCGATCTCGCGCGCGCCACGTTGCTGCAAGGCGGGCTCGACAGCAGCGATGGTGCGGCCGGCGATAGCGATGTCGACCCGGCGGCCATCGGCCAGGGTGGCGTTGCGGAGAACGAGATCCATGCGTGGGACTCCTGATGGGTTGATACGTCATCAGATTACCACGATGGTTATTCTGTCAATGATATATATCAAACCCCAATGCTGCACCGCAAGATTTCCTTGCAAAAACAACATAGAATTCTCTTTTCATCCCGCATGAACCCCTTTACACTAGACTTATTGCAGTGCGTCATAAACCGAATGGTTACAACCTGAAAGACAAGGAACCCAGATGACTTCATTCTCCGAACAGTTGTCCGCCGTCCGCAAGTCCCAATGGGAAGCACAGCTCGACGTGTTCCGGGCATTGAGCCAGCGCGCACTCGACAGCGCCGAACAGCTGATTGCGCTCAACATGAAGACCTCCCGCGCGTCGGTCGAACAAGCCACGGGAACCTTCAAGCAATTGCTCGAAATTACCAATCCGCGTGACCTGATCGCCATCGGTTCGACGGCCCAGGGCCAGTGGCAGCAATTCTTCTCCTACGGCCGCGAGCTGCTGGGCATCGCCGCCGGCACGCACGAGCGCAGCTGGAGCACGCAGGCGCCGTTGCAACTGGTGCCCGCCGCGACGGCGAACGTCCCGGCGTCCGTCCCGCAGATCCTGGAGCAGGCCGCCATCGCGACAGCCGAAGCCACTACCGTGACCAGCGAGATCGCCCGTGCGGCGGCCGATACCGGCAGCGCGCTGGCCGAAGCGGCGCTGGATGCGGGCAAGCAGGCGGTTGCTGCAGTCGAACCTGCGCCGCAAGCCGCAACTCCGGCACCCGAACCGCTCACGACCACCGTGACCGAAGCGGTGTCCGCGGAACCGGAAGCCCCGGCTGCCGATCCGGTCGAGACGGCCATCGCCGACGAGGTACCGCCCGCCAGGGCCAAGCCGCTCGCGAAAGCGCTGAACAAGGTCGCACCGAAGCCGGCCGCCGCCGGGCATCCGATCGCGTCGACCGTGCCGCTGGAAGCGGGTCCGCACGTGGAACTGCCGATGGTCACGCCGACCGAGAGCACGCCGCCGCTGCGCGTCGTGACCCACGGCGGCAAGACGTCGCGCACGCCGCGCAAGAAGTAAGTAAGCAGGTGGGCACGCCGTGCCCACCAACTCCATTGCAGTAGCACGGGTGCCTGCAAGCAGGCGGCAAACCTAGTAAATTAGCGGGCCTCGGCCCGCTTTTTTTTTTCACTCACCAACAACAAGAACAAAGGATCTTCAATGGGTTTGGCAAAGCTGATCGGCGGCTTCGTGCGCCGGCACTGGCGTTCCTATGCGTCGTCGGCGGTGATGCTGTTCGGCGTCGCCCTGTGCACCGTGCTCGTGCCGCGCAAGGTCGGCGCGATGATCGACGGCCTCGCCGCGCACCGCCTCGGCGGCCACGACCTGCTCATCCAGATCGCACAACTGCTCGGCCTCGGCCTCGCGATCTACGGATTGCGCGTGGCGTGGCGCCTGCGCCTGTATTCCGCGTCGTACCGGCTCGGCGTGGAGCTGCGCACGAAACTGTACGACCGCCTGTCGGCGCAAGGCCCGGCCTTCTTCCAGCGCCAGCGCACGGGCGACCTGATGGCGCTCGGCACCAACGACATCGACGCCATCGAGCAGGCCGCCGGCGAAGCGATGCTGGCCGGCTTCGACGGCACGCTCACGCTCGTCATGGTGCTGGGCATCATGTTCCTCGGCGTGGACTGGCGCCTGACGACGATCGCCCTGCTCCCGTTCCCGCTGATGGCGCTGGCGTTCTGGCGCATCTCGAGCCACATCCACACGGCGTCCACGGATTCGCTGAAGCGCTTCTCCGCGCTGAACGACCACGTGCAGGAAACGCTGTCCGGCGTGCGCACGCTGCGCGCCCTCGGCCTCGAACAGCGCAGCGCCGACCAGTTCGCGCAACTGGCCGCGCGCGCCGCCGACGCCAGCCTCTCGGCGCAGAAATGGGAAGCGGCCTACGAACCGGCCGTCGGCCTCACGCTCACCGCCGCGACGGGCCTCACGCTGGGCCTCGGCGGGTATCTCGTGTGGCAGGGCCAGATCACGATCGGCAGCCTGACGAGTTTCACGATGTACCTGGGCCAGCTGATCTGGCCGATGTTCGCGGCCGGCTGGGTGCTGTCGCTGATCGAACGCGGCCGCGCGGCCCTCGCGCGCCTGCAGCCGCTGCTCGATGCGCCGCTGACCGTCGACGACCGCGGCACGCTGGAGACGCTCGCGCGCGGCCCGCTCGTGCTGGACCACGTCCGCTTCCATTACAGCGACGACGCGCGCTCCGCACTGGACGACGTCTCGCTGCGCCTGGAACCGGGCAAGACGCTGGGCCTCGTCGGCGCCACCGGCGCCGGCAAATCGACCCTGCTGCGCGTGCTGCTGCGCCAGGCGACGCCGCAACAGGGCAAGGTCACGTGGGGCGGCCACCCACTCGACGAGTACACGCTCGCCACGCTGCGCGCGCACATCAGCTGGGTGCCGCAGGAATCGTTCCTGTTCTCCGCATCGATCGCGGAAAACATCGCCTTGGGCCGCCCCGGTGCGTCGCGCGCGGAGATCGAGCAGGCCGCGAAGATGGCCGCGATCCACGACGACATCCTCCGTTTCCCAGATGGCTACGACACGCCCGTCGGCGAAAAGGGCATCACCCTGTCGGGCGGGCAGCGCCAGCGCGTGGCGATCGCGCGCGCGCTGCTGGCCGACAGCGCCCTGCTCCTGCTCGACGACGCCCTGTCCGCCGTCGACACGGGCACGGAAACGAACATCCTCGAACATTTGAACGACGTGCGCCGCGCACGCCCCGAACTGTCGGCGATCATCGCGAGCCACCGCCTGTCGGCCGTCGTGAACGCGGACCTGATCGTCGTGCTGCGCGAAGGCCGCATCGTGGAACGCGGCACGCACGACGAACTGCTCGCCCTGGACGGCTGGTATGCCAGCCAGTGGCGCTACCAGCAACTGGAGGCCAGCCTCGATGCCATCTGAAGACGTCAAGAAGAGTGCGAACAAGAGCGTAACTGCGGCGCAGGCGCGCCAGGCGACAAGCCTGCTGCGCCGCGCCGCCCATCCGGACCGCGCCCACCTCGGCTGGGCCACGCTGTGGCTGATCCTCGCGGCCGGGCTGGAAGTGGTCGGTCCCCTGCTGGGCAAGAAGCTGATCGACGACCACCTGCTGCCGCACCATCTCGACTGGACGCGCATGGCGTGGCTGCTGGCCGGCGTCATCGTCACGGGAATGGCCGCGTCGTGGCTGCGCTTTTTGCAGCTCGTGCGCCTGTCCGGCATGGCGATGCGCGCCGTGCAGCGCCTGCGCGAATGGGTCTACGGCCACGTGCTGCGGCTGCCGATGGCGTTCTTCGACCGCGCCATCACGGGGCAGCTCGTGAGCCGCGTCACCAACGACACCGAGGCCGTCAAGACGCTGTACATCCAGGTGCTATTCGTGATCCTCGATTCCAGCATCGTCCTCGTCGGCACCTCCATCGCGATGGCGTGGCTGGACTGGCGCCTGATGGTGATCGTGCTGGCGCTCGTGCCCGCGGTGCTGGGCATCGTGTGGCTGTACCAGCGGCTGTCCGCCCCCGCGGTCACGCGCGCGCGGGCGCTGCGCAGCGACATCAATGGCCAGATGGCGGAATCCATCGGCGGCATGAGCGTGCTGCAGGCGAACAATGCGCAGCACCGCTTCGGCCAGCGCTTCGCCCATACCAACGACCAGCACTACACGGCCCGCGTGGCCGAGCTGCGCGCCAACGCCTTCCTGCTGCGGCCCGCGCTCGACTTCCTCAACGTGATCCTGCTGGCCGTCGTCATCTACAGCTTCGGGCAGCGCAGCATGAATGCCGTCGAAGTGGGCGTGCTGTACGCGTTCATCAGCTACATCGCGCGCGTCGTCGAGCCGCTCATCCAGATCACGATGCAGTTCTCGGGCCTGCAGCAGGCCGTCGTCGCGACGGCGCGCGTGGCCGCGCTGCTGGACGAAGCGGGTGCGGCGGAGCACAAGGCCGGACGCGTCACGTCCGAACGCAGGCTCGTGGCGGCCGACGTGCCGGCCGTGCGCGTGCGCGACCTCTCGTTCGGCTACGTGGAAGGCCAGACCGTGCTGCACGACCTGTCGCTGGACATCCCGCAGGGCGCCTTCTTCGGCATCGTCGGCCACACGGGCAGCGGCAAGTCGACCCTGCTGTCGCTGCTGCTGCGTTACTACACCTTCGAGCACGGCACCATCACGCTGTTCGGCGAGCCGCTGGCGACGATCGGCAACGAGCGCTTCCGCGCCGAGGTCGACCTCGTGCCGCAGGATCCGTTCCTGCTCGCGGCGTCGGCGCGCGAGAACATCGACATGGGCCGCGGCCTTTCGCAGGCAGCCATCGAGGCGGCCGCGCGCGCCGCGCATGCGCACGAATTCATTGCGCGGCTCGAGCAAGGCTACGACACGCCGCTGGGCGAAGGCGGTTCGCGCCTGTCGTCCGGCCAGAAGCAGCTGATCGCGATCGCGCGCGCCCTCGCCGGCCGGCCACGCATCCTGCTGCTGGACGAGGCCACGTCGCGCATCGACAGCCAAACGGAACAGATCGTGCAGCAGGCGCTGGACGAACTGCGCGGCCAGGTCACGATCATCGCCATCGCGCACCGGCTGTCGACGATCCGCGACGCCGACCGCATCATCGTGCTGAACCACGGCCGCATCAGCGAATCCGGCAGCCACGACGACCTGATGCGCATCGAAGGCGGCCTGTACCAGCGGCTGTATTTGCTGCAGCAACTGAGCGTTTGACCGCGTTTTTTACCTCAGTGATATCGTTGCCGCCGCAGAAACTTTGTTAGTTAAACACTATTTTTGTGACGGCGCGGCTTTTTGGCTACGAAACCTGTGTCTTTTGCGCATAATCGTTCCATTAATTGATCTTTCTCATTTGCAAGAGCCTATAATCCGAATGCAGATGTCCTAAATTAAGGGACTACACACTTCCTCGGGGAGGCATGTTGGCAGGTCTATACCGTGCAGCGCAGCACCGACGCAGCCGTGCGCTGCTGGCTCTGCTATTGCTCGTTTCCGGAAGCACGCTGGCCGACGACGTGCCGGACATGCCCGTCCCGGAGACGCCCGTGCGTGCCCGCTATGCCGAACTCGGCGAAATCATCCGCGTCACGCCCCAGCGCGCCGTGCCGCTGCTGGCCGGCCTGGAAGCCCAGGCGCGCGGCACGCCCGCCGAGCACGCCCGCCTGCTGACGCTGTCCTGCGACCTGAGCCACCGCCTTGGCAAGCACGAGGAAGCCGTCCAGCTGTGCGAACAGGCGCTGCAGCTCGGCCGCGCGGCGCACGACGACAGCCTCGTCGCGCGCGCCCTGCTGTCCAAGGCCTATGCCGTGTTCGGCCTGAACGAGATGGGCCAGTCGCACCAGCTGGTCTGGGAAGCGGAACGCCTCGCCGCCAACAGTCCCGACGTCGACCTGCGCATCCTGTCGCTGATCTCGTCGGGCGAGTCGTACGCCGAGGAAGGCAACTTCCCCGTCGCGCTGACGAAGATGCAGGGCGCCGTGACGCTCGCGCGCCAGACGGACGACAAGCTGCAGCTGGCCGTCGCGCTCAAGTCGCTGGCCTACCTGTACAACCAGATGCGCGAATTCGACAAGGGATTCGAGGCGATCGTCGAGGCGGAACAGCTGGCGGAAGCCATCGATTCGCCGGGCCGCCTGGCCATCTTCAAGACGACGGAATACATCCTGGCCGTCAACAGCGGCGACATGGAGCGGGGCACGAAGGCTTTGCTGTCGGCGCTCACGCTGGAGCGCCGCATCGGCGCCGACGCGATGATCGCCAACACGCTCGTCAACCTGGCCGACTCGTACCTGAAGCAGCAGGACTGGCGCCGCGCGCTCGCATACGCCCTGCAGGCGCTGGAGCAGGCGCAGAAGCTGCACGACGACGCTCTCGCCGCCACGGCCCGCGTCAACGTGGGCCAGGCCTACCTCGGCATGGGCCGCCTGGCCGAGGGCAAGAAGCACATCGAACAGGGCATGGACTGGTACCAGCGCTCGGGCAACAAGCCCGACCAGCAGGGCGTCCTCGTCGAATACGGCGACGCGCTGGAACGCGCCGGCGACCTGCCCGGCGCGCTGGCCGCGTATCACCGCGAGCGCGCGCTGTCGAACGAATTGTTCGAGACGCGCCGCCAGAAGGCGATGATGGAGCTGCAGGAAAAATACGAGGCCGACAAGCGCCAGCGCCAGATCGAGATGCTGCGCCAGGAAAACCAGGTCAAGTCGACCGAGATCGACAACCGCCGCCTGCAGCAGCGCGTCTGGTGGCTGCTGGCGCTCGTGTTCGCGCTCGCGTCGGTCATCGTCGGCATCCTGTACCGCAAGGTGCGGCACGCCAACGCCCAGCTCGAGGAAAAGAACCAGGAGCTCAAGCAGCAGAGCGCGCGCGACCCGCTGACGGCCCTGTACAACCGCCGCCACTTCCAGGAATTCATGCGCTCGCACCAGGAGATCGAGCGCAGGGGTGCGGGCACGAGCGGCGAGGACATGGTCAGCGCCATGTTCCTGCTCGACGTCGACCACTTCAAGCACATCAACGACACGTACGGCCACGGCGCCGGCGACGCCGTGCTGCGCGAGATCGCGGAGGCGCTGCGCGAGATCCTGCGCGAGACCGACATGATCGTGCGCTGGGGCGGCGAGGAATTCCTCGCCTTCCTGCCGGCCGTGCCGAGGAACAGCCTCGACGAAGTGGCGCGCCGCCTGCTGGCCGGCATCCCGGCACGCGCGATCGACTACCAGGGCACGCGTCTGTCGGTGAACGTGTCGATCGGCTTCGCGCCGTTCCCGCTCGTGCCGGACACTCCCATCTCGTGGGAACGCGCGATCAACATCGTCGACATGGCGCTGTACCTGGCCAAGGGCCACGGCCGCAACCGCGCGTATGGCGTGCGCGGCGTGTCCGGCCTCGATCCGGCGGCGCTGGACGAGGTCGAACACGACATCGAGCAGGCATGGCGCGCGGGGCTCGTCGATCTGTCGATCGTGACGGCGCACGTGCCGGAATTAAGAATGGCGTCGTAACGCTGCGCGTTACTTCGCCGCCTGCTGCATCTTCTCTCCGGCCTCTTCGACCTTTTCGCCGACCCGCTCCGTCGCTTCCTTCGCGCCTTCGCGCGCCTCGCGCACGGCCTCGTCGGCCTTCTGGACCTGGGCCTGGACCTTGTCCTCGACCTTCTCGTTGATCCGCTCGATCTTGTCGTTCACGTGGTCGAGCTTGTCCTGCACGCGGGCGCCGGCCTCCTCGACCCTCGCCTGCGCGCGGGCGCCCGCGTCGTCGATGGCCTTGCCGGCCTGCTGGGCAGGGCCCACGCCGTCCGTACCACGGTTGCACCCGGTCAGGAGACCCGCCGCCAGCAACGCGCCGCAAATGAATGTCCGATTCATATTGTGTCCTCCTTTATTGCAAAATATATACCTTTCAACGCAAATGAAGTAGCACGCCATGATGACAACCTCCCCGTCCGCATCGTGCTCGCCACGGTCAAGGTCGACGGCGACGACACCGGGGTCGTGATGACGTTCGTTTCCGCCGCCACGTTACCGGACGGCCGCGTGGCCGCGATCGTCGGCGGCACACCGACCGGTGAGGACGGCAACGAAAACGCCTCGCACGGCACGTCGGGCATCCTGAACGTCTACCTGCTGCGCCGCGCGAAGAACGGGTGGACCGTCGTCCAGCGCCACGACAGCGTCGCCCGACTCGGTTCGTACGGCCACATCGGAAGCGTCACCTGGGCCGCACTCGGCGCCAGCCGGCCCGGCTTCATCATGTCCCGGGGCGACATGGGACAAGGCTATTCGATCGATCTTGCCGATGTCTTCGAGATCGGCAACGGCGTGCCGCACCGGGGCCAGTTCAAGGTAGGCAGCAGTAACGACAGCGCCTGCACGCCGGAGACGAAGGCGTGCTGGAACGTCGAGGGTCGCATTCGCCTCGCCGCCGACGTCCAGCCCGACGGCTACCGCGACCTCCTCGTCGACTTCACGGACAAGCGCTACACGACCAGCGAAGACCAGGACGGCAAACCGGTCGAGCACCGGAAGCCGACCGTCAACCAGACCGTCCGCTACCGCTTCGACGGCAAGGCGTATGCGCCGGTGGCCGGCACCAACCCCGTGCCGGACATCTGACGATCCTTGCGCCGCGCCGCGTCCTCGAACGGCGCATCCGTCAACGTGCGCAGGAACGCGACGACGGCGTCGTTGGCCGGATCGTCGCAGGTTCGCTTCGCGCTGTAGGCCTGCGTGTCGAGCAGGCGGAACCAACCCTGGCCGGCGCGCGCGCACTCCTCGTGGTTGCCGCGCACGACGATCCACGGCGCCGCGGCCAGCAGCGGCGCGGCCGGCTTGAACAGGTCCGCTTCCCACGTGTCCCAGCCATAACCCCACGGGCTGTCCTTGCAGCCGGCGATGTCGGACGGGCAGGCATTCTCGCGGTAGTGGTAATCGCCGATGTGCATCACGAGATCCGGCTGCAGCTTCGCGGCCGTGGCGGCGCGCAGGGTCATGCGCGTATCGGCGCCGTCGACCGTGATCACCGGGCACGTGCCATAGGTCGTGGCCGCGCGCGCGACCGGCTTGCCGCCGTCGCCCATCGCGACCCACGCGTATTTCACGTAGTCGTCCTTCGTCGCCTCGTCGATGCGCGTGGAGCCGCAGCTCGCGAGCAGGCTGGCAAGCGCGATGACGCCCAGGCTCCGGCCGTTCGATCCGATCATCTGTGTGTCCCTTCGTTCGTGATGGAAATCGCAACACGATAGGGATGCAATGTGACCGGCTATGACATCCGCCAGTCCTCGCGCATCAGCTCGACGTAGCGCCGCGCGCCCAGGCCCAGCGGCCGCTCGCGCGACCACACGACGTCGACCCACAGGCGCAGCGCATTGCTGATATTGTCGAAGCCGATCTCCACGAGGCTCCCGGCCGCCACCAGCGGCTGCGCGAGCGCGCGCGGCAGATACGCCCAGCCGAGTCCTGCCTGTACGAGGTTCAGGGTAGCGAGGTAGCTATCCACGCGCCACACGTCGCGGGCATGCACGAAGCGCGGGTCCCTGCCCGCGCCATCGCGGCCCGCGACGACGATCTGGCGCTGGTCGATCAGGTCTTCCAGCCGCGGCGCGCCGCCCGTCAGCAGCGGATGGCCGGGCGCCGCCACCGCGACGAGCAGCTCGCTGCCCACTTCCTGGAACGCCTCGCGGTCGTCCAGCCGCTCGCGCTCGAACACGAGGGCAAGCTGCACGCTCCCGTCGTGCAGCAGGCGCAGCGCATCCGCCTGCGGCGCCGACAGCACTTCCACTTCGAGCGACGGGAATTCGCGCGCCAGCACGGCCAGCGGCGCGCTCCAGCGGCCCGCGATCAGTTCCGGCACGACGGCCAATGTCAGCCGCCGTTCCAGCCCGCCGTGCAGCGCGAGCGCGTCCGCCTGCAGCCGCCGCATTTCGCTGGCGACGTGGCGCGCGCGCGGCTCCAGCGCCCGCGCGGCGTCCGTCGGGCGCGGGTCGCGTCCGGAGCGGTCGAACAACGCCAGATCCAGCTCCGCCTCGAGCTGGGCAATGGCCATGCTGACGGCCGACGGCACCCGTCCCAGCGCGCGGGCGGCCGCCGAGAAGGAACCATGGTCGAGCACGGCCAGGAAGATGCGCACGCTGTCGCTGGTGAACGCCATGACCTGTCAATAAAGTTGAAAGATTCTGACTTTATACATCAACTCGACCGACATATCCTGACGCCATCGGGATTCGAAAGAGCAAAACCATGCAAGGCATCAAACGCAAGATCGTCTACGTCACACTGTACGAAGCCATCGCCATCGCGAGCACGACGGCCGGACTGGCCGGCCTCGCGGACCACGATGCGGGCGCCGCCGGCGTCGCCGCCATCCTCGCGTCGGCGACGGCCGTCGCCTGGAACCTCGTCTACAACACGCTGTTCGAAGCGTGGGAAGCGCGTCAGGCCAGGCGCGGCCGGAGCCTTACGCGCCGCGTCGTCCACGCCATCGGCTTCGAGGGCGGCCTCGTGCTCGCGATCGTGCCGATGTTCGCGTGGGCGCTGGACACGTCTCTCGTCGACGCCTTCCTGCTCGACATCGGCCTCGTCGTGTTCTTCGTCCTCTACAGCTTCGCGTTCAACTGGGCGTTCGATCTCGTGTTCGGACTGCCGAAGGCCGCGGCCTGAATCCGGCTCGCCCCTTCCGTCTCCCGGCTCGCCACATTCCGCTCGCCCGCGCGCACCCGCCGGCGTAGCCTGACGGGCATTCGATCCAGCCGGGAGACACGATGAAACGACGATTCCTTCTCAAGGCGGCGGCGACGCTGCCGTTCGCATTCGCAGGCATGACGACGGCCGCACCGCTGCGCCGGCGCGTGCGGCCGGGCGATCCGCTCTGGCCGTACGCCACCGCGTGGGACGACCTGAAACGCAGCGTGAGCGGCCGCCTCGTGAAGCTCGACGCGCCGTTCGCCGGCTGCGCCGCCGGCGCGGAGTCGCCGGCGTGTGCGGCCGCCCTCGCCCGCCTGAAAAACGGCTTCGACGTGGGCGACCAGCCGAACTTCACGCACACGAGCGGCTGGCTGGACGCGTGGTCCTCGCAGCCCAGCGCATACGCCGTCGCGGCGCGCACGACGGCGGACGTCGTCGCGGCCGTCGATTTCGCGCGCACCCACGACCTGCGCCTCGTCGTCAAGGGCGGCGGCCACAGTTACCAGGGCACCTCGAGCGCGCCGGATGCGCTGCTCGTCTGGACAAGGCACATGAACGACGTGCACCTGGAACCCGCCTTCGTCGCGCGCAACTGCGGCGCCGCGCCGCAGCCGGCCGTTACGGTGGGCGCTGGCGCCATGTGGATCGACGCGTACGACGCCGTCACGACGCGCGCCGGCCGCTACGTGCAGGGCGGCGGCTGCACGACCGTCGGCGTGGCGGGGCTCGTGCAGAGCGGCGGCTTCGGCAGCTTTTCCAAGCGCTACGGCACGGCGGCGGCGGGCCTGCTGGAGGCGGAAGTCGTGACGGCCGACGGCCAGGTCCGCATCGCCAACGCGTGCACGAACGCGGACCTGTTCTGGGCGCTGAAAGGCGGCGGTGGCGGCAGCGTCGGCATCGTCACCCGCCTCACCTTGCGCACGCGCGAGCTGCCGGCCATGTTCGGCGCCGTGTTCTGCAAGGTGCGCGCGGCCGACGATACCGCGTTCCGCGCGCTGGTCGGCAAGCTGGTCGAGTTTTATGCGCGCGACCTGTTCAATCCGCACTGGGGCGAGCAGATCGGCATCCACGGCGACAACACCGTCGACGTCTCGATGGTCTTCCAGGATCTCGACGACGCCGGCGCCGCGCGCACGTGGGCGCCGCTGCTCGACTGGCTGCGCAGCCGCCCCGGCTACACGTTCGACAAGCCGTTCCAGGTGCTGGCCCTGCCCGCACGGCACATGTGGGACGCCGCGTTCTTCCGCGAGCATGCGCCCGGCTTCATGGCCGCCGATCCGCGACCAGGCGCGCCCGCGCACCACGTGATCTGGAAAGGCGACACCGAGCAGGAAGGCTGGTTCATCCACGGCTACAAATCCGCGTGGCTGCCGGCCGGGCTGCTCGATCCGAAGCGCCAGGCCAGCCTCGCCGATGCGTTGTTCCAGGCAAGCCGGCACTGGAGCGTGGGCTTGCACTTCAACAAGGGACTGGCCGGCGCGCCGCAGGCGGACATCGACGCGGCGCGCGACACCGCGACCAACCCCGCCGTGCTGGACGCCTTCGCGCTGGCGATCATCGCGGGCGGCGACGGGCCGCGCTTCCCCGGCATGCCCGGCGGCGCCGTCGACGCGGTCCGCGGGCGTGTCCGCGCGCAGGCGATCGGCCGGGCGATGGATGCGCTGCTGGCCGTCGCGCCCCGTGCCGGCGCGTATGTCTCCGAAAGCGATTACTTCCAGTCCAACTGGCAGGATGCCTTCTGGGGCGCCAACTATCCGCGCCTCGCGCAGGTCAAGCACAAGTACGATCCGGACGGTTTGTTCTTCGTTCGCCACGGCGTGGGCAGCGAAGCGTGGAGTAACGACGGCTTCACGCGTCTGGCGGGATCGCCAGCGGATGCTCCGCGCGCGCGGCATCGATGCGCGCCTTGAGCGCGCGCGTGTTGTCGTCTTCGCCCCAGCGCTTCGTGAACGCCTGCAGGCGGGCACGCGCCCGCTCGACGCTGCCGGAGGCCAGCGCCGATTCGATCGGGCCGCGCGCCTCCGCCCACGCGCTCGCGCGCTGGCGCTTGCGCGTGCACGCGCTGGACGCCTCGTTCAGTCCGCGCTGCAGCCGCTCCAGCTGCTGCGGCGTGGCGCGGCTGCTGCGCAGCGCGATCAGTTCGTCCTGCGCCTGCTTGCCCTGGCAGGCCTGGGCCAGCACGATGGCGCCGTCGATGCGCTTGTCGATCTTCTTCGCCGACGGTTTGGCCCACAGCCACACGCCCCACAGCACGGCCAGCGCGACGATCCACCAACGCAGGCGGATCGGCTGGCGACCGGCCGGCTTCGGTGGCGGCGGCGGCGTCGGGTGCGGCGACCACGGAATGCCGCGGCCCCGCTCCGGCGGCGGCGCGGTGTTGGCCTCGACCGGGCGGCCGCTGCGGCCGAAGGCTGTCGCGGAAGGTGTCGGTTTCGGCGGCGGCGGTGCTTCCTGCACGGTGTCCGGCGCATCCGACCAGCCCGACAATCCGGCCACCGCCTCCGCCCCGGCCGTCGCGGCAGCGGCGACAGAGGCATCGCGGCGTACGCGTTCATCATCCTGCGGTAGCGGCCGTGCGCCTGCCTGCTGGGCCGTCCCGCAATACGGACAGTAATTCACGCGGCGCGGCATGCCGCGCGCGCAGGCGGCGTTGATGCAGCGGTAGATTGCTTCGTCCTGCACGGTGCGTCCTTATTCCGGGTCCGGGATGCCGTCGTCGTCCGGATCGGGAATCGCGGCGCCGGCGGCCGCCATCAGTTCCGGAATGTCGCCGACTGTTTTCCACTTGTCCGCGCGCGGATTCCACTGCATGTTCCAGATGCGCGTACCGGTATCGATCTCGCCGCGCGCGAGCTGCTGCACGACCTCGTCCAGCGCGAACGGTCCGCGCTGCGTGCCGCCGACGAACAGCTTGTAGCGCGCAGGGATCGGTGTGGCGCCGACGACGTAGGCGGCCGATCCGAGGCTCGGTGCCGGCACCGCGTCCGGTGCACCGGGCGTCGGTGCGACGACGGTGGGTGCAGCCGGTGCGTACTGCGCCGACGGCATGACGGGTGCGGCGGCGCGGCGTTCCAGCGCCTGCGCGGCGCGCGCGTCGGCCGAC
The DNA here is from genome assembly GCA_946481275.1 of uncultured Massilia sp. The sequence goes on from CAMLMV010000002.1 coordinate 160,228, forward strand.
AGGAACTCGGGCCGGATCACGCGCTTGTCGGTGGGCCGCTCGACTTCCCACGCGTACGCGTCGGAGGCGGAATCGGGCACGGGTTCCGTCCACGTGTCCAGCTGCGCGAGCGCCGCTTCCACCTGCGCCGGCGACAGCTGCGGATCGATGCCGACGGCACGCCGCATCCACTGGTCGTACAGGCGCCGCGCCGTGATGTACGGCAGCGACGGCGACGGCAGTTGCGCGCCCGTCTCGTCCACCTCCAGCTTCGGCTCGTACACGCGCAACTGGTAGTGACGCATCAGCGCGGCCAGCAACGCCAGCTGGTGCGGACCCATCGCGGCCAGGCGCTGGCGCGTCGCCGCGATCACCTGCTCGCGGTAGTAGGGCGGCAGACCGTTGGAGCGGATCGCGTACTCGTTGCCGATCTGGAGCCACTCTCCCGATCCCTGCTCGACCTCGAACAGGTATTGCCCGCGCGGCTGGAACGCGGCCTCGCGGTCGCCCGCGTCCTGCTTGCGGCGCAGTACGCCCAGCGCGACGGCAGCCAGGAAGAATTCGTAGTCGTCGGCCAGGCGATTCAGCTCGTCCATCGACGGCGAGATCGGGTGGCGGAAGCGCGTCGAATCGAAGTGCAGGTGCGTGGGGATCTTGGGGTTCTCGATCTGGTAGCTGGCGCGCCACGTCGGCAGGCCGCGCAGCACCGTCATCGGGTAGCCGGACAGCTCGATGTAGCACACGGCCCGTCCCGGCACGCCCGTGTTCACGACGGACACGAGGTCGCCGTGGAAGAAGCCGGTGGGCACGGCGGCGCGGATTTCCGGCTCCAGCCTGCGCCACGCGGCCGGGTCGCCCACGCCGATGAAGCACTTGAACTGGTCGGCACTGGGCGTGAACTCGGCCGAGAAGCGTGCGTTAATCCACGGCATGGCGCTCTTGATCCATTCGGAGAAGATGCGGTGCCGTTCCTGCGGCGACATCGCGCCGAGACGCTCCACGAGCGGGTCCGGCAGCTCGGCGACGGCCTGCTCGCCCGACAGCTGCAGCTGCGCGCGCCGGAACAGTTTCAGCAGCAGATCGGAACGCAGTCTCTCGTCGCCCAGTTGCGGGAACAGCCGCGCGGAGCCGCCGAATTCCAGCAGCACCTCTTCGCTCCACGCGCTCACGTCGCCCGTCAGCCGGACGGGTTCCGGCAGCACGTCGCTCGCCAGCTTGAGATAGGTGGCGTGCTCCTGGCGCGCGTCGGCGCGGAGCTGGCCGATGCGCTGGTCGACGGCCGCCAGCATCGCGCCCACGTTGCGCCGCCCTTCCTGGAATTCGCCGGCCACGCCGCTCCAGCGCACCTGGCCGTGTTCATCCGGCGCCTGCGGCTCGCCGAGCCAGGACGACAGGTTTTGCATCACCTCGATGGATTGCCCCGCCGCGACCGCGAGCAGGTGGAAGCGCAGGTAGTCGGCGATGTCGCGCTTCAGGTGGTTCATGATCTCGCGCGCCTGCGCATCCTTGCCGAACAGGCGGCCCGCGGCCTGCGTCAGGTGGTTCAGCGATTCCTCGACCTGGCGCGTGCGCAGCGCGTCGCGCACGTCGCGGTACCGCTTGCCGTTGCGCTGGACGTTGGCCAGGTCGCGCTGCGCGAGCCGCGCCTTCACCTGCTCCAGCAGCGACAGCACGAATTCGAGGCCGCCCTGCTTGCGGTCGTCCAGCAGCATGTACAGCCGGCCGCGCACGTTCAGGCGCAGCTGGGCGAGCAGCTCGCCCGTATGTCTCTTGATGCGGTCCTCGCTCGTCTCGGCCGTGGCGCCGGCTTCGCGGATGGCGTCGCGCTCCAGGTTCGGCAGCAGTTCGACCACCTTCTCGCGCCACAACTTGAGGTCGTACGACGCCATGATGCGGTCCATCTCCAGCTGCACCTTGCTCTCGACGCGCTCCAGCAGCGAGCGCTGGTCCTTGTCCAGCAGGAGCATGTCCGTCAGCGCGTATTCCGGGAACGGCGTGACGTCGACGGTGCCCTTTTTAAAATCGGGGAATTCCGTGAACGGGTGCTCGGCCATGCCCATCTGCTCGCGCATGAAGGCATCGCGTTCCTGGTCGGTGGCGCGCCGTGCAGCCGTGCCGTCGACGGCGACGAGGCCGAAGAATGCCTTCACCATCAGCGCCGCCAGCTCGTAGGCGCGGATGTCTTCGCGCAGGCTTTGCTGCGTGTCGAGCACGGCCTGGCCGAACGCGGAATAGACCTTCGAGTACGACAGGCGCATGTCGCCGAAGCGCTGCTCCGGCACGCGCGGGTTGTACGGTCCGAGCTTGTGCTGCTGCTGGTTGACGGCGACGGAGCGCTTGCGGTTGGCGAAATCGGCCGACGCGAAGTCCTCGAACAGCGTGTCGGCCACCATCTGATACACGTCCTTCACGTCCTGCGTCGCCTTGTTCGCGAGGTTCGCCGTATCGACGAAGTACACGTCGTCGAACGGCGTGCCGCGGCCGACGATGCTGTCCGGTTCCATCCACTGCACGCGCGCGTTCATGTCGCGCATGCCCGTCTCCAGCTCCATCATGGTGGCGTACGCGTTCGCCTCGGTGCGCTCCTTGTTCGCCTTCGCGTAGCCGGACGGCAGGAACATCACGAGGTCGACCTGGCTGTCCGACACTTCCTGGCGCGCGACGGCTTTCGCGATCCAGCCCAGGTCGATGGCGCTGCCCGCGCCCGTGCCGCCCGCGTTCGACGCGATGACGACGATGCGGAACTTGGAGGTGTCGACCTGCAGGCCGAGGCGCTGGTAATTCTCCTTGCGCTCGATGCCTGCGTTACTGCTCAGGAAGTTCAGCGCGCCCTTGATGCGGCCACGGAGCTTGGGATATTTATCGAACAGGTACAAGCGCGCCAGCGCGCGGATCTGGCCTGCGCCCTTGGACGGGTCGATGCCCAGCGAGCGCAGCTTTTTCGGGCGCAGCGGCATCCAGTTTTCGATGAGCGGGAAGCGCGCGAGGCTGTCGTCCGATTCGTGGTACTGCGGCAGGTCGAGCGGTTCGACGAGGCGTTCTTCATCGGACAGTTTGACCAGCTCGAACCACGGGTCGGTGCGCTGCGACTTGCCCTCGTCGATGACGGCGTTCGCATCGAGGTCGAAGTGGAGAAAGCGCGCGACGGGGAAGTCGGCAATGGATTCGACGCGGGTCGGATGCCGGCGGTTCCACACGGCCGCGAGGATGCGGCGGCGGATGCGCATCATGACTTCCATGCCGGTGCCGCCGGCGCCGATGAACAAGGTCGGGCGCAGGTCGACTTTCAGCTCCGCTTTATTGCCGAGCGATGCGGGATCGGGAAAATCTGCCATGGTGTTCTCTGTAAAAGGTCAGCGGCGGCCGACGAAGAAGGCCGCGACCAGCGTGACGACGCCGACGACGACCAGCGGTCCGGTGATGGCGGGCGTCAGGTACTTGCTCGCGTTGACGATGGCCAGCACGACGGCGGCCGACAGGAAGCCCATGCCGACGAACAGCAGCCAGCCCGCGCTGCCCGCCGACGACGGCGCCACGCGCTTGACGACGAGGTGGTGCACGTACGCGTTCCGCACGAAGAAGTAAATCACCAGCAGCACGACGAACGCGACCGCGCCGATGGCCATGTCGCGCCCGGCCGTGTCGCGCAGCGGCGCCGCGCTCGTGTTGGTGGCGCCGCCGGGTGCGATCTCGACGGGCTGCGTCGCGGTGTCGGGCGTCGTCTTCGGCAGGCTGTCCTGCGGCGTGGTGGCCGTCTGGCCGGGCAGCTTGAAGCCCGGGTCGGTGCCGGCGGTGTCGGGGGCGGGCTTGGTCTGGTCGTTCTGCATGGTGGGTTCCCGTGGGTTCATCGGCCGAGCCGGACCTGCGCACCTTCGCGCAGGTCCAGCAACTGGTGGCCGAACAAGGTCGTCTTCAGGCGGGCCACTTCATTGCCCGCCTTGTCGTAGATCGGTTGCGTGGCGCCCGCCCGCGTGTGCACGGTGCGCAGTTCGTCTTCCACGACGAGCTGCACCCGGCGCGGCCGCCCGTACGCGTAAGCGGCGCCCGCGCCGGCCGCCAGCAGCGCGAGGCCGCCGCCCAGCAGCGCCACGAGCGGGCCCGAGCCGTAGTGCACGTGCACCTCGACGGGCAGCACGGCCGTCGACGCCTGGATGTCGGCCGGCGGCGTGAAGATGTCCGGCAGCGGATCGCCCGGGAACAGCGCCGCCATGCGCTCGCGGAATGCCTGCGACAGTTCCAGCTTCTGGCCCTGCAGATGCAGCTCGATGCGGCCCGGCAGCACGTACGCGGAGCCGGCGGACTTCAGCGCCGCCATCGACCATTTGCCCGGAAGCTGCGCGACCGGCAGCTGCACGGTCGACGCGAGCGGCTCCGCACGGCCCGGCGCCAGCCGCGTGACGGTGTTCGTCTTCAATGCGATCGGACGATTCTCGCCGCCGAGCATCGAGCGCGCGGAGATCGTCGCACCCGCGATCGTGTACGGATACATCGTGTTCTGCAGCTGCCACTGGATCGTCGCGCTGGGCGTGCGCGCATCCGGTGCGACGTCCGCGCGCAGGCGGCCCGCGGCATCCATCGAGAATTCGACGCCGGGCGCGTTCTCGACCTTGCGCGGCACGAGGCGCACCGTGTCGCGGTCGAGCGGTTTCAGGCGCGCGGGCGGTTCCGTGATCACGCGCTGCACGCGGGCGAGCATCGCGTCGAGGGCACGCGCGCCTTCCGGCCCGACCGCGAACACGTACACCATCAGGCCGTTCGCGTGGTAGTGCCGGCCCTGCACGGGCATCCGCAGCGGGAATGCGAGCGCCTTCGTGATCGCGGCGCCCTTGTGGATCAGCGCATAGAATTCGCGGTTGCGCTGCGCCGTCGCCTGGTCGTTGTTCGGGCTGTTGCGGTTGTTCGTCACGAGCCAGACGAGGCCCGCCTTCCCGCCCAACACCTTGGTGACGGTCGTCTCCACGGCCTCGCCCAGGTCCGTGTCGGCGAGCGCCGCGCCGCCGGCTTTGTGGGCCGTCTGCAGCCCCGCCAGCGCGGCCTGCACGTGCGCGGGAGTGTCCTTCGTCACCTGCTCGGACAGCAGCGCGCGCGGCGACGGTGCGCCGGGCAGCGACTGGTTGAACGCGGCCAGCACGAGCGCGTCTCCCGGCTGCGCGACGCTGCCCGCGAGCGCCGCCACCAGCGGCTTGAACTGCGATTGCGGGTCCGTGTAGAACGGCTCCATCCAGCCCGAGTTCTGCACGAGCACCACTTGCGGCACGGCCCAGGCGGGGGCGATGCCGCACAACGCGAGGAGCAGGACGAAGGCCCTCACGTCGGCGCTTCCAGATTCCAGCCGCGGATCCGGTTCCAGTCTGGGTGGTGCAGCCACAGGCGGTTGGCGTAGACGAAGGGCACGCACTCGAGCGGCCGCGTCAGGCGCGCCACTTCGTCCAGGATCACGTTGCGCCGGCCGATCCACTCCACCGTGGTGCGGGCGATCACGCGGTTGGCCAGCGCCTCTTCGGCGCGGCCGGTGTATTTGTGGAAGCGCAGCACTAGCCCGCTGGGCTGGCTGCGGTTATTGTTGAAGCTGCGCAGCAGCGGCAGGACGAGGGAATCGTCCTCGTGCTGGTCCTCGACGTGCTCGCCGGACCACGGCTCGTCGACGACGGGATGGCCGCGCCGGAACAGCAGGTTCGCAAAGCCGAGGCGCGCGCCGTCGATCGGTTCGCGCTGCGGACGCTCCGCCCCCAGTTCGAGGAACGAATACGACTGGCCGTCATGCCCGATCAGCCACATGCGGCCGTCGCGGCTCAAGGTCGGGCCGCCGAGGTCGAGGCTGGGCAGCCACGTGTCCGGCCACGCGAGCCAGCGCGGGGCTTCGCCCGGACGCCACACGAGCTGGCCCTCGCCGTGCAGCCAGAACAGCTGGCCGTCGTAGCCGATAGGCCGCGTCCAGCCGGACAGCGGCAGCGCCCCGCAATCGAACTGCGGCCCCGGAGACAAATCGGCGCCGAGCCCGCACAGGCCCAGGGTGCCGCCCGGATTGCGCACGAGGACGCCCAGCTGGCGCCGCATCAGGCCGGGCGCGGCGACGACCGGCGCGGCCAGCACGGCCTCCGTGCGGCATGTCTCGCTGACGGGGTTGATCGCAAGGCGGTACAGGCCGCGCGCCGTGGGCACGAGGGCGACGTCGCCGCGGCGCGCGGGCACCTGCAGGTGCGCCGTGGGCAGCCAGCCATAGTCGGACGCGCCGAACGCGAGATCGGCCGCGCCTTCTTCCGGCAGCAACACGTGCCAGACTTCCGCCAGCGGATCCCAGTATTGCAGCACGCCCCGCCCCGGCGCCAGCGCGAGCAGGCGCTGTTCGGGAAAGCCGAAGGTGGCGGCCGCGAACACGCAATGGGCGTTCGGCGGCGGCGGCATCGCGGCGTCGAAGCGGCCGACTTCCGGCGCGGGCGGACGTTCTTCGAGGCTGTCGCCCAGCGCCAGCGACGTCACGGGCAGGCCGTGCGGCACGTGCCGGGGCAGCAGCGCGTCTGCATACGGCCCCCACCAGTCGGGATGGCGTTCCGGCGCGACGCCGAGGCGGGTCAAAGGCCGGCCGCACGTCGGGCAGAACGCGAACCCCTCGGGATAGATGGCGGCGTGGTCGCAGGATTGCGGCAGCGAGGCGCCGAGCAGGTGCGCGCAATCGGCCAGGCGGCCGCGCGCGGCGGCCTGCCAGTCGATCCGGCCCAGCCCGTCGCTGGACGCCAGCTCGAACTGCCCGCTGCGCTCGTCCTCCAGCCAGATACTGGCCGGCGTTTCCCATCGGTATGCCATGCGCTCCCACCGTTTGAAATCAAAAATCGAACGGCCCGCTCAAACTTGGGACCGTTATCGTTTTGAAATCATAGCGCCGGGATCAAGCCGACGGCGCCCTGTTCACGGAGTAGCGTGTGGCTGTGCTTCAGGGATCAAATAGCAGCGCGGGAAGTGGAACTTTCGGCAGCATCGAGTGCCGCGCGGTTCACGTGGCGGATCTTCCATGTGCCGTTGTCCAGCACCATCGTCAGCACCACTTCATGCTTCGCGTCGCCGTCGCCATCGAGGGTGACGAGAACGTCGGCACTGCGCGCCTGGCGCCGCAGGGTGACGGCCTGCACGCGCCCGCGCAGCCATGCGCCGTGGATGCGGGGCGATTGCAGGAAGTAGTCACCCGCCTGGCTGGTCTTCTCCTGCAGCCGTTTCACCAGCTGGTCGACGAGGGGCTTCGCGACGTATGCATTCAGACGGTCGTAGCGGTCGCTCAGGGGATCCTGGTCGGCGTCCAGCGTCTGCAGGTACCAGCCGTAGAATTCGGCGGCCACGGTGTCCGGTGCACGCAGTGCCGCCGCGCGCGCCGAGAGACAAACCAGCAGCACGCCGAGCAGAATGACTTTTAGGAAATTTCCTTTACGAATCAACATGATGGGCTCCTGACAGCCAGACTGTGCAGCATTCCTGCCGGCCCGATCGTGACCTGCCGCAAGGGTATAATGCCGGGTTGTCTTCCCTCTTCAGCCATGCCATGACGCCCACCGACGCCCTGCCCGCCGCCGCCATAGCCTCCGCCACCGCGCACTTGCGCGACGTGTTGGCGATCGCGCTCGAACACACGCCCGAGCGGCGCGCGCTGATCGTCTTCGACACCCGCACGGCGCTGGCCCGCGGCCTCGTCGCCGCTTACCGCGCGAACCTGCCGGAGGCTGCCTTCATCGACTTCGACACGGTGGCCCCCGACGACGTGCTCGCGACGTTCCGCACCCTGGCGCCGCAGGATCTCGTCGTGCTCGTGCAGTCGACGAACTTCCGCCTGGACGGCTTCCGCCTGCGCGTGGAATTGTTCAAGCTGGGCCTGAAAGTGATCGAGCACGTGCACCTGTCGCGCATGCCGGGCGCGCAGGGCGAGCACTACATCGAGGCGCTGGCCTACGACCCCGCCTACTTCCGCGGCGTGGGCCACGCGCTGAAGGCCCGCATCGACCGCGCCCGCCGCGCCGAGGTGCATGGCGGCGGCGACGTGCTCACGTTCGACTCGCCACTGGAAAGCGCCAAGCTGAACGTGGGCGACTACGGCGCGATGAACAATGTCGGCGGCCAGTTCCCGATCGGCGAAGTGTTCACGGAGGCGCGGGACCTGGAAGCCGTCAGCGGGCGCGCGCAGGTGCACGTGTTCGGCGACACGTCGTACCTCGTCAACCGGCCCGAGTCGCCGATCACGCTCGTCATCGAGAAGGGCCGCGTCGTCGGCACGGAGAACGTCACGCCGGCGTTCCAGGAAGTCCTCGACATCATCCGCCGCGACGAGGGCGAGGTGTGGGTGCGCGAACTGGGCTTCGGCATGAACCGCGCCTTCACGCGCGAGCGCCGCGTGGACGACATCGGCACGTACGAGCGCATGTGCGGCATCCATTTGTCGCTGGGCGCCAAGCACGGCGTGTACGCGAAACCGGGTTTCAAGCGCAAGGACGCGCGCTACCACATCGACGTCTTCGTCGTCACGGACGCCGTGTACCTGGACGACGAGCGCGTGTATGCGGACGGTGCGTGGACGGTGGCCGCCTGATCTACAATGGCATGGTTATTTGAAGGACCATGCCATGCTCACACCCGAACAACGCGACCGGTACCAGCGCGACGGCTACATCGTCGTCCCGAATTTCAAATCAGCCGACGACATCGCCCGCCTGCGCGCACGCGCCGGCGAGATCGTCGACGCATTCGACCCTGCGGAGTCGCGCGCCATCTTCACGACGCGCGACCAGGCCCGCGCCAGCGACGCCTGGTTCCTTGGTTCGGACAACACGATCCGCTGCTTCTTCGAAGAGGAAGCCTTCGGCCCGGACGGCCGGCTGAAACAGGCCAAGGCCCTGTCGATCAACAAGATCGGCCACGCCATGCACGACCTCGACCCCGTGTTCAAGGCGTTCACGCACGATGCGAAGCTGGCCGCCGTCGCGCGCGACCTGGGCCTGGAGCAGCCGCAGATCTGGCAATCGATGTACATCTTCAAGCAGCCCGGCATCGGCGGCGAAGTGCGCTGGCACCAGGACGCGACGTTCTTCGATTCCACGCCGATCAGCGTGACGACGTTCTGGTTCGCGCTGGAAGACGCGACCATCGAGAACGGCTGCCTGTGGGTGGAACCGGGCGGCCACCGCGGCCCGCTGCGCGAGCGTTTCCTGCGCGACGGCGACGCCATCACGATGGAAAAGCTGGACAGCACGCCCTGGCCGGACGACAGCACGGCCGTCCCGCTCGAAGCGAAGGCCGGGGACCTTGTCTGCTTCCATGGGCTGTTGCCGCATTACAGCGCGCCAAACCGCTCGCCGGTGTCGCGGCATGCGTTCACCTTGCACGTGACGGATGCGCGAACCGCGTATTCGCCGCGCAACTGGATCCAGCGGGATGCAAATTTTCCCGTGCGTGGCTTCGACTGATATACTCCTCCAGTATCTTTTAATGCACTTTTAAAGCACAAGCCGGGCATGGATTGTCACATCGAGATTTTTCACGAAGGCGAGTGGCTGGAAGCTGCGCAGGCAAGCTTCTCCGATGTGGTGCGTAACGGCTTTCGGCCGAATGATTGTGTGTTCGAGTACGATCTGCTCTACGCCTTCGGGGATACACCGGCGCCGGTGTCGCTTGTGATCCCGGTGGACGCGGACCGTCACGTTCGCAAGACTTGGCCCACCTTCCTGTATGACCTGGTCCCGCAAGGCAACGGACGCAGATTCCTGCTCGACCATCTAAAGGTTCCCGACGCACAGGCTTCCGACCTGCCGTTGCTGTGTGCCGGTGCCTTCAACCCGATCGGGCGCTTGCGTATCCGGGAAGCCGTCCACTACTACGAACAGCATGTCGAGCGTCATGACCTTGCCGCAGACGGTTTCACGTTTGACGAGCTGCTCGCGCGCTCGCCCGACTTTCACGAAATGATAATGGTGCACGGCATGCTGGCCGCAGGCGGCACAGGTGTGCAAGGTGTGGCCCCCAAATACCTGCTGACTCAAGGGCATGACGGCAAATGGTATCCCGACGCGGCGCTGCCTGATGACGAGGCCCAACGCCATTACATCATCAAGCGCCCGCGTGGTCCAGCGGACGCCGACCGCAAGGTTCTGCGCAACGAAGCTCGTTACATGGAAGTCGCGCGACGCTTCGGCATCCGCAGCTTTGACGTGCCTGTCGTGCACGGCGATCTGCTGTTCATCCCGCGTTTCGACCGCCGTGCCCAAAACGGGCAGGTACTGCGTTTTCATCAGGAGAGTGTCGCTTCGATCGCGGGCCTGGCCGGTTTCGGCACGCAGGCCGACCAGTTCGAGTTGGTGAACGCAATTCGAAACGTGGTCGATGAGCCGCTTGCAGAGACCGTCGAGTTTATCCGGCGCGACGTGCTCAACCTGGCAATGCGCAACACGGACAACCATGCGCGCAATACGGCCGTGCAGGCTGTCGACGGTGTCACGCGCATCACGCCGCTGTTCGATTTCGCGCCGATGTACCTGGACCCGGAAGGCATTACGCGCTCGGCGCGCTGGTACCATCCGGAGAGCCGTAAAGAGCTGCGGAACTGGAAAGACATCCTCGCGCAGCTGTCCTTGACCGGGCCGGAACGTGCAGAGGTCGTCGAGGCCCTGGTACGGTTCGGTGAACAATTGGCGACCCTGTCCGAATGCATGCGCGAGGTGGGCGTCGATAATGACATCGTGGATTTCGTCACGCCCAGCATCGAAGCGCAACGCACCCAACTTCTGGCACTGAGATAGTCATGAGCAAGAAAAAACCGATGGACAAGGCAGAAGCCCGAGAGCGACGCAACCGGATGCTGGAGTCCGCGGCCGCAGCCAGACTGTCGCTCACCGAAGGCGCGCGCGAAATGCGTGCAATCGCCGGCATGACGCAGGAAGAATTCGCGCGGCACCGCGGGGTCAGCGCGCGGGTGATCAAGGCGATCGAACTGGGCCAGGCGAACCCGACTGTCGCGACGATGAACCGCATCGGGCAGTTCTTCGGCCTGGAGGTGGCGTTCGTTCCGATCCAACGCGATGTGCAGGCGGATGACCAGCCGCAATCCGCCGAAGACCACATGAGTGCGAACAGCGAGGCAGACTTGTCGGAGGCTATTCACAAGGCAGTCAAAGCAAGGGATGAACTGGACAATTTCATCCGCACGCTCGGCAAGACGGCTGCCAAACTGGACGCGGCTCACGCCCGCAAGAAAGTAAAGCCACGCTCGGCCTGATGCCATTGGTGTCAAGACGTAAGGAGTAGCAGGGCTGTCCATCGTCGCTCCTGACAAAAACTGTCAGGAGCCTCTCGTTAAAATCTTCCCTTTCGCCGGACACGAAAGGAGAAGCTCATGCACATCATCATCGGAGGCACCGGCCACGTCGGCTCGGCCACGGCCCGCGCACTGCTGCGCCGGGGCGAGCCCGTCACCGTCGTCACGCGCAATGCCGGCCATGCGGCCGCCCTGCGCGATGCCGGCGCGAAAGTTGCCGTCGCGGACGTGCGCGACGTGGCGGCACTGCGCGCCATCCTGCGAACGGGCACGACCGCTTTGCTGCTGAATCCGCCGGCCGCGCCGTTCACCGACACGGACGCCGTCGAGCGCGCGAACGCCGCCGCCATCGTCGACGCGGTGACGGGCTCCGGCCTGCGCAAGGCCGTCGCGGTCTCGACGACCGGCGCGCGGCGCGGCGAGCGGTGCGGCGACCTGACGGTCCTGTTCGAGTTCGAAGAAAAGCTGAAGGCGCAGGCTGTCCCGGTCGCGGTGAACCGCGGCGTCTACTACATGAGCAACTGGACCGAGATGCTCGACACCGTGCGGCACCGCGGCAAGCTGCCGAGTTTCTTTCCCGAGGACCTCGTCATCCCGATGGTCGCGCCGGACGACCTGGGCGAAGTGGCCGCGCAGCGGCTGCTGGAGCCCGCGGACCGGACGGACACCATCGACGTCGAAGGCCCCCGCCGCTATACGCCGCGCGATGTGGCCGACGCATTCGCGCACGCGCTCGGCCGCCCCGTCGACGTCGAGGTCATCCCCCGCCATGCGTGGGAGCAGACGTACCGCCAGCTCGGCTTTTCGCCGGAAGCGGCGCGCTCCTATGCCTGCATGACGGGAACCGTGCTGGACGAGCAGGACGGCTGGCCGGACTCCCCCGTTCGCGGCCCGACGTCGCTGGAGGATTTCATTTGCACAAGCGCAAACAGGAAGTATTAAAACTACACACTTCATGCGAATTAGATTGACACGAAAATACGTATAACTAAGAATCTCCCCCGTTGGGCACGAAAACTACACAGAATGATCGCCCAATACGTAGTAAAAGTACCTGAGCAAGCAACGGACTTTTGCACGACCTCCGTTGCCTGCCGGGACCTTACCCGTATCACATCGGAGGAGAAGCATGAAGAAGAGCACCATCGTCGCCCTGCTGGCGGCCGGCATGATCACGTCCATGGCCCCAGCAGGGGCCGCCACCCCCGCCCAGCAGGCCGGCGGCAGCACGGCCGTCGTCCTGCAGGGTTTCCACTGGAACTCGGCCAATTACGCCGGCCCGGACTGGTACAACACCCTGCTGAACAACGTCGGCGACATCAGCGCCATGGGCTTCACGCACGTGTGGTTCCCGCCGCCGTCGGATTCGGCGGCCAAGGAAGGCTATCTGCCGCGCCAGCTGAACAAGCTCGATTCGAAGTACGGCAGCGCGGCCGAGCTGACGAACGTCGTGAGCGCGTTCAAGAGCAAGGGCGTCAAGTCGATCGTCGACGTCGTCGTCAACCACCGCGTGGGCAGCACGGGCTGGTCCGACTTCACGAATCCGAACTGGACCACGTATTCCATCGTCAACGGCGACGAATGCAACTGCGGCCTCGGCAACGCCGACACCGGAACGGGCTATTCCGCCGCGCGCGACCTCGACCACAAGAACGTGGGCGAAGTCCAGAACGGCATCGTCAACTGGCTCAACTACACGCTGAAGCCGGTGGGCTTTTCGGGCCTGCGCTTCGACTACGTGAAGGGCTTCGGCGCCAACTACGTGGGCCAGTATTCGAACGCGTTCGCGTCCGATTTCTGCGTCGGCGAGATGTGGCCGGATTCGTTCGACCTGAACAACCTGAACGCGAACCGCCAGGCGATCATGGACTGGATCAACGGCACCAGCAACAGCTGCGGCGCGTTCGACTTCACGACCAAGGGCATCCTCAACGACGCCCTCGCCAACGGCAATTACTGGCGCCTGAAGGCAGCGGACGGCAAGCCGCAGGGCGCCATCGGCTGGTGGCCGGCGATGTCGGTGACGTTCGTCGACAACCACGACACCGGCCCGGCCGAAAGCTGCGGCACGGGCCAGAACCTGTGGGCCGTGCCGTGCGGCGCCGTGCTGGAGGGCTACGCCTACATCCTGTCGCACCCGGGCATTCCGACCGTGTTCTACCCGCACATCTACAACTGGAACCTCAAGACGCAGATCGCGGCGCTGATGGCGGCGCGCAGGAATGCGGGCGTGAATTCGACGTCGGCCGTCGCCATCCAGCAGGCCACGCAGGGCCTGTACGCGGCCATCATCACCGGCACGGCGCACCAGCTGGCGATGAAGATAGGCCCGAACAGCTGGAGCCCGGGCGCCGGCTGGACCTTGCAGACGTCGGGCAACAACTACGCCGTCTGGATGAAGTAATACCGGGGTAGACGCGGCGCGGTCAGGCACCCACCGCCTGCAGCCGCGTCGCCTGGCCGCGGCCCGCGACGTCGCGGCCATGCACGCTGACGCGGTTGCGGCCATTCTGCTTGGCGTGGTACAGCGCCTCGTCCGCGCGGCGCAGGATCTCTTCCCATTTGCGGTCGTGCGCATCCAGCGCGGCCACGCCCACGCTGACGGTCATCGATATGGCCTTGCCGTCGACGGTCAGCGGCGCCGCGACCACCGCCTCGCGCAGGCGTTCGGCAATGACGCATACGTTCTCCGCGTGTTCGCCGACGACCAGCACCGCGAACTCTTCCCCGCCGATGCGGAACAGCGCGTCGTACCCGCGCAGCACCCGCGCCGACAGCGCCGTCACGTGGCAGATCGCCGCATCGCCCACGCCGTGGCCGTAGCGGTCGTTGATGGGCTTGAAGTGATCGATGTCGAACGTGATGAAGAACATGGCCGAACCGTTGCGGCGGCAGCGGCGGAAGTCGCGCGTGGCCACGTCGTGCAGGGCGCGCCGGTTCAGCCAGCCGGTCAGCACGTCCGTCAGCGAGGCGCGCCGCAGCGCCAATGTCTGCTGGTGGCTGACGATCAGCGCGCAGCACATCGCCGCCAGCGACATGTATACGAGCATCGCCAGCGCGCCCGACGTGCGGAAGAAATCGCCGCCCAGGAAGCCCGGCGGGTGGCCGTCGAACGCGAGCATGATCGTCACGCGCGCGACCTGCTGCAGCGCGGACAGCACCTGCAGCACGATCAGCGGCGTATGCGCCGCGCACGCCTCACGCTCGCTCCTGCGCCACAGCAGCCAGGCGGCACCGAGGTTGAGCGCGCCGACGAAGGGGGTGAACAGCACGAGCCGGTACAGCGGCGCCCCGCGCACGACCAGCAGCCCGTGCGCCCCCAGCAGGCCGGCCATCAGGACCGCCCCCCAGCGCCAGCCCGGCGCCAGGTGGAGGTGGCGCCGCACGCCGGCCAGCATGCCGAAGTGGCCGCCGATGTGGAGCGCATTGACGCAGGCGATGAACAGGATGGGGCTCGTCTGCTGGTGCAGGCCGATGGCGGCCAACCCGTTGCTCAGGGCGAACAAGGCGGAGGCGGCCGTCCAGTCGACGAGGCAGGCCTGGCGCGCGCTGGCGAGGTACAGCAGCCCCATGCTGGCCGCCATGGTCAACGCCGCCAGCGCGGCGGCCACGATGAGTGTGAATGCGTCCAAGCGCCATCCAACCTGTATAGATAATTCCTTAAGTATAAAACTATTGTTTATATGCAAATCTAACCAATTGTCGCAAATGCAAAGTTTCTGTACTTACACCCAGGCGAAACCGGCCTCCGGTGGCTCGTCGCCATGGCCTTGCGCGGCACGGCGGCGCCACGGCGCGACTGAAGTGTCCGGCGGTGGTGTCCGCCGGGTGTCCGCGCCCCTGTCCGCGTGTCCGACCGTATCGCACGCGCCACGCCCATCCGTATGTATCAGTCTTGTTACACATCAAATAAGGTAATGGCTGAACGTCAAGACTAGAATATTTTCCTTCTTTCAACCATGAATGCAGGGTAAATATGATACGTTTCCCGATCGGCCTGGCGGCGCTATGCCTCAGCATGGCGGCAATCGCGGCGGAACCTTTCGACGACAAGTTCCGCCAGCTCGACGAATTGCTGCCCACCCCGACCACGATCCGTACCGCCTCCGGTGCCCCGGGACACGCGTACTGGCAGCAGCGCGCCGACTATGCGATCCGCGCCACGCTGGACGAAGGCAAGCGCGCGATCAGCGGCACCGAGACGATCACGTATCACAACAATTCGCCCGACACGCTGTCCTACCTGTGGGTCCAGCTCGACCAGAACATCTATAAACGCGATTCCGACGCGCGCATGACGGCCACCGTCCCCTCGCGCGACGCCTGGACCAAGGCGCGCGGGCCGGAAGACGGCTATAAATTCGACGCGCTGCGCTCGGTGCTGGAAAAGAGCACGTTCGACGGCGGTTTTAAAATCGCCGCCGTGAAGGATGCCGGTGGACGTCCGCTGCACGTCGTCATCAACCGCACGATGATGCGCATCGACCTGCCGCAGCCGTTGAAACCGGGCGCGAAGGTCGCGTTCTCGATCGACTGGAGCTACAACATCAACGAGCAGAAGGTGCTCGGCGGCCGCTCCGGCTACGAGAAATTCGACGAGGACAAGAACGACCTGTTCGAGATCGCCCAGTGGTTCCCGCGCATGGCCGCGTACTACGACGTGACGGGCTGGCAGCACAAGCAATTCCTCGGCACGGGCGAGTTCACCCTGGAGTTCGGCGACTACGACGTGCAGCTGACCGTCCCCGCCGACCATATCGTGGCCGCCACCGGCGAGCTGCAGAACCCGGGCGACGTGCTCACGAGCGCCCAGCGCCAGCGCCTGGAGCAGGCGCGCACGGCGACGAAGCCCGTCATCATCGCGACGCAGGCCGAAGCCGAGGCGCGCGAAAAGACCCGCGCCGGCGGCACGAAGACATGGCGCTTCCGCGCGAAGAACGTGCGCGATTTCGCGTGGGCGTCGAGCCGCAAGTTCATCTGGGACGCGCAAGGCTTCAAGAAGGACGCGACCAATGTGCTGGCGCAGTCGTTCTACCCGAAGGAAGGCAACCCGCTGTGGGAAAAATACTCGACGGCCGCCGTGATCCACACGATCGCCGAGTACAACAAGTATTCGTTCGACTATCCGTATCCCGTCGCGATTTCCGTGAACGGCCCGGTGGGCGGCATGGAATACCCGATGATCTGCTTTAACGGCCCGCGTCCGACCAAGGACAAAAAGACGGGCGAGCTCACGTACTCCAGCCGCACCAAGTATGGCCTGATCAGCGTCGTGATCCACGAGGTGGGCCACAACTACTTCCCGATGATCGTCAACTCGGACGAGCGCCAGTGGACGTGGATGGACGAAGGCCTGAACAGCTTCCTGGAATACCTCGCGGAACAGGCCTGGGAAGAGCACTACCCGCAGTCGCGCGGCGAACCGCGCGCCATCGTCGACTACATGAAGAGCACCAACCAGGTGCCCATCATGACGAACTCGGAATCCATCGCCGCCCTCGGCTACAACGCGTACGCGAAACCGACGGCCGCGCTGATCGTCCTGCGCGAGACGGTGCTGGGCCGCGAGCTGTTCGACTTCGCCTTCCGCGAATACGCCCAGCGCTGGAAATTCAAGCGCCCCACGCCATCCGACTTCTTCCGCACGATGGAAGACGCCTCCGGCACGGACCTCGACTGGTTCTGGCGCGGCTGGTTCTACACGACCGACCACGTGGACGTCAGCGTCGACGGCATCAGCGAATACACGGTCGGCACGAAGGACCCGGCAATCGAGAAGGCGTGGAAAAAGGCGCAGCGCGACGCGGAGCCGATCTCGATCACGGACCAGCGCAACAAGGGCACCCTGCCCCGCCGCGTGGATGCGCACCCTGAATTGAAAGACTTCTACAACGAGCATGACGAGTTCACGGTCACGAACCGCGACCGCAACAAGTACAACGAAGCGATCGGCGACCTGGAAGACTGGGAAAAGAACCTGCTCAAGGAAGGCAAGCATCTGTACCTGGTCGATTTCAGCAACCTCGGCGGCCTCGTGACGCCGCTCGTGCTGGAGATCACCCTGCAAAGCGGGAAGAAATACGTCGAGCGTGTCCCGGCCGAAGTGTGGCGCTACACGCCCAAAAAGATCACGAAGCTGATCATCACGGACGAGCCGATGGTCGGGCTGACGCAGGACCCGAACTGGGAGACGGCCGACACGGACACCAGCAACAACAGCTGGCCGCGCAAGGCGACGCCGTCGCGCCTGGAGTTGTACAAGACCGAACATGACAAGGACAATCTCATGAGGGACTTCAACGAAAAACTGAAGACCAAGGACGACAAGGCGGAATAACACGCCCGACGCCTGCCCCCCGGCAACGGCGCCCACAAGGTGCCGTTGCCGTTTTCACTTGAGACACCGACATGAAACGCCTACCCATCATCGCCCTCCTCGTCCTCGCCTCGGCCACCCACGCCCAGGCGTTCGACGACAAATTCCGCCAGCTGGACGAACTGCTCCCGACACCCACCGACACCCGCACCGCATCCGGCGCACCGGGCCACGCGTACTGGCAGCAGCGCGCCGACTATCGCATCCGCGCCACCCTGGACGAAGCGAAGCGCGCCGTCACCGGTTCGGAGACCATCACGTACCACAACAATTCGCCGGACACGCTGGCCTATTTGTGGGTGCAGCTGGACCAGAACATGTTCCGCGCCGATTCCGACAACCGCCGCATCGCCAGCTACCCGTTGCGCGAGGCGTGGCGGTCGGGCGGCACGCCGTTCGAATCGGCCCGCTTCCTCGTCGAGAGCGCGAAGTTCGACGGCGGTTTCGACATCACGTCCGTGACGGACCGCGGCGGCCGCCCGCTGCGCCACACGATCAACAAGACGATGATGCGCATCGACCTGGCCGAGCCGCTCAAGCCGGGCGCGCGTATCGCGTTCGACGTCAGCTGGCGCTTCAACGTCCCGGAGAACACCGTGCTCGGCCGGCGCATGGGCTTCGAACGTTTCGACAAGGAAGACAGGAACGACCTGTTCGAAATCGCCCAGTGGTTCCCGCGCATGGCCGCGTACTACGACGCGCACGGCTGGCAAAACAAGCAGTACGTGGGCGACGGCGAGTTCACCCTGGAATTCGGCGACTACGACGTCGAGCTGACCGTCCCCGCCGACCATATCGTCGCGGCGACGGGCGAGCTGCAGAATGCCGGCGCCGTGCTGACACCGGCCCAGCGCGACCGCCTCGCGCGGGCGCGCACGGCCGACAAACCCGTTCTCATCGTCACGCAGGCAGAAGCGGCTGCGAACGAGAAGCAGCGTGCCACGACAACGAAGACGTGGCGCTTCAAGGCGACGAACGTGCGCGACTTCGCGTGGGCGTCGAGCCGCAAATTCATCTGGGACGCGCAGGGTTTCAAAAAGGACGGGACGAACGTGCTCGCCATGTCGTTCTACCCGAAGGAAGGCAACCCGCTGTGGGAACAGTACTCCACGCAGGCCATCATCCACACGATCGCCGAGTACAACAGGTACGCGTTCGATTATCCCTACCCCGTCGCCATTTCCGTGAACGGTCCGGTGGGCGGCATGGAATACCCGATGATCTCGTTCAACGGCGGCCGGCCCGTGAAGGACAAGAAAACGGGAGAGCTGACGTATTCGAAGAACACGAAGTATGGCCTGATCAGCGTGATCATCCACGAGGTGGGCCACAACTACTTCCCGATGATCGTCAACTCCGACGAGCGCCAGTGGACGTGGATGGACGAAGGCCTGAACTCGTTCATGCAATTCCTGGCCGAGCAGGCGTGGGAAGAGCACTACCCGTCACGCCGCGGCGAAGCCCGCAACATCGTCGACTACATGAAGAGCCGCAACCAGGTGCCCGTGATGACGAACTCCGAATCCGTCACGCAGCGCGGCAACAACGCGTACGCGAAACCGGCGACGGCGCTGAACGTCCTGCGCGAGACGATCCTCGGCCGCGAACTGTTCGACTTCGCCTTCCGCGAATACGCCAGGCGCTGGAAGTTCAAGCGCCCCACGCCGGCGGACTTCTTCCGCACGATGGAAGACGCGTCGGGCACGGACCTCGACTGGTTCTGGCGCGGCTGGTTCTACACGACGGACAACGTCGACGTGAGCGTGGACGGCATCAGCGAGTACACCATCGGTACGAAAGAGCCGGAGATCGAGAAGTCGTGGAAGAAGGCACAGCATGACGCCGAGCCGACCTCGATCACGGACCAGCGCAACAAGGGCACGCTGCCGCGCCGCGTGGACTCCCATCCGGAGCTGAAGGACTTCTACAACGAACACGACGCGTTCACGGTCACGAACCGCGACCGCAACAAGTACAATGAGGCGCTCGGCGACCTGGAAGACTGGGAAAAGGCGCTGCTCAAGGAAGGCAGGCATCTGTACCTTGTCGACTTCGCCAACGTGGGCGGGCTCGTGACGCCGCTGATCCTCGAGATCCAGCTTGCGAGCGGCAAGAAATACGTCGAACGGATCCCGGCCGAGGTATGGCGCTACAGCCCGAAGAAGATCACGAAGCTGATCATCACGGACGAACCCATGGTCGCCCTGACGCAGGACCCGTACTGGGAAACGGCGGATACGGACACCAGCAATAACAGCTGGCCGCGCAAGGCGGTGCCGTCGCGACTGGAGTTGTACAAGACCGAGCGTGACAAGGACAACCTGATGAAGGATTACAACGAGAAGCTCAAGAAGGTGGACAAGTGAAGCTGCATCGCCTCCTGATGCTGCTGTGCGCCTGCGTGAGCATCCATGCGTCCGCACACCGCTTCCACGCGGGCATCACCGACATCAGCTACAACGAGCGCACGGGCAGCACGGAAGTCGTGCACACGTACATGGCGCACGACGTCGAGGCGCTACTGACTGAGCTCTACCAGCGCCAGTTCGACCTGTCCGACCCGGACGACCAGGCCGTGCTGCGCAAGTACGTCGAAAAGCAGTTCTGGCTGGCCGACAAGGACGGCCGCCGCCTGCCCTTGAACTGGGTCGGCGTGACGGTCGACACGGACAGCGTCGTCGTGTTCCAGGAAGCCGTGCGCACGCCGGTGGCGAAGATCGAGACGATCCACGACGCCGTGCTGAGCGACTTCCTGCCCGACCAGCAGAACACCGTGAACCTGACGGCGAACGGCAGCCTGCGCACGTTCGGCTTTACGAGCAGCCGCACCGAGCTCCCTGTCCGTTGATGCGCAAGACCGCCCTGCTGCTCGCCACGCTGTTCGTGCCCGCCTGCGCGTGGGCGGACGATCCCGTGATCCAGCGCGTGCTCGTCGAAGGTGCGCGCACGAGCCAGCTGGGCATCGCGGATGCCGCCAGCGCCGGTACCGTCAACCAGAAGGAACTGGCGATGCGCACCGTGTACCGGCCCGGCGAATTGCTGGAAGCGGCGCCGGGCCTGATCGTCAGCCAGCACAGCGGCGAAGGCAAGGCGAACCAGTTCTTCCTGCGCGGCTTCAACCTGGACCACGGCACGGACCTGGCCACGTACCTGGACGACATGCCCGTCAACCAGCGCAGCCATGCGCACGGCCAGGGCTGGACCGACCTGAACTTCCTGATCCCGGAACTGACGGCGCGCCTCGATTACAAGAAGGGCCCGTACTCGGCCAGCGAAGGCGATTTCGCGTCGGCCGGCAGTGCAGCGATCACCTACGCGAACCGCCTCGCGCGCAACGTGGCCACCGTGAGCATCGGCCAGGACGGCTATGCGCGTACGGCGCTCGCCGCATCCACGGAGATCGACGACGGCGTGCTCACGTATGCGCTCGAAGCGCTGCACAACGACGGCCCGTACACGCACCCGGACGATTACCAGAAGCTGAACGGCGTGCTGCGCTACAGCCGCGGCTATGCGAACAACGGCTGGAGCGTGACGGCGATGGCGTATCGGGGCCGCTGGAATGCGACGGACCAGATCCCCGAGCGCGCCGTGGCCGCCGGCCTGCTCGACCGCTTCGACGCTGTCGACTCCACCGACGGCGGCGCAGCGAAGCGCTTCAGCCTCTCCGGCGTATGGCGCCGCACGGGCCAGGATTCGGCGTCGAAGGTCAGCGCCTACGTCATCCGCAACCAGCTCGACCTGTGGTCCGACTTCACCTATTTCATGAACGACCCGGTGAACGGCGACCAGTTCGCCCAGCCGGACCGGCGCGTGACAAGCGGCGTCAACGCCACGCACAGCTGGCACGTGCACCGGGGCGACACGTCGACGTCGGACATCACCGTCGGCGTGGAAGCGCAGAACGACAACATCTTCAACGGCCTGTATCGCACGGCGGCACGGCGCACGTTGTCGGTCACGCGCGCGGACCACATCGTCGAGACGAGCCTGAGTGCCTTCATCGAGAACGCCACGCGCTGGAACCCGTGGCTGCGCTCGACGGTGGGCGTGCGCGCGGACGATTATCGCTTCCGCGTGCGCACCAGTGGCGTGGACAGCAGCGACTCGCTGGCCAGCCCGTCCGCCAACGTCGTGTTAGGGCCGTGGCGCCAGACCGAGTTCTACGTGAACTACGGCACGGGCTTCCACAGCAACGATGCGCGCGCCACCATGGCGGCGCCGGGCCTCGTGCGCTCGCGCGGCATGGAGCTGGGCCTGCGCACCGAAGCGGTCCCGAAAATGCAGACGGCGGTTTCCCTGTACCGGCTCGACTTCGATTCCGAACTGACGTACGTCGGCGACGAGGGCACGACCGAGGCCGGTCCGCCCAGCCGCCGCATCGGGATCGAATTCTCGAATTACTATAAACCGTATAAATGGTTATCAGTGGACTTCGACGCCGCTTACGCCCATGCGCGCTCGCGCGGCGTCGCGCCCGGGCAGGACCGCATCCCGGAGGCGATCGAGGGCGTCGCCCAGCTCGCGCTGACGGTGAGCCAGCTGGGGCCGTGGGAAGGCGCGCTGCGCCTGCGGTACTTCGGACCGCGTCCGCTCGTGGAAGACGACAGCGTGCGCTCGCGCGCCAGCACGACCCTGAACGGCCGCCTGGGCTACCGCGTGAACCGCGACCTGCGGCTGGAACTGGAAGGGTTCAATCTCACGAACCGGCGCGCGTCGGCGATCGATTACTACTACGCGTCGCAATTAAAAGGCGAAGCGGCCGCGCACGAGGACGTGCATTTCCACCCGATCGAGGCGCGCTCGTTCCGGCTGACGCTCGTCAGGAACTGGTAAAGGCCGGCACGGCCGCGCGCAAAAAGTGCTAGGCTACCGGGATGACAACACCGCAACCACCTTATACCGATCCGGCCCGCATCGTCGACGCGCTGCGCGGCGACGGCTATGCGCTGCTGCGCCCGGCCGACGTGGCGCAACTGGCCGGCTGTCCGCTCGATGAGCTGATGGCGCTGGCGCCGAGCTGGGAACGCCTGGAGCTCGACAACTACCTGAAGGACGGCGGCCGCTATCGCCGGCGCCGCCATTCCTGCTTCATCGACAGCGGCGACCATCTCGTGCAAAGCCCGCACCGCGCGCACTGGCAACCGGTCGAGTACAACGCCCTGCACGGTGGCATGCACCGCCTGTTCGTGCCCATCGAGCCGTCCACCGTCGAGCAGCCGGCCTGGCCGAAGCTGCTGCGCGCGCTGGGCGCCGTGTGCTCGCAGGTGAAAGGGCCGCAGACCTGGTACGTCGAGGCGCACCAGTTCCGCATCGACACCGCCGACGGCATCGGCCGTCCCACGCCGGAAGGCGCGCACCGCGACGGCGTCGATTTCGTCGCCGTCATCCTGATCGGGCGCGCGAACATCAAGGGCGGCGAGACGCGCGTGTTCGAGGCCAACGGCCCGAAAGGCCAGCGCTTCACGATGACGGAACCGTGGACCCTGCTGCTGCTGGACGACGCGGCCGTGATCCACGAATCGACGCCGATCCAGCCCATCGGTGACAACAGCCACCGCGACACGCTCGTGCTGACTTGGCGCGCCGGCGCGTTCCAGGGCGACGACGCCGAGACGACGGGCGCCTGAGACTTCCCTTCGCGCGGCCGTTCGCGCCGCGCCATCCCCTGCATCCAGAAATGTTTGCGTCGGACAAGTTCTGATAAAAAAAAAGCCCGCAACCTTGCGGCGCGGGCTGAATCCAGGTTTTCGGAGAAAAACTGGAGGAGACAGGTACAACTATAGTCCTAAATTTTGTGCACCGCAATACGGTAGAACTACTATATGTAGAGTGCGGCCTCTAGAGTGGAGGCTTATGCAACGACGATACGGAATCCAGCACGTTTTTGCGGCATTGCGGGAAAGACCTGTTCCAGACGCTTGTCGCCTAACATTAAATGTTCTTCAGATATTTGCGCTAACACCAAACGAAAGTCGGTCAACACGGGCAAATCGCGCCCCTCGTTCAGTTTCGCGTCCTCGACGCCTTCCCAGTCCCCATAAACCTTACCTCCGCGCACTTTGCCGCCCATGACCCACATCACATTGCCGTGCCCATGGTCGGTGCCGCCGTTGCCGTTCTCGCGCGCCGTGCGGCCGAATTCCGACATCACGACGACCACCGTGTCGTCGAACAATGGTCCCAGCCGTTCGGCCAGCACAGCCAGGCCCTGCCCCAGCGGAGCGAGGCGGTTCGCCAGCTGGCCGGTGGCGGCGCCCTGGTTCGCGTGCGTATCCCAGCCGCCCAGCGCCACGAACGCCAGCTGGATCTTCGGGTCGTTGCGCATCAGGCCCGCCAGGCGGGCGGCATCGTCGGGGAAACCGTTCGGCAGCGGGGCGCCGCGGTCGGCCGCCTGCATCTCCCGGCTTTCCAGTGCATCCATGACTTCGCGGTGGGCGGCGCGGCCGTCCGCATACGCGCGCCCGAAGCGGGGGTGATGGGCATACAGCTCGTCGAATGCGGCCTTGACGGCCGGCCGGTCGAGCAGGTCCGCCCGCGCGGCGCTTGCTACGTTCGGCAAGTTGACGGCCGCGGCCTGGCCGGACAGGATGCGCGGCAGCACGGGGCCGATGCCCAGCAGCCGGCTCGGCGACTGCGGGCCGGGCAGCGCGGCGACGAGACGGTTCATCCAGCCGTCCGGCGTGTTCTTGCGGCCCGGCGTCGCGGATTCCATGTAGTCCTGCGCGTCGAAGTGGGAACGGGTCGCGTCCGGCGAACCGCTGGCGTGCACGAACGCGAGCTTGCGCGCGGCCCACAGCGGCTGCAGGCTGGCCAGCGCCGGATGCAGGCCGAAATAGCCGTCCAGGTCCAGCGCCCCGCCCTCCATGCCCGGCGCCGCGAGGCCGATCGTGGGACGCAGCCGCAGGTAGTTCTCGTCGCCGACCGGGGCCACGACGTTCAGGCCGTCGACGGCGCCGCGCAGCATCACGACGATGAGTTTCCGGCCGGTCGCGGCCGGTGCGCTCACGGCCCAGGCGCCGCGGCCGACGGGCAGCAGGATGCCGGCACCCGCTGCGTTGAGAAAGTCCCTGCGTCGCATGGGGTCCTCCGATGGAATCAGCGCTGCATGAAGTCGGGACTGCCGAGCAGCATGGCGGCCCGCAGGTTGTCCGGACTGCGCTGGACGATGCCCAGGGTGCGCGGCGAGATCGATCCGGCCAGCGTCGCCTGCACGCGGACCGGATCGAGGGGCGCCGCCAACGCGCTCGCGAAGGCGATGCGCCGCGTCAGCGCGTCCGGGTTCAGCCACGCGTCCTGCGTGTTCTTGTACCCGTCCGGCGTCTGGCAGCCGTACAGCGGCATGCCCAACCGACTCATCGTGTTCACCAGCGGCCCGACATTCGCCACGGGCACGCCGCTCGCCCGCACCGCCGAGACCACGAACTGGTACGGCGTCTTGAACTTCGCCCCGGCCGCATCCGGCGCCAGGAATTCGCGGCTCGCGAACAGCGTCGCCAGCACGGCGCGGATGTCGCCCCGGGAGTCCCGCCACGTGGCCGCCATGCGGTCGACGAGGGCCGGCGGCGGATCGTCGCTGACGAAGTACTGCGCCAGTTCGCGGCTCAAGTGGCGCGCGGTGGACGGGTGCATGGCCAGCACGTCCAGCGCATACTCGCCTTCCTGCTGGCCGGCCGGCGCGATCTCGCGGCCCAGCCACGTCTTGGTGCCGGCATCGTGGCGGCCGGCGTCGAAGCGGAACATCTCGCCCGTGCGCGCGAGGCGCTTCTGGTCGAACGTCCACCCGGTCAGCATGCGCGCCAGCTCCGTCACGTCGCGCTGTGTGTAGCCGCCGTCCGCGCCCAGCGTGTGCAGCTCCATCAGCTCGCGCGCATAGTTCTCGTTCAGGCCGCTTGCCTTTGCCTGTCCTTTGCCTTTCGCATCGAGGCGCGGCGCCGACGACACGGCGTTATCGAGATAGAACAGCATCGCCGGATGCTTCGCCGTCGCGCCCAGCAGCGCGCGGAAGGAACCCAGCGCGTACGGGCGGATCGCATCGCGTTCGTAACTCGTCACCAGCGCGCGGTCGATGCCCTTCCCGGCGAAGACGTTGAAATGGTTGTACCAGAAGTCGACCATGACTTCTTCCAGCTGGCGCGGGCTCTCGACAGCGCGCAGCAGCCGGGCTTCCGCGGCCTGGCGCGACACGCGCATCTCCGCCTCGCGCCTGCGCTGTTTCGCGCCCTCGTCATCCATTCGCACCTCGCGCCGCAGTTCCAGGAACTCGGCCAGCGACTCGCCCGCGCTGCGGTTGACGGTGTCCAATGCGGCCAGGCGCGCGCCCAGGTCGGGCGGCAGCGGGATCGTCTCCGGGTGCAGCTGCTCGTCGATCCAGCGCCGCACACCCATGGTCGCCACACGTTCGACGTCGCCGGGACGCGGCCCGTACGCCAGGCGGTTCAGCACGTGCAGCGCCTGCGCGTCGGAATCGGCCGCCGATGCGGCACCCGTCGCCATCAGGGCGGCGGCCAGCAGGGCAAGCGATGCGCGGCGGATCATGTTGAGCTCCATAGTGGCCGTCATTTAACCGTGAATGGATGAGCGGGAATGTCGTCGCGACGTTTCAATGGTAAGGATTTGTAACGGAACATGGCGGCCCCGTACGTACGAGACAGGCATCCTCGAGAGTGCGTTGTTACGCTGTCGTGGTTTGACTTCCGGTTCCGCCATGTTCTGGACCATCGTGAACGCCATGATTCCCCAACCTCTACGCCGCCTGTCCCTCGCCATATCCGCCGCCGTCATCGTGGCCGGCACCGTGGGCGTCCTCGTCTCCGGCAATGCCGCCGACGACAGGAAGGCAGCCGCCCCGCGCCCCGCGCTGACCATCACGACGGCGAAACCCGAGCAGTCGCGCCTGCCGCTCAGCCTCGCCGCCAACGGCAACGTCGCGGCATGGCAGGAAGCCGTGATCGGCAGCGAGTCGAAGCGGGCGCGCGCCCTGCAAAGCTCGGGCGCGCTCAGCGAACAGCAGATCACGCAATACATCACGGCCGAGCGCACGGCCGCCGCGCGCGTGGCGTCCGCCAAGGCGACGCTGGCCCAGCAGCAGCTGCGCCTGAAGCACACGAAGATCGTGGCGCCGGACGCCGGCCTGATTTCCGCACGCAGCGCCACCGTGGGCGCCGTCGCCGGCGTGGGCACGGAGATGTTCCGCATGATCCGCCAGGGCCGCCTGGAATGGCGCGCGGAGGTGACGGCCGCCGAGCTCCCGCGCATCAAGCCGGGCCAGAAGGTCGTCGTGCGGACGGTCGCGCCGACCGTCGATGCGCAGAGCCGCGTCGCCCTCGTCTACGTCGACCTGCCGCCGGCGCTGTCGACCGATGCGCCGCTGAAGGCCGGCATGTTCGCCAGCGGCCAGTTCGCGCTGGGCGAGTCGGCCGCGCTGACGGTGCCGCAGCAGGCCGTCGCCGTGCGCGACGGCTTCGCGTACGTCTTCCGCCTCAATGCCGACGGCCGCGTGAGCCAGCTGAAGGTCACGACGGGCCGCCGCCTCGGCGACCGCGTCGAAGTGACGGGCGGCCTGCCCGCGGACGCATTGGTCGTCACGAGCGGCGCCGGCTTCCTCAACGACGGCGACCTGGCACGCAATGTGCCGACGCTCGCCGCGCGTTAAGGGCACGGTCATGAATTTTTCCGCGCTCTCGATCCGCAACCCGATCCCGGCGATCATGCTGTTCCCCCTGCTCACGTTCGCCGGCATCCTGGCCTTCAGGGCGAACAAGGTGCAGGACTTCCCGGACATCGAACTGCCCATCGTCACCGTCGTCGCGGTGATCGGCGGCCTGATCACGTCGACCTTGCTGAGCCTCCTGGTGGTGCCGGCCGTGTTCACGTATGTCGACGACATCGAGCACTGGTTCGGACGCCAGGCGCAGCGGCTGCGGCGCCATCCGCCCCCCCCCGGTACCGAGCCGGGAGACGGCGGTGAAATGAGCACAGGCAAGGTGGCGCCACGGGCGGCCCCATCGGTCTAGGCTTGCGCCATGAAGATCCCGACCCTGCCGGTTGGTGCGCTGCTGCTGTGCACCGCCGCCCACGCCGCGCCGTCGGCGTGGGACTTCGAATACCGCGGCTTCTACGACTATCACGATCCCGGCGTGCTGCGCACCGACGTGGCCGTTACGGGCAGGATCGTCGGCGAGGATGCCGACGGGAACGGCGTCATTCACGAATCCGAGCTGGATTCGCTGTGGATGAACATGCGGCTGTGGTCCGGCGACTTCGCGAAATGCGGCGGCGGGACGGTCGATCACGATTGCCAGCTCGACGGCTTCTCGTTCCGCCCCGACAGCGGCGGCCTCGACATCACCGCAAGCTGGCGCGACATCTACGCGACGCAGCTGGAATACCACACGGAAGAGTTCGTGAGCGGCGACCGGTATGTGGCCAGGTCGAGTTACGGGCACGATTACCCGGTGGACGACTACTATTTTTTCGGCGCGGGGACGACGCTGACCATCGCGCCGGTGCCGCCCGTGCCGGAGCCGGGGGCGTGGATGATGCTGGGATGCGGCCTGGTTGCGCTTGCGGCCCTGAGAACAGGAAAAGCCGGCGGGTAGCCGGCTTTTGTGTGGACGCCGATCCGCGATCAGTAATCGCGGCTGCGGCCACCCAGCAGCTTGGCCAGCACGAAGCCGGCGGCCGCCGCGATGGCGATCGCGGTGCCCGGTTTCTGGCGCACGTACTCGAAGCTGGCTTCCTTCCACTGGCCGTAGGCGTCGGTCAGCTGTTGCTGGCGCTGGCCCAGGTTCAGGGAAGCGCCGCTCAGCACGCCCTGCAGCTTGTCCACGCCCGCGTGGGCGCTGGATGCCAGGCGGTCGACGACCGGCTGTACGCTGTTGACGGCCTTGTCGACCATCGGCTTGGCGGCGTCGGCGGCCTTGTCGATCGAATCGTGCAGGCCTTGCGCGCGGGCGTTGACCTGGGCGCCCAGGTCCTTCGAATCGCCACCCACACCCGAGCCGGTGCCGGCGCTCTGGCTGTTCTGGCCGCCGATGCTCGAGTTGGTGCCGCTGGCGGTGGAGCCGGAGGCGCTCATCGAGCCCATGGAGCCCATGCCGGACGAGGACGACGCATTGCCGGCATTGCTGGTGCCGCCCACGGCGCCGGTGCTGGACGCGGTGGCGCCGCCGGTGCTGCTGCCGGTTGTCGAGCTCTGCTGGTCCTTGCCCTGGTTCTGCTGGCCGCTCTTGTTCAGGCTGCCCGAACCGGTCGTGCTGCCCATGTTGCCCGAGCCGCCGGCGTTCGGCAGGTTGCTGTCCTTGCCCTGGTTACCTGAGCCCAGGTTGCTGCCTTTTGCTTCGCTCGACTTCTGATTATCCATGATGAATTCCTCTTGTAAGATTTTGACCAACGCGGAGATAACCGATCTTCTTGACCGTGCATCCGTTCAAAAGTTCGACCGATAGGCGGTCCTTCGCGTCGCGCACGTGCGCGATGTCGGAGGGACACCGACGCAATGCGGTGTCTCAATAAAAAAAATATAACTTTTAGTCGATCCCGACTGTGCGCTGCATAACAAAGGCGCAGGACGGACCCGATGGCGGGACCGGCGCGACGGCCGGTCCGCGGGTGGTCAGGGCATGGACGCGCGGGCGTTCGCGACCAGGTCGCGCGCATCGGCAAAGACTTGCGGATAGTCACCGGCGCATTGCGCGCGCTCGGCGGTGATGCGCTGGCGGTTGGCGTCGAGCGTATCCGCCGCGAGGCGGAAGCCGAATGCCGTTTCGCCGCCGAGAATGCGTTGCAGCATCC
Source organism: uncultured Massilia sp. (assembly GCA_946481275.1). The sequence goes on from CAMLMV010000002.1 coordinate 189,666, forward strand.
GTTCGCCCAGCGTCGACTTGAAGTGGCCCGCTTCCCAATACCAGCGCGTCGCCGTACGCGTGTCACGGGGGCCCGGGATGCGTTCGCAACGCATGCCGCCATAGCCGCTGAAGTCCCATACGCTGATGCGGGCGTTCGGATACCGGACGCGCACGGCATCCGCCTCGCGCACGAGCATCCGCCGCCAGTCGTCCATCGTGGATTGCAGGCCGGCTTCGTCGAACATGGCCATCAGCTGCGCGTGGTACGGGTAGATCACCAGGTGCACCTCGGTGCGGTCGCGCGCCATCGTGTCCAGCAGCGTGCGCAGGCGATCGATACTGTCCGAACGGTCGGTGCCCGCCACGAACAGGTTGTGCGGCTTGCGCACGAGGTTCTTCGCGTTGTCGCCGGCCTTTTGCTGGAAGATCGCGTAATAGCCCTCCTGGCGCGCGAACTGGTTGTAGTTGCGCAGCGGCGTCTGGCCGCGCGCCGTCATGGTCTCCGGATCGGCCGCCTTCTGCAGGCGCACGGTGCGCAACGCATCGGACAGGGACTTGATCGAGAACAGCGTGTCGAAGCGCCACTGCCACGGCAAGGGTCCGGCCGCCGCGGGTGCCGCCGGGGCCTCGTCCGGCTTCACGAGAAAGTCCAGGAACTCGGCACCGATCACGGCCATCGCGGCCGGCGCGGCGCTCTCCCGCAGCTGCCCGTACATGCGCTCGGAGGTGGTGAGGCTGGTGCCGGACAGTCCCATGTTGTAGGCCGTGTGGCCGTGGGCACTCACTTGCGGGCTGTCCGGATCGAGGCCGACTTCGACGCGCGAATTTCCCAGCATGACGAGGTCGGGCCGCACGGCCGCGGCCTGGGCCAGCTTGATCTGCTCGCGGTACTGCTCCGGCAGCGGCTTCACGTGGTTCAACATCGGGCTGTCGACGAGCCTGTACAGGTGATACGGGTCGATGACGACCACGAAGCCCGTGACCAGCAACACGCCGGCGCCGACGACCGTCGCGCACCACGCGGTAAAGCGTCGATAGGACGCCTGGGGCTGCGCCGGCGTGGCTGCCGGCGCATCCGCACCCGCGCGCACCGGGGCATCGTCGTCGTAGCGTTGGATCTGTTCCATTGGGCTCCCCGGACTTAGAACTGGAAATACAGGAATTCGGCGGGACGGCTGAGCGACAGCAGGCTGCCGAGCAGGATCGCCCCGATGTAGAAGCTCCAGCGCCGCGACGGCTGCCAGAGCTGCCAGCGGGCGGCGAGCCGCGGCCCGGCCATCTTGCCGAGCGCCGCCTCGTAGCGGCCCATGATCTGCTGGGTGTTGGGCAGGCAGAACGCGATGACGCCGCCGATGACGACCCATTGCCACGTCTCGAGGAAGCGCGAGCCGCCGCCCAGGTAGAACGTCACGCCCCATTGCTCGAGCAGCGCCTTCAGCGGCCCGAGCTGCAGGCCGATGGACGCCGGCAGGCCCACGCCCTCCAGGCCCACCATGCCGTGCAGGATCGTCATCGCCTTGTCGAAGGTGGTGGCGCGGAAGAACACCCACGCCACGCACACGGCCGCGAACGTCAGCGCCCAGCTGAAGACGGCCCAGGTGCGGCCGCGCGGCAGGCGCAGCCTGTCCGCCACCGCGTTCCAGCCGTGGTTGATGACGAGGTAGATGCCGTGCAGTGCGCCCCAGATCACGAAGTTCATGCCGGCGCCATGCCACAGGCCGCCCAGCAGCATCGTCGTCATCAGGTTGACGTAGCGGCGCACGGGCCCCTTGCGGTTGCCCCCCAGCGGTACGTACAGGTAGTCGCGCAGGAAGCGCGACAGGGTCATGTGCCAGCGGCGCCAGAAATCGATGATGTTGGCGGCCTTGTATGGCGAATCGAAGTTCAGCGGCAGGCGGATGCCGAACATCAGCGAGATGCCGATCGCCATGTCCGAATAGCCGGAAAAGTCGAAGTACAGCTGGAAAGCGTAGGCCAGCACCCCGCCCCACGCGTTCGCGAACGCGAACATGTCCGCCTTGTCGAACAGGAAGTTGGCATGCGGCGCCAGGTTGTCCGCGATGAGGACTTTCTTGGCCAGGCCGATCGCAAAGATGCTGAGGCCGACGGCGAAATTCTGGTACGAAAACCGGTAGCTGGCGGGCTTGTCGAACTGCGGCATCATTTCCGCATGGTGCAACACGGGTCCCGCGATCAGGTGCGGGAAGTAGGTGATGAACAGCACGTAGTGCAGGAAGCGCGCCTCCTTGACCTTGCCCTGGTAGGTGTCGACGAGGTAGGCGATCTGCGTGAACGTGAAGAAGGAAATACCGATCGGCAGTACGACATGCAGCAACGGGATGTCCGCGTGGGCGAGCCAGTTCGCGCCCGAGATGAAGAAGTCGGCGTACTTGTAATAGGCGAGCAGGCCGAGGTCGGTGGCCACGGCCGCCGTCAACCATCGCTTGCGCGCCGGGCCGGCCGCCTGGCCGATGCGTTGCCCCATCCAGTAGTTGAAGACGATGGAGCCCAGCAGCAGCGGAATATAGTAATAGCTCCACCAGCCGTAGAACGTCAGCGACGCGAGGGCCAGCCAGCCGGCGGCCTGGACGTGACTCCTGCGCGCCAGCAGGAAGTAACCGATGGCCGTGATGGGCAAAAAGAGGAACAGGAACGTAAAGGAATTGAAAAGCATGGCGACCGGTCGGGTAGAAATCGGCTGGGGCTGGAGTAGACCGGACAGTCTCATCCTTGGTCATCCCGTCAATATAACATTGATTCCTTGCATAAAAAACAGCTTGAGGCGGGCGGACAACAGGCGAGATGGAATTTGCAAGACGGGAAAACATGCTTATCACAACGCAGAGCCGCCGACCAATCTCGCCGATCACTTGCGCCTTCCCAACCATTGGCACGACTGACTACAGAACAATGCTCGATGCACTTAACTCATCGGAGATTAGACATGGCAGTCGATGCATATTTGCAAATTGATGGCATCAAGGGGGAATCGGCCGACTCTGCGCATCAAGGCTGGATCGAGCTCACCTCTGCTCACTGGGGCGTGACGCAACCCAGAAGTTCCAGCGTGTCCACCGCTGGCGGCCACACGTCCGGCCACTCCGAGCACCGAACCCTTAGCTTTACCAAGCTCGCGGACCTTGCCTCGCCGGTGCTGATGCAGCACTGCGCGATGGGCAAGACGATCCCGAAGGCCAAGATCGAATTCATGCGGGCGGATGGCGACGGAAAGCCGGTGAAGTACTACCAGATTGAGCTGGAGAACGTGATGTTGTCCCACATGGACCAGGTGATGCGTGATGGCGGCGGCGTCGTCCTGGACGAGATCGGCCTGTGCTTCTCGAAGGTAAAGTGGTCATACACGCAACAGAAGATCGGCGGCGGCAGCAGCGGCAGCACGGCCGGCGGCTGGGACCTCGCCGCCAAGAAGTGCGCATAAGGGCCTGCCATGGCTATCCCGATTCAACCGAGAGACCAGCAAGGCTGGTACATGCTCCCCCAGGCGCCCGAGGATGCCGGCTACTATGTGTACGGGAATGTCAACCACATACCCGGTACCGGCCATCTGGCGCAGTACGCGCACCCAAATATGCTTTCAGTCATCTTCTGGGTTGAGCGAGAGTGGCAGGCCATCGACGACCGGAAGTTCGGCATCGGGAACATCAGCCTCGCGGGCGGGGTCAAGTACGAACACGCCACTCACCAGAAGGGCATCGAGATGGACATCCGCCCGGTGCGCAAAGACCACATGACCGGCCAAGCGGCGCGCTGCTCGTACAAGGACAAGACGATCTACGACCAGGAGGCCACGATCAAGTTGGTACGCCTGTTTTTGCAGCACCCACTGGTCAAGGTCATCTACTTCAACGACAAGGAGCTGCGCGCCATCGTCGGTAGCCCGCGCATGACGGCATGGCCCAAGCACGATGACCACCTCCATGTCGGTCTCTGGGAGCGCTCATGAACGCACGCTTTGTATGCCTCGCCAGCGTCTTCGCGCTGGCATCCTTTGCCCATGCTGCCGACCAGAAGGAGGCGGTGGGCCGGTACATGGCGAAGCCGCTCAAGGGCGACTACTACGTGTACGGCGGTGAACTTGGCGATTCGGTTCCACCCACGGCGAAGGACCGGAAAGTGTCTATGATGTTCACTGGGCCTCTTGCAAAGGAGCTTTTCGACCAGATCGGACCAGACAGGAAGGACGCCTGCGGCGAAGGCCCAGATCATCGAACGAGGCTCAGAGGCCACCTCATGTGCGTCTGGCAAAAGGGCGACAGCTACTCCTGCTATCTCGGCCTTGATGTGCCGACAGGCAAGAGCACCTTTGGGACAAGCTGCTAATTAATGGCAAGGATCACTGGACGAAAAAGCCCGCTCGTGCAGGCCTTCCCAGTGCCCAGGGCTCGATCAGGGGATGTCTGCGAACATCCCCCTTTGCTTTCGAGCTCTACCGGCGCGGCTATCATTGTCCTTAATTCTGACCGCTGGGTCCCGCGCGCGTGAAGACCGTTATAAACCACAACGACCACTTCCACGTTGAGCTCTGGCCGAGGTACGCTTCATGAGCGCGCGCGTGGTGTTCATCGTCGCGGCCTTTGCCCTGTACTCGCTAACCCAGGCCGCCGAGAAGCCGAAAGCCTGGGACGGCCGCCCGAAGCCGCTGAAGGGCGACTATCAGATGTACGGCGGCGAGCTGGGTGACATGGTGCCTCCAACGAAAAAGGACCAGAAGGTGGCGTTCCTGTTCAAGGGGCCACTTGCGAAGGGGCTGTTCGACCAGATTGGGCCAGACACAAAGACCCCTTGTAGCGGTGCCGAGGATTACCGAGAGAGGAACAAAGGCGACCTCTCCTGCACCTACACCAAGAAGGAGGGATATTCTTGCTATTTCGGTCTTGACGTACCAACAGGCAAGAGCACGAACGGGTCAATCTGCTGATTTCAGGTCGGGTCTGGTGGATCAACATCGTATCCACCTTGGCCAACAGTATTGGCGTCGACGGATTACACAGCGGTTACACGATGAACGAAGTACGGCCGGAAAGCAAAAAGGGCCACCCGCTTGGGTGGCCCTTCTCACTGTGCTGGTGCCGCTGACCGGAATCGAACTGGTGACCTTCGCATTACGAATGCGCTGCTCTACCGACTGAGCTACAGCGGCTAAACCGGAACAACCGTTTAACCTGTGTCCGTGCTACCTGCCATCAGACTGCTGGCGACCCGAGGTCTCGCGTGCTTCGCCCATCAAGATGAGCTGCAGCGCGAAGGAGCCCGCATTCTAACAACAACTCCGCAAACTTGCTAGTCCGGCTCGGCAATTTTATGCGGACACGCTGAAAATTATTCCTGGTGGTAGCTCGTCACGCGTTCCACCTCGCTCTTCGAGCCCAGGAACACGGGCACGCGCTGGTGCAGTTTCTGCGGGGCGATGTCGAGGATGCGCTGGCGCCCGTCCGTCGCGGCGCCGCCCGCCTGCTCGACGATGAACGCCATCGGGTTCGCTTCGTACATCAGGCGCAGCTTGCCCGGCTGCGACGGGTCGCGCTGGTCGGCCGGGTACATGAAGATGCCGCCGCGGTTCAGGATGCGGTGCACGTCGGCCACCATCGAGGCGATCCAGCGCATGTTGAAATCCTTGCCGCGCGGACCGGTTTTGCCGGCCAACATTTCATCGACGTAGCGCGTGACGGGCGGATACCAGTGGCGCTGGTTCGACATGTTGATGGCGAATTCCTTCGTCTCCTCGGGGATCTGCATGTCCTTCTGCGTGAGGACCCACGAACCCATCTCGCGGTCCAGCGTGAAGCAGTTGACGCCCGCGCCCGTGGTCAGCACCAGCATCGTCTGCGGGCCGTACACGGCATAGCCGGCCGCGACCTGCTGGCTGCCCGGCTGCATGAAGTCGGCTTCGGTCGGGGCCGTCATGCCTTCCGGCGCCTTCAGCACGGAGAAGATGGTGCCGATGGAGACGTTGACGTCGATGTTCGACGAGCCGTCCAGCGGATCGAACAGCAGCATGTATTCGCCCATCGGGTAGCGGTTCGGGATCGGGTGGATGGATTCCATTTCTTCCGATGCCATGGCCGCCAGGTGGCCGCCCCATTCATTGGCTTCGAGCAGGATCTCGTTGGAGATCACGTCGAGCTTCTTCTGCACTTCGCCCTGGATGTTCTCCGTGTTCGCGCTGCCGAGGATGTCGCCGAGCGCGCCCTTGCCGACCGAGTGGGAGATGGTCTTGCAGGCACGGGCCACCACCTCGATCAGGAGGCGCAGCGACGCCGGGATATTGTTGTGGAGACGCTGTTCCTCGACGAGGTATTGCGTCAGGCTGACACGTTTCATGGACTTCCTTTGCTTTGTTTAAATTCTTAATTGGCGAGGGCCTTGCTGACCACTTCGCGCACGTCGTTCGACAGCTTCGCCTGCCCCGCCACCTGCTGCAGCGCCCGCTTCATGTGGGCCTGCAGGTCCGGCGTGTAGCGGCGCCAGCGGTCCATCGCGCGGGCCAGGCGGCTGGCGACCTGCGGGTTCAGCGCGTCCAGCGCGATCACCTGCTCGGCCCAGAAGCCGTAGCCGCTGCCGTCCGGGGCGTGGAAGCCCACCGCATTGCCGGCACAGAAGGTAGACACCAGGCTGCGCGCACGGTTCGGGTTCCTCAGCGTGAAGGCCTTGTGCGTCATCAATTCGCGTACGCTATTGACGTCCGTGGTCGGGGCCGCGGCCTGCATCGCAAACCATTTATCGACGACCAGCGCCTCGCCCTGGAATTCGTCGTAGAAGCGCTGCAGAGCGTCAGCGGCTGCGGGGGCGCGCGCATGCACGAGGGCCGACAGGGCCGCCACGCGGTCCGTCATGTTCGTCGCGTTGTCGAACTGCTTCTGCGCGAGGGCCAGGCTCGCCTCGTCCGGCGCGGCATTCAGATAGGCCAGCGCCAGGTTTTTCAGGGCGCGCTTGCCGATCGATTCGGCGTCCGGGCTGTACTCGCCCGGCGTCTGGTTGGCGTCGTACTGGGCCAGCAGTTCGCTGCGCAGGCGCGCGCCGATGTCGGCGCGGACGAACTGGCGCGCCAGGTGGATGGCGAGCGGGTCGACGACGTCCAGCTGGTCGGCGATCATTGATTCCGTCGGCAACAGCAGCGCCTGCTCGCGGAAGGATGGATCGAGCGTATCGTCCACGAGGATCTTGCGCATGGCGTCGACGAACGTGTCGTCCAGGTCGAGCCGGTCGACGACGTTGCCGGCGCCGGCCACCTGCCCGGTCAGCTTGAGCAGGCGGCTCATCGCGAGGCGCTGGCCCGCTTCCCAGCGGTTGACGGGGTCGCTGTCGTGGCTGAACAAATGCACCAGCTCGGCGTCGCTGTAGCCGTGCTTCAGGATCACCGGCGCGGAAAAATCGCGCAGGATCGACGGGGTCGGCTGTTCCGTGACGCCCGTGAAGACGAAGCTCTGGTCGCTTTCCGTCAGTTCCAGCACGGCGGTCGTGCCATGGTCCTTGCCGTCAATGGTCAGCGGCAGGTCGCGTCCGTCCCGGCCCAGCAGGCCGACGGCGACGGGGATGTGGAACGGCAGCTTCTCGGCCTGGCCCGGCGTCGGCGGGCACGACTGGATCAGGCGCAACGTGTAGGTCTGCGCCTGCTCGTCCCAGCGCGTCTCGGCCTGCACGACCGGCGTGCCGGCCTGGCTGTACCAGCGCTCGAACTGCGTCAGGTCGCGGCCGTTGGCGTCGGCCATCGCCATGCGGAAGTCGTCGCACGTGACGGCCTGGCCGTCGTGACGCTCGAAGTACAGATCCATGCCCTTGCGAAACGCCTCGCGGCCCAGCAGGGTCTGGTACATGCGCACGACCTCGGCGCCCTTCTCGTAGACGGTGACGGTATAAAAATTATTGATCTCGACGAAGGAGTCGGGACGGACCGGGTGGGCCATCGGGCCCGCGTCTTCCGGGAACTGGGCCTGGCGCAGGGTACGCACCTGGTCGATGCGGGTGACGGCGCGGCCCGTGTTCGTGCCGATCATGTCGGCCGAGAATTCCTGGTCGCGGAACACGGTCAGGCCTTCCTTCAGCGACAGCTGGAACCAGTCGCGGCAGGTGACGCGGTTGCCCGTCCAGTTGTGGAAGTATTCGTGGCCGACGACGGCCTCGATGCCCTGGAAGTCGACGTCCGTCGCGACGCGCGGATTGGCCAGCACGAACTTCGTGTTGAAGATGTTCAGGCCCTTGTTCTCCATCGCGCCCATATTGAAGTCGCCCACGGCGACGATCATGAAGCGGTCCAGGTCGAGCTCGAGGTTCCAGCGTTCCTCGTCCCAGCGGATGCTGTGCTTCAGCGACTGCATCGCGTAATCCGTCTTGTCGAGGTTGCCCTCTTCCACCCAGACCTGCAGCAGCGCGGTGCGGCCGTCGGCCAGTTCGAAGTTTTCTTCCTGGCACACGAGGCGCGCGGCGACGAGGGCGAACAGGTACGACGGTTTCTTGAACGGGTCTTCCCACAGCGCGTAGTGGCGGCCGTCGGGAAGGTCGCCTTCCTCGATCAGGTTACCGTTCGACAGCAGCACCGGGTACTTGTCCTTGTCGGCGCGCAGCATGACGGTGAAGCGGGCCATGACGTCTGGGCGGTCCGGAAAATAGGTGATCCGGCGAAAACCTTCGGCTTCGCACTGCGTATAGAAGCTGCCATTGGACGTGTACAGGCCGCTGAGGGTAGTATTGCTTTCCGGAACGCAAATGGTCTCGATTTCCAGCGTCGCCTCTTCCGGGGCGTTGGGGATGCGCAGCAGGGAACCTTCGACCACGTACTCGCCCTCGCCCAGCGTGCGGCCATTCAGGCGCAGGGCCACCAGCTCGACGTCTTCGCCGTACAGCTCGATTTCGCGCTGGGCACTCGCGGGATTGCGGCGCACCGTCATCCGGTTGGCGACGACGGTACGGGCGGGGTCGAGGTCGAAGCCGAGTTCAACGGTATCGACCAGGTAGCTGGGAGCAGTGTAATCCTTCCGGTAGATGGTCTGGGGCGTATCGGTGCGCATGGTCGGGAGTCCGCAAAGCCGTTGGTGGGATGCTTATTTTACCAACAGCTTTACACTGCGATCCGTACCTTTCGAATGTATCGCCATGTACAGGTAGTAACCGCGCGTAAATGTATCGACGAACATCACGCATCAGGAATAATATGGTCTCCTGAACAAGACCGATTACAGGAATGGAAACCCGACACCGGGGAATACGAATAGATGGAGCGCATCATGAAACGTACCATGATCACGGCGGTCGCATCGCTGAGCCTGTTGCTGGGCGGCTGCGCGACGACGATCCGCAGTGACGTCACCACCTTCAACCAATGGCCCGCCCAGCTGCCCGACAAGAGCTATGCGTTCGAGACGCCGCCGCCGCAGGACAATACGCTGGAGCTGCAGAGCTACGAAAACCTCGTGCGCGCCCAGCTCGCCCGCCTCGGTTTCCACGAAGCGCAGGGGTCGCCCGCGCTGAAGGTGTCGATGCGCTTCTCGACCATCGACGTGCCCACGCAGGTGCTGTACCCGACCTTCGCGCCGACGTATTACTCGCCCCGCTTCGCCTACATGGGCTGGCGCCGGCGCTACTGGGGCGGCTGGTACAGCCCGTTCTACGACCCGTTCTGGGGCCCCGTGCCGGCCTACGACGTGCAGGAAGAACACCGCTACCACCGCCAGCTGCAGGTGTCGATCGCGTCGGCGGCGGACGGCAAGCGCCTGTTCGACGTCACGGTGCGCAACGTGAGCCGGCAGATGTCGACGCCGGCCGTGATGCCGGCCCTCGTGCAGAGTGCGTTCGAAGGGTTCCCGGGACCGAATGGGGGGTCGCGCGTGATCGAGTTGAAGCAGGATCCGCGGCAGAACGGTTAACGATGCCGTCGCCCCCCGCCCAGGCGGGGGCAGTTTTACCCCAGATACGCTTCCGACAGGAACGTAATCCCGATAATCAACAGCACCGCCAGCATCAGCACCACGAGCAGGCGCCCGAAGTGCGGCCCCGCCGCCGGTTGCGGATCGACCGGCCCCTCGTTGTCGTCGCTAAATTCTCTCATGGCAGCAAAATAGTCTTGCCCGTTGTGCGGCGCCCTTCGAGGGCGATGTGGGCCTGGGCCGCGTCGGCGAGGGGGAAACGCTGGTGGATGTCGATGCTGACCTGACCGCTCGCCACCACGTCGAACAAATCGGCCGCCATCGCATCCCGCTGCGCCCGCGTGGCCGCATACGACTGCAGGGTCGGCCGGGTGATATACAGCGAGCCGCGCGCCGACAATTCGTTCAGCGAGAACGGCGGCACGGGCCCCGACGAATTGCCGAAGCTGACCATCAGCCCGCGCGGCCGCAAACAGTCCAGCGAACGCGTGAACATGTCCTTGCCCACCGAATCGTAGACGACCGGCACCTTTTCTCCGTTCGTGATCTCCAGTACACGCTGCACGACATCCTCGTCCCGGTAGTTGATGACATGCGCCGCGCCACGCTGCCGCGCCAGCGCCGCTTTCTCGTTTGACCCCACGGTGCCGATGAGGTTCACGCCCAGCGCACGCGCCCATTGGCACGCGATCAGGCCGACGCCGCCGGCCGCCGCGTGGAACAGGATCGTCTCGCCCGGCTGCACGGCATACGTCTGCTTGAGGAGGTATTGCACGGTCAGGCCCTGCAGCAGCATCGCGGCGCCCGTCTCGAAGGAGATGGCGTCCGACAGGCGCACGAGGACGTCGGCCGGCATCACCCGCAACTGGCTGTAGGCGCCGTTCGGGCGCGCCGCATAGGCCACGCGGTCGCCCGGCTTCACGTGCGTGACGCCCTCGCCCACGGCTTCGACGACGCCCGCCGCTTCCTGGCCGAGGCCGTTCGGCAGGTCGAGCGGGTACAGGCCCGAGCGGAAATACGTGTCGATGAAGTTCACGCCGATCGCGTGGTTGCGCACGCGCGCCTCGCCGGGGCCGGGATCGCCGACCTCCACGTCGACGTATTCCAGCACCTCGGGCCCGCCGGTGCGCGCGAAGCGGATCGCTTTTGCCGTCGCCATGACCGCGCTCCCGGGATCAGTCCGCCTTCGACTGCAGCTGCGACAGCACCAGGTGGGCGCTCGCCACGTTCGTCGCGCACGGGATGTTGTGCACGTCGCAGGCGCGCACCAGCGCGTTGATGTCCGGTTCGTGCGGCTGCGGGGTCATCGGGTCGCGCAGGAAGATCACGCAGTCGATCTCGCCCTCGACCAGCTGGGCGCCGATCTGCAGGTCGCCGCCGACGGGACCGGAATGCATGCGCTTCACTTCCAGGCCCAGCTCGTTGATCAGGCGGCCACCCGTGGTGCCGGTGGCCGACAGCGTGCAGCCGCGCAGGAAGTCTGCGTACTCTCCGGCGAGCGCGATCATGTCGTCTTTTTTCTTGTCGTGGGCGATCAGGGCGATGCGAGGTTTCATGTTCCGTTCCGTTTCGGTTTGTCAGGGTGTTTTTTTCTTCGACAGCATCCAGATCCCGCCCAGCACCAGGCCCGTTCCGGCCAGTTGCACGGTCGTGATCGGTTCTCCCAGCAGCGCCCAGCCCAGGAACAGCGTCGACACCGGACCGATCATGCCGGCCTGGGATGCCGTCGTCGCTCCGATGCGCTGGACCGCCGCCATCGTCATGAAGACGGGGAAGATGGTACAGAATATCCCATTCACGAGCGAGAGCCCGTAAACCGGCAGCGGCTGCACGAGCATGCTGGCGGGCCGCAGGATGAAGAATTGCGCGATGCACGCCACGCTCGACGCGCACATCGCGTACGCGACGAGGCGCAGCGAGCCGATGCGGCGCACCATCTCGCCCGTCCCCAGCAGGTAGACGGCGTAGCACGCCGCCGAACCGAGCACGAGCAGCGAGCCGGTGACCGTGCTGCCTCCGCCGCCCTTCAGGTCGTGCGCGAACACGAGCACGATGCCGCAGTACGACAGCGCCAGCGCGATCCACTCGATGCGGCCGATGCGGCGCTTGAAGACGAGCGCCGTGATCAGGAGGACGAACGTCGGCGTGAGGAACAGGATCAGGCGCTCCAGGCCGACACTGATGTATTCCAGGCCGCAGAAATCCAGGTAGCTCGACACGTAGTAGCCGATCAGGCCCAGCCCGGCGAGACGCCAGCGGTCGCGCGCGGCGAGCGGCGGCTCCGTCCGCATCTTCCACACCGCGACGGCCGCAAACACCGGAAACGCGACCAGCATCCTGAACCCGATCAATGTGACGGCGTCGATGTGGTAGCGGTACAGCAGTTTGGCGACGACAGCCTTCATGGAAAACAGGATGGCGCCGCCGATGGCGATCGTCAGGCCGCCCAGCACGGCCGGACGTGTGGTCGGAACAACAGGTAAGTCGGTTGCGGTTTTACTCATCCGGCGATTGTACGGGGATTCCGCATGGCCGGCTGAGGACGCCTCCGAACGCGAAAGGCCGGGTACGGTCCAACCGCCATTACAGCTCAACCTTCGACAGGAGACGCCCATGGCACACCGCGCAAACGTAGAACCGGCCGGAGCGTGCGCCCGATGAGCCGCGCCAGCGGCGTCGGCCGCCCCGGTGTCGACCGCACCGTCGTCCTCACCCTGCTCGTGCTGCTCGCGGCGCTGTGCTGGGCGTATCTGCTGTTTCGCGTCGGCCGCCTGTCGCCGCTGGGGACGGGCACCGCCGGCCACGTCCCGGTCGGGCCGTACCACGCGGACGACCTCGCCCGCCTGCTGGCGCTGTGGACCGCCGTCATCGCGGCGATGATGCTGCCGGCGGCGGCGCCGTCCGTGCTGCTGTACGCACGCGTGAAACGGCTCGTGCGCGAACGGTGGGTCTACCCCTCCACGTTCCTGTTCATGCTGGGCTATCTGTTCGTCTGGACCTGCTGCGCCCTCGCCGCCACGCTGGCCGACTGGCAGTTGCACGACGCCGGCGGGCTCGACGAGACGATGGCCATCGCGCATCCGACGGTCGGCGCCCTCGCCCTCGTCGCGGCCGGGGTCTACCAGTGGACGCCCGCCAAGCACGTCTGCCTGGACAACTGCCGCGCGCCGCTGGCGTTCGTCCTCACGCACTGGCGCCGCGGGATGTGGGGCGCGTTCCGGATGGGCGTCGCGGATGCGCGGTATTGCACGGGCTGCTGCTGGCTGCTGCTGGCGCTCGTGCTGCCCGCCGGGGTGTTGAACCTGCCCGTCATCGCCGGCCTCATCGCGCTGATCCTGGCCGAAAAACTGTTGCCAGGCGGGCACGTGGTGGCGTGCGCGACGGGGCTTGGGCTCGTCGGGCTCGGCACGGCGTTGTTGTTTCCCTGACAGTATTTAGACGGATGCGCTATGATAAAATGTCGAGGATTATCAATACCCGGGACCTCGAAGATCGCAGTTTGCCGAGGTTCCCTGTCTAAGGAAGACTCGACATGGCTGGACACAGCAAATGGGCCAACATCAAGCACAAGAAAGCCGCGACTGACGCCAAGCGCGGCAAGATCTGGACCCGTCTGATCAAGGAAATCACCGTGGCCGCCCGCATGGGCGGCGGCGACGCCAACACCAACCCGCGCCTGCGCCTCGCCATCGAAAAGGCGGCCGACGCCAATATGCCGAAGGATAACGTCAACCGCGCCGTGCAGCGCGGTTCGGGCGGCCTGGAAGGCGTCAACTACGAAGAGATCCGCTACGAAGGCTATGGCATCGGCGGCGCGGCGATCATCGTCGACTGCATGACCGACAACCGCGTGCGCACCGTGGCCGAAGTCCGCCACGCGTTCAGCAAATTCGGCGGCAACATGGGCACCGAAGGCTCCGTCTCGTTCATGTTCAAGCACGTGGGCCAGTTCCTGTTCGCGCCCGGCGTCGAAGAAGACAAGCTGATGGAAGCGGCACTGGAAGCCGGCGCCGACGACGTGATCACGGACGACGAAGGCGGCTTCGAAGTGCTGTGCGACCCGAACGCCTTCGCCGGCGTCAAGGAAGCGCTGGAGGCGGCCGGCTTCAAGGCCGATTCCGCCGAAGTCATCATGAAGCCGGACACCGAGACGGTGTTCACCGGCGAAGACGCGCTCAAGATGCAGAAACTGCTCGACGCCCTGGAAAACCTGGACGACGTGCAGGAAGTCTATACGAACGCAGTCATTGAAGAGTAATCAAGCATCCATGAAAATCCTGGTAGTCGGCTCTGGCGGCCGTGAACATGCCCTGGCCTGGAAACTGGCCCAATCCGATCGCGTCCAGATGGTCTATGTCGCACCGGGCAATGGCGGTACCGCGCGCGATGCGCGGCTGATCAACATCGACATCACCGACCCGGCCGCGCTGGCCGACTTCGTCGTCGCGGAACACGTCAACCTGACGCTGGTCGGGCCGGAGCAGCCGCTGGCGGCCGGCATCGTCAACCTGTTCCGCGCGCGCGGCCTGAAGGTCTTCGGCCCGACGAAGGAAGCGGCCCAGCTGGAAAGCTCGAAGGACTTCGCGAAGGCCTTCATGCACCGCCACGGCATCCCGACGGCGCAGTACCAGACGTTCACCGACGTCCAGCAGGCCCACGCCTATATCGACGCCCAGGGCGCACCGATCGTCATCAAGGCCGACGGCCTCGCCGCCGGCAAGGGCGTCGTCGTCGCAATGACGCTGGAAGAAGCGCACCAGGCGGCCGACGACATGTTGTCGGGCAACCGCTTCGGCGACGCCGGCGCGCGCATCGTCATCGAGGAATTCCTCGCCGGCGAGGAAGCCAGCTTCATCGTCATGTGCGACGGCAGGAACGTCGTTGCCCTGGCCACGTCGCAGGACCACAAGCGCCTGAAGGACCACGACGAGGGCCCGAACACGGGCGGCATGGGCGCGTACTCGCCGGCACCGGTCGTCACGCCGTCGATCCACGCGCGCGTGATGCGCGAGATCATCAACCCGACCATCCAGGGCATGGCCAAGGACGGCATCCCGTACAGCGGCTTCCTGTACGCGGGCCTGATGATCGACGCGGCCGGTGTGCCGAAAGTCATCGAATTCAACTGCCGCATGGGCGATCCGGAAACGCAGCCGATCATGACGCGCCTGAAGAGCGACTTCGTGACGGTGCTGGAACACGCCTGCAACGGCACGCTGGACAAGGTCGAACTGGAATGGGACCGCCGCACGGCGGTGGGCGTCGTGATGGCGGCGGCCGGTTATCCGGAAACGCCGGCCAAGGGCGACGTCATCGACGGCATCCCGGCCGAAACGCCGGAATGCGTCACTTTCCATGCCGGCACCCAGATCGTGGGCGGCACCCTGCAGACGTCGGGCGGCCGCGTACTGTGCGTCGTCGGCCTGGGCGACAGCGTCAAGATGGCGCAGAAGCAGGCGTACGAGTCCGTCGAGAAGATCCACTTCAATGGTGCCCAGTATCGGCGCGACATCGGGTGGCGCGGCATCAAGCAGGCGTAAAAAAACGGGACGAGGTGCAAGCCTTGTCCCGTTTTTTTATCATTGATTGTATTAAATATATACAATACAATCGGCCGATCCCACTTTGAATGGAGCGTTGACGTTGAAGCTCAAGACCCTCGCGCTGGCCTGCACCCTGCTCGCCGCCCTCCCCGCGCATGCCGCCCTGCCGGCGCTCGGTCCGATGCCGGCCTTGCCGGCCAAACAGGCACCCGACAGCGTCGACATGGCCGACGCGCGCACCGCGCCCGTCGTGAAACTGGACTTGCCGATCGCGGCAGGCCCGTTCCAGCCGACCTGGGAGTCGATCGCACAGCACTATCCGGGCACGCCGGCGTGGCTGCGCGAGGCCAAGTTCGGCATCTGGGTGCACTTCGGTCCGCAAGCGGCCGGCATGAGCGGCGACTGGTACGCGCGCAGGATGTACGTGCCTGGCACGACGGCCTACGCCAACCATCTCAAGGCCTTCGGTCATCCGTCGCAGGCCGGCTACAAGGAGGTGTTGCGGGACTGGAATCCGCGCAAGCTCGACCCGGCCAGACTGACGGCGCTGTACAAGGAGGCGGGCGCGCGCTTCCTCCTCATCCAGGGTGTGCACCACGACAATTTCGATTTGTGGGATTCGCGTTACCAGCCGTGGAATGCAAAGCGCCTCGGTCCGAAGCGCGACCTTGTCGGCGAATGGGCGGTGGCGGCCAAGGCTGCCGGCCTGCGCTATGGCGTGGCGTTTCACCATGAATACACGTGGTGGTGGTGGCAGACCGCCTTCGGCAGCGACCCGACGGGCCCGTTCGCAGGCAAACCGTACGACGGCGCATTGACCCTGGCCGACGGCAAAGGTCAATGGTGGGAAGGGCTCGATCCGCGCCTGCTCTACGGCCCGGACCTGCGCGAATACAAGGGCGTGACGGCCGCGGCGCACACGGACTGGAACCCGCCGCCCGCGGGCATCTTCAGCCGCCACACCGCGTATGCGGAGTGGTATGCGAAACGCTGGGCGCTGCGCATGATGGACGTGGTGGAACGCTACGACCCGGACTTCATCTATACCGACGGCACCAGCGACCAGCCGTTCAGCGGCAACGGGACCGGGACCGGCATGAAATCCGATGCCATCCAGCGCGTGATGGCGGATTTCTACAACCGGACGCTGAAGAACCGCGGCAAGGTCGACACGTTCAGCGTCATCAAATTCCATCCGAAATTCAACGGTACCGTCAGCACGGAAGAAGGCTCGATCCCCGCCGGCATCCGCAACGATGAAGCGTGGATCGCGGAAACGCCCGTGGGCGACTGGTACTACGGCCCCGGGTTCACCTACGATTCGGGCGCCGTGATCCGCTACCTGCTCGAGCAGGTGGCGCGCGACGGCAACGTTGCCATCTGCATCTCGCCGCTGCCGGACGGATCGCTGGACGAAGGCAGCACGCGCATGCTGAAGGAAGTCGGCGCCTGGATGCGCGTGAACGGGCAAGGGATCTATGGCAGCAAGGCATGGGTGCGGCTGGGCGAAGGCGAGAACGGCAAACTGCGCACCCTCCCCGACGGCAAGCTGGGAAAAGCGCAGGCCGACTTCAAGTTCGGCCCGCATGATTTCCGCTTCACGGTCGGCCGCGACGGTTCGCTGTACGCGTTCACCATGACGGTGCCCGCGCCCGGCGCTACGCTCAAGATCCACTCGCTCGGATCGGACGCGAACCTGCTGGGCAAACCGGTCACGTCGGTGTCCCTGGTCGGCTACGAAGGGAAGCCGCTGACCTGGCGCCAGGAGGCGGACGGCCTGGTCATCGTGAGCCCGCCCGAGATGCCGTTTGCCACGGCGGTTGCATTCAATATCCGCTAAGCACGTCCGCAGATGTTCATCGCCATGAAAAAACGGAGGCACGCGGCCTCCGTTTTTTGAGTGACATGTGAAGGATCAGCTGCGCCGGCGACGCGCCAGCCCCCCTGCCGCGAGGCCACCCACCATCAGCGCCAGCGTCCCCGGCAGCGGCACCGAACCACTCGGCCCAGCCGCTTCCACGTCGACGTTGTCGATCTGGTTGTAGTAGCCCGAGCCGATGCGCAGTTCGGTGATGCCGGTGAGCAGCGTGCTCCACGTACCCGAATCCGCGATCGAACCGACCGACACGCCGTCGGCCGACACGTCGCTCCCGTCCATGAAGTAGTCGAAGCTCTTCAGGTCGAACTTGCCGCCGCCCACGCGGGTCAGGGTGACGAACGTGCCGTTGCCGTTCTCGAGGCCGTCGTGCCAGTTGAAGGTCGACGGTTCCAACGTGCTGTCGCCGACGTGGGCGGCGCCCGCGTCCGCACCCGGCGCGTTCAGCGTCACCTGGAAGCCCGATTCCACGTAGGTCAGGTTCAGGCCGTTGTAGGTCATGCCGCCGGCCAGCGGGAAGCCGTCGCCGTACATCATCTCGGTCAGGCCGTCGAAGTTCAGGACGGTGGCGCCTGCGCTGCCGGCCGCCAGGAAGGCGGCGGCGGCAAGGATGGATTTGAATTTCATGGTGCTCTCCAAAAATAATCAATAGCTGAACACGACACCGCGGCCCGCGCCGGCGGCATACACGCGTCCGGGTATGGTCTGGTCGGCCGCCAGGTTGCTGAGGCCGGCGTACTGGTGCTTGTCGTCGTTGATCCGGCGCCAGGTCTTCGCACCGTCATCCGAGCGGTACACGCCCCACACATTGTTGATGATGCCGACGATGTAGATCGACGACGAGTACGTCGCGCCGGCCGGCGCCTTGCCCAGGGCGATGGAGGTCGCGCCATATACCTGCGGGAAGCTCCACGTCTCGTTGGTGCCCCAATCCGGCTGCGTCACGTCCAGCTTGGTCCAGGTCGCGCCCGAGTCGGTGGAGTGCAGGATGCTGAAACCGTCGACCACCCAGACGTCGCCTTCGGCGTTCGGATTGACCGCGATCGACGAGTTCTGGAAGCTCGCCACCCGTGCGCCCGCGTTCACGAACGTCGTGCTTTCCGTGAAGGTGTGGCCGCCGTCGTTCGAGTACCAGAAATGCGAGGTGTCCGACCACTGGTTCCACCATGCGCCGCCCGAGTTGAAGGCATAGACCTTGTTCGGGTTCTTGCGGTCGGCGACGACGCGGTAGCCGCGGCCGATACCCACCGCGGGCAGGGCGGGCAGGTTCGTGTACGTCCAGGTCGCGCCGTTATCGGTCGTATAGGCCGGACGCGCACCGGCCGGTGACCAGACTGCGTTGCCCGGCTTGGTGACGGCGAGGGTTTCCTCGCCACCGGTGTTGGCCAGCGCGTCCGGGTGATAGCTGGCGAACGCCGTCCACGTCACGCCGGAATCGGTCGAGTACCCGCCGCGGCGGGTCTGCTCGCCCCAACCGCCGGTGCCGACCGCGGCGATATAGGACGGGTTCGACCACGCCATGTCGGCGGCGTTACCGTTGCCGAACCAGCCGACCGGGCCGCGCGTCGGCTTCTTCAGCACCTCGGTCTGCACGTGCATGCCGATGTCGCCCGAGCTGCGCAGCAGCGAGTAGTTGGCGCCCTTGGGCGGGGTCGCGAGGCTGATCGTGGCGGTTTCCTCGAGATTCGTCACGTCCAGGTTCCAGGTGGGCGTGGCCGCCGAGGCGGTCTTCGTTTCCCAGATGCCGCCGCCGAACACGTGCAGGATGTGGTCGGGGTTGTTCGGGTCGATCTCGACGTCGTCCACCCAGCCGGAGAAGTCCACGTTGGACGGGGTGTGCGGGGTCATCGACGCGATTTCGCGCCAAGTCTGGCCGGCGTCGTCGGACACCTGCACGACCGGCTGGCCCTGCCAGTTACCCCAGGAGTTCGAGACACCCAGCGCGATGCGCGTGGTCGCGCCGGAACCGGAGACCGACAGGCCGCCCATGCCGAAGTTCACCCATTGTTCCGTATCGTAGCTCTTCAGCAGCGTCCAGTTGGTGCCGTCGAACTTGTACAGGCGGGCCGGACCGCCGGCGCCCGGACCCATGTCGCGGGTGAACGCCACGTAGATGATGCCGTCCTTGGCGCGGACCATGTGCGGGATGTAGTAGCCGGTGACGGGGGGCGTCACGCCGGTCCAGGTCGCGCCGCCGTCGGTCGACTTGTACAGGTTGGCGCTCAGGCCGGCCGCGGCGGCGTAATCCGGGGCCACCGCCGTGTAGATGGTCTGCGTGGCCGAGCCCGAGCCCGTCGTCGACGTGTCGAACAGCACGCTCTCGATGCCGCCCGAGGTGCGGCCCGGCAGCGAGCCGATCTGGTCGCCCGGGTACTGGAACGTCGTCAGCGCAGTCACCTGGTTCCAGGTCTGGCCGTAGTCGGTGCTCTTCCACAGGCCCGACGTGCGCGAACCGTAGTAAAGGACGGACGGTTTGTTCGGGTCGACCATCAGGCGTTCGCCGATGGCGCGGCCCGGATCGTTGGAACCGGCGCGGAACGGCAGGTCGACGTGCGTCCAGTTGTCGCCGCGGTCGGTGGAAATATACAGGCGGGCATTGGTGCCCTGCCAATCATACATGCCGGTGACGAGGTAGACGCGCTTGTCGTCGGTCGGATCCAGGGCCACGCTTTCGGCCCCGTTATAGAATTCTTCGCGGACGCCGAAGCCGTCCGTGATCGGGGTCCAGCCCGAGGTGGCCGTGTCCCTGCGGTAGACGCCGCCCATGTCGGTGCGCGCGTACAGCACGTTCGGGCTGGTCGGGTGGAAGATCAGGCCGGTCACGTAGCCGCTGCCGCCGTACTTCACGCTCTGCCAGCGCGTACCGGTCGCCGCGACGTCGGCGCCGCCGCCGGACGCGCTGCCGACCATGGCCGCAAAGGAAGGCGATTGCGAGGACGGGCTGTCACCGCCGCAGGCCGCCACCAGGCCGGCCACGGCGCAGGCGAGGGCAAGAGTTTGCTTCTTCATGCTTGAACTCCAAGAAAGTGTAGGACCGTGTTGGCGGTCGTTTGCTGCAATGCACCATCTCCGTCGGTACGGCCGCGGACGCGCCGTCACGATGAAGTCTAGGGATGGGAGAGGACAGGTGGGCGCGTCAAGGTCGCGGCCGCGGGGGGATCGTGTGTGCCATGAGGGTCTCCGTCGTTATCGTTTTATGTCGTTCCTACACCGGCTATGCAGCTGGCGTGAAATCGGTTTCTTTCGACCTAGACTATTAGCAATACGTACGCGTTTCTTGCATTCGTAACTACGAAAGCTATAAAAATGCAGAAAATTGAAGAGATTTGCGCAGAATTTTTATTCGCGCCGGAGGGGTGTTGCAAAGGGTGTTGGCGGTTGCCTGTCACGATGCAGTTCATCAGTGTACAATCCCCGTTCGCTTTTTTTCTCTCACATTTCCACATGGCTACAATTAATCCGGCCGCCGTCAAGGCCTGGCTGCTCGACCTCCAGGCGCGCATCGTGCAGGCGCTGGAAGACGTCGACGGCAAGACCTTTTTGCGCGACACGTGGGAACGGGCCGAAGGCGGAGGCGGCGTATCGCGCCTCGTCGAAGGCGGGAATGTGATCGAGCGGGGCGGCGTGAATTTCTCGCACGTGCGCGGCGCCAGCCTGCCGCCGTCGGCGATGGCCGCGCGTCCGGAGCTCGCCGGCCGCGCGTGGGAAGCGATGGGCGTGTCGCTCGTGCTGCACCCGCACAATCCGTACGCACCCACCGTGCATATGAACGTGCGCTTTTTCGAAGCGACGGCCGAGGGCAAGGACCCGGTCTGGTGGTTCGGCGGCGGCATGGACCTGACGCCTTGTTACGGCAACGAGGAGGACGCGCGCCACTTCCACCAGGTCTGCCACGACGCGCTGGCGCCGTTCGGCGACGGGCTGCATCCGCGCTTCAAGCGCTGGTGCGACGAGTATTTCTATATAAAACACCGCAAGGAAGCGCGCGGCGTCGGCGGCATCTTCTTCGACGACTTCAACGAACTCGGGTTCGAGCAGTCGTATGCCATGGTGCAGAACGTCGGCAACGGCTTTCTCGATGCCTACCTGCCGATCCTGCAGCGCCGCAAGGACCAGCCGTACGGCGAACGCGAGCGCGATTTCCAGGCATACCGGCGCGGGCGCTACGTGGAGTTCAACCTCGTGTGGGACCGCGGTACGCTGTTCGGCCTGCAGTCGGGCGGCCGGACGGAAGCGATCCTGATGTCGATGCCGCCGATCGTCAAATGGCGCTACGACTGGCACCCGGAGCCGGGCAGCCCGGAAGAAAAGCTGTATACCGACTTCCTGCCGCACCGGGATTGGCTCGCCCCGTGACCCGCTGCGTTGCTCTGCTGGGCGGCAGTTTCGACCCGGTACATTACGGCCACGTCGCACTGGCCGAGCTGTTCGCGCGCCAGCTCCATCCGGACGAATTGCGCGTGCTGCCCGCCGGCCAGCCGTGGCAAAAGAAGAGCGGCCTGGAAGCGGGCGATGCCGACCGCGTGGCCATGCTGGAGCTGGCGTTCGCAGGGAGCGCCGCGCCCGTGACGATCGATACCCGCGAAATCGACCGCCACGGCGCCACGTACACGGTCGAAACCCTGCGCGGCCTGCGCGCCGAGCTGGGGCCGGATACATCCATCGTGTTCGTGATGGGCGCGGACCAGTTGCAGAAGCTGGACACCTGGCGCGACTGGCGCGACCTGTTCGCGCTGGCCAATTTCGGCGTCGCCGCCCGCCCCGGCTACCGGCTCGACGACGCCGCGCTGCCGCCCGCCGTGGCGCTTGAGTTGGCGCAGCGGCGCGCGTCGTTCGACGACGTGCGCGCCAGCCCGGCGGGCAGGGTCTGCCTGGCGCACACGCTGGCCATCGACATCTCGGCCACGCAGGTGCGCGCTGCCCTGCACGCTGTACCCCGTACTGACATAAGCGCGCTCGTTGCGCCGCAAGTGCTAGACTATATTCAACAACATAACTTGTACAAAAACTAATGGATATCAAGAAACTGCAAACGCTCGTCGTCGACGCCCTCGAAGACGTCAAGGGCCAGGACATCGTTCTGTTCGACACGACGCACCTGACCAGCCTGTTCGACCGCATCGCGGTCGTGTCGGGCACGTCGAATCGCCAGACCAAGGCGCTGGCCGCCTCGGTGCGCGACAAGGTCAAGGAAGCAGGCGGCGACGTGGTCGGGCTGGAAGGCGAAGACACGGGTGAATGGGTCCTCGTCGACCTGGGCGACATGATCGTGCACATCATGCAGCCGGCCATCCGCCAGTACTACCGCCTGGAAGAAATCTGGGGCGACAAGCCCGTGAAACTGGGCGCCGCCAAGCGCAAGTCGACGCTTGAGGGCCAGGAAGCGGCCGCGCCGAAGGGCAAGTCGAAGCACCTCGCCGCCAACCAGGAACAGGAAGAAGCCAAGCCGGTGCGCGAGCGCAAGCCGGCGGCCAAGAAGTCGGCTGACGCCAAGCCGGCCGCCAGGAAGCCTGCCGCCAAGAAGATCCCGACGGGTGCTACCGTGAAGGTGGCCGTGTCGAAGACGGC
Source organism: uncultured Massilia sp. (assembly GCA_946481275.1). The sequence goes on from CAMLMV010000002.1 coordinate 212,515, forward strand.
CGCCGCCGATGCGAAAGCCGCCAAGGCTGCGAAGGCGGCGAAGGTTGCAGCGGAAGGCGCCGCACCAGCCAAGAAAGTCATCCGCCGCATCAAGAAAACCGAAGAATAAACTGCGATGCAGTTGTTCATCGTCGCGGTCGGCCACAAGATGCCGGCCTGGATCGAGACCGGCTTCGCGGAATACGTCAAACGCATGCCGCCGGAGCTGCGCATCGTGCTGAAGGAAGTGAAACCGGTCGAACGGTCCGGCAGCAAGACGGCGGCCACCGCGATGGCGCTCGAACGCGAGCGCATCGAGGCCGTGCTGCCGAAAGGCGTACGCATCGTCGCCCTCGACGAGCGCGGCAAGGACCTCACCAGCGTGGGCCTGTCGCAGGCGCTGGAGGCCTGGCAGCAGGACGGGCGCGATGTCGCCTTCCTGATCGGCGGGGCCGACGGCCTCGATCCGGAACTCAAGGCGCGCGCGGACGGTCTGATCCGCATCTCCAGCATGACGCTGCCGCACGGTATCGTGCGCGTGATGCTGGCAGAGCAGTTATATCGTGCGTGGTCCATCACCCAGAACCACCCTTACCATCGGGTATGAGCCGATGAAACTGCCCGACAAGAAAATCTACCTCGCCTCCAAGAGCCCGCGCCGCCGCGAACTGCTGCGCCAGGTCGGCATCGATTTCGACATCCTCAGCCTGCGCTCCGATCCCGCCCGCGGCATCGACGTCAGCGAAGACACGTTCGCGGGCGAGCCCGCGCAGGACTACGTGGCCCGCGTGGCGCGCGAAAAAGGCGCGTTCGCGTGGAACGTGCTGCACATGCGTCGCATGCCGCTGCGTCCCGTGCTGTCGGCCGACACGACCGTCACCATCGACGGCGAAATCCTCGGCAAGCCGGCCGACCCGAAGGAAGCGCATGCGATGCTGGAACGCCTGTCGGGCCGCACGCACCAGGTGCTGACGTCGGTCGCGCTGCACTACACGGACGTGTTCGAGCAGGTGACGCAGGTGTCGAACGTGCGCTTCGCGCAGCTTTCGCCGGACGCGATCCGCGCGTATTGCGCGACGCCCGAACCCTACGACAAGGCCGGCGCCTATGGCATCCAGGGCCTCGCCGCCCTGTTCATCGAGCATATCGAAGGCAGCCATTCCGGCATCATGGGCTTGCCCGTGTTCGAGACGGCGCAGTTACTGCAGAAAGCGGGCGTCAGCGCGTTGTAAGGTAGTCACACCGTGTATGATGTGACCCCAGACAACAATTAAAACCGGCCTCATGACTGAAGACATCCTGATCAATATCAACCCGCAAGAAACACGGGTCGCGCTGGTGGTACAGGGTGCCGTACAAGAACTGCACATCGAGCGTACGCTCACCCGCGGCCTCGCGGGCAACGTCTACCTCGGCAAGGTCGTGCGCGTGCTGCCGGGCATGCAGTCGGCCTTCATCGACATCGGCCTCGAACGCGCCGCGTTCCTGCACGTGGCCGACATCTGGGAAGCCCGGCCCCATGACGGCGCCAATGGCAGCAGCAGCGCCCCGCCGACCCCCATCGAAAAAATCCTGTTCGACGGCCAGGTGCTGACCGTGCAAGTGATCAAGGACCCGATCGGCACCAAGGGCGCGCGCCTGTCCACGCAGATCTCGATCGCGGGCCGGATGCTCGTCTACCTCCCGCAGGATAAACACATCGGCATCTCGCAAAAGATCGAGAAGGAATCCGAGCGCGAAGCCCTGCGCGCGCGCCTCGCGGGCCTGCTGCCGCCGGACGAGAAAGGCGGCTACATCGTGCGCACGCAGGCCGAGGATGCATCCGACGCCGACCTCGCCGCCGACGTCGACTACCTGCGCAAGACGTGGGGCGCGATCATGACGGGTGCGCGCACGCGTCCCGCGACGAGCCTGCTGTACCAGGACCTGAGCCTGGCCCAGCGCGTGCTGCGCGACTTCGTGCACGACGAGACGGCCGCGATCCTCGTCGACTCGCGCGAAAACTATGTGAAACTGGTCGAATTCGCCCAGGTCTACACGCCCAGCGTGCTGTCGCGCCTGCAGCATTACACGGGCGAGCGCCCGCTGTTCGACCTGTACGGCGTCGAGGAAGAGATCCTGCGCGCGCTGGGCCGGCGCGTGGATCTGAAGTCCGGCGGCTACCTGATCGTCGACCAGACCGAGGCGATGACGACCATCGACGTCAACACGGGCGGCTTCGTGGGCGGGCGCAACTTCGCCGACACGATCTTCAAGACGAACCTGGAAGCGGCCCACGCCATCGCGCGCCAGCTGCGGCTGCGCAACCTGGGCGGCATCATCATCCTCGACTTCATCGACATGGAGAACAACGAGCACCGCAACGCCGTGCTCGCGGAACTCAAGAAGACGCTGTCGCGCGACCGCACGAAGGTGTCCGTGAGCGGGTTCTCGGCGCTGGGCCTCGTCGAAATGACACGCAAGCGCACGCGCGAATCGCTGGCCCACATCCTGTGCGAGCCCTGCCCCGCCTGCGGCGGCAAGGGCCAGGTCAAGACGAGCCGGACGATCTGCTACGAGATCCTGCGCGAACTGCTGCGCGAGGCCAAGCAGTTCAACCCGCGCGAATTCCGCATCGTCGCGTCGCAGGAAGTGATCGACCTGTTCCTCGAGGAAGAGTCGCAGCATCTCGCCATGCTCGGCGACTTCATCGGCAAGAAGATCTCGCTGCAGGTGGAGCGCGGGTATCACCAGGAACAGTACGACGTGATCCTGATGTAACGCTGCCGAAAATCATAAGCGGCATCGGGTTTTTCCATAGTCGACAGCCGCGCCCGCCCTTGATAGTGTTGCAGGATGCTTAACAGACGCAACTTCCTCAAGAGCGCCGGCGCGCTCGCCACCACGTCGGTCTTCGGCCAGTCCGCCGCGTACGCGCAAACCAGCCAGGCGCGCCCCGCGCCCGGGCGCACGATCGTGTCGCTCAACAAGGGCTGGCGCTTCCATGAAGGCGACATCGCGTTCCCGGTCATCCGCGGCCATGGCTGGACCTACGCCAACGCCAAGGCCGGGAATGCCGGCGGCGCGGCCGCGCCCGGATTCGACGATTCCGAATGGGACAGCATCACGCTGCCGCACGACTTCGCCAGCGCGCAGGTGCCCGACCAGAACACCAACGTGGCGCAGGGCTACCGCAAGCGCGGCATCGGCTGGTACCGCACGCTGATCCGCCTGGACGAGGCCGACCACGGCAAGCACATCGAACTGCAGCTCGACGGCATCGCGACCCTCGCCACCGTCTGGTTCAACGGCACGCAGGTGGCGCACACGTGGAGCGGCTACAGCTCGCTCTACATCGACCTGACCCCGTTCGCCACCTACGGCGACGCGCTCAACGCGCTGGTGGTCCGCGCCGATGCCGACACCATGCAGGGCTGGTGGTACGAAGGCGCCGGCATCTATCGCAACACGTGGCTCGTCAAGCGCGAGCAGGTGCACATCGTCACCGACGGCGTGTTCGCCCATCCGGTATTCGCCGATGGCCAGTGGACCATTCCGCTCGAAGTGACCTTGTACAACATCCGCAAGAGCGCGCAGCGGGTGCAGGTCGAGAGCATCCTCGTCGACGCCGACGGCAGGACAGTGGCCAGCTTCGGCGCCCCGGCCGACGTCGGCGTGCTGGCGCGCCAGGTCGTCGCCGGCAGCATGCGCGTGGCCGCGCCGAAGCTGTGGAGCCTGGAAGAGCGCAACCTGTACAGCGTGCGTACCCGGGTGCTGCAGGACGGCAGGCTGCTCGACGAAGTCGTCACCCGCTGCGGCTTCCGCACCCAGCGCTTCGACCCCGGGCAAGGCTTCTTCCTCAACGACACGCACGTCAAGCTGCAAGGCGTGTGCATCCACCAGGACCATGCGGGGGTCGGCGTGGCCGTGCATTACGGCCTGCTCGACTACCGCATGCGCCGCCTCAAGGAACTGGGCGTCAATGCGATCCGCTGTTCGCACAATGCCCAGGACAAGCGCTTCTACGAGCTGTGCGACGAGCTGGGCTTCCTCGTGATGGACGAAAACCGCGTGTTCAACCCGTCGCCGGAGCACGTCGACGAGCTGGCGTGGCTGGTGCGCTGCCACCGCAACCACCCGTCCATCATCCTGTGGTCGGTATTCAACGAAGAACCGGTCCAGGGCACCGAGCAGGGCTACGAGATGGTGCGCCGCATGGTCGCCGCCGTGCGCACGCTCGACACGTCGCGTCCCACCACGGCCGCCATGAACGCCGGCCAGTTCGAGCCCGCCAACGCGGCGCAGGCCGTCGACGTCGTCGGTTTCAATTACCAGTACCAGGCCTACGACGCCTTCCACCAGGCCTTCCCGACCGTGCCGATGACGTCGTCCGAAGACACGTCGGCCTTCCAGACGCGCGGCGAATACGTGACCGTCCCCGACAAGCACATCTTCGCCGGGTACGACGACGATGCGTCCTCCTGGGGCTCGACGCACCGGATTGGCTGGAAAGCCGTGGCCGAGCGGCCGTTCGTGGCCGGGGCGTTCGTGTGGACCGGCTTCGACTACCACGGCGAGCCCACGCCGCACGAATGGCCATCGAATTCTTCGTTCTTCGGCATCATGGACCTGTGCGGCTTCGCGAAGGACGCCTTCTGGCTGCACCAGGCCCAGTGGCGCAAGGAACCGGTGCTGCGGCTGGCGCCGCACTGGAACTGGGCCGGCAAGGAAGGCCAGCCCATCACCGTGATGGCGTTCCACAACATGGATGAAGTCGAAGTGTTCCTGAACGGCCGCTCGCAAGGGCGCCAGAAAGGCGACATCTACGAGATGAACCGCTGGCAGGTGCCGTATGCGCCCGGCAAGCTGTCGGCCGTGGGCTATCGCGGCGGCAAGGTGGCCAGGCGGTTCGAGGTCGAGACCACCGGCGCGCCGGTCGCGCTCAAGCTCACCCCGGACCGCCGGTTCATGCTGGGCGACGGCCTCGACGCCCAGCCCATCCAGGTCGAAGCACTCGATGCGCAGGGCCGCCACGTGCCCCTGGCGCAGCACCAGATCGTGTTCCAGGCCGCGGGCGGCGACATCATCGGCCTGGGCAACGGCAACCCGAACGACACCAGCAGCGAGAAGGGCAACACGCGCGCCCTGTTCAATGGACTGGCCCAGGTGATCGTGCAGACCCGCGAAGGCAGCGCGGGCACCCTCAGGCTGGGCGCCAGCGCGCCCGGTCTCAAACCGGCCGTGCTCGACGTCGAGGTGCGCACGGCCCGGCCGTGGGCGTACCAGGCCACGTCGGCGCCCGTGCAGATCCTCGATGGCTGGCGCTCGTCGCCGCTGGGTTCGTCCCCGATCGATCCCAACCTGCGTCCCGCCGGCACCGACATGAATTCGTGGGGCTGGATCACGCCCGGCACCCGCGCCAAAGCGGCCGAGCAGACCGGCTACATGCTGTACGCCACCGACGTGCGGCCCTTCGCCCGCGTGCGCAAGCACGGCGGCAGGCTGGAACTCCTCGAGGTCACGGGCCCATGCCAGGTTTTCATCGACGGCAGGAAAGTGGCAGAAAAAACCACCGGCGCTCCCGGGCCGCTGCGCGTCGCCTTCCCGGCCGGCGAGGCGGCCTCCCGCCTGAGCGTGCTATGCCCGTTGACGGCCGGGCAACCACACGGCCTGAGCGGCGTCGTGCGCCTGTTGTCTCTCTAAATCTCCAGCGGGAGTCCGCATGGCGTAGAATCAAGCCCCTTCGTGCCGACGGCACGGCGGGGCCGATGTTAATTTAATACGCCAGTTTCGCCGTCTCCAGGACAAGGATTTGTCATCCTGTTCAGTTCATGTTGCTCGCACAGGACAATGCGTCTAAAAATATGGCCAGGGGCAACGCAATGTCCCGGTTTGGACTACAATTCGAGACAATTTGTTGAAGATTTCTAGAGTTGGCGGTAGTGTGCATCCCCACCACGCAGATGCGCAGCCAGCCGACCGGTTAGCGCTGCTGATTCGCAGACCCTGATACACCGCTGGCGGCGTCGGACAACAACTGGCAGGCGACCCGTAAGAGACAATGAACGTACCTCTCATTCCTTCCGATCTGCTGAAGAAATCGGACAAAATCCTGTTCATCGCCCACCTGGCGTTGGGCGACTATACCTATTTGCAGAACTGCTTCCAGGCGTTCGCGCGCGCCTACCCGCACCTGAAACTGCACCTGTGGGTGGATGAAGTGCGCCGCACGAGCGACGCCTCGCAGTGGCCGCACCTGAAAAAGAACGTCCTGTACGACTGGCTCGACGCCTGCGACTTCATCGAAAAGGTCTACAAGCAGAACTATTCGCCGGACCTGTTCCAGGCGTCCATCCGCGAAGCGCAACAGGAACACTATCCGATCGTCGTCTCGCTGGGCACGCTGCGTCCCCACTTCTACGCCGACCTCGCGCGCGAGATCAGCCCGGACGGCTTCGTGTTCGGCCTGAAAAAGCCGCACGGCCTGCAGGGCCTGCTCCACTGGTTCAGCTACCGCAAGCTGGACGCCAGCCTCGACCCGGACATGCCCGACCGCACGAGCGCGCCGCACATCAGCGACGTGCACGCGGAATGGTTCCGCCAGCTGGCCGGCGTGGACATTCCGCCGGCCGGGCGCATCCCGTTCGTGCATATCCCCGGGCAGTTCGTCGACGGCGCGAAGGCGCGCCTGCGCGAGTGGGGTTTCGAAGGCCGCCAGGGCAAGCTCGTGTTCATCAACCCGTTCGCCAAGACCCGCAAGCGCTGCTGGCCCGTCGAACGCGTGGCCGAACTGATCACGACGATGCGCGCGCAGCCGGAATGGCGCGACGCCTGCTTCATCGTCAACGCGGTGCCGCAGGAAGTGGACAACGTGAAGGCCATGCTGGCACGCCGCCAGCTCGACCGCACGGAACTGTTCAGCGCCAACGAGAATTTCTTCCAGCTGCCCGCGATGCTGGCGCAGTGCGACCTGATCGTGTCCGTGGAAACGGCCGTGATGCACCTGGCGAACGCCGTCGGCGTGCCGGTCGTCGCGCTGATGCGCCAGAAGACGCCGGAATGGGCACCGGTCGACAAGGCCAATTCCACCGTCATCACGGCGGATCAGAGACGGGATTGGGTAAAGGCGATTCCGGTCGACGCGGTGATGCACGCGTTGGCGTGAACCGGTATTCGCATGTGACAAAGGCCGCTTCGTGCGGCCTTCTATTTTTCAGGCCGGCACCCACCATGAAACCACTATCCGTTGCGCTCCTGATCTCTGCAGTCCTGGCGTTCTCGCAGTCGAGCGCGGCTGGGCCGCATGACGGCCGACACGATTTCGACTGGGAGATCGGCGCCTGGGATACGCAACTGAAACGCCTGCGCGAACCGCTCAGCGGCAAGACCGACTGGGTCGAGTACACGGGCACGTCGCTCGTCAAGGCAGTGATGGGCGGGCAGGCCAACCTCGTCGAACTGGATGTGCGCGGCAGCAGCGGCCGGATCGCGGGCGTGTCGCTGCGCCTGTACCAGCCTGCGACCGGTCAATGGACCCTGCATTTCGCAAACCTCGCCAACGGGTTGATGACCGACCCGATGCAGGGTTCCTTCAAGAATGGCCAGGGCACCTTTTACGGCAAGGACACCGTGGACGGGCGCGCGGTGCTGGTGCGCTTCCTGATCGTGCCGATGGGCGCCGGCCAGTGGCGCTTCGAGCAGGCCTATTCGGCGGATGGCGGGCGGCGTTGGGAGACCAACTGGATCGCCGTCGATACCCGCCGCAAGGAATAGCGTTATTGCGCCGACGGGAAAAACAACTGCTCGCCGGCCGGCTTGAATGACGCGATCTTCGCCTGCCCTTCCGCCGACGTGATCCACTCGATCAGCGCCTTCGCGCCCCTGTAGTTGATCCCCTTGTGCTTCGCCGGATTGACGGCGATGATCCCGTACGGATTGAACATGCGCTTGTCGCCCTCGACGAGGATGGCCAGCCCCGTCCTGGCTTTATAGGCGCCATACGTCGCGCGGTCCGTCAGCGTGTACGCGCCCATCTCGGCCGCCATGTTCAGCACCTCGCCCATGCCCAGGCCGGCGTTGACGTAGTTGCTGCCCGCAGGCTTCGTGCCCGCCTGCTGCCAGTAGCCCTTCTCCATCACGTCCGTGCCGGAATTGTCGCCGCGCGAGATGAATTTTACGTTGGCCGCCGCGATCTTTTTAAAGGCGGCAATGACGTCGCGGCTGCCCTTCACGCCGGCCGGGTCGGCCGTCGGCCCTGCGACAATAAAATCGTTGTACATGACGTCGTGGCGATCGATGCCCCAGCCCTCGGCCACGAATTTGTCTTCCAGCGCCCGCGCGTGCACGAGGGTCACGTCGACGTCGCCGTTCTTGCCCAGCTCCAGCGCCTTGCCGGTGCCGACCGAGATCACGTTGACCTTGATGCCCGTCTTCGCTTCGAACGCGGGCAGCAGATAGCCCAGCAGGCCCGAGTTCTCGGTACTCGTGGTCGTCGAGAGGCGCAGCACTTTATCGGACTGCGCCTGCGCGAACGGCGCCGCGACGGTCAGACAGGCGATGAAACCGAGGATGGAACGGCGTTGCATGGATGCTCCTAGCGATATTCGAGATGCCCGTCGCGCAGCTTCAGCCGCTGCACGCCGGGCAGGTTGATCAGGTCGCGGTCGTGGCAGGCGATGATGACGCTGCTCCCCGCCTCGATCATGGTCGGGATCAGGGCGATCACCTGTTCGCGCGCGGCGCCGTCCAGGTTGGCCGTCGGCTCGTCCAGCAGCAGCAGGCGCGGCGCCAGCACCTTCGCACGCGCGAGCGCCACGCGCTGCTTTTCGCCGCCCGACAGCCGGGTCGGGTCCGTGTCACGCAGGTGCGCCACGCCGGCCCATGCCATCGCCTCTTCCACGACGGGCCGCACGGCCGCGGGCTGTTCGCCGCGCACGACGAGGCCGTAGCCGATGTTGTCGGCAACGCTCGTCGAGAACAGGATCGGGTGCTGGTGCACGTAGACGATCGCCCGGCGCAGCGCGCGCGGGTACGGGTGCACGCGCAGGACGTCCTCGCCGGCGAAGCGCAGGCTGTCGATCTCGGCCCGCTCCAGGCCGCCCAGCACGCGCAGCAAGGTGCTTTTGCCGGCGCCGTTCATCCCGGTCAGCACGTACGCGCTGTGCGTGGCGATCTCGAGCCGGTCGATGTCGAACAGCAGCCGGTCGCCGTGGCGCTTGCGCAGGCCGCGCACGCCCAGCAGGGCCTTGCGGCGCTCGTCGCGTTGTTTCACGTTTTCGTTTTCGTAGACGGCGGCCGAAATCTGCGAATGGATGCTGATGCTCATGCGCGCTCCCGGATCGTGTGGGCATCGCCCTGCAGCAGCATCAGCGCGCCGTTCATCAACAGGGCGATCGACACGAGCACGATGCCGAGCGCGATGCCCTGGGCGAACTCGCCCTTGCTCGTCTCCAGCGCGATCGCGGTCGTGATCGTGCGCGTCTCGCCTTCGATGTTCCCGCCCACCATCAGCGCGCAGCCCACTTCCGAGATCACGCGGCCGAAGCCGGACAGCACGGCCGCCATCACGCCGAAGCGCGCCTCGTACAGCACGCGCACCATCACCTGCATGGGCGACGCGCCCAGCGCGATCGCGGTCTCGGCATAGCGCGGATCGAGTCCCTGCACGGCCGCCAGCGTAAAGGCGAGCAGCACGGGCAGCGCGACGACGCACTGGCCGAACACGATGCCGGGCTGCGAGAACAGCCATTGCAGGCCGCCCAGCGGCCCGTGGCGCGACAGCAGCAGGTACAGCAGGAGACCGATCAGCACGGTCGGCAGCGACAGCGCCGCCTGCGCGAGCCAGATCACGATGCGCCGCCCGCGGAACTTCCGCATGGCGACGACGTAGCCGATCAGGATGGCGGGCGGCGTGGCCAGCAGCAGACCGACGATGCTCGTCTTGAGCGACACCCAGACGATGCGCCACAGGTCCGGATCGCCGGTGAACAGCAACGCGAACGCGCGCGCGACGGCGTCGGCAATGTCATTCATGCCGTTCGCAGCGTGCGCGCCGTCTCCAGCGCGGCCAGCCAGTCCGGCTCGAACACGAGGCGCTCTTCTCCGGACAGCAGCAGGAAATGATGGCCGCTGCAGCGCGCCAGCAGCGACATGCCGACCTGCTCCGCCACCCCATGGCCCATCTGCGTCGTACCTGAGCGCGACAGCAGGAACGGGATGCCCATCTGCGCCCCCTTGATGACCATTTCGGACGTCAGCCGCCCCGTCGTGTAGAACACCTTGTCGGCGCCCTGCATGCCCTCCAGCCACATCAGGCCCGCGATGGCATCGACGGCGTTGTGGCGGCCGACGTCCTCCACGAACCACAGCAGGTCGCCGTCGTTCGTGAACAGCGCGCAGCCGTGCACGGAACCGGCCTGCTTGTACACGGACTGCTGGGTGCGCACGGTCTCGACGATGCGGTGCACGACGGACTGGCGCAGGCGCGCGTCAGGCGGCAGCACGATGCGGTCGACCTCGTCCATCAGCCCGCCGAACACGGAGCCCTGCCCGCAGCCCGTCGTGACGACCTTCTTCGCCGTGCGCGCCTCGACGTCCTGGATGCCGCCGCGCGTGACGACGGCCACGGCATCGACGGACCAGTCGACCTGCACCGACACGATGTCTTCCAGCGACCGCACGAGGCGCTGGTTGCGCAGGTAGCCCAGCGTGAGCGCTTCCGGCGCCGCGCCCAGCGTCATCAGCGTGACGAGCTCGCGCTTGTCCACGTAGACCGTCAACGGGCGCTCGGCCGGGATGTGGAGCGTCTCGCGGCGCCCGCGCTCGTCGATGGCCGTCACGGGATGCGTGAGGCCGGCACTGGCCTGCGATAGCTGTGGGCGATAAAAAGATGTCATGCCTGCAATTCTGCCACGTCCCCCAAAATCTGGCCGCCACCGTAGGAACCCTGGCGTGCGACCTCGCCGCCCAGCCGCACGCGCACGGCGCAATACTTGAATTCCGGGATCTTGCCGTACGGGTCGAGCGCCGCATTCGTCAGCCGGTTGATAGCCGCCTCGTAATAACAGAACGGGACGAACACGGCGCCGCGCGGCGTGCCGTCGTCGGCCCGTGCATACAGCGCGACCTCGCCGCGGCGCGACGCGATCGTGATCACGTCGCCCGGCCGGCCCCCGAGCGCGTCCAGGTCGAGCGGGTGCACGAGCGCGACGGGGTCCGGCTCCAGCGCGTCCAGCACGCCGGCGCGGCGCGTCATGCTGCCCGTGTGCCAGTGCTCGAGCTGCCGCCCCGTGATCAGCACGACGGGGTACTCGGTGTCGGGCCGCTCGTCGGCCGGGATGATGTCGGCCGGGACGAAGCGCGCGCGGCCCCCTTCGCGCGGGAAGGTCCGCGTAAAGACGACGGGCTCGCCCGGATCGCCCGGATCGCGGCACGGGTACGTGACGGCACCGTCGCGCTCCAGGCGGTCCCACGTGATGCCGGCGATGCTGGGCATGAGGTGCCGCATCTCGTCGAACACGGCGGCGGGCCCCGCGTCATCCCAGTCCAGGCCGAGGCGGCGCGCCATCTGCTGGATGATCCACAGGTCCTGGCGCGCGTCGCCCGGCGGGTCCAGCGCCTGGCGGCCCAGCTGCACGACGCGGTCCGTGTTCGTGAAGGTGCCCGTCTTTTCGGCGAACGCGGACGCGGGCAGGATCACGTCGGCCAGGTAGGCCGTCTCCGTGAGAAAGATGTCCTGCACGACGAGGTGTTCCAGCGCGGCCAGCGCTGCCCGCGCATGGTTCGCATCCGGGTCGGACATGGCCGGGTTCTCGCCCATGATGTACATCCCCCGAATTTTCTCCTCCTTGTCGCCGGCGAGGATGTCGTCCATGATCTCGACGACGGTCAGGCCGGGCCGGGCGTCGAGTGACCGTCCCCATGCGGCCTCGAAGGTCGCCTGCGCCGCCGCATCGTCGACGCGGCGGTAATCCGGATACATCATCGGGATGAGGCCCGCGTCCGACGCGCCCTGCACGTTGTTTTGGCCGCGCAGCGGATGCAGGCCCGTGCCGGGGCGGCCGATCTGGCCCGTCATCAGCGCCAGCGCGATCAGGCAGCGCGCATTGTCCGTGCCGTGCACGTGCTGCGAGATGCCCATGCCCCACAGGATCATCGACCCCTTCGACGTCGCGTACAGCCGCGCCACGTAGCGGATCGTCTCCGCGTCGATGCCGCAGATGGGCGCCATCGCTTCCGGGCTGTAGTGCGCCACGTTCGCGGCCAGCGCGTCGTAGCCGCTCGTGCGCTCGGCGATGAACGCCGGATCGACGAGGCCCTCTTCCACGATCGTGTGCATCATCGCGTTCAGAAGCGCCACGTCCGTGTCGGGCTTGAACTGCAGGAAGCGGTGCGCGTGGCGCGCGAGGTCGGAGCGGCGCGGGTCCGCAACGATCAGCTTTACGCCCGTGCGCGCTGCGTTCTTCATCCACGTGGCGGCAACAGGGTGGTTGACGGTCGGGTTGGCGCCGATGACGATCACGACCTCCGCGCGCGTCACGTCCATCACGGGGTTCGACACGGCGCCCGAGCCGATCCCTTCCAGCAGCGCGGCCACGGACGAGGCGTGGCACAGCCGCGTGCAATGGTCGACGTTGTTGCTGCCGAAGCCCGTGCGCACGAGCTTCTGGAACAGGTAGGCCTCCTCGTTGCTGCCCTTGGCCGAGCCGAAGCCGGCCAGCGCGCGTCCGCCGTGCACGGCGCGGATGCGCGCGAGGCCGCCGCCGGCAACGTCCAGCGCCTCTTCCCACGTCGCCTCGCGGAACACGTCCAGCACGCGCGCCGGGTCCATCGTGAATTCGCCGTTCTTCGGGATCCCTTCGCGCCGCATCAGCGGCCTGGTGAGGCGCTGCGGATGGTGCGCATAGTCGTAGCCGTAGCGGCCCTTCACGCACAGGCGGCCGTGGTTCGCGGGACCGTCGCGGCCGTCGACGCGCACGATGCGGTTGTCCTTCACGTGGTATGTCAGCTGGCAGCCCACGCCGCAATACGGACACACGGAATCGACCTGTTTATCCGGCACGACGAGCGCGGCACCGCGCGCCGGCGCCAGCGCTCCGGTCGGACACGCCTGCACGCATTCGCCGCAGGCCACGCACGTCGAGGCGCCCATCGGGTCGCCCTGGTCGAACACGATGCGCGCGTTTTCTCCGCGGCCCGCCAGGCCGATCACGTCGTTGACCTGCTCGTCGCGGCACGCGCGCACGCAGCGCGTGCACTGGATGCAGGCGTCGAGGTTCACGTCGATGGCCGCATGGCTCGCGTCCGAGGGCGGCACCGCGCGCGTGGCGGGAAAGCGCGGCGTGCCCACGCCCAGTTTATTGGCCCACTGCGCGACCTCGTCCTCGCGCGTGCGGGCCGTGTCCGGCAGGTCGGACAGCAGCAGCTCCAGCACCATCCTGCGCGCGGCGACAGCGCGACCGCTGTCCGTGCGCACCTTCATGCCGGGCGCCGGATAACGGCAGCACGACGGCGCCAGCGTACGCTCCCCATCGACTTCCACGACGCATGCGCGGCAGTTACCGGCGGGCTCCAGCCCATCCTTGTGGCACAGGTGGGGCAGGTCGATGCCGGCGCGCGCCGCGGTCTCGAAGATCGTCTCGAAAGGCCGGGCCTCGACGGTCCGGCCGTCGAGTTCGAACGTGACGGTCATGATGCCTCCAGCTCGTGCGGAAAATACTTGACGACGCAGTCGAATGGATTCGGCGCCGCCTGGCCCAGGCCGCAGATCGACGCGTCGCGCATCACCTGCGACAGCTCGGCCAGCAGGGCCGTGTCCCAGACCTCACGCTCCATCAGCGCGACGGCCTTCGCGGTGCCGGCGCGGCACGGCGTGCACTGGCCGCACGATTCGTCGCGGAAGAAGCGCAACGTGTTCAGCGCGGCGGCGCGCGCGGTATCGCGGTCGGACAGCACGACGACGGCGGCCGAACCGATGAAGCAGCCGTAGCGCTGCAGGGTGTCGAAGTCGAGCGGGATGTCGGCCATGGCCGCCGGCAGGATGCCGCCGGACGCGCCGCCCGGCAGGTAGGCGTAGAACGCGTGCCCGTCCTGCATGCCGCCGCAGTATTCGTCGAGGAGTTCCTGCATCGTGATGCCGGCCGGCGCCAGTTTCACGCCCGGCTCGCGCACCCGGCCCGACACGGAGAACGAACGCAGCCCGCGCCGGCCGTGGCGGCCCTGGTTCGTGAACCATTCCGCGCCGCGCTCGACGATGTCGCGCACCCAGTGCAGCGTCTCCAGGTTGTGTTCCAGCGTGGGCCGGCCGAACAGGCCGACCTGCGCGACGTACGGCGGCCGCAGGCGCGGCATGCCGCGCTTGCCCTCGATCGACTCGATCATCGCGGATTCCTCGCCGCAGATGTAGGCGCCGGCGCCGCGGCGCAGGACGATCTCCGGCATGTCCGGCACGGGCGGATCGGCGCGCAGCCGGTCGAGTTCCCGCTCCAGCATGGCGCGCAGGCCGTGGTATTCGTCGCGCAGGTACAGGTAGATCGTGTCGATGCCGACGGCCCACGCGGCGACGAGCGCACCTTCCAGGAAACGGTGCGGGTCGAGTTCGAGATAGTGGCGGTCCTTGAACGTGCCCGGCTCGCCTTCGTCGATGTTGACGGCCATGAGGCGCGGCCCCGGCTCGTTCTTCACGATACGCCACTTGCGCCCGGCCGCGAAACCCGCCCCGCCCAGGCCGCGCAGGCGCGATGCAATCAGCGTCACGATCACGCTCTCCGCATCGAAGCGTCCTTCCGTGCAGGCGCGCAGCAGGCGGTAGCCGCCGCCCTCGCGGTAGGCGTCGTAGTCGATGTGGCCCGTATGGACGTCCTTCGTGGCCCGCGCGGTGACGGCGGCCAGCACCGCCTCCGGTGTCGCCGCCGTGACCGGCCGCTGGCCGACGAGCGCGGCGGGCGCCCTGTCGCAGCGGCCGATGCAGGGCGCGGCCAGCACGCGCACTTCCGTGCCGAGGATCGCGGGCAAACGGTCCAGCAGGTCGCGCGCACCGGCCAGTTCGCACGACAGGCCCGCGCACACGCGCACGGTGAGCGCCGGCGGCGGATCCTCGCCGTCGCGCAGCACGTCGAAGTGGTGGTAGAAAGACGCCACCTCGTAGACCTCGGACTGCGCCAGCTTCAATTCCTGCGCCAGCGCGGCCAGGTGCGCCGCGGACAGGGCGCCCCAGCGGTCCTGGATGGCATGCAGGTGTTCGATCAGCAGATCGCGCCGCCTGGGCGCATCGCCCAGCACCGCCTGCACGTCGGCGAGCGCCTGCGGGTCGACGCGGCGGCCCTTCGGCGCTTCGCGCTTGCGCTGGCGGCTCGGGCCCTGGGCGGCAATCGGGATCACCGTCTTGCCGGCCGCGGGTGCCATCGGTTCTGCCATGTCTCCTCCTGTGCGGATGAATTTCTGAAATAATATACCGTTGGAAACTCAAGGGGCGCGAATGCGTCCCAAAGCATTAGACGGCCATGATCGACATTCACTCCCTGCTGGCCTCGCTCCCCGACCGCATCGACGCCATTCCACGCACCGGAGCCGCCCGCACGCCCGACGCCCCCGCCCTCGTCGACGCCGGCCGCACGCTCACGTACCGCGACCTGGCCGGCCTCGTCGACCGCCGCGCCGACCAGTTGCGCGCGCGCGGCGTGCGTCCCGGTGACCGCGTGCTGCTGGCCAGCGAGAACTGCGCGGACCAGATCGCGCTCATCTTCGCCGCGGCGGCCGTGGGTGCGTGGATCGTCAACGTCAACCCGCGCCTGACCGCGCCCGAGCTGGACGCGATCCGGATGCACTCCAGCGCGCGCCTCGCGGTGTACACGGCGGCCGTGTCGCCGGAAGCCGAGGCGCATGCGGCCCGCGCGGGGGCGTCGTTCGACGACGGCCTGATGGTCGGCCCGCTGGACGAGGCCTGCACGCCCGAACCGGATGCGGACGTCGCCGCCCTGCTCTACACGACGGGCACCACGGGCACGCCGAAGGGCGTGATGCTGAGCCACCGCAGCCTGCTGTTCGTGGCCGCCGTGTCCAGCCGGCTGCGCGGGCTCACGCCGGGCGACAGGGCCTGGGGCGTGCTGCCGATCTCGCACGTGTATGGCCTGACGTCGGTGATGCTGGGCACGCTCAGCGCGGGCGCCTGCCTGCACCTGACGCCCCGCTTCACGCCCGAAGGCATGCTGGCTGCCATCCGCGACGACGGCCTGTCCATCGTGCAGGGCGTGCCCGCGATGTATGCGCGGCTGCTGGAGCATCTCGGCGACAGCGCCCCGCTGCCGAACCGCCTGCGCTTCGCCTACGCCGGCGGTTCGCCCCTCGACCCGGCGCTGAAGGCTGCCGTCGAGCGCCTGCTGGGCGTGCCGCTGCACAACGGCTACGGCCTATCCGAGGCGGCGCCCACGGTCAGCCAGACCCGGCTGGACGCGCCGCGGTCCGACACGTCCGTCGGCCTGCCGATTCCCGGCGTGGAGGTGCGCGTCGTGGACAAGGACGGGCAGGACGTGGCCGACGGCACGGCGGGCGAACTGTGGGTGCGCGGGCCGAACCTGATGCGCGGCTATTACCGCAATCCGGAGGCGACGGCCGCGGCGCTGCGTCCCGGCGGCTGGCTGAACACCGGCGACATGGCGCGCCGGGACCCGGACGGCGCGCTGTTCATCGTCGGCCGCACGAAGGAATTGATCATCCGGTCCGGCTTCAACGTCTATCCGCTGGAAGTGGAGACCGTGCTGAACGCGCACCCGGGCGTGACGCAGTCGGCCGTCGTGGGCCGCGCTGTCGCCGACGGCAACGAGGAAATCGTCGCGTTCGTGCAGCCGGATCCGCGCCGCGCGCCATCGGAAGCCGAGCTGCGCGCGTGGGCCGCCGAGCGGCTGGCGCCGTATAAACGGCCGGCACGCATCGTCATGATGGATGCGCTGCCCGCGGCAGCGAACGGCAAGGTACTCAAGCACGTGCTCAAGACGATGGCTTGAATCAGGGCACTTCCGGCGCCGCCCCGTCCAGCGCGTGCGCGATGCCGTTGACGAGCGTGCGCAGGCGCCCCACCGTGCCGGCGTCGATTTCGTTCGACAGCACGACGATGGCCATGCCGTTGTCCGGATAGAGGACGAGCAGGCTGGCGTAACCGGGCAGCGTGCCGTCCTGGAACAGCAGCCGGCGTCCGCCCGGCCGCTGGATCTGCCAGTTCAGGCCGGCCGTGTAGTCGCCGGCGCGGTCCGTCGGCTGGTGCGCCAGCCGCACGGCCGGATCCTGTTCCGCCAGGTGCCAGCGGGCATAGGCGAGCATGTCCGCCAGCGTCGACTTGAGCGCGCCGGCGGCCTGCATCTGGTCCGGAAAATCCGGCTGCGGCGCGCCCCCTTCGTAACCGGTGGCGAGCCGGGCCCGCTGCCCCGCCGCCAACGCGATGCAGGTGTCGCGCATGCCCAGCGGCGCGGCGATGCGGGTGCGCACCAGCGTCTCGAACGGCGTACCGTAGACCCGCTCCAGGATGTAGCCGGCCAGCTGCGCCGCCGCGTTCGAATAGCTGAAGCGGGTGCCGGGCGGCGCGGTCAACTTCACCCGGTGCAGTGCGGCGTAGAAGTCGGCACGGGTCAGGCCGGCGACGTGGGCGCGCAGCCGCTGCGGATACGGGATATCGCCCGGGCCGTCCGGCATGTCCGGCAGCAGGCGCGGCAGGCCGGACACGTGATTGACCAGGTGGTGGATGCGGATAGCCTGGCCCTCGAACGCCAGGTTCGGGTAGTCGCCGTCCAGGTGGCGGCGGATGTCGTCGTCCAGCGCCAGCTTGCCGTCGACCTGCGCCTGCGCGAGCAGCGTGCCCGTGAAGGTCTTGGTCAGCGAGGCGATCGGATACAGCGTGCGGTCGTCGGGGAGCGGACGACCGTAGTGGCGGGTAGTTGTCGTCCCGGCCCGGATGACGCCGACCGACAGGCCGACGGCGCGCGGATCGGCCACGAAGCCGGCGGCCGCGTCGGCGACGGCATCGGCCGCGCGTGCGCCCCGGAATACGCCCAGCAGCGGCAGCCCCAGCAACAGGGCCGTGGCGCGTCGTCGTTCGCTTTGCATCGTGCCGTCCTTTCGTCATGTCCGATAGCGGGACTGTAGCGAAAGGGGTCGGCGGGTCGGGCGGCAATGCGACAGGATGTTCGATTCGTGCGCCAGGCCGTCGAAATCACCGTCTTCTCTTCTTCCAGTCGTACTCCGGCCCCGTCACGTCCACACCGGGATGCCCGACGACGTCCGGGTGCTCGGAACACATCGTCACGAAGCGGATGCGCTCGCCTTCGCGCTGGCGCCGCCGCAGGTCTTCCATGAAGCGCATCGCCTCGACCATCGCGCTCGTGCCGAACGGCTGCGCGTGCGGGGCGTGGTGCCCATCTTCTTCGATCGTCCAGTAGACCATGTACATCGTGTGCCCTCCTGTTCGCATCGTGTCGGTGCACGGTCGGCATGTCAAGACGAGCGTCATAGCAAAGACCGATAGTACGTAGGACTTGTCCTAAATCTGGCCTATATGTTCGCCATCCCACACAAGAAGCCGGCTTCGACGTCTAGGCTTACGTCTTGGATCAACAGCAGGACATGCACATGAATCTCAACAACCATATCCAGCCAGCAAGCTCGCCACTCCAGCTCTGGGGCGGCCTCGAATGCACCGTCAACCGCGTACGCGATCAGTACTTCTCCCAAATGGAACGCAACGGACATGCCGAACGGCTTCAGGACCTGGAGCGGTTCGCTTCGCTCGGCATCCGCGCCATCCGCTACCCCGTGCTGTGGGAACGGACCGCTCCCGACGGCATCGACTCGGCCGACTGGTCGTGGTCCGACGAACGCCTGCCCGTGCTGCAGCAACTGGGCGTGACGCCCATCGTGGGCCTCGTCCACCACGGCAGCGGTCCGCGCCACACGAGCCTCGTGTCCCCCGACTTCGCCGAGAAACTGGCGGAATATGCCGGCGCCGTCGCGCGCCGTTATCCCTGGGTCGAGTACTGGACGCCCGTCAACGAACCCTGCACCACCGCGCGCTTTTCCGGGCTCAACGGCGTCTGGTATCCGCACGATACGAGCGAACAGGGTTTCATCCGCGCCCTCATCAACCAGTGCCGCGCCGTCGTGCTGTCGATGCGCGCGATCCGCGAAGTGAACCCGAACGCGAAACTCGTCCAGACCGACGATTTGTCGCGCACCTACGGCACGCCCGAGATGGCGGAGATCGCGAATTTCTTCAACGAACGCCGCTGGCTGGCGTGGGACATGTTGTGCGGGAAGATCGACCCCGGCCACGCGCTGTGGGACTACCTGCTCGAGAACGGCGCCGGCGCCGACGAGCTCCTGTGGTTCAAGGACAATACCTGCCCGCCGGACATCATCGGCGTCAACTACTACATCACGAGCGAGCGCTGGCTCGACCATCGCGTCGAGCGCTATCCGGAAAGCCACCGCACCAATTACCGCGGCGTCCCGCACGCCGACATCGAATGCCCGCGCGTGCTGGCCACGCCGACGCCCGGCATCGGCCCGCTGCTGCAGGAAACGTGGGACCGCTACGGCCTGCCGGTCGCCGTCACCGAGGCGCACATCGACGCCAACCGCGAAGATCAATTGCGCTGGCTCGTAGAGATCTGGAACGCCGCAAAGAAGGTCCAGCAGGGCGGCGCCGACATCCGCGCCGTCACCGTGTGGGCCCTGCTCGGCTCGTTCGACTGGAACTGCCTCGTCACCGAATGCCGCGGCTATTATGAGTCCGGCCCGTTCGACGTGCGCGGTCCGCAGCCGCGCCCGACCGCGGTCGCCACCCTGATGCGCGAACTGGCCAGCGGCCGGCCCCTGTCGCACCCGGTGCTGCAGGGCCAGGGCTGGTGGCGCCGTCCGGGGCGCTTCCTCGCGAAGCCGGTGGCAACCCGCACGGCCGTCGCCGACATCGCCGAACGCGGCGCGTTCCGCTCCACGTTCCCGCAGCCGATCCTGATCACGGGCGCGACGGGCACCCTGGGCCGCGCCTTCGCCCGCATCTGCGAGCGGCGCAACCTCGCGTACCACGTGCTCACGCGCCAGGAGATGGACATCGCCGACCCGGCCTCCGTCGAGGCGGCGATCGTGCGCTTCAAGCCGTGGGCCATCATCAACGCGGGCGGTTACGTGCGCGTCGACGATGCCGAGGGCGACATCGACCGCTGCATGCGCGAGAACGCGCACGGCCCGACCGTGCTGGCGCTGGCCGCCATCCGCCACGCGCTGCGCTTCATGACCTTCTCCAGCGACCTCGTGTTCGACGGCACGCTCGATCGCCCGTACGTGGAATCCGACAAGGTGGCGCCGCTGGGCGTGTACGGCCGCAGCAAGGCGGACGCGGAACGGCGCGTGCTCGATTCCGACCCGCAGGCCCTCGTCATCCGCACGAGCGCGTTCTTCGGTCCGTGGGACGAGCACAACTTCGTCACGCAGGCCCTCGACGCGCTCGACGCGGGCAGGCAGTTCGCGGCCGCACGAGACCAGGTCGTGTCGCCGACATACGTGCCGGACCTGGTGAACACCTGCCTCGACCTGCTGATCGACCGCGAATGCGGCCTCTGGCACCTGACCAACGGCGCCGCGATGAGCTGGGCCGACCTGGCACGCCAGGCGTGCGCGGCGGCCGGCGTCGACGACAGCCGGCTGGAAGAGCGCACGACCGGTGAACTCGGCCCGCGCGCGGCCCGTCCGCGCAACAGCGCGATGAGCAGCGAACGGGGCCTGCTGCTGCCCTCGTTCGACGATGCGCTGGCCCGCTACCTGCGCGAGCGCGAGCTCGTGGCAAAACGGGTGGACGACGCGCATTACGCCAGCTGATCCACGCTGGATGACACACAGCCGCGCGCATCCGCGTGCGGCTGTGTTACCGCTACATTAATCTGATCAAAGTGTATTTACCGGGGGAATTTCTTTAGTTACACTACGTTACTTAGCGTTACTTTACGCAATCAAGGTGTGACTGACATGTCCGACTTCCTTCGCCGGCCGCTACCCGCGGTGCCCGGTATGTATGCAGGCTACCGCCCGCTTTCCCGCCTCGCCGCCGCTGGACGGCTGGCATGAAACTCTACCGTGAAGAACAGGGCTGGGCCGAGCGGCTGATCGCGTCCGCCGTCCCCTCCGTCACACTGCGCTCGGCCGTGCCGCCGCACCTGGCGGGCTTCAAGTCCACCCGCGAATACGCCAAGATCTGGATGCGCGCCGCGCTGCACCCGCGCCAGACGCCGCAATGGCTGCACCTGCTCAACGCGCATCCGGCATTCTCGGACTACGTGCGCAACTGCCCGCGCTTCCTGTACAAGGTCTACCGCCCGTACATCAGCCACGCGCTGGATGCCGGGGCCCGCCTGGACGCGATCCGGGCGCACTACGATTTCATGTTCCGACGCGGCCTGGGCCAGGTGCTGGCGCGCGCCAGCCTGGGCCCCGTCGTGCTGGCCGAAGCGGCGGGCAAGAGCGGCCTGCCCTACCAGATCCAGCTGCGCACCGTGAACATGTTCGACCGCGAGGGCGAACTGGTGCTGCAACTGACCCAGGACGGCACGGCTTTATATACGGTGGCGTTCACGGTGGCGCCGCGCGACGGCCGCCCGGCCGTCAGCATCGGCTGCATCCAGGGCGGCAAGACGGAAGATGCACGCGAGGCGATCCGCACGGCCACGCGCGAACTGCACGGCATCCGCCCGAAGCAGCTGATGGCGACGCTCGTGCGCCAGCTGGGCCACGACTACGGGTGCGAACGGATGCTGATGGTATCGAACCGCAACCGCGTGATCTACAAGGCGATCCGCCACGGCCGCGTGCTGGCCGACTATGACCAGCTGTGGGAAGAACTCGGCGCCCGCAAGCGGCTTGATGGCGACTGGGAACTCGACTGCGCGCCGGTGGCGGCGCCGGACCTGGACAGCATCCCGTCGAAGAAGCGGTCGGAGGCGCGCAAGCGGCATGAGGTGGTGTGCAGGCTCGCTGACGCCGTATGTGAAAGCCTGAGAGCCAGGTAGGGTGGGCTCACCGAGCCCACGCGGAAATCAACGTGACGCCGGCGTCACGCGTGGGCACGGGGTGCCCATCCTACGGTTGGCATGAGGATCGGCACCAGCTCGCTCCACACCCGTTCCACGCTCATCTTGTTCATGCAATCGTGATGCCCGAGCGGGCACTCGCGCTTGCGGCATGGCGAGCATTCCAGGCGCAGCGACACCGTCCGCGCCACTTCCGACAGCGGCGGCGCGTAGTCCGGGTCCGTCGAGCCGTACAAGGCGACCACCGGCCGGTTCAGCGCCGACGCGATGTGCAGCAGGCCGGAATCGTTGGAGACGACGGCGCTCGCCTGCGCCAGCAGCGCGATGGCCTCGTCGAGCGACGTCTGGCCAGCCAGGTTGCGCACCGCGGCCCCGGCCGCGCCGGCATGCTGCTGGACCTGGGAGCACGTCTCGCGGTCGTTCGGCGAACCGAGCAGCAGCACCTGCACGCCCGGCACGGCATCGACGACCTTCGTGGCGAGCAGCCCGTAGTAGGCAGGCGGCCAGCGCTTGGCGATGCCGAATTCGGCACCGGGCGCGAACGCGACGAGCGGACGCGTGAGGTCGACACCGAGACGCTTGCCGACCTGTTCCGTTTCTTCTCCGCCGACGACGAGGTAGGGCCGCGCCAGCTTGCCCGGCAGCGGCACCTCGGGCTCGCGCGCGAGGGCCGCGTAGAACGGCACCATCGAGCGGCGCGGCTTGTCGTCGTGGTGCATGACGTTGACCATCCCGTAGCGCATCTCGCCCTTGTAGCCCACGCGGCGCGGGATGCGCGCCAGCCATGGGATCAGCGCGTATTTCAGGGTATTGGGCAGCACGTAGGCGTCGCTGTAGCCGCGCTCCTTCAGTATCCGCGCATAGCGCCAGCGTTCGCCCAGCTGCAGCGCGCGGTGGCGGAAAGGCGTCACCAGGATGTCGTCCGCCTCCTGGATGCGGCGCCACACGGGCACCACCTGCGGCGGCGCCAGCACGTCGATGGCGCGCTCCGGATGGGCCTGCTTGAGCAGGCGCAGCAGTGGCTGGGCCATCACGGCGTCGCCGATCCAGTTGGGCGAGATGACGAGGGTTCTGTCTTTCTCCGTCATGTCTCTTCCACCAACGCGGAGAACTGCAACCGGTACAGGTTGGCGTACATGCCGCCGCGGGCCAGCAATTCGTCGTGCGTGCCCTGCTCGACGATGCGGCCGTGTTCCATCACGACGATCAGGTCGGCGCCCTCGATGGTCGACAGGCGGTGCGCGATCACGAACGTGGTGCGGCCGGCCATCAGGGTGTCGAGGGCGGCCTGCACGGCGCGTTCCGATTCGTTGTCCAGCGCCGACGTGGCCTCGTCCAGGATCAGGATCGGCGCATCCTTGTAGATGGCGCGCGCGATGGCCACGCGCTGGCGCTGGCCGCCCGACAGGCGCATGCCGTTCTCGCCGATCATCGTGTCGACGCCTTCCGGCAGGCGCGCGACGACGTCGTCCAGGTGCGCGGCGTGGATGGCGGCCGCCAGGCGCGCCTCGTCCACGTGCTCGACGCCGTAGGCGATGTTGGCGCGCAGGGTGTCGTCGAACAGCACGACGTTCTGGCTCACGAGCGCCAGCTGGGCGCGCAGCGACGCCATCTGGATGTCCTGGTACGGAATGCCGTCCAGCAGGATGCGGCCGGCTTCCGGTTCGTAGAAGCGCGTGACGAGGTTCACGAACGTCGACTTGCCGCCGCCCGACATGCCGACCAGCGCGACGGTCTGGCCCGGCTTGACCTCCAGCGACACGTCGTCCAGCGCCAGCGAGTGGGCGTTCGGGTAACGGAACTTCACGTGCTCGAAGCGCATGTGGCCCTGCGCGCGGCCGAGCGCGCGCGTGCCGGGATCCTGCTCGACGGGCGCGTCGATCAGTTCGAACACGGCTTCGGCGGCGGCGATGCCGCGCTGCATCGGGCCGTTCACCTCGGCCAGCGCCTTCAGCGGCGTGAGCAGCATCAGCATCAGGGTGACGAACTTGGTGAACTGGCCGACCGTCATGTCGGCCTGCAGCGCCAGCACCACCACGACCGACAGCGCCACCGACGTGGCGATCTGTGTCACGGGCGTCGTCGCCGCGAACGCGACCGTCATGCGTTGCGAGAAACCGCGCAGCGCCTCGCTGCGCAGGTAGAACCGGCGATTCTCGTAGTTCTCGCCGGAGAACACGCGCACCACCTGATGGCCGCGCGCCGCTTCCTCGACGACCTGCGTCATCTCGCCCGTCACGCGCTGGTTCTCGCGGTTCAGGTGGCGCAAACGCTTGCTGGTGGTGCGGACGATCACAGCCGTCAGCGGCACGACGACGATCGCGACAAGGGTCAGCATCCAGTTCAGCCACAGCAGCGCGCCCAGCAGGCCGATCACGACGAGAACGTCGCGCACGCACGAGATGAACACGGAATTGATCATGTCCACGACCTGACGCACGTCGTTGACGACCGTGTTGATCACCTTGCCGGTCGACTCTTCGTGGAAGCGCGCGACCGGCAAGCGCAGCAGCCGCGCGAAGGCCTGCGCGCGCAAGTCGTTCAGCACGCGCGACAGCACCCAGTTGTTGTAATAGGCGGTGGCGAACGTGCCGATGCCCCGCAGGACGAAGATCGACACCAGCACGCCAGGGATCCACCACAGGCTGAACTGCACCTCTTTATTAAAGCCCTTGTCCATCAGCAGTTCCAGGGCCTGGCCCAGCAACGGCTGGGTGGCGGCCGTCAACGCCATCGCGAGCAGCGACAGGAAGGCGCGCCCGCGATAGGGTTTCAGGATCGCCCACAGGCGCTTGACGATGACACTGTTATCCAATTTTTTCTTTCGCATTCAGGCAGAAGCCCATGAGCAGGAACACCATGAGCGCATAGAACAGACTGCCCTTCATAGACCAGAAAATCACTTCCGTCAGCCCGAAGCCGACATAGCCGAGCACCACGAACGCCCCGCCCAGCGCGACCGCGAACTGCGGTCCGCGCGCATTCTGCCTGATCTGGCGCAGGAAGAACCGCAGGGGCGCGTACAGCGTGGCGGCCCAGATGACGAAGCCGATGACGCCGCCGGTCGCGAGCGCCTGCAACCCGTCATTATGCAGGTGCGGGAGCTCGAGCACCATCGGATCGAGCCGGCCGGCCTGCGCATACTCGGCCAGGCGCAGGCGGCAGGCGTCGAAACTCATGCCCAGCACCGGGTGTTCGCGGATCAGCATGGCGGCGCCCTTCCACAATTCCAGCCGGGTGCCGACGTTGGTCCAGACGGTGCCGCCGTCGTACCACGTGCGGGCGTCGCGCACGCCTTCGGCGAAGCGTTCCTGCACGCCCAGCGCCGGCGTGAACCAGGCCGCGGCCACCACGGCCACGCCGGCGGCCAGCAGCGCACGCGTGCGGCGGCCGTCGATCCGGCCCACGTGGCGCCCCAGCACCAGCAGCACCAGCACGACCGCCGCCCAGCCGCCGCGGGTGCCGGTCAGCACGGACGCGGCGAGTCCCGCCAGCGCGCCGGCGCCGGCCAGCAGCGCGTCGCGCGGGCGGTCGCGCATGTCGATCGCGCCGGCCAGGGCCACCAGCCCCAGCAGCATCGCCAGGTCGCCGAACGTGATCGAATTGATGAATCCGCCCGGCCGCTCGATATGCAGGCCGAAGCGCTGCCAGGCGATGAACGGCAGCGCCGCCACCGCGCCCGCGCTCGCGCCCCACCACAGCGCCCGCCGCGGTGCGCGCACGGCCACGACGAGGACCAGCGCGCTTACGGACAGGAGCATGCGCAGCGGCTTTTCCTGCACGCTCAGCCGTTCCCCGCGCAACAGGGCGCAGGCGAGCACGAACAGGAAATGCAGCAGGAAGGCTAGCACGACCCAGCGCACCTGCGGCCAGTGGCGCACGAGGGCATCGCGGCTCGGCTTGATAAATATCAAAGCGCTAACCAGGAAGAGAAAACTTGCAAGATTCACGCCGAACGAGGTGACGAGGCTCAAAAAGGGTAACAGGAAGGCCAGGGCGCCGATCCAGACCCGCATCGGCTCCCTCGTGTTCGTCGGATTGCTGTTCATCGATGTTCTTGTGGGATACTCTTGCCCCTGAATATGGCAGTGTAACTTGACCTTATGCTTCACGCACAGACAATCTCGGTCGTGATCACCACCTATAACCGGCCAGACGCGCTGGAGGCGGTGGTGCGGGCATGTTTTATGCAGAACGACAAGAATTTCGAAATCATTATCGCTGATGATGGCTCGACTGCCAACACGCGTGCCTGCGTGGAGCGCCTTGCGGCGGCGTCTCCGGTGCTTCTGCGCCACGTCTGGCAACCCGACCAGGGGTTTCGCGCCGCGATGGCGCGCAACCGCGGCACCCTCGCCGCCACCGGCAACTACATCGTCTTCCTGGACGGCGACTGTATCCCCCAACGCGATTTCATCGCGCGCCATCGAATGCTGTCCGAGCCGGGCTGCCTCGTGTCGGGCAGCCGTATCCTGATGTCGGAGGGGCTGACGCGCCGGGTGCTGGATGATGGGATCGACGTGAGCGCCACGTCGCCGCTGAAGCGCCTTGGATGGCGGCTGCGGGGCGACCTGAACAAGACTTTGCAGCCGCTGGGGCTGCGCTGGCCCGACCTGGGCCGCACGTCGCGCAAGTTCACCTGGCGGCGCATCAAGAGCTGCAACCTGGGGGTCTGGCGCAGCGACCTGGAGAAGGTGAACGGCTTCGACGAGAGCTTCACGGGCTGGGGCCATGAAGATTCCGACCTCGTCGTGCGGCTGTTCCACGCGGGCGTGCGGCGCAAGGACGGCGCCTTTGCCACCGAGGTCTTTCACCTGTGGCACCGCGAGGCGCAGCGCGACCAGGAGACCAGCAACCGCAAGGTCGTCCTCGAACGCGCTGCTAACAAGGTTACGCAGGCAACGATCGGGTTGCGCGAGCACGCGCAGCCGGCGGGGTAGCGGACCGGCGCGTTTCCGCCGGCGCCGCCGTCTCCACGCGGAACACGCTGACCACCTGGGCCAGCTTCGCGGCCTGCTCCTGCATCGCTTCCGACGCCGCCGCCGCTTCCTCGACGAGCGACGCGTTCTGCTGGGTCACCTGGTCCATCTGGGCGATGGCCTGGTTGATGTGCTCGATGCCCTCGCCCTGCTCCTGGGTGGCGTTGCTGATGGCGCCGATCATCGTGCTGACCTTGTTCACGCTCGCGACGATCTCCTGCATCGTCGCGCCCGCTTCCTCCACGAGCTTCGCGCCGTCGTCCACGCGCGCCACGGAATCGCCGATCAAGGCCTTGATCTCCTTGGCCGCCGAGGCGGAACGCTGGGCCAGGTTGCGCACTTCGCTCGCCACCACGGCAAAGCCCCGGCCCTGCTCGCCGGCTCTGGCCGCCTCGACCGCGGCATTCAGCGCGAGGATATTCGTCTGGAACGCGATGCCGTCGATGACGCCGATGATGTCGACGATCTTGCTGGACGACGCGTTGATCGACGCCATCGTATCGACCACGCGCGCGACGACGACGCCGCCGCGGCCCGCCACCTCGGCGGCGGAATCGGCCAGGCGGCTCGCTTCGCGCGCGTTCTCGGCGCTGTTCTTCACGGTCGACGTCAGTTCTTCCATCGACGCGGCCGTCTCTTCGAGCGAGCTGGCCTGTTCTTCCGTGCGGCTCGACAGGTCCAGGTTGCCGCTGGCGATCTCGCGCGACGCCGTCGCGATCAGGTCCGTGCCCGAGCGCACGTCGGCGACGATGCCGGCCAGCGCGTCGCGCATGCGTTTCATGGCCGCCATCAGGCTCGCCTCGGCACCGGCCCGCACGGGTACATCCATGCCGAGGTCGCCGGCCGCGATGCGCTGCGCCACCGCGACAGCGTCTTCCGGATCGCCGCCGATCGAGCGTTCGACGCTGCGCACGATCATCCAGACGAGGCCCGTGAGCAGCGCGCCGATCACGGCCAGCCAGGCGGCTGCGCCAGCCAGCTGGGCATGGAAGGCGTGATCGAGGTCGTCGATGTACAGGCCGTTCATGAAATACCAGCCCCAGGGCCGGTACGCCTGGACATGGGTGAGCTTGGGTACCGGCTTGTCCGAGCCCGGCTTGGCCCACAAGTATTCGATGAAACCCGCGCCGTTCGCCTGCGCGGCGGCCATGCCGTCCGCGTAAGGGTTATGGCCGTTCGGGTCGACGACCCTGCCGAGCGGGGAACCGAC
This sequence comes from uncultured Massilia sp., assembly GCA_946481275.1. Next base: position 240,726 of record CAMLMV010000002.1, read on the forward strand.
CAGTTCCGGCTTGATCGGATGCATCAGCACGGACTTGTCGTCGTAGACCGTGAAGTAGCCGTTGGCGCCGAAGCGCAGCGCCCGGGTCCGGGCCAGCACCTGCTGTTTCGCATCGTCGAGGGACAATTTGCCGGCGGCGGCGAGGGCCGCGTACTCCTTGGCGATGGACGCGGCCATCTCGCTGGCGTTCGATAACTGGATCTTGCGCTCCTCGAGGCGCAATGCGCGGCTTTGCAGCGCGTTCACCGTGAACACGGCAAGAAGACAAACCCAGCTGAGTAATAAGGGGAGGAAGAGCTTACGACGAAATGTAATTTTCATATTGATCGGCGCCGTCTCCTGACGCGGTGAACACGGAAAATATCCGTAGATCAATATTTACCGATGACCACACTCAAACACAATGGCTCAGTTAAAACGGTAATGATGTTAGCGATCACTTTTAGTCGGACGCGGCGGTGGCGCAACACCTGTTAGCAAATTAACTTGCCATATGCACACCTGGCTTCGGCAAGGCATCCATTAGAATAGCGACTTTTCCGATTTCACGACTGCACATGGCGACCCAGGGCGAGTACGACTATTTCAAGAACATCGGCACCGACGGGATGCGGCACGCCGCGCACAAACCGTGGTCGGACGCCCAGTGCGGCATGTACCTGATGGAACTCGGCGCCATGATGGGCCTGATGCCGGAAGGCGGCCGCCTGCTGGACATGGGCTGCGGCACGGGCTGGACCAGCGTGCTGTTCGCAAAGAAGGGATTCCAGGTGGTCGGCCAGGACCTGGTGCCGGAAGCCATCGATGCGGCCCGCCAGCTGGGGCGCGACAATGGTCTCGACCATCTCGACTTCGTCGTCGGCGACTACGAGTCGCTGACCTTCGAGAACGAATTCGACGTGGTCGTGTTCTTCGACTGCCTGCACCATGCGGTCGACGAAGTCGGCGCATTGAAAAGCGCGTACCGCGCGCTGAAGCCCGGCGGCATCTGCATCACGTCGGAGCCGGGGCTGGGCCACGAGCGGCGCTCGGCGGCCATCATGCAGGAATTCGGCACGACGGAGCGCGACATGCATCCCGCGAAAATCATCCGCGGCGCGAAGAAGGCCGGCTTCACGGGCTGGTCCGTGCATCCGCACGCCCAGTATCTCTACATCGCGCTGTACCGGCGCGAGCTGCGCGGCCTGCTCGGCAAGGTGATGCGCATCCCGGGCATGCGCGCGCTCGTGGGCGCGTGCACGGTGCTGTTTTCCAGGCACCAGGCCGGCATCGTCGTCCTCCGAAAATAGAGTAAGTCGATGGTGCGCACGGCGTGCCCACCATCGACGCCCGGACACTCAGTACTCGACCGCCACTTCCTTCGCGCCGAGGTGCAGCTCGAGCGCGTATTTCAGTTCGTCCGACGGCGCCACGCGCCAGGCGTCGCCCAGCTGCAGGGTGCACGGGATGCCCTGCGGCGTCACGCGCAGGCTGACCGGCAGTCCGTTCTCGTGGCGGTACGGCTGCAGGATCTCGGCCAGCTTCGCCGGCGCGATCGTGCACGCCACGTCCATCTCCAGCTTGTGGCCGTACTGGATGCGCGCCGTCGCGATGTCGAACACCTTCTCCGCCGTGATGCGCAGGCCGCCGTTGAAGCGGTCTTCCGACACCTTGCCCACGACGAGCAGGAACTCGTCCTCGCGGAAGATGTTCTTGTGCAGCTCGAACAGCTCGTTGTAGATCGTGACCTCGACGACGCCGGACTTGTCGTCCAGCGCGACGATGAGGATCTTGCCGCGCTGCGTGAGCTGCGTGCGCACGCCCGTGATCACGCCGCACAGCATGCGCGGGTCGCGCGACGGTTCCAGGTCCTTCAGCTTGGTCTTGGCAAACCGGCGCACTTCCTGCGCGTACGAGTCGAACATGTGGCCCGACAGGTAGTAGCCCAGCGCGGTCTTTTCCTCGGCCAGCTTTTGCCGGTCCGTCCACGGCGTCGCCTTCACGTAGTCCGGCGGCGCGACGAGATCGGAATCGTCGCCGCCGAACAGGCTGACCTGGTTCGCGGCGGCAGCGGCCTGGCCCGCCGCTTCCATCGCGAAGGCGACCGATGCCAGCAGCACCGCGCGGTCGGTGCCGAAGCAGTCCATCGCACCGGCGCGGATCAGCGATTCGATCGTGCGGCGGTTGATCTGCTTGCGGTCGACGCGCTTGCAGAAGTCGAACAGGTCCTTGAACTTGCCACCATCTTCGCGCGCCGCGATGATCGCCTCGATCGCGCCCTGCCCCGCGCCCTTCACGCCGCCGAGGCCATAGCGGATGTTCTTGACGGGCTTGCCCGTGACGGACGGCGGCGGGCCTTCCGGCGTGAAGCGGAACTGCGATTCGTTGACGTCCGGCGGCAGGATCGTCAGGCCGCACATGTCGATCGAGTCCTCGACGAGGATCTTGATCTTGTCCGTGTCTTCCATGGCCAGCGACATGTTGGCTGCCATGAACGCGGCGGTGTGGTGGACCTTCAGGTACGCCGTGTGATACGACAGCAGCGCGTACGCGGCCGCGTGCGACTTGTTGAAGCCGTAGCCCGCGAACTTCTCCATCAGGTCGAAGATCTCGTCGGCTTTTTCCTGCGTCAGCCCGTCCTTCGCGGCACCGGCGCGGAAGATCTCGCGGTGCTCGGCCATTTCCTCGGCCTTCTTCTTGCCCATCGCGCGGCGCAGCATGTCCGCGCCGCCCAGCGAGTAGCCGCCGACGATCTGCGCCATCTGCATCACCTGCTCCTGGTAGACCATGATGCCGTAGGTCTCGGACAGGATCGACTCCGTGCGCGGGTCCGGGTAATCGAACTTCTCGCCGTGCTTACGCTTGCAGAAGTCCGGGATCAGGTCCATCGGACCCGGACGGTACAGCGCCACGAGCGCGATGATGTCCTCGAAGCGGTCGGGACGCGCATCCTTCAGCATGCCCTGCATGCCGCGGCTTTCAAGCTGGAACACGGCGACGGTCTTCGCGTCGGTCAGCAGTTTATAGGTCGGCCGGTCCGTCAGCGGCAGCTTGGCCAGGTCGAAATCCTTGTCGACCGGATCGAGCGCGCGGATGTAGTTGACGGCGCGGTCGAGGATGGTCAAGGTGGTCAGGCCCAGGAAGTCGAACTTCACCAGGCCGGCCGCCTCCACGTCGTCCTTGTCGTACTGCGACACGACGCCGGCATCGCCGCCCTGCGTGTACAGCGGGCAGAAGTCCGTCAGCTTGCCGGGGGCGATCAGCACGCCGCCCGCGTGCATGCCGATGTTGCGGGTGATGCCTTCGACCTGCTGCGCGAGCTCGATCAGCTGCTTCACTTCTTCCTCGTTCTCGAGGCGTTCCTTCAGCATCGGCTCTTCTTCGATCGCCTCGGCGATCGACACCTGCTTGCCCGGCTTGAACGGGATCAGCTTCGAGATGCCGTCGCAGAAGTTGTAGCCGAAGTCGAGCACGCGGCCCACGTCGCGGATCGCGCCCTTCGCCGCCATCGTACCGAACGTGGCGATCTGCGACACGGCGTCGCGGCCGTACAGGTCCTTCACGTGCTGGATGACGAGTTCCCGCTTTTCCTGGCAAAAGTCGATGTCGAAGTCGGGCATCGAGACGCGTTCCGGGTTCAGGAAGCGTTCGAACAGCAGGTTGTATTTCAGCGGATCGAGGTCGGTGATCTTGAGCGCGTACGCGACGAGCGAGCCCGCACCGGAGCCGCGGCCCGGGCCGATCGGCACGCCGTTGTTCTTGCCCCACTGGATGAACTCCGCCACGATGAGGAAGTAGCCCGGGAACTTCATCTTGATGATGGTGTTGTTCTCGAACTCCAGACGGGCTTCGTAGCGCGGGCGCTCCTTCTCGCGCTGCACCGGGTCCGGGTACAGCTCGACGAGGCGCTCTTCCAGGCCCTTTTTCGTTTCCGCGACGAGGAATTCGTCGATGGTCATGCCCGGCGTCGGGAAGTTCGGCAGCTGCGGCTTGCCGAGCGTCAGGGTGACGTTGCAGCGCTTGGCGATCTCCACGGAGTTGGCCAAAGCACCCGGCAGATCCTTGAACAGTTCCGCCATCTCGGCCTGCGACTTGAAGCACATGCCTTCGTTGAAGCGGCGCACGCGCTTGGCGTTGGCCAGCATCTCGCCCTCGGCGATACAGACGCGCGCCTCGTGGGCGATGAACTCGTCCTTGCTGATGAACTGCACGGGGTGCGTCGCAACGACGGGCAGCCCGAGCCGGTTCGCCAGCGCCACGGAATGGCGCACCTGCTGTTCCTGGTTCGGCTGGCCGGCGCGCTGGATCTCCACGTAGAAGTGCCCCGGGAAGATCTGCGCCCAGCGCCGTGCGCACGCCTCGGCCTTGTCCAGGTCGCCGTTGTCGATGGCCTGGCCGATGTCGCCGAACTGCGCGCCCGACAGCACGATCAGGCCATTCGACTGCGGCACGTCCGGCTCCAGCGTGGAGACGGAGGTCGCGAGCGCTTCCAGCCACTCGACGCGGATCTCGGCCCGGCCCTTGTACTGGTTCGTCAGCCACGCCTTGGACACCAGTTCGCACAGCTGCAGATAACCCGTCTTGTTCTTGCACAGGATGAGCAGGCGGAACGGCTTGTCGCGGTTCTCGTCGTTCGTGATCCACGCGTCGACCCCGACGATCGGCTTGACGCCCTTGCCGCGCGCCGCTTTATAGAAGCGCACGAGGCAGAAGGCATTGGCCAGGTCGGTGACACCTACCGCCGGCTGCTGGTCCTTGACGGCAGCAGCTACGAGGTCGTCGATGCGGACAAGGCCGTCGACGATCGAGTATTCGGTATGGACGCGGAGGTGGGTGAAGATCGGGGAAGTCATCCTGTCATTTTACCTCGGACGGCCAAAAGGGAGGGTTGCATCCAGGCACGGTGATGCTCTTGACAAGACCTCGACACGTGATCTCAGAACGCATAATTGATGGCCCCGCCGAACACCCACTGGTTCGGACTCCCGCGCCGGTCCACGATCGGACTGTCCTTCGCATCCCCCAGCAGCCGCTCGTAGCGCCCGGCCAGGGTCACGCCCCAGTGCCGGTCGAACTGCGACATCAGCTGGAACGGGACCCGGATCGACACCAGCCCGCCCTCGGCCCGGTACGGCGTCCCGCCCCGCTCCGGGAACGCGGCCAGGTCGGCGCCGTTGATGCCGAAATACCGGTCAGTAAAATGGTCGCTCGCGAAAAACAGGCTGAAGCCGGCCGAACCGAGCACCGGCCGCCCGGCGATGCCCTGCGGAAACGGATAGAAATACGTCGCCTTGATGCTGCCCGTGGCGCCCGTGTACAGGTTGTTCGTGTTCCACGCGACGTCGCCGCTGAACACGATCTTGTGCAGCGGATCGCCGGCCATCGGCATGTCGTAGCTGGCGAAAATGCCGAGCTCGGACGCGGCCGGGATCCGGCGCATCTGGCGGACGATGGCATCGTCGACGTCCGTGTCGCGCGTCGGCCGCGCCCGGTACAGGAAGCCGGCGCGCAGGCTCTTGAGCTGGGCAAAGGTCTGCGGCAGGTTCATGTTGGACGGCAGCACGTTCAGCTTGACCTCGGGCCCGATCACGCGCAGCCACATGCCGTTGCCGAAATTGGCGTGCAGAAATCCCGCACCTTCGGGATGGTAATCCTCGGATCCGGGAAAGTCCGGCAGCCCGAACGCACCGCCCCCCACCATATTGATTTCCTGCGGCATTTCGACCGGGATCACTTCCTGCGCGCGCGCAGGCGCGGCGAACAGCAGGGCGCCGGACACCGCGAGCCCGGCCCTGATCAACGTTGACTTCGTCATGATGGCCCCCTCGTTGAAAGATGCAAACCATCCTAAGGGGAGACGTCAATACGACCACTTGCGCCGTCTCAGACGCGCCATCGAACTTTCATGAGCCAAAATTGTCGGACCGTCCTCAACAACGGGGCTTTGTGGCGCACCCGCCACGCATGATTACCGCGCGGCCACGCCGGCCTGGACCGGCTTGTCGGCACCGTAGCGGCGGCGCATGCGCAGGAACGGTTCCTCGATGCTGTTATAGCTGAGCGTTGCCAGCGCCCACGTCGCGCCATAGCTGACGGCCACCATCAGGGCGGCGTCGAGCCAGCCGCGCCCGGTCGGATGCACGAGACCGACGCGCTGCGCCAGCAGGTGCAGCAGACCCATGTGCAGCAGATAGAAGGAAAAGCTGACCTTGCCACCATGGCACAGCACGCGTTCCACCGGCCCGGGCAGGCGCGGGCGGAATCCGACCCAGGCGATGATGAACAGGGCCCAGCCGGCGGACTCCGCCATCGACCAGAAGATCCAGAACGACGATTTCGGCGCCGCGCCGAACGGCGCCAGGCGGTGCATCGTGGCCGTGTCCCACACGACCAGCGCGGCGGCCGCGGCGAGCAGCCACGGCGCGTGGCGCTGCAGCGCCGGCTGGTACTGCTGGTACAGCATCGCCGCCAGCATGCCGATCAGGAACTGGTCGAAGCGGCCGACGAACGTGCAGAAATACATCAGCGTGCTGTTGTCATTGACGGTGTAGGCGGCCAGTTTGAAGAACGCCATCAGGGCGAGCAGTTCGACCAGGTAGCGCTTGCCCCGCTCCAGCGCGAAGCGCGCGAGGAACGGGAACACGAGGTAGAAGAGGAATTCCAGCGAGATCGTCCACGCCGCGCCCGTGACCACCGTGCCGGACGTGGGCGCATGGCCGAGATTCGTCGCGAACAGGTACAGGAGGTCCTGCGGCTGGAAGTTGTCGCGGCCGATCGACGTGGCCACGAAGAAGATCGTCAGGAACAGGGGAAAGATGCGCAGGACGCGGTTGCGCACGAAATCGCGGTAGACGATGGCCTTTTGCGCCAGCGCGATCTGCATGAACAGAAAGCCGGACAGGGTGAAGAACAGCCCGACGCCCGTATGCCCTTCCGTGACCAGCGCCGCCCAGTTGCTGACCAGCGGCGCCCCGCCCAGCCCGCGGTATTCCAGATGAAAATGGAACAGGAAAACGATGGTGGCGGCCAGCCAGCGCAGCTGGTCGATGCGCGGGTTGTATTGCAGGTTCAGCGATTGCATGGGAGGGCCGGAAGGCTTGCACGAAAGAAAAGCATTGTAATGCCAATTGCCGACAATGCGACGTCTTCTGGGCTCAGCTGCCTTATAATAGAGGGCTTCATTCCACGTCCCACCGCTTTAACGATCATGCACGTCAATATCGCCGCCTACAAGTTCGTCAGCCTCGACAACCTCGAAGAAATGCGCCCGCAATACCAGGCGCTGTGCAACGAGCTGGGCCTGAAAGGCACCGTCCTGCTGACGCCGGAAGGCATCAACATGTTCGTGTCCGGCCCGCGCGAACAGATCGACCAGTACCTGGCCTGGGTGCGCAGCGACGCGCGCCTGGCCGACCTGGAGTGGAAGGAAAGCGTGTCGAACGAACAGTCGCACCGCCGCATGCTGGTCCGCATCAAGAAGGAAATCATCACGATGCGTATGCCGCTGATCAAGCCGGAACTGGGCCGCGCACCGTCCGTGGCGCCGAAGACGCTCAAGCGCTGGCTCGACCAGGGCCATGACGACGACGGCGTCCCCGTCGTCATGATGGAAACCCGCAACGCGTTCGAAGTCGACGTCGGCACGTTCGAGAACACGCTCGACTACCGCATCGAGAAATTCAGCGAATTCCCCGAGGTCGTCGAAAAACACAAGGACGAACTGAAGGGCAAGACCGTCGTGACGTTCTGCACCGGCGGCATCCGTTGCGAAAAAGCCGCGATCCACATGCAGAACATCGGCTACGACCGCGTGTATCAACTCGACGGCGGCATCCTGAAGTATTTCGAGGAAGTGGGCGGCGACCATTACACGGGCGACTGCTTCGTGTTCGACTACCGTACGGCCCTCAATCCGAAGCTGGAGCCGACCGAGACCGTGCAGTGCTTCGCGTGCCGCGCCGTCGTGACGCCGCGGCAGCAGTTGTCGCCGGAGTATGTGGTGGGGAAATCGTGTCCGCATTGCGCGGGGGGCAGGCAGCGCGCGGACCATATGTCCGAAGACGGCGCCGCCGCCTGAGTCCAGCAAAAAGGCACTACCGCGGTAGTGCCTTTTTCTTTGTCATTCACGCGGCTTGCGTGCAATGAACTTGCCGGTGCGGGCGCTATGCTCAGCCGTGGATCGGCGTAAAGCCTGCATCGGACACACCGACGACTTCCGCATGGCCATCGACCGCGGTCGCGGCAGCCGACACCATCTTGTCGATCGTGATATCGATATTGCCCGGATCGCGCGCCACGGCGGCGGTCAGCAGGTCCTTGATGCTGGCGATGTAATCGGAGGCGACCTTCATGCCGGCCGGCTTCGCATAGGCCGCCTGTTCCGATGCGAGGTCCAGGTGCTCCGTGAACACGGCGGCCACCGCGACCTTGCCGTCGTAGGCGATCTCGTCCGTGCCTTGCGCACCGGCTGCGATCTTGGTGACGACGTTGTCGATCGTGATCACTTTCTGGTCCAGCATCTTGGACCAGTAATCGACGCCGGCAGTCTCGGCGGGGCGACCGAACAGGTGCTCGTAGACCGTACTGACGACGGCGCGGTTGTCCTGGCCGGCATACATCGCCTTGTACTCCGCCGACGCGGCGAAGTTCGCCGAAATCATCTGGTAGCCATCCGGATTGGTGGCCAGGATGTTCTTCCAGTACGCCAGACCAGCCACGTCCGCCGGGCGGCTGAAATACGCCACGTACAGCTGCTGCACTTCTGTTTCGATGGTTGTCGCCATGATGGCCTCCTCTGCAATGGGTGAAGTGAAAAAAATATACCCCAATTGCTTAAAAGCGGGCGCACCAAACTGATCTGTAACGTTCGTAAGTGTTTGAATAGAAAAAGATTTTTTCTGGAAACTGGCGATCAACAAGGGTTAGATACCGCACAGTTCGAAGCGTCGGTTTGCGCATAACAAAGCCCTGCCGCACGACACGGCAGGGCTTTCCCATGGACGAATCGGCTCAGCGGAAGTAGGCAGCGACTTCGCGCACGGCACTGCTGTCGAGCGTACCGGCCGCCGCGCGCAGGCGCAGCAACGCGATCAGGTATGTATATCGAGCCTGGGCCAGGTCGCGCTGGCTCGTGTACAACTGCTGCTGGGCGTTCAGCAGGTCGAGGTTGATGCGCACGCCGCCCTTGATGCTCTGCTCGGTGGCGGTCATCAACAGCTTGCCGGACTCGACAGCCTTCTCCAGCGCCTCGATCTTGTGGACGCTGGACTCGACGAGGCTGTGCGCCTTGCGCAGTTCGACGAGGACCTTGCTCGTGCGCGCATCCACGTCCGACTGGGCGCGCGCATAGTTCGCGGCGGCCTGGCGCGTGGTCGCGTTGATCGCGCCGCCCTGGTAGATTGGAATATTGACCTGCACGCCGATCGTCCGGTTCACCGTATTCTGCGTGTACGTGTTGATCGATTCCGCGTCGCCCTTGCTGTAGGCGGCGACGAAGTCCACGCGCGGGTAGTGGCCCGAGCGGTTGCGGTCGATGTCGAGCCGGGCGTTCTCGGCGGCCAGGCGCGCGGCCGCGAGCTCGTGGTTGTGCTCGCGCGCGATCTTTTCCCATTCCTCGAACGTGCCGGTCTTGAGCACGGCGGGCCTGAACCCGTCGGCGAGGCGGTCGAGCGGGCCCGGATCCATGCCGATGATGCCGGCCAGCGTCTCGCGCGCGGCCACGGCATTGTCCTTCGCCTCCGTCAGCTGGGCTTCGGCCAGGTCGAGCCGGGCCTGGGTTTCCAGCATGTCCGTCTTGGTGCCCTCGCCTTTCTGGAACAGGCGCTGGTTTACCTTCATCATCTCTAAATACATGTCGCGCGATACCTGCGACAGCGCCACCTGGTCGTCCGCGAACAGCGCGTCCATGTAGGCGCTGACGACGCGCACTGTGACCTCGTCGGTCCCGGCTGCGAACGCGGCTTCGCCTTGCTGGGCCTGCACCTTGCCCTGGCGGTAGCGTGCGATACCGTCCAGGCTCAGGATCGGTTGGCGCAGCTGGACGACATTGGAGCGGCTAATGTAGCGGGGATGCGTGATGCTCCGCGCCGGACGGCCGAGAATGTCCGTTCCCATATTGTCGATGTCGGCAACGTTGCGGCTGGTCGACAAACTGGCCGACACGCTGGGCATCAGGTAGGACCGGCCAATGATGCGGTTTTCCTTGGCCGCTTCCTTGTCGTAGAAGCTCATGCGATACGCCGGGTCGTTCTTCAGCGCCGCCTCGTAAGCCTGCTGCAGGGTGACCGCGCCGGCCTGGCCGGCCGCCAGCGCGGCGGCCAGCGCGATCGCGCCGCGGCGCAGGACAGTGCCTTTGATGATCGTTCCGGTCACGCTCAGTCCTCGCTCAGTGCCGAACGGGCACGGTCAAGTACCGGCTTCAGCAGGTAGTTCATCATGGTACGCTCGCCGGTCTTGACGAACAGTTCGACCGGCATGCCCGGACGAATATCCATCTTGTGTTCGGCGATCATCTTTGCGCCCTTCGGCGACACTTTCACGCGCACCTTGTAGTAGGCTGCGCCGGTACGCTCGTCGACCGTACGGTCGGCCGCCACCTGCTCGACCACACCGTCGATGTGGGGCGTGCGGTTTGCATTGAAAGCCGTAAAGATCAGATCGGTCTTCAGGCCCGGATGCACCTTGTCGACCAGGTTGACGGGCAGCTGGCCCTCGACCACGAGCGGGTCGTCGCTGGGCACGATGTCCATCATCTTGAAGCCGGCGGGAATCACGCCGCCCGGCGTGAACACGGCTAGGTTGACCACGGTGCCGTCGGCCGGCGCCTTGACGTCGACGTTGGACAGCTCGAATTTCTGGGCCTGCAGGCGGGCCTGCTGCGCCTCGGCTTCACGCTGGACATCGGTCAGCTGGGTGCGGACTTCTTTCTGGTAATCCTGCACGCGCTGGGCCTTGCGAAGCACCAGCTCGGCCACCTGGCGCTGGGAGCGGCCGATGTTGCCGATGTCTTCCGAAATCGATCCGTTCAGCTGGGCATACGTACGCTCCAGGTCGAGGAGGCGATTACGCGCCACGTAGCCTTCCTTGGCCAGGTCGCGCATGCCGTCGAGCTGTTCCTTGAGCAGCTTGACCTGCTCCTTCTTGGCGTCGCGGGATTCCTGCAGGCCCTGGATCTGCACCTTGAGACCGGCAATGCTCTCGTCCACACCGGCCAGCTCGTTCTGGAGCGAGCCCTGGCGCGACCTCAGCAACTGCTCCTGCAAACTCATCAATTCCGCCGTGCGCGCATCGTCGCGGTGCTGTGCCAGCTCGGACGGAAACTGGATGGCCTTGGCGCCGTCGCGCTCGGCGATCAGGCGCGCCTCGACGGCCCGCGCGCTCAGGTACTGGCTGTCGGTCATTTCGACGGCCGACCTGGCGACGATCGGATTCATGCGCACCAGCACCTGGCCGGCCTTGACGACGTCGCCGTCGCGCACGAGGATCTGCTGGATGGTGCCGCCGGTCTGGTGCTGCACCGCCTGGCGGTTCGATTCCTTAGCCACGGTACCGCCCATCGGCACGCCCTTGTCGAGCGGTGCCAGCAGCGCCCACAACAGGAAGCCGCCGACGCCAAACAGGACAATCAGCCAGCCCATGCGTGCAAAGACGCGGGCATCGGTATTCACTTCGATCGGCGTGACGTCGTGCGTAACGACATCCTGCGCCTTGTTGGGAATCAGCTTCATTACTTTTCTTCTCCAGTGGTGGCGCCCGTGGCCTGCTGCGCGGCCTGGGCCGTCTGGGCTTCCGCGGCACGCTGGGCCGCGGCCTGGACGGCAGCCTGCGCCTGGGCGACCTGCGCCTGCGCGGCCGCCTGGGCTTCCATGGCTTTCTTGCTGGCTTCCTGCAGGGCAGCCAGCACCTGGTTGCTCGGGCCAAACATGTGCACGGCGCCGTCGCGCAGCAGCAGCAACTTGGTGGTCACTTGTACCACGTTCGGCCGGTGAGTGATCATCACGATCGTCTTGCCGCGCTGGCGCAGATCGTTCACGGCGTTCAACAGCGCCACATCGCCGACGTCGTCGAGGTTCGAGTTCGGTTCGTCCAGCACCAGCAGTGCCGGGTCGCCGTACATGGCGCGCGCCAGGCCAATGCGTTGCTTCTGGCCGCCGGACAGGCCCGCGCCGCCGTCGCCCAGCTTGGTGTCATACCCTTCCGGGAACTGCAGGATCATCTCGTGCACGCCGGCGCGCTTGGCCGCCTGGACCACTTTTTCCGCATCGACCTCGCCGAAGCGGGCAATGTTTTCGCTGATGCTACCGGCGAACAATTCGATATCTTGTGGCAGATAGCCGACGTGCGGGCCCAACTCGGCCTTGTTCCAGTGATAGATGTCGGCGCCGTCCAGGCGCACCTTGCCGATCATGGTCGGCCAGACCCCTACCAGCAGGCGCGCGAGCGTAGACTTGCCGGAACCGCTCGGACCCAGCACGCCCAGCACGTCGCCCGGCGCGATCGCGAACGTGACGCCTTTCACGACCGGCACCTTGACGCCGGGCGGCGCGGCGGTCACGTTATCGAGAAGCAGCGTGCCTTGCGGGGCCGGCAGCGCCATGCCCGCCTCGCGCGCCGGATTCGCTTCCAGCAGCGCGTCCAGGCGCTCGTAGGAGCTGCGCGCGCCGCTGACGCTCTTCCAGACGCCGATCAGCTGCTGCACGGGTTGCAGCGTACGACCCAGCAGGATCGACGCGGCGATCATCATGCCGGGAGTGATCTTGTTTTCCAGCACGAGCAAAGCACCCAGGCCCAGCACCAGCGACTGCATCGACACCTGCACGAACTTCGTGACGGCAGTGATCAAACCGGCCTTTTGGCTGGCATTGGCCTGCAGCGTGAGGAATTTGCCATGCAGCTTGAACCAACGGCTCATCAAGTTCGGCAGCATGCCCATCGACTCGATGACCTCGGCGTTGCGCAGGTTGTTCGTGGCCAGCGTATTGGCCTGGATCGACATCGAATTGGCCTCGGCCAGCGGCTCCTTCGTCGCGCGTTCGTTGACGATGGCCAGGATGATCAGCACGACCGTGCCCGCCAGCGCGAACAGGCCCAGCACCGGCTCGAAGATGAAGATCACGATCAGGTAAATCGGGAACCAGGGCGCGTCGAAGAACGCGAACAGCGCACTGCCGGTCAGGAACTGGCGCAGATTCGTGAGGTCAGCGAGGGCCTGCCCTGCATTGCCGCCAGCCTGCTTGAGGTTCTGTTCGAAGGCCGCGGTATAGATGCGCTTGTTGAGCTGCATGTCGAACTTTGCGCCCACGCGCACCAGCACGAAAGAGCGGATCAGTTCCAAGCCACCCATGAACAGGTAGGCCCCGACGATCAGCAGGCTCAGCATCAGCAGCGTGATCTCGTTACGGCTGCCCAGCACACGGTCGTACACCTGCAACATGTACAAGGAAGGCGCCAACATCAGCAGGTTCACGATGGCACTGAACGCGCCCACCGTGAAGAACGTGCTCTTGAACGAACGGAGCACCAGCTGGATTTCGCTCTTTTTCTCTAGCAGTTTTTTCATAACGGATTGCGTGGCGCCGATGTTTCATCATCGAAGCACGCCATGATCTCAAGAAATTTGTCCGCACACATTATCTACCAAAAACTCGAAAAAATGTGATGTGCGTCACAAATTTTGAACACATAGTCGCAATGTGGTGACATCAGCCGGTCACGCGGCACAAAGAAAAACCCCGCTGCCTTGCGGGAGCGGGGTTTCCGGGAACAGCCCGGTTGCCCGGGCTGGAACCAGCCTGAATTACGACACGGTGATGATGCCGTTGGTCAGGTGCACTTTGGTTGCGTCCACACCGGTCAGGGTGATGGTCACGACTTCCGGCGAAGCAGCGTTCGAACCGAACGTCGACGTCTCCAGCTTGATGGTCGTGTCCGAACCGCTCTGAGCAACGAAAGCTTCCAGCACGGACGGGTTGCCTGCGCTCAGCTTACCGGTGTTCAGCGTGTACTTCGAACCGATGAACAGTGCGTCGCTGCCCAGCAGGCCGAAGTTCAGGATCGTGGTGTCGGTCGTGCCGGCAACATAGATGTCCGAACCAGCGGTAGCAACCTGGTCGGCGTCCAGCGTGACCGGCAGCAGCATGTCGTGTGCCGTGAACGCGTCACCAGCGGCCTTGACTTGACCATTGACGGCAGCCAGTTGAGCGTTGGTCGCGTTGGCAGCGTCCAGAGCGGCAACAGCCTTGGTCAGCGCGGTGATCGCATCGTTGTCGGCCTTGACGCTGGCGGCCGCTGCGTCACGGGTGTCGATTAGCGGGTTGGCGCTGTCGTCAGCGGTGAACTGGTCGACCAGGGTCTTGAAGCTGGTGTAGGCAGCGTCAGCCTTGGCAGCGGCATCAGCCTTGGTGGCGTTGCCCGGATCGGCAGCGGCCAGGTCGGCGGTCGACTTCTGGATGGCTTTCAGCTGGGTCTCTTCGGTGATGATCTGAGCCGTGGTCGGCAGTGCGCCGGCGGCCAGCTTGACGATAGTCATCGCAGCAGCGATATCCTTCAGGTCAGCCTTGGCTGCGTCGGTCAGGTCCAGGCCGTCGACAGTGGTCTGAGCCGAAACTTGTGCCTTGACAGCCGAAGTCTGGGCAGCGTCAGCAGCTTCGTGCGAGGTGCTCGAAGCCAGCAGGGCGGTCACGCCCGGGTTTTTCTCTTCGGTCACGCCCGAAACCAGCTGCAGGGCCTTGGTGTCGGCGTTGAGTTCGATGACGCCAGCGACGGTGCCGTCGGCTTCCACGGTCAGGGCGACGCCGTTACCGACGTTGTAAGCGGCCAGCTTGGCAGCCAGGTCGACGTCGGCGGCCTTGACGGCCTTGTCGGCGTTGCTCACAGCGGTGTTGGCTGCGTCCAGGGTTGCCAGAGCGGTCGACAGACCAGCAACCTTAGCGATAGCGGCGTTGGCGTCAGCCAGGGCCTTCTGGTCAGCGGTCAGCTGGGTGTTGTTGGCAGCAACCTGGTCGGCCAGCAGGGCAGCGCGCACGCCAGCCGATGCGGCGGTGTAATCGCCGGCAACGACGGCGTCCAGATCAGCGATGGCTGTGTCCACCTTGGCGGCGATGGTAGCGTCGTCCGTCGAAGTCTTCGGATTGTTGTCGCCGTCGGCGGCAGCCAGGAAGTCGGCTTTAGCCTGGTTGGCGGCGTCAAAGGCGACCAGACCCGAGTTCAGCGTGAACGGGGTGCCGGCAGCAACAGCCTTGGCGACGGTGGCGCCCAGGGTTGCCGGAGCGATAGCCGTGGTCAGCGTGGCGTTGGTGGTGACGCTCGAGATGAACGACTTGGCAACAGCGTTGGCGGCGTCGCCGCTGTAGCCAGCCTGCTCGGCCGAGGTGTCCAGTGCAGCGGTGAAGGCAGTAGCGGCCTTGACCTTGTTGTTGTAAGCGACCAGGTCGGTGTCTTGTGCGCCCGAAGCGATGGCGGTCACGACTTGGTCGATCGTGATCGTGTTGTTGTCCAGAGCTTTAGCCCAGAAGTCCTTGCCGGCGGCTTCCGCAGGACGGCCGAACAGGTTCATGTAGACCTTGTTGACGATGTCGGCGTTCGACATGCCAGCGTAGGCAGTCTTGTACTCGGTATCCGCAGCGAAAGCAGCGGAGACAGCGGTGGTGTCGCCGTTAGCGGCTTCCACAACGCCTTCCCAGTATGCCAGGCCGGCGGTGTCAGCTGGACGGTTGAAGTACGCCACGTACAGCTTCTGGATGTTTTCGTAGTAGGTCGTTGCCATTTAATGCTCCAAGTAGATCGATCGATCGATTATTGTCTCTATTGTGCAGCCACAGGAAGTGCCCTTGCTGTCCAACGGGCCGAATCATGACAGATCGAATAGTGCTGGCGATGTGATGGCCATCACAAAAATTGAAAACTCTTTCAAAATTAAGACAAATTTTTGACACTTCCGATTGCATTACTCGTCAATTCTCTCCGAATGTCTCAAGTAAACGTGCATCTGCACAAAAAACCGGCATACGTCCAGGTCACATTCGGTGCAAAAAAGCAAAAAAAATCCCCGGCAACACCGGGGACTGTTCGGCACGACAAACGTGACGCTATTTGTTGCGCAGCCAGTAGGTCGCCCCGTTGACCGAGCGCAGGGCATCGATGCGGCCATCGAAGATATACGAGGCGCTGCCACCCTTCTCGTTGCTCAGCAATCCCTGCAGGTTAAGCACACCGATACGCCCTTTCACTTCGTCCCCGTACATGCGGCCGTCGTTGCCCACGGTGCCGGTTCCCTGGAACGGTATCGCTTCATCCTTGGCCAGGAGCGTAAAGCTGGTGGCGAACGTCCGGCTGCCGAAATCAACGTTCAGGGCACCGTTCGACACGGTGGCCGGCGCGATCATCCGCGAACCATAGCCGTAATCCGTATAAATTACGGCTTCGGCATCGCGCAGGGCGAATCCGATGCTGCCGTTGTTCGGCGCCACGAATTCCCGGCCCGGCGTGCGCAGCAACGCGTAATCGCCATTCGTCGCCAGCAGTTCAGCCTTGTCCGCATCCGACGCCAGATTCAGTTTCGGGTAATACGCGCCGAACTGCACCCATCGGCCCCACATGATGCCGCTATCCGGCTTGGCCGGATCCGGCACCGGCACCGGTACCGTCGGGGTCGGCGGCGTTACCGGGACCTCCGGCGCGGGCAGTACCGGCGGCTTGGCCGGCTGCTGCTCGTTGGCCGCGGTCAATGCCACCACCTTTTGGACTTCGAGATTGGGCGTACCCGCGTTGATGGTCGCGTTCGACGCGGCATCGGTCTTGGCAACCGGCTCGTCGTTGCGTGGCGGCGACACCAGGTCAGGCGACAACGGACTGCCGTTGAGCAGTTGCGGCGCGACCTGGCCGCGCGTTACCTGGAGCAATTGACCGCGCTGGGCCGCCGACAATTCGCGGCTCGCCGCACCCTCGCAAGGGCCGCCGCCTTCAGGACGGCAGGCGCCGGCAAAACCGCTGACCACCACACCGCCGGTCAGCACGGCCACGCGCGACGTGCGGTCATCCGTAAACACAGTAAAATCGGTGCCGCGCACGCCGATGGCGGCCACGGGGGTATTGAAACGGAAGTTCTGGCGGGCTTGCTTGACCGCTTCGCCCGACTTGCTGCGCGCCACACCGCTCAGCAGTTCGAACTTGACCTGGGTGTTCGCCGGATGGACGGTATCGACACGGTAGGTCGCAATGCGCGCGCGGCTTCCCGGGCGCAGGATGAACAGGCCGTTGTCGACCGTTTTCACGTAGATGTAGCCGTCGCTGCCAGTCACCAGCATCTCGCCTTCGGCAACGGAGCCACCTTCGGTCGCCGGATGGTCGCCGATCATGGCCTTGCCGGCGACAAAAATGACGCGCCCGGCGTCGGCGGCATGCGCCGCCTGGAAGGCGCAAGCGCCGGCAAGAATGGTTGTAGCGAGCAGATAGCGCGGCATGAATGGTTCCTCTTCTGCCTCGAGCTTAGCGTGCGGACAGGATGGTCGAAAGTGATGACGGTCACAATTATATGCAAACACCTGAGGCCGCTTGTCGCAATTTTGTCGCAAAAAACCATAGATGGTGCACACTAGCAACAGCGGATCGCTATAATGTTTCTTTGCTTGCAATTTTTCAACATCGTCCTGCGTGGCAGAACATTCCTCACAATCCGCTGCCGCGCCATCGCCGATTAAGCGCGCGAATGTCATGGCCCGCTGGCTGATCGCCTGCGCGGCCGCGCTGCTGACCGCCTGGATGCAGTGGGCACCGGGTCCGCGCCTGGGCTTCGTTGCCGATGAATGGCTGCGCGACGCATTCCTGCAACTGCAGGTCAGTGACGCGCCGGAACCACGCATCCTCGTGGTGGACATCGACGAAGCCAGCCTGTCCCGCATCGGACCGTGGCCCTGGCCGCGCGAACGGCTGGCCGACCTGGTCGAAATCCTGCTCAGCCATTACGAATCGCGGGGCGTCGCGCTGGACATCCTGCTGCCCAAGGCGGAAGGCAGCCAGGGCGACATCCGCCTGGCATTACTGGCCCGGCACGGCCCGGTGGTGCCGGCCCAGGCCTTCGACTTCGACCTGGCGCACCTTCGGCCGGAACCGGTCCTCGACGGACACCTGGGCGGCGCGGTCACGGGCTATGCCGGCGGCGTCGCCGCCACTGGCTACATCGGCAATTACGCGGCGCTGGCCCAGGCACCGCACGTCGGTGCGATCGGCTTCATTCCCGACCCGGACGGCACCTTGCGCCGCGTCCCACTGATCACCCGCTACCAAGGGCGCGCGTATCCTGCACTGGCGCTCGCACTGATCAATTGTTGCAACGGACACGGTAAGCTGCCCCTGGCGGACGGCGGCCTGATGCGCGTGAGGTTCCAGCGTGACTGGAACGCGTATACGGTCGTCAGCGCGGCCGACATCCTCGACCAGGCGATCGACCCCGCCAGCGCGCGCGGCCGCCTGGTGCTCGTCGGCTCCTCCTCGCTGGGCATGGGCGACCGCGTCGCGACGCCGCTGGCGGCCAGCCGCCCCGGCCTCGGCGTGCAGGCGGCCATGCTGTCGACGCTGCTCGACCTGCAGGCCGGACGGGCCCCGGCTCGCTGGCCGGGCGCCATGCTCGCGCTGGGCTGGAGCCTGCTGACGGCGCTGCTGGTGCCGCTCGCCTTCCCGCGCCTGTCGGCGCTGGCCAGCGTCGGCCTCCTCGGTGCGAGTTCCCTGGGCTGGACTGGCCTGGCCTGGCTCGGCAGCCCTCATGACCCGGACTTCAGCACCACCGCGCCGCTGGCCAGCAACCTGCTTCTGCTGGCGGTCGCCGTGCCGTACCAATGGCAGTTGACCCAGCGCCGCTCGCACAACCTGCTGCAGACCTTGCGGCAGTACGTGGCCCCGGCGGTGGTGACGGAACTGCTGCGTAGCGACCTCGAAGATCCGCTGCAGCCGCGCCAGCTCGACGTGACCACACTGATCGCCGACATGGAAGGATATACCGCGCAGGTCGAGGCCTTGCCGGTCGAGGAAGCTGCGCGGCTCACGAGCGATTTCCTGGATTGCCTGACAGGCCCGGTGATCGAACGCCAGGGCACCCTCGACAAATACACGGGCGACGGCCTCGTGGCCTTTTGGGGGGCGCCACTGCCGCTCGACCAGCACGCCGATCTGGCATTGGACGCCGCGCGCGACATCGTCGAACGGGTACGCGCGTTCAGCGCGGTGCGCGAGCGTAACGGCCGTCCGCCGCTGCGCGTTCGTATCGGCATCGAAAGCGGCCCCGCCATGGCGGGAGATTTCGGCACCAGCTTCCGCAGCATTTATACTGCGGTCGGCGACAGCGTGAACACCGCATCGCGCCTGGAGCAGGCAGCGCGCGATTATCCCCATGACGTCATCATCGGCCCGGGCACGGTGGCACGGGCACGGCATCACCGCTTCGTGCCACTGGGCGAACGCCGCCTGCGCGGCAAGGAACAACTCATCACCGTATTTACTTTGCAAGACAACATGCATCAACCGGGTACCGCTCCGAACGCCACCGCATCCTGCACGACGGGACCGGCGGCATGACATTCCCACGCAACACCTTCTGGCTCCCGGCCGCGCTGGCGTGCGCGCTGGCGCTGGTGAACACCCCCGCATGCGCCAAGCCGGACGACGAGGCGCCCAATGGCGCCGCCACCGAGAGCCCGGAACAGGTGCTGTACCGCGAAGCGCTCGAGGCCTTGTCCGAGGGACGCCGCGGCGATGCATCGGAAACGCTGCGGCGCTTGGTCGAACAGTCGCCGCTGCACGCCGGCGCATTTCTCGAACTGGCCCTGACCCAGTGCGGCCTGGGCAATGCCGACGAAGCCGAGCGCCTGTTCGCGGTCATCGAAACCCGCTTCAATCCATCGCGCGACCTGCTGACGCTGATCGCAGAGACGCGCGAAGCTGGCTGCAAGAAATGGACACCGAGCAAATCGACGCTGGTCACAGCGGGGCGCGGTTTCGACCACAACGTCAACCAAGGCACCAGCGTCTCGTCGCTGATCATCGACAACGGCACGCCGATCGACCTGCCCCTGCTGCCGGAATTCCGCCCGCAGTCCGACCAGTACAACGTCATCGGCGTGGACCACCTGCGCGAGTTGACGCCAAACGGCAGCATCGGCTACCTGCAATACCAGCTCCGCCGCAACGACAGACTGCGCCAGTACGACAGCGCCGCCGTGTATATGGGCATGGAAACCCCTTGGCGCGTCGGACACTGGACCGTACGCGCCAGCGGCGGGCTGGGCGTGGTGAGCCTCGGCGGCCACTTGTACCAACGCCTCGGCCAGTTGCAGGTGCGGGTGAGCCCGGGGTTGCCGCTGCCGGCCGGCGCCCAGCTCAACCTCGTCGCCAGCGCCACGTACAGCGATTACCTGACACTCACCAACTTCAACTCCCTGATACTGGAAGGGCGAGCCCAGTTATCGTGGCGGCAGGGCCCGCTGGCAGTCAACGCCAGCTCCAGCCTGATGAGCGACCAGGCACGCGACCAGCGCCCCGGCGGCAATCGCCACGGCAATTTCACCAGCCTGGTGCTCAAGCGCAGCCTCCCGGCGGATTTCGCTATGGAACTGGGCTATACGCGCCAGACATGGGACAGTGCCCTGCCCTACTCCCCGGAATTGCTGATCGATACGGTGCGCGCCCAGCGCACCGTAATGTTGCGTTCCAGCCTGTCGTATCAATTGGGCAAGCAACAAACGCTACAACTGGAAGCGCGCGCAGTCCGAAACAGCGAAAACATACCGATCTTTCAGTACAATAACCGGATCTTGCAGCTGAGCTTTCAATGGCAGCTCCCGTGAGCGCCCGCTCTGCCGCGAACTTTACAGGATCATCGATGACGTCCGCGAGCAAGACCCTGGCATCCCAGTACGCCCTTGGCGCATCGGTGGAAGCCAGCCAGATCCAGATCAATCTGCGCAAGATTCCCTTGCTGGCCGACCTGAACGACGACGAGATGCGCCGCGTCAGTACCGAGATCCGGATCCGCCATTTCAACAAGCGCGAAGTCGTCCTGCACAAGGGCGGCAGCGGCGACGCCCTGCTGTTCCTGCTGTCCGGCCAGCTGCAAGTGGTCGACATCACGGAAGACGGCCGCGCGATCGGCCTGCGCATGCTCGCCCCAGGCGACTTCTTCGGCGAAATTGCCCTGATCAACGACTCCACGCGCTCGGCCTCGGTGGTGGCGACGTCCGACGTGCTCGTCGCCTTCCTGCCCGCCGCGACCGCGCTGCATTTGTTCTCGCACTCGCCCAGCGTCGCCAAGCAGATGCTGCGGCACCTCGCGCAAAAAATCCAGCGCGACTCGGAATTCCGTGCCGTCCTCAGCATCAACAACACGGCGCGCCGCATCTATACGTATTTGTCGCTGCTGCAAAAGCCGGACGGCAACGGCCAGGCCGTCATCGACAACCTGCCCACGCACCAGGACATCGCGAACATGATCAACACGAGCCGCGAGACGGTCACCCGCGCCCTGCTGAGCCTCGTGCAGCAAGGCATCGTGCAGAAGGAATCGAACCGCCTCGTGATCCTCGATCCCGCCGCCCTGCAGAAACTCGTGCAGGGCGCCTAGGATGGAGCCACGCACCCTCGACCAGGCCACCGCCTCGCACGACAACGGTTTCAACCTCGTCCGGCTCGTCTGCGCGACGCTCGTCGTCGTGTTCCACGCCTTCCCGATGAATTCGGCGCGGCCCGGCGCCTCCGACCCCGTCAGCCCCCTGCTGGCGCCGCACACGGACCTCGGCGCGCTGGCCGTCGGGGTGTTCTTCCTGATCAGCGGCATCTTCATCAGCCAGAGCTGGGAACGCGACCCGCACCTGGGCCGCTACGTGCTGCGCCGCGTGGCGCGCATCGTGCCCGGCCTGTTCGTGTGCCTCCTGGTGATGACGGTGCTCGCGATCGGCCTGTTTTCAAGCACGGGCTGGCGCGGCCTGCTGGAGCCGGCGCCGTGGAACTACATCTTCGGGAATACCGTGCTGCACTGGCTGCGCTACATCATCCCGCCGGAAGAATTGAAAATCCCGGGCGTGTTCGGCGGAGAAACGCTGAACGGCCCGCTGTGGACGCTGTACTGGGAAGCGCGCATGTACGTGGTCGTCGCGCTCGTGGGCATCTCCGCCGCGCTGCCGCTGCGCACGTGGATGCGCGGCGCCGCGCTGTTCCTGCTGGCCGCGGCGAACCTGTTCCCGGAGGTGCTGTCCGGCTATATCTGGGAAGTGCGGCTGTGGTCGCTGTTCCTGACCGGCATGCTGATCCATACGCTGGGGCGCGACCTGCGCATCGGCTGGCGCCACGTCGCGTGCGCGCTGGCGCTCGTGGCGCTGGACTGGACCCGTTCCAAGGCCCTCACACCGAGCCCGCTCACGTGGTTCGGCATCTTCCTCGTGGCCGGCACGCTCGCGCTCGCCGTCGGCACGGCGCGGCTGCCGTTCGCCCGCCACGTGCAGCGCCACGATTACTCGTACGGTATCTACATCTACCACTGGCCCGTGCTGCTGGTGCTGCGCACGGCGTTCGCACCGCTCGGCCACTGGCGCCTGCTGGCGCTGGGTCTCGTCGTGACGGGGGTATTGGCCGTGCTCAGCTGGCATTTCGTCGAAGCCCCGGCCCTGCGCGCGATCCGGCGCCGGCTGCGCCGCGCGAGCCCGTCCGAGGCGGATCAACGCCAGGCCGCGGGCATACATCCGCGCTGAATTTCGTTACATCTCTGTTAATTTGTGTGGCGGAACCGTAGAGTATAATCTTGCGCTCACTGGGCCTTGCCACAATATGAAGAACCACCCGACGTACTCTGCCGAGGCGCGGCCTGCCGGGACCGCGCCATGATGTCTCCGCTGATGCTGCGCGGCCTCTGGGCCTACCGCGGCTTCGTGCTGGGCAGCGTCAAGCGCGAATTCCAGTCGAAGTACAGCAATGCGGTGCTGGGGGCGTTATGGTCCCTGCTGTCGCCGCTCGCCATGATCGTCGTGTACACGGTGATCTTTTCCGAGGTCATGCACAGCAGGCTGCCCGGCGCGGCGGACTCCCGCTACGCCTACAGCATCTGGCTGTGCGCGGGCGTGCTCACGTGGGGCCTGTTCGCGGAGATCGTCGCGCGCGCCCAGGGCATGTTCATCGAGCAGGCCAACCTGATCAAGAAGGTCAGCTTTCCCCGCATCTGCCTGCCCCTCATCGTCGTGCTGTCCGCGACGCTCAACTTCGCCATCATCTTCGGGCTGTTCACCGTCTTCCTCGTCGCCTCGGGTTCCTTCCCCGGCTGGATTTATTTTGCCATCCTGCCCGTGCTCGCCGTGCAGGTGCTGCTGGCGATCGGCCTCGGCATGATCGCGGGCGTGCTGAACGTGTTCTTCCGCGACGTGGGCCAGTTCGTCACGATCGCGATGCAGTTCTGGTTCTGGCTCACGCCCATCGTCTACCCGGCCACGATCCTGCCGGCCGACGTGCGTCCGCTGCTGGACTTCAACCCGATGGCACGGGTGATAGCCGCGTACCAGGCCGTGCTCGTGCAGGGTGCGGCGCCCGACTGGCGCGCGCTGTTCCCCGTGTTCGTGCTGGCCGTGGTCCTGTGCCTGTTCGGCCTGCGCCTGTTCCGCCGCCGTGCCGGCGAGATGGTGGATGAACTCTGATGGGCGCGATCGTCGTCAAGGACCTGGGCAAGGCCTATAAACAGTATCCGACGCGCTGGTCGCGCCTCGCGGAATGGGTATTCCCCGGCCGGCCGCGCCACAAGCTGAAATGGGTGCTGCGCGACGTCGGCTTTTCCGTCAAGCCGGGCGAAGCCGTGGGCCTCATCGGTATCAACGGCGCGGGCAAGAGCACGCTGCTGAAACTCATCACGGGCACGACGCAGCCGACGACGGGCACCGTCTTCATGGAAGGCCGCGTGGCCGCGCTGCTGGAACTGGGCATGGGATTCCACCCGGATTTCACGGGCCGCCAGAACGTCTACATGGCCGGCCAGCTGCTCGGCATGACGGTCGAGGAGATCACGGCGCTGATGCCGGAGATCGAGGCGTTCGCCGAGATCGGCGACTACATGGACCAGCCCGTGCGCGTGTACTCGAGCGGCATGCAGATGCGCGTCGCGTTCTCCGTCGCCACCGCGCGCCGGCCCGACATCCTCATCGTCGACGAAGCGCTGTCCGTCGGCGACGCCTACTTCCAGCACAAGAGTTTCGACCGCATCCGCCGCTACCGCCAGCAGGGCACGACCCTGCTGCTCGTCTCGCACGACAAGCAGGCGATCCAGTCGGTGTGCGACCGCGCGCTGCTGCTCGATGGCGGGAGACTCACCAAGGAAGGCGCGCCGGAAGAGATCATGGATTACTACAACGCCCTGATCGCGGAGCGGGAAAATGCGACTGTCCGCCTGCAGGCGACGGAAACGGGCAAGGTGCAGACGGTGTCCGGCACGGGCGAGGCGACGGTGGCCGACATCGCCCTGCTGGACGAGCACGGCGAGCGCGTGGAAGTCGTCGACGTCGGCGCGCCCGTCACGCTGCAGGTGACGGTCAAGACCAGCGCCGCGATCCCGCGCATGGTCCTCGGCTACATGATCAAGGACCGCCTGGGGCAGCCGATGTACGGCACCAACACGCATCTGAAAGAGCTGCCGCTGGACGACGTGGCGGCCGGCGAGGAAGTCGTGTACCGCTTCGCCTTCCCGATGAACCTGGGGCCGGGCAGTTATTCGGTGGCGACGGCCATCGTCAGCACCGAGACCCACCTCGTCAACAACTATGAATGGCGCGACCTGGCGCTCGTGTTCACGGTCGTGAACATGCGCCGTCCGTATTTCGAAGGATCGGCCTGGCTCGACCCGGCCGTCGACATCCAACGCACATGAGATTCATCTCCTACTCCCAGAACAACGAGGACGTGCTGCTGTGGCGCGCGCTCGGCCACGTCCGGGACGGCTTCTACATCGACGTGGGCGCCAACGACCCGGTCGAGCATTCGGTCACGAAAGCGTTCTACGACGCCGGGTGGCGCGGCATCAACATCGAACCGCTGCCCGCGCACATCGCCGCCTTCGACGAGCAGCGTCCCGGCGACATCAACCTGGCCGTCGCCGCCGGCGCCGAAGCCGGCACGCTGACCCTGTACGACGTGCCCGACGTGCGCGGCTGGGCGTCGCCCGAAAAATCGGTCGCCGACCTGCACCGCGCCGAAGGCCACACGGTCGCCGAATTGACGGTCCCCGTGCGCACCTTGTCCGACGTGTGCGACGAGTTCGTGCGCGGCGACATCCACTTCCTGAAAATCGACGTCGAGGGGTTCGAGGGCGAAGTCCTGCGCGGCATGGACTTCGAACGCTGGCGCCCGTGGGTGCTCGTGATCGAGGCGACCCTGCCGAACAGCCGCGAGACGAACCACGCCAGCTGGGAACACCTGGTGACGGGCCGGCGCTACCGCTACGCATGGTTCGACGGCCTGAATCGCTACTACGTGGCCGAGGAACACGCGGAACTGATGGCCAGCTTCGGCATCCAGCCGAACGTGTTCGACGACTACATTTCATACCACCTCGACAGGGCCTGGTCCGCGAACAAGGCGGCGACGCAAGCCTTGCGCGACACGGAAGAACAGGCCGACGCGGCACGCGCCGAACTGCACGACATGATGCAGTTCGCCGAGAACCTGGAAACGGAAAAGCAGGAGGCACTCGCCGAGATCGCGCAGCTGCGCCAGGACCTCGCCCAGGCCCACGCCAACGGCCAGCAGGCCACGCTGTGGGCGCGCGACCTCGAGGAGCGTCTCACCGCGACCTACAACAGCACGTCGTGGAAGGTGACGCGGCCGCTGCGCGCGGCGGGCGCGCTCGTCATCCGCCTGCGCCGGCCCGGCCTCGCGCGCCGGCTGCTGACGCGCGTGACGAAGAACCAGCGTATCCGCCGCACGTTGATCCCGTTCCTGCTGCGCCATCCGGCGCTGAACCGGCGCGTGTCCGGCGTGCTGCAGGCCGTCAAGGGCAGCCTGCCGCAGCCGGTGGTGAACATCGACGTCCCCGAAGAACTCAAGGGCCTGCCGGTCTCGGTCCGCAACGTGCTGGCCGACCTGCAGCGCGCCCGCAAACACACAGGCGGTTGAACCATGCGCATCGTGATCGACTTCGACGACAGCCAGGACCGCATCGACCCCGCGGCGCTGGCGCTCGCCCAGGACTTCCTCCGCACGAACGACGGCCATGAGATCTGGCTGACCGTCTCGAACCGCGCGCACGCGGCGGTGGAGACGCTGCGTGCGACGTTCAAGGAACGCCTGCGCGTGTTCGACTTCCCCTCCAATCCGCGCTATGCCCCCGCCGTGCGCATCCACGCCTTCGCGGGCCTGGAACCCGACGTCGTGCTAACGCTGGCCAAGGCCGGCCGCGCGCGCGGGATGCCGGGCGCCCCGTTCGCGCACGTCGTGTCCGTACCCGGCACGGAAAACGCCGCCGC
This sequence comes from uncultured Massilia sp., assembly GCA_946481275.1. The sequence continues at coordinate 267,182 of CAMLMV010000002.1, forward strand.
GCTGTGGATCCGCATCGCGGCCAGCGCGGCCGAGAAGGTGGCGCCGCCCGCGCCGCAGGCGCGTCCTAAGCTGGCCTACGTGTCCCCGCTGCCGCCCGTGAAATCCGGCATCGCCGACTACAGCGCGGAACTGCTGCCGGAGCTGGCGAAGTATTACGAGATCGACCTTGTCGTCGACCAGGAGCGCGTGATCGATCCGCGCGTGGCCGGTTTCCCGCAGCGGTCTCCCGACTGGCTGCGCGCCAACGCGCATGCGTTCGACCGCGTCGTCTACCACTTCGGCAATTCGCACGCGCACCAGCACATGTTCGAGTTGATCCGCGACGTGCCCGGCATCGTCGTGCTGCACGACTTCTTCTTCTCGGGCGTGCTGGACAACCTGGAAAACGAAGGCTACCTGCCGCAGGCGTTCCTGCACGCGCTGTACGAATCGCACGGCTTCCCCGGCCTGCTCGACCACGCGAAGAACGGCCGCCATGCGGCGATCTGGAAGTACCCCGTCAACAAGGGCGTGCTCGACGCGGCCGCCGGCGTGATCGTGCACTCGGATTTTTCGAAGACGCTGGCAGCAAGCTGGTACGGCTTGCAGACGGCCGCCGGCTGGCGCACGATCCCGCTGCTGCGCGGCCGCCCGGACGGCAGCATCGGCCCGGACGCGCGCGCGAACGCGCGCACGCGTCTCGGCCTCGCACCGGACGATTACGTCGTGTGCACGTTCGGCATGCTGGGCCGCACGAAGCTGAACGACGAACTGCTGGACGCCTTCCTGGCGTCGCCGCTGGCGCAGGATCCGCATTGCAAACTGGTGTTCGTGGGCGAGAACGACCCGGGCCCGTACGGCGGCGAACTCCTGCAGAAGGCGAACGCCGGCACGGCAAAGGAGCGCATCCGCATCACGGGCTTCGTCGACGCGCCGACCTATGCGGACTGGCTGGCCGCTGCCGACTGCGCCGTGCAGCTGCGCACGTCGACGCGCGGCGAGACGTCGGCCTCCGTGCTGGACTGCCTGCTGTACGGCCTGCCGACCGTCGTCAACGCGCACGGTTCGACCGCCTCGATCGACGACGAACTGCTCGTCAAGCTGCGCGACGATTTCACCGTCCCCGAACTGGCCGGCGCGCTCGCGCACCTGCACGGCGACGCCGGCGCACGCACGGCGCTGTCGGCAAAAGCCCTCGCCCACATGGAAGCCGAGCATGCGCCGGCGCGCGTGGGCCGCTTGTATGCGGACGCCATCGAGTACTTCACGCACCACGGCAGCCACGCGCACTACCGCCAGGTCGTGCGCGCCGCGGCCCCCGTGTGCCCGGACAGCGAGCTGGCCCCGCTCGCCGCGGCCATCGCGTTCAACCGCGCGCCCGCCGCGCCGCGCCAGCTGCTGGTGGACGTGTCGGCCCTCGTGCAGTCGGACCTCAAGACGGGCATCCAGCGCGTCGTGCGCAGCGTCCTGCTGGCGATGCTGAACGATCCGCCGCCGGGGTTCCGCATCGAGCCCGTGTTCTCGCACGGCGGCGGCACCCCTTACCGCTACGCGCGCCGGTTCGCGCTGAACCTGACGGGCACCACCGGCCTCGCGCTGGAAGACGCGCCCGCCGACCTGCGTCCGGGCGACGTGTTCCTCGGCCTGGACCTGTTCACCAACGGCACGTCGCAGAACGAGGCGCTGCTGCGGTCGATGTCGGACCGGGGCGTGCACATCCACTTCGTCGTGTACGACCTGCTGCCGATGCTCCGTCCGGACGTGTTCCCGTTCGGGACGGAACAATACTTCGGCGACTTCCTGCGCACCGTGCACGCCGTGGCCGACGGCGTGATCTGCATCTCGCGCGCCGTCGCCGACGAGCTGGCGGGCTGGTATGAAGGACAAGGCCTGCGCCGCCGGCTGCCGCTGCAACTGGGCTGGTTCCACCTGGGCGCCGACATCGACGCCAGCGCCCCGAGCACGGGCATGCCGCCCGACGCCCACGTCGTGCTGAACGCCCTCGCCGCGCGCCCCAGCTTCCTGATGGTCGGCACGGTCGAACCGCGCAAGGGCCAGGCGCAGGCGCTGGCCGCGTTCGAGCAGCTGTGGGAGCGCGGCGTGGACGTCAACCTCGTCATCGTCGGCAAGGAAGGGTGGATGGTCGAGCAGCTCGCCGCGCGCATGGCCAATCATCCGGAAAAGGGCAGGCGCATGTTCTGGCTGGCCGGGATCTCGGACGAGATGCTGTTGAAGCTGTATGCCGGTTCGGCGGCGCTGCTGGCCGCGTCCGAAGGCGAGGGCTTCGGCCTGCCGCTGATCGAGGCGGCGCAGCATGGCATCCCGATCATCGCGCGCAGCCTGCCCGTGTTCCGCGAAGTCGCGGGCGACCACGCCTATTACTTCGACGGCCTCGCGCCCGCCGACCTGGCGCGCGCCGTCGAGGACTGGCTCGCCCTGCACCGCGCCGGCCAGGCCCCCGTCTCCACCGGCATGCCGTGGCTGACGTGGGACCGCAGCGCGCGCCAGGTGGTCGACACGGTTGTCAAAGGGCGCTGGTATCGCACGCTGCCCGGCACGGACGCGTAATCCGTGATGCGGCCCGCCTGGCGTTTTCCGTTGGCGCTGCTGGCCGCGCTGGCCGTCCTGTTCTGCCTGAACAAGCCCATCCTCGGCGGCGACATGCTCGAGTACACGCTCGACGCGGTCGCCATCGCGCGCCACGGCACGCCCGACATCCGCCTGGACGACATCGCCGCCGTGCGCAAGCTCGTGCCGCAACTGGGCTGGGCGTTCGATCCGCTGGAACAGGACATGCGCGCAGGCGTTCAAAACGTCTACCCCGCCTTCGTGCGCGGGCGCCACGGCGACGTCTTTCCGATCCACTTCTTCGGCTACCCCGCGCTGGCTGCGTTACCCTTGCGCGTGTTCGAGGCGACCGGCATCCCGCCGCTGAAGGCGTTCCAGGCCGCGAACTACGCGGCCATCTTCGTGCTCGGCCTGGCGCTGCTGCGCTTCTTCGGCTCGGCCGTGAGCGCGGGCCTGGGCGTGCTGCTGTTCCTCGGCTGCGGCGGCGTGCTGTACATGAACCAGACGAGCCCGGAGTGCGTCGGCGCCGCCTCGCTGCTGGCCGGCCTGCTGTTCTGGCTGGGCGGCGCGCCGGTCGCCGGCGGCGTCATGGCCGGCCTCGCGGCGCAGCAGAATCCCACCATCGTGATGTTTTTCGTCTTCGCGCCGCTGTTGAAACTGTGCGCCGACTGGCGGCGCGACGTGGACGTCCGGACGAACGTGAAGACACAGCTGACGCGCGCGAACGTCGCCGGCTGGTTGGCCGGGCTGGCCCTGTTTGCGCTGCCGCCGCTGTTCAACCTCGCGCAGTTCGGCGTCCCCAACATCATTGCGAACAAATTTTCCGACCCGGGACTCGTCAGCGGCACGCGCCTCGTCTCGTTCTTCTTCGACCTGAACCAGGGCGCGATCGTCGCGCTGCCCGGCGTGGCCGCGGCGCTGCTCGTGTGGGGCTGGCGCCGCCGGTCGGCCGTGACGGCGGCCGTCTGCCTGGCCCTCGTGCTGGCGCTGATCGTGCCGGCGCTGGCCGTGCTGAACTGGAATTCCGGCGCGGCCGGCGTGATGCGGTATGCATTCTGGGCAGGGATGCCGCTCGTGCTCGCGCTGCTGCTGCGCGTGCGCGCGCACGGGCGCTGGCCGCCGCTGCTGGCGCTGTGGCTCGTGCTGGCGCAGGCGGCGGCCATGGTCAATGCGAGCAGCTACTCGTACGTGGAATTCAGCCCCGCCGCCCGCTTCGTGCTGGCCCATCTGCCCGAGCACTACCACCCGGAACCGGAAATCTTCGCGGAGCGCATGGCGGGCAACGACGACTACATCCAGCCGGGCAAGGTGTATGTCTACCGCCCGGCCGGGCTGCCGCCCAAGGCGCTGTTCAACGCGGCCAATCCGCATGCGGGGGAACAGTTGTGCGGCCCGGGCCGCACGCTCGCGCCGGGCAACCGCATCGTCGCCAGCGCCCAGTCCTGGCGCTACCTCGACGGGACGCCGCGCTGCATGCCGGCGGGCTAGGTGCGCTTTCGTACAGTTCACGCCCAAACGTGCGCTCTAAAATGCCTCATCGAGCCCCATCGGCTGGGGCGAAAGGGTGACGCGATGGTGATGGGACCGGACAAGGAAGATGCCCTCAAACAGGGCCTGGAGGAACAGGGCGGCGGCCAGAGCTTCGGCGTGCGCGCCGACGGCGCGATCGAGGGCAATGCCTACGAGCCCATGGGCAACCCCGGCGTCAACCACTGGCAGGCCACGTACATCAACCGCGACGGACTGCAGGACCGCGGCAATATCTTCTTCGCCGCCGTCGAGATGACGCGCATGCCGATGACCATCACCGACCCGCGCCAGCCGGACAACCCGATCGTGTTCTGCAACGGGGCCTTCCTCGACCTCACGCACCACAAGGAAGAAGACGTCGTCGGCCGCAACTGCCGCTTCCTGCAAGGGCCGCAGACGGACCGCCGCACGGTGGACGAGGTGCGCAAGGCCGTCGCCGAGCAGCGCGCGGTCGCCGTCGACATCCTGAACTACAAGGCCGACGGCACGCCGTTCTGGAACGCCCTGTTCATCGGTCCGATCTTCGACCAGGACGGCCAGCTGCTGTATTTTTTCGCGTCGCAGATGGACGTCACGGAGCGCCGCACGTCCCAGGAATCGCACCTGCAGGCGCAGAAGATGGAAGCGATCGGCCAGTTGACGGCCGGCATGGCGCACGACTTCAACAACCTGCTGCAGGTCATCAACGGCAACCTGGAGGTCGCGCTGATCAGCCTCGACAAGCCGGATGCGGCGCGCAGCGCGCTCGAACGGGCCCAGCGCGCGGCCATGCGCGCGGGGCGGCTCACCCAGCAGCTGCTGACGTTCGCGCGCAAGCAGCGGCTGGAACCCAGGCCCGTCAACATCAACAACCTCGTCGTGGAATTCTCCGAGATGCTCGTGCGCACCTTGGGCGACAAGGTCGACCTGCGCCTCGACCTGCGTCCCGGCCTGCCGCTGTGCCACCTCGACCCGACGCACCTGGAGATGGCGCTGCTGAACGTCTTGATCAACGCGCGCGACGCCATGCCGGACGGCGGCCAGGTGACGGTCGGCACGGCCATCGTGCGCGGCGAGGAGCGCATCAGGCGCCACAACCTGGCGCCCGGCACCTACGTCGACCTGTGCGTGGTCGACAAGGGCGTCGGCATGCCGCCCGAAGTCCTGCAGCGCGCGACGGAGCCCTTCTTCACGACCAAGGGACCGGGCACGGGCCTCGGCCTGGCGATGGTGCACGGCTTCGTGCAGCAGTCGCACGGCCGCCTGGAAATCGACAGCAAGCCGGGCGAAGGCACGACGGTACGCATGATCTTCCCCGTGGCCGACAACGGCCAGGACGGCACCGGCGGCACGGACCCGGACCAGGACGCCGCGCCGCCCGGCGCGGACGACGTGGGAGGCAACCGGCCCAGCGTGCTCGTCGTCGAGGACAACGACGACGTGCGCGAGCTGGCGGAAAGCGTGCTGGGGATGGCCGGCTACGCGGTGCAGACGGCCGCCAGCGGCGAACAGGCGCTGGACCTGCTGCGCCAGGGCGCGCGCGTCGATCTGCTGTTCACGGACGTGATCATGCCGGGCGGGATGAACGGCCTGCAGCTCGTCGACGCCGCGCGCCGGCTGCGCCCGCGCCTGCCGGTGCTCGTCACGACCGGCTACATGGACGAGTTGCCGGAACGCGGCCAGGGCCCGCGGCTGAACATCCTCGCCAAGCCGTACAGGCATGGCGACCTGCTGGAGCGGGTAGAGGCGGCGTTAGGGTTTAATCAGTTCGACGGGAACTTAGCCAAATCTGCGCAGTCTCATGCAGTATGAGCAAGCTTCTTTCCATTGGCGCCGCCGCCAAGGCACTCGGGGTC
>CAMLMV010000003.1 GCA_946481275.1 uncultured Massilia sp.
GCCCTTGCCGCTTAACCTCTACTTTTAGCGCGCTCTAAAAACGGGGGGATTACCACGCGACATGCCTCCATAAATTTTTTCGTCCGTGACGAAACCCGCGCCGCTGTCCTTGACAAGATAATGGAACCCGCGATACGTCTCGTCGCGCGTTTCGCGGGAATGGTATTCGATCATGACGTAGTCCCGCCCCTTCAGCCGGAACGCGGTCATCGACGGCATGCCCACGCATGCGGGGAAATCGGCGTGCGGCTCCGGCCCGACGATTTCGATATAGCGTGGCTTGCCGCCATGCGGCGGGGCGATCAGCACACCGCAGCTCGGCGCCGAGTTGTCTTTTTCGTAGAGCGAAACAGGGATGATCGCCGGGTTGGGCGAGCGGGCGATCAGCTTTAGCCCGGCATCTTCCGCTTCGCGCTCTTTCAGGAAGGTCGCGATATACGTTGGTTGCGCAGCGGCTGCGACGGCAATCGAAGCGAGGGCCAGGGTGACGAGCAGCGGGACAACGTTCATAGTGTGGCATGGCCTTGTTGTGGACATGCAGTCATTTGTCAGCGGACGAAGGATTCCTGGTTGAGTGCGTCGCCCCCGTCCAGGTACCGGGCCTTTGACCGTCGCTTGCTATCGCTGTTGAACAATGGGATCTCTTCGTTCTCATTGAACCGAAGGGCCTCGACACCGGACGGGGTCTTGCACGCGTCGCGCGTCACGGCGGCAGGTGCGGTGTTTGTTGCCGGGACTGCAAACAAATGTTCCCCTCCACCGCCCGGGTATGGACGCCGGCACAGAACCAAGCAGCAAAGATGGGCGGCGAGACGTTACGCAATACCTGCGTGTTCTTTTCCATGATCAGGATAAAAACGCTCAACTACGCTTCAGCCAGAAAGCGCCAGACAGTCAATCCATAGGGCGACTTCAGATCCTGCATGGTCGCCCCCTTTGTATAGACCGCATCGTGGACGGGCACTCCGATCGATTGCCAGCGTCCGCCGACAGGACAAGTGTCGCCAGCCTTCGCGCGAATTTCGGCGGTTTCCGTAGGCGAGCCTTGTGTCGCACTTGCTGCCGTCGAGTTCCTGCGATGTTCAACGAGGTCGCGTGGGTAGAAAGGCAGGTCTCGATACGATTGGTCGTCGACACTCAAAGCAATCGTGATTGCCGCCGCTTCCCATGCCCAATAACCCATGAACGATGGGGCGCCGGTGTGAGCGTCGTAGTAGGGTTCGCGACGGCTCGCTTCGTACCAGTCCAGCAGATACGCCTTGATCAGTCCGGGGCGGTCGGATGGTTGCGCGTCGAAGATCGGCAACGCCTTGTAGTATGGTAAATGACGCGTGCATTCATCGGGTAAAGGCGAGGGACGCCTGCTGTAACACGATGCAATTCGCTCGAGCAGACCGTCGCGCACCGGATTGTTATAGTCGAGAATTGCCATGATCCGGGGGATCAATTTCGTATGCCCGAGCAAAACGGAAAAGCAGAGCAGCCGGTTTGCTATCTGAAATTCGACATCCTGCAGATGGATGACAGGTGAGTTGAGTCGCATTCCTTCGGCAGTTCGATTGAATGCCTGGATATATAAAGCGAACTCCTCGAAATACTCGACGACGTGCGGGAAAAATCCCTGTAACTCCGTTATGGGCGCGCCAGCCGAATAGCTGAGCGTCAACAGGTCGATCGCGTAGTCGCAACGTCCCTCGGTAAGGCGCACCAACGCAGCCTCGTCCTTGCCCGAGAGCCAGTCTGGATCGCTCAGTTTTTTTTGGGCATTGGGAATGCGCCTGGAGATGTCTTCGGCCTCATCGCTGTATGCGGCGTAGTCGAGTAAAGGCTCTCGCTTTGCGTGTTTGAATTCAGATTTCGCTAAGATAGGGATCATGATTTTTCGTAGATTGTTTCAGCGATCGGGTACGTCATCGTGCCGTCTCATCCGCGGCTGTTGTCAGCGGATCAAAACAGGCGCAGCACGCGGCTCGACTGGCTGAAGCGCGCCACGAGTGCCTGGATCGCCTGGGCCGTCAGTGGAAGAGAAGGTGTCAGCACATGCGGGGTTCTCGTTGTCGCATGGTTCAGGTGCCGATGAATGCCGCGCATAACGTATCCAGCGCGGACTTGAGCGAGACGTCGGACCGCTTCAGGTGCCTGGACACCTTGTGGACGGCATAGTCGGACTCCACCTGGTCTTCGACCCAATCCAGGTCATCGAACGCGATGTGGCGCTCGTTGGCGGCTTGCGGATCCATGATCGCCTGCAGCGTGTGCGCCGACGCGCCGCCGAAACCGAGCACGAGGCGCGGCCGCGCGCCGATGCGCGTGACGAACAGCGCGAGCTCGAAATCGGCGCGCGCGAGGAACGGCGCGATGGCATGCATCCAGTAGGCGCCCACGAGGCCGCGGTACAGCGGATCGGCCGGCAGCGGCAGGACGAGGCTTTTCTCCAGCCGGCTCGTGCTGCTGGCCAGGACCGGCTGCAGCAGCATGCCGAGCGCCAGCAGCACCCGGCGCACCGAGCCCGCGTAGCCGGCCTGCGCCAGCAGCGCCTGCAACGTGTCGAGCGACTGCAGTTCGATGAAGTCGGTGAACGCCGCCGCGTGGGCATCCGCACGCAGGTCGAGTTCGACGACCTGGCCGGCCGCCGCACGGAGCGGCGCGTCGGCGTCGACGGCCGTCACCAGTCCCTTGCTGAGCGCCTCCAGGCGGTTCCACAAGAGGCCCAGCATCAGCGGCGCGGACGGGACGAACGCGACCGGCTCGGCCACGTCGAGCATGCCCATCATGAGGAACGGGAAGCGGCGTCCCGACTCGTCGCTGCTCGCCACGATGTGGCCGGCGATCGCCTGCCGGCGGCGCGGACCCGTGATCACGAAGTGCAGCGGGGCGACCGCGTCGTAATTCGCTTTCCATTGCGCGTCCGCCGCCATGAGGTCCATGGCGCGCGCGAGCCAGTCGTCCAGCAGCTTGACGAGCGCCGGGTTGTCGGACCCCTTGACGAAGTCGCCGCGGCTCGGGATCTTGCCGAAGTACCCTATCGACACGTGGGTGGACGCGAGACTCATCAGGCGGCGGAAGCGGTGGCACCGGCCGGGCGGACCACGGCGATACTACGATGGACCGGATCGGCATTCCCTACGCACAGGACGGCGCCGGCGCCCTCCAGCGCCTGGCGGCGGGCCAGCGCGAGCGCGGCCAGGAAAGCCACGGCGCCGGACTGGCCGCAGGCCGGCCCGGTGGTCCTCACGTCGATGCCGGCATCGAGGTGCGGCAGGTCGTCGTGGGCAAGTGCCATTGCCTCGAGGACGCGGTTGCTGCGGTGGTCCGCATCCGCGAACAGCGCGGACACGGCAGTTGCGTCGACGGCCGTTTCGGCCAGCACCCGCTCCGCCAGCCGGCGCAGGTCCGCGGCGTCGATGCGCGGCGTGGCGTCGGCCGATGTGCCGCGCGTGGTGCTTGCCGCCTGCAGTGTCGGTGCCGCGTACGCGGTATCGGCCAGCAGGAGTCCGGCGGCGCCTTCGCCCGGCACCAGTCCCTGCGGATGGGCGGCGGAGAACAGGGTGCCGTCGGCCGCCATCCGGTCGACGGCCGCCTGGTCGATGCGCGAATCGAAGGTGAGCAGAAGGGTCAATGCCGTATCGTCGTTCGCCTGGCCGGCGAGCACCGACAGCAGGGCGCTGGCGGCCGCCGCGGGTTCGCCCGGCGGGGCGGGGGTGACCGCGACCTTGTCCGCGGCCCAGCCGGCCTGCGCGGCGACGCGGACGAACCACGCGCCGGCCGCCGTGCGCTGGGCGGCGGTCCAGTCGCCAGGCGCCAGGGGCACGATGCGCAGCAACGGGTCGCCGACGGCGGCCAGTGCCGCGGCGTCGGCAAGTTCGCTCACGACGGCGCTGGCCAGTTCGAGGGCGCGCCAGTGCGCTTCACCGAAGCGGACGTCCGATTGGCCCTGTGCGGCGAGCCACGGCTCGGCCTCGGCCCGCCACATGGCGTCGCCGGCCGACGGCACGCGCACGGTCATCACGGGATAGCCGGCGTCGTCGACGAGGTCGGGGTCGAGGTCGGGACGGGCGCGCTGCGCATCGATGACGGCGGCCAGTTCATCGACCGAATCGCTGTGGCGCGTGCGCACGGCCGCATCGACCAGCGCCAGCGCGGGCAGGCGCGCCGCCGCGGCGGGAACCGGGGCAGCCGGGGCGGCAGCAACGGGCGCCGGTTCCGCGCGCGCGAGGCGGCGGACCAGCAGCACGCCGGCCAGCACGGCGAGCGGCAGCGCGACCAGGTACGTGACCAGGTCGGACGTGGAGGGCGCGCGGTCCGAGCCGCGCCAGGTGAAGATGGCGCCACCCCAGAAGGCGCCGAACGTCAGCATCGTCAGGATGCCGCCGCGGATCCATGTGCCCATCAGGTCCGTCTCCGCATGCGGCTGCGGTGGCGCGGGTTACACATGATCGACCGTCGCCTGCTGGCCGGCGATCAGCGTGGCGCCGCAACCGGCCTTGTCGCCATGGCGGGCCGCGGCCTTGCCGTCGACGATGAAGGTGGTGTCGCCGCTGACGATGGGCGACCGGCCGTGGCGGGGACACACGGTCATGTCGCCCACGCGCGCGATGCCCTTGCCGTCGCAATCGCTCAGCGTCGACGCTTCGATGACGCTGCCGCCGTGCGATGTCCTGTCACCCAATACGATCAATGGTCCTGCCATGCTTTTCTTCCGTCACCGTTACAAATGTTCGGCATGTAATGTTACATGCAGACAATATTTTTGTCGCATTATAGCTGGGCAAAACCGTGTTCTTAATCACGGTTTGTAACAGTTATGCAGTTTCTTTCAGGCTATAGCGCAGCGCTCGCGATTAGCGTAAAGTTAAGTTTGTTAAGTATGGATGAGTTGGAGAGTGTGTCTTGCAGCAATCGATGACCCAGGCGCTGGAAGCGCTGGCCGCCCTTGCCGGATTCGACAGTGTCACGCGCTTGTACGCCTTGCGGATCGGGGACGGCGATACGGATCTGCCGGGCGGTGAACTGCTGGTCGAGGCGTTCGTCGCCGACGATGCGGTGCAGGGGCTCGGCGTACGCGACGTGGTCGCGCTGTCGACCAGCGCCGCGCTCGATCCATCCTCATTGCTGGGCCGCCCGGCCGCCCTCGAAGTCACCCTGGCGGACGGCACGCGTGCGGACTTCGCCGGCGAGATCTGCGCGGCCGCGCAGCTGGGCAGCGACGGCGGCCTGGCGCGCTACCGCGTGCGCATCGCGCATTGGGTGTGGCGCCTGGCCCATGTGCGCAACAGCCGCGTGTGGCAAGACAAGTCCGTCACCGATATCGTCGACGACGTCTTTTCCGCCTACGCGCCCGCGGCGCGCTGGCGCTGGAGCGACGAGGTCGGCCCCTGCATGGACGCCGCCCATCCGCGCAGCTACTGCTGCCAGTACCGCGAATCCGATCTCGCTTTCGTCGAGCGCCTGCTCGCGGAGGAAGGCCTGGCGTGGCGCTTCGAACAGGCCGACGATGGCCCGCGCATGGTGCTGTTCGCGGACAGCCGCGATGCATCTGCCGTGGCCGACGACCCGAGCATCGCCGCAGGCGGCGCGCGCTTCCACGAGGCGCACGCGCGCGAAAAAAGCGACAGCGTGCAGGCCTTGGCGGCGCTGCGCAGCGTCGGCGCGTCCGCCGTCACGCTGCTCAGTTACGACTACAAGAGCAAACAGGCCGTGGCCGCGAACTCGCCGTCGCGGCTGTCGAACGGCAGCCTGCCGTGGCTGGAATCGTTCGACACGCCCGGCCAGTACGCGTATGCCGACAGCGCCGACGCCCGCCGCTACGCCGACCTGCAGATGGAAGCGCGCGAGGCGCGCAGCCAGATGTGGCGCGGCCGCTCGACGCTGCGCACGCTGCGCGCGGGCACGCGCCTGACGGTGACGGGCGCCCCGATCGGCGCGCTCGGCGCGGCGGCACCGTTCACGATCCTGCGCGTGACGAGCGTCGGCGTGAACAACCTGCCGACGCGGGCACAGGATGCGCTGGCCGAGTTGTTCGGCCCGATCCCCGAACTGCTGGAAGAAACCCTGCGCGACGACTTGCCGGAAGATTTCGGCCTGGCGCTCGCGCAGGCGCGCGCGGCCGGCTACGCGAACTGCTTCGAGGCCGTCGCCGCCGACGTCGTGTGGCGTCCGCAGTTGGACGGCAGCGACGGCCGCACGCACCCGCGCCCGACGGCGGCCGGCGCCCAGAGCGCGATCGTCGTCGGCGCCGATGGTAGCGACATGCCGCGCGGTGCCGACGAACTGTATTGCGACCGCCTGGGCCGCGTGCGCATCCGCTTCCACTGGCAGGACGGCGGCGACGCCACGTGCTGGGTGCGCGTGGCGCAGCGCCTGGCGGGCGGCGGGATCGGCAGCCAGTTCCTGCCGCGGATCGGGCAGGAAGTCATCGTCCAGTTCATCGAAAACGACATCGACCGCCCGATCATCGTGGGCGCCCTGTACAACGGCCAGGGCGAAGGCGGCGTGACGCCGACCCCGGGCGGCGAGCAACGCGACGCCGGCATCGATCCGTTCGACGCCGCGCACGATCACGCAACGTCCGGCCAGGGCAATCTCGCGGGCGGCAACAGCCCCGTGTGGCACGGCGCCTCGGCCGCGCTGGCCGGGCACCGCAATGCCGCGGCCCAGTGGGGCGTGCGCACGAAGGAATTCGGCGGCGCCGGCTACAACCAGCTGCTGTTCGACGACACCGATTCGCAGGGCCGCGTCCAGCTGCGCACGACGCACGCGGCGACGGAACTGAACCTGGGCCACCTGATCCACGGCGCGGACAACTTCCGCGGCAGCCTGCGCGGGCAGGGGGCCGAACTGCGCACGGATGCCTATGGCGCGCTACGCGCGGGCGCAGGCCTGCTGGTGTCGAGCTATGGTATCGACCATGACGCGCCGTCGCGCGAGCCGGCGGGCGACAACGTGGCCGGGATTGCGCTGCTGAAACAGGCCGTCAAATTGGGCGAGACGTTCAGCGAAGCCGCCGTGACGCACAAGACCGTGGGGCTGGCTGCGCACCTGGGCGCGACCAAGGCCGGTGCCAGCGCGCTGGATGAGAAGGCGGCGCCGTTGCAGGCCATGCTGGATGCGGTGGCCGGCACCGTGGCGCTGGATGGCGCTGCATCGGGCGACGACAAGCTGCCGCACGTCGCGGCTCCCGTAATCGCTGTGTCGGCGAAGGCCGGACTGGGCGTGACGGCGGCGGATGCCGTGCAGCTGTCGAACGGCGAGACGGTCAGCCTGATGAGCGGGCAGGATACGCAGTTCGTCACGGGCGGCGCCCTGCGCCAGCACACAGGGCAGGCGATCGGCGTGCTGGCCGGCGCCGTGAAGGCAGGCGAGGGCGGTGTCGGGCTGCAGATGATCGCGGCGCAGGATGCGGTCGACGTGCAGGCGCAGGCCGGGACGCTCGACGTGCAGGCGCGCGATGACGTGCATGTCGTCAGCGCGAATGCGCATGTGGACTGGGCGGCGGCGAAGCGGATCAGTTTGTCGACGGCGGATGGGGCGAATATCACCATCGAGGGTGGGAATATTACGGTGCAGTGTCCGGGGAAAATTGCGGTGCATGCACTCAAAAAGAATTTCACGAGCGGAGCACGCCTCGACTACGAGCTGCCGAGGCTGCCCTCAAGTGCGCCGGTGTGTATTGAATGTCTCATAAAGGCCGCAAACCAGGGCTCTCCCCTCGCGATGGTGGTCTCATGAGGAATGCGCGTCGCTTGTCGCAAGACGAAACGCACGTGGTCGAAGTGGCCAACCATCTTTCTACCCTTATTCGCAATCGTCCCGAATTTGAATGGTATGCGCTTGTTGATACTGTATTCGACTACCCAGATGGCAAGTTTGTTAATGAATGGATTGACGCGATCAACTGCTATACGGGTGACTCGCGATTGGATGCACTTGCCCCTGCTGCGCCGTGTCTGGTCCGACTACACGATAATGAAGGTTTGGCGTATCGCTTGATGTCTCTGCTAAAACATTGTTCCGCCCGACCCATGTTAAGTTTTATTGCCAGCTCAGCAGGCTGCGCAACACTGATTGAGCATTGGCGAGCATTTCATGTGGTTCAATCAGATGACGGGCAGGACATGCTGTTGCGATTTGCGGATACTCGTGTGCTCCCAAATATCCAGCATGTTCTCACCAATGATCAGTGGGGAGCGTTCTGTTGGGGCATTAGGCATTGGTATTATATTGGTCGAAATGGGGAAATAGTGGAGTACGTAGTTTCAAACCACTTGGATCGCGCCTTTGGTCAATTGCAGTTGTCAAATCACCAGGTGGACATGCTGATAAAGCTAAGTTATCCGGACATTCTGATGATGCGAATTGTGGAATCGATGCCTGAAGCGATCCCGCCATCAATCGGCTTCTCGTCCCTTTATGAACTGACTGCTGCTGCATATCGTTTGGCTCAAGACTATTTTGTAGAGAATGAGGCTGACGTATTTTCATTGGTCGTCGCAGCGTGCCTTACCAACGGAAAAAGTAACGAAGACGTGGAACTTTATCGATTATTGGAACGTAAGGCCTGGAGCTCCGGCAATTTGGGTGATGAAATGTTTGAGGCGGGAGTCGTATGAGATTTGATTTTTTGGGATTGCGAAGCAAATTCAGGTATTCGGCTTCGCTCATTATTGGGTGCTTTTCTGCTGCCGCGTCTCTGCAGGCGTGCGGTGACGAGGGTACCGCGGTGAGCCTGACCGCGTACAATCATGCGCGAACTCATGATATCGACTATTTTAGCGTCAACGGGCCAGGTGGCGTAGGTCTAAAGCATGGCAGTTCGAGTGGGGAGACGTGTTGCATTGTCATCCCGAATAAATGGCGCCCGGGCCTGAAGACTTCGGTAACGTGGCGTTATATTTCACCAAACGATAATGGGGCTGATGTAATGCCGGTATTAACTCGACAGGTGGAGTTACCGAAATATCCTCATCCTGATGCCATTCAGGTGCACTTCTATGAAAACGACAAGGTGAAGATTGTGGTGTCAAAGTGTTCGCCCGAACACCCGTTCTATCCTCTTTCTCTCGAAGACCTCCTTCCATGGAAGCCTGTATCATCGAAGAGCGAATATCGCAAGAGCGGAGGCCCGATTGACTGTTGAAGTTCAGTTCGCGCACAATCCCGAAATTAATAATACCCGATCGCTTGTTCGGCCGTTATCTCCTCGCGAAATCATGCAGCAAGCTAAGGCGGTCTCTGCACAGTTTTCTGAGAAGTCAGTGTTAAAATGTTGTGGTCAGATTTTTGTTGGACTTTTCTTCGATGGAACGGGTAATAATGAAGAAATTGATTATACATCCGTATCGGGAGCGCCGGAAAAGTATAAACATAGTAACGTTGTAAGGCTTTTCCACGCGTTCAAGACCAAAGAGCCAGGCTCTACTACTGGTTATTATCCGTTCTATATTCCTGGTGTAGGAACTCCCTTCCCTAAAATTGATGACACCGGTGGAATTTTAGGAACTGCGGCATCTTGGAATGGGGAACCTCGACTGATTTGGGGACTTACGAGAGTCTTTAATGCGGTTAGTCTTTATCTGACGCAAAGTCAGTTGATATCGGACTCCGAGGCCCGCAACATGGCTAACGCATTGGGTGGGCTCGGTTCTTTAGAGGCGCAAAGAAACTTTGTGTTTGGCCGCACATGGATGGGCCGGTTGACTGAGTTGATCAAAAAACAGCCGAAAAATCGTCCTTCCATTGAACAGATCAACCTTTCGGTTTTCGGATTCTCTCGAGGAGCCGCTGAAGCCCGAGCATTCGTGAACTGGCTATATAAGATTTGTGTGCAGGGCTCCGAAGGCTATACTTTTGCAGGCATCCCGATAAGGGTGCAGTTTTTGGGGATATTTGATACCGTGGCGTCCGTTGGCATTGCTGGGGGATTTTCTTCAGGAATCCTGGGAGTTGAGGGGCACCAGTCCTGGGCAAATAAGAACATGCAGGTTCACCCGGGGGTCGAAAGCTGTCTACATATCGTTGCAGCGCATGAGGTTCGCGCGACATTTCCACTTGACTCGGTACGAATTGACGAAAAATACCCTCCGAACGTTAAGGAATATGTTTATCCAGGAGCTCACTCGGACGTTGGCGGCGGCTACGATCGCCAGTCGCAAGGCAAAACAGATGCGCTCGCGAGAATACCCGGTTTTGAAATGTACTGTGCGGCCCGCGCGGCAGGTGTTCCGTTATTATCTCTCGACAATATGCTAAGGCCGGTGAAAGAATGCTTAGTGCCGACCGACGAAGCCTTGGAGGCATTCAAGAAATATATGCAGGCAGCGCAGATTCCCCCGGGGCCGGTAGAGGAAATGATGCGCGCGCATATGACCAAATACTTTTCCTATAGATATCAAGGGATAGCAAATGTAACTGGACAATCGGGAGCGCAAGAATATTTTTTCCGCGACTTCTTCAGAAAGGCAACCCAGGACCGCGAGTATTTAATGGATACACAGCAATATTTTATTGCCATTATTGGCGCACTCGTCGAAAAGCTTGAGTATCGAATGAGCCACGACGCGTTCACATATAGCCTTCGGCATGATGAGTTCGGTGAAAGTTACGTAAAACAGCCTTTTCAAGAGCTTGATTTCAAGGCGCTTAATCAAATCTTGAGCGCAGGTCGGCTTCTGAGTAGGCGTATTCATGCGCTGCTTGATGCTACGGACGGTAAAGCCAGTGAAAACGCAGCCGCGCGTTTGCACCAGACGTTGGAGAAATGGTATAAATGGCTTGCCGACAATAATTTGCCCAGACTTGTCGATTCAAGCGCTCCGGAACGCGATGCTTTAACTGTGGTATCAACTATAGCGAAGGCGCCGCAATCCCAGGAAATACAGAAGTTTTTTGATAACTGGGTGCACGATTCGATGGCTGGGTTGGCGAAAGATCGAGTGAACGAGTTCTTGCTTAATGGGATCGGTCTGTTCAAATTTCGTCGTGTTTATTTCGGTAATCGTTCCGATGAAATGATCCACCGACGCGTGATCGAAGCTAATGAACGTGAGATAGCAACGTCCCGATGGAAGCAAAAACAACGGAAACAATGGGACTTGGAGGCAGCCGAGTTCAGACGAGTGTCGCCATAACGTGGAGGTTTACGTAGAGAGCGGAGATCTCGCCACAATGGCTCCGATCCGGATCTTTTTTTCGACGGACATCATTGCTGACACGAGCCCCGGTTCTCGCCAGTGCGCGGCCGTCGTCGATGGACCTTGTCTGGCTGAGGAGACATTAAGCTCAAGCATGTGATATTCCTGTCTGCCACCACCGTGGTAGCCCACGCCGGATGGGCTAACGACGCGCCGACCGTCTGGGACAGTCGCCGGCCGGACAGTGGATCCGCAACTATAAAGCACCGAAGCGCACGGCGGACTATTCGATAGCGGTACAAAGGGGCTAGCAGGGCGACGTACGTAACAATCGTTACCTGTGGGTATGGGGGCCGAGGCCGGCAAAAAATCCTTCGCGACAACTCGTCCGCATCGGTCTTGACAAGACCGGGGGGGGGGGCAATTCTGTCCATGCCGTTTTCGGAGGTTCATGATCTCGGGTTGGTGGAGAACGGGGCGTTGCAGGAGAGCGTGACGTCAACGTTGGCCGCGGTGACCGACGACGCGGGCGCATATTGTATGGAACATGTCTAGCTGTTCGATCGGCGCAGGGGCACATATGGAAAGATGCCGTCCTGTTGTCGGGTCAGGGGTAGCATGCTAAACCTCGAGCGAAAGAAAAGTCTCTAAAGAACATACAAAGTTTCATTGTCGCGTTGCCATTATCTTGGACAGAAGAAGAAAATAATCTCTCGGGAATGAATCCTACAATTTTCGCAAAGACAGATGCGGACATCGTTCCTCAGCAGACAGTCGCAAGTACGACTCCATCGGCGGAAGCTGAAGTACACGGTTAACTGCTCGATATATGTAGAGTTTTTCGGAATTGCACAGATGTTTCGCGATGACTTCTTATTCCCTGAATTAAGAGTTATTTCCCGCCTTGTGGCTGCGTTGCTATTATTGGGGTGTTCTAATTATTCACACGCCGCGAAACAGCTTCAAGGCTTTAAATGAGGGGCGACGACTCGGTTATCCCGCGCGCTCGAAGAAGGACAATAGCCGTGACTTCACCAAGCCGCCAGTTCTGCAACCTGCATATATGCAAAACGGGGAGCATAACGTTAAAAAAGCAATTGAGTATCTGCGTGCGGCAATAAGAGGATTTTGGGTAGAGATGCCGTTGGAATGGGGCAGTGGACAGGGAACATCTCCAGATGCGCCAGTTAAACTTCCAGAAATGATCGCCACGAATCAAGACGATAATTTGGAGGTTGTATGAGTTTTGACGGCTACTGGGGCGTCATGCGTGCAGTTTTTCTTGAGAATTTTCCAATCACAAGCGCCATCTGTTTGCTTGCGCTGGCGGTGCTCATCAATCAGAGATTCTTTCGTCCTATTTTGCCACGTGCATTAGCGCTGGCATGTTGGTCGTTTTTGGTGGTTGCAGCAGGTATTGACGTGACGGCACTGGTTTGGACGTACGTTGAATATAACGAAGGAACCACTCGGTTGGCGCTTGTTCCATATGTCCTATGCACCAGTCCGCTCATACTTTGCGGACTGCTTGCCATTCCGCTATTCCCAGTCTTCAAGAAAAGGCCGATTCGGAAATCGTCTTAAACAGGTAATCGCTAGCACGACCGGGTTGGCTGAAACTGAAGCGAGGGATTAGTCGCTCCTCATAATCAAAGATGTCTTGGGATTGTACACGTGTCTGTTACCGAATTTTTCGCCGCTAAAGTGAGAAGCGTTTGTTGCCTAGTAGTCGCGTGACCATCGTTGAAGGCGTTCGCGATGTGCTTCATGCAGCGCGGTGGTAGGGCGAGCACTCAGAAATTATGACGGCCCGGCTGAGCTCTTTCTTCATTTCTTCCCGGAAGAAAGGTGTATGTTGTGGTGAAAACGTGGGTTGATGCAAGTCCAAATCACCCGACCGCCCCGCCTCCAGGTACGAAGATGTACGGTTCCGAATAGGTTAAGTCAGGCGATGATGCGGATGTATTGAGTTGCCGCGTTGGCAGTCGTCATGGTGCAGTTTCGCTACAGTCTTCTTCAGGACGCCCACCCAGCACTTTGTGCTCGATGCGTCCATTTGCAAAGTACGGGATTACCGGACAATAACGGTGGCCTGACCGTGTGTCGATCTGTTTCCACGCTAGGCTCTCCTTGCGCACGACCTTGAGTTCCCCCGCTGCGTCACGTTTCCATATCGCGATGTCGAGCGATGCAGTGGACAATGCCTGCGACTCGCAGCCGCTGAAGTCATCGAACGTCAACGTCAGGCGGTCGCCGACCTGTTCCACCCGATCGGGAAATTCGATACGCCCATCCCGATACTCGGGAATCGTGTAGCAATACAGGATCTTGTGGCCGACGAGCACCGGCAATTGAACGCTCGACGCAGTGGCGACTTCCTTGAGCTGCTTGCCATCCCAACGATACGTCGTCACGCCATGTTCGCAGCACCCGTTACGCCATTGCGAAACAATGGTTTTGAACTTCTTGTCGAACTCGGGCGAGGTAATCCCCTGCAGCGTTTCCGGCGCATCGACGAAGCGCTGCGTGCGTGGATCGAACAGCCAGGTCTGCTGCGGAATATTCGGTCCAGCCGGTAAGCTGAGCGCAATCGTCAGATCGGCAAATCCATCGAAATTCGCGTCGACGAGCGACGGAATGAAGACGCGGCCCGGACCCTGGGAATCGGTCGGCAGTTCCTGCGCGAGCCGTCCGTTTCGATAAATCCTGATGGCCGATACGTAAGGCGCTTCGTCGCTGTTATCCGTTTCTTTCGGCATCGCGTCGGCAACGAGGTGAAGCTCGAACGGCACCGGCTGCGTATCGCGCAGGTGCACCGGAAACGTTTTCCTGCCATCGGGCGATGTCCAGTTCCCCGAGGCGTTGTCTCCGTCCAGGTTAATGGCCCAGCGGCCGGTCGCAATATTCTTCGCAGACTGCGAATCGCGCTCGGTCAGCTTGAGCGTGTCGGTTTTCACCGTGCCGGTCAGTTGAAGCCGTTGTCGGGTCTTCTCGGAGCACGGCTCATAGCAATACCAGCCCGACACATTCGCGGCGACGCGGGTCAGCGTCACGTTGATCGGCTTCGTGCCGAGCGTGCCGGACAGCACACGTTCCCAGACAGGAAATTCAACGCGAGGCTGCTTCGCCTCCTGGTCAACAGACTGTCCATGAGCGGACAGCAACGAACAAGCCATGACGAATACAAAGATGTTGCGCATTTTGCTAGCTGTGATTGATCCGGCCGAAGTCTACATGGAAACCCGAAACAGCAAAATCGCTATTTATTTGTATGGATCTTGATTTCGCCTAGCATCGCTACAACGCTTTTTCACACAGGACGAATCGATGGTACGAATGGATGAATCGCTGGTCGCATGGCTCGACGGGCACGCGGACAACCTGGACGCGGACACGCTGCATGCGGATGCGCTGCCGGCCCGTCTGGCCCAGGCCGGCCTGTTCGCGGTGGGGGGGCCTGAAAGCGAGGGCGGGGACGGACGCGCCTTGAGTGCGGCCGTCGATGTCGTCGCGGGACTCGCCGAACACTCGCTCAGCGCCGCCTTCGTGTACTGGGCGCAGCGCGCCGTCATCGCCTGCCTGCTGGCGAGCCCGAACCGGGACCTCGTGCATCGGCTCGTGCCGGACTTGTTGCGCGGCCGGCTGGCCGGTGCGCCCGGGTTGTCGAATGCGATGAAATTCCTGGGCGGCCTGGATCGGTTACGCATCTCGGGCGTTGCCGGCCCGGACGGCGTGCGCCTGAACGGTACGGTGGCCTGGGCGACGAATTTGCGCAGGCAGGGATTCGTCGCCGCGATCGCCGTCGGCGACGAACACGGCGACAATCCGTCCGTGTACGCGCTGCCTTACGACGTGCGTGGCGTGACGCGCGAACCCGATCTCGATCTGCTGGCGCTGCGCGGCACCAACACGGCCGCCCTAAGGCTGGACGACGTCGCGCTCGATGCGTCATGGCAGATCCACCCGCAGGCGCGGGTATTCCTGCCCTCGATCCGTCCCGCTTTCGTCGGTTTGCAATGCGGTCTCGGGATCGGGCTTGCGCGCGCATCGCTGCGAGCGGCGCGCGCGGCCCTCGACGGCAGGCCGTCGATCCTGTCGGGCCAAATCGATGCACTCGATGCGCACATCGCCGCCTGCCGGCAAACACTGTGCGCCGGCCTAGATGACGGCAGCCTGCGCGAACGGCCGCGCGATCTGCTGACGCTGCGCCTGCGGATGGTCGACATGGCGGCGGCTGCCGTCGCGCTGGAATTGCAGGCGTTGGGGGGACGTGCCTTGCTGCGCGCGGAAGACGGCGGTCATGCCCGCCGTGCGCGCGAAGCGGCGTTCCTCGCGGTCGTCACGCCGACGGTTGCGCAGCTCAAGGGCGATCTCGCCAGGCCGGCCTAGGACCGTCACATTTCACTCCATCCACCAATGTTGTCTATACGAAATTATTTTCTTGCCAGAATGAGTAAATACCAGATAACATTTGCCTTAAGTCAACCTTAACGAGCCGGCCGACGGCTTCCGCGTGGAGTGAAGATGCTGAGCCGCTTGCCCGTGATGTGGAAAGTCCTGTTGGCCCCGGCCATCGCGATGCTGTGCATGGCGGCTTACCTGACCTTCACGGCCATCGTCTTCAAGCAGAACAACGTGCGCCTGGCTGACGTGCGCGACGTGCAGTACCCGGTGCTCGATGCGATGACGGAGAATACGGGCGCCCTGGACAAGATCATCGACGTGCTCAATTCGGCCGCCGCCGCGGGCGAACCCGAGCAGATCGCCGCCGCCGACACGCTCGCCGCGAAAGTGGCCGATAACTACCGCCGCCTGCGCACGCTCGATACGGCACACGCGGCCGACCTGGGCCGGCTGGCGACCGAGTTCGATGCCTACTACAAGACGGCCCGCGCGATTTCCGACGCGATGGCGAGCCACAACGGCATGCCGGCCAGGGACAGGCTGGAGGCGATGGCCGCGGCGCTGGCGACCTATCGCAAGGACGTGGCGGCGTTCCGTACGGCCGCGCGCGACCGCTTCACCGGCACCGTGGCCGCGGCGACCGACGCGTCGAACCGGGCCGTGCTCGGCGGCGCCGTCACCGGTGCGCTGGGCCTCGTCGTCACGCTGGCGTTCGCGCTGCTCGTGGCGCGCATGCTGGTGCGCCAGCTGAACGAGGCGGTGCGGGTCGCGGAGACCGTCGCCGCGGGCGACCTGACCAGCATGATCTCCGTGGATGCCCAGGACGAGACGGGCAAGCTGCTGCAGGCGCTGCGGCACATGAACGGCAGCCTGGTGCGGATCGTCAGCGAAGCGCGCAACGCCACCGACAGCATCTCGGCCACCTCGGTCCAGATCGCACAGGGCAATGGCGACCTGGCCGGGCGCACGGAACACCAGGCGCAGGCCCTCGTGCAGACGTCGTCGTCGATGGGTGCGCTCACCGGCACCGCGAAGGAAAACGCCGCGAATGCCGCGCAGGCCAACGAACTGGCCGGATTCGCCGCCAATGTCGCCACGCAGGGCGGTGCCGTCGTCGGGCAGGTGATCGCCACGATGGAGGCGATCCATGCGTCGTCGCGCGAAATTGCGGACATCGTCGGCGTCATCGAGGGCATTGCGTTCCAGACCAACCTGCTCGCGCTGAATGCGGCCGTCGAAGCGGCGCGCGCCGGCGAACACGGGCGCGGCTTCGCGGTCGTCGCGAACGAAGTGCGCAGCCTGGCGCAGCGTTCGGCCGCCGCGGCCAAGGACATCACGGCCCTGATCGGGCGCTCGGTCACGCAGGTCGAACTGGGAACGAACCTGGCAGACCAGACCGGCCGCACGATGGACGAGATCGTGACCAGTGTCCGCCGCGTCACCGACATCATGGCCGCGATCGCAGAGGCGAGCAACGCGCAGACCGCCGGCATCGAGCATATCAACGATGCCATCGCCCAGATGGACGAGGACACCCAAAGCAACGCTGGTCTCGTCGACGAGACCGCGGGCCTGGCCGCCGCCCTGCGCGAGCAGGCCGCCAGCCTGGCCGCCGTCGTCAGCGTGTTTACGCTGGCGCGCCAGGATGGCTTGCCGCAGCAGGTCGCGCGCGACATGCTCGCGCTGCCGGCATCGAACAGTCCCGTCGCGCGGCGTCGCGCCTGACCGCATCCTTTTCAACACCACACCATCATCATGAAGAGAGTCCTTCCCGCTGCGGCATCCGCCGTGGCGTTCGCGGCGTGCGCCGTGGCGCCCGCGCACGCCGAGATCAGCATCATCGTGTCCGCCCACTCGTCGCTGGCGCCGCCCGTAACGCAGGTATGCCAGGCGTTCCTCGGCAAGATCAAGTCGCCGACCCCGATCAACCTCACGGAAAAGAACCCGTTGCGCGACGAGTTCTACGCCAGGGCCTGCAAGAAGGACCCGGTCCAGGTCCAGGCCATGTGGGGCAAGCTGATTTTCACGGGCACCGGCACGCCGCCGGCCGAGGTGGATTCGGGCGCGGCCATGCGCAAGGCCGTCGCGGCCGATCCGAACGCCGTCGGCTACATCGACAGGAAGGACGTTGACGCCACCGTCAAGGTCATCGCCACCGCCAACTAACCAGATAAAAGCATGAAGAAACTGATGATCGCCGCGCTGTTGTCCAGCGCCGGCATGGCACAGGCCAGCGACTTGAGCATTTCGGGATTTGCCACCGTCACCGCGGGCAAGGCCTACGGCGGTTCGGACGGTGAATTCATGGGACAGCCGTGTCCCTGCTTCATCGGCAATTACGAGCACGGCGCCGTCTACCACGGCAATGAATGGAGCCTCGCGCGCGAATCGCTCGTGGGCCTGCAGGCCAGCTACCGCTTTACGGACAAGCTGTCCGGCACCGTCCAGGCGGTATCGCGCGCGTCGGAACACGGCAAGCCCGAAGTCGACTGGGCCTATCTGTCGTACGACGTGGCGCCCGATACGACGGTCCAGGTGGGCCGCCGGCGCCTGCCGATCTACGCGTACTCGGACAGCGTCTACATCGGCTACACGCTGCCGTGGGCGCGCGTGCCGCAGGATATCTATGGCTGGGAGGTCGGCGCCTACAACGGCGTGAACGTGCGCCACTCGCGCAGCTTCGGCGACTGGGCCGTCACCGGTACCGTCTTCGCCGGCCAGGAGACCACCGAGAACAACACCGAACAGCGCAAGATCTACTACGGCTACCGCGTCGACGACGACTGGAAGCACATCCTGGGCGGCTACCTCGACGTGTCCAACGAGGTGTTCGGCGCGCGCCTGATCTACATGCAGAACTCGATCGACCTGTCGATGTATCCGCCGGGAGAAGCGCCGGAGTTCGCGAAAGGCACGCGCCAGCGCATTATCGGCCTGTCCGGCAGCTTCGACTACGGCAACTGGATGGTGCGCGCGGAAGCCAACCGCTTCATGCGTCCCGCGCAGGACTACAAGTCGTCCAGCTGGACGGCGACGGTCGGCTATCGTATGGGCCGGTTCATGCCGATGGCCGGCTTTTCGTCGTACAAGGAAAAGCAGACCGCGACCTATACGGAAACGCAGAACGACAACACGCGCTTCGTCGGCGTGCGCTGGGACTTCCGCAAGAACATGGACCTGAAGGTGCAGTGGGACTCGGTGAAGGATTCGAGCGCGTACGACTTCACCAAGAACGCGAAGATGGTCACCGTGACCTGGGACGTGCTGTTCTGATCCGTTCGGTTCCGTGCGACATCGGTCGCGAGTATTCGTTATATTTAGTTTAACAATACGCAGACCGCTGTCGAGAGGAACATGGGGGAATCGGGGAACGCATGTCCGTTGCGCCGCTGCGCCTGCGCGGTGCTGCTGGCGCTGGCCGCCGGCGCCGTCCACGCGGACGACGGCCGTCCATACAAGAGTTATGGTGCGGCGGCGCTGGAGATCGCGGCCTTCCAGTTCCTGCTGAACCGCGTGGATCACGCGTTCGTCCGCCCGGACGACTATGGCGTCAGCGTCGGCTCCATCCGCCGCAACCTGCACAGCAGCTGGGTGGTCGACCGCGATCCGTTCGAAATCAACCAGCTGGGCCACCCGTACCAGGGGTCCGTCTACTTCGGCCTCGCGCGCAGCAACGGCCTGTCGTTCTGGGAATCGCTGGGCTTCGCGTTCGCGGGCAGCGCCGTGTGGGAAGTGGCGGGCGAAACGACGGCGCCATCGCGCAACGACCAGATCACGACGAGCTTCGGCGGCAGCTTCCTCGGCGAATCGCTGTACCGCATGGCGAATCTCGTGCTGGAGCAGGGTTATGGCTTGTCGCCGCGATGGCGCGAGGTTGCCGCGGCCGCGGTGTCGCCGCCGCTCGGATTCAACCGCTACGTGCGTCCGGGGCGCGGGCCCGGAATCTGGCAAAGCAACAGCCCGGAGGTCTACGCGCGGCTGCAACTGGGCGCGGGCGGGGTCTCGCACAGGAACGTCGGGCCGTCGCAGGCGCCGCACCGCAACGAGGTTTCGGCCGATTTCGCACTCGACTACGGCCTGCCCGGCAAACCGGGCTACACGTACCGCAGGCCTTTCGATTACTTCCTGTTCCGCCTGCGGCTGTCGAACATCCAGGGCATCGAAAACCTCGCCTCGCGCGGCCTGCTGTGGGGTGCGCCGTATGCGCCGGGACGCAACGTGCGCGGCATCGCGGGCGTCTACGGCAGCTACGATTACCTGGCGCCGCAACTGTTCCGCGTGGCCAGCACCGGCCTGTCTCTGGGCACCAATGCGCAGTGGTGGGTGGCCGAGGGCCTCGCGCTGCAGGGGCATGCGTCGGCCGGCGTCGGCTACACGTCGACGGGGACCGTGCGCCCCAGCACGAGCGGGCAGTACAACTACGGCTTCGCGCCGCAGGCCATGCTGATGCTGCGCGTGATCGGCGGCGAGAAGGTCGCGCTCGACCTCGCGGCGCGCGAATTCTTCAATGGCAAACTGGCCAGTCCCGAAACCGGCGGCACGGATCGCGTGTTCCGGGGCGACGCGACGCTGACATACCGTTTAAGCGGCCGCCACGCCGTCTCGCTCAAGTACATCACGTCGCGCCGGACGTTCGCGTTCGCCAACGTGCCGGAGCGGCAGCAGCGGCGCGACACGGTCGGTCTCTACTACACCTGGCAGCCGTTTCGCGGCTTCGGCGCCGTCGAGTGGTGAGCCGGGTTATATTGCACCGCATAACCTCGGTGGAGACCAAATGGAGAAGAGACGATATGCGCGTACGGCCATCGCCTGTGCGCTGATGGCGCTCGCGGGCGCGGCGCAGGCCGATGTGAGCCAGCGGGTGGAAGCGCTGTTGCGGCAGATGACGCTGGAGGAAAAAGTCGGCCAGCTGAACCAGCTGTCCGGCAAGGACTTCAGCACGGGACCGGGCACCGACAAGGTGCGCGACATCGAACGCGATATCCGCGAAGGCAGGATCGGCTCCATGCTGAACATCCGCGGCGCGGCCGAGACGCGCCGGGTGCAGGCGCTGGCGCTGCAATCGCGCCTGCACATTCCGCTGCTGTTCGGGCTCGACGTCATCCACGGTTACCGCACCGTGTTCCCCGTGCCGCTGGGCGAGGCGGCGTCGTGGGACCTCGACGCGATCGAGGAATCGGCCCGCATCGCCGCGCGCGAAGCCTCCGCGGCCGGCGTCCACTGGACGTTCGCGCCGATGGTCGACATCGGCCGCGATCCGCGCTGGGGCAGGGTGATGGAAGGCGCGGGCGAAGATACGTACCTCGGCTCGCGCATCGCCGCCGCCCGCGTGCGCGGCTTCCAGGGCACGAAGCTGGGCGGACTGGAGTCCGTGATGGCGACCGCGAAGCATTTTGCAGGCTATGGCGCCGCGATCGCCGGCCGCGATTACAACGCCGTCGACATGAGCGAGCACCAGCTCCATGAAACCTATCTGCCGCCGTTCAAGGCCGCGGCGGATGCGGGCGTGGCCACGTTCATGAACTCGTTCAACACGCTGAACGGGATCCCGGCCACCGGCAATGCGATGCTGCAGCGGGACATCCTCAAGGGCCGCTGGGGTTTCAAGGGTTTCGTCGTCAGCGACTGGGGCTCGGTGCGCGAGATGGTCGTCCACGGTTATGCGAACGACCTGCCGGATGCGGCCGCGAAGGCCATCACCGCGGGCAGCGACATGGATATGGAAAGCAGCGCCTACGCGTCGTCGCTCGCGGATCTCGTGCGCAGCGGGCGGGTCGACGTGGCGCTCGTCGACGATGCCGTGCGGCGCGTGCTGGCGAAGAAGTTCGAGCTGGGCCTGTTCGACGATCCGTACCGCTTCTCCGATCCCGCGCGCGAGAAGGCGGCGCTGGCGGATCCGCGTCACCGCGCCGCCGCGCGCCGGATCGCGGCGGAATCGATGGTCCTGCTGAAGAACGACGGCGGCGCACTGCCGTTGCGTAAAAGCGCGCGCTCGATTGCCGTGATCGGCCCGCTCGCCGACGCCCGGCGCGACCTCGAAGGCGGCTGGATCGTGGATTCCAATGCGGCCACGATGGCGAGCCTCGTGGACGCCGTACGCACGCATGCGGGACCTGGCACGCGCGTCGCGTACGCCGCCGGCTGCGACGTCGCCTGCCGCTCCGCCGCGGGTTTCGCGGCCGCCCTCGGCCTCGCGCGCACATCGGACGTCGTCGTGCTTGCCGTCGGCGAAAGCTGGGACATGTCGGGCGAGGCGAAATCGCGTGCGCACCTGGACTTGCCGGGCCGGCAGGCGGCACTCTTCGACGCGCTGAAGGCGATCGGCAAGACGCCCGTCGTCGTGATCATGGCGGGGCGCCCGCTGATCTTCGAGAACGTGGCGGAAGGGGCGAACGCGATCCTGTACGCGTGGCACCCCGGCAGCGAAGGGGGCAATGCGATCGCGGACGTGCTGTTCGGGGACGTGAACCCGTCGGCGAGACTCCCGATGACCTTCCCCCGCAACCTGGGGCAGATCCCGATCGGCTACCAGCAATACCAGACGGGCCGCCCCGTGCCGGACAACGGCAACAGCGTCTACCGCTCCGCCTACATCGATTCGCCGAACACGCCGCGCTACGCGTTCGGGCATGGCCTGAGCTATACGACGTTCGCGTACGCCGACCTGCGTGTGTCCAGCACGCGCATGGCGCCGGACGGGAAGATCACGCTGTCCTTCACGTTGGCCAACAGCGGCCGCGTGGCCGGCGCCGAGGTCGTGCAGTTCTACCTGCGCGACCCCGTGGCGTCCGTCGTGCGGCCCGTGAAGGAATTGAAGGGCTTCCAGCGCGTCGTCCTGAAACCGGGCGAGCGCCGCACCGTCAGCTTCACGATCGACCGCGAGACCTTGTCGTTCTTCGACCGCAAGCTGGCGTGGGGCGCCGAACCGGGGACGTTCGAGCTGATGGTCGGCAGCGCGTCGGACGACATCCGGCTGCGCCAGACCATCGAGCTGACGGGGCCTTGAAGTCCCCGGAGCGCCTGTCCGTCGCGCGGCAGACAATGTGACGGCGGGTCACATTCCTTGTTGCGTGGGTACATAAGCTGCTGATCTTGACGGAGCTGCTCAACCGGCGCTATTACGAACAGGCGTGGGCGCAACCGTACCGCCACCTGACCCTATAATGGGACCCATGAACCCGGATTTGTGGAACACGCTGGCGGCACGCCGCCATGTGGCCTTGCGCCGCCTGCTGGCGCCGGGGCCCGACGATGCCGCGCTCGCGCGGATGATGGACGCGGCCGCGCAGGCGCCCGATCACGGCTGCCTGCTGCCGTGGCGCTTCGTGCTGATCCCCTCCAGGCGGCGCGACGATCTCGGCGCGGTGTTCGAGGAAGCGCTCGTGCAGCGCGATCCCGCGGCCAGCGATGCAGCGCGGGCGTCCGCGCGCGAAAAGGCGTTTCATGCGCCATGCCTGCTCGTGGCGATCCTCGTCGACGCGCCCGGCACCGCCATCCCGGTCGAGGAAAAACTGGTGTCCCTGGGCTGCGCGCTGCAGAACGTGCTGCTCGCGGCGCAGGCGCTGGGCTTCGCCAGCGGTCTCGCGAGCGGCGGGGCGGTCGAGTCGCCGGCCATGCGCCGCCTGTTGGCCCTCGAGCCGTACGAGCGCGCCGTCTGCTTCATCGGCATCGGCACGGGAGAGGCAAAAAAAGCGCCCCGGGTGCGTCCGCAGCCGGGGCAGTTCTTCACAAGCTTGTGATACCTACTGCACGAGCGGCGTCGCGCTCCCTTCCAGCGTGATGCCCTCGATGCGCGCGCGGCCCACGAGGATCTGCAGGTACTGGTGGATGCCCCGCTGCAGCGCCGCCGTCGCGAGCCAGGCGGCGATCTGCGACTTCACCGTCCCGAACGGCAGCAGCGCACCGTCGATGCGGCGTAGCACCTGCACGATGTGCAGGCCAAAGCGCGTCTCGATGGGGCGCGCGGCCAGCTCGTTCTCGCCGAGGCGGAACAGCACGTCGTCGAATTCCGGCACGCAGTCGCCGCGGCTCAGCTGGCCGAGGCTGCCGCCCACGGCGCCGGACGGGCAGTTCGAATACTGCGCCGCCAGTTCGCCGAAGCGTTCCGGCGCGGCCTGCAGCGCCGCGAGGATGTCTTCCGCCGTCTCGCGTACGAGGTCCAGCGGCACGGTCGGCGTCACCTGGAACAGGATGTGGCGCGCTTCGACCATCGCGCCGCGGGTGAACCTGTCCGGGTGGTTCCGGTAGTACGTCAGGCACGCCGCCTCGTCGGCCTGCGGCACGCTGACTTCCTGCGTCAGCAGCGCCTCGACGCGCGCGTCGTCGTCCGCGCCGGCAATCCCGAGGCGGTCCGCTTCCTGCAGCAGCACGGTGCGCAGCACGACTTCGTGTACCGACTGTTTCAGCGGGTTGGCGGCGCCCCTGTGGTGCGGCAGTTCCTGTTCGATCTGGTGGTCGTCGATCTCGACGCCGTTGACGGAGATACCCATGTCAGACTCCTTAGCGCGGACGGACCAGCTGGAAGGCACGGCCCAGGTAAGTCACCGCGCCGAAACCGCTCCAGATGTGGACGAGGCGGGTGAACGGGAAGATGACGAACAGCGACATCCCCATGAACAGGTGCAGCTTGAACACGAGCGGCGCATCGATGACGAAGCCGGCGGCGTCGCCGCGGAACGTCACGATGTGCTGGGCCCAGGTCATCAGGAGGACCATCATGTGCCCGTCCATATGACCCGCCGACACGACGATCGACGACAGGCCGAGGAGCAGCGTACCGAGGATCCACAGCAGCACGATCTTGTCCTTGAACGTGGTGGCGGCGCGGAGGCGCTCGTTGCCGAGGCGGCGGGCGAGCAGCAGCAGGATGCCGACCAGGCACAGGGTGCCCATCACGCCGCCCGCAGCCATCGCGAACAGCTGCTTGGCGCCGTGCGTGACGCCGAGCGTGTCCCACACCCAGACGGGCGTCAGCAGGCCGACGGCGTGGCCGCCCAGCAGGCCGATGATCCCGATGTGGAACAGGATGCTGCCCAGGCGCAGCTGGCCCGTGTGCAGAACCTGCGTGGATTCCGAGCGCCACGTGTATTGCTCGCGGTCGAAGCGGATCAGGCTCCCGAGCAGGAAGATCGCCAGCGCGATGTACGGGTAGATCCCGAACAGGAATTGATTTATATAGTTCATGCTACCTCCTCCTGATGCGCGGCAGGACGCGTGCCGCGCGGGTAAAAATTGATCGGTTGCGGGCCGGACGCTTGCGGCTTGAGCAGGGGCTCGACGCCGTCGGCGCCGGGGCCGAAGGTTTCCAGCGCCTCGTCCATGTCCTTGATCGGCGGCTCGGACAGTTCTTCGGCCGCCACCGGCGACAAGCCTTCCAGCACGTCGAACACGCCGGCATACGGGCTGCCGTTCGCGGCCAGCTTGCGGCCGATGAACGCCAGCACGTGGACGGCGTCGCCCAGCAGGCGGCCGGCTTCCTCTTCGTCCAGCTGCGACAGGAATTCGAGGAACAGCGGCACGAAGTCCGGCAGCTCGTCGCCCTGCATGTCCAGGCCGTGCTTCTTGTACTCTTCCATCAGGTCGACCATGGCCTGGCCGCGGTCGCGCGATTCGCCGTGGATGTGCTCGAACAGGTGCAGCGAGTGCGACGGCGTGCGGTCGAACGTCTGCACGTATTCCTGCTGCAGCGTGATCATGTCGTTCTCGGCCAGGTGCGCCAGCAGCGGCGCCACCCGGGCGCGCATCGAGACGGCGAGGCCGTCTTCCAGCTCGGGCAGGGCGGCGACGAGGTCGCCCTCCGGATACAGCAGCAGCGCGGACAGGATGCGGTAGTGGTTCATGTCAGGCTCCTTCCGTTTCTTTCTTCTTGCGCGATTTCGGCATCGACACGAAGATCGTCGATCCCTGTTTCTTCTTGCCGAACAGGGAAGCGTCGCTGGTGCCGTCCGAGCAGCCGTTACCGAACGAGAAGCCGCACGAGCCTTTTTCGTTGAAGCTGTCCTCGGCCATCTCCTTGTGGCTGCTCGGGATCACGAAGCGGTCGTCATAGTTCGCGATCGCCATGATGTGGTACATGTCTTCCACGACCGCCTGCGACAGGCCCACCTGGCGCAGCACGTCGAGGTTCTCGACCTTGTCGACGGACTTCGAACGCATGTAGGCACGCATCGCCAGCATGCGGTCCAGCGCATGCACGACCGGCGCTTCCTTGCCCGCGGTGAGCAGGTTGGCGAGGTAGCGCACGGGGATGCGCAGGCTCTTCGTGTCCGGCAGGATGCCGTTCATTCCCATCTTGCCGCTTTCGGCGGCGGCCTGGATCGGCGACAGCGGCGGGATGTACCACACCATCGGGAGCGTCCGGTATTCCGGATGCAGCGGGAATGCGATCTTCCATTCGACGGCCATCTTGTAGACGGGTGAACGCTTGGCGGATTCCAGCCAGGAGTCCGGGATGCCCTGGCGGCGCGCTTCCGCGATCACGTCCGGGTCGTGCGGATCGAGGAACAGGCCGAGCTGCGCTTCGTACAGGTCCTGCTCGTCGGCGACGGAGGCGGCGGCTTCGATCTTGTCCGCGTCGTACAGCAGCACGCCCAGGTAGCGGATGCGGCCCACGCAGGTTTCCGAGCACACGGTCGGCTGGCCCGCTTCGATGCGCGGGTAGCAGAACGTGCACTTCTCGGCCTTGCCGGACGACCAGTTGTAGTAGATCTTCTTGTACGGGCAGCCCGAGATGCACATGCGCCAGCCGCGGCACTTGTCCTGGTCGATCAGCACGATGCCGTCGTCCTCGCGCTTGTACACGGAACCGGACGGGCACGATGCCACGCAGGCCGGGTTCAGGCAGTGCTCGCACAGGCGCGGCAGGTACATCATGAAGGTGTTCTCGAACGTCGAGTACATCTCCTTCTGCACGTTGTCGAACAGTTTATCCTTGCTGCGCTTGGCGAATTCGCCGCCCAGGTCATCTTCCCAGTTCGGACCCCATTCGATCTTGTCCATCTTCTTGCCGGTGAGGACGGAGATCGGACGGGCGGTCGGCGGCGTCTCGGACAGCGGCGCGTTCTGCAGGCGCTCGTAGTCGTACGTGAACGGCTCGTAGTACTCGTCGATCTGCGGCAGGTTCGGGTTGGCGAAGATGTTCGCCAGGATTTTCAGGCGGCTGCCCTGGCGCGGTTCGATCTTGCCGGACGCGGTGCGTTTCCAGCCGCCGTTCCACTTGTCCTGGTTTTCCCATTCCTTCGGGTAGCCGATGCCGGGCTTCGTCTCGACGTTGTTGAACCAGGCGTATTCCACGCCGTCGCGGCTCGTCCAGACGTTCTTGCAGGTCACCGAGCAGGTGTGGCAGCCGATGCATTTGTCCAGGTTCAGCACCATGCCGATTTGTGCTCTGATCTTCATATCTTTACCTCGTTATCTGTTCAAGCACCCTTCGGGCTGGCGACACGTGCCAGCGCGGGTTCGCGTTCTTCCGTCTCGCGTTTCGGTGCGCCCGCCGGTTTCGTCGGGGCCGGGGCGCGCCGGCTGCTGGTCGCCGTTCGGACGCGATTCGTCGCGCGCGCCTTCCATCCAGTTCACGTCGCGCATCTTGCGGACCACCACGAATTCGTCGCGGTTCGAGCCTACCGTGCCGTAGTAGTTGAAGCCGTACGACAGCTGGGCGTAGCCGCCGATCATGTGGGTCGGCTTGGTCACCGTGCGCGTCACCGAGTTGTGGATGCCGCCGCGCTTCTTCGACGTTTCCGCACCCGGCACGTTCACGATCTTTTCCTGGGCGTGGTACATGATCGTCATGCCTTCCGGGACGCGCTGGCTGACCACCGCGCGGGCCGTCAGGGTGCCGTTCACGTTGAACACCTCGATCCAGTCGTTGTCCACGATGCCCGCCGCTTTCGCGTCGGTCTCGGACAGCCACACGTGCGGGCCGCCGCGCGACAGCGTGAGCATGCGCAGGTTGTCGGAGTAGGTCGAGTGGATGCCCCATTTCTGGTGCGGCGTGATCCAGTTCAGCGCCAGCTCCTTGTTCCCGTTCGGACGGCGGTTCATGATCGCCTCCGTCGTCTTGGTGTTGATCGCGGCCTTGTACACGCACAGTCCCTCGCCGAAGTCGCGCATCCAGACGTGGTCCTGGTAGAACTGCTGGCGGCCCGTCAGCGTGCGCCAGGGGATCAGTTCGTGCACGTTCGTGTAGCCGGCGTTGTAGCTGACTTCCTCGCTTTCCAGGCCCGACCAAGTCGGCGACGAGATGATCTTTCTCGGCTGCGCCTGCACGTCGCGGAAGCGGATGCTGTCATGCTCGCGCGGGATGGCGAGATGCGTGTGGTCGCGGCCCGTGATCTTCGACAGCGCGTCCCACGCCTTCACCGCCACGTGGCCGTTCGTTTCCGGCGCCAGGGTGAGGATCATCTCGGCGGCGTCGATCGCCGTGTCCAGGCGCGGCTGGCCTTTCGAGACGCCTTCTTCCAGCACGGTGCGGTTCAGGCCGCGCAGCACGTCCACTTCGTGCGCCGTCTTCCAGTCGATGCCCTTGCCGCCGTTGCCCACTTTTTCCAGCAGGGGACCGATCGACGTGAACTTCTTGTGGATGTCGCGGTAGTTGCGTTCCACGACCGTCATCGACGGCATCGTCTTGCCCGGGATCGGCTCGCACTCGCCGAGGCGCCAGTCCTTCGGGTCGAACGGCTGGCCGAGTTCGCCCGGCGTGTCGTGCAGCAGCGGCGTGAGGATCAGGTCCTTGCGGGTGCCCAGGTGGGCGCCGCCGATCTCCGACAGCTTGGCCGCGATGCCCTTGTAGATTTCCCAGTCCGACTTCGCTTCCCACAGCGGCTGCACGGCTTCGGACAGCGGGTGGATGAACGGGTGCATGTCGGACGTGTTCAGGTCGTCCTTCTCGTACCAGGTGGCCGTCGGCAGCACGATGTCGCCGTACAGGCACGTCGTCGACATGCGGAAGTCCAGCACCACGAGCAGGTCCAGCTTGCCCTCGGCGGCGGGGCGCACCTTGACGTCGCGCGGCTTGACGCAGGCCTCTTCGTCGCTCATCAGCGCGTTCTGGGTGCCCAGCAGGTATTTCAGGAAGTACTCGTGGCCCTTGCCCGAACTGCCCAGGATGTTGGAGCGCCACACGAACATATTGCGCGGGAAGTTCTTGGGATTGTCCGGGTCGTCGCACGAGAAATTCAGCTTGCCGGCCCTGATCTGCTCGACCGCGTACTGCGCCGGGTCCTGGCCGGCGGCTTCGGCGGCGCGCACCACGTCCAGCGGGTTCGTCTCCAGTTGCGGCGCCGACGGCAGCCAGCCCATGCGCTCGGCCTTGGCGTTGAAGTCGATCAGCGCCATCTCTTCCAGCTTGCCGTCGGCCGTCGGGCACAGGATCT
This sequence comes from uncultured Massilia sp., assembly GCA_946481275.1. Next base: position 28,907 of record CAMLMV010000003.1, read on the forward strand.
CCGACGTGTGCAGCTTTTCGTGGCGCCACTGGCTCGTGTGGGCATAGAAGAACGACGTGCCGTTCATCTGGCGCATCGGGCGGTTCCAGTCCAGCGCGAAGGCGAGCGGGGTCCAGCCGGTCTGCGGGCGCAGCTTTTCCTGGCCCACGTAGTGCGCCCAGCCGCCGCCGCTCTGGCCGACGCAGCCGCACATCATGAGGATGTTGATGATGCCGCGGTACGTCATGTCCATGTGGTACCAGTGGTTCAGCGCCGCGCCGACGATCACCATCGACTTGCCGCGGGTGCGGTCGGCGTTGTCCGCGAATTCGCGCGCCACCGTGACCACGTCTTCCGCTTTCACGCCGGTGTGTTTCACCTGCCATGCCGGGGTGTACGGCACGTCGTCGCCGTAGTTCTTCGCGGCGTTCGGGCAGATGCCGCGGTCGACGCCGTAGTTCGCCATCGAGAGGTCGTACACGGTGGTGACGAGGGCGGTGGTGCCGTCGGCCAGCGTGATCGACTTCACGGGGACGTTGCGCAACAGGAGGTCGTCGGCATCCTTGCCGCCGAAGTAGGGGAAGCCCACCGGCACGATGCGGTCATGGTCGTCCAGCAGCGACAGCTGCGGATCGATCGGGTTACGGGTGGCGCCTTCCTTCTGTTCGAGGTTCCACTTGCCCGACTCGCCCCAGCGGAAGCCGATCGAGCCGCTCGGCGCGACGATCTTGCCGGTGGCCTGGTCGATGACGAGCGTCTTCCATTCCGGGTTGTTGGTCTCGTCGAGGTTGTTCGCGAGGTGCGAGGCGCGCAGGAAGTAGTCGGGGACCAGCGTGCCGTCGCGTTCCTTCAGCATGACGAGCATCGGGAAGTCGGTGTACTGCTTGGCGTAGTCGCGGAAGTACGTCGATTTGCCGGTCGCGTGGAATTCCTTCAGGATCACGTGGCCCATGGCCATCGCCAGCGCGGCGTCCGTGCCCTGCTTGGGCGCGAGCCAGATGTCGCCGAACTTGGCCATCTCGCCGAAGTCGGACGACACGGCGACGGTCTTCGTGCCCTTGTAGCGCACTTCCGTGTAGAAGTGGGCGTCGGGGGTGCGGGTCATCGGGACGTTCGAACCCCACACCATCAGGTACGTCGAGTTGTACCAGTCGGCCGATTCCGGCACGTCCGTCTGCTCGCCCCACACCTGGGGGCTCGACGGCGGCAGGTCGCAGTACCAGTCGTAGAAGCTCATGGCGACGCCGCCGATGAGGCTCAGGTAGCGGGTGCCGGCGGCATAGCTGACCATCGACATGGCGGGGATCGGCGAGAAGCCGATAATGCGGTCCGGGCCGTATTTGCCGATGGTGTAGGCGTTCGCGGCGGCGATGATCTCGTTGACCTCGTCCCACTTGGCGCGCACGAAGCCGCCCTGGCCGCGCACGGTCTTGTAGCTCGCGGCTTTCTGCGGATCGTTGGTGATGTAGTCCCAGGCGGCGACCGGGTCGCGGGTGGCGCGCGCTTCGCGCCACAGCTGCATCAGGCGGCCGCGCACCATCGGGTGCTTGACGCGCTGCGCCGAGTAGACGTACCACGAGTAGCTGGCGCCGCGCGGGCAACCGCGCGGCTCATGGTTCGGCAGGTCCGGGCGGGTGCGCGGGTAGTCGGTCTGCTGGGTCTCCCAGGTGATCAAACCGTTCTTGACATAGACCTTCCAGCTGCACGAGCCCGTGCAGTTCACGCCGTGCGTCGAGCGCACGATCTTGTCGTGCTGCCAGCGCTGGCGGTAGGCCTTTTCCCAGGTGCGGTCTTCGCCCACGACGGCCCCGTGGCCATTCGAAAACGTCTCGCCCGTTTTGCCGAAAAATTTCAGGCGGTCCAAAAAGTGACTCATGGTTTCTCCATCGGCGCACCGTGGTGCGCTCTTCATATGCGGTGTGGTGCAGCTGTGTTCAGTCTACGGACCGGGCCGACTACGCGGTATTCGCAAGAAGTCGGTCCCGGCCCGGATTAGGGAGTAGGCCGTCTACTCCTTTATGACTAGCAGGTGATCTCGGCACCCTTGCGGGCATAGAACCACCAGGTGACGGCGATGCAGGTGACGTAGAAGCCGATGAAGCACCACAGCGCGGCGTCGGCGCTGCCCGTCAGGGCGATCGAGGTGCCGTAGCTCTTCGGGATGAAGAAGGCGCCGTACGCCGCGATGGCCGACGTGAAGCCCAGCACGGCGGCCGCTTCCTTGTTGGCGCTGGCGATGGCCTGCGCCTGTGCGCCTTCCGACTGGCCCTTCGCGGCGCGTTGATGCAATGTCAGGAAGATCACGGGGATCATGCGGAACGTCGAGGCGTTACCGACGCCGGTGCAGGCGAACAGCACGAGGAACATGCCGAAGAAGCCGGCGAAGCTACCCGCGTGCAGGAAGTGCAACACGCCCAGCACGGCCAGGATCATGCAGACGAACGTCCACACGGTGACGCGGGCGCCGCCCAGCCTGTCGGCGATGAAGCCGCCGGCCACGCGGGCGAGGGCGCTGACGAGGGGACCGACGAACGCGTACTGCAGCGGGTTCACTTGCGGGAACAGGGTGCTGGTCAGCAGCGGGAAGGCGGCCGAGTAACCGATGAACGAGCCGAAGGTGCCGACATACAGCCAGCACATGAGCCAGTTGTGCTTGCGCTTGAAGATCACGGCCTGCTCGGCGAACGACGCCTTGGCCGACGCGAGGTCGTTCATGCCGAACCAGGCGGCCAGCGTGCTGACGATGATGAACGGTACCCACACGAAGCCGGCGTTCTGCAGCCACATCTGCTTGGCGGCGGCAGCCTTGGTCCACGTTTGAGGCTCGCCGCCGAACAAAGCGAAGGTGATCACGAGCGGGACGACGAACTGCACGGCGGAGACGCCCAGGTTGCCGAGGCCCGCGTTCATGCCGAGGGCGTAGCCCTTCTGCGCTTTCGGGTAGAAGAAGCTGATGTTGGCCATCGACGAGGCGAAGTTGCCGCCGCCGAAGCCGCACAGCAGCGACAGCACGAGCATGGTCGGGTAGCTGGTGTTCGGATCCTGCACGGCGAAGCCGATGCCCAGCGCGGGGATCAGCAGGGACGCGGTGGAGATGGCGGTCCATTTGCGGCCGCCGAAGATCGGCACCATGAACGAGTAAAAGATGCGCAGGGTGGCGCCCGACAGGCCCGGCACGGCGGCGAGCCAGAACAGCTGGTTGGTGCTGTACTTGAAGCCGATGGCAGGCAGGTTGACGACGACGACGCTCCACACCATCCAGATCGCGAATGCCAGCATCAGCGCGGGGATCGAGATCCAGAGGTTGCGGTTGGCCGTGGGCTTGCCCCGGCTGTGCCAGAAGGCGGGAACCTCGGGTTCCCAGGTCGAGATGAGGTAACGACTCACGATGTTCTCCTGTGATTATTGAGTGAATCAGGCGGCCTTGCGCAGCGGCGTGACCGGTGCGGCGACGGGCGCCCTGGTTTGCGGTTTGAACGAGAAATGCATCCAGACGAGCGAGACGCACACGGTCCCGTACAGCAGCATGAACGAGCTGGAACGGATGCCGGTGAGGTCGACGATGGCGCCGAACATGATCGGCAGGACGAAGCCACCGAGGCCGCCGGCCAGGCCGACGACACCCGAGACGGCGCCGATGTTGTCGCTGAAATCGTCGGCGATGAAGCGGAACACGGACGCCTTGCCGATCGCCATGGCGACGCCGACGACGAACAGCAGCAGGGTGAAGGTCACGGGACCGAGGCCGATGTGCAGGTCCATCGCGCCGGTGACGGTCTTGACGCTCATGGTCGTCTGCGGATACGACAGGATGAAGAAGCACACCCAGCACACCCACATCACCCACCAGGTGACCTTGTAGGCGCCGAATTTGTCGGAGATCCAGCCGCCCAGCGCGCGCAGCACGCCGCCCGGCAGCGAGAAGCACGCGGCCAGCAGCGCGGCTTCCTTGAGGCCGAAGCCGTATTCGCCCACGTAGTATTTCGTCATCCACAGCGCCAGGGCCACGTAGCCGCCGAACACGACGGAGTAGTACTGGCAATAGCGCCACACGCGCGGGTCCTTCAGCACGCGCATCTGCGCGGCGAAGCTTTCGCCGGACGCGGATTTGTGCGACGGGTCGGAACAGGTGCCGAACCAGAACAGCAGCGCGGTGGCGACCATCACGGCGGCGTACACCCTGGGCAGGGCCTGCCAGCCGAGGGCGGCGATGATGGCTGGGGCCACGAACTTGGTCAGCGCGGAACCGGAATTGCCGGCGCCGAATACGCCCATCGCGAGGCCGCGGCGCTCCTTGCCGAACCAGCGCGCCACGTACGGCGTGCCGACCGAGAACGAGCCGCCCGCGAGACCGACGAAGAGGCCCAGCGCGAGGAAGTGCCAGTAGGCGGTGGCGTGGCTGATCAGGTAGATCGGCAGGGCGCAGGCCAGCATCAGCGTGAAGAACACGATGCGGCCGCCGTAACGGTCGGTCCAGATGCCGAGAGGAACGCGCACGAGGGCGCCGCTCAGCACGGGCGTGGCGACGAGGAGGCCGAACTCCGTTTCGTTCAGGCCCAGCTTCGTCTTGATGGGGATGCCCAGCACCGCGAACATCATCCAGATCGCGAAGCAGATCGTGAATGCGAACGTACTGCTGACCAGGACCGCGAGGGGCCGTCTGTCGGTGCCCATGTTTTTCTCCCTTGTTGTGATGATGGAAGCGTACGTGGCGCGGGCCAGCCCAACCATTGGCCGGAGGGTTATGGTCGGCCGCGCAATGGAGCTAGACGGCCTAGTCACAAAGGCGTAGGTCCGTGTACGATGGCGCTTATTGCCCCTATCGCGACCCAGTCGCACGGAACCGCCCATGCCGCACACACTCAGCCCCGAACAGCTCGGCAACATCATCGACATCGCCGAGAACGCCGTGATCTGCACGGACGAGCGGCAGAAGATCATCCTGTTCAACAAGGGTGCGGAACGGGTGTTCGGCTGGACCGCCGCGGAAGTGACGGGCCAGGACCTGGCGATGCTGATGCCGCCGCGCTTCCGGCCCGGCCACGCGGAACGGGTGGCCGGCTTCCAGCACGGCGGGCGCGCGGCCCGGCGCATGGGCGAGCGGGGCACCATCTACGCCGTGCGCAAGGACGGCAGCGAATTCCCGGCCGAGGCGACGATCTCGAAGTCCGCTGCCGGCGGGCGCGTGATCCTCACGGCGATCCTGCAGGACATCTCGGAACGCAAGGCCTACGAACGCGAACTGGAACTGGCACGCGACCGTGCGGAAGCGGCGATGCAGGCCAAGAGCATGTTCCTCGCCAATATGAGCCACGAGATCCGCACGCCGCTGAATGCCGTCATCGGCATGACGAGCCTCCTGCTGCACACGGACATCGACGACGAGCAGCGCGACTACACGGAGACGATCCGCTCCAGCAGCGAGGCGCTGCTTTCGATCATCAACGACCTGCTCGACTATTCGAAGCTGGAAGTGGGCCGCCTCGATCTCGAGCGCCACGCGTTCGAGGTGCGCCGCTGCGTCGAGGAAGCGCTCGACCTGCTCGCGCCCGGCGCCAGCGACAAGAACCTGGACCTCGCGTACATGATCGAGCCGGGTGTGCCGGCCACGATCCTCGCGGATGCGACGCGCCTGCGCCAGATCCTCGTGAACCTGCTGTCGAATGCGATCAAGTTCACGCACCACGGCGAGGTCGTCGTCACCGTGTCGGGCGAGGCGCGCGCGGAAGGCGGCTATCGTCTCGTGTTCGCCGTGCGCGACACGGGCATCGGCATCCCGCCGCACCGCCTCGATGACATCTTCCACTCGTTCACCCAGGTCGACGCCTCGACCACGCGCAAATACGGCGGTACGGGCCTGGGCCTGACGATCAGCCGGCGCCTGGCCGAGATGATGGGCGGCGGCCTGACGGTGGAGAGCGAACCGGGACGCGGCTCGACGTTCAGCGCCGCGATCGTCGCCGACGCGTTCGACGACCAGCTGGCGGAACACGTGCTGCGCGACCGCGCGGCCACGGTACGCGGGCGCCGCATCCTGATCGTCGACGACAACGCGACCAACCGCCGCATCCTGATGAAGCAGGCGCTGTTATGGGGAATGGCGCCGCTGGCCGCGGCATCGGCCGTGGAAGCGCTCGACCTCGTGCGCGATGGCCATCCGTTCGACGTCGCCGTGCTGGACATGCAGATGCCCGACATGGACGGCGCGCGCCTCGCGGCCGAGCTGCGCAAGCACCGCGACCGCGCCGCGCTGCCGCTCGTGCTGCTGACGTCCGTCGGCCAGCGCCACAACGGCGCGGAAGGCGAAGCCGTGCGCGAGTTTTCCGCGTGGCTGAGCAAGCCGATCAAGCCGGCCGCGCTGCTGGAAGCGCTGCAGCAGGTGCTGGGCGAACGCCAGGTCGCGGCGCGGCCGGCGCCGGTACCCGCCCGGGAGGAGACCGACCTCGCCATCCTCGTCGCCGAGGACAACACCATCAACCAGAAGGTGATCCGGCAACTGCTGCGCCACCTGGGCTACCGCGCGGACGTCGTCGGCAACGGCCTCGAAGCCGTGGCGGCGCTGGAGCGCCAGGACTATCCCGTGATCCTGATGGACATGCAGATGCCGGAAATGGACGGCCTGGAAGCGACGCGCCGCCTGCGCGAACGCTTCCGCGGCGCCAGCGCGCCCTACATCATCGCGATGACGGCGAACGCCATGCCGGGCGACCGCGAACGCTGCCTGGACGCGGGCATGAACGACTACGTGCCGAAGCCGATCGAGATGGACGTGCTGGACAAGGCGCTGGCCGTCGCGCGCGACCACGTGGCGGCGCGCCGCGCCGGCGCTGCCGTGCTGGACCCGGCCCGCATCGCGCAGCTGCGCACGATCGACGACGATGCGTCATTGCTGGAGGACGTGGTGAGGGCGTTCGTGGGCGAGGTGCCGCAGCTGTTGAACAAGCTGGAACACGCCGTGCGCGAGCACGACGGGCAACTACTTGCGGCGACGGCCCATTACCTGTTGTCGAGCATCGATTTCGTGGGGGCGAACCGGATGCGGGTGCCGTGCACGAACCTCGAGCTGATGGGGAAGGCGGAGAACTTCGAGGATGCGGAGGAGCAGATGGCGCTGCTCACCGCCGCGTACGACGACGCGAAAGAAGCGCTGCTCGCGCTGCGCTGATCAACCCTGCCGGTCCGGCCCGCTGCCGAGCCCCTGCTCGACGGCGAACACCGCCGCCTGCACGCGGCTGGACAGTCCGAGCTTCTTGAGGATGTTCTGCACGTGGATCTTGACCGTGCTCTCGGCCAGGTCCAGCACGCGCGCGATCAGCTTGTTGCTTTCGCCACGCGCGAGGCAGGCGAGGATTTCGCGTTCGCGCGGTGTCAGCTTGTCCAGTTCCGACGGCGGCGCGGCCGGCTTGGGTTCGCGCTGTTTCTGCAGCTGGGCCACGAGCTTGGCGGCCATCGATTCGGCCAGCACGGATTCCCCGGCGGCCGCGCGTTCGATGGCGCGCTGCAGGTAGTCGGCGTCGATGTTCTTGATCAGGTAGCCGCGCGCACCCGCGTGCAGGGCGGTGGCGAGATCTTCGCCTTCCTCGGACACGGTCAGCATGATGACGGCCGCCTCGGGCCAGCCCTGCAGGATCAGTTCGAGCGTTTCCACGCCGGTCATGCCGGGCATGTGCAGGTCGAGCAGGATCACGTCGGGCTTCAGCTGCATCGCCCGCTTCACGCCGTCGATGCCGTCCGACGCTTCGCCGACGACGCTGAAGCGCGGATTGCGCTGCAACAGCGAACGTACGCCGCTGCGGAACAACGTGTGATCGTCGACCAGCAGCACACTGATCGGCTCGCGGGGTTCTTCCATACTCAACTCCATTCGATTCAAGCGGCCCGCCGGTGCGCGCTGGGGACGTGCAGGCGGACCGTGGTGCCGGCGCCGGTTCCGGACTCGATGGCCAGGTCGGCGTTGATATGGCGGGCCCGTTCGCGCATGATGTGCAGCCCCACGTGGCTGTCGCCGGACGCCGGCACGGCGGCGGAATCGAACCCGACGCCATTATCGCTGATCGATAGCGAAAAGTCTTGGCCGTCACGGACTTGTACGAGCACCTTGTCGGCATGCGCGTGTTTACGGATGTTCGACAGCGCTTCCTGCACGATGAACAGGAGTTGCAACTGTTCTTCGCGGGGGAAGGGCAGGCCGCCGCTGCCTTCGGCCCGGAAGCTGGCCTCCACGCCCGTCTGGTCGCGGAACTTGCGCACGGCCTTGCGCAGCGCGCTGTTGAGGTCATCCTCTTCCAGCCGGCTGCGGAAGTTCTGCAACAGTTCGCGTACGTCCTCGTAGCTTTCCTGCACGCCCGCGCGCAGCAGCGGCACGATGCCGGCCGCTTCCTGCTGCTCGCCGTCGCGCAGCGATTTTTCCAGCATCTGCACCTGCAGGTTCAGGAAGTTCAGGCCCTGGGCGATGCTGTCGTGCAGGCCGCGCGCCACCATGTTGCGCTCTTCCGAGATGGCCATCTCGCGCTCGCGCGCGGCCAGGCGCATGTTTTCGATGGCGGTGCCCAGCAGCCGGCCCAGCGTCTCCAGCAGGGCGGTTTCATGTTCGTTAAAACTTTGCTCGGTGCGGAAATGCAGGCTGAACACGCCGAGGTGCTGGTCCTGGGCGAAAATCTGGAACACGGATACCGTCGCGAACCCGTCGCGCGCGCAGCGTGACGGCTCGGGATCGGGCAGGGTGCGCAACAGCCGCACGACGGGGTGTTTTCCCTGCGCCGCTTCGCCGCACAGACAGTCGCCGACCGGCATGCAGCGTTCGGCCCTGACCATCTCGTCGGACAGGCCGACCTGCACGATAAGGTGCACCTTGTCCGTGCTGGCGTCGACGAGCCGCACGGAGCCTCCATCCGCGCCGAAGTAGCGCACGATGCGTTCGACGAAGCCTTCGCACATCGGTTCCAGCGTCTGGCGCACCTGCAGGAAGGCGGCGCTGTCGTACAGCAGCGCCAGTTCGCGGTTCTGGCCTTCCAGCGCAGCGGTCTTCTCGCGCACCTTGTCTTCCAGGCTCGCATAGACTTGCTCCAGCCGGTCGGCCATCCGGTTGAAACCGGTCGCAAGCTGGCCGAATTCGTCCCGGCTCGCCACGTCCAGGCGGACGCCGAAATCCGTGTCGGCCATGCTGCGCATCCCCGCGTGCAGGCGCTCGACCGGGTCGACGATGAGGCTGAACATCAGGTACACGAGGACGACGGTGCCGCCCATCGCCAGCGCCATCAGCGCGAGCTGCGAGCAGCGCAGCCAGAACGTGCGCACCTCGTTGTCGCGTTCGATCAGGCCCACGATGGCGTCGATCTCGGCAACATAAGTATCGACCCGGCCGAGGAAGTCGCGCAGCGGCGGCAGGCGTCCGTCGCCCCGGGCCTGCAGGACCTGCAGCGCGAGCGGCCGCAGTTCACGCTGCCAGCGCAGCGTCGCCGTGGCAAAGCTGTCGCGGATGACGGCCGTCGGCGGCAGCCCCAGGGGACGCTGCGGGTCGCCGCGATCGATCAGCGCCAGGGTCGCATCGATGGACGCGATCTGCGCGCGCGCCGCGCGCGCGTAGCCGCCGCCGGGGGCGTGCACCTCGCGGCTGAGCAGCATCGCGAGCCGGTATTCCTGCTTGCGCACGCCGCCCGTCTCGTTGATGGCGGCGGCCGAGCCTTCCAGCTGCCACGACAGCCACAATGTCGTGCCGATGGCGGTCAGCGCCAGCAGCAGGAAGCCGATGAGTGCACCGGCGATGCGGGTCGACAGTCTGAGGTGTCCCGGGATCGGCGGATAATCCGGCGTAGCGCTCATGCCGCGGCGTCCAGCGGCTGCACGAGGTTCAGGAATTCCTGCTTGCGCGGGGAGTACGCGAGCAGCGAGCCGGTCTCGATGTCGAAGTACCAGCCGTGCAGCGCGACCTTGCCCGCTTCCACGCGCCGGCGCAGCCACGGGTAGGTCATCAGGTTGTCGAGCGAATGGAGGATGCTGGCCTGCTCGGCGGCGCGGCAGCGGGCGTCGTCGTGCTTGTGCGGCAGCGCGCGCAGCACTTCCTCGCGCACCGGTTCGGCGATGCGCATCCAGCGCGCGACGAAGTCCGTCTCGTCGGTCACGCGCTTGCCCGACATCAGCGCCCGGATGCCGCCGCAGCGCGCATGCCCGAGCACGACGACGCGCGCCACTTCCAGGCCGCATACGGCGAATTCGATGGCGGAGCTGACGCCGGCCGACGCGTCCGCGGTGCAGGGCGGGACGAGGTTGGCGATGTTGCGGACTACGAAGAGGTCGCCCGGGGCGCAGCCCGTCAACAGGGCCGGGTCGACGCGCGAATCGCAGCAGCCGATGACGAGCGTTGAAGGATGCTGTCCATCCCGTAGGGAGGCGCGTACCACCGGTTCGCTCATGAAGCGCTGCTGGAAGCGGGAAAAGCCGCGGATGAAGCGTTCGATGTCCTGCATGTCAGCCTCCCGTCTGCGACATGAAGCGTACGATCTTTTCCGGCCGCGCCGTGAAGTCGTGCTGGTGGGGTTTCAGTTCGATGGCGTGGAGGATTGCGGCTTCGAGCTCCGCGTCGCTGGCGCCGCCGCGCAGCAGTGGGCGGAATTCGAATTTCTCTTCCTGGCCCAGGCACAGGTACAGCGTGCCGTCCACCGACAGGCGCACGCGGTTGCAGGTCGCGCAAAAATGTTGCGACATTGGCGTGATGAAGCCGATGCTGCTCTTGCCGTCGCGCGTGGCGAGGTAGCGCGCGGGCCCGCCGCCCAGTTCCAGTGCCTGGGGCACGAGGTCGAACTTTTGCTGCAGGCGTTCGCGCACGGGCTGCAGGTCCATGTAGGCGGCGTTCTGGCCGGTTTCTCCCATCGGCATCACTTCGATCAGGCGCAGCACGAAGCCGTGGCCGATGCAGAACTCGGCCATGCGCTCGATCTCGCCGTCGTTCACGCCGCGCATCGCGACCATGTTGATCTTGATGGGGTCGAACCCGGCCTCCTTGCCGGCCATGATGCCGTCCAGGATGCGCGCATGGCTGTCGCGGCCCGTGATCGATTCCATGCAGGTGCGGTCCAGCGTGTCGAGGCTGACGTTGATGCGCGCGACGCCGGCATGGCGCAGTGCCTGCGCGTGGCGGCGCAGGGTCGTGGCATTGGTCGACAGCGACAAATCGTCGACGCCGGGAATGGCGGCAATGCGCCCCGCGAGATCCGTCACGTGGCGGCGCAGCAACGGTTCGCCGCCCGTCAGGCGGATGCGCCGGGTGCCCAGGCGGGCGAACGCGCGCAGCAGGCGCTCGATTTCGTCGAACGTGAGCCAGTCCTCCGGCTCCTCGAACCCCTTGAAACCCGTCGGCATGCAATAGGTGCAGCGCAGGTCGCAGCGGTCCGTCACGGACAGGCGCAGGTATTCGATCGTTCGGCCGTAGCGGTCACGCAACATTGCGGTTCTCCAAAGGGGTGATGCTAGAGATTGTAGAGACGGCGCGCCCCTCTGGCTGTCGGCATGTCGGATGACGGCGGGTAGTTCTTTCGGCGTATGTCGGCGCGCGCCGCACTTGGCTAGACTCGGTTTCCTCGCGGAAATAAGGTGTCGCAACAAAAGGATTGCATATGAAAATGTCAAACTTCAGGATCGGCGCCCGTCTTGCCGGCGGATTCGGCCTCGTGCTGTTGCTGCTTGCCCTCGTGGTCGCGGTCGGCCTGCAGCGCTTCCACGACGTCGGCCTCGCGACGACGACCCTCATCGACGACGACTGGGCCAAGGCGGAAGCGGCCGCCGTTATCGACACGATGACGCGGGCCAACGCGCGCCGCACGCTGGAACTGTTCATCGCGCCGGACGACGGCTACCGCGCCCGGGTGCGCGAGAAGATCGCGTCGAACCGGCACGAAATCGACGGCGCGCTTGCCACGTTGCGCCGCCTGGTCGCCAGCGAAGAAGGCAAGGGCGCGCTGGCCCGGGTGACCGAACGGCGCGAGGCGTACGTGGCCTCGTTCACGCAGGTGAACGCGCTTGTCGAAGCGGGCAAGCGCGACGAGGCGCAGCAACTGGTGCTGGCGGAGACCCTGCCGCGCCTGGACGTCCTGCAGCAGGCTGTCCACGAGTTGAACGTCCTGCAGAAAGGCCGCGCCGTCGACGCGGGCAAGGCCGTGCAGGACCGCATCGCCTCTGGCCGCGTGCTGATGCTGGCGCTGGGCGCCGCGGCGCTGGCCGTCGGCCTCGTGTTCGCCATCCGCCTCGCGCGTTCGATCGTGCTGCCGCTGCGCAGCGCCGTCGCGGTGGCGCAGCGCGTGGCCGGCGGGGACCTCACCAGCAAAATCGAAGCACGGACGAAAGACGAAGTGGGCGAGCTGCTCGCCGCGCTGGCGACGATGAACGCGAGCCTCGGCACGATGGTCGGAGAAGTCCGGCGCGGCACGGAGACGATCGCGACGGCCTCCACGCAGATCGCGAGCGGCAATTTCGACCTCGCGGCGCGCACGGAGATGCAGGCGAGCGCCTTGCAGCAAAGCGCCTCGTCGATGGAAGAACTGACGGGCACCGTGCAGCAGAACGCGGACAATGCGCGCGCAGCGAACGCGCTGGCCGCGGCCACGGCGACGATCACGGCCGAGGGCAGCGAGGCCGTGGCACGCGTCGCGGCCACGATGGACGAGATCAGCGACGGCGCGCGCCGCATCGCCGACATCACCGGGATCATCGACGGCATCGCGTTCCAGACCAATATCCTCGCGCTCAACGCCGCGGTGGAAGCGGCCCGCGCGGGCGAACAGGGCAAGGGATTCGCTGTCGTCGCCACGGAGGTGCGCAACCTCGCGCAGCGCTCGGCCGCCGCGGCCCGCGAGATCCGGCACCTGATCGACGATTCGACCGCCAAGATCGCGGGCGGCACGGAACTGACCGGCCGCGCGGCCGACACGATGCAGCGCGTGCTGGCCAGCGTGCGTCAGGTGACGGAGATCATGGCCGACATCACGGCGGCCAGCGACGAGCAGCGCATCGGCATCGAACAGGTCAACCAGGCCGTGGGCCAGATGGACAGCGTCACGCAGCAGAACGCGGCCCTCGTAGAGCAGGCGGCCGGTGCGGCGCAGGCCCTGCAGGAGCAGGCGCAGACGCTGAACGAGACGATCCGCATGTTCCGGCTGGAGCCCGCTTAGAACGCCTGACAAAACTGTCTAGTTGCTCTGCAGGCAACAGCCGGCTACACTGAGCCGTGCTGACCGTCCGCAATCGGCCAATACCAGGCACTCGAACGGAAGCTACCACGGATATTAATCAGGCCTCGATATGAACGAAAATACCGATCTCGCTATACCGATACTTCCTTGCCGTTCCGTTAGCGCGACAACGGAATTCTATCGGCGGCTGGGCTTCGAAGGGGGCGCGCACGGGTTCGACCAGGACTATGCAATTTTCAAACGCGGCACCATCGAACTTCACTTCTTCGCCCACGCAGAACTAGATCCAGACGCGTCTTGGGCGGGCTGTTACATTCGCGTGAGTGACGTTCAAAGCTTGTACGAAGCGAGCTTGGCTAGCGGTTTGCCCACCTTTGGCAGACCGCGTATACATCCGTTAGAAGACAAACCTTGGGGCCTCAAAGAATTTGCGGTTGTCGATCTGGACGGCAATCTTCTTCGTATTGGCGAGGTCATCTAGCAAAAAGCAGAATACATTTGGGCGACCGCTTTGGGTCGACTGCCGCCGTACAATGAACGGCCGAGTTCGGCCAGGAGCAGACTTCTGCTCTCATCAATGACGTAACCTTTCACGAATCATTTTCAAATTCACTCATTGGAGAAGGCATGAGCACCAGTCTGGTCATCGAACGCAACGATGGCACCAGCCGCACGGACATCGCTCTTGCCGAATGGCAGAACATTGTTGCGGCGGATTCGGAAGAGATGGAGTCGCCGCAAAATCCGCTTCGAATCAAGATTGCTGACCTGTCGCAGAAATTGCATGGGACTGTCTTTGTGGACGTGCAGGATGAACCTCTCACGTGGTGAACTGAGTGCGAGCGTGGGAGCCAATTGAACTCACCGGATGACCGCTCTGGGTCGATAGCGGACGTACACAAGCTCGGTCCGGGCACTAACATAGCGTCCGTGTTTGTAAACGGACTGATATCAAGCGCCACGGCGTGGGGGCGCGCGAAAGGCTTGTACGCTGGCGTTGGGTCGTCGAGTGGACCCTGGGTTGGCTACACCGCTTCCGCAGATTGCGCATTCGGCATGAGCTGCGAGCAGACATGCACCGCGTTCCTGCACTTGCCTGTTCGCTCATCTGTTGGCGGTATGTCGAGAGGTTTTGTTAGGTGCTTTTAATCGTGCTCGCGGCGCAGCAGCGCATCGATACCGGCCACGGTGCCGGCCATCGCCAGCGCCGCGACGCCCGCGCCGGCCCAGGTGGCGATGCGGTCGCCGTGAGCCCACTCCTGCCACGCCAGCACGGCGGGCATCAGCATCATCGGCGCCGTCATCGCGGCGGCGAGCCAGGCGTGGCGGCGTACGCTGTCAGCCACCGCAGCACCCGCCGCAGCAGCCGCCGCTCTTTTCCTTGCGCGCCTCGCCGTAGCCGGCGCCCAGCAGCGCGGCGGTGATGTCCTGCGTCGACGTGGCTTCCTCGTCGAACTCCACGTGCATCTGCCTGCCGCCCGGCTCGAGGTCGACGCCGCGCACGCCGGGCAGGGTGCAGAGGGCGCTCGTGAGACGTTCGACGTCGGCGAAGGCGAGGGGGGCCGAGAACTGGAAATCGTGTTGCATGATGCTCCTTTGCGATGGGTCGTTGGTATGCCGTTAGCGTAGGACCGGAGGCCGGCCCTGTCCTTGAACCGGTTTCAGGTTTTACGAATCAGGCGCAGCCGCCCAGGTAGTGGCACGACGTGCAGCGCGTGCAGCCGTCGACCTTGCGCAGCGCGCGGGCGCCGCATTCCGGGCATTTCGCGCCCGTCTCTTCGACCGCGGCCACCTCGGGTGCCGATGCTTCCGCCGGCGTGCCGCGGCCCGCAAGCAGGCGGTCCAGCGCGTCGGCGGGCACCTGGTTGCCGTACGCGTCGAGGAAGCCGCGCCGGATCAGGATCCGCTGCAGCATGAACGCGATCGCCGCCACTTCCGAATCGTGGTACACGGGCACCTGCACGCCATCGGCGCGCGTCAGGTGGCCGCAGCGCACGGGTCCCTTTTCCCACACGACGGCGCGCATGTCGGCGAGCGCCTTCGCGATGGAGCTGCCTGCACGCGCGGCCAGCGACAGCAGGCGCATCGTGGACGTGATCCACTGGTGGCCGTCGCTGCGCTGGTTGGCGGGCATGAAGAATTCGAACGGACGCTCGATGGTCAACGCGCGCCCGTTCAGCCTTCCTTCCACGCGCATGAAGCTGATGGTGAGGTACACCGTCTTCTTGCCTTCCTGCGTCGTGTACTCGACCTTCGAGGTGACCGATTCGAGTTCGCCGGCCGGACGGCTCTCGAAGCGCCGGCGCAGCGGATCGACATCGTCTGCGGACGGTGGCGGCGCGACGCTCAGCACGCTCCCCGTGACGGCATTCGGCCGGTACGTCGCGAGGCCCTTCAGGCCGGCGCGCCACGCGTCCGTGTATAAATCCTTGAAATCGTCGAACGGGTAGTCGGCAGGCACGTTGACGGTCTTCGAGATCGCGCCGTCCACGTATGGCTGCACGGCCGCCATCATGCCGAGGTGATCCTGCGCCGACATCTCCAGCGCGGTCACGAATTGCGGCGGCAGTTCGGCCACGTCGTGCCCGAGGTGGCGGTACAGGCGCCAGGCGTGGTCGGCCACCTCGTAGATGCGCGTGCTGGCGTCCGGCATGCGCTTCTTGCGCTGGTACACCCACGAGAACGCGGGCTCGATGCCGTTCGACGCGTTGTCCGCGAACGCGAGCGCGATGGTGCCGGTGGGCGCGATCGACATCAGGTGCGAATTGCGGATGCCGTGGCGGGCGATCGCCTCGCGCAGGTCGTCCGGCAGCCGCCGCGCGAATGCGCCGTCCAGGTAGCGCTCCGCGTCGAACAGCGGAAACGCGCCTTTTTCGCGCGCCAGCTCCACGGATGCGGCGTAGGCGGCGTCGCGCAGCGCGCGCGTGACGTCGGCGGCGAAGGCGCGGCCCTCGTCGGCGTCGTAGCGCAGGCCCAGCATGACGAGCGCGCTGCCCAGCCCCAGGAAGCCGATGCCGATGCGGCGCTTGTTGCGGCCTTCCGCCGCCTGCTGCGGCAGGGGCCATTCGGTGGCGTCGAGCGCGAGGTCGAGCATGCGCACGCCGACGGCCGTCACTTCGCTGAACGTGTCGACGTCGAAGAACGCGTCCGGTGTGAACGGGTGGCGCACGAACTTCGTGAGGTCGAGCGAGCCGAGGTCGCAGCAGCCGTACGGTGGCAGCGGCTGTTCGCCGCACGGGTTGGTGGCGGCCAGCGTCTCCGCGTAGTACAGGTTGTTTTCGCCGTTGATGCGGTCCAGGAACAGCACGCCCGGCTCCGCATGGTCGTAGGTCGAGCGGATCACCTTGTCCCACAGGTCGCGCGCACGCACGGTGCGGTAGACCCAGCGGCCGTCCGGGCGCAGATACGCGCCATTGGCCTGGTCGTCCGGCCCCGGTTCGGCCGCGTGCGTCAGCGCGACGGCGTCGTCGTCGATCACGGCGCGCATGAACGCGTCCGTGACGCCGACGGACAAATTGAAATTGCTGAACGCACCGCCGTCCTTGGCCGCGACGAACGCTTCGATGTCGGGATGGTCGATGCGCAGCACGCCCATCTGGGCGCCGCGGCGGGCACCGGCCGATTCGACGGTGCGGCACGACGCGTCGAACACGGCCATGTACGACACGGGGCCCGACGCGCGCGACTGCGTGCCTTTGACCAGGCTGCCGGCGGGCCGGATGGCGGAAAAATCGTAGCCGACGCCGCCGCCACGGCGCATCGTTTCCGCGCTTTCCGCGACGGCGCCGTAGATGCCGGGGATGGCGCCGTCGCGGCCGCTGATCGCGTCGCCGACGGGCTGCACGAAGCAGTTCATCAGGGTGGCCTTCAGGCCGACGCCGGCGGCCGAGTTGATGCGGCCGGCGGGCACGAAGCCGTGGTCCTGCGCCCACAGGAAGCGCTGCTCCATCTCCAGGCGCAGCGGCTCGGGTTCGTGCGCGGCCAGCGCGCGGGCCACGCGCGCGCGCACTTCCGCGACGGTCGTCTCGTCGCCTTTCGCGTATTTTTCGCGCAGTACGTCAACCGACACGTCCTGCGTCGGCATGGTTGCGGCAAAGAGGGATTCGTTGGCGTTCATGTCTTCCTCGGTGATAGTCAGGCGTCCACTATCCCCGAGGCGCGCCGGCCCCGCCTTAAACTGGTTGAAGCAATCGGCGTTCCGCCGCCAGCAGGGCCACGTCGTCCGCCACCTCGCGCGCGACGGCGGCCGCTTCGGCCGCGTCGAACTGCATGTGGTAGCGCTTGCGCACGCCGTGTTCGGCCAGCTGGACATGCAGGTCCGGCGTCACGCCGTGGCGCGTGAGGCAGTGGCGCACGCATTCGAGCGGGCAGCCGTCGACGGCGACGACGGGCCGTCCCGACTTCGCCAGCCTGACGAGCGACGGCACGTCGCCGCCCACGCCGGCGATGCACGACATCTCGGCGACCTCGGCGCGGTCGAGTTCCAGCGCGATGTGGTTGGCCATCTGCGCCGCGCTGGAACAGCCGGAACAGGAATAGACGAGGGGGAAAACGGTGCGGTCACGGCCCATGAGGTTCTCCTTTCAACGGTCGATGGCGTCCAGCGTATTCTTGATGAGCAGCCCCAGCTCCGTGTCGCCTTCCATCACGAGACGGCGGCTGAAGAACAGCGTGTCCGGGTCTTCGCGGCGCGTGGCCAGCAGGCCCAGGTCGTACAGGGTCGCGCCGATGACGACGTCCGGATCCGTTTTCGACGTCACGGCCGCGAATGACCGTCCGTTCCACGCGACGTCGAAGGCGACGCCCGCGTCCAGCACGGCCAGGCGCAGCCGCTTGCGCAGGAGCTGCGCGCGCACGTCCGCGTCCAGGTGGGGCTTCAGGCCCGCGTTCAGGCCCGCCGCGAACAGCCACGCGCCGGGCCGGCCGGGCAACCGGGACAGGACGTGGCGGACGGGCGCCGGCAGGCGGTAGGGAGACGCGTTCATGCGGCGACCTCCTCGAGGCCGGGGCGTCCGTGCCAGAAGCCGTTGCAGGGGGCGGCCGGCATCCACGCGCCCATGCGTTCGCGCGCGGCGGCCCCGGTCAGGGCGCCCGTCAGCACGCCGTGCACGCTGGCGACGATGTCGGCCATGTGCGCCGACTGCGGGCTGAGACGCACGACGCCCACACCCAGCGCGCGCATGGCGGGCAGCACGTCCACGAGGTTGCAGACCTTGGCCGACTGGGTCTGGATGCCGTTCAGGACGAGGAACGGCTTGCCTTCCTGCGTGTTCAGCACGAGGCCGTCCGGATGTTCGAGACAGCTGAAGCGGCAATCGTCCTTGGGCAGGTTGCGGTGGCGCGCCGTGAAGCAGCGCGCGGAAAAGGCGAGCGGCATGCGGCCGTATGCGAAGACCTCGGTCTCCACGCCGGCGGGAAGGCCGGACTGCATCGCCGCAAGGCTTGTCGAGGGCATCTCCAGCGGCGCGACCCAGCGCACCGCGCCGGCGCGGGCGAGCAGGGCGAGCGTGGCCGGGTTGTAGATGTTGAGGTGCGGTCCGGCGACGAACGGGCGGCCGTCGACGCAGTGGACGGCGCCCATGTCGTTGGCCTCCACCAGGAACTGTCCGTTGCCGGCCACGCGGCGCACGATGGACAGGTCGGACGGCGATTCGATCAGGACTTGGGTCGACAGCACGACCTCCTTGCCGGCGGCGGCCAGGCGGTCCGCCAGCGTGAGCCAATCGGAGGGGCGCAGCTCGTGCCGGCGCGAGCACACGGTGTCGCCGAGGTAGACGACGTCGACGGGCGTCTCCGCCATGGCATCGTAGAACGCGAACACGGTGTCGCGCGGCCAGTAGTATTGCAGGGGCCCGAGGGCAATCTTCATGATGGTCTTCCGATACGTGTCATTTCCAGGGGCGGTGGTAGGCCCCGAGCGTGTGCTGGCTGCCTTCGGCGACGTTGTCCAGGCTCGCCATCCACTCGCGCCGGACCGAGTAGCGGCCATGCCCGGCGAGGCAGGCGTCGATGGCCGTGCGCCACACCTTCGTGACCTGGGCGACGTACGCGGGGCTGCGCTGGCGGCCTTCGATCTTGACGGCGCGCGCGCCCGCGGCGGCCAGCTTCGGCAGGATCTCGAGCGTGTTCAGGCTCGCGGGTTCCTCGATCGCGTAATAGGTCTCGCCGTCCACGTCGAAGCGGCCCTTGCACAGCGTGGGATAGCCGGCCTGCTCCCCGTCGCCGTAGCGGTCGATGAGGACGTCGTACAGGCGTGCCTCCAGCGCGCGCGGCGTCCGCGTCCAGCGCACCGCCTTCGCAGGCGAGCACACGCCGTGCGTGTTGGGCGACTCGCCGGTGGCGTACGAGGACAGCTGGCAGCGGCCTTCCGCCATCACGCACAGGCTGCCGAAGCCGAACACCTCGATCTCGACGGGTGAATGCTCGATGACTTTTTCCGCCTGGGCCAGCGACAGCACGCGCGGCAGCACGGCGCGCGCGATGCCGAAGTGGCGGTGGTAGAAGGCGATGGCGTCGATGTTCGTCGCCGAACCCTGCACGGACAGGTGCAGCCGCAGCTGCGGGTGCACGCGCGCCGCATAGTCCATCAGGCCGGGGTCGGCGAGGATCACGGCGTCGATGCCGTGCGTGGCGGCGCGGTCGAGGGCGCGCCGCCACGGGCCGTCGCCGCCCGGCTGCGGGTAGGTGTTCAGCGCGAGGAAGACCTTGCGGTTGCGGTCGTGGGCATAGCGGATGCCTTCGACGATGGCGTCTTCGGAGAAGTTCAGGCCGGCGAAATTGCGCGCATTGGTCGCGTCGCGAAAGCCGAGGTAGACGCAGTCGGCGCCGTGGTCGATGGCGGCCTTGAGGGCCGGCAGGCTGCCGGCGGGACAAACGAGTTCGAGGGAGGAAGAGGTCATGGCGGGCGGGTGAACGGTAACGCAACGAGCATAATGACGCGCCGCCTGCAGCGCCTTGAACGGGTTTAAGCAAATCGCACGGCGTGTCCCTCCGGGTCGAACGCGAGGAAGCGTTCGATCGCGCCGCGGTACACGGCGTCGATCATCATCTTGAGGCCGCGGTCGATGCCGGCCGGTTGCTGTTCGCCGGCCAGCGCCGCGACGAAGACCATGTCCCACGGCTGGCCCGTCGCGCGCGATTCGTCGGCCAGCGCGGTAAAGTCCGCGAGCTCGTCGAGGCCCTTGTCCACGCACATCACGGGCGCCAGCGCGCCGCCGCGGCCTTCCTCGAAGCGGCGTGCCTGGCCCGGCGTGTGTGCCTGCGGCAGTTCGGCGACGGCGAACACGAACAGCAGGCGCTGCGCCTCGGGCTGGGCGCGCGCGGCGGCGAGGAAATCGGAAAAATTCGAGAGCTGCATGGGGAATCCGTGACAAAGAGGAGGATGGTCCGATTGTAGGCACGTTCCCCGCGCGTGAGAGTCGGCACGATGGAGGACGCCGCCTAGTTCTTCCGGACTATCCCGCGCGGCCATCGTACGCGCGAGAATGGCGGTATCCCGACTATTTTCTCCCGCGACCGTGGCCACAATCGATCCTTGCACCTTCCTGCGCCGCCTGCCGCTGTTTTCCGACCTCGGCGAGGACGAGCTGCGCGCCGTCGGCGCCGCCGCCACCGAGCAGCACGTCGACCGTGGCCGCACCATCGTCGAGCGGGGCGACCCGTGCGAGGGATTTCATTCGATCCTGTACGGCCAGGTCAAGCTGGCGTTCATCTCGCCGCAGGGCCAGGAAAAGGTCATCGAGATCCTCGGCCCGGGCAAGACGTTCGGCGAGGCCGTCATGTTCATGGACAAGCCGTACTTCGTGACGGCGACGGCGCTGGAGGACTGCCTGCTGCTGCACGTCCGCAAGGAAGCCATCTTCGCCGAGCTGGAACAGAGCCCCGCGTTCGCGCGGCGCATGCTGGCGGGGATGAGCCGGCGCCTGCACGGCCTCGTGGCGGACGTGGAGGCGTACACCTTGCACACGGGCGGCCAGCGCGTCGTCGGCTATCTGCTGAAGGATGCGCCCGAATCCGGCGCGACGGTGCGGCTGTCCGTCAGCAAGCGCCTCGTCGCGTCGCGCCTGAACATCACGCCCGAGTATTTTTCGCGCGTGCTGAACGACCTCACGCGGCGCGAACTCGTGCGCGTGGCCGGGCGCGACATCGCGATCCTCGACGCGGACGGGTTGCGCGCCTACGAGGGATAGGCGTCCGCGACAGCTTTCGTCTCGCGCGCGATCACGGCTTCCTCGTCCGCCGGCAGCGTCCACACGGCGACGGCGCTGTCCGGCGTGTGCAGGCGCGGGCCGCCGGCGGCATTGGCGTCCGCATCGAGGCGCACGCCCAGCCACGCCGCCTGTTCGCACACGCGGGCGCGGATGTCCGCCGCGTGTTCTCCGATGCCGCCCGTGAACACGAGCACGTCGAGGCCGCCCGCGGCGGCGGCGAGCGACCCGAGCTCGCGCGCGATCCGGTACACGAACACGTCGACCGCTTCGCGTGCGGCCGGGGCCGGGCTCGCGAGCAGGGTGCGCATGTCGCCGCTGATGCCGGAGAGGCCCACCAGGCCGCTGTCGCGGTACAGCAGGCGTTCCAGCGCGTCGGGCGTCATCCGTTTTACGCGCAGCAGGTGCAGCACGAGGCCGGGGTCGAGGGCGCCGCAGCGCGTGGCCATCGGCAGGCCGTCCAGTGCGGAAAAGCCCATCGACGTGGCGACGCTCCTGCCGTCGACCATGGCGCACATGCTGGCGCCGCTGCCCAGGTGGGCGACGACGACACGGCCACGGGCGCGCGGTTCGAACGCGGGCAAGATGTCGGCGATATGGGTGAACGACAGGCCGTGGAAGCCGTAGCGCAGCATGCCCTCGTCCGCAAGCGCGCGAGGGAGGCCGTACAGGCGCGCCACTCTCGGGTTCCCGAGGTGGAAGGCGGTGTCGAAGCAGGCGACCTGCGGCAGGCCCGGATGGAGGCGCGCCATCGCTTCCATGCCGGCCACGTTGTGCGGCTGGTGCAGCGGCGCGAGCGGGGCGAGGGCCTTCAGCTCGTCCAGCAGCGCGGGCGTGACGAGCGCCGGTCCGGCATGGGCATTCCCGCCGTGCACGACGCGGTGGCCGATGGCCGCCAGCCGGGCCGGCGCGAGGTGGTTCTCGACCTGGCCGATGATGGTGCCCAGTTGCGCGGGGCCGTGACCTTCCACCTGGCCGTGCGCGGTCGCGACGACGTCCGCGCCCCGTTCCACGTAGACGGCGTACTTGATGCTGGACGAGCCGGCATTGATGCAGGCGTAACCTTTAGTTGCGTTGTCCGTCATGGCGATCCGATCACGGCGGGGGCTGCCGAATGGCGCACGAGCAGGGAGGCCAGTGCGCAGGAGGCGAGGCGGGCCAGCGGACCATCCGCGCGGCTCGTGAGCATGATGGGCACGCGCGCGCCGAGCACGATGCCGGCCACCTGCGCTTCCGCCAGGTATTCGAGCTGCTTGGCCAGCATGTTGCCCGCTTCCAGGTCGGGCACGACGAGGATGTCGGCGCGCCCGGCGACCGGCGACACGAACCCCTTCGTCCGTGCCGCTTCTTCCGACACGGCGAGGTCGAACGCCATCGGCCCGTCGAGGATCGCGCCCTCGATCTGGCCGCGGTCCGCCATCTTGCACAGGGCGGCCGCTTCGATCGTCGACGCGATCTTCGGATACACCGTCTCGAGCGCGGACAGGATCGCCACGCGCGGCGCCGCGATGCCCAGCGCGTGCGCCAGGTCGATCGCGTTGCGGACGATGTCGCGCTTGTCTTCCAGCGTCGGGTAGATGTTGATGGCGGCGTCCGTGAGGAACAGGGGACGCGGGTACGTGGGCACGTCCAGCGCGAACACGTGGCTGATGCGGCGGCCCGTGCGCAGGCCGGTGTCGCGGGCGACGACGGCGTGCAGCAATTCGTCCGTGTGCAGCGCGCCTTTCATGATGGCCCCGACCTCGCCCGTGCGCGCCAGCGCCACGGCGGCGTCGGCGGCCGCGTGGCTGTGCGGCGTCGGCACGATGCGGTACGGCGCGAGGTCGACGTTCGCCTGCGCGGCCGCCAGGCGGATCTTCGCTTCCGGGCCGACGAGCACCGGCGTGATGAGGCCTGCGCGCGCCGCTTCGACTGCGCCCAGCAGCGACACCGTGTCGACCGGATGGACGACGGCCGTGGGCAAGCGCGGCGCATCCTGCGCGGCCGCCAGCAGCGCGCGGTAACGGCCGCCGCGCTCGCGCAGGCGCACTTCCGGCAGCGCGATGCGGGGCCGCGCGACCTTTTCGGCCGGCGCGATGACCTCCGCCGTGCCGGTCGCCACCTGCAGGCCATCCTGGTTCGTCACCGTGCAGTCGAGCGTGACGCGGTGTTGTTCGGCGTCGAGCCGGGCGACGGTGAGCAGGACCGTCACCGTATCGCCCAGGCCCACGGGCTTCAGGAAGCGCAGCGACTGGCCGAGGTAGACCGTGCCGGGACCGGGCAGCTGCGTGCCGAGTACCGTGGAGATCAGCGCGCCGCTCCACATCCCATGCGCGATCACTTCATGGAAGGTGCTGCTCCGCGCATATTCCTCGTCCACGTGGGCGGGGTTGACGTCGCCCGACATGACCGCGAACAGTTCGATGTCCGCGCGGGTGAGGGTGCGCGCGAGGCTCGCGCTGTCGCCGACCTTCAGTTCGTCGAACGTGTGGTTGCTGATCGTATTGTCCATCGCTCACCACGTCACGAGGCGCGCGCCGCCGCTGGCGCTGCCGGGAATGAGCCCGCGCTTGCCGCGCAGGTCGATAAGAGCGTCAGGCATGTGATTCTCCGAAAAGGGAAGCGTTCCAGTGGCCCACCTTACCGGTTTGACCGATATCAGATCGTTGATCTAAATCAAAACTTTGAAAAATTATAAAGATGAGCAAACTGGTCGCGAAACTTAATCTGTCATCAACATTTCATCATCATTGCCTACGCTAAAGACTCGCTGAGCATCAAATCCATCATTTCCGATAATCAACCTGGATGAGTCAAATGCAACTTTCTGATCTCGCGTTTCCCGCCACGATGGTGCACGCATGAGCCGCCGCGGCTTCCTTCGCACGCTGGCCCAGGCCGGCGGCGCCAGTGCCGTCCTCGCTTCCTTCCCGCCCGCCATCCAGAAGGCGCTGGCGCTGCCGGCCAACCAGCGCACCCGCAGCCTGCGGGACGTCGAGCACATCGTGGTGCTGACCCAGGAGAACCGCAGCTTCGACCATTATTTCGGCACGCTGGAAGGAGTGCGGGGATTCGGGGATCCCTTCCCGATTCCCGTGATGGACCGCCAGAATCTCTTCCACCGCAAGACGGTCTTCGTGCAGCAGACGGCCGGCGGCGCGCCGGTGCCGGGCCGGCCCAACTGGCCGCAGAGCCGCGCCATCGCGCCGTTCCGGCTGAATACCGCGCAGGATTTCCCGGTCATGCGCGTGGCCGGCACGCCGCACGCGTGGCTGGATGCGCAGCTGGCGTGGGACCACGGCCGCATGAACGACTGGTGCACGATCAAGCAGAACCATTCGCTGGGCTATTACGCGGAGGCCGACATACCGTTCCAGTTCGCGCTCGCCCGCGCCTTCACGATCTGCGACCACTATCATTGCGCCACGCAGACCGGGACCAACACCAACCGGCTGTTCCTGTTCACCGGCCATAACGACCCGCTGGGCGCCGCGGGCGGCCCGTCGACCGACAACAGCCACGACGACTTCAATCCGGATCCGAACACCGACTACCGGTGGACCACGTATCCGGAGCGCCTGGAAGCGGCCGGCATCAGCTGGCAGGTCTACCAGAACATGGCGGACAACTTCACCGACAATTCGCTGGCCGGCTTCCGTTCGTTCCGCAACGCGTGGTACCAGCGCCCGGGCTATTCGCCGTCGCTGCGCAGCCGCGGCGTGAGCACGCGCGACCTCGACCTGCTCAAGGCGGATGTGCTGGCCAACCGGTTGCCGCAGGTGAGCTGGGTCGTCGCGACCGCCGAGGGGTCCGAGCACCCGGGGCCGTCGAGCCCCGCGTCCGGCGCCGACTACATTGCGCGCGTGCTCGACGCCCTCACGGCCAACCCGGAGAGCTGGAGCAGGACGGTCTTCATCATCAACTTCGACGAGAACGACGGCTTCTTCGACCACATGCCGCCGCCGGCCGTCCCGTCGTACACGACGTACAGTCCCGATCCGGCGCAGGCCCGGTTCGCCGGCGCGTCGACCGTCGACACGACCGGCGAATACCACCACATCCTCAATGGCGCGGATGCGCGCACCCTGCATCGCCCGTACGGCCTCGGGCCGCGCGTGCCGCTGTACGTGATCTCCCCGTGGACGAAGGGCGGCTGGGTGAATTCGCAGGTGTGCGATCACTCGTCGATCGTCCGCTTCATCGAGGCGCGTTTCGGCGTGCGCGAACCGCTCATCAGCCCATGGCGGCGTGCGGTGAGCGGCAACCTGCTGTCGTGCTTCGACTTCGCGAACCCGAACGACAGCGCGGTCACCTTGCCCGACACCGCGGCACGGCGCGCGCTGGCGCTGAGCCTGGGCAGCACGAGGGTCCCTGCGATCCCGACGACGCTGTCGGCCCCCGTGCAGGCGGCAGGCGTGCGGCCGGCGCGTGCGCTGCCGTACGAACTGCAGGTGCAGGCGGCCGTCGCGGGCAGCGTGGTCGACCTCACGTTCGAGAACGCGGGCGAGGCGGGCGCGGTATTCCTCGTGTACGACCGCCTGGCGCTGGACCAGATCCCGCGCCGCTACACCGTCGAAGCGGGCAAGCAGTTGGCGGGACGCTGGACGACGGGCGCCGCCTACGACCTGTGGGTGCTGGGGCCCAACGGCTTCCACCGCCATGTCGCGGGCGACGTGCGCCGCCCTCCTGACGCCGCGTTGCCGGAAGTGGTCGTGCGCGCCGACCGCCGGGCCGGAGAGCTCGTCGTCGACTTCGTGAACAACGGCGGCCAGCCGTGCAGCTTCCAGCTCGCCGCCAACAAGTACACGACGAACCGGATTCCCGACGTGCGCGTGCCGGCGCGCTCGAGAAGCACCCTGCGCCTGTCGCTGGCGCAGACCGCCAACTGGTACGACTTCAGCGCGCGCGTGAACGGCATGCCCGGCTGGCTGCGGCGCTTCGCGGGACACCTGGAAAACGGCCTGCCGTCGATCAGCGATCCCGCGATGCAGGGCGCCGCGCAACTCGACCAGTACCGTATCGTTTGACCAGGAGATTCCCATGCACATTCGATTCCTCATCGCGGCCGCGCTGCTCGCCGCGGCGTGCAACAGCCAGGCCGCCGTCGTCTACGGCAGCAACCTCGTCGTCAACGGCGACGCGGAAGCCGGTACCGCCGGCTGGACCGGCTACGCGGGCTACAACCCGTTCCAGTCCGTGGACTACGGCAGCAGCTGGGTACTGCCTACGCAACCGGGACCGCTTGACCGCGGCAACAGGATGTTCGCCGGATTCGGCCAGTATGCGGTCGGTTACCAGACGCTCGACTTCGGCACGGCGACGACCCGGGACACGTCCTACGCGCTGACCGGCTGGCTCGGCGGCTGGCAAGACCAGGGCGACAACGCCCTGTTCTACGTGCAGTTCCTCGACGAATTCGACAACGAGATCGGGAGCTCGATGCTCGGCCCGGTGACGCCGCAGGACCGCAACGACGAGACCGGCCTGATGTACCGCGAGACCGACGGCTTCGTCCCGACCGGCACCCGCAAGCTGTCGTTCTGGCTGTCGATGGAGCGCCTCGTTTCGGACGACAACGATGGCTATGCGGACAACCTGTCCTTCGTCCTGCAGGCGCCGCCCGCCGGCGACGTGCCGGAGCCCGCCATGGCGGCGCTGTTCGCGCTGGGCCTCGGCACGCTGGGCTGGGCGCGGCGGTCAAAGCGCAAGGTTGGGGCGGTGGCGCAGCACGGGCGCCGCGAGGTCGATGCCGAGCCGCAGGCAGGCAACGGCCAGCAACAGGCCGGCGCCTGACGCCAGCGGCGGCACCACGCACGCGGCGAGCAGCACGGCGACGGCCGCGGCGTGCCAGCGGCATTGCGTGCGCAGGCAGTCCGGCGGGATGAGTTCCGCGAATTTCGGCGCCGCCACGTCCGGCGGCAGGCGGGCGCGCAGGTGGTGCCACACGAGGAACGGCACGATCCGGTAGAGCATGCCGTTCACGGCGGACATCGCGCAGCCCGCGAGGAAGCAGACGCCGACGAGTGGGGCCGATGCTTCGCCCGGCCACGCGAACAGCCAGGCGGCGCCGGCCAGCGCCGCGAGCGACAGCAGCCAGTAGCGCGTGCCGGCCGCGGTGCGCGTGCGTTCCCGCCGCAGGAGCAGGGCCGCGGCCAGGCCGGCGTAGGCGGTGACGACGGCCGCGCCGGCCAGCGCGGGCACGGCACGCCATGGTGCGTCCAGCCAGCGGCCCGCGATCCAGCCGGCCAATGCGATCAAGACGAGCGGCACGAGCACGCGCGCGGCGAGCGGCGGAAACGGGTCGGTCGCCTGGAACATCGGGATCACCTGGAACGACACGGCCATCACGAGCGCCACGACCCAGCCGGCCAGGCCCAGCGCCGCGTGGGTATCGACGAGCGGCAGCACGGGGACGGCCGGGCCGCCCGCGAGCCAGCCCGCGAGGAGCAGGCCGGCCACGACGCACGCCAGCAGCGCCGCGACGGCCGCGCACATGCCGCCGGCGATGTGGACGACGGCGGCGGCGCGTGTTCGTTGCCATAGCGTGGGCAGCAGGCAGGCCAGCAACGCACCGAACGCCGCCAGCAGTACCGCCCCCGCCAGCGCGAACAGGCGCGCCTGCCCGGACAGGAACGCGGCCGCCAGCAGCGCGGCGCCCGCGCCCAGCAGCGGGCAGCTCCAGGCGGCGAGGCGGGACGTGCCGCGCAGCGCCAGCCCGGCCACGGCCGGCAGCATCTGCAGCAGCGAGCCCGCCATGGTCATCGTCAGGAAGCCCAGCGTGACGAGGTGCACGGCCGCCAGCGCCGGCGCGGTCCAGCGCGACGCGAAGACGGCCGCGCCATGCCACGCGACGACGCCGCCCGCCGCCACGCCGAACCACGGCGCCGCGAGCAGGAACGCGAGCGGCACGGCGGGCGGCGGGAGGCGGGTGTAGTCGAGGGCGCGCCGCATCAGGCGTCCCGCGCGATGGTCACGAGGCAGCCGTCGTCCCGCCACTCGGATTGCCAGCGGTAACCGCTGCGCGCGAGGATGCCGTACAGCGGGTGCGGTTCGCGTGCCAGCAGCACGCGCAGCCGCGCGCCGTCCGGGAGGCTGTCGAGCGCGGCCAGCACGCGCTCCATGGGTTCGGGGGCGGGCAGGGCCCGCAGGTCGAGAAGATCGTTCATGATGGTGCGATGAGGCTGGACAGCGCGATGCCGTCCAGCGACTCGAGAAAATAGGCCGTCGCGCGGCACAGCGCCCCTTTCAGCACGCACGCCGGCGCGAGCGGACACGCGCGGGCGCGGCCGTCCAGGCAGGCGACGAGGTGGAAATCGGGCTCCGTGTGGCGCACGACGTCGCCGACGGTGATGTCCGCGGGCGCGCGGGCGAGGCGGATGCCGCCGCAGCGGCCCCGCACGGTCTCGATGAAGCCCGCGTGCCCCAGTTCGTTGACGATCTTCGTCAGGTGATGATGGGAGATCCCGTGCAGGGTCGCCACTTCGCCCGTCGTGGCGAGGCGGCCCCCGTTGGTCCCCAGGTACATCAGCACGCGCAGGGCGTAGTCGGTATGTTCGGTGAGACGCATGTCCGCTCCGGCGCCCGTCGCATCAGGCTTTGGTGGTGACGCGGGCGGCCCTGGCGGCGGGCCGGCCGGCGATCTCGATGGGTACCTCGACCGGTCGTGCCGGACGGCGCACCGCCCGCAGCACGAACAGCGCGAGGAACACGGTGCCCACCGCGAACACGACGTCGCCCGGCACGCGCAGCCACACCATGTTCTCCATGAACGGGGAGTGGATCACTTCCGGCGAGCGCGCGAACCACATGCCCTTCGTGATGCTGGCCCAGGCCTGGTAGATGCCGGCCGGGACGAGCGCCATGAACACCATCATCGCGAGGCCGAGGTTCAGCAGCCAGAACATCGGCTTGAGGAGGGCGTCCGACCAGGCGAGGCGGTCCGTCAGGCCGCGCAGGCAGAACAGCATCAGGCCCACGCCGAGCATGCCGTACACGCCGAACAGGGCGGCATGGCCGTGCGCGGCCGTCATGTTCAGGCCCTGCATGTAGTACAGCGCGATCGGGGTGTTGATCGAGAAGCCCAGCAGGCCCGCGCCCACCGTGTTCCAGAAGCCGACGGCGATGAAGCACAGGATCGCCCAGCGGTAGTTCGCGACCCACGGCGCGGCCTTCGTGCGCTGGTAGTTGCGCCAGGCTTCGATGCCGATCATCGACAGCGGCACGACCTCCAGTGCCGAGAACATGGCGCCGATCGCGATCACGGCCGTCGGGGTGCCCGTGAAGTAAAGGTGGTGCAGCGTGCCGAGGATGCCGCCGAACAGGAACACGATGGTCTCCAGCACGATGGCGGCGTTGGCGCTGGCCGCGCGGATCAGGCCCAGGCGGGTGAACAGCAGGGCGATGACGGCCGTGGCGAACACTTCGAAGAAGCCTTCGACCCACAGGTGCACGAGCCACCACCTCCAGTACTCGACCATGGCGTAGTGCGTATGCTGGCCCCAGGTCAGCGACGTGGCGTAGAAGCCGCCGATGCAGACGGCCGCCAGGAACACCATGGCGATCAGGCCGCGGCTCTCGGAGGGTTTGCGCAGCGCGGGCCACAGGCCGCGGCCGAGCAGGAAGGCCCAGAACAGCAGGCCGGCGAACAGCAGGTATTGCCACACGCGGCCCATGCTGGTGAATTCCAGGCCCTGGTTGCCGAGCCAGAAGCTGAAGTCGACGCCGCGGTGCTGCAGGGTGCCGAGCCAGCCGCACGCGGTGGAACCGGCGACGATGAACAGCAGCGCGTAGAACAGCACGTTGACGCCCAGCGCCTGGAACTTCGGCTCATGGCCGGAGATGGCGGGCGCGATGTACAGGCCCGTCGCGAGCCACGCGGTGGCGATCCACAGCACGGCGAATTGGGTGTGGATCGTGCGGCTGATCGTGAACGGCAGGATGTCGCCCAGCGGGATGCCGAAGAAGCTGTGGCCCTCGACGGAATAGTGCGCGGTGACGACGCCCATGCCCACCTGGGCGAGGATCAGCGCGACCACGACGGCGAAGTACTTGCGGGTGGCCTTCATCGACGGCGTCGCCTTCAGCTTGAACAGCGGGTCGTCCTTGGGCGGCTTCGGGTCCGCTTCTTCCGGCTGCGCGGAGTGGAACAGCACCATGCCGGCGATGGCGCCGATCATGACGATGATGCTGGCGACCGACCAGATGCCGGCGCCGGCCGTCGGGGTGTTGCCGACGAGCGGTTCGTGGGGCCAGTTGCTCGTGTACGACAGGCCGGTCTCGCCCGGACGGTCGGTCGCGGCGGACCAGGACGACCAGAAGAAGAAGGCGGTCAGCGCCGTGCGGTCATCGAGGGCGGGCAGGGAGCCGGCGCTCATCGCGTACTGTTCGCGCAGCTTGTCGAGTTTCGGATCGGTGCCGAACAGGCCTGCGTAATGGCTTGCGACGGCCGCGATGGCGGCGGTGCGCTCGGCGGACAGGCTCAAGGTGTCGGCGGCCGCATCGTACGTGTTGCGGCGCAGGGCGTCCTGCGCGAGCGCGTCGATACCGCCCCGTGCGACCGCGTCCAGCTGCGCGTACGGCTTCCCGTGGCTGCGCTCGGCCAGTCGGTCCTGCAGGGCGACGGCTTCGCGGTGCAGCCAGTCGGCGGACCAGTCGGGGGCGACGTAGCTGCCGTGGCCCCACACGGTGCCCAACTGCTGGCCGCCGGCGGCGAGCCAGGCCTGCTGGCCCCGTTTGATCTGTTCGCCGGTGTAGATGACGCGGCCCTGGTGGTCGAGGACTTGTCCCGAGATCGGCGGCGCCTTCAGGTAGATCTCCCGGCCCACGAACAGCAGCGTGCCGAAGGAGAGTACACAGATGATCGCCAGCCAGGTCCATAGTCTGCGTGTAGCGTGCATGGCTTTTTCCTTCACTGTGGTTGATCGATGCACCGCATTGTGCGACGAAACCCGACAATAGTTGCATTGCAAATGCAGCTTTATTTGAAATGCTTGACCCAGTTTAGGAATGCGTACGGACTAGTCACTTTGGCCGATTGTCCGGCGCGGCGGCGGCTCATAACATGCAGTGGAGATACCACTTAAAAAAGGAGGCCGCCATGGCCCTCATGACCATCGAAGAAGCCCGTCCCGCGCCGGTACCCGGCCACGGCGCGCCGCTGTTCGCGCTCGGCTTCCGCCCGTTCTACCTGCTGGCCGCCGCGTTCGGCGCGCTCGCCGTGCCGCTGTGGATCGCGGCGCAGGCGGGCCTGCGCGTCCCGGCCCGCGTCGACATGCTGTGGCACATGCACGAGATGGTGTTCGGCTTCGCGCTGGCCGTCGTCGTCGGCTTCCTGTACACGGCCGGCTATAACTGGACGAAGCTGTGGACGCCGCGCGGCCGGCTGCTCGCCGCCATCGCCGGCGTGTGGGTGGCGGGGCGGATCGCCATGCTGGCCGCGCCGCCCGTCGCCGGCGCCATCGTGGACGCCGCGTTCCTCCCGATCGCCGCGTGGCCGCTGTTCCAGGTGCTGAAGCAGTCGGGGAACATGCGCAACATGTTCCTCGTCGGCCTGCTCGCGCTGCTCACGTTGACCAATGTGTGCTACCACGCGGCCGCCCTGGGCTGGATGCACGTCGATCCGCTGGCGCCCGTGCACGCCGCGATCCTGCTGATCGTCGTGATCGAGGTCGTGATCGGCGGCCGCGTGATCCCCATGTTTACCCGCAACGGCGCGCCGGGCACGCAGCCCGTGCAGGATGCGCGCCGCGAAAAATGGGCGCTGGCGCTGACCGTGCTGGCGGGCCTCGCGTGGACGTTCGGCCTGCCGGCGCCCGTCACGGCCAGCCTCGCGCTGTTCGCGGCCATCGGCCAGGCCGTGCGCCTGCTCGGCTGGCAACCGTGGCGCACGTGGCGCAATCCGCTGCTGTGGATCCTGCACGTGTCGTACTTCTGGATCCCGTTCGGCTTCCTGCTGCTGGCGCTGGCCCAGTATGGCGTCGTGACGGGGAGTGCCGCGCTCCACGTGCTGACGGTCGGCGCGCTCGCCGGCCTGGTCATGGGCATGATCACCCGCACGGCGTTGGGGCACACGGGCCGTCCGTTGAAGGCCGGCCGCGGCGAGACCGCGATGTTCGTGCTCGTGCAGGCGGCCGTCGTGCTGCGCTTCGCCGCCGGCATCGTACCGGCCTGGCGCGATGCGGGCCTGGTGCTCGCCACCGTGTGCTGGAGCGCCGCCTTCCTCGCCTACCTGGCCGTGTATGTGCCTTACCTGACTTCTGCCCGCATCGACGGCCGCGAAGGCTGAACCGGAGTGACCATGCAACCCACCATCGAATTCGACGCGGACCTGATCGCCCGCATGACCCAGCGCGGCCCGCGCTACACGTCGTACCCCACCGCGGACCGGTTTACCCCGGCGTTCGGCGCCCGCGAGTTCGCCGCCGCGGCGCGGCCGGGCAAGCCGCTGTCGCTGTACGTGCACATCCCTTTCTGCGAATCGCTGTGCTACTACTGCGCGTGCAACAAGATCATCACGCACGACCGCGCGAAGGCCGCGACATACCTGGGCTACCTGCTGCGCGAGATCGACCTGCAGGCAAGCCTGTTCGCGGACGGCGCGCTCGTCGAGCAGCTGCATTTCGGCGGCGGCACGCCCACGTACCTGGACGATGCCCAGATGGGCGACCTGCTGGGGCATCTCCGCAGCCGCTACGCGTTCGCGGCCGACGACGCGGGCGAGTTCTCGATCGAGATCGACCCGCGCACGGTGGACGCGCGCCGCATCCGCACGTTGCGCCGCCAAGGCTTCAACCGGCTGTCGCTGGGCGTGCAGGACTTCGACGAGGACGTGCAGCGCGCCGTCAACCGCATCCAGCCGGAAGCGCTGACGGTTGATGCCATCGCGGCGGCGCGCGAGGCGGGCTTTCGTTCCGTCAGCATCGACCTGATCTACGGCCTGCCGCTGCAGGACGTCGCCACGATGGCCGCGACGCTGGACAAGGTCGTCGCCGCGGCGCCGGACCGCATCTCCGTCTACAACTATGCGCACATGCCGCAGCTGTTCAAGTCGCAGAAGCTGATCCGCGACGAGGACCTGCCCGATGGCGCGACCAAGCTGGCGATGCTGGGCCTGTGCATCGAGCGGCTCGACGCCGCCGGCTACGTCTACATCGGCATGGACCATTTCGCAAGGCCCGACGACGAACTCGCGCGCGCGCAGCGCGACGGCACCCTGCACCGCAACTTCCAGGGTTATTCGACGCACGCGGACATCGACATGGTCGCCTGCGGCGTGTCGGCCATCAGCGCGGTCGCCGGCACCTATGCGCAGAACGAGAAATCGCTCGAGCCGTATTACGCGCGGCTCGACCGCGGCGAGCTCCCGGTCGCACGGGGGCTGGCGCTGTCTCCCGACGACCTGCTGCGGCGCGACGTGATCCAGAAGCTGATGTGCGATTTCGCGCTCGACCTGCGCGACCTCGCTGCGCGCCGGAACGTCGACGTGGCGGAACGCTTCGCGCCGGAACTGGCCCGGCTGGCGGAACTGGCAAAGGACGGGCTGCTGACGCTGGCGCCGGACCGCATCGCCGTCACGCCGAAGGGCCGGCTGCTGGTGCGGAACATCTGCATGGTGTTCGATGATTATTTCGGCAAGCCGGCGGCCGTACCGTTGCAAAGGATGCAGTACTCGCGTACCGTATAGCGTTGCCAGAGCGTCCAGACTGTATTCGCAGAGACACAGTTTCCACAAATATGTGAACATTCCCTACGGCAATGTTCTATATTCTCGACATAAGGCTTGATTTCTCTCAAGCTCATCGAGTATTGCCAAACTGCCATGAATGCAGCCACCCAACATCTTTCCGCGCCGAAGGCGGCATCCGCGCTGCCTTGCCCCGAGGGCCATGTCGCCCTCGAATGGCTCGAACGTGCTCCCGGCTTCGTCGCCTTCCTCGTCGGTCCCGACCTCGTGTTCGCCAACGCGAACGACGCCTATAAACAGCTGGTGGGACGCGCCGACCTGATCGGCCTGCCGATGGAGATCGCCTTGCCGGAAGTGACGGAGCAGGGCGTCGTGACGCTGCTGAAATCGGCCCTGACCACGGGCGAACCGGTCGTGCAGCGCGCCTGGCCGGTGCGGCTGGCCGGTCCCGGCGGCGCGCTGCAACTGCGCTATGTCGACTTCGTGGCGCAACCCGTGCCGCACAGCGCGTCGGAGGGCGGCGCCGGTATCCTGATCCTGGGCAGCGACGTGACGATGGAGACGGTGTCGCAGCGCGACCTGCAGTTCACGCTGACGCACGACGTGCTCACGGGCCTGCCGAACCACGCCCTGTTCCGCGACCGTCTCGAGCACGCGCTGCGCCGCGCCGCGCGCGCCCAGCGTCCGGTGCAGGTCGCGGCGCTGCAGCTCGACCTGTTCAAGCGCGTCCACGCGCTGGTCGGCCACAAGGCCGGCGAGCGCATCCTGGTCGAGATCGCGCGCCGCATCGAGGGTGCCGTCGGGCCGGATGTGACGGTCGCGCGCGACGGCGGCGACAAGTTCCTGCTGCTGCTGGAAGGGATGGAGCAACCGCAGGTATCGGCGCGCATCGGGGGGATCGCCCAGGCCGTGGCGGCGCCGTTCGAGCACGACGGGCACAGCGTGTACGTGACCTGCTGCGTGGGCGGCGCCGCGTTCCCGCTGAGCGGGGGCACGGCGGAAGACCTGCTGCTGGCCGCCGACCGCGCCCTCGCGTGCGCGCAGGAAGCGGGTGCGGGCACGCAGCACTGGGACGACGCGCTGCCCGGGGACGGTGGCCTCGACCGGCTGCGCATCGGCTTCGCGCTGCGCGAGGCGCTCGCGGGCGACGGCCTGTCCCTGCGCTACCGGCCGCGGGTCGACCTCGTCAGCGGCACGATCTGCGCCGTGGAAGCGTCGGTCTGCCTCGACCACGACGGCGCCACGGTGCCGCCGGCCATCCTGCTCGGCGTGGCGGAAGAGTGCGGCCTGGGCGGCCCGCTGGCCGACTGGGTGCTGCGCCATGCGGCCGCGCATGCGGCGCAGTGGCGCGCGCAGGGATTCACGGCGCTGCGCGTGGGCGTGAACCTGACGGCGCGCCAGCTCGCGATGTGCGACCTGGAAGGCGCGATCCTGCCCGCGCTCGCGGACGCGGGCGTGCCGCCGACCTGCCTGGACCTGGAGCTGCCCGAGAACCTGCTGGCGGACGACGTGGACCGCCTGGCCGAGTGCCTGCGCGGGTTGCGCGACAAGGGCATCCGGCTGGGCCTCGACGGCTTCGGGACTGGTTCGTCGAGCCTCGTCAACCTGCAGCGCCTGCCGCTCGACGTGCTCAAGATCGACGGCTCGTTCATCGCGCGCGTGCCCGACGGCGACGGCGCCGCGGCGGTCGTGGATGCGATCGTCACGATGGGGCACAGCCTCGGCATGCGCGTCGTCGCCGACGGCGTCGAGCGCGAAGGCCAGTGCGATTTCCTGGCGCGCCACATGTGCGACGCGGTGCAGGGCGACTTCGTGTCCGCGCCGGTGCCGTTCGACGCGATGACGGCGCTGCTGCAGACGGGCCCCGGCCTGGCGCCGCGCCTGCTGCGCTTCAACCGCACGCAGCCGACCCTGCTGCTCGTCGACGACGAGACGAGCATCGTGTCGTCGCTGCGGCGCCTGCTGCGCGGCGACGGCTACCGCATCCTGACCGCGAACAGCGGCAAGGAGGGCCTGAAGCTGCTGGAGGAACACACCGTCGACGTGATCGTGTCCGACCAGCGCATGCCCGAGATGACCGGGGTCGAATTCCTGCGCGAGGTGCGCCGGCTGTATCCCGACACCGTGCGCATCGTGCTGTCCGGTTATACCGAGCTGCAGACGGTCACGGATGCGGTCAACGGCGGCGCGATCTATAAATTCCTGACCAAGCCCTGGGACGACGAGCAGCTGCGCAGCCACATCCAGGAAGCCGTCGCGTATGGCGCGATGGCCAACGAGAACCGCCTGCTGACGCTGGAAGTGCGCACGGCGAACCAGAAGCTCGCCACCGTGAACCGCCAGCTGGAATCCGTGCTGGCGCGCCAGCAGAGCGACATCGAGCAGGGCGAGATCAGCCTCGACATCGTGCACGAGGCGCTCGACAACGTGCCCGTGCCGGTGCTGGCGAGCGACGATGGCGGCACCATCGTGCTGGCCAACCGGGCGGCCCACGGGCTGTTCGGAGCGCAGGGCCCCGTGCTGGGATGCGATCTGCGGCAGTTGTTCCCGGAACTGCCCGAGCCGATGTCGGACGGCGGCAGTTTCGCGTTCGAACACCGGCTCGGAGAGCAGCGGCTCCATGCCCGCGTGCAGCCGATGGGCAACGGCACGCAGTCGCGGGGCTGGCTGATCGTCATCGAGCAGGACCGGATGGCGGCGCCGGCATGACGACGACCATGGTGGAACTCACCCAGGTGGTGCAGCGCCTGCGCGACCTGCCGGCGCTGCCGTCCATCGTGCTCGACCTGATCAGTTCATTCGGCCACGAGGACGTCGACGTGACGACCTTGGCGGAAAAGATGTCGCGCGACCAGGCGCTGGCCGCGAAGATCCTGCGCCTCGCGAATTCGTCGTTCTACGGCCTGCCGGCCAAGGTCAAGACGGTCAAGCAGGCGATCGTCGTGCTGGGGTTCGACAGCGCGCGGGCGCTGGCCGTGGCGAGCACCGTCATCGACCGCTTCGGCGGCGCCGGCCAGCCCAGGGTCGACGTCGCGTACTTCTGGCGCCATTCGATCGCGACCGCGCTGTGCGCCCGGAGCCTTGCGCGCCACGCGGGGCTCGACCAGGATGCCGCCTTCATCGGCGGCCTGCTGCACGACATCGGCCGCCTCGTGCTGGCGATCAGCTTTCCCGGCCAGTATGCGCGGGTGATCGCGGAGTACGACGATGCGGGCCTCTCCGCGGTCGAGCGGCGCGTGCTCGGCGTGGACCACGAGCGCGCCGGCCAGCTGCTGGCCGAGGCGTGGAAGTTTCCGCCGGCGATCCAGCGCGCGATCGGCCGGCACCATGCGCCGGCCGAGGCCGACCTGGCCGACATCCCCGGCGTCGTGCACGTGGCCAACGGGCTGGTGCATGCGCTCGACCCGAACGGACGCATGGCCGGCGTGGCCGCGGCCAACCTCGGCCTGTTGCCGGAACAACTGCAGGCCGTGTGCCGCGAGACGGAAGGGCAGTTCGAGGAAGCATGCCGGCTTTTGATGCAAGATTAGCTATGAACGACACTACTCAGTCATGAACATGTTATCCGCCACCGCGCGCACGGATGCGCCCGCGGCCACGATCCTGTGCGTCGACGACGAGCCGAACATCCTCGCCGCGCTGCGCCGCCTGTTCCGCCGCGAAAACTACAAGGTGCTGGTCGCGGGCGGCGCCACGGCCGGCTGGGCCGTGCTGGAAGAAGAGCACGTCGACATCGTGATCTCCGACATGCAGATGCCGGAAATCAACGGTACCGAATTCCTGGAACGCGTGCGCCAGCGCTGGCCGGACACGCTGCGCCTGCTGCTGACGGGCCACGCCGACCACGAGGCGACCGTCGGCGCGATCAATCGCGGCGAGGTCTACCGCTACATCACGAAGCCGTGGAACGAGGAGGCGATCCTGCTCGTCGTGCGCGACGCGCTGGAACGCCAGTCGCTGCAGCGCGAAAAGATCCGGCTGGAAGAACTGACGCGCCAGCAGAACGAGCAGCTGCGCGACCTGAACGCGAACCTGGAGCAGCGCGTCCGCGACCGGACGGCGGAATTGTCCTCGGCCCAGAAATCGCTGCAGGCGTCGCACGAGCGCCTCAAGAACAACTTCCTCACGCTCATCAAGGTGTTCTCGAGCATGGTGGAGACGCGCGCCGGCGCCGTGCCCGGCCACGGCCGCCGGGTGGCCGACCTGGCGCGCCGCATCGCCTTGCGCATGGGCCTGTCGGCCCGCGAGGCGCAGGACATCTTCGTGGCGGGCCTGCTGCATGAAATCGGCAAAACCGGTTTTCCCGACGGCCTGATCGGCATCCCGGAATCGGTGCTGAAAGGCGACAACCTCGGGCTCTACCGCAAATACCCGCACCTGGGGGAGCAGATCCTGATGCCGCTGGAAGAATTGCGCGAAGCGGCACGCATCATCGGCGCCCACCGCGAGCGCTTCGACGGCGCCGGCTTCCCGGAAGGCACGGCCGGCTTCGACATTCCGCTCGGCGCGCGCATCCTGGCGGTGGCCCACGATTTCGAGGCGCTGCAGCGGGGCCTGCTCGCGCAGCGCCGCGCGGATGCGGCACAGGCGACGGAACTCGTCGCGGAAAGCCGCGGCAAGCGCTACGATCCGGCCGTCGTCGAGGCGTTCTACGATATCCGCACCGGGCGCAGCGTGGCCGAGGTGATCGCCGAAGTCGCGGCGGGCGTGGACCAGCTCAAGCCGGGCATGGTGCTCAGCCGCGACCTGCTGTCGCCGGAAGGGACGCTGCTGCTGTCGGCCGACCATGTCCTGTCCGACCGGATGCTGAAACAGCTCGCCGAGTACGAGCGCCGCTCGTCGATTCAATTGCAACTTTTCGTGAAGTCAGGGTCCACCGATGCGCCGCATTCTCATTCTTGACGACGAACCGTCCGTGCTGAGCGCCCTGCGGCGCACCCTGCGCGCGGCATTCCCGTCGGACGACGTCGTGATCGAAGCGTTCGACGAACCGGAATCCGCCGTGCTCCGTGCCGGCGAACAGGACTTCGACGTCGTCATCTCCGACTACCGCATGCCCGGCCTGAACGGCGCCGACGTGCTCCAGCTCATGAAGGGCCTGCAGCCGGAAGCGGTCCGCATCGTCGTGTCCGCCACGACGGAAATCCTCGAGGTCGCCGACGCCGTCAACCGCGCCGAAGTGTTCCGCTACCTGGCCAAGCCGTGGCAGCAGGAGGAACTGGTCGCGACGGTGCGGGAAGGGTTCGCGCGCCGCGACCGGCTCGCCCCGCCGCGCCCGGCGCCGGCGAGCGGGCAGGACGACGTGTTGCGCCGCCTCGAGCAGGACGAGCCGGGCATCACCCGCGTCGACTGGGACGAAGACGGGAACATCCGCCTGTTCTGAACCGGTAGCCTGCCCGGATCGGCGGGAAAACCTGCCCCGATGCCGTGAAATCGATCCCAATATGTGGAATGAATTGCCATAAGGCAATTTCTTTGACACAA
Organism: uncultured Massilia sp.; assembly: GCA_946481275.1. The sequence goes on from CAMLMV010000003.1 coordinate 68,422, forward strand.
TCCAACGCATAACAATATTGACGTTGGCGCGGGGTGACACATGGGTTGGATTTCTCGTTTGATGGGCGGTTCGGACGGCGGTGCCGGCCAGTCCGCAGGGGCGGCCAGGGCCGGCGAGCAGAAACTGGAGCAGGCACGGCAGCTGGAGCGTATCGTCCACGACATCGATGCGGCGTATTACCGCTGGCTGACGGGCTCGGCCCGCTTCGACGCGGCGCCCGACGTGGAAAACGCGATCCTCGACGAGGTCCGGGCGCTCGCCGCCCGTCCCGATGACGCGGCCGGGCTCGTGCCGCGCGTCCCCGAAGTGATTCCCCAGCTGCTCGGCAGCCTGGGCGAGGAAGACGTGTCGATCACGGAACTGTCGCGCCTCGTCGTGCAGGATCCCGTCCTCGTGGCGGAAGTGATCCGTGAGGCAAACAGCGCATATTATCGTCCCATGACGAAGGTTGACACCGTCGAGGCCGCCATCAAGCTGCTGGGGCAGAACGGCCTGCGCATGGTGCTGGCGCGCGTCGCGTTCCGGCCCGTCATCAACATGGATTCGGACGGCTTCGCGCGCCGCGTGGCGCCGCACGTGTGGGACCAGTCCGAGCGGTGTGCGCTGGCCGCGAGCCTCGTCGCGCCCGGGATTCCCGCCGGCGGATTCGAAGCGTACCTGGCCGGCCTGATGCAGAATGTGGGCCTGATCGTCGCGTTCCGCCTGTGCCCGGACCGCGCCGTTCCCGGTTCCGCCGAATTCAGCAGCCAGTTGCTGGCGCTGGGGCGGCAGATGTCGGCCGCCATCGCGCGCCACTGGGAATTCCCGGCGGAGGTCGCGCAGGCGATCGAACAGGCGGGCGCGCCGGAGGCGTCCAACCTCGCGCGCGCACTCGCGCAGGGCGACCGCATCGCCAAGCTGCGCCTGCTGATCGACGCCGGCACCGTGGCGGAAGACGACGCGCTCGTCACGGACGGACTCGACAGCTTCCAGCGCCGCTGCCTGGGCAAGCTGGCCCATCTGGAAAGTTGATTCGTTGCACGCTGTGCGAAATGTCAACTTTTAGCAACATTATATCGATAACGGTTGTCGTTTAATTTGCGACAGAATTACCGGATTTGCGGTATTTTAAGATGCGCATGGGCGATTTATTGCTAGAAATTTCAGGAAATCTACAGGTTTAGCCATTCTTCCTGCATGGAGTGCCTGTACATACATCCAGAGCACGCACCGCGGCGGTGAGACGCCGGTCTCAAGGTCCGTTACGATCAGCCTCATGCGAACGAAAATGCCAGCGGTCGCCTGGCATCGCATCGACAGGAGACGATCATGAATCCCTCCGCTTTTGCGTCCGAAGCGGCATTGCCCTCGCGGCAACCGGCAGCATTGCAGATCCTTGAGTTCAGCTGCCGGGGGCAGCGCTTTGCGGTGCCGCTGGCAGCGGTGCGGCGGGCCGTGCTCAGCGCGCGGCCCGTGCCGTTGCCGGGAGCGTCCGAGATCGTGCTCGGCGTGCTCGACGTGGCCGGCGACACCGTCACCGTCCTCGATTTCGCCCTGCGCGCCACCGGCCGCCCGACCGTCATCACACCCGCCCAGCAATTCCTCATCGTCGAGATGGACGGGGTCCTGTGCGCGCTCGTGGTCGACGGCGTCAATGGTCCCGGCACGGCGGTCCCGGACAGCGCCTGGCCGGATGCCGCGGGGACCGCCGCCTATGTCGACGGCGTGGTGCGCCTGCCGGACGGGCTGTGCCTCGTGATCGACCCGGCCCGGTTCCTGTTCGACCACGAACGGGCGCAATTGACGCAGGCGCTGGGGGCGGCGGGTGAACGCCATTGACGACACCGTCGGCGACGTATTCGACCTCGCGGCGCAGCGGGTCGAGGCCGCGACGGGCCTGACGTTCGCGGGCCCGCGGCGCCGCCAGTTCGACGCGGCGCTCGACCGCATGGCCGGCGCGCTGGGCCTGCCGGGTGCCGCGGCCTGCGCGTCGTGGCTGCTGGCGGGGCCGTGGGACGACGCCCGCAGCGCCCTGTGCGCGCGCTTCCTCACGGTCGGCGAGACGTATCTGCTGCGCGAGCCGCGCGCCTTCGACCTCGTGTGCGACCGGGCGCGCGCACTGCTGGCGCGCGGCGCGACGCGCCCCTTGCGCATCTGGAGCGCCGGCTGCTGCACGGGCGAGGAACCGTATTCGATCGCGCTGGCGCTGCGCCGCGACGTACCCCAATTGCCGCCCGAACGGGTGGACATCCTCGCCACCGACCTGAACGACGCCTTCCTCGACGTCGCCCGTGCGGGCATCTACCGGCGCTGGTCGTTCCGCCGCACCGACCCGGCCGACCTCGGGGCGTTCTTCCGGCCGCTGGGCGACGGCCGCTACGAGGTCGACGCGTCGTTGCGCGCCCAGGTCCGCTTTGCGAACCTGAACCTCGCCGCCGACGTCTATCCCTCCGCCGGCACGGGCACGCTGGCGCAGGACGTCATCTTCTGCCGCAACGTCCTGATGTACTTCGCGCCGGCGCAGGCGGCCCGCGTCATCGCCCGCCTGCGCGCCTGTCTCGTCGACGGCGGCTGGCTCGTGGTGAACGCGAGCGAAGCGTCGACCCGGCTGTTCGACGGTTTTACGCCCGTGTTCCTCGAGGATGCCGTGTTCTTCCGCAAGGACGCGCTGCCCGTGCCCGCGCCGGTGGCGCCCGCCATCGCGCCGGTCGTGCAGGCCCGCCGTCCCGAGCCGCTGCCCGCCGCCGCGCCGACCGCGCCGGTGCCGGCGGCCGTCGCGGCGATGGACCGCGTGCACGCGCTGGCGCAAACGGCCGGGCGCGAGGAGGCGCTGCAATGCCTGCGCCGTGCCGTCGAGGCCGAGGCGCTGTCGGCGCCGCTGCAGCAGCGTGCCGCGCTGTTCGCGCTGGAGCATGGCGATCCGGCCCTCGCGCGCCACTGCGTGCGGCGCCTGCTGTACCTCGAACCGGACAGCGCGTTCGGCCATTACCTGTGGGCGCTGATCGAAGACGCCGCGGGCCGGCGGCCGCGCGCGCGCAGCCTGTTGCGCGACTGCCGAAGGCTCGCCGGCGCCGGCGCCGACGCTGAACTGGGCGGCGCCGCGGCGGCGTGGCTGGAGCGGATGTCATGACGGCCGCCTTCGACTGGGAAGCCTTGTCGCGCCGGCTCGAAGCGGCGGCCGCCAGGCTGGCCGCGCTGGACCGCGCCGACCCCGGTGTCCAGGAGCGCGTGCTCGCCGGGCGCGCCGCCGCGCTGGCCGTTGCCGGCGCCGCGCCGGTGCAGGCACAGCCCGCCGGCATCGAGGTGCTGGCGTTCCGCTGCGGGGGCGAGCGCTATGCGTTCGACGCGGCCTGGGTCGCACGCGTGCTGCCGGCGCTGCCGCTGACGGCCTTGCCCGGCGTGTCCGGTGTCGTTGCCGGCATCACGATGTGGGAAGGCGAGGTACTGGCCGTCGTCGACCTGCGCGCGCTGCTCGCGCTGCCGCTGACCGAACTGGCCGAGCCGGGCGCGCTGATCGTGCTGCGCGGCGAGGACAACCGTTTCGCCGTGCTGGCCGACGCGATCGACGGCACCCGCCGCTATCCGGACGATCATCTGGGACACGACCTGCCGCTGCTGGCCGACCCCGACGCCGGCTACCTGCTGGGCGTTGCCCCCGACCGCACCGCGCTGCTCGACGCGCGGCGCCTGCTTGCCGATTCCGCGCTGATCGCGAATACAGACCACCAATAACAACAGGAGATTCCCATGCGCGCCCTTTCCGACCTTTCCACCCGCGGGAAACTGATGCTCGGTTTCGGATTGATCGTCGTGGCGATGGCGTTGTCCAGCTACTCGTCGTGGGAGGGACTCGCGCGCCAGCGGGCATTGCAGCAGCGCCTGTACAACGACGACCTGGCGATCACGATGAAGGTGCTCGAGCTGCGCAGCGCCATCAACCGCGAACGCGTCGCGCTGCTGTCGACGCTGGTCGCGGGCAGCAGCACCCAGGCGGGCTTCGGGCGCCAGCTCGAAGCCGAGGAAGGCGCGATCCGGGGGCTGCTCGGGGAACTCGCCGCGCACAAGGACGCCGACCCGGCGTTTGCCGCGGACTTTGCGCGTTTCGTCAACGCCTACCAGGAATACGGCGCCGTGCGCGACAACGACGTGCTCCCGCAGGTGCGGGCCGGGCAGCGCGCTGCGGCCGGCGAGGCCGCGACGGGGCGCCTGCAGCACACGTTCGACCGGCTCAGGACCGTTGCCGACGAGATCGCGGCAAAGCAGATGCAGGAAGCCAGGTCCCGGATGCGCGACGGCGAGGCGCTCGTGGAGACCGCGGGCGCGACGCTGATCGTCCTGAACCTGGCGGTCGTCCTGCTGGCGTTCGCGAAGACGGTCTGGCTGAACCGCGCCATCGCCGTCCCGCTGCGCGACGCGACCGCCGCGGCCGCGCGCATCGCGACGGGCGACCTGCGCGGCGACGTCCCGGCCGGCACGAGCCGCGACGAGGTCGGACAGTTGATGCGCGCGCTGGGCGACATGGTGCAGTCGTGGCGCACGCTCGCGGCCGAGACGACGCGCGGCGTCGCGACCCTGAGCGGCGCCGCGGGCGAGATCCTGTCCAGCACCGCGCAGGCGGCGGCCAGCACGGCCGAGACCGCGGCTGCGGTAAGCCAGACGACGGCCACCGTCGAAGAGGTCAAGCAGACGTCGGTGCTGGCGTCCGAGAAGTCGCGTGCCGTGTCGGAGGCGGCCCAGCAGGCCGCCCGCAGGGCCGCCGAAGGCAGGCGCGCGCTGGAAGACAGCATGAAAGGCATGGCGTCGATCCAGGAGAAAATGGAAGCCATCGCGACCACCGTCGTGCGCCTGTCCGAGCGCAGCCACGCCATCGGCGAGATCACGGCGACGGTCGCCGGCCTGGCCGAGCAGTCGAACCTGCTGGCCGTGAACGCGGCCATCGAGGCCGCCAAGGCCGGCGAGCATGGCCGCGGCTTTGCCGTGGTGGCGCAGGAAGTCAAGAGCCTCGCCGAGCAGTCGCGGCAGGCCACGCGCCAGGTGCGCGAGATCCTCGGCGAGATCCAGAAGAGCGTGGGCGCGGCCGTGATGATCACGGAGCAGGGCGCGAAGACGGTGGCGCAGGGCGTCGAGCAGACGACCCAGGCCGGCGAGGCGATCCGCGGGTTGACGGACAACATGACGGAGGCGGCGCAGGCGGCGGTGCAGATCGCCGTGTCGAGCCAGCAGCAGCTGGCCGGCATGGACCAGGTGGCGCTGGCGATGGAGAACATCCAGCAGGCCAGCACGGAAAACGCGGCCGGCACGCGCCAGGCGGAGGCGTCGGCGCGCAACCTGCATGCGCTGGGGCAGTCGCTGCGCCAGACCATGACCCGCTTCCAGTTCTGATCCCGCGATGACGGACGAAGCATTCCGCGAACGGTTGCGCGCCATCTTCGGCGAAGAGGCGCGCGAGCACCTGGCCCAGATCGACGTGGGCCTGGTGACGCTCGAGCAGGCGGGATCCGGCCAGCGCGACGCGCTGTTCGAGCGCCTGCTGAAGGTGCTGCACACCCTCAAGGGCGCCGCGCGCACCGTCGACGAGATCGAACTGGAACGCCTGTGCCACGCGCTGGAAAGCATGCTGGGCGCGGCGCGCGGGGCGGGCGCCGCGGGTATGGCCACTACGACCGAACAGTTCGACCTGCTGCACAGGGCCGCCGCCGCCGCGCGCCAGGTCGTCGACGCGCCCGGCCTGCGCAGCCGCAAGGTGGCGGGCATGCTGGCGGCGCAGGTCGAGACCGCCGCGGCCGACCTGCCGGCGCAGGCGGCGGAGGCGCCGCTCCCCGTGGAGGCGCCCGCGCCGGAACAACCGCAAGCGCCGGAAGAGGCCGAGCCGCCGGCGGACGGCAAGGCCGACGAGCGCATCCGCGTCGACGGCCGCTGCATCGATTCGATCCGCGCCCACGCGGAAGCCCTGCTGCCCGTCGAACTGAAGTTGCGCCACCACGTCGACGAGTTGCGGCTGCTCGCGGCCGGGATCGCGACGCGGCGGCGCGAAGGGCCGGCCGCCTTCGACGACGAGGCCGTGCGCATCGAACTCGCCTGCGCGCAGCTGGCCACCGGCCTGGAAAACACGGGCAAGGAACTCCATGGCGTGCGCGCCCGCCTGTTCGAGGCCGTGCTGGAGACGGCGCTGGTGCCGGCCGCCGCCGCGTTCGGCGAGCTCCCCGCGCTCGTGCGCAACCTGGCGCGGGGCCGCGGCAAGCAGGTGCGGCTGGAGACCCTGGGCGCCAACGTGGACCTCGACCGGCGCGTGCTGGGCGTCGTGCGCGAAGCGCTGATCCACCTCGTCACCAATGCCGTCGACCACGGCATCGAAACGCCCGCGCAGCGCACGCGCGCGGGCAAGGATCCGGCCGGGCGCATCGACATCGCGGTGACGCAGCGCGACGCGCGCACGGTGTGCGTGTGCGTGCGCGACGACGGCGCCGGCATCGACACGGACGCGGTCGCGCGCCGCTCCGGCGTGGACGCGGCGGAACTCGCGCAGATGAGCGAGCAGCAGCGCCTGCAGCTCGCGCTGCGCGCCGGCGTGTCGACCCGGACCGAGGTCACGTCCGTGTCCGGGCGGGGCGTGGGCCTGGCCATCGTGGCGGACAAGGTGGCCGCCGCTGGCGGCCAGCTCGTCGTCGGCACGGTGCCCGGCGCCGGCGCGTCGTTCGAACTGCTGCTGCCGGTGGGCGTGGCGAGCCTGCGCGCGCTGGTGGTGGACGTCGACGGCCACCGCTACGCGCTGCCGCTGGCCGGCCTGGAGGCCGTGCGCAGCGCGGCGCAGGCGGCCGTGGCAACCGTCGAGGGCCGCGAGACCGTGCTGATGGGCGGCCGCGTGCTGCCCCTCGTGCGCCTCGGGGCGCTGTTCGGCACGACGCGGCCCGGCGCCGCGGCGGAGGGCGTCGTGATCGCGGCGCATGCGGGCGGCCACGCGTTCGGGGTGCTGGTCGACGCCATCGTCGCCGAGCAGGACCTGCTGCCCAAGCCCCTGGGCCCGTTGCTGCGCCGTGTGCGCTGGTTCAGCGGGGCGGCCCAGCTGGGCGACGGCACCCTCGCGCCCGTGATCGCGCTCGAGGACGTGGGCGCCGCTGCGCTGGCCGGGCACGGCCTGGCGGGTGCAAGCGCGCCCGCCGCGCCGGCGCCGGCGGCGGGGCCGCGCAAGGTGCTCGTCGTGGAAGATTCCGTCACGTCGCGCCTGCTGCTCAAGCACATCCTGGAAGGCGCCGGCTATGCCGTGGACACGGCCGTCGACGGCCTCGATGCGCAATCCCGCCTGCGCACGGGACGGTACGACGTGGTCGTGAGCGACGTCGAGATGCCGAACATGGACGGCCTGGCGCTCACCGCCAGCATCCGGGCGACGCCCGCCACCGCCGAGCTGCCGGTGATCCTCGTGACGTCGCTGCAGACGCCGGAGCAGCGCGAGGCCGGCCTGCGCGCGGGCGCGGACGCCTATTTCACGAAGGGCAGTTTCGACCAGGACCGCCTGCTGGCGACCGTGCGCCGGGTGGCGGGGATGGAGGGATCATGATCCGGGTACTCGTGGTCGACGATTCGAATTCGGTGCGGGCGCTGCTGATGCACATCCTCGGCACGGCCCCCGGCCTCGCCGTGGTCGGGTGCGCGGCGGACGGCGAGGAAGCCCTGAAACTCGCGCGCGAGCTGCAGCCCGACGTGATCACGATGGACCTGCACATGCCGCGCATGGACGGCTTCGAAGCCATCCGCCGCATCATGCGGGAATGCCCCACGCGCATCGTCGTCGTCAGCGGCAGCGACGACCGGGCCGAGGTCGACGCCAGCTTCCGCGCGATCGAGGCGGGGGCGCTCGTGCTGGTGCGGCGTCCGCTCGGCATCGGCAACCCGGCGCATGCGGACAGCGCGCGCGACCTCGTGCGCACGGTGAAGGCGATGGCCGAGGTGCGCGTCGTGCGCCGCTGGAGCGATGCGCGGCGCGCGGCGCGGCCGCTGCAGGGCGCGCCGCGGCGCCTCGTCGCCATCGGCGCGTCGACGGGCGGACCGACCGTGCTGCGCGACATCCTGGCCGAACTGCCGGGCGATTATCCGCTGCCGGTCGTGATCGTGCAGCATCTCGCGCCCGGTTTCATGGATGGCATGGCGACCTGGCTGGGCGAGGCCAGCGGCTACCCGGTCGAGGTACTCAGGGATGGCGCGCCGCTGACGGGCGGGCGCGCCTGCCTCGTCCCGGAAGGCTGGCAGGCGGCGCTGGGCCCGGGGCTCGTCGGCCGGCTCGTGCTGGCACCGCCGGAACACGGCATGTGCCCCTCCGTGTCGCACCTGTTCCGCGCCATCGATGCCGAATTGCGGCCGGCCACCGCGGCCGTCCTGCTGACCGGCATGGGCAAGGACGGCGCGGCCGAAATGAAACTGTTGCGCGAGCACGGCGCGCTGACGATCGCGCAGGACCGCGCGAGCGCCGTCGTCTACGGCATGCCCGGCGAGGCGTTGCGGCTGGACGCCGCGATGCTGGTGCTCGAGCCCGCGGAAATCGGCAAGGTGCTGGCGCGCTTGCCGGCCGAGCCGTTTCCGTCTTCCGTTTTCCCAACGAATGGAGACCTTCCATGAGCACGTCTCCCGAGAACGTCGTCGAACGCACGCCCGACAACCTGAGCGATAACGCGAACGACATCGAGATCCTGGTGGTGGAGGACAGCGCCACCCAGGCCCGCCAGCTGGCGCAACTGCTCGAAACCGTGGGCTACCGGGTGCGCATCGCGTCCGATGGCCGAGCGGGCCTGGAGGCGGCCCGACAGCGCCCGCCGACGCTCATCGTCACCGACATCAACATGCCGCGCATGGACGGCTTCGAGATGTGCCAGGCGATCAAGCAGGACGCGCGCCTGCGCGACGTGCCGGTGATCCTGCTCACGTCCCTCTCCAGCCTGTACGACGTGATCAAGGGCCTGGACTGCGGCGCGGACAACTTCATCCGCAAGCCGTTCGAGGCGGACTACCTGCTGGGACGCATCCGCTTCATCCTCGCCAACCGCGCGCTGCGTTCCAACGAGCGGGTGCAGCTGGGGATGAAGATCAACCTGGGCGGCCAGACCCATTTCATCACGGCGGAACGCCAGCAGATCTTCGACCTCCTGATCTCGACGTACGAGGAAGCGATCCACATGACTGAGCAGCTGCGCGCCCAGCAGGAGCGCATCGCCCATTCATACCAGTCGCTGGAAGGGCTGTACCGGGTCGCGGAAGCGATCAATCCGGTGCTGTCGGAACAGGACGTGGCCGAGCGCGCGCTCGACCGGGTGCTGGACCTGCCGGGCGTGACCGGCGCGACGATCCGCCTGCACGACCACGACGGCCGGCCCACGTTCGCCGTCGCGCGCGACGGCACCGGCGCCGCCATGGCGCCGTGCACCTGCGCGCTGCCGGCGGGGCCGCAGCCCGCGGCCGTGATGCGGTCGACGTGCCGCGGCTTCCCCAGCCTGCGCATCCCGCTGTCGACGGGCACGCGCAGCCGCGGCATGATGTGCCTGACCGTCGGCGACGGCCCGCTGGCCGAGGACGACCGCCAGGTGCTCGAGACGGTCGGCAGCCAGATCGCCGTCGCCGTCGAGCGCGCGCACCTGTACGGCAACATGGAGCGCCTGGTGGACGAGCGCACGGCCGCGCTGGAGTCGGAACGCGCGCTGCTGTCGGCCGTCGTGAATTTGTCCGGGGCACTCGTCTGCGTGGTCGACGGCGACGGCAGCATCCGGCTGTTCAACCCGGCCTGCGAGCAGACGTCGGGCTGGCGCGCGGAAGAGGTGCTGGGACGGCCGTTCCGCGACCTGTTCCGCCGCGCCGACAACGCGCCCGTGGAACTCAATGCGTCGCCGGCCGGCGCCGCGCCCGTGCAGCAGAGCGGCGAATGGGTGGCGCGCGACGGGACCGTCCGCTCCGTGATCTGGTCATCGACCATGCTGCGCCGCGCCGACGGCAGCGTGCAGTACGTCGTCACGGCGGGGATGGACGTGACGGAGCTGCGCCGCGCGGAAGAGAGCCTGCGCTACCTCTCCAACTTCGACCGCGAGACGGGCCTGCCGAACGACGTGCTGCTGCGCGACCGCGTGCGCCAGATGCAGGCCCGCGTCATCGACGGCAAGCCGCTGCTCGGCTACATGCTGCTGCGTTTGACTCGGCTGCAGGTGATCCGGGCCAGCGTCGGGCTGGAGGCGGAACAGGCGCTGCTGCGCCAGGCCGCGGGCCGCCTTGGCGAATTGCAGGACGCCGACCTCACCGTCGCGCGCACGGGCGAGCGCACGTTCACGCTGGCCGCGCTGCGCGCGAACGAGGCGGAGCTGGCCGCGCTGGCGCGCCAGGTGCTGGAGCGCATGGACCAGGCGTTTGCCCACGAGGACGAGGAGGTGCACCTGGACCCGTGCATCGGCATCGCGCTGTTCCCGAACGACGCCGACGACTACGACGGCCTCACGCAGGACGCCGAGGCGGCGCTGCAGCGCGCCCTGGCCAGCAAGGACGAGCGCTACGCGTTCTATCGTCCGGAACTCAACGACGGCGTGTACGAGCGCTACCGCTTCGAGAACGCCTTGCGCCGCGCGCTCGAGCGGGACGAGCTGATCGTGTACTACCAGCCGCAGGCGAGCCTCGCGACGGGGCAGGTCATCGGCTTCGAGGCGCTGCTGCGCTGGCAGCACCCGGAACTGGGCCTGATCCCGCCGGGCCGCTTCATCGGCCTGGCCGAGGAGACGGGCATGGTCCTGCCCATCGGCGAGCGGGTGCTGCGGCTGGCGTGCCATCAGAGCGTCGCGTGGCAGCGCGAGGGCCTGCGCGCCGTGCCGGTGTCGGTGAACCTGTCGGCGCGCCAGTTCTCGGAACGGATCGTCGACACGGTCGCGAAGACCCTCGCCGAGACGGGACTGGAGCCGAAGCTGCTCGAACTGGAGCTGACGGAAAGCGCGTCGATGGAAGACCCGGAGAAGACCGTCGGTATCCTGTGCAAGTTGAGGGAGATGGGAGTGCGCCTGGCCATCGACGATTTCGGCACGGGGTATTCGAACCTGAACTACCTGAAGCGCTTCCCGGTCGACCGCCTGAAGCTCGACCAGTCGTTCGTGCGCGACCTGACGTCCGACCCGGACGATCTCGCGATCGCGCGCGCCGTGATCGCGATGGGGCACGGCCTCCGGCTGGACGTCATCGCGGAAGGCGTGGAGACGGAAGGGCAGCTGGCGCTGCTGGCGCAGAACGGGTGCGACGAGGTGCAGGGCTACCTGTTCGGGCGGCCGGCGGCCGCCGAGGACTGCGCGCGCATGCTGCGCGAGGAGAAGGCGCTCGCGCTGGAAAAGCTGCAGCCGCAGCCCTACCACCGCACCCTGTTGTACGTCGACGACGAAGTGAACCTGCTCGCGGCGATCCGGCGCGCCATGCGCCAGAGCGGCTACCGCGTGCTGGTGGCGAGCAACGCACGCGAGGCGTTCGAGATCCTCGCGACGACCGAGGTCGGCGTGATCGTGTGCGACCAGCGCATGCGGGGAATGAGCGGCACCGAATTCCTCGCGCGCGTGAAGCAGATGTATCCGCTCGCCGTGCGCATGGTGCTGTCGGGGTACACGGACCTGCAGTCGGTCACGGATGCCGTCAACCGGGGCGCGATCTTCAAGTTCCTGACGAAACCGTGGGTCGACACGGAACTGGACGAGGCGGTGCGCGAGGCGTTCGCCGAATTCGAGGCGAAACGGATGCATGGGAACCCGTGAAGGAGGCATCTGCTATCGCGCTTTTGGATACCGTCCCGGGCCATTTCATATAGCTGGGCGCGGGGAGGCTGGCTCATACTTCAGGTTTCCCTTCTCATAACCATAACGACGAGACCATGACGCTTCTTCCCCGTTCCCTCACCATCGTTGCCTTCGGCGTCGCCCTGCTGTGCGGCGCCGCCCATGCCGCCGACGTCCGCGAGCGCCTGTCGTTCGACGCCGGCTGGCGCTTCGCGAAGGGCGACCCGGCCGGCGGCGCCGCGCCGGACGCCACCGCCCAGCCGGGCTTCGACGACGCCGCCTGGCGCAAGCTCGACCTGCCGCACGACTGGGGCGTCGAAGGGCCGTTCAAGCAGGAATACCCGGGCGAGACGGGCAAGCTGCCGTGGTGGGGCGTGGGCTGGTACCGCAAGCACTTCACCTTGCCGGCCGCCGACGCGGGCCGCCGCGTCTACCTGGACATCGACGGCGCCATGTCGCACGCGAAGGTGTGGGTCAACGGTCAATACGTGGGCGGGTGGCCGTACGGCTATGCGTCGTGGCGCGTGGACCTGACGCCGTACGCGAAGCCGGGCAGCGACAACGTCGTGGCGATCCGGCTCGACAACCCGGAGCATTCGTCGCGCTGGTATCCGGGCGGCGGCATCTACCGCCACGTGTGGCTCGTCAAGACGACGCCCGTGCACGTGGCCCAGTACGGCACGTTCGTGACGACGCCGCAGGTGTCGAAGGCCCAGGCGACGGTGTCCGTACAGACGACGGTGGAAAGCAACGGCCGCGCGGCGCAGGTGCAGGTCGCGACCGAGATCTACACGCTCGATGCAAAAGGCAAGCGCGGGGCGGCCCCGGTCGCGCGCCAGGCTGCGACGAAGGTCACCAAGGTGGAGGCGGATCGCCAGGCCAATCTCACGCAGACGCTGACGGTGCCGCAGCCGAAGCTGTGGAGCATCGCCAGCCCGCAGCGCTACGTGGCCGTCACGACCGTCACGGAAAACGGCCAGGTGACGGACGTCGTCGAGACGCCGTTCGGCATCCGCTCCGCCGTGTTCGACGCGAAGAACGGCTTCCTGCTGAACGGCCAGCGCGTGCCGCTGAACGGCGTGTGCATGCACCACGACCTGGGTGCGCTGGGCAGCGCGATCAACGAGCGCGCGCTGGAGCGCCAGCTGGAACTGCTGCGCGAGATGGGCACGAACGCGATCCGCACGAGCCACAATCCGCCGGCACCCGAGCTGCTCGACCTCGCGGACCGCATGGGCTTCGTCGTGCTGGACGAGGCGTTCGACATGTGGCATGAGAAGAAGACGCCGAACGACTACCACACGTCGTTCGACGAATGGCACGAGAAGGACCTGCGCGCGCAGATCCGGCGCGACCGCAACCACCCGAGTGTGATCGCCTGGAGCACCGGCAACGAGATCCCCGAGCAGGGCAAGCCCGAAGGCTGGAAACTGGCCGCGCACCTGGCCGAGATCGCGCGCGGCGAAGACCGCACGCGCCCCGTCACGTCGGCGTACAACCATACCGACTCCGGCTACAACGGCTTCCAGAACGTGGTCGACGTGTTCGGCTACAACTACAAGCCGGGCGAATACGGCAAGATGCATGCGTCCGCGCCTTACCTGCCGATCTACGGCAGCGAGACCGCGTCGACGGTCAGCTCGCGCGGCGAATACTTCTTCCCGGTCAGCGACGACAAGGCCAAGGGCGCCTTCAACTTCCAGGTGAGCAGCTACGACCTGACGGCACCGCCGTGGGCGACGTCGCCCGACGTCGAATTCAGGGGCCAGGACGACAATCCGTTCGTGGCCGGCGAATTCGTGTGGACGGGCTTCGACTACCTGGGCGAGCCGACGCCGTACAACGACGACGCGACGAACCTGCTGAACTTCACGGACCCGGCACAGCAGCAGCGCGCCGCGCAGGAACTGGCCGCGCTGAAGAAGATTGCGAAGCCGTCGCGCAGCTCGTACTTCGGCATCATCGACCTGGCCGGCTTCAAGAAGGACCGCTTCTACCTGTACCAGGCCCGCTGGCGCCCGGAACTGCCGATGGCGCACCTGCTGCCGCACTGGAACTGGCCGGAGCGCGTGGGCCAGGTCACGCCGGTGCACCTGTACACGTCGGGCGACGAAGCGGAGCTGTTCCTGAACGGTAAGTCCCTCGGCCGCAAGAAGCGCGGCCCGCGCGACTACCGCCTGCGCTGGGACGACGTCGTCTACCAGCCCGGCACGCTGAAAGCGGTCGTCTACAGGAAGGGCAAGCGCTGGGCCGAGGACACCGTCGCGACGACGGGCAAGCCCGCGAAGCTGCTCGTGTCGGCCGATCGTGCGCAGGTGCGCGCGGACGGGAAGGACCTGTCGTTCGTGACGGTCACGATCGCGGACAAGGACGGCCGCCCCGTGCCGCGCTCGCATGACCGCATCACCTTCAAACTGTCCGGTCCGGGCGAGATCGTCGCGACGGACAATGGCGACGCGACCGACCTCGAAGTGTTCCAGTCGCCGCAGCGCAAGGCGTTCAACGGCCTGGCCCTGGCCATCGTGAAGACGAAGGCGGGCGAACCCGGCAAGCTGACGTTGACGGCCAGCGCCGACGGGCTCGAAGGGGCGCAGGTGGTGCTGGACAGCCAGCGGCAGTAAGCGGGAGCGTGCGCGGACGCCGTGGGGATGCGGCGTCCGCGTACGGTCAAGGGCACTCCCAGAACCAGCACTCGACCGCCTGCCAGTACACATGCCCGCCTTCACACGCGAGGCGGTGGTGGTCGTCGTGGCAGATCAGGTCGATGTGCCCTTGCGGGTCGTACGGGCCCCACAGGCCGACGAAGCGAATCACGCCGCGCCGGTTGCCGACTGATTCAAGCAGCCGCGCCGCCCCGAATTTTTCCGGTTCGCCCCAAATCGTGGTCAAGTAGTTCGCCAGTGCCTCCTGCTTGATTTCGATGAATTGGCCACGGTATTTGCCGGCCCCGATTTTCAGATACCCTGCCGGCAAGTGGACGCCGGCACCATGGAGCGCAAGGCTCATGCGGATGGCGCAGGTATTGCGCCACGCCGAGTCGAATATCTTTTCCGTGTGCCCGATCCATCGCCACAGCTCTTCGGACGGCACGTTGTACGGATCGGGGAAGTGCATGCGCAGCAGCGCATAGGGTGGCGTAGGCACGCGCAAAGTGTCCTCCCGGGTCAGGGGCAGCAGTGATCGGGCGGGCATGGCCAGCGTATCTGCCACATGCGCACGAGATGGTCCGATGCGCGCTCCTTCCGCTGCGCGGCCGTTAGCTTGCGCAGGTACGCCACCGCATCCGCACGCATGGCCTCGGGCGACTGCTTGCGCAGCTTCACGTGCGTGCGGCCCGTGTAACACCATAAGCCACTCTCCGTGGCGTCATACACGCCTTTGACGTACTCGACGGCGCTGGCATCGCCCTGCTCGAGCTGCCGCAGCAACTGCGCACCGGTGAGCCACGGCGTCGGCGCGGGAATGGTCTTGGCCGGCGTCCCCGGCATGATGAAGGGGTGCTCGTCATCCGGGACCTGCGATGCCGGCACGGAAGCCGCCGCCAGCAACAGGGCCAGCGCGGCGGCGGAACGCACGTTCGACACGGCGCCCATGTCAGGCCACCCGATTGTGGGCCAGATCCCAGCCGCCCGCGGTATTGCCGCCGGCGCCGCCCGCGATCCTCTGCTGGGTGTACCTCCACTTCACGCGGGAGAACTTCAGGCCGACGTGGTCCACCATGCCGATGCCGGTGGACACCGACTGCGCCACTTCGCCCACCACGACGTTGTCCAGCTCGACCTCGTAATACTTGACGCGGGTGCCCTGGCCGTCTGCCCGGAAGAACTCGAACTTCGCCTTCGGGATCGTTTTGCCCATCGCGCAGTGTTGGGCCAGCATCGGCGACGCGAGGTCGCACAGCTTCATGAAGGTCACGTCCGACAGCTCGGCGCGTTCGGCGGTGTGTCCGCCGGCCGTCGACGACGTTGCGCTCCTGGGCTGGTTCAGCTTCCAGTTGACCGAAAGGCATTCAAGCCAGCCTTGATGCCCGCTGTCGGCCGATTCGCCCCTGATCCCGTCGATCTGCAAATAAACGTCGATCGCCATCGATGCCTCCATGAAGTTGGAGGGACATTGTTGCAGGGTTGGGACTATCGAAAGGCGCCGCTGGTCAAACCTTGGCGTGCTTCCTGCAGGCCGCGAAGTGTTGTAATCCGGCGATATCGACCGAAACTCTTGCATGCAAGAGTTTCAAGAAAGCCCCCAAACTCGGCGTTTCCTCCGGATAATAGAATCTCCGTAGATACGCCGAGCCATCGCCATGGAATTTGAAGTTTTTGAATCAGTCACGTCGAGCCCAGCGCCGGTCGAAGCCACGTCGCCGCTGGTCCGGCTGCAATACCTGATCGACAACACGCCGGCCATCATCTACACCACCGTGCCCAGCGGCGACTTCAAGATGACGTTCGTGAGCAACAACGCTTACAACGTGCTCGGCTACCGGCCGGAAGAGATGCTGGCCGACCCGAACTTCTGGTTCGACCATCTGCACCCGGACGACGCCCCGGCCATCTTTTCCAGCCTGGCCCAGTTGTTCGTGGAAGGCGAGCGCACGTACGAATACCGGTTCCGCACGGCGAGCGGCGAGTTCGTGTGGATGCACGACCGCCTGCGCCTGATCCGCGACGAGCACGGTACGCCGGTGGAAGTCATCGGCTCGCTGACGGACATCACGGCGCGCAAGGGCATGGAGCAGAAACAGCAGCAGCTGATCGCCCGCCTGAGCGAGGCGCACGAGCAGCTGCTGCAATCGGAAAAGATGGCGTCGATCGGCCAGCTGGCGGCCGGCGTCGCGCACGAGATCAACAACCCGATCGGCTTCGTCAATTCCAACATGGGCACGCTGCGCCACTACGTGGGCACCCTGCTGAACGTGGTGGACGCCTACGGCGAAGCCGTGCACAAGGCGGCGCCCGGCTCGGCGCTGGAAGCGCAGATCGACGCTATCAACCGCGAGGCGGATCTCGGCTACCTGAAGGACGACATCGCCGACCTCGTCAGCGAGTCGATGGACGGCCTGAAACGCGTGAAGGACATCGTCCAGGCGCTGAAGGATTTTTCGCACGTCGGCCAGAACGACTGGCAGTACGCGGACGTGCACGCTGGCCTCGACACGACCCTCAACATCGTCGCCAACGAGATCAAATACAAGGCGACGGTCGAGAAACACTACGGCAAGCTCCCGGAAATCAAGTGCCTGGCGTCGCAGCTGAACCAGGTGTTCATGAACCTGCTCGTCAACGCCGCCCAGGCGATCAAGAGCCAGGGCGTGATCACGATCGCCACCGGGTCGAACGACGGCTGGGTGTGGGTGAAGATCAGCGACAACGGCTGCGGCATCCCGCAAGACAACCTGAAACGCATCTTCGAACCGTTCTTCACGACCAAGCCGGTCGGCAGCGGGACGGGCCTGGGCCTGTCGCTGTCGTACAGCATCGTCAACAAGCACGGCGGACGCATCGACGTGGCCTCGAAGCCGAACGTCGGCACGGTCTTCACGATCAAGCTGCCGGTGGTGCCGCCGTCGTCGGCAGCGGACGCGGCGAAGAATTAACCGCACCAGCGCATGACTCAGAAAAACTGCTCTGAATCCTTGACTGGGGTGGGTCGAGGCGAAGCTTCGGTGGAGTGAGCCTGCTGCCTGGCCAGGGATCGGAAGGCCTTCGGCGGATGTCCGTATTCGTCTTTGAACAGTTTATTAAAATACGGCACGCTGCGATAGCCAACCGAATAGGCAATTTGCGACACCGCCGCATCGCTTTTCTCGACCAGCAGCCTGGCCGCCTCGGTCAGCCTCAGCTTGTTCAGGTAAACGGTGAACGTCATGCCAAGTTCCGCTTTTAGAAAAGCGTTGATCTTGTTGCGATTCATCCCGGTCGCGACCGCCAGCGTCTCCAGATCCAGATCGGAGTCGATGTAATTCGTTGCAATGAACCGCAGCATCGTCGCCTTTTCCTTATCCTTGTAGGGCTCCAGGGTTAACTGCCGGTACGCGACGAGCGGCAAATCGGTTTTCATCCGTGAATCCAGGCTGGCCACCAGCGCACGGGAATGCGCCCGGAAAAACCAGATGGCAAATGCGGCCGCACCTGCCAGTAGAACGACCGCCAGCGCTGCCAGATAGCGATAATCGCGACCATGCAGATAAAAGTCGGTGATTTCCACGGAGGATGCGACGTTGCGTGGACTCTGGATGCTCGAACCGAACACGACTTTCGTCACCTTGTTGAGCCGATAGTCCTGCAACGCCATCGGGATGCGGTGCAAATTAAACCACCACTCGGGAATGGTGAGCCGAGTCAAATCCACCGAGACCGGAGTACCTTTCGTATTGCACGAAAAAAAACTTTGCGGCGTTCGATACGTGTTGAACTCTCCCAGCCTCGACAATTTGTCATCGAAGGTCAGGATGGCAAATGTCAGCGAATTGGCGGGCGCACATTTTGCGACGAACGTGGCGTAGGTGTACTGCGACCAGTCAATCTGAGCCAGGCGGTCGCTCCTGTCGTACAGCCGTAGCTCGGCAGCAGCGAACGGAAGATTTACCGAGTCGGCCAGCTTGAAGTCATAGTGTAGCCGCTTCCCATCGGGATGCAGGATGCTAACGGATGACATTCCACCACCCGCCGTGTCGCCGATGTAACGCCAGTGAGTGTCATTCGGTTGGGTATCGAGAACAGAGAGGGACAGATAGCTTTTGGAGATGCAGAATACCGCAACCAGCGCGTCCATCACGATCAGGAGAAGGAGCGCGAGGAGCGCCTTTTTATAAAATGTTTGCATCAACCTGCGACTTGTCGGGTCAAGGGACACCCGTTATATACGGAATTGTCCCGCACCAGGTTGCTTGATGCAAGCGATACCTCGGGTGGGCCCCACAGGGCGATGCGGGCGCCCACTTTCAACAGGTCTTCCCACTGCGTCAGTCCCGGCGCTCCAGCAGTTCTACGCCGAGCGGCACCAGCCTCAGGGTCTTGTCCCAGCGCTGGCCGCCGAGCACGCCCCTCATCGCTCCATCGATGGGGATGTCGACCGGCGCCCAGTTTGTATTGACGTAGAGCACTCGACCGTCGACGACGCGTGCGAACACGCCTTTCGGGGTCTTCGGTCCAGACTCGATACCGAGTTCGGCATACACCTGGCGCAGCAGCGGTTGCATGATTTGGGGCTGGGCCGGCGTGGCGAGATAGTAGGCGCGTCCCTTGCCGAAGCGGTTGACGGTGAGCGCGGGCGGCGTGCCGTCGAAGTTGCTGAAGCGGCTCAGCACCTCGGCGGTGGATGGCTCCAGCAACTCGAAATGCGCGATCGTGCTCTTGACTTCCTCGTCGCCGATTTTCATCGTGCCGGTCCGGTCGTAGAACTCGTTGGTGCGCAGGCCGAACACGTCGGTCAGGCCGCCTGGCAAGGGTGTGGCGAACCACTGGTTGTTGTCATTCACCTTGGCCGATTGTGCAGTCATGATGACCGTGCCGCCGTCGGCGACGTACTTGCGCACCGCCTCGGTCGAGGCCTTGTCCAGCAGGTACATGCCGGGCAGGATGATCAGCCGGTAGCGGCCCAAGTCCTCATAGGAGAGCTTGATGACGGCAACATCGATGTTGTCCCTCAGTAGCGGCTCGAAGGCGCCTTCGGCCTGCTTCGCGTAGGAGGTCTTCAGGTAGGCGCGCGAACTGTTGCTCGGACCATTGGCGCTGTGGGCCGCCGTGTTCTCGAACGAATAGGCGATGGCCACCTTGGGCTCCACGCGGCGGGGGAAGCCGAGCTTTTCCAGCTTGGCGTAGTCGCTGGCGATCTGGGCCCATTCGCCCAGCTTCCACGAGGGCCGGTCGTCGTGGTCGATCAAGCCCATCAGGGCCTGCTCTTCGCCGCCCAGGTGGCTGTTGAAGGTCCAGGCCAGGGAGGCCTGGCCGCCCATGAGCAGCACGAAGTGGGCCCACATGCGCGACCAGCCCTTGCTGCCGTAGGAGCCCGGACCGCCGGCGGTGAACTCATTGAACCAGGTCGGCGACGTCATGCCGCCCTTGATCAGCGCCGCCTGCCAGCCGCCGTGAACGGGGTCGCCGGCATAAAAGCCCATGGCGCCGTAGGTCGTGTGACGACGGTAGCTGCCCAGGTAGTCGAAGCCCTTGCGGTCGGCCCAGTCCCAATAGTTGGACAGCACCGGCTTGTCGGGGGTGTTCTTCCGGCGCACGGCTTCCAGGTCGTCCAGCGTGGCGAGCGTCATGTCGGACCAGAAGCGCCGCAGGTCGAGGTAGCGTTCGGCCGGGCCGGGGCCATCGGCGTACGGCAGGCGCACCTCGTCCCATTTGCCGATGCGGCGCGACCAGCGCTGCGTCGCCCAGGCCTTGTTCAATGCCTCGATGCTGCCGTAGCGCTTCTTCAGCCATTCGACGAAGCGTTCGCGGTCGGCCTCTGAGTAGGACATGAAGCTGTTGCCGATCTCGTTGGTGTAGCCTACGGCCAACAGCGCCGGATGCCTGGCGTAGCGCTTGGTCAGCGTATCGGCCATCCGGATGGCCAGGCGGCGGTAGTCCGGGTCCGCGTTGTTGTCCATATAGCGTTCGGCCGGTGCCAGGCGGGTGCCGGCCTGGTTGACGATGTCGACGCCCGGGTACTTGTGGTGCAGCCACATCGGCGCGGGCAGGGCGGGGATGTCGAGGATGACCTTGATGCCGGCGGCATGTACCATGTCCATCACGGCGTCGAAGTGCTTGAAATCGAACTTCCCTTCCTCCGGCTCGAAGTAGTCCCACGCCAGATCACCCATGCGCACAACTTTAAAGCCAGATTGTTTCATCAGGGCAACATCGCGCTTGACTTGTTCCAGGCTGCGGTCCACGGGCTGATAGTTCGTGCCTGCGAACAGTTGGCCGGGGCCCGGCCAGTCGGGGTGGCCCGCGGCGTCCTGCGCGAAGCTTGGGTTCAGCGTGGCGAGCACCAGGGTGCAAGCGAATAGGGTTTTCTTCAATCTCATATTCAAGGGCAGATGACGGGCGATGTTGTGGGTTGTGTCGGGAGGCAAGTCGCCGCCAATGGCGCAAGCCTGTCCAGAGCCCGAGAATACGGCTGCATCCAGCGGCGCCTTTACTGTTGCAGTCCAATTTCTTTCGCAGTGCAGAAAGTGCAAGGCCCTGTGCAAGGATTGCAAGTGGCCACGCCCGGTCCACGATGCGCGTAGTGCTGTTGTCGAGTAGACATTATCCTGTCGCCGCGATGCAGGCGACGCGGATCGCCTTATGGATCTGATAAATCCTGTTAGAACATTCGTAATTTCTCGCATTCCATCCGAAAAAACTGTCTCGTTCCCGTCCAAAAAGCGCAAATTCGTCGCCTTTTTACGACCACGTCGTGCGAGGTTGCGCTAATATTGACGTGAGGAAATTTTCACCCAATGTTTATGGAAACTCGTTCCCTGACCACGCCGCGCGCACGCGGCTTCACGCTGATCGAGATCCTCGTCGTCGTCGCGATCGTCGGCATTCTCAGCGCCATCGCCGTCCCGGCCTACCGGGACTATGTGATACGGGCGCGCCTGACCGAGGCGTTCTCGGGCCTCGGCGGCGTCCAGACTGCCGCCGAGGATTACTGGAACAACGGCAGTCCCCACACGTACGCCGGCTTCAACCGACTGCCGCCGAACAGCACCAGCTTCACCTTCACGCTGAGCGGCGCAACCGCGTCCGCATATACCGTGACGGCGACGGGCGCCGGACCGGTGGCGGGCTTCGTTTACACGATCGACCAGAACGGCACTCGCGCGACCACGGCCGCGCCGACCGGCTGGGGCACGAGCACGTCGTGCTGGATCGACCGCAAGGGCGGCCAGTGCACCCAGTGACGTTCAAGCCGCCGGCGCGCGGCTTCACGCTGATCGAGGCCGTGGTGGTGGTCGCCATCATGGGCATCGTGCTCTCGGTCGGCTTGCCGTCGATGTCGGACTGGCTGCTGGGCCGCAAGGCGCTGGCGGCCGCCGTCTTTTACCAGGACGGCTTCACGCTCGCGCGCAACACGGCGATCGCGCACAACAGCCACAGCCGGCTCGTGCTCACCGAAAACGCCGCGAACGGCAAGATGGACTGGCGCGTCGACATCTGCTTCCCGTCGTCCGGGACCCCGTGCAACGACGACACCGGCGGGTGGTCCACCGCCACCGCCGCGGCGACCGACGATCCGGACCCGGACCAGGGGTTTCGCTCCATCGTGCGCAGCGCCCAGGCCATGCCGGGCGAGGGCGACCTCGCGCAGGCCGTGAGCCCGTCCGGCGCCACCGAAGTCTATTTCACGCCGCTGGGCTGGGTCGACACGAACGTCGCGCCGCATCTCGCCCGCATCGAGATGGCGCCGTCGCTCGCGCGTGCGCACGCCTTCGCGCCGTTGGCCGTCGTGTTGACGCTTGCCGGCATCGCGTCCATCTGCGACCCGGCCGCGCCGGCGCACGACGTGCGCGGGTGCCCGCCATGATCGCGCGCCGCCAGCGGGGCATGGCCCTGATCGAATCCATCGTCGCCGCGGTGCTGCTGGCGATCGGCGTCCTCGGCGCGGTCGGCATGCAGGCCCGGTCGACGAGCGCGCTGGCCGACGCCGGCATGCGTGCCGAGGCGACGATCGCCGCCGACAGGCTGCTCGGCATGATGGCCGTCGACCTCCCGAATGCCGGGGCCTACGCGCTGGCCGCAGGCGCGACCCCGACCACGCGCCTGCAACCCTGGTACGACGACACGCGCGCGCGCATCCCGAACGCCCAGGTCGTGGTGGCGGTGACGCCCGCGACGGGCCGGACGCGCGTGGCGATCACGATCTCCTGGACACGCCGGACCGGTACGGCGTCGAACGCGCACCGGGTGGTATCGTATCTGGCGGCGGCGACATGAAGCCCGGGCCGTCCTCCCGCCAGCGCGGATTCTCGCTCGTGGAGCTGATGGTCAGCGTTGCCATCGGCATGCTCGCGCTGCTGTTCACGCTGCGCATGGTGGGCGGCGCCGAGCAGACGCGCCGCTCGGCCCTCGGTGGATCGGACGAGATGCAGAACGGGATGGTCGCGCTGTTCTCGCTCGGGAACGACGCGAGCGGCGCCGGCTACGGGTTGAACGACCCCATCCTTGCCGGCTGCAATACGCAGCTCAGCGACACGCTGGGTTACGAACTCGCGCCCGCCACCCGCGGCACCGCGACGGTGACCCCGCTGGCGCCCGTCGTGATCGAGTCGCACGGCGCGAACCCCGACCGGATCTCTTTCTACGCCGGCACGTCGGTCGGCGGCACGCCCACGCTACGCCTGACGGGCGACGCGGCGGCCGGCGCGGCGCAGCTCGACGTCGACCGGATCTCGTACGGCTTCAGCCGGGGCGACGTGCTCGTCGTCGCGCCCGAACAGCCGGGAGGCGACTGCCGTGTCGTCCAGCGGTCCGACACCGACCAGACCGCATCGCGCGTGATGCTGGAGACGGGAAACGGCATGCGCTTCAACGGCGGAACCTCGACGGCCTCGTTCAAGGGTTTCGCCGCGCGGGTATTCGACCTCGGGCCCGCCGGCAACCTCGCGTTCCGTTCCTGGTCCGTCGCGGACGGCTACCTGCAGCTGCAGGCGGCCGCCCCGGACGCGGCCGCGGGGCAGCCGGCCACCGTTGCCGAGGATATCGTCTCCATCAAGGCCCAGTACGGTTTCGACACCCGCACGGGCAGCGCGTTTCTTCCACAGAACGGCTTGCAGGTGAACCGCTGGTCCGCCACGATGATCGATGCCGACGGTTCGGGCACGACAGGCGACAACGGGGACTGGCAGCATATCGCCGCGGTGCGCCTTGCCGTCGTGGCGCGCAGCAAGGCGGTCGAGCACCCGGCCGCCGGGGCGGCCTGTACCGCGACGACGGCGCAGCCGGTCGTCTTCGCGGGTGACGCGCCGACCGGCGTGGCCGGCGTGCCCGTCACGCTCGACGTGGCCGTCGCCGGCGACCCGGTGGACTGGCGCTGCTACCGCTACCGCGCATTCGAGACCGTCGTCACCCTGCGCAACGCCGGCTGGAGGCCGAACCCATGACGGCCCGTCCGAATGCCCGGCCGCGCGGCATGGCGCTGCCCGTCGTCCTCATCATCCTCGCGGTGATGCTGCTGGGGAGCGTCTACCTGCTGCGCTCCGTGAACTCGACCGCGCTCACGACCGGCAATCTCGCCAACGACACCACGCTGAGCCGCGAGGCGGATCTTGGGCTGCATACGGCATTTGCCTGGCTGGGCCAGACAGCGCGTACCAACAAGGCGGCCCTGAACCAGGACGACACGGCCAACGGCTACGTGGCGACGTGGGACGCGGCCAGCCAGCCGCGCGACGCCGCGTTCTGGACCGGCAGCCGCACCATCGCCGGCGACGACGGCACGAGTATCGAGTACGTCATCCATCGCCTGTGCGCGTCGGCCGGCGCGTACAGCGGCACGAACCGCTGCATGCAGACGGCCGCCAACACGGCCACCGCCGGCAGCACGGTCGCGCTGGGCGACAGCCTGGCGTCGGACGCGCCGTCGTACGCCGGCACGCCGCAGCTGCATTACGTGATCACCGCGCGCATCACCGGCGGCCGCGGTGCCAACGTGACCAACCAGATGATCGTCCTGATCGGCGCATGACCACACCATC
The DNA here is from genome assembly GCA_946481275.1 of uncultured Massilia sp. Next base: position 92,849 of record CAMLMV010000003.1, read on the forward strand.
ATGAAGAAAATCCTCGCCTTAACGGGCCTCGTTGCCCTGATGCTGGCCGGCGTTGCCGGCGCGGCCGTGACCAGCATTGCCCAGCTCCCGCTGCTCAACGTCGACGGCACCGGCAACGTCAAGCCGAACCTCATGCTCCTGTACGACAACTCGGGATCGATGGCGAGCGCGTTCACGCCGGACTATATCGACGACAGCACGACCTGCCGCTCGCGCGCGCTGATGTCGGGCGGGACGCGCGGCTGCACGGCCGGGCACCCGCCGTTCAACAGCGCGGACTTCAACCGCCAGTACTACGACCCGAAGGTGCGCTATACGCCGCCGGTGCGCGCGGACGGCACGTCGTACACGTCGATGACGCGCAGCGCCACCACCAACTGGACGACCGTGACGACCGACGGCTTCGGCGTCAACCGGCGCGACCTGCTGGGCAACAGCGCATCCGCCACGAACCTGGCGACGGGCTTTCCGGACCTGCGCTGGTGCGACTCGAACAGCGCCAACTGCGTCTACAACTCGGCCACGTACACGTACCCGAACGACGTGCGCTACACGGCGCAGGCGTACACGACGAATCCGTACTACTACACGATCAACGTCGCGGAATACTGCACGACGGCCGCGCTGACGACGTGCGTGACGACGGCCGTCGGCGCGGCGGCGCCGGCCGGCTATCCGTTCCCCGCCAGGGTGCGCTGGTGCGACAGTACCGCGCTGACGAACTGCCAGGCCAAGTACGTCGGGAACTTCAAGTATCCGCGCTTCTCGAACCCCAACGGCGGCGTCGTCGCCGCCTACGGGACGATCACGATCGGTACGTCGGCCTCGAACGGGGCCATCACGATCAACGGCGTGGCCGTCGCGGAGTCCGGAGGCTCAGTCGTCATCACGAACAACGCAGTCACCGCGGCGAGCGGCACGAACACCGTGAGCAAGCAGCAGACGGCGGCGACCGCGCTGGCCGCGTCGATCATCGCGAAGACGGGCCTGACCAACCAGTACCTGGCCTGCGTGCGCACGCCGGCGTCCGGCTACAGCGTGCCGGCCTGCTCGACGTACGGCATCACCCTCGGCACCGACAACGTCGTGGCCGTGGTCCCGATCGATTGCGCCAGCGGCACGAGCAGCAAGTCGATCGGCGTCTGCTCCGTGCTGACCGACAGCAGCCGCTCCGGATGGGCGATCACGGTGGATGCGCCCGCGGCCGTCGTCCAGGCCGCGCAGCCCGCGACGGCGTACATCACGGTATCGGGGACCGCCAGCAACAGCAAGAACAGCAACAGCCGCACCGTGCTGGCAGGCGGGACGAAGCTGGGCAGCAAGACCCTGATCGCCTCCGACATCACGTTCGGCCGCAGCGCGAGCAATACGTCCGTCGCCTCCGCGATTGCGAACGCGATCGGCACGCAGGGCACCGTCACCGCCTACCTCGGGGGCGACGACGTCACCACGGCCTGTGCGGGCAAGGGCGCCAACACGATCTGCGTGGCGGACAGCGGCGCCGGCGCGGGCGGCGCGGCGATCGCGATGGGCACGCTCACCAACAACGGCGGCAACATCAGCTTCGCGCTGACGCCCGCATCGGCGCCCGTGGCCGCCGTGTACGACACGATCCCGGTGACGACGACGCCGCTCGGCAGCGGCGCCGCCGTGTTTGTGCGGACCGACATCGTCCCGGCGGTCACGAGCTATCCGAAGGCTGCGGGCCGCACGGATTGCGTCGGCAGCACCTGTACGTACGACGAGGAAATGACGAACTTCGCCAATTGGTATGCCTACTACAAGACGCGCAACCAGATGATGAAGACGGCGGTCGGCCTCGCGTTCCAGGCGCTGACTTCGAACTACAACGTCGGCATCGTCTCGCTGTCGACTGCCGCGGCCGAGGGCACGATGACGGCGCCCCAGCAATTCACCGGCAGTGCGCGCACGAACTGGTACTCGACGCTGTACGCGATGGACGGCAGCCAGTCGACGCCGCTGCGCCCGGCGCTGCACGCGATCGGCAAGATGTACGCCAACCAGAATCCGTACGTGGCGGCGGCAGGTGCCGAGGTGGTGCAGTACCCGTGCCAGCAGAACTTCACGTTCATCACGACGGACGGCTACTGGAACGGCGGCGCCGCGTCCACCGTGGTCAACAACGACAACGTCGAGAGCACGACCCGCTTCTGCACGCGCGGCAGCGGCTGCTACGATCCGAGCGCGCAGAGCTATAACTCGCTCGCCGACGTCGCGCTCTACTGGTACAACGGCGGTTCGAACACCGCGGCGTCGTCGCTGCGCACGTCGCTGGAAGACTGGACCAGGCCGGGCCTCGTGCCCGCGCGGACCGGCGAGAACAGCCGCCTGCACATGAACACCTATGCGCTCGGCCTGGGCGTGGACGGCGTCATGAACTACGAACCGAAGTACGATTCGGCGCCGCTGCCCGGCGGCGATTTCTACAACCTGATCACGGGCGTGGCGACAGGCTGCCCCTGGAACGGCAATGGCGCCTACGTGTGGCCGGACCCGAAGACCAACGATTCCAGCGGTTCGGCCGCGTACCAGTCGCGCGTGGACGACCTGTGGCACGCCGCCATCAACGGCCATGGCCATTATTTCAGCGCGTCCGATCCGACCCAGGTGGTGCAGGGCCTCAGTTCGGCACTGTCGGCCATCCAGGTACGCATCGGCGCCGCGTCGGCTGCCGCAACCTCCACGCCGAACATCTCGCAGCAGGACAACGACATCTTCTCGTCCACGTTCACGACCGTGCGCTGGTACGGCGAACTGTCGGACCGCAAGATCGATCCCATCACCGGCGCCGTGTCGACCGCGGCGGCGTGGACATCGTCCGACACGGTGGGCCGTCTCGTCGGCGACAGCAGCGACTCGCGGACGATCTGGATGCAGGACACCGTGAACGGCGGCCTGAAATCGTTCACCTACGCGAACCTGACGGCGACCGAGAAAGCGTGGTTCGACAACAAGTGCACCGCGCTCGCCCAGTGCGCCAGCCTGTCGACGACGGATCGCGCCGCCGTCAACGCGGGTGCCAACATCGTCAACTGGCTGCGCGGGCAGCAGCAGTACGCGGATGGCACGGTCCTGCGCGCCTATACGCGTACCGACCACAACCCACCCGGGCTGACGACGACGATCCCGATCGTGCTGGGCGACATCGCGTCTTCGAAGCCGGCCTATCTGCGCGACCCGCGCAAGGGCTATTCGATCGCGGGCTATGCCGACTACAAGACCGCCAACGCGACGCGCTCGCCGACCGTGTTCGTGGCCGCGAACGATGGGATGCTGCACGCGTTCGACGCGGCCGCGGGCACCGAACTGTGGGCCTATGCGCCGCGCATCACGATGAAGAAGCTGTACCTGCAAGCCAGCACGACGTACGGCACCAACCACCAGTTCACGGCGGACGGCGCACCCGAGGTGGCCGACGTGAAGATCAATGGAGCATGGCGGGCGGTGCTCGTGGCCGGCCTGAACGCGGGCGGGCGTGGCTACTACGCGCTCGACGTGACGGACCCGGCGCACCCGCGTGCCCTGTGGGAACTGTGCGCCGATCCGGCCGTGTGCAGCGGTACGTCGTACGACGCGGACATCGGGCTCACGTTCGGGAACCCGCAGTTCGGCACGTGGAAGGACGGCGGCGGCACCGAACACTGGGTCGTGTTCCTCACGTCCGGTTACAACAACGTGCCGGGCATCGACGGCGTGAACGGCGGCAGCGGCGCGGGCTACCTGTACGTGGTCGACGCGGGCACGGGCCAGGTGCTGGACAAAACCAGTACGTCCAACGGCGATACGACCACGCCGTCCGGCTTTGCCCGCATCACGGCGGTCACCGCGAACCCGCTGACGGATCCGCTCGTGACCTATGTGTACGGGGGCGACAACCAGGGGAAAATGTACCGCTTCGACTACACCGCCGGCGGCGCCCCCGTGGTCGTGCCGATGGCGGATGCCGGCAGCGCGCAGCCCGTGACCACGCGGCCGGAAATCACCCAATGCCAGGCCAACGGCACGGATGCGCAGGGCAACGCGACGACGGCGGTCCGCACGATGGTCGTGTACGGGACGGGCCGTTTGCTGGACCTGCCCGACATCGCGAACACCGACACGCAGAGCGTCTACGTGCTGAAGGACACCGGCACCGGCATTCCAGCCGTGGACTGGCGCGCCGCCGCGAAGATGGCGCGGATGCGCTTGTCGAAGAGCACGGCGGGCGGGGGCGATACGTACGCCATCAGCGGCACGGCCGTCAACTGGGGGACCCAGGCCGGCTGGTACATGGACCTGGACCAGAATAGCGGCGAGCGCGTCAACCTGGATCCTAAAGTCGTTTCCGGCACGCTGAACGTCGTGGCCAACCTCCCGACGTCGTCGTCGGCCTGCTCCGTCGGCGGCACGAGCAACCTGTACCAGCTCGACGTCTGCACGGCGCAGCCGCTGCTGGTCGACGCCAGCAACCAGCCCATCGTCGGCCGCACCTTGTCGAACACGTCGGCGGCCGTCGGCTTCATCATCGTGCGCCTGCCCAGCGGCGCGTTGAAGCTCATCGCGACGACGGCGGACGGCAGGAACACGCCGTTCGACTTGCCCGCGGCCGCGGCGCAGGATGCGCGCAAGGCCGGCTGGCGGCGCGTGCGCGACTGAGGACCGTCAGGGCAGGGCAGGCGCGGGCCCGAGCGCGGACAGGGTCTGCGTGACGCTCCCGCCAGCGTCCTCCACGCGCAGCCGCACCGGCAGCCAGCCCTGTTCCGGCGCCAGCCAGACATCCAGCCGCGCCAGTCCCGGCGCCGCCAGTTCCGCCAGGTGCCATGCCGCGAACGTGCCCGCTTCCGTGGCGACGTCTTCGCGGCCCAGCACGCGGAAACGCGCGATGCGCAGGTCGCGCGGGCCCGCCACCACGATATCGATCGAGTCCCTGATCTGGTCCGGCTCGGCCAGGCCCATGCCGGCCAGCTGCATGAGGACGGACGCCCGGTCCTGGATGCCGACGTTGTCCGGACTGGCCGTACCGGTCGCGCTGAACAGCACGCGGTGGCCGTCGGCGTCGAACTCCGTGACGAGCGGGCCGGCGTCCGTGTCCTCCTGCGCGCGGCGCGGAGCGATGCCCGCGTCGCCGCTCGCGCCCTCGCTGCGCAGGCGGCCGAGGGCGCCGTCCATGTCCAGCACGTAGCGGTCGCCGTCCGTGCGCCAGGTCAGGCGCGCGGTCCCGGCCGGTAGCGGCGTGCCGTTCGCGCTGTGGCGCACGAGGCCGTAGCTGATCTGGACGGGAGCGGGCAGGCGCACGCGGTAGCGCCCCGGCATTTGCAACAACGGGGTGCCGGCGTCGGGCGTCGTGGCGGCGGTGTCGGCCGGCGCTGGCGGCGGCGCGCCTGGGCTGCTGGACGTTGGAGCCGGGTGTGCCGCCGCCGGCGCGGACCGGGGATGTGCCGGCGCGGCCGCTGCCGCAGCCGCGGCCGGCCGCACGGCGGGAAGGGAGGGCGCAGTTCGGGGCGCGGTAGAGGCGGGAGGCGTCAGGCGCACGCTCAGCCCCGTGTCGGTCGCCCGCGGTGCGCTGTCGAATGGCGCGGCGCCGCGCGCGGCCAGCAGTTCCAGCAGCGCAAGGTGCGCCGCGGCGGAACAGGCGCACAGCACCAGCAGGCGCCGATGCCGGGACAGGACGGCGAGGTTCATGCCGCCAGTGTAATGCACGCGGCAGCGGAATGACGAACTGCCTTCATGACGGAGAGTGGGCGTGCGCTGGCCGGCTAGCCGGCCTTCTCGACCGCCTTGACCATGCACTTCGACAGCTTGTCGAAGTGGGCGAGGGCCGCCTGCGTGAGCGTCACCTGCTTGCGCCGCGTGTCCTCGGTATCGGTCAGCATGATCCAGCCCTTTTCGCGCATCGACGTCAGGCGGCTGTGCACGGTGGCGGGAGCGCCGAGTTCCTTCTTGGCCATCATGTCGCGCACGCACAGGCGCTCGCCCTCCTGCATGGCGCGCGCGACGGTGCCGAGGATGCGTTCTTCCAGCGGGTCGAGCGAGGGGAGGGACGGCAACCCGCGCAAGGCTTCCGCGAGTTGCAGAAAGCGCAGATAGATGTCGGCGGGACGGGTCGATTTGCTCATGCGCAGATTATAATGCGATAGCCACGCGAACTCCATCACCTACAAACCTTCATGTCATCCCCTTTAACTCCCGGTCACCACGCCGGCCCGGGCATGGCCGAACGCGCCCGCGTCGCCTGCACGAGCGTCGTCGGTTCGGTGGTGTTCTACCTCGTCCTGGCGCGGCTGCAGGACTGGGTGTTCCCCAACGTCGAGTTCATGCGCGGGGTCGGCTGGATCTACCTGCCGGCAGGCGCACGGCTGCTGTGCCCGTTGCTGCTGGGCCTGCCCGGCGCCGTCGGTGTCCTGCTGGGGTCGTGGTGCGAGTGCTTCTTCCACCTGTATCCGGACGATCCCGTGCGCTCCTTCGCCGGCGGCATCAGCTCGGCCCTCGCGCCCTACCTGGTGTACCTGTTCGCGCTGCGCGTGCTGGGCATGAAGGCGTCGCTGTCGAACCTGACGTCGCGCCGCCTGCTGCTGCTCGTGCCGCTGTTCGGCGTCGCCAGCCCGCTGATGCACCACCTGTGGTTCTGGCTCCATGGCGACGAGGTCGACCTCGCGCAGGGCTTCGCCGTCATGGCGGCCGGCGACATGCTGGGCGCGCTCGTCGTCCTCTACGCGTTGAAAGGCATGCTGGGCTTGCTGCCTGCGCCGGCGCCCCGCCGCTGACGTTTTCATGACGCTGTGGACATGATTCCGTCGCGGATTCATGAATCCTATTCATAAGGTCAAGCAATCCCGGCCGGTCCTGTGCGGGAGGTTTGCCGTTACCATCGTCGGCCCGCGATGCAAACGACAACCTTACGAAAGGATCATCCATGACCGTCAAGGCCTATGGCGCCCATGCCGCCGACCAACCGCTCGAATCCCTGGACATCACCCGCCGCGCGCCGGGTCCGCACGACGTGCAGATCGAGATCGCCTATTGCGGCGTGTGCCACTCCGACCTGCACACGGTGAAGGCCGAGTGGGCCGGCACCCTGTATCCATGCGTGCCGGGCCACGAGATCGTCGGCAGGGTCTCCGCCGTCGGCGCCCACGTGAAGGGTCACAGGGAAGGCGACCTGGTGGGCGTCGGCTGCATGGTCGACAGCTGCCGGCACTGCGCCGATTGCGAGGACGGCCTCGAAAACTATTGCGACGGCATGGTCGGCACGTACAACGGCCCGGGCGCGGACGCACCGGGCCACACGCTGGGCGGCTACGCCGAGCGCATCGTCGTGCACGAGCGCTACGTGCTGCGCGTGCGCCATCCGGAAGAGCAGCTCGCGGCCGTCGCGCCGCTGCTGTGCGCCGGCATCACGACCTATTCTCCGCTGCGCCACTGGAACGCGGGGCCGGGCAAGACCGTGGGCATCGTCGGCATCGGCGGCCTGGGCCACATGGGCATCAAGCTGGCCCGCGCGATGGGCGCGCACGTCGTCGCCTTCACGACATCCGAATCGAAGCGCACGGACGCCGAGGCGCTGGGCGCGCATGAAGTGGTCGTGTCGCGCGATGCCGCCGCCATGGTCGCGCGTGCGAAAAGCCTGGACCTGATCGTCGACACGGTCGCCGCGCCGCACGACCTGGACGCCTACCTGAACCTCCTGAAACGCGACGGCACGATGGTGCTGGTCGGCGCGCCCGCGACGCCGCACCCGTCGCCGCAGGTGTTCAACCTGATCACGAAGCGCCGCGCGCTGGCCGGCTCGATGATCGGCGGGATCCCGGAAACGCAGGAGATGCTCGACTTCTGCGCGCAGCACGGCATCGTCGCCGACATCGAGATGATCCGGGCCGACGAGATCAACGCCGCGTACGAACGCATGCTCGCGGGCGACGTGAAGTACCGCTTCGTGATCGACAACGCGACGCTGGCCGCCTGATGCAGCCTCGGGTCCCATCGCTCGAACGCGGCGTTTCGCAGGACGCGAACGCCGCCTGGGGCGCCGTGTTCGCGCTGGCGCTGGCCGCGTTCGCGCTCGTCGCGTCCGAGTTCATGCCGGTCAGCCTGCTGAGTCCCATCGCATCCGACCTGCGCATCAGCGAAGGCCAGGCGGGGCAGGCAATCGCCGTCTCCGGCGCCTTCGCCCTCGTCACGAGCCTGTGCATGGCACGGCTGGCCGGACGGCTCGACCGCAAGGTCCTGCTGCTGGGCCTCACGTTGATGATGATCGTGTCCGGGACGATCGCCGCGTTCGCGCCGAACTACGCCGTGTTCATGGCGGGCCGGGCGTGCATCGGCGTGGCGATCGGCGGCTTCTGGTCGATGTCGGCGGCGACCGCGATGCGGCTCGTGCCGGACCACCTCGTGCCGCGCGCGCTGGCCATCGTCAACGGCGGCAATGCGCTGGCGACCGTCGTCGCGGCGCCGGCCGGCAGCGTCCTCGGCGCGCTGGTCGGCTGGCGCGGCGCGTTCTTCGCCATCGTGCCTGTCGCCGCGCTGGCATTCGCGTGGAAGTTCGTCAGCCTGCCCGCGCTGCCCGCCGCACCGGACCGCAAGTCCGGCAGCGTGTTCGCGCTGCTGAAGCGCCCGGCCGTCGCGTACGGCATGGCGGGGGTCAGCCTGTTCTTCATGGGGCAGTTCGCGCTCTTCACGTACTTGCGGCCGTTCCTCGAAACGGTCACGCACGTGAGCGTGACGACGCTGACCGGCATGCTGCTGGCGATCGGCATCGCGGGCTTCCTCGGCACGACGGCCATTGGCGCGTTCCTCGACAGGCACCTGTATCGCACGCTGGTCGTGATCCCGCTCGTGATGGCCGTGTTGGCCGGCGCGCTCGTGGCGTTCGGCCGGTCGGCGGCCATCGTCGGCGTACTGCTCGCCGTGTGGGGCCTCGTCGCGACGGCGGCGCCGGTTGGCTGGTGGACGTGGCTCGCGCGCACCCTGCCGGACGATGCGGAGGCGGGCGGCGGCCTGATCGTGGCCGTCGTCCAGCTGGCGATCGGCCTCGGTGCCACCCTGGGCGGCGTGCTGTTCGACGCATGGGGCCATCGCGCGACGTTCGGATTGAGTGCGGTGCTGCTCGTCGTCGCCGCAGCGCTGGCGGGCAAGGCCGCGCGCGCTTGAGTTTGAGCTTAGAATCACGGCATGGCACGCGATAACCTCAGCGACATCCTCGTCTTCCTCGCGGTCGCGCGCGAACGCAGTTTCACGCGCGCCGCGGTCAAGCTGGGCATGACGCAGTCCGCGCTCAGCCACACGATCCGCGCCCTGGAAGCGCGATTGGGCGTGCGGCTGCTGACGCGCACGACGCGCAGCGTGTCGCCCACCGAGGCCGGCGAGCGCCTGCTGCAGAACGTGGCGCCGCGGCTGGAAGAGATCGACGCGGAGATCGCGGCCGTCAGCGAGCTTGGCGACCGGCCCGCGGGCACCGTCCGCATCACGGCCACGGACCACGTCATCGACAACGTGCTGTGGCCGCGCCTGGCCGCCGTGCTGCCGCAGTACCCGGACATCCACCTCGAGATCAGTTCCGAATACCGCATGGTGGACGTGGCGGCGGAACGCTACGACATCGGCGTGCGCTGGGGCGACCAGGTCGAGAAGGACATGATCGCCGTGCGCCTCACGCCCGACACGCAGACGATGATCGTCGGCGCGCCGGCATACTTCGCGCAGTGTCCCGTGCCCGCATCCATCGACGACCTCATGAAGCACGAGTGCATTCGCCTGCGCCTCGCGGGCGGGGGCGTGTACGCATGGGAGATGCTCGATCGCGGCGAAGCCGTCGACGTGCGCGTGCGCGGCCGCTACACGTTCAACGGCATTTACCAGATCCTGAACGCGGCGCTGTCCGGCTGCGGCCTCGCCTTCGTCCCGGAGGACGTGGCGGCACCGCACCTGCAGGCCGGCCGCCTCGTCGGCGTGATGGCGGACTTCTGCCCGAAATTCCCCGGCCTGCATGCGTACTATCCAGGCCGGCGCCACGCGTCGCGCGCGCTGGCCGTCGTGCTCGATGCGATCCGCCATAAGGGTTGATTTCTGCCGGGATTTTTCGTGCGTACCATATCTCCGAAGAGGCCGGCGCACGGTTGAAGCGAATACCTGAACGGATGGCCGGGATGTTCTAGAATGGGTCGCCTGCGGTGCCTGTCGCACGCCGCATGGAGGACCGCATGGACCTGCTCGAGGCAATCAACGACCCGGCCGCATTGCGTGCGCTGCCCCGCGCGCGCCTGGACACACTGGCGCGCCAGCTGCGCCGCTTCCTGCTCGACACGGTGGCGCGCACGGGCGGCCATCTCGCGTCGAACCTGGGGACGGTGGAACTGACGATCGCGCTGCACTACGTGTTCGCGACGCCGCGCGACCGCATCGTGTGGGACGTCGGGCACCAGAGCTATGGCCACAAGGTATTGACGGGGCGCCGCGCGCAGATGCACACCCTGCGCCAGGCGGGCGGCCTGTCCGGCTTTCCGCGCCGCTGCGAGAGCGTGCACGACAGCTTCGGCACGGCGCATTCGTCGACGGCATTGTCGGCCGCGCTCGGCATGGCGCTGGCCGCGAAACTCCAGGGCGACGACCGCCATGCCGTGGCCGTCTGCGGCGACGGCGCGCTGTCCGCCGGCATGGCGTTCGAAGCGCTGAACAACGCCGGCATCGATCCTGCGCTGCGCCTGCTCGTCGTCGTCAATCACAACGGCATGTCGATCTCGCCGGCCGTGGGCGCGCTGGACCGCCATCTCGCAGACCTTGCATCCGGCCGCGTGCGTCCCGGCGCGTCGCTGTTCGAGGCGCTCGGCTTCGCCTATGCCGGGCCGGTCGACGGCCACGACCTCGACGCACTGGTTCCCGCGCTGGAGGCCGCCCGGGACCGTCCCGGCCCGCAGGTCCTGCACGTCGTCACGCGCAAGGGCAAAGGCTATGCGCGCGCCGAGGCGGCGCCCATCCTGTACCACGGCACGGGCCGCTTCGATCCCGGCAAGGGCCTGCCGGACGGGGGGCGGGGCCGCCCCGCGTACACGGACGTGTTCGGCGACTGGCTGTGCGACATGGCCGCGCACGATCCGCGCCTTGTCGGCATCACCCCCGCCATGCGCGAAGGCTCCGGCCTCGTCCGCTTTGCCCAGCGCTTCCCCGACCGCTACGTGGACGTCGGCATCGCGGAGCAGCATGCGCTGACGTTCGCGGGCGGCCTCGCCGTCGACGGCATGAAGCCCGTCGTCGCGATCTATTCCACGTTCCTGCAACGCGCCTACGACCAGTTGATCCACGACGTCGCGCTGCAACACCTGGACGTGACGTTCGCGATCGACCGCGCCGGCCTCGTCGGCGCCGATGGGGCCACGCATGCGGGCAACTACGACATCGCCTACCTGCGCTGCGTGCCGAACATGGTGTTGATGGCGGCGTCCGACGAAGCCGAGTGCCGGCGCATGCTGACGACCGCCTACCGCCATCCCGGTCCGGCGGCCGTGCGCTATCCGCGCGGACCGGGCCCCGGGGTGGTGCCGGCGGCCGAGCTGGACGCCATCCCGCTCGGCCGCGGCGAGGTGCGCCGGCGCGGGGCCGGGATCGCGATCCTCGCGTTCGGGCCGATGCTGGCGCCGAGCCTCGAAGCGGGCGCGGAACTGGGTGCGACGGTGGCCAACATGCGGTTCGTGAAGCCGCTCGACGCCGACCTCGTGATGGCGCTGGCACGCGACCATGCGCAGCTGGTGACGGTGGAGGAGGGCGCCGTGATGGGTGGTGCGGGCGCGGCCGTCGCGGAGGCGCTGGCCGCCGCCGGCATGCAGCGGCCGCTGTTGATGCTGGGCCTGCCGGACCTGTTCATCGAGCATGGCGACCCCGCGGCACTGCTGGGCGCCGCCGGGCTCGACGCGGCCGGCATCGCGGGCGCCATCCGCCAGCGCTATCGCACGGATGCGCCGCTGCTCGTCGCGAACAGTCATTGAGAGAGGTTCCCATGGTTCCCGAAACGGATGCCTTCACGGTGCCGGTGCACACGCCAGCCAGTTCGTTCGGCATCGCCATGCGCGTGCTGCCCGCGCCGCGGCGCGCCGCGATGTTCGGCATCTACGCGTTCTGCCGCGCCGTCGACGACATCGCCGACGGCCCCGCGCCACCGCGCCAGCGCCGCGCCGCGCTGGAGCGGTGGCGGGCCGACGTCGACACGGCCTGCGACGGGGGCTGGTGTCCGCGCCTGCACGCGCTGGTGCCGCACATCGCCGCGTACGGCCTCGCGCGCGCCGACTTCCACGCCGTGATCGACGGCATGCTGATGGACGCGCAGGACCGCCCGATCTGCGCGCCGCCGGCCGACATGCTCGACCTGTACTGCGACCGCGTTGCCGCCGCCGTCGGCCGCCTGTCCGTGCGCGTGTTCGGCCTGCCGCACGACGACGGCATCCTGCTCGCGCACCACCTGGGCCGTGCGCTGCAACTGACGAACATCCTGCGCGACATCGACGAAGACGCCGCCATCGGCCGCGCCTATGTGCCGCGCGAACTGCTGCTCGCGGCCGGCGTCGAAGCCCGCGTGTGCGCGGCCGGCGCGGACGACATCGCCGCGCATCCGGCGCTGCCCCGGGCCTGTGCCGACCTGGCCGCGCAGGCCCGCCGGCACTATGCCGCCGCCGACTTCGTGCTGCGCCGCCACCGGGGCGGCGCGGGGCGGGCGCCGCGCCTGATGGGAGCCGTCTATGCGGCGCTGCTGGCGCGGCTCGCGGCGCGCGGGTGGAGCAGTCCGCGCGCACCGGTCCGGCTGGGACGGCTGGCCAGGGCCGGCATCCTGTTGCGGCACGCGCTGCTGTAGCCATGGGGGATGCCATGCGCGACGCGTCTTTCCGGGAAACCGCGCAGGCCGGTGCGATCGACGCGGCGCTCGCGGCCGTGCTGGCCGACCAGCGCGACGACGGACACTGGGTCTACGAACTGGAAGCGGACGCGACCATCCCGGCCGAATACGTGTTGCTGGTGCACTACCTCGGCGAGACGCCGGATACGGACCTGGAACGCAAGATCGGGACGTACCTGCGGCGGCGCCAGGGCGACCACGGCGGCTGGCCGCTGTTCCACGGCGGCGCCTTCGACCCGAGCGCCAGCGTCAAGGCATACTATGCGCTGAAGATGATCGGCGATCCGCCCGACGCGCCGCACATGGCGTGGGCGCGTTCGGCGATCCGGGACCACGGCGGCGCCGAGCGCAGCAACGTCTTTACGCGCATGCTGCTGGCGCTGTTCGGCGAGATGCCGTGGTCGGCCGTGCCCGTGATGCCGGTGGAGATCGCGCTGCTGCCGCGCTGGTCGCCGTTCCACTTGTCGAAGGTGTCGTACTGGACCCGCACCGTGCTGACGCCGCTGCTCGTGCTCGGTGCGCTGCGGCCGCGGGCGCGCAATCCCCGGGCCGTGGGCGTCGCGGAGCTGTTCCTTGCGCCGCCGGACAGCCTCGGGCTGGCGCCGCGCGCGCCGCACCAGGACCGCATGTGGTTCGCGCTGTTCCGCACGCTGGAGTCGCAGATGCGGCTGCTGGCGCCGCGCCTGCCCGCGCGCCTGCGCCGGCGCGCGGTGGAGCAGGCGGCCGCGTTCGTGCGCGCGCGCCTGAACGGCGAGCACGGCCTGGGCGCCATCTTCCCCGCGATGGTCAACGCCGTGCAGATGCTGGACGTGCTGGGCCTGCCCCCGGACGCCCCCGAGGCAACCGCCGCGCGCCGGGCCATCGACCGGCTGCTCGTCGACCACGGCGCGGAAGCCTATTGCCAGCCGTGCCTGTCGCCCGTGTGGGACACGGCACTGATGTGCCACGCGCTGCTGGAAGCGGGTACGCCGGCCGCCCTGGACGCGGCGCGCCGCGGCCTCGACTGGCTGCTGCCGCTGCAGGTTCTCGACCGGCCCGGCGACTGGGCCGCGCGGCGGCCGGCGGTGCGTCCCGGCGGCTGGGCGTTCCAGTACGAGAACGCGTGTTACCCGGACGTCGACGACACGGCCGTCGTGGCGATGGCCATGCACCGGGCGGCGCACGTCGAACCGCAACCGCTGCCGGACCGGTACGCGGATGCCGTCGCCCGCGCCCGCGAATGGATCGTCGGCATGCAGGGCAAGGGCGGCGGCTGGGGCGCATTCGAGGCCGACAACACGCACCACTACCTGAACCACATCCCGTTCGCCGACCACGGCGCGCTGCTGGATCCGCCGACGGCCGACGTGTCCGCGCGCTGCCTGTCGATGCTGGCCCAGCTGGAACCGGGCGCCTGCGCGCGGCACCGCTCGCCCGCCGCACGGGCGCTGGGCTGGCTGCTGCGCCGGCAGGAGAAGAACGGCAGCTGGTACGGACGCTGGGGCGTGAACTATGTCTACGGCACATGGTGCGCGTTGTGCGCGCTGGCGGCGGCCGGCCTGCCGCCTTCTGCGCCACCCGTCGCGCGGGGCGCCCGCTGGCTCGCGTACGTGCAGAATCCGGACGGCGGCTGGGGCGAGGGCGGCGACAGCTACCGGCTCGACCATGACGGCCACGCGTGGGCGCCGTCGACGGCGTCGCAGACGGCGTGGGCGCTGCTGGGCCTGATGGCGGCGGGCGCCGGCGACACCCGGTCCGTCGCACGCGGCATCGCCTGGCTCGTCGACCACCAGCGCGCGGACGGCCTGTGGGACGAACCGCAGCACACGGCCACCGGCTTCCCCCGCGTGTTCTACCTGCGCTACCACGGCTACGCCCGCTATTTCCCGCTGTGGGCACTGGCCCGCTACCGCAACCTGCGGGCCGGCGGCAGCGGCCGGGTCGCGTTCGGGATGTAGACCGTGCACGACGCCCCGTGCGTGCTCGCCGTGTGCGGCATGCCGTTCGAGGCGGCGATCGCGGACGGGCCCGGCATCGTCGGGATTTATGGACCCGGACCGTGGCGGGTGGCGCAGCGGCTGCACGGGATGCTGGAGGGACCCGGTCTGGAGGGGCCAGCCCGCTGGGCCGGCATCATCAGCTTCGGCTGCGCGGGCGGCATCGATCCGGACCTCGCCAGCGGCGACTGCGTGGTGGCCACGCGCGTCCTGACGCCGGACGGCATGGTCGCGACGGACCCGGACTGGTCGCGCGCGCTGCTTTCGCGGCTGCCCGGCGCCCGGCCCGGACTGATCGCGGGCGTGGACGCGCCCCTCGCCACGGCCGCCGCCAAGGCCGCGCTGTGGCGTGATGCGGGCGCCGCCGCCGTGGACATGGAAACGCACGCCGCCGCACTGGCCGCCCGGCGCCACGGCCTGCCGTTCGCGGCCTGCCGCGTCGTGCTCGATCCGGCCTGGCGCAGCGTGCCCGCAGCCGCGCTGGCCGGCCTGGACACGGGCAGCCTCTGGCCCGTGCTGCGTGTGCTGGCCGGTGCGCCGGGGCAGATCGCATCCGTGTGCGCGCTCGCGGGCGAGGCGTGGGTGGCGCGGCGTGCCCTGTTGCGGGCGCGTGCGCGGCTCGGGGCGGGGCTGGGGCGTTATCTGTCGCCGTCCTCCTTGCCGCCATCGTCCTTGCCATAATCCGGCAGCGGCGCTTCCTTGCCCTCGTCGA
Organism: uncultured Massilia sp.; assembly: GCA_946481275.1. The sequence continues at coordinate 108,414 of CAMLMV010000003.1, forward strand.
GCAGCGCGCGGCGCCGGCCCAGGTAGGCGTCGCGCACGAACAGGTAGCGGTCGAGCGCAGCCTGCTCCAGCAGATTGGTCGCGTTCAGGTAACGGGCGCGGGTGCTGACGAAGTCGACGCCCCACAGCGTGTTGCGCAGGGCCGGCCTGGCGTACGTGGTGGGCGAGCCGTACTGGTCGACGGCGAAGCCGGCCGTGTCGCGGAACGTGCTCGGGCCGAACAGCGGCAGCACGAGGTAGGGGCCGGCCGGCACCCCGTAGTGGCCCAGCGTGAGGCCGAAGTCCTGGTCGCGCTTGGCGATGCCGGCCGGCGTGGCGATGTCGAGCACACCCAGCAGGCCAAACGTGGAATTGACGGCCACGCGCATCAGGTCGTTCATGCCGTCCATCAGGCGCAGCTGTGCGAAATCGTTCAGCATCACGGTGACGTCGCCCAGGTTGGAAAAGACATTCTCGACACCGGTGCGGACGAAACGCGGCACGGTGCGGTTGTACGTGCGCGCGACCGGTTGTGCGATGTGGCGGTCGAGCGTGTCGTTGAAGCGGTACGTGGCGCGGTTGAGCGGTTCCAGTGGATCGGCCGGATCGCGTTGCGGGCCGGTGGCGCAACCGTATAGCGAGACAAGCATCAGGGCGGCGACGATCCGGCGCGTTGGCGGATGTGTCATGGCGGTCCTCGTTCGGCAGGTGCCGGGGCGCGGGGCTGCCCCAGCAGGACGGGCTGGAAGAACACGGCGCCGATCAGCGTGCAGACCAGCGCCAGCACCAGCAGCTTGCCCATGCTGGCGGTGCCGGGGTGGTGCGACAGCCACAGGCTGCCGAACGCGGTGCCGGTGGTCGCCGCGCTGAGGACGATGGCTTGCGTGAGCGGATGCTCCAGCCGGGCCGGCTGCCCCGCGCGCCACGCCATGATGTAATAAATCTTGAAGGCGACGCCCACGCCCAGCAGCAGCGGCAGCGCGATGATGTTTGCGAAATTCAGGTGGATGCCCAGCAGCACGCAGGCTTCCAGGGTGACCAGGCTCGACACGAGCAGCGGCACCATCGTCAGGAGCACGTCGCCCACGCGCCGGAATGCGATCCACAACAGCAGCGCGATCGTGGCGACGGCCAGCAGCGCCGCCTGCAAGAACGCGGTAATGATCAGGTCGGCCGCATGGCGCACGGAAATCGGGCCGCCGGACGCATCCGGCGCAATGCGCAGGACGGCATCGGCGAAGCGGCCCAGGCGGCTGTCGTCGCCGAGGCTCGTCCCCGTGGGCCGCTTCGGGCTGACGTCGACCAGCGCGCGGCCGTCGGGCGCGATCCAGTTGCGGCGCATCGCGGCCGGCAAGTTCGCCAATGTGACGGGTTCCGGCCGCAACGCCAGCCGCAGCCCGTCCAGCGCGAGCCGCAGCGTGCCCGCCAGCGCCTGGTCGGCGCGGTCGCGGACGGCCGGCCCCGCGCGCGCCAGCGCGGCCAGCGCCCGCGCGAGCCGCGCCGCCTCGGCCGCGCCGGGCCCGGGATGGTCGAGCGCGGCATTGTGCAGCGACTGCGCGGCCGTGCGCAGCACCGCCGCGCGCTGCGGGTCGGACGCGGGTGCCATCGCGGGCCGCTCCAGCACGGGCAGCAGGCGGGCGGCGGCACCCGCGATGGCGCCCAGTTTCTCCGCCTGCCGGTCGGGGACGAGGCTGGCCGCCGTCAGCGCATGGGCCACGTCGGGCAGCCGTTCCAGGCGTCCCGCCAGCGCGGCGGCCTGCGCCAGCGACGGGGCGAGCACCTGCACGTTGTCGAGGCCGACGTCGGTGCCGCGCGCGAGCGACGCCAGCGTGGCCATCGACTCGCTGCCGGGATTCTTGAGGTGCAGCGGATCGAAGTCGAACTCGAGGCGCCACAGCAGGGGGATGCCGGCCGCGACGAGCGCCAGCGTGGCGGCGAGCACGGTCTTGCGGTGGGTCTGCAGCGCGTGGTCGATGCCGGCCAGCCACGGATAGCCGGGCGCGAGCCGGCCCGCCGGCGGGTCGGTGATGCGGATCAGCGCGGGCAGCACCGTAAGACAGGCGGGCAGGGCAACGCACAGGATGCCGATGCCCGCGATCTGGCCCAGCTCGGCCACGCCGCGGTACGCGGTGGGCAGGAAGGCGAGGAAGCCGAACGCGGTGGCCGTCGCCGCGAGCGTGAGCGGCAGCGCCAGCGCGCGCGCCGTCGCCAGCAACGCCGTGCCGGTGCCGGGCCGCACCCGCCGCAGTTCGCGGAAGCGCATGCCGAACTGGATGCCGAAATCGATGCCGAGCCCGACGAACAGGATCGCGAACGCGATGGAGATCAGGTTCAGCGCCCCCACCATCATGAGTCCCAGCGCGGCCGTGAGCGCGAGGCCGCCCAGCATCGTGATGCACAGCGCCAGCACGAGCGGGGTCGAACGCACCGCGCGCCACAGCAGCACGAGCACGATCGCGACGGGGATGCTGCCGACGAGCGGCGACCCTTCCTGCAGCGACGCGAACTCGTCGTCCGACAGCGGCACGGGTCCCGTCAGCGTAACGTGCGCGCCGTAGCGTTCGGCCAGGCGCAGGTCGGCGGCGGCGGCGCGGATCGCGTCGCTGGATGCGGCGCCCGGCAGCAGGGCGGCGTAGTCGAGCACGGGCCGGACTTCCACGAGACCGGGTTCCGCCGCCGCCCCGGCGTCGGCGAGCGCCTGCCACGACAGGGCGGCGTGCCGTCCGGCGAGGACGTCCTCGACCGTGGCGGCGCTGCGCGCCAGCAGCGGGGCCATCTGCGCGAGCGTGACCTGGCCCGTCAGCAATGGCGTACCCAGCGTGACCGCCAGCAGGTTCGCGACGCCCCGCAGCGACGGGTCGCGCGCGAGCGCGTCGAGCAGGCGCCGCGCATCGACAAGGCGCGCCGTCAGGTCGCGAACGGCGTGTACGTCGAGGTACAGCAGGCCGTTGCGGCGGAAGAAATCGGCGCCCGCGCCGAGGTCCACCGCGCGGAACAGGCCGGGCTGCCGGCGCAGGCGGTCGGCCAGTTCACGGGCCGCCTGCGCCGCGAACTCGGGCGCGGGCGCACGGACGACCGCCAGGGTCGTGTCGCCCCGGCTGGGGAACGCGGCGGCGATGGCGGCGTCGCGCCGTGCCCACGGGGCATTCGCGTCGATCAACTGCCCGACGTCCGTATTGATCGCGAAATGGCGCGCCACATAAAGCCCGGATGCAAGTACCAGCACGGCGAATGCCCCGAGCACCGCCCATGGGTGGCGGCATGACAGGTGGACGAGCCTGGCTATCTGGTGGGTCAGCATGGTGCATCCATTAGAACGGATGCGGTGCGGGTGGCCGTATGATCTGGCGCAGCGGTGCGCGGGAACATGGACGGCCGGACGACGGTCATATGGATGTGCCGATCGAGGAGCCCATGAAATCATCCTTATTTCTGCTTGCGCTGGTCTGTTCCATGCCGGCACCTGCCTGCGCCCGGCAGGTGGCCGAGCATACGCCGGAACAAATGTTGAAGAGCACGATCGACAAGGTCATGACCGCGATCCGCGGCGACCCCGGCGCGCGCGCCGGCGACCCCGAGCGGACGCTCGAGATCGTCCGCCGTGATTTCCTGCCGTCCACCGACTTCATGCTGACGACGCAGTATGCGGTGGGCAGCGCATGGGCGCAGGCGACGCCGGCCCAGCGCGACGCGCTGTTCCGCGAATTCCAGACGCTGCTGGCGCGCACCTACGCCATCCAGCTGACGCAGATCCAGCAGGAGAACACGCAATTCCGCTACGCGCCAGCGGGCCGTCCCGCCGCGAACGCCACCGATGCCGTCGTGAAGACGACCGTGATCACGGGCGGCGACACGATGCCGATCGACTACCGGATGCGCAGGACCGCCGCCGGCTGGAAGATCTACGACATCAACATGATGGGCGCGTGGATGATCCAGGTGTACCGCCAGCAGTTCGCGGCCCGGCTGGCGACGGAGGGCATCGACGGCCTCATCAGCTACCTGGCGGCTCATAATCGCGGTCCCTGAGCGCGCTCCCTGAGAGGACGCAAGCGGCGCACTTCGAGCCAATGCCATGAGAGAAGGGCGGGCACGCCTGTCGCGACCTCGCGCATCCGCTTGACGAGCGCGAGCGACAGCGCCACGTCCCCGCCCACGCCGGCCAGCTGGCCGAACAGCAGCACGGCGGCTTCCTGCACGCCCAAACCGGCGGGTACCATGAAGCCGGCGTGGCGCACGGCTTGCGTCAGCGCCTCGATGGCGAGCGCGGCCTGCAAGCCGACGGGGTGGCCGAGCAGGGCCAGCGCATACCACGTCTCGAACGTGCCGAGCGCGTAGGCCAGCAGCGACCACGCTCCCGCGCGTGCGAGGCGGGCGCGTTGCCGGAACAGGCGGACGACGGCCGCGTCGATGCCCGCGCCGTCCAGGTGCAGTGCGATGACGTTCTGCGGCCCCAGCACGCGCAACACCCACCGCTCCAGCCGCGCGAACGGCGCGCCGTGGCGGAGGAGCCACCAGGCGAGCACGGGCAATGGCAGCGACAGCAACAGCGCAGCCGCGACGATGCCGACTAGGCCGGGCCCGGCCGCCAGCGTCAGCATCAGCAGGGCACCGGCACCGCAGAACAGGTACAGTACGACGATCGTCAGCAACACTTCCACGACGACGCTGGCCGCGACGCCCGCCGTGTCGGGCACCCGCAGGCCCGCGAGCCGCACCCCGGCCACCTCGCCGCCGATGTTCGCCACCGGCAGCAGCCGGTTGACGGCCTCGCGTACGAACGCGACCCACAACAGGAACAGCGGGCCCGCCGCGCGCCCGGGATCGAACGGCGCCAGCAGCACGCGCCATGCGCGGGCATCGAACGCCTGCGTGACGATGCGGGCCGGCACGACGAGCAGCAACGCCCAGCCGGCCCGCTCGAACGCGGCCACGATACCGGACCAGCCTTCGGCGACGACGAGCGCGGCCACCAGCCCGAGCCCGGCGATGGATGCCGTCCAGGCCAGCCGGCCCATCGCGCGGGCGCGGCTCATGGGCCGCCGCGGCTGTCGCCGGCACGACCGGCCGTGCCGGCGTGCGCGCGCAGGTGTGGCGGCCCGTCGGCCGGGTGGGGGCCCGGCGGGACGTCTGCATCGGCTGCCGATTCCGTTGCGGCGGCGCCTGTGTCGGCACGGTCGACCCGTGTGGCGGACGCGTCGCCTGTCGCGGCGGCAAGGGCGGCGCGATTGCCACGCCTGGCGCCATCAGCGGCGACAAGGTCGGCAAATCCACCGAAGCGCCAGCCTTGCGCGCGCAGGGCGCCACATACCGCACGCACGTGTGGCGAGACGAGTGCCGCGAACTCGTCGGCGTGGCGGTACCCGCGCATCGATGGCGCGATCGCCACGCCGGAATCGAGCGCCGGATGCAGGTACAGCTCGCCGATGCCGGACGTCGGCAGGCTGCACAGTGCATCCAGCAGGGCCCTCTCGTCGAAGCGCCCCGACTGGCGGATGCCGGCCACGTAGTCGTTGTGGCCGATGCCGGCCGCGTCCAGCCTGGCTTCGAGCAGCGCCAGCCAGGGCCGCAACCATCCCGGGGGCGATTGCCCGGGCGGCCCCGTTTCGCGCGGCAGCCTGATGGCGTGCAGCCCGAACGCGCGGCCGGTATGGATGATGAGGGACAGGATCGTCGGATGCAGATGGAAATGCTTGTGCGCGTTGACGTGGTCGAGCGGCAAGCCACTGGCGGCGAACGCTTCGAACTGGGCGCGGATCTCCAGCGCCAGCTGGCGGCGTACGCGCGGCAGGCAGAAGAAACGCGCACCGTCGCGTGCCAGGCACGCACCGAAGCGGCCGTGCGCGTCGACGAGGTCGGGGATGACCCGCGGCGGCAGCACGGACGGGCCATCGGCCAGGACGATGTGCAGGCCCACCCGCAGTCCCGGCAACGCATGCGCGCGGGCGATCGCATCCTGGGCGGCCGGTGCGCCCACCATCAGGCTGGTCGCGGTCAGGATGCCGTCCCGGTGCGCGCGCTCGACGGCCGCGTTCACGCTCGGGTGCAGGCCGAAGTCGTCGGCGGTGACGATGAGACCCCGTCCACGCGGCGCGTTCATGAATGGGAAGCGCCGTGGGCGCGCAGGAAGTGGAAGAATTCGACGCCTTCGCGCAGGCGGCGCCGGGTCATTTCCCAGCTTTGCAGCATCTCGCTGACGATTTCCCAGATCTTCGAAGGACGGAAATAAAAGCTGCGGTAAAACTGTTCCACGCCGTGATAGATCTCGTCGCTCGACAGGTGCGGATAGCTGAGCGCGGCCAGTTGCACGCCACTGCCGTCGACGAGCGGAATGGTCTTGTGGGACGGTATCCAGTCGTTTTGTAGCGCCTGTTCGTACAGCCGGGTGCCCGGGTACGGGGCCGCCAGCGAGACCTGGATCGTGTGCGGGTTGATCTCCTTGGCGAACGCGATCGATTTCGCGATCGTCTCCCGCGTCTCGCCCGGCAAGCCGAGGATGAACGTCCCGTGCACGGTGATCCCGAGCGCGCGGCAGTCGGCGGCGAAGCGCCGTGCGATGTCGGTCCGCAAGCCCTTCCTGATGTTCAGGAGGATCTGGTCGTCGCCGGATTCGTAGCCCACGAGCAGTAGCCGCAAGCCGTTTTCCTTCATGATCTTGAGCGTGGAATAGGGCACGTTCGCTTTCGCATTGCACGACCACGTCACGCCCAGCTTGCCGAGGCCCCGCGCGATCTCCTCGGCACGCGGCCGGACGTCGGTGAACGTGTCGTCGTCGAACATGATTTCCTTCACTTCCGGCATGTTCTCCTTGATCCAGCGGACCTCGGCGAGCACGTTTTTCGCCGAGCGGGTGCGGTAGCGGTGCCCGCCCACGGTCTGTGGCCACAGGCAGAACGTGCAGCGCGAGCGGCATCCGCGTCCCGTGTACAGCGATACGTACGGGTAGCCCAGGTAGCCGATGAAATAATTGCGGATGTTCAGGTCGCGCCGGTACACGGGCGCGACGAACGGCAGCGCGTCCATGTCTTCGATGATCGCGCGCGGCGGATTGTGGCGGATCGCGCCGCCGGCGTCGCGCCAGCTGATGCCGTCGACGGCCGCCAGCGGCCGGCCCGCCGCGACGTCCTGGCAGGTGTAGTCGAATTCCTCGCGGGCGACGAAGTCGATGGCGCTGCCCGCCCGCAGCGACCCGGCGGGATCGACGGCGACCCTGGCGCCCACCATGCCGATGCATACCGCGGCATGCATGTCCTTGAGCATCCCGGCGAAGCGCACGTCGCCCGGAAACGAGGGCGTGCTCGTGTGGATGATCACGAGGTCGTAGTGGCGGGCGATGTCGAGCGCCTGCGCGACGGTGAGACCGTCCGCGGGGGCGTCGAGCAGCCGGCTGCCGGGCACCAGGGCTGCGGGCTGGGCCAGCCAGGTCGGATACCAGAACGAGCGGATCTCGCGCTTTGCCTGGTAGCGCGAGCCGGCGCCGCCGTCGAAGCCGTCGAACGAGGGGGCCTGCAGGAACAGGGTCTTCAGCATTGCGGTAGTCATTGCGGTTGTGCCCATGATCGTTATCGCCAGGACGGCCGGTCGTGCGAAGCGGGCCCGCCGTAAGTCCGGTCCGGTGCCGCCGCCCGTCCCGTATCGATGTGCAGGCGGTGTTGCCGCCAGCGCGCCGTCGTACCCGCAAAGGCGCTCGCCCACTCCAGCACCAGCAGGCAGTCGCGCAGCGGGGCCTGCCAGGCATGGCCGGGGGCGGGGATGCCCGGGGCCGGCCGGCGCCAGTGCAGGCCGAAGCGCGCCGCCGCGCCGCAGAGTGCCAGTGCGGCGTTCCACGCCGTCGGCGCGAGCCACACGCCGAGCGCGAGCATCGGCAGGGTGAAGGTGATGAAGGACAACGCGTAGCCGAGCGGATTGAGCGAGCGGATCGTCTGCATCCAGCGCCGCTCCCTTGACCACAGCGCGCGCAGGCTGTCTTCGGTCACGTCCGTACCCACGTTGACGTCGGACAGCACCGTCTCCAGGCCAAGACCGCGGACGAGTTCGCCGAGCCGGTAGTCGTCGGCGAGGCGGTTCTTCAGCACCTCGACCCCGCCGATGGCCCTGAGTGTCGCGGCGCGCACGGCGATCGTCGCGCCGAACGCGAAGGCACAGCTGCCGCCGCTGCTCGCGACCCGCACGGACGGTGCGAACCACGTGTCGATGAAGAGCGCGCCGAGCCGCGGCCAGCACCCGTCCAGAGGCCGGCCATGGTACAGGCAAGTGACGATGCCGACGCGGGGCTCGGCCAGCGGCGCCGTCACGCGCGCCAGGTAATCGGTCCCGACGGTGACGTCGCTGTCGGCCAGCACCAGCCACGGATGGCGTGCCGCGTGCATCATGTTGATGAGGTTGCTCACCTTGAGGTTGCTGCCGTGGATGTGCGGGTCGACGACGAGCCGCATGTCGACGGCGGGGAAGCGCCGGGCCAGCCGTTCGACGACCGCGATGGCCGGGTCGTCCGGATCGCGGACCCCGAACACGATCTGGTAATGCGGATGCGTCTGCGTGCACAGCCCGGCGAGATTTTCTTCGAGCCGGGGCTCGGCGCCGCACAGGGGCTTGAGCACGGTGACGGGCGTGCGGCCGGACGGCCTGTCCACGCGCACGACGGGGATGCGCCCACGACAGATCAGGGCCGCCAGCGCGTAGAGCGTGGCCAGCACCGTCAGCGTCGCGCCGGCCAGCGTGAAGAACGCCGGCATCACCGAACGCCTCCCTTCAGCCCGGCTTTGCGGCCCCGGATCTCCTCGAGACGGATGGCGACCTGCTGCGCATGCACGTGTTGCGCGGGCCGCTGTCCGCCCAGCGGAATGTCGGGTGCCATCGGCCCGTCGGTGGCGACGCCCCGCAGCGCGACGCGGGCGGCGGCGAGGGGACGGGCGAGCGTATCCCGCACGGCGCTTGCCTCGTAGCCGCTATGCACCATGCAGTCCGCGCATTTCTCGTAGCGGCCCGTACCGTAGGCCTCCCAATCCGTTTCTTCCATCAATTCCCGGAACGATGCGGCATAGCCTTCGCCGAGCAGGTAGCATGGGCGCTGCCAGCCGAACACCGTCCGCGTCGGAGTGCCCCACGGCGTGCAATGATAGGTCTGGTTCCCGGCAAGGAAGTCGAGGAACAGGCTGGATTGGCTGAACGACCAGCGCCGTCCGCCTTCGCCGCGTGCGAATATATCCCGGAACAATTGCCTCGTCCGGTTGCGCGCGAGGAAATGCTGCTGTTCCGGCGCCCGTTCATAGGCATAGCCGGGTGACACGGTAATGCCGTCGACCTCGATCTCCTTCAACATGTCGAAGAAGCGCGCCACCCGCTCCGGACGGGCATCGTCGAACAGCGTGCAGTTGACGTTGACGTGGAAACCCGCCGCCTTGGCGCGCCGGATCGCGGCGACGGCGCGCCGGTACACGCCCGGGCGGCAGACCGAGCGGTCGTGCATGGCCTCGTCGCCGTCGAGGTGCACGGACCAGGTGAAGAACGGACTCGGGCGATACTGGCCGAGCTGCCGTTCCAGCAGCAGCGCGTTCGTGCACAGGTAGACGAACTTGCGGCGTGCGACGATGCCGGCGACGATCGCCGGCATGTCCCTGTGCAGCAACGGTTCGCCCCCCGCGATCGAGACGACGGGTGCCCCGCATTCGTCGACGGCGCCCAGGCAGTCGTCCAGCGACAGGCGCTGGTCGAGGATCTCGCCCGGATAATCGATCTTGCCGCAGCCGGCGCACGCCAGGTTGCAGCGGAACAGCGGCTCGAGCATCAGCGCGAGCGGATAGCGCCGCTGGCCGCTCAGGTGCTTGCCTAGCACGTAGGCGCCGACGAGGGCTTTTTGGAGGAACGGGATGGCCATGCGGTGTCTCCGTGGTCATTGCGGACCCGGGCCGCGTGGCCCGTCCGCGAGTGCGCGCGGCAGCCGGAACTCGATGTGTTCCTCGATCCCGTCCATCGTCGACACCTCGACGGGCCCGAGCGCGCGCAGGGCGCCGATCACGTGCTCGACCATGGCCTCGGGCGCGGACGCGCCGGCCGTGATCCCGACCACCGCCGCGCCGGCCACCCAGGCGGGATCGAGCTCGCCGCCGTCCGCCAGCAGCCAGGTCGGGGTGCCGGTTTCCGCGCCGATCTCGCGCAGCCGGTTCGAATTCGAACTGTTCGGCGCGCCGACGACGAGCAGCACGTCGACCTGGCGGCACAGGTCGCGCACGGCGCGCTGGCGGTTCTGCGTGGCATAACAGATGTCGCGGACGTCGGGCCCGACGATGTCCGTGAAGCGCCGGCGCAGGGCCGCGATGACGCCGCGCGTGTCGTCCACGCTGAGCGTCGTCTGCGTCACGTAGGCGACCGGCGTGTCGGGCGGCAGCTCGAGGGCCTCGGCCTCGCGCTCGTCGCGCACCAGCAGCACGCGGCCGTCGATCTGTCCCATCGTCCCCTCGACCTCCGGGTGGCCGGGATGGCCGATCAGGATCACCGTGCGGCCGCCGGCCGCGTAATGGCGGCCCTGGATGTGGACCTTGGCGACGAGCGGGCAGGTCGCGTCCAGCACCCGCAGGGCGCGCGCGTCGGCATCGGCCTCGACCGTGCGCGCCACGCCGTGCGCGCTGAAGACCGTCACTGCCTGCGGCGGCACTTCGTCCAGGTCCTCGACGAACACGGCGCCCTTGGCGCGCAGGCCGTTGACGACGGCCTTGTTGTGGACAATTTCGTGGCGCACATACACGGGCGCACCATGCCGTTCGAGCGCGCGCTCGACGATCTCGATGGCTCTGACGACGCCCGCGCAAAACCCGCGCGGCTGGGCAAGGATCACATGCATGACGGTTCTCTGCGGTGCTTTCCGTTCGGTGCAGATTGGAGTCCGCGCCGGCGCGCAAGTTCGCACACCGCGTTTGATCCAGATGCGTATGCGTCCTGCATATCTGATTAGAATGCGCTGCAGATGGATGCCGGAAGGGGGCCATGGTGGCGGAGAGCGGCCTGGTGCTGGTCACGGGCGCGGCCGGGTTCGTCGGTGCCGCCGTGGCGCGCGCGGCGCTGGCAGAGGGGTATGCCGTCCGTGCCCTGGTGCGCCCGAGCAGCCCGCGCCGCAATCTGACGGGACTCGACGCCGAGGTGGCCGCTGGCGACATGCGCGACGCGGCCGCGGTCGGGCGAGCGTTGGCCGGGGTGCGCTTCCTGCTGCATGTCGCAGCGGATTACCGGTTGTGGGCGCCCGATCCGGGCGAGATCATGCGCAACAACCTGGAAGGCACGGCGACCGTGATGCGGGCGGCGCTGGCGGCCGGCGTCGAGCGGGTCGTCGTCACCAGCAGCGTGGCCACGTTGCGGGTGGGCCCGTCGACCGTGGCGGCCACGGAAGGCGAACCGTTGGAGGAACACGACGCGATCGGCGCGTACAAGCGCAGCAAGGTGGCGGCCGAACGCCTCGTCGAGCGCATGGTCGTGCAGGACGGCTTGCCGGCCGTGATCGTCAACCCGTCCACGCCGGTCGGCGCGCGCGACGTGCGCCCGACGCCGACGGGGCGCATCATCGTCGAGGCGGCCCGTGGACGGATGCCGGCGTTCGTCGAGACGGGGCTGAACGTCGTCGACGTCGAGGACGTGGCACGTGGACATGTGCTCGCCCTTACGCGTGGGCGCGTGGGCGAGCGCTACATCCTCGGCGGGCAGAACGTGATGCTGCGCGAGCTGTTGGGCGAGATTGCGCAACTCGTCGGGCGCAGTCCGCCGCGCGTCAGGTTGCCGGCCGGCCCGCTGGTGCCGCTGGCGCACGCGGCCGAGGCGGTCGCTCACCTGCGCGGGCGCGAGCCGTTCCTGACGGTGGACGGTCTGAAGATGTCGCGTAACCGGATGTTTTTTTCGTCGGACAAGGCGGAGCGGGAGCTCGGCTACCGGCCCGGGCCGTATGTTGCCGGCGTGCGGGCGGCGGTCGCGTGGTTCGGGCGGGAAGGGTATCTCGACTAGGGACGCCGCGGCGCGAGCCGTTGTCGATGGGGCCGTGCCGGGCGCCGAGGTTCAGCGCCCACGTTCAGCGCCCGCGTCGGAACGGCCTGGCCAGCCACAATACGAGCCGGGCCAGGCGCGGCACCGTGCGGGGGCGCAGCAGGCGTTCGTCATACCCCGCAAAGCGCCGTTCGTTTTCCGCAAGACAGAGTGCGAGCAGGCCGCGCACGCCGACGCCGTCCTCCGCCACCGATTGCGCGCCGTGCAGCGTGAAATTATTGTCCTGCGGGCGCGCGCCCCCGTCCGTGTCGATGGCCCGCGCGAGGCCGATCCTCTCCCACGCGAGGAACACCCACACGGCGGCGACCTTCGCTTCGAAGCGCACGCGGCGCAGGAAGGACAGGCGTGCGCGGTGCCAGGCGGCCCAGTTGGCGAACAGCAGGATGTGCCGGCACTCTTCCTGCATCACGGGCTCGAAGGTGTCGACGAGCGCCGGCGGAAACAGGCCGGACCGCCGCGCCAGTTCGAACAGGCCGAAGGCGAAAAAGCTGTCGATGCATTCGCTGTAGCCAGTGACGAGGTAGGCCCATTCCGGATCCCGTGGCGGGCGCTGGACGGGTTCGGGGGCGAGGTCGATGCCGTACGCCGCCACCATGCGCGCGAGCACGTCCTTGTGGCGCTGTTCTTCCCACGCGTTCAGCGCGAGGGCATCGCGCATGGCGGGATCGCGCAGCGTACCGGCATAGGCCGCCATGCGCAGGCGTGCCTTGCCTTCCGTCTGGACGGCGATGTCCCAGATCGGCAGCCCGACGATGCGGTCGCGCACTTCGGGTTCCAGCCTGGGCCAGTCCAGCACGGCGGGCCGGTAGGGGTTGAACGTGTCGCGGAACATACGGCACGTGGCGTCGCCGTGGACGTCCGAGCCGGGGACGAGCGGACCCACGTGCGGATCGCGCCAGTGCCGCATGCGCGCGTCGGCCGCGGCCAGTTGTGCGTCGTCCAGGCCCGGTGTGGGTTGCGGCGGGGGCCGGAAGCCGGGCACCAGCCCGGCAACGTCGAAGGCATCCGTGGCGTAGCCATCCATGGGTATTCTCCCGGACGTCGGTCACATCCAGGTATCGACCGGCTTGGACGGCAGAGGTTCCCCCGCCAGGCACACCAGCTTGATCTCCATCTGCAACGCCACGAGCAACGTGGTCTGCACGAACCCCAGCTCCCCCCTGACGGGATGCCTGAACCGCCGTTCCCCGCCTTCCCGGTGCAGCACGTCCTGCCTCTCCCAGCACTGCGCGAACAGCGCGCTGTCCCGGCACAACTGCTCGGCGAGAGACTGCATGTCCCCATCCGCCGGCCGCCGGTGGAAGTCGGCCCGGAATTCCGCCGCCAGCCGCCGGGCCCGCTTGTCCCAGTCCACGATGAGCTCGCGTGCGGCGGGATGCAGGAAGACGTAGCGGAGCAGGTTGCGGTCGGGCGCGTCCGCGTCCAGCCAGCCGACGAACAGCGCGGCGGCGGCAGCGTTCCACGCGCGGGCGGTCCACGTGTGGTCGAGCAGGTAGGCCGGCGCGGACATCAGGCCCGGCAGCGCCAGCAGGGCCGGGGACAGGTCGTCGACGTGGTCGGGGAGGGCGCGCGGGTCTTTCTTTCCGGCGAGGTCGAACAGCGATGCCCGCTCCGCCGCAGACAGTTGCAGCGCCTCGGCCAGGCGCGATAGCGCCGCCACGGACGGCTGCACGTCGCGGCCCTGTTCCAGCCATGTGATCCACGTGACGCCGAGGCCGGCGGCGTCGGCCAGCTCTTCGCGGCGCAGGCCGGGCGTACGGCGGCGCGTGCCCGGCCTGGCGGGCGTCAGGCGTGCGCGGTGCGCGCGGATGAAGGCGCCGAGCAGCTGGCGCTGGTGCGTGTCCGTCATGGTGCTCCTGATACTAGGATAAACAGGCTCCTTGTAACAGGAAAACGCCTCGCCGACAATGATTCCACACCCAAAAACAAGGAGCGAACATGCAGAACCACGACGCCACCGTCCTCGAACAATACGATTCCCGCGCCGAAGCGTATCTCACCAGTGCCGTGCACGCCGCCGGCGCGGACCTGGACCGGATGGCGGACCTGATCGGCCACCGCCCGGATGCCGTCGCGCTGGACATGGGCTGCGGCGGCGGCCACGTGGCGTTCCGCATGGCGGGCCAGGTCGGCAAGGTGGTCGCGTACGACCTGTCCGCCGCGATGCTGGACACGGTCGCGGCCGAGGCCCGCCGGCGGGGCCTGGACAATGTCGTCACGAAGCAGGGCGCGGCCGAGGCGCTGCCCTGTCCGGATGCGTCGTTCGACGTCGTCGCCACCCGCTACAGCGCGCATCATTGGGGCGCGCTCAGGGACGGGCTCGCGCAGATGCGGCGCGTAACGAAGCCGGACGGCCTCGCGTTGTTCATGGACGTCGTTTCCCCTGGCGGGGCGCTGCTGGATACATGGCTGCAGACGCTGGAGTTGTTGCGCGATCCGTCCCACGTGCGCAACGCGTCCGTGGAAGAGTGGACGACGACGCTGGCGGCCGTCGGTTTCGCGGTCGACGACGTGGTCATGTACAAGCTGCGCCTGGAATTCGGTTCGTGGATCGCGCGGATGCGCACGCCCGACGTCCACGTCGCCGCGATCCGTTCGCTGCACGCGCGCGCATCGGGCGAGGTGAAGGATTATTTCCAGATCGGGGACGACGGCAGCTTCACGGTGGACACCGCGCTGATCGTCGCCCGTCCGGTTTAAAGCCGGAGGCGATCGACCCGCAGCCGCTGGCGGTCGTCGCTGAGGGCGCGCACGGCCAGCAGCGCGGCGCCGACGGACGCCAGGCCGCTCGCGCCGGCCAGCAGGAACATCAGCAGGATCTGGTATTTGACGGCCTCGATCGGGTCCATGCCGGCCAGCAGCTGGCCCGTCATGATGCCGGGCAGGGTGATGATGCCGGCGGCCGACATCTGATTCGCGACGGGGATCATGCCGCGCCGCGTGGCGTTGCGCACGAGCGGGCCGATCGCCTCGCGCAGCGGCGTGCCGAGGGCCAGCCGCGCCTCGATGCGGGCGCGCTCGCGCACGACCCCGTCGAGGATGCCGTCCAGCGCGAGGCTGGCGGCGTTCAGCACGCTGCCGAGGACGATGCCCATCAGCGGGATCGCGTAGCGCGGTTCGTACCACGGCGTCGGGCGCACGGCCGTCGTCAGCGCCAGCAGCACGGTCGCGAAGCCGGCGCAGGAGACGACGGCGGCGCTGATCCGGTAATTCATGTGGCGCTTCAGGCGCTGCTTCGGCCGGGTCGCGACCTCGCGCGTGGCGGCGGCGATCATGAACAGGACGACGGCCAGCGTGGCCGCCGCGGAGCTCGTGGCGAACACGTGGCGCAGGACGAGGCCGACGATCGTCAGCTGCGCCACCATGCGCACGGCCGCGACGAGGATCTGGCGGTGCAGCCCGAGGCCCAGCGCGAGCGACAGCGCGGCGTCCAGGACGATCAGGATCGCGGCCGCGACGAGGTCCCAGGTGCCCAGGTGGATCGCATTCATGTCGCGGCCAGCCTTCCCTGCTCGATCCGGAAGATGCGCTGCGCGAGGCGGCGCGCCTGCTCTCCCGCGTGCGTGACGATCAGCAGGGCCATGCCGTCCGCGAGCCGTGCGCGCAGCAGCGTCTCCACGCGCGCGACGGCGTCGGGGTCGAGGGCGGCCGTCGGTTCGTCCAGCAGCAGCACGCGCGGGCGCCGGGCCAGCGAGCGGACGAGGGCGAGGCGCTGGCGTTCGCCCGTCGACAGGCGCCCGATGTCGGTGTCCAGCAGTGCCGGCGCGAGGCCCAGGGCGGCCAGCGTGGCGTCCACGAGGTCGCGGTCGGCGGCGGCGAAGTGCGCGCCGGCCGTGTCTTCCCACCAGGCCGGTTCGGCCGCCTGGTAGACGACGGCTGCGCGCCAGTCGGGCGCGGACATGGACGAAGCCGGCCGGCCGTCCAGCAGGGCCTCGCCCTCGTGCGGGTCGAGATCGGCCAGCATGCGCAGCAGGACGCTTTTACCCGCGCCGGACGGGCCCTGGATCGCGATGCATTCGCCCGCGTGCACGTCGAACGTGAACGGTCCGCCGAACGGCGAACGCAGATCGCGTGCGGACAACAGGACCGCCGCGCTCAACCCAGCCACGCGCGCAGCACGTCCGCGCTTTGCGTCATGCCGGATTTCAGGCGGCGCTCGGCCTGCGCGGCGCATTGTTCGGGCGTGCCGGCGCCCTGGTCGGACGCCTTCATCGCCATCGCCCTGGCGGCGATGCCGAAGGCGAGGATCGCTTCGTCCCACGCGAGGCCGGAGGCCAGTGCGTGTTCGACGACGTGCGCCGTCAGTGCGCCGAGGCGGTCGACCCGCGCGCGGTCCATGTTGTCCAGTTTTAGCATCGCTCGTCCTCCATGGCTATCGTCTGCCACTTTGTAGCACGTCCGCTGCGGCGCGTCCGTGCGGTGGCGATCACGAACGGGCGGCGGCGCGGATCAGGTCGAAGGGGGAGATGTCGCGCACGGTGGAACGCGAGTTCAGCAGGCTGTTGTCGAAGTGGCCGAAACCGCCGGGCACGCCAGGGCGGTCGTTCCAGTGGCGCAGCGGCGCGTCGTCGACGCCGAACTGCGCTTCCAGCTCCAGTTGTTTCACACGGGCGGTCAGGGTGGCGACGGTGCCGCGCAGTTCCGCCAGTTCGCGGTCGCGCTCGAGGAGGGCCTGGTCGTGGGCGGCGCGCAGCAGGCGCAGGCGCTCGTCGAAGTCGGCGTGCAGGCGGTCGACCAGTTCGTCGACGAGGGCGTGCAGGGCGCGGCCCGTGTCCTCGCGGCGCATGCCGGGCACGGCGTCCGCGGCGCCGTCTTCGGCGCGCAGCTCCTTGAGGTATTTGTGGATGGTCGACTTGGAGCCGCTGTCGCCCAGCGCATGGCGCACCGCGTCGACGGAGGGGTGACGGCCCTCCGCCACCAGCCGGTCGCGGGCTTCCCTGACCTGTGATTTCGTGAGACCGCTGCGCGCCATGAATACTCCACTTCGTCGAATCCGATCAGGAACTGGCCTGATTCACCAGTCCGCGGTGCTGCACGCGATTCAGTTTCGGATGCACGACCGGGACGGTCAGCATTGTACTGCCGACGGCCATCAAAAGGAGCGCGGTGAACGTCTCGCTCGTGATGATCTGCTTGTCGAGCAGGATGTTGGCGAAGATGATCTCGATGAGGCCCTTCGTCTGCAGCAGCCAGCCGATGATCGACGCTTCGCCGTCCTTCCACTTCAGGACCTTCCCGGCGATGTGGGCGCCGGCCAGCTTGCCGCCGACGGACGCGAACAGCAGCAGGCCGGCCGCGAAGAACACGGCGTAGCCGCCCAGGTCCCATTTCGTGCGCAGGCCGGTGCTGAGGAAGAACACGGGCATCAGGACGAGCAATACGTTCTCGAAGAGCGTGTCCAGGTGGTCCTGCCTGAACCAGTCCGCGTCCATCACGACGCCCGCCAGGAACGCGCCCACCATGAAATGCAGGCCGGCCCAGTCGGCGCCGAACGCGCAGGCGATCAGCCAGATCATCGCCACGTACCAGCGGTCGTTCTGGCCGAGGCGCGCCATCAGGCGGCGGAACACGAACGTCAGCACGGCGAACGCGACGAGGAAGCCGAGCTGGCGGCCGATGCGCTCCCAGTCCAGCAGGATGAGAGCAAGGACGCCCCAGATCGCGACATCGTCCAGGCTGCCGTAGCGCAGGATGCGCTGGCCCATCGGCAGGCGCAGGATGTCGAGCTTTTGCATCAGCAGCACGAGGATCGGCAGCGCCGTCACGGCGCAGGCCATGCCCGTGCCCAGCGTGAACTGCCACGGCGCCGCCTTCGCGCCCATCCACCCCGGATAGGCCATCAGCAGCACGGCGGCCGCGCAGCCGAACAGCAGCGGCGTGCCCAGCGCCAGGCCGGCCGTCGTCGCGCTCTCGCGGCGGTAGGTCCAGACCTTCTTCAGGTCGAGCTCGATGCCGGCCAGCATCACGAACAGCATGACGCCCCATTGGGCGATGCCGTTCAGGGTCTTCACGACGTCCGGGTTGAACACGAACCGGTGGTAGTCCGGGAAGGCCGCGCCCAGCACGCCGGGGCCCAGTACGACCCCCATGATGATCTGGACGATGACGAGCGGCGCGACGTAATCCGTGCGGAACAGGCGCCAGATGGCGTAGGGCACGATGAAGATGATCAGCATCGCGAGCAGGAAGATTTCCGTGGTGCTCATTAGGTCTCCTTGTTGTATTACGTAATTATGTAATGGTCGAGCCGGGAGCTTAACGAGAAATTGAACATATGAAAAGGATTTCATGACTAATAGAAGTGATAGTCCTGGTCCTACGTGTTTCGTTCACGTTGTCCGATTGGCGGTGGCCGGCGCCGGACCCATATGCAGGGTATGAAACCAGCCAGGAGACGACGATGAACGAGCACAAGCGCAACCCATCCGACGCACCCGCCCAGGACGGCGCCGACCGCCAGAGTGCGTCGTCCGGCCGCCATACGAATTTCCCGGCCGCGTCGCCAGAAAGCAACGTGAATCCGCCGGGCGCGCCGCAGAGCAGCCACGGCAGCGCCACGGAACCCGTCCCCGGCGTCGACCGGGGCAACCGCCAGAGCGATGCGGCGCAGACGCCGGACGATGCCGCGGCGACGGCGGACCGGGGCACCGGCCGCCGTGACGGATAAGCCAACTGTAATGCTCCGGTAATAAAAAATACCGGGTCTGCGTTCCGCCCCGTGCGTGAGGATGCTCTACAATAGTTGTAAAGCATCAGGAACACGGATCACATGCTTCACCTGCACACATCGGTCGTCCGCCGCGCGCTGGCGATCGCGGGCCTGGCCCTGCCGCTGGCAGGGGCCGCATCTCCCGGCGTCTACCTCGAAGAGATGACGTCGCCGGAGCTGCGCGACCGCATCGCGGCCGGCACCACGACGGCCCTCGTGCCCATCGGCGGCACCGAGCAGAGCGGCCCGCACATCGTCCTCGGCAAGCACAACGTCCGCGCCCGCGTACTGGCGGGACGCATCGCCGCGAAGCTCGGCGACGCCGTCGTCGCGCCCGTCGTCGCCTACGTGCCGGAAGGAGCGATCACGCCGCCGGCCGCGCACATGCGCTTTGCCGGCACGATCTCGATCCCGGACGCCGCGTTCGAGGCGCTGCTGGAATCCACCGCGCAGAGCCTGTGCCGGCACGGCATCCGCGACGTGTTCTTCCTGGGCGACCACGGCGGCTATCAAACGAATGAAGCGAAGGCCGCCGCGCGCGTGAACCGTACCGGCGGTTGCCGCGCCCATGCGCTGGGCGCCTATTACGATGCCGCCACGACCACCTTCAACGCCGACCTGAAACATCGCGGCTTCACGGACGCCGAGATCGGCACGCACGCGGGCCTCGCGGACACGGCGCTGTCGCTGGCCGTCGACCCGGCGCTCGTGCGGTCCGCGCAGATCGCGGCGGGCAGCCGCGGGGGCGTGCGCGCGGGCGTGCATGGCGATCCGGCCCGCGCCACGGCGGACCTCGGCCGCATCGGCGTCGAACGCATCGTCGATGCGACCGTCGCCGCGATCCGCGCGGCGCGCGGCCAGAACCTCAATTCCTCCCATCGAAAGTAAGAAGCCATCGTGTCATCCAAAACCACCATTGGTGCCGTCCTGGTCCTGGGCGTCCTCGCGGGCGGCGTCGTCGTCTCCCGTGTCGTCGACGCGACCGCCACCGCGCCCGCACCCGCATCCGCATCGAAACCCGCTGCCGCCGCGGCCGTCGTCACGGTGCCCGGCATGCCGCGCGTCGCCGACCCGGACAACGTCTACAGCGAGATCACGCGCCTGAGTCCCGCCGTCAAAGGCGACCTGGAACGCGTGTACGTGCCGAACCTGCGTTCGAACGACGTCAGCGTGATCGATCCGGCGACGCTGAAGGTCGTCGACCGCTTCAAGGTCGGCAAGAGTCCGCAGCACGTGATCCCGTCGTGGGACCTGCGCACCCTGTGGGTCGCGAACAATGCCGAGCGCACCGGCGACGGCAGCCTGACGCCCATCGATCCGCGCACCGGCAAGCCGGGCGCGAACGTCCCGGTCGACGATCCGTACAACATGTACTTCACGCCGGACGGCAAGTCGGCGATCGTCGTGGCCGAGGCGCGCCACCGCCTCGACTTCCGCGATCCCCACACGATGGCGATGCAGTACGCGATCGAGGTGCCGAAGTGCGGCGGCATCAACCATGCCGAGTTCTCGATCGACGGCCGCTATGCGCTGTTCACGTGCGAATTCGACGGCAGCCTCGCGAAGATCGACCTGGTGGAGCGCAAGGTGCTCGGCTACCTGAAGCTGACGATGCCGTCCACGCGCTTCCGCGAAGGCGTCGACCCGACGGCGCCGGGCGCCAGCGAGATCTGCACGTCGAAGAAGGGCATGCCGCAGGACGTGCGCATTTCCCCGGACGGCAAGCGCTACTACGTCGCGGACATGGATGCGGACGGCGTGCACGTCGTCGACGGCGACAACCTGAAGCAGATCGGGTTCATCCCCGTCGGCCTCGGCACGCACGGCCTGTACCCGAGCCGCGACGGCAAATTCCTGTACATCGCGAGCCGCGGCACGCACCGCATCCACGGCAAGCCGAAGGGCAAGGGCAGCGTGGCCGTGCTGGACTTCGCCACCGGCAGGATCGTCGCGAACTGGCCGGTGCCGGGCGGCGGCAGCCCCGACATGGGCAACGTCAGCGCGGACGGCAAGTGGCTGTGGCTGTCGGGCCGCTTCGACGACGTCGTCTACCGCATCGACACGAAGACGGGCGACATGCAGAAGGTGAAGGTCGGCGGCGAACCGCACGGCCTGACGGTCTGGCCGCAGCCCGGCCGCTATTCGCTGGGCCACACCGGCAACCTGCGCTGATCGCTGCGCAGGCGTGGCTAATCTGGCAACGCTTCGTTGCAGGTTGGCCACGGCGGGACAACAACCGGCTTCGTGGGCGCCATGCTGATCAGGAGCATCGCGCTTCCGCCGGACAAGGCCGTGCGCATCGCCGGCGCCGTCGCGGATGGCGGCCTGACCCAGGACATCCCCGTCGGCGGCCGCGGCGAGACGGGTCAGCTGATGCGCGCGCTGAACGAGATGAACGCGCGCATCGTGGGCCGCGTGCGCACGTCTACCGGTACCATCGCCTCGGCCTCGGGCCAGATCGCGAGCGGCAACCTGGACCTGTCGGCGCGCGCCGGCGAGCAGGGCCGCGGCTTTGCCGTCGTGGCATCGGAGGTGCGCAATCTCGCGCTGCGCTGACCGGCCCGGACGCTGCCGCAGATCAGCAGGGGCGGTGGTTGGGCGTCGACACCGAGGTCATCATTGTTTCAATGCAGGAGGACCGGTACGCGCTGTGGCTGCGTGCTCCGCGGCGGTGCGGAGCGCGTGGCGGCGGCGACTTCCGTGCCGGCATCCCACGGCAGCGACAGCACGGCCTCCAGCGCATCGGCGACCTGGCGGCCCAGGCTGATGTCGCCGCCTTCGATCTGGGGCAGCGTGCGGTGCAGGGCGCACAGCAGGACGGCATAGTCGGCCCGGCGCGGGTGCAGCGCGGCGTCGCCGAGGCGTTCCAGCAGCGCTTCCTCGCGGCGGAAATCGGCTTCGACGGCAGCCACGACGGCCGGGAAATCCTGGACGAAGACCTCGTCCGGCTGCGCTTGCAGGGCGGCGACGCGTGCGCACAGGCGGGCACGGCTCGTGCGCAGGGCCGCGCAAGCCGCGAGCGGGTCGGCGTCGGGATGATGGAAATGCATGATCTACCTCACTCTCGTCGATGATGACGAGCAGTGTCTGGGCGACGGGCGGTTTATTGTTTGATCTGCCTCAAAAGCCACGGATTCCGTCCGCGATAAATCCGCGCCGCACCGTCTCAGTGCGCGAGCAGTAGCGGCACGCGGGACCTTTCCAGCAGCTCGCGCGTGGCCCCGCCGACCATCCATTCGCGATAGCGGCTGTGGCCATACGCGCCCGTCACGATCAGCCCCGCGCCGCAGTCGCGTGCCAGGCCCAGCAACGCCGTGCCGACCGTGCCGTGGGTGCGCTCGACCACCACGTCCACCCGTGCGCCGTGGCGGGCCAGGTACAGCGCCATGTCGGCGCCCGGCTGCTCGCCGTGCAGGTCCTGCAGCGAGTTCGGATTGACGAGGATCAGCCGGACGCTGTCGGCGCGCACCAGCAGCGGCAGCGCCGCGCCGATGGCGGCGATGGCCTGCATGCTGCCGTCCCAGCCGACGACCGCCGTGCCGGGCAGGGGCTGGTCCGCGCCATCCGGCGGCACCACCAGCACGGGACGGGCGCCGTGCAGCGTCACGTATTCCGGCAGCGCGCGGGGGCGCGGGGGCAGCGCGGGACCGGTCCGGGCGTCGCGGCTCAGCACGACGAGGTCCGCATAGCGCGACTGCAGCAGCAGGGCGTAGCGGGCGTCGTCCTCGACCAGGCGGGACTCGACGGACGCCACGCCCAGGAGGCGTGCCGCGGCGTCGAACGCGTCCAGGCGCGCGCGGGCGGCGGCGCGCAGGTCCTGGAAGTCCGTGCCCGCCGTCGTGGCGGCCACGGCGCCCGCGATAATGGCGTAGTCGGGCCAGCCGATGCCGGTGTCGGCGCTGCCGACGAGGTGGGCGTCGAAGGTGCGGGCGAGCAGGGCGGCGGCACGCAGGCGGTAGTCCTGCGCCGGGCTGCCGTCCACATGCATGAGGATGGTCTTAATCATGGCGTTGGCGATGGTATGCAGATAGGGTATGCCTTGGCGATCCACGTGTCAGAAATTCGTTTGATTCAAATCAAATCAGATTTAAATATATAACGCCCATCCATATTGAAAGTTTATCGCCCAATTTCGCAATTTGGTAATCGGCACATATATTTAGCGAAATACATTTGTGAATAAATAAATTCGTCTATGCATCATATTTACGTGTATTAAGACCGTCATTTGACGCTTTCATGGCGTTGGTGTAACTGGTTGAATTGATGATTAAATTCCGGGAACACGGGGCGATCGTCGCGGATCATCCTGTTTCATATCTTTGGGATAATTCTTTTCGTTAATTCGTTGTCCGGGCGCGATTGATAACGAACAAATTATTGAATTTTTCGATTTCCCTGTGGGAAATATCCTACACTACGCAAATTCTCATTAGCCGCCCGGAATTCACGTGAATCGCATTTACCGCATCGTCTGGAATGCAGCAAAAAACATTTGGCAAGTCGTATCGGAACTCGGCTCCAAACGGACCAAATCGTCGACCGGACGCGCGCGCCGGCGCCGCCGGCTGGCGCTGATGGCGCTGGCCGCCGCCGCGGGGGGTGCGCATGCGGCGGATCCGCTGCCCACGGGCGGCCACGTCACGGCCGGGCAGGCGACGCTGAACTATGCGGGCAAGACGCTCACCGTCAACCAGGGCAGCAACAAGGCCGCGATCGACTGGACCGGCTTTTCGGTCGGGCAGGGGCATACCGTCAACTTCGTCCAGCCTTCCGGCAACGCCGTCGCGCTGAACCGCGTGCTCGGCGCGGATGCGTCGATGATCCAGGGCGCCCTGAACGCCAACGGCCACGTGTTCCTGCTGAACCCGAACGGCGTGCTGTTCAGCCCGACGGCCCAGGTCAACGTGGGCGGCCTGCTGGCGTCCACGCTGGCCATGAGCAACGACGATTTCCTGGCCGGGCGCTACCACCTGCAAGGCGGCAGCGCGCAGGCCGTCCAGAACGAGGGCGTGCTTAGCGGCGGCAATGTCGCGCTGGTGGCGGCGCGCGTCGTCAACACGGGCGAGATCGCGGCCAGGGCAGGGACCAACGGGGGCAACGCGCTGCTCGGCGCCGGCAGCGACGTCGTCGTCGACTTCGGCGGTCCCGTCAAGCTGCGGGTGCAAAAGGGCGCGCTGGACGCGCTCGTCGACAACGGCGGCGCCATCCGCGCGGACGGCGGCACGGTGCTGATGACGGCGAAGTCGGCCGGCGAACTGTCCGGCGCCGTCATCAACAACAGCGGCATCGTGCAGGCGCGCACGCTGTCGACGGGTGCGCGAGGCCAGATCCTGCTGCTGGGCGACATGCAGACCGGCACCGCCAACGTGGGCGGCACCTTCGACGCGAGCGCGCCGGCGGGCGGCAACGGCGGCAACATCGAGACGTCGGCCGCGCACGTGACGACCCTGCCGGGCCTGAACGTGACTGCGGCAGCAGCCGCGGGCAAGGGCGGCGAGTGGCTCGTCGATCCGTACGACTACACGATCAACGCGGCCGGCGCCACCACGATCTCGAATGCGCTGAACCAGGGCACGAGCGTGACGGTGACGACGCAGTCCAGCAGCACCGGCTACGGCACGGTGGCCCCGGGCAGCGGCGACATCACCGTGGGCAGCCCCATCACCAAGACGGGCGGCGCCGACGCGACCCTCACCCTGCTCGCGGACCGCAACATCTTCGTCAACAATCCCATCACGTCGACGGGCGGAAAGCTGAACGTGACCCTGTCGTCGGCGAACGCGGCGGGCGCCACGGTCGGCGGCGTGTACGTGGGCACCAACCTGCTGTCGAACGGCGGCACGATCCTGATCGGCGGCGGCAGCGGCAGCGCGTCCGGCGGCATCAACTTCGCGCGCAACGCGGACGCCAGCTCGGCGGCGGTCACGGTGGAGCAGGGCGCCAGGATCCTGTCGACCGGCGGCAACATCACGATCAACGGCCGGACGAACCTCGGTTCGAACAGCGGCAGCGTGGACGCCACCAAGGCCGGCATCTACATCAAGAAGGGCGCGACGATCCTGGCCGGCAGCGGCAACCTGATGATGACGGGCCAGAGCGATACCGGCGCCAAGGAATTCGGCATCGGCTTCCAGGGCGGCTCGGGCACCCTGACGACCGTCGGCAGCGCGCCGGGCGCCGGCACGGTGCTGATCAACGCCGTCAACACGGCCACCGGCAACAACATCACGAACGACGACCGCGACGCGGGCGCGATCGGCATGGTCAACTACGGCAGCCGCGAACAGATCACGTTCCAGGGACCGTCGGTCGCGGCGTGGCTGGTCTACATCAACGGCGCGCCGAAGCCGTCCGCCTACACGCAGGCGCCGCAGCTGTCCGGCTGCCTGAATCCGTATCCCAACTGCGGCTACCTCGTCGTCAGCGGCACGAACAACAGCTACCTGTACGCGAGCTACCAGGCCGTCGACATGTCGACGCAGCCGATCTACGTGCTCGGCTCGAGCACCGGCACCAAGGTCTACGACGGCACCGCGCTCGCGACGGGCATGAACTTCTCGTCGGTCGGCGGTCCCGCCGGCTTCACGGCGGCCAGCCTGGCGCCCACGCCCGTGTTCAATACGAGCAGCAAGAACGTGGGCACGTACGGCACGCTGACGCCGGGCGCGGCCAATCCGCGCAACGTCACGTCGAGCGGCACCACCTACGCGGTCGGCTATTTCTACAACGGGAACTACACGATCACGCAGAAGTCGCTGACGCCGAGCGCCGCGAACAAGGTCTATGACGGCACGACGACGGCGGCCGTGGCGATGGCCGGCGCCATCGCGGGCGACGACCTCACGGCCAGCGGCACCGGCAACTTCGCGTCGAAGAACGTGGGCACCTACTCGGTCGGCATCAGCAACATCGTGCTGGGCGGCGCGGACGCGGCGAACTACACGCTGTCCGGGAATTCGGCCAGCGCCACGGCCAGCATCACGCAGCGCACGGTCACGCTCAACGCGAGCAAGACGTATGACGGCTCCGCCAACTTCTCGACCGCGAGCCTCGGCAACCTCGTGGCGGGCGAAGACCTCGTCGCGTCAGGCATCGCGGCCAACAGCGCCGACGTCGCGGACGCGCGGTACGTCAGCGCCGTCACGCTGGCCGACGGCACCGCGGGCCTGGCGGGCAACTACCGGCTGCCGGGCCTCACGGCGGCCGGCGCATCCAACACGGCCACCATCACGCCGAAGGCGCTGACCCTGACGGGCCTGACGGCCTCCGACAAAGTCTATGACGGCACGACGACGGCCCAGCTGACGGGCGGCACGCTGTCCGGCCTCGTGGGCAGCGAGTCCGTGACCGTGTCGAACCTGACCGGCAGCTTCTCGGACCGGAACGTCGGTACCGGCAAGGCCGTGGCGCTGGCCGGCGCCACGCTCGCCGACGGCACGGGCGGTCGCGCATCGAACTACACGCTGGCGCAGCCGGCGGGCGTCACCGCGTCCATCACGGCGAAAGCGCTGACGGTGTCCGGCATCACCGCATCCGGCAAGACGTACGACGGCACGACGGCGGCCACCGTGTCCACCACCGGCGCGACCCTGCAGGGCCTCGTCGCCGGCGACGCGGTCACCGTCGGCGCGACGGGCACGTTCGCCGACGCGGACGCGGGCACGAACAAGACGGTCACGCTGTCCAGCACCCACGGCGGCGCGGACGCGGGCAACTATACGATCACGGACCAGGCCTCCACGACGGCCACGATCACGCCGAAGGCCCTGACGATCGCGGGCCTCGGCGCCGCGACGAAGACGTACGACGGCACGACGGGCGCGACGCTCACGGGCGGTACGCTGTCCGGCCTCGTGGGCGGCGAGACCTTGAACCTGTCCGGCCTCGCCGGTGTGTTCGCGGACAGGAACGCGGGCACCGGCAAGACGGTGGCGGTGTCGGGCGGTGCGCTGGCCGACGGCACGGGCCGGGCCGCGAACTACAGCCTCACCGTGCCGGCCAGCGTCGCCGGCACCATCACGCCG
The DNA here is from genome assembly GCA_946481275.1 of uncultured Massilia sp. The sequence continues at coordinate 135,155 of CAMLMV010000003.1, forward strand.
AAGGCGCTGACCGCGTCCGGCATCACGGCAGCCGACAAGGGCTACGACGGTACGACGGCGGCCACGGTGTCGACCGGCGCGGCGACGCTCGCCGGCGCGATCGCCGGCGACGACGTCGGCCTGGGCGCGACCGGCGCGTTCGCCGACAAGAACGCCGGCACCGGCAAGACGGTGACCTTGCGCACGGGCCTGTCCGGCCAGGACGCGGCCAACTACACGCTCGGCGGCCAGGCGACGGCGCAAGCCGCCATCACCCCGAAGGCCCTGACCGTCTCTGGCATCACGGCGGCCGACAAGGCCTACGACGGCACGACGGCGGCCACCGTGTCCACGACCGGTGCGGCGTTGCAAGGCCTCGTGGCGGGCGATCACGTGACCGTGGGCGCGACCGGCACGTTCGCCGACGCCAACGCGGGCAGCAACAAGACGGTCACGCTGGCGAGCACCCACGGCGGCACGGACGCGGGCAATTACGCGATCACGGACCAGGCGTCCACCACGGCCGCCATCACGCCGAAGGCGCTGACGCTGTCGGGCCTGATGGCCGCCGACAAGGTCTACGACGGCACGACGGCGGCGCAGCTGTCGGGCGGTACGCTGTCCGGCATGGTCGGCGGCGAGACGCTGAACCTCGGCGGCCTGGCGGGCGCGTTCGCGGACAAGAACGCCGGCACGAACAAGGCGGTGACCGTGTCCGGCACCGTCATGGACGGCACCGGCCTCGCGTCGAACTACGCGATCGCCACGCCCGCGGGCCTCGCGGCAACCATCACACCGAAGGCCCTGACGGTGTCCGGCATGACGGCGGGCGACAAGGTCTACGACGGCACGACGGCGGCCACGGTGTCGACGGCGCAGGCGCAGCTGGCCGGCCTCGTGGCGGGCGACACCGTCACCGTTGGCGCGACCGGCGCCTTTGCCGACGCCAACGCGGGCAACGGCAAGACGGTCGCGCTCACCGCCACGTACGGCGGCGCGGACGCGGGCAACTACGCGATCGCGGGCCAGGCGTCGACGCAGGCGGCGATCACGCCGAAGGCACTGACGCTCGCTGGCGTGACGGCCGCGGACAAGACGTACGACGGCACGACGGCCGCCGCGCTGACGGGCGGCACGCTCGTCGGCCTGGTAGGCGGCGAGACGCTGGACATGACGGGCCTGGCGGGCACGTTCGCGGACAAGAACGCGGGCTATGCCAAGGCCGTGACGGTCGGCGGCGGCCTGCTCACCGACGGTACGGGCCGCGCGGCCAACTACACCCTGGCGCTGCCGGGCGCCGTGACGGCGTCGATCGGCCAGAAGGCCGCGACCGTGACGGGCATCGCGGCGTCCGATAAAGTCTACGACGGCACGACGGCAGCCGCGGTCTCCACGGGCGGCGCGGTCATCCAGGGCGTCGTCGCGGGCGACGACGTGCGCGTCGGTGCCACCGGCACGTTCGCGGACAAGAACGCGGGCAGCGGCAAGACGGTGACGCTGGCGAACACGTTCGATGGCGCGGACGTCGGCAACTACGCGATCACGGGCCAGTCCACGGCCGTCGCCGCCATCACGCCGAAGGCATTGACGGTGTCCGGCATCAGCGCGGACAACAAGACCTACGACGGCACGACGGCCGCCACGGTCAGCAGCGCCAACGCGACGCTGGCGGGCCTCGTGGCCGGCGACACGGTGACGTTTGCCGCGACCGGCGCCTTTGCCGACCGCAATGCGGGCAACGGCAAGACCGTCGACCTGGCCGGCACCCTGGGCGGCGCGGACGCGGCCAACTACGCGGCCGACATCCAGCGCACGACGACGGCGGACATCGCGCGCAAGACGCTGAGCGTGACCGGTGCGGCAGTCGCCGGCAAGACGGCGGACGGCACGAGGACGGCAACCCTGACGGCGCCCGGCACGCCCGTGGGCACGATCGCGGGCGACAGCGTGGCCGTGAGCGGCAGCGGGGCGACCGCGCAGTTCGCGCAGGCGACGGCCGGCACCGGCATCGCGGTGGACGTGAACGGCCTCGTACTGACCGGCACGGACGCGGGCAACTACGCGTTCGAAGGCCGCACGGCGACGACGGGCACCATCACCGCGGCGACGACGCCGGTGCCGACGCCGGTCCCGACCCCGATCCCGACGCCGACGCCGACGCCGACGCCGACGCCGGTCCCGACCCCGACGCCAACGCCAACGCCTGCACCTGAGCCGCCGCCGGTCGTGGTGGTGCCGACGCCGGCACCGCCGCCCGTCGTCGTGACGCCGCCGCCGACCCCGGCGCCGGCGCCGGCACCGACGCCGGCACCGACACCGGTCCCCGCGACCGCCTCGGTGGTGGCTGCGACGATCGCACCGCAGTCGCTGGGCCTCGCGCCCGTGCTGCCGGCGCCGGCCGTCGGCGGCCTCGCCTACCTGGCCGTCCCGGAAGCCGGCGCGGCGAGCGGTGGCGGGGCGGCGGCCGCGGACGGGCAGGGCGGCGGCGATTCGACCGTCGGCGCGACCAACCGCCGCCAGTCGTCCAGCCAGGCGCTGGCCGCCGGCCGCGACGTCAAATTCCTGAACGTGCTCGTCGTCTCCGGCGGCATCCGCATGCCGGGCGCCGGCAACGACCAGGCGGGCGGCAAGGACGCCGCGAACCCGTAACGAACATAGACTACGCATGACCTACAACCTGAAACTCCTGCCGCTGGCCCTGCTGGTCGCGGCCTCCCTGCCGGCACTGGCGCAGCAGCCGTCGCTGCAGGAAAACGCGCGGCAACTGCCGCAGCCCCGCACGGGCGCCGCGCCCGCCGTGCAGCCGGCGCCCGCCGCCGCATCCATGCGGGCGGGCGGCCAGCAAGTCGTGCTGCGCGGCGTCGTCATCACCGGCAATACGCGCATCGGCAGCGACGCGCTGCTGGCGGCCATCGGTCCCGTGGCAGGCAAGCCGTTCGACTTCGCCGGCCTCGCGGCGCTCGCCGCGCGCGTGACCGCGCATTACCAGAAAGCCGGCTATCCATTCGCCCGCGCCTACCTGCCGCAGCAGGACCTGTCGTCCGGCGAGCTGCGCGTGGAAGTGCTGGAAGGCCGCTACGGCAAGGTCGCCGCGCACGGCGAGCCGGCGTTCATCCACGGCGCGCAAGGCTTCCTGTCCGCGCTGCCGCATGGCGACATCATCGAAAGCGGCCGCCTGGAACGCGTCACGCTGCTGCTGGACGACCAGCCGGGCGTGCGCACGGTGCCGCTCGTGCGGCCGGGCGAGGAAGTGGGCACCGGCGACCTGCTCGTCGAAGTGCGGCGCGACCACCGCTACAGGGGCGAGGCGGGCCTGGACAACTACGGCACCCGCGCGACCGGGCGCATGCGCGCGCACGCGAGTGTGGACGTGGACAGCCCGTTCATGCTGGGCGACCAGATCGCCGCGCAGGCGCTGTACACGGAAGAGGGCATGTGGTTCGGCTCCCTCGCGTACTCGGCGCCGCTGGGCTACCGCGGCCTGCGCGGCCGCGCCAGCTACACGCATTCCAATTACGACCTGGCCGGCAGCTTTGCCGCGCTGGGCGCGCGCGGCACGGCGGACGTGGCCAGCGTGGGTCTGTCGTACCCGATCGTGCGTTCGCAGGTGCGCAACCTGATCCTGTCGGCCGGCGTCGACCACAAGCGCCTGCACGACCGCCAGGACGCCACCGCCACGGACACGCAGAAATCCAGCACCGTCGTCCCCGTTACGCTGTCGTTCGACGTGCGCGACCAGTTCCTCCACGCCGGCATCACGTTCGGCGCGCTGAGCTGGACCCGCGGCAAGCTGAACATGAATGGCGACACGCAGGCCATCGACGCGGCGAGCGCCCGTTCGGCGGGCAGCTTCAACCGGTTCAACCTGGACCTGGCGCGCATCCAGTCGATCAACGACCGCCTGGACGTGTATGCCCGCGTGTCGGCGCAGTGGACGGGGCATAACCTCGATTCGTCGGAAAAGCTGGGTCTCGGCGGCGTGAACGGTGTGCGCGCGTATCCGAACGGCGAAGGCTATGGCGACATGGGCTGGGTGGCGCAGACGGAAGTCCGCTATGCGGTGGGCGCCGTCGTGCCTTACCTGTTCTACGACGCGGGCCGCGTCACGCTGAACAAGTCGCCATGGAACACGCTGGACAACCACCGTTCCCTGGGCGGCGGCGGCATCGGCTTGCGCTATGCGCGCGATGCGTGGACGGCCGGCGTCACGGTGGCCTGGCGTTCGCACGGCGGCGCGTCGCAGACGGACGATGCGACGCATTCGCCGGCCGTGCTGGCGAACGTCGCGTATCGCTTCTAAGCTGAACTTTTAAGAATAGTTCAGGCCGGCGGAACGGCAAATTGATTCTGTCAATGCTGTACCGCCGCGCGATCGAAAAAATCATCGGCAGAGCGCGCCGCACAGGCATATGCTTAACTTGCATATACATATAGCGGAGACAAAGATGAAATTCGGAATCGCACCCGGCCGCGTAAAAGCTCACCTGCACCTGTCGCACATCCACCGCCCGCATTTCCACATGCCGCACGTCCACCGCGACTGGCATGCATTCGAGCCCGTGTTGCGCGTGGCGCAGATCATCCTGCTGGTCGTGCTGGCCCTGCCGTTCGCGCAATTCGTCGCGAAGACGATCGTGTGGGCCTTCAGATCTTTGTTCGGCTGAATCGCTGTTCGGGTGAACCGATCAGCGAAACGATCAGCGAAATGAGCCGCGCAAACGGCGCGGCTGCTTTAGCATGAACCGGATCTGACCACGATCCGGACACCATGCCACTGCCTTCTTCTTCCTCGCGCCGCCGTTTCGCCCTCTCGCTGCTGTCCGTCCCGCTCTGGAGCCATGCCGCGCCGGGCGGCCGGCGCCTGTCCATCCTCGACACCGGTGCCGTCGCCGACGGCGCCACGGTCAACACGCGCGCCATCCAGGCCGCGGTCGACCGCCTGGCCGGGCAGGGCGGCGGCACCGTCGTCGTGCCCGCGGGCGTGTTCGTCAGCGGGGCACTGTTCCTCAAGCCGCGTGTCCACCTGCACCTCGACAAGGGCGCCGTGCTGCGCTGCTCGACGGACATGCGGCACTTCCCCGTCCAGCGCACGCGCATCGAGGGCCACTTCGAAGAGCGGTTCAACCCGGGCCTGGTCAACGCGTCCGGGTGCGACGGCCTGTCGATCACGGGCGAAGGCACGCTCGACGGCGCCGGGCGCCCGATCTGGGACCAGTTCTGGACACTGCGCAATGCAGCGAAGGACAAGGGCAACTTCCGCAACCTGGACGTGCCGCGGGCGCGCCTCGCCGTCATCGAAGACTCGCGCGGCGTGACCGTCGACGGCGTCACATTCAAGGACTCGCAGTTCTGGAACCTGCACCTGTACCGCTGCCGCGACGTGGTCGTCAGGAACGCCGCCTTCGAGGTGCCGGACGACTACAGGCAGGCGCCCAGCACGGACGGCATCGACATCGACAGTTGCCAGGACGTGCTCGTCGACGGCTGCCGGTTCTCCGTGACGGACGATTGCATCGCCGCGAAAGGCACGAAGGGCCCGCATGCGCTCGAGGACAAGGACAGCCCGCCGACGGAACGGATCCGCGTGCGCAACTGCACGTTCCGGCGCGGCCACGCGCTGTTCACGTGCGGGAGCGAGGCGACCGTCGTGCGCGACGTCGTCGTCGAGCATTGCCGGGTACAGGACGTGGGCGCCATCGCGCACCTGAAGCTGCGGCCGGACACGCCGCAGCGCTATGAGGACATCGCGTTTCGCGACCTCGTGCTGGAGTCGGGCAAGGGCGAGATCGTGGCGATCCGGCCGTGGAGCCAGTACTTCGACCTGAAGGGCGAGGCGCCGCCGCGCTCCATCGTGCGGGGCCTCGTGCTGGACGGTATCCGCGGCCGCTTCGGCGCCTTTGGCATCGTCGCGCCGAATCCGGGCCAGACCGAGATTGGCGGGATCGTGCTGCGGAATATAAACGTGCAACTAACCGACGAGCGGTTGCAGGTGAAGGACGCGGGCAGGCCGGTGGTGGAGAACGTCGTCGTCAACGGCAAGCCCTACGTCGCGTAAGGCCTGCCGCTCATCTGCTCAACCTCCCGGTCAGCGCACCAGGCAGGGGCGCTTGTTGTCGAACTTCCAGCCGGGGATCAGGAATTGCATCGCGACGGCGTCGTCGCGCGCGCCCAGGCCCATGTTCCTGTAGGCCTGGTGCGCTTTTTCCAGTTCGGCTTCGTCCAGTTCGATGCCCAGGCCCGGTTGCGCCGGGACGTGCACGAGGCCGCCTTCAATCTTGAGGGGCTCCTTCGTCAGGCGCTGGCCGTCCTGCCAGATCCAGTGCGTGTCGATCGCCGTGACCTTGCCCGGCGCCGCCGCGCCCACGTGCGTGAACATGGCGAGCGAGATGTCGAAGTGGTTGTTCGAGTGCGAGCCCCACGTCAGGCCGAACATCTGGCACAGCTGCGCCACGCGCACGGAGCCCTGCATGGTCCAGAAGTGCGGGTCCGCGAGCGGGATGTCGACGGACTGCAGCTGGATCGAGTGCGCCATCTGGCGCCAGTCCGTCGCAATCATGTTCGTCGCGGTCGGCAGGCCGGTGGCGCGGCGGAATTCGGCCATCACTTCGCGGCCCGAGAAGCCGTTCTCCGCGCCGCACGGGTCTTCCGCGTACGCGAGGATGCCGTGCTTGTCGCGGCACACGCGAATCGCATCAATCAGCGACCAGGCGCCGTTCGGATCGAGCGTGATGCGTGCGTCCGGGAAGCGCTCGTGCATCGCGATGACCGCGTCCATCTCGTCGTCGGCCGGCAGCACGCCGCCCTTCAGCTTGAAGTCGTTGAAGCCGTAGCGCTCGCGCGCGGCCTCGCACAGGCGCACGACGGCGTCCGGCGTCAGCGCTTCCTCGTTACGGAGGCGGAACCAGTCGTTGTCCGCATCCGGCTCGCTGCGGTAGGCGAGGTCCGTCCGGTTGCGGTCGCCCACGTAGAACAGATAGCCCAGCATCTCGACGGCGTTGCGCTGCATGCCTTCGCCCAGCAGCGCGGCGACGGGCACACCCATGAACTGGCCCAGCAGGTCGAGCAGCGCGGATTCGACGGCCGTGACGGCGTGGATCGTCGTGCGCAGGTCGAAGGTCTGCTGGCCGCGGCCGCCCGCGTCGCGGTCGGCGAAGGCGCTGCGCATCGCGTTCAGCACGTTGTTGTACTCGCCCAGCGTCTTGCCGACGACCAGGGAGCGCGCGTCTTCGATGGTCCGGCGGATCTTTTCGCCGCCCGGCACCTCGCCGAGGCCCGTGTTGCCCGCGCTGTCCTTGAGGATGACGATGTTGCGGGTGAACCAGGGGCCGTGCGCGCCGGAGAGGTTCAGCAGCATGCTGTCCTGGCCGGCGACGGGGACGACGCGCAGTTCGGTGACGACAGGGGCGCTGGTAACGATGGTGGTCATATGGCTGTATCGGTAGGGACAAATCGTTCCCTATGATATCTTTCGATCGATTCAGCAGCAAACCAAATTCGGATGGCAAGTATTCAAAAAATGAATCTATTGCGCCCGGAAGGTCGGCAGCACGTCGTCGAGGAAGAGCTGCAGCACGGGATTGTCGTGGTTGCGGCGGTAGGTGCACACCGTGTCGACGGGCTCGGTGGCCACCCGGCGCATGACGATGCCGTCGAATTTCAGCCGGGCCGCGCCCTCCGCGATGAGGGCGGCGCCGATCCCCGCGCGGACCAGTGCCAGCATGGTGTGCACCTGGCCGATGTGCTCGACGACGTCCGGCACGACGCCGGCGCGGGCGAAGCGCTCGCTCAGCATCTGGTAGAAGGGCCGCGCCTCGTAGGGCGAATACATGACGAACGGGCGGCCGTGCAGGTCGGCCAGCGTAGGTTCCAGGGGCCACAGGTCGGCGTCGCTCTCGTGGATGGCCAGCATCAGGGCTTCCGTCGCGATCAGCTGGCTGTCCAGGTCCCCGCTGACGGGATGCGGGCGCATCAGGCCCAGGTCCAGCTCGCCCGCGTTCAGCGCCTCCACCTGCATGGTGCTGACGAGTTCCTTCAACGTCAGCGACACGCCCGGCGAGCGCTCGCGCAGGCGGCGGACGACTTCCGGCAGCAGGCTGTAGCCGGACGCCGACGTGAAGCCGATGGCGAGGCTGCCCTGTTCGCCCTTCGCGGCCCGGCGGGCGGCGAACATCGCTTCCTCGGCGATGCGCAGGATGCGCGCCGCTTCCGGAAAGAAGGCCTTGCCGGCGGCGGTCAGCCTGACCGTGCGGCTATTGCGCTCCAGGAGTTGGGCGCCGACGTGGTGTTCCAGCAGGCGGATCTGGCGGCTCAGCGGGGGCTGCGTCATGTTCAGGCGTTCCGCTGCGCGGCTGAAATGCAATTCCTCGGCGACGGCGACGAAGCAGCGGAGCTGGCTGATCTCGAACATGGATGTCCTGGGCGATGGTTGGGGCGACCGCAATTATGACCGATGTGTGATCGATGCGCGCCCATCCGGCCGCCCGTGGTATCGTCGTCCCGGATCAGGGACATGCACAGGAGGGAACCATGGCTTTCGACCAGCGCATCGCCATCGTCACCGGCGCGTCCGGCGGCATCGGCCGGGCCACCGTGCGGCGCCTGCTGCAGGACGGGGCCGGCGTGATGCTGGCGGGCCTGCACCTGGACCGGCTCGACGCCACCCGCGCCGACCTGGGCCGCGAGTTCGATCCCGCGCGCATGGCCACCGTCGCCTGCGACGTGTCGCGCGAAGACCAGGTCATCGCCGCCGTCGACGCCACGATCCGGCAGTTCGGTGGCTGGGACTACGTCGTCAACAACGCCGGCACGATGCTCTTCAAGCCGATCGAGGAACAGACGGAGCAGGACTGGCGCGGCATCCTCGACGTCGACCTGCTCGGCGCCTTCTTCTTCACCAAGCAGGCCTTCCTGCGCATGCGCCGGGGCGGGGCGATCGTCAACGTCTCCAGCGTGCACGCGGTGGAAACGGAGCCCCTCGTCGCGCCGTACGCGGCCGCGAAGGCGGCGCTGCTGTCCCTCACGCGTTCGGCCGCGCTGGAGGGCAAGGCGAAGGGCATCCGCGTGAATGCGGTGCTGCCGGGCGCCGTCGACACGCCCATGTTGTGGGATAACCCGAACGTGAAGGCCGGCGTCGAAGTGATCGACAAGGCCGACGTGGGCGCCCCCGAGGACCTCGCCGCCGCCATCGCGTTCCTGCTCACGGACGAAGCCCGCTTCGTCGACGGCGCATCGCTGCGGGTCGACGGCGCGCGGCTGGCGCGGCTCTAGGCTTTACACCCCGTCGCTGTCACCGGGGATGGTCTCCGGGTACCCGGAAATCGCCCGCGCCGCCTGCATGCCGCCCATCACGGCCGCCTCCACGCAGCCGCAGTCCAGCCCCGTCTTCAGCCAGTCGCCGGCCAGGTACAGGTTCGCGAGACCCGTGCCGTGCGTGACGAGGCGCCGCGCCGTGCTGCCCGGCACGGACAGGACGTAGCGCTCGGCGGGATCGACGTTGGCGCGCCAGTACTGGCGGTCGAAGCGCGCCGGCCCCTCGGCATTGGCCGGATCGACGAGCCAGTGCCACGGAAAACCGCCGGCCACCGCCGGCCACAGCGCCTGGATGCGGTCGCGCAGCAGCGTCACGCCGTCGTCGTGCGCGCGGGCGGCGGCGCGAGCCGGGAAGCCGGTGTCGGAGCGGGGCGGCAGTCCGGCCTGCGGCATCGGTCCGCAGAAATACTGCACGCTGGCGGGGGCAGCCTCGGGCGGCCACGCCTCGCTGGCCAGCACCTGGGTCATGCCGGCCCACGTGTCGTAAGGCTTCGCGAACGTCGTCAGGATCGGTTCCTGGCCGTTCGGCGCTACCGTCCAGCCGAGGGCCCGCGTGTCGTGGTTCAGCCAGACCTGGCAGGCCTGGGTTGCGACCGTGCGCAAGGTCGCGACCGCGGCGCGCAGCGGGAGGCTCACGTCCAGCAGGGCGGGCGCGGCCAGCGCGAGCGCGTCGACGGGCAGGCCCGAGATCACGTGGTCGAAGTCGCGGCCGCGCAGCAGCGTCTTGTCGGGCAGGTCCTTGCCGGTCTCCGCCCGGAACAGCGCGGGCCAGTCGCTCCACCACGATTCCAGGTCGACGCCGTGCGCCTGCAGCAGCGCGGCCTGGGCCGGATCGAGCTGGCCGTAGTCCGGCCGGTTCGGCCAGCACGGCAAGCCTTTCACGTCGACGAGCGGCCGGTAGTCGCCGCCCGGCACGTCGGCCTGCACCGTCATGCGGATGGACGCGACGCCGGCACCATCGGGCACGATCTCCTCGACGCGATGGAAGAACGCGAAGCGCACGCCGCGCCGCGCCAGCAACTCGACCATCGGCGCGAACACGGCGTCGCCCATCCCCGTCTGCATGCGGTACATGACGCTGCCCCGGTAGGCGAAGCCCATGCGCAACATGGCGCGCAGCGCCGTGCCGGCTTCCAGGCTGGGGCGCGCCGGGTCGCCGTCCTCGAACGCGAACAGCAGCGAATACATGCCCAGCACGGGCGCCGCGTTCACGCATAACGCCTGGTCGCCGCCATGGCGCAGCAGCCAGGCGCGGAAATCCTCGCCGTTCACCGCGTCGAAGCCGCGCGTGAAGACGCCGTCGGCCAGCATGCCGCGCAGGATCGTGGTCGTGACGTTCAGGGCGGTCAGGGCGCGGCGCAATCCATCGTCCTCGACGACACCGGCGAATGCGCACGGCTGCACGCGCTGCTCCACCCGTTCCAGCGCCTGGCGCAGGCGGCGCAGGTCGGCGTCCTCGTGTGCGTGGGCGTCCGCGGGCAAGGCGCGGGCCTGCGCGACCAGCGCGGCGATGGACGCGTCGACGTCGGGCGCGACCTGTCCCGGCGCGGCGGCCCGCAATTCGCTGTGCCAGCGGGGCAGCCATTCGATGGCGGCCAGCGCCAGTTGCCACGGCGTCACGGGATCGAGCCCGGTGCCCGGTTCGCCGGGACGGCGCGGCAGCACGAGGTGCCACGGCCGCCAGCCGCCGTCGACGTCCTCGGCCAGCGCCACGTAGTCATGCGGCCGGAATGCCTGGTCCCAGCGGGCCAGCGGCGCCCCGGCCGGGCGTTCCAGCTCCGCATAGACGGCGCGGATCAGGGCGAAGGCGTTCGCATAACAGCCGAACCAGATATGCAGGCCGTGTTCCTCGATGCGCTGGCCCAGCTGCGCATTGCGCCCGCTCGCGCCCTTGCCGCCGAGGCGCCAGCCCTGCTGGTAGACGGTGATGGCGTAGCGCTCGCGCCAGCCGGGCTTCGCGCTGAGATAAAAGGCGGCGGCCAGCGCGCCGGCGCCGCCGCCGAGAATGGCGATGTTCTGGGCCATGATGCTTCTCCGGTTGATGGGCAACCGGCCCAGTGTAGGGAGGGCGAACATGGTGCGTGTTCGCCCGGATCAAGTTTCTAAATTGGTCCCCCGGACCAATTTAGTTGGTCCCCCGGACCAATTTAGTTGGTCCCCCGGACCAATTTAGTGCCAGCGCACAGGCATCAGCATCTTCGACCGGAACCACCGCGCCAGCAGGTTGCCGCACATCCGCACCAGGCCGAGGTGGCCCATCACGTGGCGCTGGTACGTGAGACCGTACATCGCCAGCGCGAACGGCCCTTTCACATGCAGGTGGCGGTTGCCGATCGCACGGCGCAGGATGCCCACCGCGCCCGCCTGGCCCAGCGACACCAGCGTGCCGTAGTCGCGGTACTGGAAGCCCGGCAGGGTGTCCGGCGCCTTGTGCGCCAGCAGCGTCGCCAGGTAGATGGCCTGCTGGCGCGCGGCCTGGGCGCTGGGCGGCGCCATCGCCGTCTTGTCCGGATTGAGCAGGGTGCAGCAATCGCCCATCGCGTGGATTTCCGGGTCCGTCACGCTGCGCAGGCGCGCGTCGACGACGACCTGGTCGTTGCGGTTCAGCGCCACGTTCAGGCCCGTGCTGAAGCGCGGGCCCTTCACGCCGGCCGCCCACACGGTGATCGCGGCGGGGAACACGCGGCCGTCCATCGTCGTCACTTCGTCCTCGCGCACTTCCGCGATCGCGGTGTCGGTGCAGATCTCGATACCCATCGCGCGCAGCTTGCGCACGGCCAGGTTCGATGCCTCGGCATCCAGCGACGGCAGCACCTGCGGGCCGCGCTCGACGATGCGGATGTGCACCTGGTGCGGCGACTCCAGTCCCGCGAGGCCGTAGTGGGCCAGCGTGTCGACCGTGTGGCGCAGGTCCGCCGCGAGTTCGATGCCGGTCGGGCCGGCGCCGACGATGACGATGTCCAGCAACGGCGCGCCGGCGTCGGTGCGGGCATTGCGGCGCCGTCCGGCCTGGGCGCACAGGCCGAGGAAGCGCTGGCGGAAGGCTTCGGCGCCCCTGACGCTGTCGAGCGCCAGGCAGTGTTCCTGCGCGCCGGGGATGCCGAAGAAGTTCGTGACGGAGCCGTAGGCCAGCACGAGACGCTCGTAATCGATCGTCGTGTGCGCGTCCGGCGCATCATCGAACCGGCTGCGCACGGTGAGCGTGCGGCGGGCACGGTCGACGTGGGTTACCTCGCCGCAGACGAACGTGAAGTGGTTGTCGATGGCCTGGCGCGCATAGTCGATCATGTGGTCGGCCGGATCGATGGTGCCGGCGGCGACCGCGTGCAGCAGGGGTTTCCAGAAGTGGGTGGGCGCGCTGTCGATGAGGATCACGCGATCCTTGTTGCGCTCGCCGAGGCGGCGACCCAGGCGGGTGGCGAGTTCGAGGCCGGCGACGCCGCCTCCGACGATGACGATGGACTGCATGGTGTGCTCCCTTCTTTTTTCGAATCGATGCGGCACCGGGGGCTCCCCGCGCCGCGCTGTTCGCGCATCCGGCGGGAGCAGCGCCCGCGGATGCCGGGAAGACTGCTTCAGTGGGCCGTGGCCTGCATTGCGAGTTTGCCCATGCTTTTGCGCATGACGACCGCCTTTGGCGTGCGTACGCCGATGTGCGCGGTGCGGGCGGCGGCGATGGCGCGCGGCGACGTCGTCACGGCAAGCGCTTCGTCCGGTTGTACGCCCAACTGATCCAGCACGACGGAATACGGGGCCTTGTGGCCGCGCGCTTCGAAGTCGGCGCCCGTCAGCACGACGGAAAAGATGTGGTGCGCGGCGTCGCCGAAGCGGCGGCGCAGCTGTTCGCCGGCCTGCTGGTGCGGCAGTTCGGAGATCAGGGCACACGGCAGGCCGTCTTCGATCGCCTGGTCGAGCAGGCGCTCGGCGTCGGCCGGGAGGTTTCCTGCGGCCTCGGCCGCTTGTGTCCCCCGGAATGCGGATAAGTCGAAGATGAACGCTTGTGCCGTCATGATGATCTCCTTTTGCAGGTCGTTGTCGCTTGAATTGTTTTTACTATACGGCTGGGCGGGATAAAATAAAAATAAATCTTTTTTAGAATTCGATAAGGTATAGCTTATGTATCCAGCCAGCTTCAAACAACTGCAGGCGTTGATGCTCGTCGCGCGCCACCAGAGCGTATCGCGCGCGGCCGAGGCGATGCACGTCACGCAGCCGGCCGTGTCGCTGCACCTGAAACAGCTGGAAGACACGGCCGGCGTGCCGCTCACGCGCCGCCAGGGCCGCAACATCCAGATGACGGCCGCGGGCGAGCTGCTGGTGGGCTACGCGGAGCGCATCCTGGGCCTGTGGGAAGAGGCGGGCGACGAGATCGCGGCCCTGAAGGGCGTCACCTCCGGTACCTTGCGCATCGGCGCCGTGATGACGGCGGAGCACCTGCTGCCGCCGATGCTCGTGCGCTTCACGACGGGCCGCCCGCACGTGCGCATCAAGCTGCAGGTGGGTTCGCGCCCGGAGGTGATCGGCATGCTGTCGCGCGACGAGATCGACCTCGCCATCATGGGCACGCCGCCACGTGAATTCCCGACCAGCGCGAGCCGCTTCGCGCGGCACCCGATGGCGTTCTTCGTCGCGCCGGGCCACCCGCTGCTGGAGAAGGATGGCGTGACCCTGGCCGACATCGCCGCCCACAACCTGCTCGTGCGCGAACGCGGGTCGGGCACGCGCGCGGCGATCGAGCGGCGCTACGAGGAAGAAGGCGTGGCGCTGGCGATCGGCTCTGAGCTGTCGAGCAACGAGGCGATCAAGCAGATGACGGCGGCCGGTCTCGGCGTCGCCTTCCTGTCCGTCCACGCGTGCACGCTCGAGGTGCGCAACCGGCTGCTCAGCGTCCTGCCGGTGCCGGGCGTCGTCGTGCAGGGCGAGTGGCACGTGATGCACAAGGCGGCGCGCGCGATTCCGACCGTGGCCGCGTCGTTCCACGAATTCATGGTGGAGCACGGCCAGCAGGTCATTTCGGACGAGCTGGAAAACCTGGCGTGGCCGCGCCGCGACCCCGCCTGATGGACGTCACTTGAATGGAAATGGCTGGGGCGGGGCGAAGAACAGCTTCCCGACCTTCTGCAGGCCGGCGCTCAGTTCGATCTTGTCGATGTTCACGGTCGCATCGATGGTCCATTCGCGGAACGCCGGACCGGACCAGGGGAACGCGGCCAGGCCGGCGCGGATCGCATCGCGGGTCAGGCCGGCGTCGAGCCGCCGCTGCCAGTCGGTTGCCCATGCGGCGGTGAACGGGTCGCGCCGGTTGCTGGCCATCGAACGCAGCAGGTTTGCGGCGCGGATGCCGTCGCCGCGCCAGGCGTAGACGAGCGCCGCAGTACGGCCGAGGCCGCCAACGTCGCGGCTGCTGCGCCAGGCCGCCAGGACGTCGTCGATGGCGTCCTGGCCGGGCTCGCCGCCGGCGACGATGTCGACGCACAGCTTGCCGAGTGCGGCGGCCGGCAACGCGGGGTTGAGTTCGACCGCGCGCGCGAAACGCCGCCGCGCCTCGGCCAGCCCGGATGTCCTGTCGGCGGCGCCGCTTCTGGCCAGGCGCAGGTGGGCCAGGCCCGCCAGCACGTGCAGGTCCGCGTCGGCGTCGTCCTTGCGCAGCGCCGCGTCGAGGTAGGGCAGCGCGTCGGCGGGCCGGCCGGCGTAGATCAGCGCGCGGGCCACCGTGCGCTGCACCAGCACGCTCACGGACGGACCCGGTGGCGGCGCACCGTCGAGCACCCGTGAGATCGTCGCCTGCTGGGCCGCGGCGGACGGGCACGATTTCAGCGCGGCCTCGGCCAGCAGGTAGTCGGACGACGCTTCCGGCAGGACGTCGACGTTGACGGCGGCGCGCGTCAGCCCCGGCCGGTCGACGTGCAGCACCTGCAAGCCTTTCAGGCGGTAGCGCCACATCGCCGCCGACAGGTCGCCCACGCGGATGCCGAAGCTCCGCTCGAACGCCTGCACGGACGGCACGCCGTCGTAGAATGCCTTGAGGTAGGCGCCCAGGCGGCGCCGGTTGTCTTCCGACGACAGGGCGTAGTGGACGAGCAGCCAGGAGCGCGCCGCGTACTCGACCTGCTGGCGCGACATGCCGTCGCCGCCCAGGCCGGCGTTCTCGTTCTGCTCCAGCACGTCGCGGTAGTACAGGGCGTAGGTTCCCATTTCCCCGTCCAGCAGGCTGAAGTAGCGGCCCAGGATGGTCGGCCAGCGGCCGACCGCCATCCGGTTGTCCGTGAAGCGCACGGTCGAAAAATAGTGCGCGAAACCGTCGATGAACCAGGTCGGGGCGCGCAGGTCGGTGTGGCGGTACAGGAAATGCCGCGCATACGCCTCGAACAGGAAGGACAGGCTGACGTTCAACGGATACCTGGCCAGGTTGTCGTTGTCGAGCGTGCCGATGGTCTCCAGCTGCGCACCGAATCCTGCGACACCGTCGTTGCAGCTGCTGTAGACGCCGACGGTTTCCGGCGTCGGCGAACCAAGCTCGGCGCCCAGTCGGGCGAGATCGTCGAAGCGCGCCGTGTAGTAGAGCGTGATCTTGCCTTCCGGCCCGCCGGTCCTGGCGTAGCCCTTCGTGTAGATGCGCAGCAGGTCGTCCAGCCGCTCCAGGTTGTCGAGCAGGCGCTGCGCTTCGTCCTGGCTGGTGTCGGAATACAGGATCACGTGCTGGCTCTCCGCGCGGAACCATTTCGACGGGTTCCGCTGGGACGTCACGGTGATGCTCTGGATCGCATCGGAAGCCGAGGCGGCGACGGACCCGGCCGGCTCGGCACCGGCGTGCAGGGCGAAGAGGAGGCCGGCGGCAGCCAGCGCGACGGAGCGAATCGACATGGACAGTCCTTTCCCGCGTGAGCCATGCCCGTGCACGGCCGGGAACGATTGTGACACGGTCTCTGTATGTTATGTAAACAAATAGCTTGCCGGACAACTAACGCGTGTATATACTGCGTATACGAATCGTATATGGAGCATATGATGGGCATCGTGAATATCGAAGACGAACTGCATGACCAGATCCGCAAGGCGAGCACGGTCTCGTGCCGCTCGATCAATGCGCAGGCCGCGTTCTGGGTCCGGATCGGCATGCTGTGCGAGCTGAATCCGACGCAGAGCTTCAACGAGATCATGGCGCGCGAGCTGCGCGCGGCGGGCGTGGTGCCGCAGGCGCTCAAGGTGGCGTCATGACGAAGCGGCCGGAAGAAGTGGCATTGATGGCGGCGGCCGGCAAGCTGCTGGCGGACGTGTTCGCGCAGCTCGACCGGCTGGATCTCGCCGGCATGTCGACCATGCAGGTCAACGACCTGGTCGACGACTTCATCGTCAACACGCTCGGCGCGCGTCCCGCAAGCAAAGGGCAATACGGCTATGCGTTCGCGCTGAACGCCTCACGCAACGACGTCGTGTGCCACGGCGTGCCGTCGCCGGCGGAGATCCTGCAGAGCGGGGACATCGTCAACTTCGACATCACGCTGGAAAAGAACGGCTACATCGCCGACTCCAGCAAGACGTACCTCGTCGGCGCGGTGGCGGCGCCGGCGAAGAAGCTCGTGCAGGTGACGTACGAGGCGATGTGGAAGGGCATCCGCGCCGTGCGTCCGGGCGCGCGGCTGGGCGACGTCGGCCACGCCATCGAGCGCCATGCGCGCCGCCACGGCTATACCGTCGTGCGCGAGTACTGCGGGCACGGCATCGGGCGCGAGATGCACGAGCCGCCCCAGGTGCTGCACTGGGGCCGCCCGCGGACGGGCCTCGTGCTGCGCGAAGGGATGGTGTTCACGATCGAGCCGATGCTCAACGCGGGCCGCCATGCCGTGCGCACGGAGGACGACGGCTGGACGGTGCGTACGTGCGACGGCGCGCTGTCCGCGCAGTTCGAGCATACCGTGGCCGTGACGGGCAACGGCGTGCGCGTGCTGACCTTGCGGGCCGGGGAGACAGTGCCCGCCTGACGGGATCCATGATCAGGCGGCCAGCCGGCGCTGGCGGTTGGGCGCGGCTTCCTCGATCTGGAAGATGTTCACGACCGCGGAGAGCTCGACCGCCTGCATCCGCAGCGATTCCGCGGCGGCCGCCGCTTCCTCGACCAGCGACGCGTTCTGCATCGTCATCTCGTCCAGGTGCGAGATCGCGCCGTCCACGCGGCCGATGTCGGCCTGCTGCGACTTGGTCGCGCCGCTGATGCGGTCCATGATCTCGCTGACGCGCTGGACGCCGTCCACGACCTTGCGGATGGTGTCGCCCGCGTGGCCGACGAGCGAGGTGCCGGCGCCGACCTTCGCCACCGAATCCTCGATCAGGGCCTTGATCTCTTTCGCCGCGGCCGCCGAACGGTGCGCGAGGTTGCGCACTTCGCCCGCGACGACGGCGAAGCCGCGCCCCTGCTCGCCGGCCCGCGCCGCTTCCACCGCCGCGTTCAATGCAAGGATGTTCGTCTGGAAGGCGATGCCGTCGATGACGGAAATGATGTCGACGATCTTGCGCGACGATTCCTCGATCAGGTGCATCGTGGCGACCACCTGGTCGACCGCGGCGCCGCCTTCCACCGACACGGTCGATGCCGTGGTGGCCAGCGTGCTGGCCTGGCGCGCGTAGTCCGCGTTCTGGTGGACGGACGCGACCAGCTGCGCCATCGCGCCCGTGACCTGCTGCAGCGTCGCCGCCTGCGTCTCCGTCCGGCTGGACAGGTCGTTGTTCCCGGTCGCGATCTGGGAGGAGGCCGACGCGATCGTCTCGGTGCCCGTCCTGACCTTCGCGACGATGTCCGACAGGCCGTGGCGCATCGCGTTCATCGCGTGGATCATGCTCGACGGCCCGGCGCGCGAGACGTCCACGTGGCACGTCAACTGGCCGCTGGCGATGGCGTGCGCCACTTCCGTGGCCTGGGCGGGCTCGCCGCCCAGCTGGCCAATGAGGCTGCGCACGATCACGACGCCGACGGCGGCGCACAGCACGACCGACACCACGCTCAGCACCGTGATCCACCAGCGCGCGCCTTTCGCCTCGACGCTCGCGGCGGCGCTCGTGGCCGCGTTGTCCTGCTGGATGCGCTTGAGCAGCACGTCCATGTCCGCCACGATCTGGCGGCGCAGCGGGCTGCATTCCTGCACGAGGAACTGGCCATAGCCGTCCATGTTGCCGGCGGTGCGGTAGGCGCGCGGCCGTTCCAGTTCGGTCGCCATTTTCATCATGCCCGCCTTGACCTTGGCGTATTGCGCATCGTTGGCCAGCACGGCATCCAGCTTGCCGAGGGCGGCCAGGTAGTCGGCCTTGAAGCTGTCGACGAGGGCCAGTTCGCGCGCGGCCGCGGCGTCGTCCTTGAACACGAAGGCGTTGCGGGCCGCGATGCCGGTCTGGGCGAGTGCCTCGCGCGCCGCGTACAGCGGTTCGAGTTCGCTGTTGCGTACGGCGTTCGCCTTTTGCATGGCGCCGTCGATGCTGTTGACCCGGGTGACGGAGAGGACGGACACGATGAGCGTGACCGACAGGATCAGGGCGAAGGCGACGTACAACTGGGTCGCGATTCCGATGCGTTTGAGGAAATTCATGATGTCTCCAGGTGTAACTGTCGTAGTCGAGGTGCCGTTCCGTCAGTTTAATCACATTTACTGTCCAATATTTTCCGCATGGAACTAAAAATCACGAATTATCACTTTCTGTTGTATTGACGAAACTATGGGCCGGTGCGGATAAGATACGACTCCGGTTGGATTGTGGAATTTGGTGTTTCCCGATGTTACTATTCGGGATTGATTCCTGGAGACAACATGTTTGTGTACCGGTTCCTGCTGGGCCTGCTGTTCCTGTGCCGGGCGACCCTGGCCCATGCCGGCGATCCGCACGACGACTTCACGCGCGACCTGACCGTCATCCGCGAAGAGGCCTACGTCATGCCGCGCGACGCATTGCGCCGGCTCGACGTGCTCAGGCAGGGGCACGCGGGACGTGAACTCGGCCAGGTGCTCGTGGTGACGAGCCGCGCCTATTGGTGGCTCAAGGACCAGGACCGTGCCGTCGACGCCGCCCTCGGGGCGGAACGGCTCGGCCGCGAGCTGCACGACGACGATCTGCTGGCCAGGGCAATGCTGAGCCATGCGTATGCCCTGTCCATGTACGTGCACGACCAGGAAGCGGCCCGCCGCCTGATCCAGGGTGCCGCCCGGCTTGCGGACGACACGTCCGACCTTTATCTGAAGACCCAGGCGCTCGTCACGCAGGGGTTGCTGGCGGAAGAAGACGGCGACACGGCTGGCGGCATCGAGCTCGTGACCCGCGCGGTCGACGGCGCGCGCGGGCGACGACCCGGACGCCTTGCAGATGGCGTTGCGCGAACAGGCACGACTCCTGGCCGCCGTCGGCAAGTACACGGAAGCGCTGGCGCGCACCGACGAGATGCTCGCCGTCGCCCGGGCGCGCGGCATCGCTGGGCAGCTCGCGCATGCAAGGCTGTCCGAATACGCGACGGCCGCCCGCGCCGGGAATCCGAAGCGTGCGGAAAGCGCGCTCCGGGCCGCGGTGGAACTGCTCGAGAAGCTCGATGCGCAGGAACGGCTGGCGGTGCCGCTGGCGAACCTGGCGGAACTCTACATGCAGAGCCGGCGCTACGGCGAGGCGGAGCGGGCGGCGACGAAGGCGCTGCGCATCTCGCGCGCGGTCGGCGACGACTACGGCATCAGGCTCGCCACGTTCGAACTGGGACTCACGCAAATCTATTTCCGCAATATCGCCGAGGGCCGGGCCATGGCCGACAAGGCATTGGAGGCCCTGAAGAGCGACGACCAGTACGTGCGGATGCTGCTCAATTACGGGCACGCGCTGGGCCAGGTCGGATTCGGCGAAGAGGCGCTCACGATCTACGAGAAAGCCGGTTCCGTCTCGCTGGCCGCGTGGCGCAAGGAAAAGCAGCTGTCCTTCGAGGCGCTCCAGCGTGCCCGCGACAACCAGAAGAAACAGACGGAGCTCGCCGCGCTCCACCACGAGAGCGTGCTGAAAGTCGCGGAATTGCAGAACGCCCGCCGCCAGCGCGGCCTGTGGGTGGCGCTCAGCGCGACGACCTGCATCGCCGTCGTCCTGATCGCGCTGCTGTACCGCCGCGTGGCGAAAGCCAACAAGGCGCTGCAGCAGAAGAACGAGCAGCTGTTCCTGCAGAGCACCCGCGATTCGCTGACGGGGCTCTTCAACCGGCATTATTTCTACGAGCAGGTCGTGCCGCACCACCACCGCAAGGCGGGTCCCGCGTCCGAGCGGCGCGCCGGCGCGGAAGGGCGCACGGGCGGCGTATTCCTGCTGATGGACGTCGACCGCTTCAAGTCGATCAACGACACCCTGGGCCATGGCGCCGGCGACGTCGTGCTGAAGAACGTCGCGGCGCGCCTCGCGGCCACCTTGCGCGAACAGGACGTGCTGGTGCGCTGGGGCGGCGAGGAATTCCTCGCCTACCTGCCCGGCATCGGCACGGACGAAGCGCGCCAGGTGTGTGCGCGCGTGCTGGCGGCCGTGGGCGGCACGCCGATCGCCCTCGACGACCGCGCGCTCGACGTGACGATCTCCATCGGCTTCTGTCCCAAGTCCCTGCACCCCGGCGACGTCGATCCGGACTGGGAGCAACTGGTCCACCTTGCCGACCTGTGCCTGTACGCGGCCAAGCAGGGGGGGCGCAACCGGGCGGTGGGCATCCTGGACGCCGCCGTGCTGGCGCCGCACGTGATCGCCGCGGCGGATGCGGACCTGGCGCGGGCGGCCGCGGACGGCATACTCGCGCTGGCGACCGTCACGGGACCGGCCGCAGCGCCGGTCCGGGCGGCCGCCTGACCGTCGTCGTCAGGACTCCCAATAGCCCGCCGTGTTGTACACCGCCTTCAGGTGATCGATGAAGTGCCGGATCTTCGCCGGCAGGTAGCGCTGCTGCGGGAACACGGCCTGGATCGGGTAATTCCCGACCGCGTATTCGTCCAGCACCGTCACGAGCTCTCCCCGTTTCAGCTCGGCCTGGATCTCCCACGTGGAGCGCCAGCCGATGCCCAGTCCCTGTTTCACCCAGTCGAACAGCAGCTCGCCGTCGTTGCACGCGAGGTCGCCGTCCACGCGCACGGCGAACAGCTTGCCGTCGCGCTGGAACGTCCAGCCGCGCTGCTGGCCGCCCTGCAGGTTGAAGGCGAGGCAGTTGTGGCGCGCCAGGTCTTCGGGCGCGCGCGGCACGCCGTTGCGCTCGAAGTAGTCGGGCGTGCCGCACACGACGCGCCGGTTCGGGAAAAGCGGGATCGCCACGTAGTTCGGGTCCGTCACCTCGCCGATGCGGATGGACATGTCGTAGCCTTCGCGCACGAGGTCGACGACGCTGTCCGTGAAGTTGAATGACATCTTGAGTTCCGTGTGGATGGCGCGGAAGGCCGGCGCGTGCGGCGCCACGTGCTTGCGGCCGAACGCCGCCGGCGCCGACACCACCAGGTGGCCGCGCACCGTGCTGCGGCCCGCGCTGATGCTGTTTTCCGTGATGTCGAAATCGCGCAGCAGCTGGCGGCACGGTTCGATGAATTGTTCGCCCAGCGCCGTCAGCGTCAGGCCGCGCGTCGAGCGGTGCATCAGGCGCACGCCGAGGCGTTTTTCGAGGCCGTCCAGGCGCCGGCCCATGACGACGGGCGTCACCCCTTCCGCCAGCGCGGCGCCGGCGAAACTGCCTTTTTCGGTGATGAGTACGAAGCTGCGTATTTCGGTGTAGCGGTCCATGCCTTTTATCCCATTCAATACTTAAAGTATCGACAGAGCCGATAATAGCAGCAATTCAACTTGCCGTGGGTTATGGCTATGCTGGGTCATCAGTCCAAGACTAACCATAGCAACGGAGGAGAACATGGCCCGAATGAGAGCAATCGACGCGGCGGCGGAAGTGCTGCGCAAGGAAGGTGTGAGTACGGTGTTCGGCGTGCCCGGCGCCGCGATCAACCCGTTTTACTCGGCGATGAAGAAGAACGGCGGCTTCGAGCACGTGCTCGCCCGCCACGTGGAAGGTGCCTCGCACATGGCCGAGGGCTATACCCGCGCCAAGGCCGGCAACATCGGCGTCTGCATCGGCACGTCCGGTCCGGCCGGCACCGACATGATCACGGGCCTGTACTCCGCCTGGGCCGATTCGATACCTATCCTATGCATTACGGGCCAGGCCCCGCGTGCCCGCCTGTACAAGGAAGACTTCCAGGCCGTCGACATCGAGTCGATCGCCAAGCCGGTCACCAAGTGGGCCCTCACCGTGCGCGAGCCCGACCTGCTGCCGCGCGTCGTCCAGCAGGCCTTCCACCTGATGCGGTCCGGCCGTCCGGGCCCCGTGCTGATCGACCTGCCGTTCGACGTACAGGTCGCCGAGATCGAATTCGACGTCGACACCTACGAACCGCTGCCGGTCTACAAACCCGCCGCGACCCGCGCCCAGGCGGAAAAGGCGCTGGCGATGCTGAACGCCGCCGAGCGTCCGCTGATCGTCTGCGGCGGCGGCGTGTTCAACGCCAATGCGGCTGCGCGCCTGCAGGAATTCGCCGAGATCGTCGGCGTGCCCGTGATCCCCACGCTGATGGGCTGGGGCGCGATCCCCGACGACCACCCGCTGATGGCCGGCATGGTCGGCCTGCAGACGTCGCACCGCTACGGCAACGCGACGATGCTGGAATCGGACTTCGTGATCGGCATCGGCAACCGCTGGGCGAACCGCCACACGGGTTCCGTGGACGTCTACAAGAAGGGCCGCAAGTTCGTCCACATCGACATCGAACCGACCCAGATCGGCCGCGTGTTCGGGCCGGACCTGGGCATCGTCTCCGACGCCGGTGCCGCGCTGGACCTCTTGATCGACGTGGCCCGCGGCATGGATTCCATCGGCGGCCTGCCGGACAGGAGCGCCTGGGTCGCGCAGTGCCAGGAACGCAAGCGCACGCTGCTGCGCAAGACGCACTTCGAGAACAACCCGATCAAGCCGCAGCGCGTGTACGAAGAGATGAACCGTGCCTTCGGCAAGGACACGACCTACGTCAGCACGATCGGCCTGTCGCAAATCGCCGCCGCGCAGTTCCTGCACGTGTACAAGGAGCGCAACTGGATCAACTGCGGCCAGGCGGGCCCGCTGGGCTGGACCGTGCCGGCCGCACTGGGTGTCGTCGCGTCCGGCGCGAAGACGGACGTCGTCGCGATTTCCGGCGACTACGACTTCCAGTTCATGATCGAGGAACTGGCCGTCGGCGCGCAGTTCAAGCTGCCGTACCTGCACGTCGTCGTGAACAACGCCTACCTCGGCCTGATCCGCCAGGCGCAGCGCGGCTTCGACATGGATTACTGCGTCCAGCTGGCGTTCGAGAACATCAACGCCCCGGAGCTCGGTTCCTACGGTGTCGACCACGTAGCCGTGGCCGAAGGCCTGGGCTGCAAGGCGATCCGCGTGCGCAACGTGGACGACATCCAGCCCGCGTTCGCCGAAGCCCGCAAGTTGATGGCGGAGCACCGCGTGCCGGTGATCGTCGAGATCATCCTGGAACGTGTGACCAATATTGCGATGGGCCTGGAGATCGACGCCATCAACGAATTCGAGCCGCTGGCCGACCATCCCGGCGATGCGCCGACCGCGATTCGCGCCTGAAAGGAGAACGACATGCCTAGATTTGCTGCCAACCTGACGATGCTGTTCAACGAACTGCCGTTCCTCGACCGCTTCGAAGCGGCCCGTGACGCGGGGTTCAAGGGCGTCGAATACCTGTTCCCGTACGGGTTCGAGAAGGAAGCGCTGGCCGAACGCCTGCAGGAGTTCGGCCTCGTGCAGGTCCTGCACAACCTGCCGGCCGGCGACTGGGAAAAAGGTGAGCGCGGCATCGCCGTGCTGCCGGGCCGCGAGGCCGAGTTCCGCGAAGGGGTCGCCCGCGCCATCGATTACGCGAAGGCGCTGAACTGCCGCCAGCTGAACTGCCTGGTCGGCATCGCCCCGGCCGGCGTCGATGAAGGCACCGTGCGCCGTACGCTCGTCGAGAATTTGCGCTACGCGGCGACGCAACTGAAGCAGGCGGGCATCCGCCTGCTGATCGAGCCGATCAACACGTACGACATCCCGGGCTTCTACCTGAACACGACGCGGCAGGCCCTCGACCTGATCGACTCGGTGGGCGCGGACAACCTGTTCGTCCAGTACGACGTCTACCACGCCCAGCGCACGGAAGGCGAGCTGGCGAAGACGGTCGAGAAGCACCTGGCCCGCATCGCGCACATCCAGGTCGCGGACAACCCGGGCCGCAACGAGCCGGGCACGGGCGAGATCAACTACCCGTTCCTGTTCAGGCATCTGGACCGCATCGGCTACGACGGCTGGATCGGCTGCGAATACAAGCCTGCCGCCGACACCCGCGCGGGCCTGGACTGGATCGCCAAGCTGGCTGGTTAATCAGAAAACGTAAGGAGACACATCATGGCAAACATCGGATTCATCGGCCTGGGCATCATGGGTGCCCCGATGGCGGGACACCTCATCAACGACGGCCACACGCTGTTCACGAACACCGTCGGCCCGACCCCGTCGGCCCTCGTCGAAGCGGGCGCCCGCGTATGCCTGAACGGCGCCGAAGTGGCGTCGCAGGCGGACATCGTCTTCATCATGGTCCCGGACACCCCGCAGGTGGACGAGGTCCTGTTCGGCAAGGATGGCGTGGCGTCGGCGCTCTCCGCCGGCAAGATCGTCGTCGACATGAGCTCGATCTCCCCGGTCGCCACGAAGGATTTCGCCAGGCGGATCAACGCGCTGGGCTGCGAATACCTGGATGCGCCGGTGTCCGGCGGCGAAGTGGGCGCCAAGGCCGCGAGCCTGACCATCATGGTCGGCGGCAGCGAGGCCGCCTTCGCGAAAGTGAAGCCGCTGTTCGACAAGATGGGCAAGAACATCACGCTCGTGGGCGGCAACGGCGACGGCCAGATCACCAAGGTCGCCAACCAGATCATCGTGGCGCTGACGATCGAAGCGGTCGGCGAGGCGCTGCTGCTGGCCGCGAAGGCCGGCGCCGATCCGGCCCGCGTCCGCGAGGCGCTGATGGGCGGTTTCGCGGCGTCGCGCATCCTCGAAGTGCATGGCGAGCGCATGGTCAAGCGTACGTTCGCGCCGGGCTTCCGCATCGACCTGCACCGCAAGGACCTGAACCTGGCGCTGACCACCGGCCGCCAGCTGGGCGTGGCGCTGCCGAACACCGCCACCGCGCAGGAACTGTTCAACACCTGCGCCGCGCACGAAGGCGGCAGCTGGGACCACTCCGCGATGGTGCGCGCGCTGGAGATCATGTCGAACTTTGAGATCGGCCAGAAGCAGCAGTAATGACGGCGACCGGACAGGAGACTTTGATGACTACGATGACCCCACGCGAACTGCTCGCCAGCATGTTCACCGCCGCCGTCGACGCGGCCCAGCCGGCGCTGTGCATTCCGCGCAATCTGCCTGCCCCGCCGAAGGGCCGCACGGTGGTGATCGGCGCCGGCAAGGCGTCCGCGGCGATGGCGCAGGCGCTGGAACGCAGCTGGGCAGGGCCCTTGTCGGGCCTCGTCGTCACGCGCTACGGGTATGCCGTGCCGTGCAAACGCATCGAGATCGTCGAAGCCGCCCACCCGGTCCCGGACGCCGCCGGCCGCGAAGCCGCCCAGCGCATGCTCCGCACGGTGCGCGGCCTGTCGGCGGACGATCTCGTGATCTGCCTGATCTCCGGCGGCGGCTCCGCGCTGCTGCCGTTGCCGGGCGAGGGCGTCACGCTGGAAGACAAGCAGGCGATCAACCGCGCGCTGCTTGCCTCCGGCGCCAGCATTACCGAAATGAACTGCGTGCGCCGCCACCTGTCCGCCATCAAGGGCGGCCGGCTGGCCGCGGCCTGCCACCCGGCGCGCGTGGTCAACCTCCTGATTTCCGACGTCCCGGGCGACAACCCGATGGACATCGCTTCCGGCCCCACCGTGGCCGACCCGACGACCTGCGCGGATGCGCTGGAAGTCGTGCGCCGCTATGGCATCGACCTGCCGGCGGGCGCACGCCGCCTGCTGGAATCCGGCGAGGGCGAGACCGTCAAGCCGGGCAACCGCCGCCTGGAACACGTCGACACGCATATCGTCGCCTCGCCGCAGATGGCGCTGGAAGCTGCGGCCGAAGTCGCCCGCAAGGCCGGCGTGACGCCGCTGATCCTCGGCGACAGCATCGAAGGCGAAGCGCGCGACGTGGCCAAGGTCATGGCCGGCATCGCCCTGCAGGCGCGCCGCCGCGGCCAGCCGGTGGCGGGACCGTGCGTGCTGCTGTCCGGCGGCGAGACGACCGTCACCATCCGCGGCAACGGCCGCGGCGGCCGCAACGTCGAATTCCTGCTGGCCCTTGCCGTCGCGCTGGATGGGGCGCCCGGCATCCACGCGCTGGCCGGGGACACCGACGGCGTCGACGGCGCCGAGGAGATCGCCGGCGCATTCGTCACGCCGGACACGCTGGCGCGCGGCTGGGAACGCGGCCTGCCGCCCCGCGCGAGCCTCGAGAACAACGATGCGCACACGTTCTTCCGTGCGCTGGGCGATTCGCTGATCACGGGGCCCACCTTGACCAACGTGAATGATTTTCGCGCGATCTACGTCGCCTGAAAAAGAATAAGTCTTCCCTTTAGCGGGTGCGCCGCGGCGGCGGCGTACCCGTTTTTTTTTGAGAACAGGACAACCCAATGCTTCGTCAACGCCGTGCCCGTATTCTTGCCACCCTCGGCCCCTCCAGCTCCACCCCCGATCAGATCTACGCGCTGGCACTGGCCGGCGCCGACGTCTTCCGCCTGAACTTCAGCCACGGCAGCCACGATGACCACGCCATGCGCTACAACATCATCCGCAGCGTCGAGCGCGACATCGGCCGACCCATCGGCGTGCTGATGGACCTGCAGGGACCGAAGCTGCGCGTGGGCCGCATGGCCGGCGGTAAAGCAATGCTCGAAACGGGCAGCCGCTTCCGCCTCGACCTCGACGCCACGGACGGCGATGCAACGCGCGCCGGCATGCCGCATCCCGAGATCTTCGCCGCGCTGCGCCCCGGCACCGACCTGCTGCTGGACGACGGCAAGCTGCGCCTGCGGGTAGATGCCTGCGGTCCCGACTTCGCCGAGACGACCGTGATGGCCGGCGGCCCGCTGTCCGACCGCAAGGGCGTCAACGTGCCCGGCGTCGTGCTGCCGATCTCGCCGCTGACGCCGAAGGACCGCGCCGACCTCGCGTTCGGCCTGGAACTGGGCGTGGACTGGGTCGCGCTGTCGTTCGTGCAGCGCCCCGAGGACATCGTCGAGGCGAGGAGCCTGATCGGCGACCGTGCGTGGATCATGGCCAAGCTTGAAAAGCCGGCCGCGATCGATGCTCTGGACGGTATCGTGGCGCTGGCCGACGGCATCATGGTGGCAAGGGGCGACCTGGGCGTGGAACTCCCGCCGCAACAGGTGCCCGTGCTGCAGCGCCGGATCGTGCACGCGGCGCGCGCGGCCGGGCGTCCGGTCGTCGTCGCCACGCAGATGCTGGAATCGATGACGGCCGCGCCGGTGCCCACGCGCGCCGAAGTGTCGGACGTCGCCACTGCCATCTACGAGGGCGCGGACGCCGTCATGCTGTCGGCCGAATCGGCGTCGGGCCAGTATCCGGTGCAGTCGGTGGCGGTGATGGACAACGTGATCCGCGAAGTGGAGCAGGATCCGCGCTGGCGCGAAGGCCTGGACGCGAGCCACAAGCCGGCCGACAAGACGACGGCGGACGCCATCTGCTGCGCGCTGCGCCGCGTGACGAACCTCCTCGCGCCCGCCGCCACCGTGACGTACACGGCGAGCGGCGCGACGTGTTTGCGCGCGAGCCGCGAGCGCCCCACCGCGCCGATCCTCGCGCTGACCGCGAAGACGGCCATCGCGCGCCGGCTGGCGCTCGTGTGGGGCGTGCATCCGGTGCCGTTCGAGGAAGCGGAAGGCTTCGACCGCATGGTGGCGGACGGGGTCGCGGCCGCGCGCTTCCATGGGCTGGCCGACGCGGGCGACGACGTGGTCGTGGTCGCGGGCTTCCCGTCCGGACGTCCGGGTCGCACGAACCTGCTGCATGTCGTGCGCGTGGGCGAGGAACCGGTTGTGTGAGGATCTGGTAACGTAGCGTTTTGTCCACTCAGGAGGAACGCATGAAGACCCAGCTGGAAAAAGCGCAGGCATTCGTCGCCCTGCACCGCCGCGGCAACTGCTTCGTCATCCCGAATCCGTGGGATGCGGGCTCGGCGAAGCTGTTGCAGCATCTGGGCTACCAGGCGCTGGCGGGCACCAGCGCCGGCTTCGCGTTCTCGAAGGCGAAGACGGATCCGACGATCACCATCGCGGAGATGCTGCCGCACCTGGCCGAACTGGCCGCCGCGACGGACCTGCCGCTGTCCGCCGACCTGCAGTCCGGCTTCGGCGACGCGCCGGAAGATGCGGCCCGCACGATCGTCGAAGCGGCGGCGACGGGCATCGTCGGGGGTTCCATCGAGGACGCGACCGACGACCCCGAACAACCGCTGTACGACATCGGCCTCGCCACGGACCGCATCCGCGCGGCCGTGGAGGCGGCCCGTGGACTCCCCTTCAAATTCATGCTGACGGCGCGCGCGGAAAACTTCCGTGTCGGCCGGCCCGACCTCGCCGACACCATCCGCCGCCTGCAGGCTTACCAGGACGCGGGCGCCGACGTGCTGTTCGCACCCGGCATCGCGACGAAGGAAGACATCGCGGCCGTCGTGCGCGCCGTCGACCGCCCCGTGAACTTCATGGCCGGCGCGCCGGGCCTCGGGCTCTCCGTCGCGGCGCTGGCGGCGCTGGGCGTCACGCGGGTGAGCCTGGGCGCGTCGCTCGCGCGCGCCGCGTACGGCGCGCTCGTGCGCGACGCGCGCGAGGTGCTGGAGCAGGGCACGTTTACGTATGCGGACCAGGCGCTGCCGGCGGCGGAGCTGAACCGCGTGTTCACGCGGTAGCGACGGTCCCGAACTCCACGATCCCCAGCCGCGCCGCCAGGTGCATCAACCTGAAATCGTTGTCCGCGCCCAGCTTCTGGCGCACGGACGTGAGGGTGTTCAGCACCGTCTTCGGACTGATGGTCAGCTGGGTCGCGATGGCCTGCACGGATTCGCCGTGCACGAGCAGGCGCAGCATGTCGAACTCGCGCGGGGTCAGCCCGTCCAGCGGTGCGGCTGCTGTCATCCTTGTAGCCGCCGCCACGTCGGACGACAGCACGCGCGTCCCGTTCATCACGGCGCGGATGCCGGCGATGAGTTCTTCCGGCTCGCTGCGCTTGGTGAGATAGCCGTGCGCGCCGGCCTTCAGCGCCTGCGCGACGTGGCCGGCGCTGTCGTGCATCGACAGCACCAGCACCCGCAGGCCGGGCCGGCGGGCGCGCATGCCCGCGATGGCTTCCAGGCCGCTGCTGCCTTTCAGGCTCAGGTCGACAATGGCGACGTCCGGGCGGACCTGCTGGACGAGCGCGTTCGCCTCCGGCGCGCAGGCCGCTTCGCCGACGACGTCGAAATCGGGTTCGGCTGACAGGAGCCGGCGGTAGCCGCTGCGCACGACGGCGTGGTCGTCGACGAGGACGATGCGGATCATGCCGGCACCTCCGCCGGCGCATCGGTCCGCTGCCCGGCCGGCAGCGGCAGTGTCGCCAGCAGGCGCAAACCGCCCGCCGGACCGGCGACGAGCCGCAGCTGGCCGCCCGCCATGGCGATGCGTTCCGTGATCCCGAGCAGGCCGCCGTGCCACGTCGCGCCATCCTGCGGCAGGCCGCGGCCGTCGTCGCGCACTTCCAGCACGAGTCCTCCCGTGCGCACGGCGAGCCGCACGACGCACAGCGACGCGCCGCTGTGGCGCACGACGTTCGTGACGGCTTCCTGCACGACGCGGTACACCGTCAGCGACAACAGCTCGCCCACGTCCGGCAGCAGCGTGGGCAGGTCGAGCTCGAAATCGATGTCGGTGTGGCGCGCGCGCCAGCCCAGCACGAGTTCGCGCAAGGTCTGCGGGAGGCCGGCCGCGTGCAGGCCGTGCGGGCGCAACGTCCTGAGCATCGCGCGCAACTGCTCGCCGCACGTGCGGATCTCGCGCCGCAGGTCGGCCGCGCATTCGGCGACCGCGGCGCGCGTCAATATGTTCGCATGGCGCGCGAGGTGGGTCGCGGTGACGTTCAGCGCCGTCAGCGTCTGTCCCATCTCGTCGTGCAGTTCGCGCGCCAGCACGCGCCGCTCGTCTTCCTGCACCGTGATCAGCTGGCGCGCCAGCGCGTGCTGGGCGGCGCGCGCGTCCGCCAGCGTGTGCGCGAGGTGGGCGATGGCGTCGGCCACGCGGCGGAATTCGCGCAAGGCGAATGGAGGCAGGGCGGGGTCGGGCTCGCCGCGCGCCAGCCGGTGCAGGCCTGCCTCCAGCGCGCGCACGGGCGACAGCGCGCGGTCGGCGCACCACCACGTCACGATCAGGGTTGTACCGGAAAAGAACAGCAGGGTGATCCAGATTTGCACAGTGTCGTGCAGGCGCTCGCCGATTTCCGATTCCGGATTCGGCGCGATGTAGAGGAGTTGCCCGCCGATGCGGATGGCCCGCTCGCTGCGGTCCGGCGGCGCGAATCCCAGCCAGGCGGGCAGCGGGTGCGCGGCGCGTTGCGGCGGCGGTTCGTCGGCCGTGCGGATGCTCAGGTGGCGCAGGCCGGCGCCGGCGAGCAGGGCGCGCACGGCGCCGGCATCGCCGGTCCCGGCGCTGCCGGCCGCGACGAGCACGTTCACGAGGCGCGTGGACGCGTCCACCTCGGCACGGATGTCGCTCCGGAGCGAATACAGTTGTATCAGCGTGGTCATGGCCAGCAGGCTGCCCAACAGCAGGCAGAGCGAGCCGATGAGACGGCGGCGCAGGTCCATGGTCTCCTCGTCGTGGTTGTTTGCCTGGGTGTACGCAACTTCCATACCAGTCGGGATTTTTTCCCTGTCGCCGCCGCCGCCGCGCTGGAATAGTTCGTGCAGAAGACAGCACGAGGAGACATCGCTATGACCAGGACCAGACTCGCCGCCGCCGTCGCGGCGCTCGCACACGGCATCGCCGCCGCCGAGCCGGCGCCCGCCATCGTGGAAATCGTCGGCACGACGCCGCTGCAGGGGCTCCGCGTCGCGCGCGAACGGATACCCGCGAACGTGCAGGCGCTGGACGGCGACGACATGAACGACCCGGCCGCCGCGACGCTGCCGGCCGCCCTGGCCCGCCGCCTCGGTAGCGTGTTCGTCAACGAGATCCAGGGCAATCCATTCCAGCCGGACGTCAGCTACCGCGGCTTCACGGCGTCGCCGCTGCTCGGCACGCCCCAGGGGCTGTCCGTCTACGTGGACGGCGTGCGCATGAATCAACCGTTCGGCGACGTCGTCAGCTGGGACCTGATCCCGCGCGCCGCCATTTCCACGCTGAGCCTGATGCCGGGCTCGAATCCGCTGTTCGGCCTGAACACGCTGGGCGGGGCGCTGGTCGTCCGTACCAAGGACGGCCTGCACGATGCGGGCAGCGCCGTGCAGGCGCAGACGGGCAGTTACGGCCGCGGGGAGCTCGTGTTCGAGCACGGCGGCCACGACGATCGCGGCCTGCATTGGTACGTCACGGGCACGGCATTCCGCGACGGCGGCTGGCGCGACGACTCGCCCACGCGCCTCGGCCAGATGTTCGGCAAGGCGGGCTGGCACGATGGCGTCACGGACGTGGCGGCAAGCATCGCGCTGTCCGGCAGCCGCCTGACCGGCAACGGCCTGCAGGAGCAGCAGATGCTCGACCGGGACTACGCGAGCGTCTACACGAAGCCGGACGTGACGCGCAACCGCGCCGTTCTGCTCAACCTGACGGGCAGCCGCAGGGTGGCCGGCGACGTGCTGTTGTCCGGGAACGCCTGGTACCGCCACATCCGCACGACGACGTTCAATGGAGACCTGAACGACGATGGGCCGTTCGAGGGCCTCGTCAACCGCACCGCGAACACCCAGACGAACCACGGATTGAGCGGACAGGCCGGGTTCTCCGGTCGCCTGACGGTCGGCGCGGCCTACGACGCGAGCCGCGCGGATTTTCGCCAGACTGCCCAATATGGCGTTCTCGATGCGGACAGGCGTGTCACGCCGGTGGACGAGACCGACGACGACATGGCCGTCGACATGGTCGGCAGCACGCGCACATGGAGCGTCTTCGCCACCGATACGATCGACCTGCGCGACGATCTGCACATGACGCTGTCCGGGCGCTACAATCGGACTTCGGTCCACAACAGCGACCGCATCACGCCGGGCGGCGGCAGCGGCTCGCTCGACGGCGACCACCATTACGGCCGCTTCAACCCGGCGCTGGGCATCACGTGGGCGCCGGCGCGCACGTTCAACGCCTATGCGGGCTACGACGAAGGAAGCCGCACGCCGACGGCCGTGGAACTGGGCTGCGCCGATCCGGCGAATCCCTGCAAGCTGCCGAACGCGATGGCGGGTGATCCGCCGTTGCGGCAGGTCGTCACGCGGACGTGGGAAGCCGGCGTGCGCGGCACGGCCGGCAGGATGCACTGGAACGCCGGCGTGTTCCGCGCGACGAACGACGACGACATCCTGTTCGTCGCGGACGATGCGACGGGCTTCGGCTACTTCCGCAACTTCGGCCGCACGCGCCGGCAGGGCGTCGAACTGGGTGTCGACGGCCGCGCCGGACCGGTGTCCGTGTCGGCGCACTACACGTATCTGCACGCGACGTTCGCGAGCGGCGAGACGGTGGGCGGGGAGGGCAACAGCAGCGCGGATGTCGACGGCAATGTCGCGATCCGGCCTGGCGACCGCATCCCGCTCATCCCGCGCCACGTGCTCAAGGCGCGCGCCGAGTGGCAGATCACGCCGGCATGGTCGGCGGAACTGGGCGTGCTGGCGGTCTCCGACTCGAAGGCGCGCGGCAACGAGAACGGCCTGCACCGGCCGGACGGCACGGATTATCTGGGCCGCGGCGCCACGCCGGGCCATGCCGTCTTCGACTTCGGAACGGCATTCCAGGCGACGCCGCGGCTGCGCGCGTTCGCGCAGGTGGACAACCTGTTCGACCGGCGCTATGCGACGGCAG
The DNA here is from genome assembly GCA_946481275.1 of uncultured Massilia sp. The sequence goes on from CAMLMV010000003.1 coordinate 168,598, forward strand.
CACAGCTCGGGACGACCGGCTTCGACGCCGACGGCTCTTTCGTCGCGCAGGACCGCGTGCACTCGACGTTCTATGCGCCGGGCGCCCCGCGCACGGTGCGCGTCGGCGTCCGCTACACGCTTGATTGACGGATCAGACCCACAACCGGTACATCCAGAACGATTCGTCCTCGACGAAGCGCCGCGCGAACTCCGCCGGCGTGAAGCCGGTGATGCGGCGCACGGCGCGCGTCATGTGGGCCTGGTCTGCAAAACCTTCGTCCAGCGCCATGGTGGCCCAGTCGAACGGCTGGCCGGCATCGTGGCGGTCGCGCGCCGCGAAGAACAGGCCTTCCGTGCGTACGATGGACTGCCATTCGCGCAGCGAGCGGCCGCTGAACGACTTGATGCGGCGCTCCACGTGGCGCGGACTATGCTCGCGGCGCCATTCGTGCGCCTGCCACGCGAGACGCTCGACCCAGTTGCGGCCGAGCTGGCGCAGCGACGGCTGGTCCGTGGCGCGGCCGGACAGCGCCTGCCAGCGCCGCGCGAGATGGTGTTCGAACACGCCGACCATGTCCTCGTCGCGGCTGGACAGCAGCGCGTCCCACAGCGGCGTCCACTCGCGGCCCATGACCTCGGCGGCGGGCACGAAGCGGTCCTGTACGAGTGCGAGGTCCAGGCCGAACAGCGCGTGCGCGGCATCCGCCTGGAACAACGCCATGCAGCCGCGGCCCGTCGTCGGCGCCCACGACGTGGTGGGATGCGCCTGGGTGCCGGCGACGACGCACGCCGTGCCGAACGGCAGCCACACCGGGACGCCGTCTTTCATGCAGACCTGGCCCGCGTCGATGTCGCGGTACCACGACAGCGACACGAGCTGCGACGACGGGAAGTGCGACAGGCGCTGGGCGTCGTTCAACGTCACGTTGCGGACGTCGCGCCCGACGACGGCGACCAGTGCGCCCTGCAACGACGCCGGCGGCAAACGGAGCCAGTCGGTCGGCGGGCCGTCGGGCGCGGCCCGCGGCGCGCGCGCCAGCGGGTCGGGGCAAAGCAGGGGATGTGTCGGGATCATGATCGCCAAGTATAGCAAGACGTGATGCCATTTTGTCCACGGCGACCTCCGGCTTATCGTCCTACGCTTCCTGCCGGACGCGGCCTGCCGCGCCGGCCGTGGCGGCCGCCCACGCCGCGCGCGCCAGCAGCAGGTCCGACACCAGCGCGACGGCGAGTGCGGCCGCGCCGATTTCCATCAGCACGCGGTGGTCGCCCCCGGTCGCCGCGAACAGCCAGGAGTAGGCGTAGCCCGCGAGCGCCTGGAACAGGGCGAAGATCGTCGTCGCGCGGCTCCACGCGGCGCCTTGCGCGGGCACGTCCTGCGGCAAGGTGTGGCGGATGCGGCCGAGGGTCAGCGGCACGATGCCGGGCGGGTAGGTGCCGATGACGAACGTGGCCGCGAGCAGGCCGGCGAGATCGTGCACGAGCACCAGCACGGCCGCGGCGAGGATCTGCAGGGCCAGCGCGATGCGCGTCGCGGTGCCGATGCCGAGGCGGTCGCCCAGCACGCCGTACAGCATGGGCCCGGCCGTCGCGCCCAGGCCGTAGACGACCCAGAACAGCGCCGCCGTGTGCGTGCCCATGTGCAGGCCGCGCGCCACGTAGTCGACGAGGAACACCATCATCGGCACGAGGCCGACGGCCTTCAGCGCGTACTGCGCATAGATCAGCTTCAGCGCGAAGCCGGCGTGCGCCGGCGCGCGGCCGCCGCTGGCAGCGGGTGCGGCGGCCGATGCTTGGGGCCACCAGCGCCAGCTGACGACGGTCAGCAGCAGCGACAGTACACCGAGCCCGGCCCAGGTGGCGGCAAGGCCCTCGTTCAGCAACAGCGGCACGACCGTGCCCGACGCCGCGATGCCGAGTCCGAGGCCCAGGAAGATCGCGCCGCTGGCCACGCCGCGGCGCTCCGGGGGCACCTGCGGCAGGATGCTCAGCGCGGCCAGCACCATGATGATGCCGCCGGAGAGTCCCGACAGGAAGCGCCAGCCGAAGAACCACGCGACGGACAGCGGCAGGGCGCACGCGAAGAACGCGAGCGAGGCGAGCGCCATCATCAGCTGCAGGGTGCGCCGGCTGCCCAGCCGCGCGGCGAGCGGCCGGCCCGCGAGGGCGCCGGCCAGGTAGCCGACCAGGTTGGCGGCGCCGAGGAACACGACGTCCTGCGCGGCGAACCAGTGCGCCTCGATCAGCGGCGGAATGAGGGGTGTGTAGGCGAAGCGCGCGAGGCCGATGCCGACCAGGCTGGCGCACAGGCCGGCGAGGATGGCGCGTGTGGCGGCGGCGCGGTCGAGGGTGGTGTCCATGCTGGATCCTTGTGGGTGGCTCATGTTTGACAGGTTAGTCAAACTTGACAGGGCTGTCAAGGATGGCCATAATCCGGGCCATGGCAGGCACAAAACAATTCGATGAAGACGAGGTACTCGACCGCGCGTTGCTGCTGTTCTGGCGGCGCGGTTTCGGCGCCACGTCGATGCAGGACGTCGCCCAGGCGACCGGTGTCCTGCGCGGTTCGCTGTACCACGCGTACGGCGACAAGCAGGCGCTGTTCCTGCGCGTGTTCGGGCGTTACCGGACGTGGTTCCTGGCGAGCCTGCGCGAGCTGCTTGCCGCGCCCACGGCCGAGGAAGCGCTGCGGCGCTACCTGCGTTTCGCGATCGATACGGTGACGGCCGTCGACGACGACGAGGTGACGCGCGGCTGCCTGACGACCAAGACCGCCACGGACGAGACGGCGATGGACGACGCGATCCGGGCCGCGTTGCGCGGCCTGCTGGACGACGTGCAGCAGGCGCTGGCGGACCGCCTGGAGCAGCCCGACGCCGCCGGCCGGCTCCCGTTGCCGCCCGCCGCCGCCGCGCGCCTGATCGCGACGACGACGCGCGGCATGGTCGTGCTGGAGCGCGTGTACCGCGACGTGGCCCAGCTCGAAGCCGTGGCGGACGACCTGCTGCGGCTGATGTTTCCGAAATAGTCAGCTCAGGTCGTGCAGGTCCTTGCCGAGGGCCGGTCCGAGCGTGAAGTCGCTGAAGTCGACTTCCAGCCCGGCGCGCTGCGGTGTGCAGCACATCGGTCCCACGACATAGCGCGGCGCGGCCGGGAAGGGCGCAAGGCGCAGCATCGGCCAGGTGACGCCGTCCGCCGAATACTGGACGCGGATCACGCCGGCGCCGACCGTCACGCGCAGCCAGAAACCGTCGTCGAACCGCGGGGCCGGCGCGACGGCCCAGTCGGACATCCCGTTCGTCAGCACGCTGCTGAGCAGCGGCTGGCCATCCGAAAATTCGACGCCCACCTTGATCCAGCGTTGTTCGTCGATGCGGACCATGAGGCCGGCCTGGTCGTACAGTGCCGAGAACGCCGCGCGCACGCGCACCTGCGCCGTGAACCCGTCGGCGGCGGGGGTGCCGAAGAAATGGCCGTTGTCGCGGATGAAGCCATAGCTCGTGATCCACCAGAAATCCGTGTGGTCGCCGGTGACGACGGAGAGCGTGCCGCCGTCGACCCGGTGGACGGGCGGTTCGTTGTGCCAGACGCAGTGGGCAAATGGTGCGGTATCCATGTCGTTATCCTTTCGAGGGTGGTCAGGCATAGGCGATCGGGGCCGGCACGCGCAGCGTCCACGCCGTGCCGGCGGCGGGTGTCGATTCCACCGTCAATGTCGCGCCCAGCGTACGGGCGCGCTCGCGCATGCCGGGGATGCCCCAGTGACCGGGACGCCCGTGTTCGACGTCGACGCCGTCCGGCAGGCCGACGCCGTTGTCGGTCACGGCGAGGACCAGCGCCGACGGCGCGTACTGCAGCGTGACGTCGACCGTGCGCGCCCGCGCGTGCGTGAACGCGTTCCATAACGCTTCGCGCGCGATGGCGAAGGCTTCGTCGGCGACCGGGTCGCGCAAGGTGCGCGTCCGGCCGTCCGCATGCAGGTGGAAGGCGATGCCGGCGTCGCGCGCATGCGGTTCGGCGAAGCGGCGCAGCGCGCCGGCCAGGTCGGCATCGGGCACGGCGGCCGAACGCAGGCCGGCCACGCGGTCGCGGCCCTCGGCCACCACGCCGTTGGCGCGCGCCAGGGCGGCTTCCAGCGGGGCGCGCGCGTCCGCCGTCAGCCGGCTGGCCGTGCTCCAGAACAGCAGCATCAATCCCTGGATCGACTGCAGCAGCGTGTCGTGCAGCTCGCGCGCGATGCGTTCGCGTTCGGCGATCCGCTCGCCCATGCGGACCGCCAGCCGGCGCGCCGTGCGGCGCATCCAGAACAGCTGCAGGCGCCACGCGACGAACACCGCCGCCACGACGCACAGGACCCGGAACCACGCGGTCTGCGTCAGGCTCGGGGCGATGTCGAACGACATCGTCGCCCCGGTCGTGTTCCACACGCCGTCGTCGTTCGACGCGAGCACCTGGAAGCGGTAATGGCCCGGTCCGAGATTGGTGTAGTGGGCGGAACGTTCGCCGCCCTCGCGCCAGTCCCGGTCGACGCCGTCGAGCCGGTAGCGGAATTCCACGCGTCCGGGTTCGCGGTAGGTGAGTGCGGTGAAGTCGATGTCCAGCTTGTCCGTCCCCGCCGGCAGGCGCATCCCGTCGCCCGCGGTGAACGTGGTCGCGCCGGACTTCAGGCCCGTGATGACGACGGGTGGCACCAGCGTATTGCGCGGCAGCGCGGCCGGGTCGAAACCGTAGACGCCGCCGATCGTCGTAAACCACAGCGTGCCGTCGTCGCTGCGGACGGCGGACGGCACCGGGATGAGCGCCCCCGCGGTGCCGCGCAACCCGTCGCGGTAATCGATGCGGCCGTAGCCGACGGCGTAGCCGGGTTCGCGCAGCGCTTTTTGCAGTTCGGCCGGCGCGATGCTGGAGATGCCGCCGGCGCCGTTCAGCCACAAGGTGCCGTCCCGTGCGAACACCATCCCCGTGATGCCGGCGAACGGCTCGCCGTTGCGGCCCGCGACGGGCGTGAAGCGCGTGCCGTCGAAATGCATGACGCCATTCTCGCCACCCACCCAGGCGCCGTCGTCCGTCGGCAGGATCTGGATGACGGTGCCGACGGCGAGGCCGTCCGCGCGGCCGTAGTGCCTGACCTTGCCGCCGTCCAGGAGCGCGAGGTCGTCGCCGACGGACCCGAACCAGACGCGCCCGCGCCGGTCCGCCGCGACGGTCGCCGCCGCGTACGTCTTCAGCTCCGCGACGCCGCCGCCGTCGACCAGGCGCCCGTCGCGCCACGCCGCGACGCCGCGCCGGCCCAGCGCGAGCCACATCGTGCCCGCCGCATCCTGCGCCATCGCGTAAAAGGTCGCCGGGCCTTCGAGGCCCGGATGCAGGCGGCGCCAGCCCGATCCGTCCGCGGGCACCGACCACAGGCCGTCGAAGCTGGCGGCCCATACGGCGCCGCTGGCATCCCGGTGCAATGCGGTGGTCGCTGCGCGGACGGCGGAGGGTGGCGAGCCGTGGCGGCGCGCCATGGCGCCGGGGGCGGAAAGGAAGAAATGGCCGGCCCATACGCCGGCACCCGCGCCACCCGCGAGCGGCAGCGCATCCGACGAGGCATCCCCGGACAACGCCTCCGCCCGCACGCGCGGCGCGTGGAAGCGGTCGAGGCCACTTTCGGTCCCCAGCCAGACGTTCCGCTCGCGGTCTTCGAACACGGTCTGCACCTTGCGTCCGGACAGCCCGTGCTCGGCCCACATGCGCCGCATCGGTGCCTGCCCGTCCGCGCCGGGACCGCGCAGGATGCCGGAGCCGTCGGCGATCCAGGCCCGGCCCTCGCGGTCGAACGCGCGCAGGACGGCGCCGCGCGGAACGTCCAGGTTCGCCGCGGGACCGGCGAGCATGTGAATGCCCGGCTGCGCCTCGTTCGTGACCCAGATGCTGCCGTCCGGGTGGCGAACCAGCGGCACGAAGGTGGACAGTGTGCCGCGGCGCTCGAACCGGGTGCCGTCCTTCGGCAGCGCGAAGACGCCGTCGACGCCGGTCGCCCACAACGTGCCGTCGCCGTCCGTCAGCACGGACGAAAACGCGCGGGCGGGCGTGCCGAAAGCCGGGTCGCACGGGCGCCAGCGTCCGTCGGCGCCCTGGACGGCAAGGCCGCGGCCGGTGGCGAGCCAAATCCGGCCGGCCGCGTCGCGCGCGGCGGAGAAGACCGTGCCGGCCGGTCCGCCGTCCTCGTGGCCGGGGTAGTGGCGCATCCGGCCGTCCCGCAGCAGGCTCACGCCGCCGTACTTGTAGCCGACCCACAGCGCGCCGCCGGGCAGCACGCCGATGCCGGCCACGTTCGACGACAGCGGCGCCTGCGCTCCGGTGGCGCGCAGGAAGCGGACGCCGTCGAACCGGTACAGGCCCGACGTGCTGCCGATCCAGATCCAGCCGTCGGCCGTCTGCGCGATGCCCGTGATGTTCGAGGGCGCGCCTTCGCGGGCCGTCCAGCTGGCGTGCGGCAGGTCGATCACGGGCGCCTTGTCCAGGGGCGCCGCGTGGGCGGTGAGGATGCAGGCAACGGCTGCCAGCAGTGCTGCGACTGGTCGGAAGAGTAACGTCATTCCCGACAGTATAAAAGCTGTCAGTTCGGCGTGACAACTCATAGTCGATGTCGTTTCCGTTCAATACCGCGCCGCGCACCCGATCGAGAATGCCAGTCATGAAAACGACCACGCCCCCATCCTGCCCCTTCCACGCCGGCGCTGCGAGCAGTGCGCCGGCTTCCCATCCACCCGGCACCTGGCCACCCGGACCGCCGTCCGGCCTGACGGGCTGGCGCTTCCTGCGCGCGATGTCGCGCGACCTGCTCGGCGCATTGTCCGGCTGGCGCGACGCGTACGGCGGCATGGTGCACTTGCGGATCTGGCCCGAGCACCAGATCGTCGTTACCGACCCCGAACGGGTGCGCGAACTGCTCGTCGACCATCACGACGCGCTGGTCCGCTGGGAGCGCGCCGTCGAGGTGTTCGCGCAGGTGCATGGCCACAGTACGCTCACGTCCGAACGCGACGCGTGGCGCACGAAGCGCCACGCGCTGCAGCCCGCGTTCATGCCGAAGGCCGTGCAGGCGTTCGTGCCCGCGATGGCCGCCGCCGCCGCCGCGGCATACGCGCGCTGGCCGCAGGCCGACGGCGCGTGGCCGATCGAGAGCGCCTTCACGTCGCTGGGCATGGACGTGATCATGCGGATGACGTTTTCCAGCGGGGCGACGGCCGACACACGCGATGCCGAATGGGCCGTGCACCAGCTGAGCGTCGAGGGGGCTGCCGAGATGTACTGGCCCAGGAGCTGGCCCGACTGGATGCCGTGGAAGGCGAAGAAGCGCCGCGCGCTCGCCACGCTCGACCGTCTGATCGACGGCCACGTGCGGGCGCGCATGGCCATGCCGCAGGCCGAATGGCCGCAGGACCTGCTCACGCGCCTGCTGGCGCTGCACGTCGATGATCCCGCCACGTGGCCCCTCAAGGCGGTGCGCGACGAGTGCATGTCGGCGTTCCTGGCGGGCCACGAGACGACGGCCGCGACCCTGACGTGGTGGTCGTGGTGCATGGCCGCGAATCCGTCCGCGCAGGCGGACGTCCGCGCGGAGGTCGACGCCGTCCTGCAGGGAAGAAGCCCCACGGCCGCCGACCTGCCCGCACTGGCGTACCTGGGCCGCACCTTGCAGGAGACCTTGCGCCTGTATCCCGCCGCGCCCATACTCATCACGCGCCGCTCGCTACGGCCGATCACGCTGGGCGGCTGGCAACTGCCGGCCCGGACGATGTTCGGCATACCGCTGCACCTGATGCACCACGACGCCCGCTGGTTTCCGGAGCCGGACGCGTTCCGCCCCGAACGCTTCGCACCCGGCGCGCCGCCGATCCCGCGCGGCGCGTTCATGCCGTTCGGGACGGGGCCGCGCGTGTGCCTGGGCCAGCATCTCGCGCTGGCGGAGATGACCCTGCTTGCCGCGATGTTCCTGCAGCGGTACCAGGTCGACGTGCCGGCCGGGATGGCGCCGCCGAAGCCCGTCTTCAACATCACGCTGAGGCCGGAGACGCCGCTGACGCTGCGGTTGACGGCGCGCGCCCGATGATCGCGCCGCGTCGGCTGCACCGGGCCGGCGGCGCGTTGCTCGCGGTGTTCGTCGCGGTCCACATCGGGAATCACCTGGCGGCGCTGGCCGGCGTCGATGCACATGTCCGCTTCATGGACGCCGCGCGCCGAGTGTACCGCCAGCCGGTCGTGGAAGCCGTGCTGCTGCTGTGCGTGGTGCTGCAGGCGGCGAGCGGGCTGCGCATGCTGTGGACGGGACGGCAGCGGCGGCGCGGCATGCTCGCGTGGCTGCAGGCCGGTTCCGGCGCGTATGTGGCGCTGTTCCTGGCGATCCACGTGGGGGCCGTGCTGGCGGGGCGTATGAGCGGGCTCGATACGAATTTCTATTTTGCGGCGGCCGGGCTGCATGTGTGGCCGTTCGTGCTGTTCTTCGTGCCCTACTATTTTCTGGCGGTGGCGGCGCTGTTCGTGCACCTGGGGTGCGCGTTGGCGCGGCGTGCCGGAGAACGGCGCGTGGTTGTCGCGGCGCTCGCAGCGGGCGTCGGCGTCATCACGGCGGCCGTGATCGTGACGATCCTGGCGGGCGGTGTGTACCGGGTCGACATTCCTCAGGATAATCTGAAACCGTTTGTAGGCGCGTAGTGCTTAGGGTATTGCAATGAGGCACGTCAACTCACCTCAATAGGTCGTATGGCAATTTCTAGCGGAAATGCTTTTCTTGCGAAAGGTCATTCCCATGAATCTGCCGAATTTCCCCAGGTTCGCCGCCATTCCCACCCAAAGAAACCGTCCGATTCGCCTGCGGGTGTGGGTCAAGGACGCGGCGCTCGACGACGTACTGCTGGTCAAGCATGTCCACGGCCGCGAAGTGTTGTGCGGCGGCTTCGAGTATCGCCTGCTATGCGTCGCCACCCACGCGGGCCTGCAGTTGAAAGAATTCATGGCACTGCCCGTCGAGCTGCAGTTCGTCACGGACCGGGGCGGCTTGCGATCGGTCTGCGGGATCGTAGCGAGGGCGTCCGCCGGACGGAGCGACGGCGGGCTCGCAGCCTACGAGTTGGTGGTGCGTGATGCGCTGGCGCTGATGGAACACCGTGTCAACACGCGTATCTTCCGCGACTTGAACGAGGTCGATATATCGGAACAGCTCGTGCGCGAATGGCAGCACGCCAACCCGATCCTCGCGGCTGCCTTCGACCTCGATACGTCCGGCGTGACACAGCGTTATCCGGCGCGCGCGTACACGATGCAGCAGAATGAACACGATGCCGCTTTCCTGCGCCGGTTGTGGAAGCGGCGAGGCCTCGCGTGGTCCATGCGCCACGTCTCCGCCAGCGTGGCCGGCGGGAGGGCCGTCCCTTTGCATACGCTCGTCCTGTTTGACGAGCCAGGAACGCTCCCACGCAGTGCCGCCGGCACGGTACGCTTTCATCGCGATGCGGGCACGGAGGCGCGCGATGGCGTCATCGACTGGAACGCGGTCCGTACGATGAAGGCTGGCAGCGTTACGCGTGCAAGCTGGGATTATCTGCAGGGTCGGATGATGTCGGCCCAGGCGCCCACCACGATGCGGCAAGGCGAGGCGGGCAACCGGTTTGCCTCCAGCCTGGACGATTACCGGATCGACTCTCCACATGCGGGCGACGACGGTAACGACTATCGCACGCTGGGCGAACTGCGCATGGAGCGCCATGAATACGAAGCCAAGTGCTTCCATGGCGAGAGCGGCGTGCGCGATCTGTGTGTCGGCGAATGGTTTCGGCTCGAGGGCCATCCGGAGATCGATACCCACCCCGACGATGAACGCGAGTTCGTGGTCACCGAACTGGCGCTTGCCGCTGAAAACAACCTGCCCGAGATACTTGACGAACGCGCACGACGCCTTGTTGACGATAGCGCGTGGCATGCAGGATCGGACCATGCCGCACTGGTACGGGCGAGTGAAGCACGCGGCGTCAAATTCACCAACCGGTTCACCTGCGTACGGCGCGGCATTCCGATCGTGCCGGCGTACGACCCCGTAGCGGACCTGCCGCACGTGCGGTTGCAGTCCGCTGTCGTCGTTGGACCGCCGGGCGAAGAAATTCATTGCGACGAGCTCGGGCGTATCAAGATCCGGTTTCCCGGTACGCGCGAGCAGGATCATGCGCACGGCGCTGGCGCAAGCGACTCCGACCGGGATTCCGCCTGGGTGCGTGTCGCAAGCCATTGGGCGGGCGACCGCTGGGGAAGCATCAGTCTTCCCCGCGTCGGGGACGAAGTGCTGGTAGATTTCCTGGGCGGCGACCCGGACAAGCCGATCGTCGTGGGGCGGGTATTCGGCGGCAGGGCGCATCCCCCGGCGTTCAGTCATACAGGCGAGCTGCCCGGCAATCGCTTCCTGGCCGGCATCAAGAGCAAAGAAGTCCAGGGCGCGCGTTATAACCAGTTGCGACTGGACGACACGCCGGGGCAGATCAGCGCGCAACTGGCCAGCGAACACGGTCATAGTCAGCTGAACCTGGGCTGGTTGACACACCCGAGAACCGGTATGAACGGGCGCCCGCGCGGCGAAGGCGCGGAATTGCGCAGCGATCAATCGGTGGTGGTGCGCGCGGCCAGACTATTGCTGTTGACGACCCAGGCCATGCTCGGCGGGGCCGGCAAGCAACTGGAACGGGCGCCGTTACAGGCACTGCTCGAAGGGTCGCAGGCACTTCTCAAGGAATTGGGTGAATTCGCCGAGCAGCATCAGGCGCTGCCGGTCGATCTCGCGTCACATCGGCGACTGGAGGAAGACCTGAGGAATGCGGAGCAGGGCACCAATACCCAGGCGGAGGACAGCACCCACCGTGCTGCGCCGTTGATCGCGACATATGCGGAGGGCGGCTTCCTGAGCGCGACGCCGAACTCCAGCGTGAATTACAGCGGCGGACAGCAAAACATCGTCGCGCAACAGCACATCCAGGCGGTTGCGGGACAGCGCGTGAACATCCATGCAGGCAAAGGCATGTCGCTGTTTGCGCACCGGGACGGCATGAAGCACATCGCGCGCGCCGGCAAGGTGGAGATCCAGGCACAGCAGGACAGCATCGGCATCGCGGCGGACCGGGACGTGAAAATAACCGCCAGCCAGGGCGATGTCGTCATTGCGGCCAAGTCGAGCATCACGCTGTCATGTGGCGGTGCGTATATCAGGATCGCGGATGGCAAGATCGAACATGGCTGTGCGGCCGACTTCACGGTCAAGGCTGGGAGGCACAAGTTTGAAGGGCCTGCACGTCGCGACGCTGAGTTGCCGTTCTTTCCGTCGGCTGACCACACCAGTTGGCTGAAACTTGATCTGGATGGCTTTCAAGGAAAGGCGATGGCAGGCGTGCCATATACCCTGCACTTCGCCGATGGCAAGCAGAAGAACGGCAAGTTGGATGGGAATGGCGTGGCCGAAGAGCGCAATCTGCCCGACGCCGTCACCAAGGTCGTGTATCACAACCCGCCAGACGCCAGGGACGCGCTGCGTCCGGCGACGGCCGAGTTGCTGTCCAGGGTCGATTCCATTGTCACCGGCAAACCGGCGGCGACGTGCAGCGGGGGAGCCGAATGATGGCGACAAGCGACGATACCCTGGATGCGTTGAACGAAGTTCACGGGCGCGAAAAGCCGGACGATGTGGGCGTGGGCGAATGGATATGGGGTGCGTTGCAGGGTGACTTCAATGCGGAGCGATCGACGGGGCAGATCGGATTCGACATGGTGGTCTCGCTGTTTCCGATCGTCGATACCGTCTGCGACCTGCGCGACTTGTGCGCGAACATCCGACAATACCGGCGCGATCCGGACAACAAGATCACCCTGTTTTTCATCGCGACCACGGCGGTCGGGTTTTTCCCGGAGGCCGGTACCGTCGTCAAAAGTGCCCTGCGCCTCGTATGGGTCTATCTGAAGCCCGTCATCAAGCATGCCGATGACATCACGAATGTCAGCAAGTTGGTGGCGGCGGCAAATCGGGCGTGCGATGCCGCGCTTCCGAAAATCACTGAGTACCTGCAGCACAACCGTGTGTTGAAGTGGGCGACGGACGGCAAGATACCGGATCTATACCGGTTCCTCGCGCAGGCAATCCGCGAAGCGGCGGACAAAATCGGTCCGGCGAAGCTGGGCCGGCTGCTGGATGAAAAGATCGTCGATTTGAAAGCTTTGCTCCACAAGATACGGCCGGCGGTACCCAGCACAGTTCGCGAGCATATCGATGAATTCCTGAAGCTGATCGATGCGGTGCGCCGGCGGATGAGCAGTGCGATCCAGCAGTTCACACAACCGGTGCGGACGGTGCTGAAAGTCATGGCTAAAAGGCTGGATGATCAGGCGTGGCGCGTGCAGGTTTATCAAACCAATCGTGGGTGGATCGCGCCGATGTCGGAATCGGGAGCAGCTAAACTGATCAATGCGAAGCCGCCAAAGTGGGCGAAAAAGCGCCCCAAACACATGAAGCATCCGCGCTTGAAAATGTCCGATGAAGAAATTAAAGCGCTGATGAAGGCAAACCACGGACATCCGCCGCTCCAGAAATGGCTCGTCGAAACGTTTTCTCGGAATGGTGGGTGTAGAGCGGACAAAATCAAGGGACCAGCGAAGCTTTACCGCATTGTTGATCCGTCCAACGAAGGTGCAGGTATATTCTGGATGACTGAGGAGGAGTTTAAGGCACTCAAGAACCGGGACGAATGGCGTGAGAAATTCGCCGTCAAGCCCGATTGGAACCAAAACGGCTCGTTTGTCGAATACGAGATCAAAGACGGCGAAACGTTGGCGGTGTGGCGCGGCCCTGCAGCTAGTCAAGACCTAGCGGGAACAGACCGTTACCTCGAAGGAGGCGGTGAACAAATTGTCTTTTTTCCGGAGAAAAGGGACGAGATGGTTCGGCCGTTGCCCAGAATTGATAAAAGCACTGGACGAGAACTGGTAGATCATCAAGGAAATCTTGATCGACGGGTGGAGTATATGGACGTGACCGGGGTGGCGGCACCGGCTAAACTTAGATCCAAAATCATAGATCCACATATAAAGGGGCCGCTAAGTACAGGATGGGGGGCGGCGGATTACACGGAGCAGGAAGCGCAACGAATATTGCTGTCCGCCCCAATGCCGAAGTAAGCCATTGACTAAAAAATGGGAATGAAAATGCGAAATATGCACTTGGAAGCCGCCATATGGAACCTTTTTACTTCGCCGGAGTTCTTCGAGGAGGCCGCGCGTGAATGCGAACGAACAATGGCGTGGTTTGGGACCCTGGCGACTGCACGAAACGTAGTTAATTTCGGCCGGAATAATCAAATTTACGACATGTTTAGACGAAAGGCGAATGACTTCCGACGCGGCGCTGAATTGGCGGCGCTTGGTGATTACGAGGTGTTATGGCAGGTCGCGCAAAGTATTAGCGGAGATGCTCGCGGGATCATGGAGCAGCCATTGCATAGTTGGATGACTGCTGCCGAATATCAGGAATTCGGTGACATAAGATTAAGTCGCTTGCTCGCATTTGCCGACCAGATTGAAAGTGCGATCAACAATGCGATGACAGCAGGAGAAAGCTTTTTGCATCCCGATCCAGACTGCCCCGAGCGCAGTGACGATGACGACGGATTCCCAGGAGATAGCATCGTTAAAGCTTATAGCGACAACGTCCGGTGGTATAAAGAGCCGCTGTTTTGGACTCTGCCGGATCCTCTTCCAGAATACGTAATCGACGAATCAGTCACCTGCCGAACAGGCGACGAAGTTCCGTGGACCGGCGTCTGGTATCCCGACACGCGATTGGAAGGATATAGCCTCACTTTTGCCATCAAAGGCATGGTGATGCAACCAGCATTCCGGATTGTGAAGACTATTGAAGAGCGCAGTTGCGAAAGTGGCGGTGCAATATTTGGTAGCCCCGTTACCGTTGCGGTTGCCACGACTTGGCATCCAGTCGTTCCTTCCGGCCGTCCGCTCGACCAGGAACCCGAACTGCGCGCCAAAGCTGGCGAGCAATGTCCGAAAGCCGGCATCTGGCAACCAATGGAACCCGGTGCGTCGGATCGACGATACGAGGTCGGCGAAATAATGGGAAGCCTTGGGTCACCTTATGGCTACACAGTCTGGCGGTGGAAGTTTGAACGATAAACACTTCTATCCAGTCACGCCGTCGTTTCTTGACGGGGTCCAATGTATCGAACATCTGCAGTACCGGGACATGGATGAATAGCGAGACTGGAGCAAAAAATGCGAAATGTAAACTTGAAAACCGTGCTGTGGAACCTCTTCACTTCATTTGAATTCTTCGAAGAGACTGCGCGCGAATGCGAACGAATAATGAATTGGTTTGACATCCTCATGGTTGCGCAAGGTGTTACTAACTTCGGCAGGAACAACCAAATTTGCGATACGTTTGAGAAACGAGCGAGCGACTTCAGGCGTGGTGCCGCACTAGCAAGGCCACGACTTGGCATCCGCTAATTCCTTCAAGCCGTCTGCCCGGCCTGGAAACCTGAGCGCTGCAAACAAACCGGGCGCCGAAGCGCCCGCAGTCACGAAGAAGTCCTAGTCGAGCAGATCGAACAACGTCCGCGCGACGACCTTGGTCGCGCGGCGCAGGTCTTCCAGGTCGATGTGTTCGTCGGCGCGCTTGGCGTTGCTCTCGCCGACCGTGCGCGGGCCGCAGCCGTACAGCACGGCCGGGACGCCCGCTTCGCCGAACAGGCGCGCGTCCGTGTACAGCGGCGTGCCGGCCGCGCCGATCTCTTCGCCGAACACATTCGTCGCGTGGCGCGACAGGGCGTCGACCAGCGGGCGGTTGCCGTCCAGCGGCTGCAGTGCGTTCGCCAGCAGCATGCGCTTGATCTCGACGGTGATGCCGGCGCTGTCGGCGACGGCGTCCTGGATCACCTTGCGGATCGTCGCTTCCACTTCGGCCGGGTTCTCTTCGGGGATCATGCGGCGGTCCAGCTTCAGCACGACCTTGCCCGGCACGACGTTCGTGTTCGTGCCGCCCTCGATCAGGCCCACGTTCAGGTACGGGTGGTTGATGCCCTTGACCTGGCTCTTCACCTTTTTATATTGCGTGTTCTGGTCGTACAGCGCGACGAGGATGCGGGTCGCGGCCTGCAGCGCGTCGACGCCCGTTTCCGGCACGGCCGCGTGGCCCATCTTGCCGTTGACCGTCACTTCCATCTGCAGGCAGCCGTTGTGCGCCGTGACGACCTGGTAGCTGAAGCCCGCGGCGATCAGCAGGTCGGGCTTGACGAGGCCTTGCTGCAGCAGCCAGCCCGGGCCCAGTTCGCCGCCGAATTCCTCGTCGTACGTGAAGTACAGTTCGACGCCGCCCTTCAGCGGGGCGCCCAGTGCTTCCAGCGCGCGCGTCGCGAACGTGAAGGTCGCGAAATCGCATTTGCTGACGGCGGCGGCGCGGCCGAACAGCCGGCCGTCGACGACTTCGCCGCCGTACGGATCGTGCGTCCAGCCTTCGCCCGGCGGCACCACGTCGCCGTGTGCGTTCATGGCGACGGTGCGGCCCGGGCCGTACTTGCGGCGCACGATGAGGTTCGTGATCGTCTCCAGACCGGCGGCCTTGACGGTCGGCGCCGGGACCGAGTGCTTCTCGGCCTCGAAACCGAAGTCCTTCAGCAGGTCGGTCGTGCGCTCCGCGTGCGGCGCGTTGTTGCCCGGCGGGGTGTCGGTCGGCACGCGCACGAGCTCCTGCAGGAAGCGCACCTCCTCGTCGAAGTGGGCGTCGATCCAGGAGTCGAGGGCCTCGTAGGGGGCGGCGGTTTTATCGGTCGTGGTCATGTCAGAATTCCGTGGCGAGTTGGTCGAGAAGGGTTTGGAAAGCCCGGACGCACAGTTCGGTGTCGTCGTTGGTGATGGATTCGAGCGGGTTGTGGCTGATGCCGGCGTTCAGCCCGCGCAGGAACAGCATGGCCTGCGGCAGGATGTCGTGGATCTTCATCGCGTCGTGGCCGGCGCCGCTGGGCATGCGGAAGACGGGCAGGCCCAGCGTCTCGACGGCGCGTTCCCAGCGCTGGCGCCATGCGGTCGCGCAGGGCGCGGCGGCGGCGCGCATCGTCTCTTCCAGCGAGAACTGCAGGCCGCGGCGGGCGCAGATCGCGGCCAGTTCGGCCTGGATGTCGGCGGCGGCGGCGTCGCGCACCTCGTTCGTCGTGGCGCGCACGTCCAGTGAGAAGCGGCAGCGGCCCGGCACGACGTTGATCGAACCGTTCGGCACCTCCAGCATGCCCACGGTGGCGACGAGATCCGGCACGGCGCCGCCGCGCTTCTCCGCGAACAGCACCAGTTCGGCCGCGGCGGCGGCCGCGTCGCGGCGCATCGTCATCGGCGTGGTGCCCGCGTGGCTGGCGACGCCGACGATCTCGCCGACAAATCGCACGCTGCCGTTGATCGACGTGACGACACCCAGCGGCAGGTCGAGGTCGTTCAGCACCGGGCCCTGTTCGATGTGCGTCTCGACGAAGCCGAGGTATTTCGACGGATCGCGCTTCAGTGTCGCGATGTCGTCGACGTTCAAGCCTGCATGCGCAATCGCATCGCGCATCGTGATGCCGTTCGCATCCTGTTGATCGAGCCAGCTGGTGTCGAAACCGCCGCACAGCGCACCCGACCCGAGGAACACGGCTTTATAACGCTGGCCTTCTTCTTCCGCAAAGCCGACGACCTCGATGCCGTACGACAGCCGCTTGCCCTGGCGGTGCAGTTCGCGCACGCAGGCCATCGGCACGAGGATGCCCAGGCGGCCGTCGTACTTGCCGCCGTTGCGCACGGTGTCGTAGTGCGAACCGGTCAGCAGGCGCTGCGCGGCCGGATCGGCGCCATGATAGATGCCGACCACGTTGCCGACGGCGTCGATGGCGACGTCGTCGAAACCGCAGTCTTCGCGCATCCAGCGCGCCAGCTGGGCCGCGGCCGCGCGGTGTGCCTCCGTCAGGTAGGTCACGCAGAGCTCTCCGCGCTCGGCGTAACCCGGTTCGCTGTGCGCTGCCAGCTGCTCGTGCCAGTCCCACACGAGGTTGCCGAGGGCCGGGTGCTGGTCGAACTTGTCGTCAAGGCGGATCTCGGCGATGCGGTGGATGTTGCGCAGTGCTTCCGCGAACTCGAAGTCCGGACCATTGGCGAGGCGGCGCGCGAACGTGGTGATGATCTCGGCCTTTGGCAGGCCCAGTCCGCGCGGGCCGCGCACGGCGAGGATGAACGGGAAGCCGAATTTCGCGTTGTAGTCGGCGTTCAGTTGCTGGATTTTCGCGAATTCCTCCGGCGTGCAATTCGTCAGGCCGGCCTTGTTCTGCTCATTCGTCGATTCGGCCGTCAGCGTCTTGCTGACCATGGCCTTGCCCGCGAGCTCCGGGTGGGCGCGGATCAGGCCCAGTTGTTCTTCACGCGACGCTTCGCGCACGGCTTCGACGAGGCCGCGCTTCAGTTGCGCCAGCGTGGCGAACGGGCGCTTCGCCCAGGCGCGCGCCGCGATCCAGGGCGAGTGTTCGTAGACGCCGTCCAGTAGAAAGGTGAAGCCCGCTTCGTCGGCGGCGTTGAGTGTCTCCAGGGTTAACATTGTTCTTACTCCCACGCGAATGCGGTGTCGGGGTTGTAGGGATGCACGCTCTTCCAGTGGCGCGCGATGTCGATGCGGCGCGTGACCCACACGCGGTCGTGCTGTTCGATGTAGTCCAGGAAGCGCTGCAGCGCGCGGAAGCGTCCCGGGCGGCCCAGCAGGCGGCAGTGCATGCCGATGCTGAGAATGGACGGGCGCTCGCCGCCTTCCTGGTAGTGCACGTCGAACGCGTCGCGCAGGTACGAGAGGAACGGGTCGCCGTGCGAGAACCCCTGGGGCAGGGCGAAGCGCATGTCGTTCGCGTCCAGCGTGTACGGCACGACCAGTTGCGCCGCCTGGGTGCCGTCCGTCTTGCGCACCTTCAGCCAGAACGGCAGGTCGTCGCCGTAATAGTCGCTGTCGTATTCGAAGCCGCCGTAGTCGGCGACGAGGCGGCGCGTGTTCGGGCTGTCGCGGCCCGTGTACCAGCCCAGCGCCCGTTCGCCTGTCAGGCGCTCGATGGCTTCCATGCCGCGCGCCATGTCCGCGCGCTCCGTCGCTTCGTCGACGTTCTGGTAGCTGATCCAGCGGTGGCCGTGGCATGCGATCTCGTGGCCCAGTTCCTTGAACGCGGCCGTCACGTCCGGGCTGCGCTCGAGGGCCATGCCGACGCCGAAGATCGTCAGCGGCAGGCCGCGCTTCTCGAATTCGCGCAGGATGCGCCAGACGCCCACGCGCGAGCCGTATTCGTAGATGCTTTCCATCGACAGGTGCCGGGCAGGGAACGACGCCGGGTTGAACATCTCGGACAGGAACTGCTCGCTGCCGGCGTCGCCGTGCAGCACGCTGTTCTCGCCGCCTTCCTCATAGTTCAGGACGAACTGCACGGCGACGCGGGCGCGGCCCGGCCAGTCGGCATACGGCTGCTCGCGGCCGTAGCCGGCGAGGTCACGTGGATAGTGCTGGGTCATGATGGCTTGTTCTTTAGGATTACGGGTGAAGGATGTCGGCCAGGTCCACGCGCTGCGGATCGAGGTGCAGGTTGTGCTGGACGTTGGCCAGGTGTTTCGAGACGAGGCGCACGGCCGCCTTGACGTCGCGCTTTTCGAAGGCGTCGACGATGGCCACGTGCTCGTCGAGGGATTCTTCGGCCGACTGCGACGACTGGCGCATCAGTGCGATCAGCGAGGAGCGCGTCAGCAGTTCGGAGAGCATCTGCACGAGCACCTGGTTGCCGAGCATCTGCGCCAGAACGAGGTGGAAGTCGCCCAGCAGGCGCGTGCGACCCGGCACCTCGGCGTTGTTGACGGCGGCGCGTTCCAGCTCCAGGTGGTCGCGCAGCTGCCTGATCTGCGCGTCGGTGATCGTCGCGCACAGCTGCTTCGTGACGGCCGTCTCGAGGATCGCGCGCACTTCGAACACGTCGTTCGCTTCCTCGGCCGTCGGGGTGGCGACGAAGGCGCCGCGCGCCGGCTCCAGCACGACGAGGCGGTCGCGCGACAGCTGGTTGAACGCCTGGCGCACGACGGTGCGCGACACCTTGAAGATGTCGCCGATCTTCTGTTCGGACAGCTTCGTGCCCGGCATCAGGCGGCGTTCGGCGATCGCGGTGGTGATGGAGTCCACGATGCGCTGCGTGGCGCTGCCGGACGGCACGCCCGCGGGCGATGCGCTTGCGGGCGTATCATGGACTTCGTCGGTCAGGGGAACGATCTTCAGGGGTGTGCGGGCTCGGCTCATGGTCACGGAAAACAATAAGTGATTGACATCGTGTCTGAAGTGTATACACTTTTCCAAAAAAAGAAAACACAAAGTGTATGCAATTTTTTACCCTGATCAAGAAAGGAAACAAATGGGACACCTCAGCACCCACGTGCTCGACACGATGAACGGCTGCCCGGCCGCCGGCATGCGCGTCACTCTGGAAGCGCTCGACAATAACGGCAATGCGCGCACGATCAAGACGCTCACCCTGAACAGCGACGGCCGCAACGACGGCGGTCCGCTGCTGAATGCCGAGACGATGGCGGCCGGCCGCTACCGCCTCACGTTCAGTGTGGCAGCGTACTTCCGCGAGAAGGGCGTGAACCTGCCCGAGCCGGCGTTCCTCGACGTCGTGCCGCTCGAATTCGGCATCGCCGACGCGGCCGGCCATTACCACGTGCCGCTGCTCGTCAGCCCGTGGTCGTACTCCACGTACCGTGGCTCGTAAGCACGGAGCGTTGTTTTTCTCATAAAGTCATACCCTTTTTTTAAAAGATCGTATACAGTTGTTGTGTCGCCGCGGAGCGCATCGGCAGCAGGGCCCAGCCCTTCGCCGGTGGTTGCGATGATTTGCCCCTCACAGAGCCCGCTGTGGTGATGGGACAGCCTGGTGCGTCGTTTGCACCATGCTTCCTTTGTATTAGAGGCTCTCATGGAATCCTATTTGCTCGACTGGGTGAATCTGCTGTTGCGCTGGACCCACGTCATCACCGCGATCGCCTGGATCGGCGCATCGTTCTACTTCGTCTTCCTCGATAACTCGCTGACCAGGCCGACGGCGCCCGACCTCGTCGAAAAAGGCGTCGACGGCGAACTGTGGGCCGTGCACGGCGGGGGCTTCTACCATCCGCAGAAATACCTCGTCGCCCCGAAACAGATGCCCGAGGGCCTGCACTGGTTCTATTGGGAGAGCTACGCCACGTGGCTGTCCGGTTTCGGTCTCTTCACCGTCCTGTATCTGTTCAATGCCGGCACCTTCATGGTCGACAAGCAGGTGCACGACTGGACGGCCGGCGCCGCCGTCGGTACCGCGCTGGGCTTCCTCGTCGCGTTCTGGCTCGTCTACGACACCATCTGCCGCACGTTCGGCCGCAAGAAGAACGGCGACGCCATCGTCGGCGCGATCATCTTCGCGTTCGTCGTGTTCGCGTCGTGGCTCGCGTGCCAGCTGTACGCCGGCCGTGCCGCCTTCCTGCTGGTGGGCGCCATGCTGGCCACGTCGATGAGCGCCAACGTGTTCTTCTGGATCATCCCCGGCCAGCGCAAGGTCGTCGCGCAGCTGAAGGCAGGCCAGCCGGTCGACCCGATCTACGGCTGGCGCGCGAAACAGCGCAGCGTCCACAACACGTATTTCACGCTGCCGGTGCTGTTCGCCATGCTGTCCAACCACTACGGCTGGCTGTACTCGGGTGAGCACAACTGGGTCGTGCTGGTCCTCATGATGTTGACCGGCGCCCTGATCCGCCAGAGCTTCGTCGCCCGCCACAAGGCGCTGGTGCACGGCAAGCGCGTGCCGTGGGAATTCGCCGGCTTCGGCGTGGCCGCCATGCTGGGTCTCGTCGTCTACCTGACCCCGAAACCCGAGGCCGACCTGCCGGTGATCGCGTCGGCAGCGCCGACCGCCGCCGCAGCCGCCGGCGCCACCGCGCAGAACGTGAGCTTCGACCAGGTGAAGGGCGTCGTCGCCCAGCGCTGCGCGATGTGCCACTCGGCCGCCATGCCGAGCAAGGGCATCTCGTTCGATTCGCCCGACGCGATCAAGCGTCACGCCCAGCAGATGTACCAGCAGGCCGTCGTGACCAAGCAGATGCCCCTGAATAACGCCACCCAGATCACGCCGGATGAGCGCAATCTCATCAAGCGCTGGTACGAAGAGGGCGCCCCCGTCAACTGACCCGTTGTACCCTGTCCGCCGGCCCCTACAGCGGGCCGGCGGACACGCTCGCGCGCCCGGCCCAGACAGCCGGCGCGTGGCGGGCGGCATGCTGTTTGTTGTTCATAAAAACATTTAGGAGACAAGCATGACCCAGCCGTCCCGCCATCCGGTGGACGAACGGCTGCCGCTCGCGCGCCTCGGTGCGCTCGGGTTGCAGCACGTCCTCGTCATGTACGCCGGTGCCATCGCCGTCCCCCTCATCGTGGGACGCGCGCTGAAACTTCCTCCCGAACAGGTCAGCATGCTGATCTCGGCAGACCTGTTCTGCTGCGGGATCGTGACACTCATTCAATCCCTTGGCCTGACATCGTGGTTCGGCATCCGCCTCCCCGTGATGATGGGCGTGACCTTCGCGGCCGTCGGCCCGATGGTCGCCATCGCGAACGCGGTCCCCGGCGTCGACGGAGCCCGTGCGATCTTCGGCGCCGGCATCGGCGCCGGTGCCGTGGCGCTGCTGCTCGCGCCGCTCATGAGCCGGTTGCTGCGGTTCTTCCCGCCCGTCGTCACGGGCACCATCATCCTGATCATCGGCGTGACGCTGATGCGCGTCGGCGTGGGCTGGGCGATGGGCGGTCCGGAAAGCACGGCGCAGAGCGTCGACACGGCGAAGCTGGCCGCGATGGTCGATGCGGCCCGCGCCGGCGCCGCGCAGGCGGCCGCCGCGCTGCCGCCGGGTGCCGAAGCGCCTGCGCTGAAACTGGCCGGCCCCGTGCCGATGACGCCGAACCCGAACTACGGCGCGCTGGACCACCTGGGCATCGCCGCGTTCGTGCTGGCCGTCGTGCTGTGCCTCGTCCGGTTCTGCCGCGGCTTCCTGGCCAATATCTCCGTCCTGCTGGGCATCGTGGCCGGCTGCGTCGTCACGTTCGCGCTGGGCGAGATGAACTTCGACAAAGTGGGCAATGCCGCCTGGTTCCAGCTCGTGACGCCGCTGGCGTTCGGCACGCCCACGTTCGACCTTGTCATGATCGTCACGTTCGCCGTCGTCATGATCGTCGTGATGATCGAGTCGGCCGGCATGTTCCTCGCGCTGTCCGAGCTGACGGGCAAGGACGTGGACCGGAAACAGCTCGCCGCCGGCCTGCGCACGGACGGCCTGGGCACGCTGATCGGCGGCCTGCTGAACACCTTCCCGCATACGAGCTTTTCGCAGAACGTGGGCCTCGTCGCCGTCACGGGCGTCAAGAGCCGCTGGGTGTGCGTGGCCGGCGGCTGCATCATGATCGTGCTGGGCATGCTGCCGAAGATGGCGGCGCTCGTGGAAGCGATCCCGCAGTTCGTGCTGGGCGGCGCGGGTCTTGTCATGTTCGGTATGGTTGCCGCAGCAGGCATCCGCATCCTGACGCGCGTGGACTTCCGGAACAACCGCTACAACCTGTATATTGTCGCCCTGTCGATCGGCTTCGGCCTGATCCCGCTGGTGGCACCCCGCTGGGCCCAACAGATGGCCCACAGCCTGCATCCGTTGCTGGAGTCGGGCATCCTGCTGACCGCCGTCGCCGCGGTCGCTTTGAACCTCTTCTTCAACGGTACCCGCGACATCCCGGCCGAGAACCACGGAGATGCGGGCGCCACCAACAACCACCCACCTATCGTCCAAGGGAGCAAAGCATGAAAAAAACCGTCCTGACCATGGCGCTGTGCGCGTGCGCGGCGACGTCCGTCCAGGCCGCGGAATGGAGCGACACGTCGATCGGCTACCGCACCGGCAGCCGTTTCCGCGAGCCGTTCAACGCCAACGAAATCCATAAGGACATCATCGACATCAACCACGTGAGCGGTTATGCCTACGGCACGAACTTCTTCAACCTGGATGTCCTGCTGTCGAACAAGACCGATCCGTCGGCACCGGGCGCCAGCTCGGGCGCGCAGGAGTTCTACCTCGTGTACCGCAACACGGTCTCGCTGGGCAAGGTGAGCGGCAAGGAATTCGCGTACGGCCCCGTGAGCGACGTGGGCCTGACGCTCGGCTTCGACGCCAACACGAAGGACGATGCCGGCTACAACTCGAAGAAGCGCATGCTGGTCGTCGGCCCGACGCTGGCCTTCAAGGTGCCCGGCCTGCTGAACGTGGGTATCTACGGCCTGTGGGAGAGCAACGCACCGAACAACGAGTTCACGCAGACCAGCGTCTCGCGCTACCGCTACGATACCCACCCGATGCTGGGCGCCGTGTGGGCATTCCCGTTGGGCGCCTCGGGCTGGTCGTGGGAAGGCTTCGCGAACTGGATCGCGTCGAAGGGCAAGGACGAATTCGGCAACCAGACGGCGCCGGAAACGAACATCGACATGCAGCTGCTGTACGACCTGGGCCCGCTGCTGGGCGCCAAGCCGAAGACCTTCCGCGCCGGCGTCGCCTATCAGTACTGGCACAACAAGTTCGGCAACGACAGCAAGCGCGTGCCGGGCGCCTCGGCCAGTACGCCGATGGTCAAGGCGGAGTATCACTTCTAAGGAAGACGGGGCGGCACGGCGGTGCCGTCCGGTCGTTACCTCCGGCGCGCTTGCCTTCGGGCGGCGCGCCGTTTTTTATTGCTGATGCCGCTTGTTAGGGAACAGCCAAATGGACTTTTCCGGGGACGTGGCTTAGTACCTTGTCGGCAGGAACGTTTGGCAGTGCGCGGTTATAAAGCGCCCAGAAAGATTGCGGGGCGCCCTTCGATCATCGCCCCCAACCGGCTGAATCGGGAATTTACCTGGCAGTCGTGGTCGACCCTTTTGCACGCAAGGTCGTTGGATGGTCGATGAAGCCGACCCTGACGCGCGAGCTGGCGATTGATGCCTTGCTAATGGCAGTCTGGCGACGCAAACGCAAGAATCCTGTGCTCGTGCATTCGGGCCAAGGCAGTCAATATGGCAGCGATGACTGGCGCCGCTTCTGCAAGGCCAACAATCTTGAGCCAAGCATGAGCCGTCGTGGAAAATGTCGGGATAACGCCGTGGCCGAATCGTTCTTTAGCAGCCTGAAAAAGGAACGCATCCGCAAACGCATCTACAAAACCCGGGATTTGGCCCGAGCCGATAACTTTGATTGCATCGAAGTCTTTTACAATCGAACCAGGCGCCACAGCCATCTGGGCGGTGTCAGCCCCGAGGCCTTTGAACGCGCCTCAGCGTGAGGTTCGGATTTGTCGACTGAACTGGGGGAAGTCCAATCTGCCCGGCGCGTGGGCTATGCGGGCAAGCCCTTCGTTCGCCACCGCCGACTGGCGGCCAGTACCAAGAGCAAAGCGACGCCGGCGAGCGCCACGGCCTGGACGAGCCTGAACCCGGGATCGGTGAGCGATACGAGGCCGGCGGCAGCGTGCATCTTCGTCAAGTTCGCCTGGCTTGCGCCGTGGAACAACATGGCGAGCAACACGCTGCCGTTCGCCCCTTTGACTATCCAAGTCACGATGACCGACGCCGCGATGGTGAACAGGGTGGAAGCAGCCAGCATGGTGACAGCGATCGGTATCGAGCCGGAGGTCAACAAGCTGGACAAGAACCAAAGGGGGTAATGCCAGAAGCTCCAGACCAGGCCGAGCAACAGGGATGACCGGACCCAGCCTGCCTGCACCAGAAAACGCGGCAGCATGAAGCCGCGCCAGCCAAGTTCTTCGGTTACGTAGTAGAGGGCGCTGAACAGCGTGATCTGCAGCCAGGTCGATAGATAGGCGGCAGGCGGGGGCAGGGTCACGTCCGACCCGCTGTACGCCGCCCAGGCGAACAGTCCCGCCCATTGGGCCAGCACTGGAAGCAGTAGCGCCCAACCATACCATCGCAGCGGCACTTTCCACTTCACCACCGTCTTCAGCAGCGTTGTCAGCCCAGCCTTGCCACGATACAGACACGTCACGGCGATTGCCGCTAACATCGGGCCACATCCGAACAACTCCGGAATGTTACCGAAAAGGTGGCGCACCGTGGCTTCGTCGTAGACCTGATAGGTGAAGTCAACTCGCCACAGCACCATGAACGGCAGTGGCCAGGAGAGGAGCGACGATAGCGCAAGAAAAACGATCAGCTCACGCTTGAGTTGCTGTCGTTCCCCTTCAAACGGGCGCAGCCAAGCCTGTTCGGCGCTGTCCATTCGGATTCCTTTGCAGAGATGCCGCGACATACGCAGCGCCACAGCCAGAGCGGCCAGCTTACGCTGTGATGGTTAATATTGTCAATATACCTACATTGGCGGTAGGCCGGGTCAAAAATGGAATCATGAAGAAGCAACCCAAGTATTCCCCCGAAGTCATTAAGCGCGCCGTGCGCATGGTCACTGATGCTGCCAGCGAATACAGCTCGTAGTGGGCAGCGATCGAATCGATAGCCGCCAAGATCGGCTGTACACCTGAAACGCTGCGCCGCTGGGTACGCCAGCAAGGGCGTGATACTGGCCAGCATCCCGGGCCAACCACTGCCGAAGAAGAGCGTATCAAGGCGCTGGAGCGTGAAGTGCGCGAGCTGCGCAAGGCAAACGAGATCCTGCTGGATCATCGCCGAAGTCAGGATCAAGGAAAAGCCGGTGCCCGGCTTCCACGAGGACGCGTCCGGCCGCCATGCGATGTCCGTGACGGACGACGGCGAGACGGTCGGCGTCGTGCTGGCGGGACGTGACCCGAAGGCGGCCGGCAAACCGACCCTCGAGGAACTCGCCGCGGGCCTGAGAGCCATCTACGGGACCGATTTCGGCGTCCATTCTCCCACGTGGCTGTCCCGCTTCAGCGACGCCGTGCGCCAGGCGGACCGCTACCGCAACGACCGCATCCTGCTGGCGGGCGACGCCGCGCACATCCATCCGCCGCTGGGCGGGCAGGGCCTCAATCTCGGCGTGCAGGATGCCGTCAACCTCGGGTGGAAGCTGGCGCAGGTGGTGAAGGGCATCTCGCGCGCGTCGCTGCTCGACACCTACCAGGCCGAGCGCCATCCCGCCGCGGCGCGCGTGCTGCGCAACACGATCGCACAGGGCGTCCTGCGGCGTCCGGACGACCGCATGCCGGTGCTGGGCGAATTCGTCGCGGAGATGCTCGCGATGGACGAACCGCGCAAGCGTTTCGGCGCGACGCGCTGCTGCACGATGCGCGGCCGGTGCTGCTGAACTTCGCCGCGAACCATGCCGACGACCGCGTGAGACGGGTCGACGCGACATTCCATGGGGTGTGTGAATTGCCCGTCGTCGGCGTGGTACCGCTGCCTTCCGCAGTGCTCGTGCGGCCTGACGGCTACGTAGCGTGGGCCGGCGACGGCGGTGCGGACGGCCTGCGCGCCGCCTGCGCGGACTGGTTCGGGGCCTGACCGGTGCAGCAGGCGCACCACGCCGGCTGGCCTGCATCGTTCTTGTGCGCGCGCGTGACCGGCCTTGCCACAAATGGTGCGCCGCTGCACCAGCAGGCAGCTCCGGCACGATCGCGGTGCGCGGGCCCGTGAGAATCGCCCCGGCCTGATGCGGGCCCGCTTCTTGCATAACTCCCCATGACGGCGCAATCGACGCCGGATCACCGATCAATCACGCCGCCTCACGGCGGCCCCTAGGGAGAAGTTTCATGGCCTATCTGGTGCCTTCTGAATTCGTGACCAAGATGGTCGACGCGGGCGAATCCAAGATCTACATGTCCACGCGCGATGCGCTGATCCGCGCCTACATGGCTGGCGCCATCCTCGCGTTGTCGGCGGTGTTCGCCGTCAGCTGCTCGGTCGCCACCGGCGTGCCGCTCATCGGCGCGCTGCTGTTCCCGGTCGGCTTTTGCATGCTGTACCTGCTCGGCTTCGACCTGCTGACCGGCGTGTTCGTGCTGACGCCGCTGGCGCTGATCGACAGGCGCCCCGGCGTCACGCTGCCGCGCGTGGTCAAGCACTGGGGCATCGTCTTCGCAGGTAACTTCCTCGGCGCGTTCACCGTGGCCTTCCTGATGGCGTACATTTTCACGTTCGGCTTTCACACGGACGGCGGCGTACTGGCCAAGGCCATCGGCACGATCGGCGAAAAGCGCACGCTCGGCTACGCGGAATACGGCTTCGCCGGCATGGTCACCCTGTTCATCCGCGGCATGCTGTGCAACTGGATGGTGTCGACCGGTGTCGTCGGCGCCATGATCTCGACGACCGTCGGCGGCAAGGTCATCGCCATGTGGATGCCCGTGATGCTGTTCTTCGCGATGGCCTTCGAGCACTCGGTGGTCAACATGTTCCTGTTCCCGTTCGGGATCCTGACCGGCGCGCACTTCACCTTCGTCGATTACCTGATCTGGAACGAGATCCCGACCGTGCTGGGCAACCTCGTCGGCGGTCTCGCGTTCACCGGCCTGACGCTGTACTCCACGCACGTGAAGACGGCGCCGAAGCGCTCGTTCACCAAAGTCTGACGACGCGCGCGCCGGCGTCGCCGCTTTACAGCTCATGTCGCAGCCATTGACGCTGTCCGTCGGCCAGCACACGGACCGGGGCCGCAAGGCCGTCAACCAGGATTGCCATGGCGCGGTGATGCCCCGCGCGCCGCTCGCGTCGACGAAGGGGGCGGCGCTCGCGCTGGCGGACGGCATCAGCAGCAGTGCCGTCAGCCACGTTGCCAGCGCCACCGCCGTCGCGGCCTTCCTCGACGATTACTACGCCACGGCCGACGCATGGTCGGTACGGACATCGGCCGAGAAGGTGCTCACCGCGGTCAATGCCTGGCTGTACGCCCAGACGCGCCAGGGCCAGGACCGCGCCGACCAGGACTGCGGCCACGTCTGCACGTTTTCCGCGCTCGTCATCAAGTCGAACACGGCCCACCTGTTCCACGTGGGCGACGCGCGCATCTACCGCGTCCACGCGGGCGCGCAGGGCGCCAGCCTGGAACAGCTGACGACCGACCACCGCGTGTGGGTCTCGCCCGAACGCAGCTACCTGAGCCGCGCGCTGGGCGTGCAGGACCGGGTCGAGATCGACTACCGCGCCGTCGCACTGGAAGCCGGTGACCTGTTCATGCTGGCGACGGACGGCGTGTACGAGCACGTGTCGGGCGCCGACGTGCACGCCGCGCTGCAGGGCGCGCCCGACCTCGATGCGGCCGCGTGCCGCCTCGTGGAGCGCGCGCTCGCCAACGGCAGCGCGGACAATCTCACCGTGCAGCTCGTGCGTATCGAATCGCTGCAGGCGCGCGAGGCCTCCGAGCTGCTGCGCCAGATGGCGGACCTGCCGCTGCCGCCGCTGCTGGCGCCGCGCGCGGAGCTCGACGGCTACCGCATCGTGCGCGAAGTGCACGGCAGCAGCCGCAGCCACGTCTATCTCGCCGAGGACCCGGACAGCGGCGCGCACGTCATCCTCAAGATGCCGTCCATCGATCTCGCCGGCGACCGCGCCTACATGGAGCGGTTCGTGATGGAGGAGTGGATCATGGGACGCGTGCGCAGCCCGCACGTCGTCAAGCCGGCGCCGGCGCGGCGCCGCAGCCATGTCTATGTCGCGGCCGAATACATCGAGGGCGTGACGCTGGCGCAGTGGCTGCGCAGCCAGCCGCGCCCCGGACTGGACGCCGTGCGGCGCATCATCGACCAGGTGGCGACGGGCCTGCGCGCGTTTCACCGGCTCGAGATGCTGCACCAGGACGTCCGGCCGGAAAACGTCATGATCGACGCGGCCGGCAACGCGCGCATCATTGATTTCGGATCCGTGAGCGTGGCCGGCGTCGTCGAGATGGCGGCGCATGACGAGGCGTGGACCCTGCAGGGCGCCGCGCTGTACGCCGCACCGGAGTACTTCCTCGGAGAGCGCGGGACCGTGCGCTCGGACGTGTTCGCGCTGGGCGTGCTCACGTACTTCATGCTGACGGGCGAGCTGCCGTACGGCGTGGAGATCCCCCGCGCGGCCGGGCGGGCGGCGCAGCGCCGGCTCGCGTACACGCCCGCGCGCGAGCACGACCCGGCGATTCCGGCCTGGGTCGACGCGGCGCTGCACAAGGCGCTGCAGATCGATCCGCGCCGGCGCTACGAGGACGTCGCGGAATTCGTGTACGACCTGCACCATCCGAACAGCGCTTTTGCCGAACGCAGGCGCACGCCGCTGATCGAGCGGAGTCCGGTGCTGTTCTGGAAGGCGGTGTCGTTTGGGCTGGGGTTGGCGCTGGTGGCGGATCTGGCGCTGCGAGGCCAGGGTTGACGCGTTAAGGCTTCCGGCCGTTTTGTTGCGCCGCGAACCCGACCGGCAAAAACCATTTTGAAACTTCCCACGCTTCAGGGCGGTTGCGTCCATTGGTTGCGCTCTCTGATTTGTCCGCCTCGCTAACCTGCTCTGCTGAATCGATTCAGGACTCCACGAGCCGTGCAAGGCTAGATGCTTCTAGCAATTGGCGCATTCCTTTCAAGCTTGAGCCGTTATTGACTCAAGCCCCGAGCCAATCGTTGTTTTGGACCGGTCTTTCACAAGCCGGCCTGAGCTTGGCGGGATTAATTTGCGTTTGTACGGGCCTATATTTTTTAGCGACAAGGAATAGGAACAGTTGATGAAAGGCGGCGACTTATTTGCCGCTCAGGTCGGCAGTGCACCGGAAGCGGATAAACTATCCGTCCATAGCAGTCGCTAAATTTCAACGCCGAGCTCTTGCGCAGGAACCGGGGCAATGCCGGCACTCAGAGAGTCGCTTCGCGTGTCGACCTTCTATTTCATAAAAGGTCCCGCTTTTGCCATGTAACTCCGTAGCACAGCCAGACGCCGGATTACTTGGCAGTTCCGATGGCCATGTACTGCATAGTGATTGTGGTGCCGCTAAAGGGGGCGCCTGCGAAAACATTATTCACTGCCCCTTGGTAATGTTGATTCGTCAATTGAAAAGCATACACGCCTGCATTTTGCCCTGAGCCGTTGAAGTTTATGCCGTTGGTTACTGTTGGCACCGCTGAGAACGGACGCGGGAATGTGAAATCGAACTGTGCGGTATGTGGGGCACTTGGATTTGGTGCTAACACAGCGGACCCCCAACAGATCTGAAGTGCGCCTATGACTGAACAGCTATTCGCATTGGCGGTCGTCGGCGATCCAAGTGCGGAGATTGCGCCCTTGGTCAGCTTCAGTTGATCGTCTAATGCAGCCAATCGCTGCTCAATTGCGTTCACGCGGGTACCGGGCATCGACGGCGTGCATGTTTCTGGAATCTTGAGGACCGCAGTGGGGCCGTTCGTCGCCACATTGAGCAAGGTTTCTCGATAGCAAGTGAGAGTCTCCCCATCGACCTGTTTGGTGACAACTGGCCTTTCGCAGGTAAGCATGAACGAACCGCTATTTGGTACGACTGTTTTTACGTCGCTAGCAGAACTGACTGGCTTGAACGCGCCCTGCGGTCCAGATTGAGCCGAACATTGATAGCCTTTAAAATTGGTTGGGCCCGCGTAGTCGAGGCGGAGGTCTATAGGGACTTGCGGATGCCATGCCAGAGTGAAGGTGAAATTGTCGCCAGCGGTCGACATATCCATTTTTGGAAACATCCCAATCGCGTTCAAATTTAAACAATCTCTAATGACCTTCAATGAATCGGCGTTCGCGGTTCTTGCGTTGGCACTCCTAATCTTCTTGCTCCAGAAATCTCCGAATTTTCCTTCGCATCGTTTAGTCTGCGCATTCTGAATTTCGGTTTCTGTTCCTGCTACTTCACCGTTAAAAAATTTGTACGATGCCTCAATTTTTAACGAAGCCGTGCTGGCGTTGTGCTTATATTGCTCCGTACATAGATTCGCCTGATTTATGTCCTGCAATTCGTCGTACGAAAACGAGCGGGTCTGGTTATATACAATGTCTTTTGCCAACTCGACGCATACCTGTTGTGCCATCGCGTCAGTAGAAAAAGTCCCGGCGGCCAGTGAAAGAACGTAGGCATATGTTCTCACGGTGTCTTCCCTTTCCCTGATCGAAGTGGGCAAACAATTTCTTGCATGTTGCTGCGTTCCTCACCGAAACTCCAATCGCCCATTTGCCTTCCATAACTGATTTTCATTGTAATGTTGCCGTTTTTCGATTGGATGATGTGTGCCAAGGGCCCATGCTGAACTAATAATCTTGACCTTGTGGGTGGCACGCTACCAATACTCGCGTATGCTGCTTCCGTACAAAAGCTACGCGATAACTTTCCATGCGAAATCGTCGTTTTTTGGAATATTTATTGCATTTGCAATATTTTCCTTTGCAGGGACCTCGTCAGCAATGTCCCAATGGCTGGATAAATGAAACATTGTTGTGGCCTGAGTCCGTTCTATCTGCTTGTTGCCAGTCTTGCGGACACATATGCACCGATCGAGCGCATGCCGGTAATTACATAGCGCAATGCGGAAGACTTATTGCCGATATTTCAGCTGGCTACGCCAAGTTGGATAATGAGCTGCTGGCGCTCCGGTGGCGGTATGTCGAACGGTTGCTTCAGATGTTCCCGGCCAGCCGCACGAACGCTTCCCCGAACGCCCGCCCCGCAGCCTCCGCCCGCGGCGCGCCGACGTCGAACGTGCAATGACGCAGCGCCGGCGCCGCCGCGAGGCCGGCCTCCGCCAGCATGTGCTCGGCGCGCAGCGCGCCCAGCATCCCGTCCAGCATCACGTCCAGCATCACGTCCTGCATGTCGAGCGCCGCGTTGTCCGTGTGCCCCGCATCGAGCACGCTGGGCGCGAATGCCATCGACACGGCGCCGAAGCGGATCGCCTCGCGCATCGCGACGCGGCAGGCGCGGCGCAGCATCTCGCCGTCCAGTTGCGCCGGGTCGCCCATGCCGATCACGAGCACGGCGCGCGGCACCACGGCCGGCGGCGGTGACGTGATGAGCAGCGTCTCCAGTGGCTGCGCGCGGAACGCGCCCGCCGCGCGCAGGCCCGACAACTGGCCGCCGAACGCCTGGTCCAGCGCCAGCAGGCCGCCGGCCATGCCCCCGCCGAGTTCATGCTCGAACATGCAGGCCACGCTGAAGTCGACGTCGGCGTGGGACGGGCCCCAGGCGACGACATCGAACAGGACGCCGTCACGGGAGCCGATCGGCAGGCGGATGGGTGAGGTAGCGGTCATGATGGGCCCATGCTAACGCGATTCGCGCCGCGATGCACCGGCCATTGGTCAGGGGTGGGGGACATATAATGTCGGACCCATCAGACCAGGAGAATCCCGCGTGAACCCAATCGAAAAAGCCAGCGCCTTCGTCGGCAAGACCTTCTCGTTGTGGGTGCTCCTGTTCGCCGCCCTGGGTTTCTTCGCGCCGCAGGCGTTCGTCGGCTACAAGTCGTGGATCGCGCCGCTGCTGGGCATCGTCATGTTCGGCATGGGCCTGACGCTGTCGACGGAAGACTTCCGCGACGTGTTCCGGCGACCGAAGGACGTCGCCATCGGCGTCGTCGGACACTACCTCATCATGCCCGGCATTGCGTACGTGCTCGCCGTCGCGCTGCGCCTCCCGCCGGAAATCGCGGTCGGCGTGATCCTCGTCGGCTGCTGCCCGAGCGGCACCGCGTCCAATGTGATGACGTTCCTATCGCGGGGCGACGTGGCGCTCGGCGTGTCGATCGGGGCGGTGTCCACCCTGATCGCACCGTTCGCGACGCCGGCACTCGTGTCGCTGCTGGCGGGCGCGTGGATGCACATTAATACGACGTCGCTGTTCATGGACATCGTGCAGGTCGTGATCCTCCCGATCGCGCTGGGCATCGTGGCGAAGACCCTGTTCCGCCGCCAGGCCGCGGCCAGCGTGAAGGCGCTGCCGCTCGTGTCGACGGTGGCCATCGTGCTGATCATCGCGATCATCGTCGCGCTGAACCAGTCGAAACTGCTGACGAACGGCCTGCTGATGTTCGCCGCCGTCATCCTGCACAACCTGCTGGGCTTCGCGCTGGGCTATCTGTTCGCGCGGTTGTTCGGCATGGACCTCGCCAAGCGCAAGGCCGTGATGTTCGAGACGGGCATGCAGAACTCCGGCCTCGGCGCCGCGCTGGCGGCCGCGCATTTCAGTCCGCTGGCGGCCGTGCCGAGCGCATTGTTCAGCGTGTGGCACAACCTGTCCGGGTCCGCGCTGGCCACGTGGTTTGCCCGCAGGGACGACAGGTAGTCCTGCGGCAAACGTGCAAGGCCGGTAGGCGCTACCGGGCTATACTCGGCTCCGCCTGACAATCGAAAGGAGAGCCGCGTGACCCAACGTCCCGGAATCTTTCCCACCTTTTTCCTGTCCGGATTCGAATGTTCCACCTTCCTGTGGGGGGAGGCGCGCGTGCGCCGCAACCTCGTGGCGGAAACGGGGCATGACCGTCATGCGGCCGAGGATTACGCCCGCCTCGCGCGTCTCGGCATTGCCGTCGCCCGTGAAGGCATCCCGTGGCCCATGGTGGACAAGGGCGGCCGCTACGATTTTTCCGGTCTCGATCCGTACATCGCCGCGATGAACGCCGCGAAGGTCATCCCGATCTGGGACCTGTGCCACTACGGCTACCCGGACGATCTCGATCCGTTCTCCGATGCCTTCGTGGACAGGTTCGCCGCATACTGCCGCGCGGCCGCCGACTACGTCGTACCGAAGATGCGCGGTCCGCACTTCTTCACGCCCATCAACGAGATCACCTTCTTCTCGTTCTGCGCCGGCGAATGGGGCTGGGCGGCGCCGTACCGCCGCACGCGCGCCGACCGGATGGAACTGCGCCTCGCGTTGTGCCGCGCGGCGATCGCGGGCGTGAAGGCGATCCGCGAGGTCGACCCGGACGCGCGCATGGTGCACGTGGACCCACTGGTACGCGTGGTGGCACCGCGCAACCGTCCCGACCAGGTCGACGCCGCGCGCCATGAAACGGAAGTCGATACCTTCCTCGCCTGGGACATCCTGTACGGCCGCGAGCATCCCGAATTCGGCGGCGCGCCCGAGGTGCTCGACATCGTCGGCGCGAATTCGTACTCGTTTGGCCAGATGGAGTACCGCGAGCACGGACCGCATGCGCCGCTGGCGCCGGACGACGACCGCATCGCGCCGCTGTGCGACATGCTGGAGACGGTCTGGCAACGCTATCGCCGGCCGATGATCATCGGCGAGACGAGCGGCCTCGGTCGCGGGCGCGCGAGCTGGCTGCACGATGTGATGTGCGAATCGCTTGCCGCGGTGCGCCGTGGGATCGACCTGCAGGGCATCTGCCTGTTCCCCGGCATCGACATGCCGGACTGGCATACCGGCGACTGGGTGCACAACGGGATCCACGACCTCGTCCCGCGAGACGGCGACCTGGGACGGGTCCCTGACCAGGCGTATGTCGACGAGTTGCGGCGCTGGCAGAAGGAGCTGAACCGCGTCACCGCGCTGGACGAAGACCCGTTCAGCGACCCGGTGGAACTGCAGGACGTGATCGACGCGGCGCACCGCCTCGACATGAAACCCGACAAGAACTGGTGCTGAAGACGACTACTGCGACGCCAGGATCGCCTCGACGGCCGCGATCTCGTCGCCCGCCAGCGGCGCCATCTCCACCGCGCGCACGGCATCCAGCACCTGCTGCGGCCTGCTCGCGCCGATCAGCACCGACGCGATGGCCGGCTGACGGCGCACCCAGCCGAGTGCCAGCTGCGCCAGCGTGCGGCCACCGGTCTGCGCGACCTCGTTCAGCGCCTCGATGATGCGCAGGCGCTCCGGCGTGATGTGCTCCGGCTTCAGGAAGCCGACCTTGCCGGCCGCGCGCGAATCGGCCGGCAGCGCGCCGCCGAGATAGCGGTCCGTTAGAATGCCCTGCGCCAGCGGCGAGAACGCGATGCCGCCGATGCCTTCGCGCTCCAGCACGGGGAACAGGTCCGCCTCGGGCGTGCGCACCAGCATGCTGTAGCGCATCTGGTGGATGACGAACGGCGTGCCCAGGCGGCGCAGTTCCGCCGCGGCGGCGGCCGTGCGTTCGCCGTTGTAGTTCGAGATGCCCGCGTACAGCGCGCGGCCGCTGCGCACGATGTAATCGAGCGCCGCCATCGTTTCCTCGAGCGGCGTGTCGGGATCGGGACGGTGGTGGTAAAAGACGTCGACGTAGTCGAGGCCCATGCGCTTCAGGCTCTGGTCCAGGCTCGCGACGAGGTATTTGCGGCTGCCCCAGTCGCCGTACGGGCCCGGCCACATCGTGTAGCCGGCCTTCGTGCACACGACGATCTCGTCGCGGTAGGGCTTCAGGTCCTGGGCGAGGATGCGGCCGAAGTTTTCCTCGGCCGCCCCCGGCGGCGGGCCGTAGTTGTTGGCGAGGTCGTAGCACGTGACGCCGTGATCGAACGCCGTGCGCACGATCTCGCGCTGGCGTTCGAAGTCGTCATGCGCGCCGAAGTTGTGCCACAACCCCAGCGACACGGCGGACAGCCGCAGGCCGCTGCGGCCGCAGTGCGGATAAGGCATGCTGCCATAGCGTCCGGCCGCCGCCTCGTACGTCACGGCGTGACCTTACCCGCGCCCGCAGCCGGCTTGCAGACGTAGATCGTGGCCGGCTTGCCGTCCGGCGAGCGGTACTCGCGCTCGACGGCGGCACGGGCCGCGTCGACCAGCGCGTGCGGCACGACGGCGACCACGCAGCCGCCGAAGCCGCCGCCCGTCATGCGCACGCCGCCCTGGGTGCCGATCACGTTCTTGACGATGTCGACGAGGTTGTCGATCGCGGGCACGGTGATTTCGAAATCGTCGCGCATCGATGCGTGCGACGCGGCCATCAGTTCGCCCAGGCGTTCCAGGTCGCCGGATTCCAGCGCGCCGGCGGCGGCCAGCACGCGGTCGTCTTCCGTCACCACGTGGCGCGCGCGGCGCAGCACGACCGGGTCCAGCTCGGCCGCGCGGGCTTCCAGGGTGGCCATGTCGAGGTCGCGCAGGGCCGGGATGCCGAAGTGGCGGGCGGCCGCTTCGCATTGTTCGCGGCGCACGTTGTAGGCGCTGTCGACGAGGCCGCGCGTCACGTTCGAGTTGAAGATCATGATGGCGGCGTTGTCCGGCACCGGCACGGGTTTCACTTCCAGCGAGCGGCAGTCGATCATCAGCGCGTGGCCTTCGACGCCGCAGGCGGAGCTGATCTGGTCCATGTTGCCGCACTTGGTGCCGACGAAGTCGTTTTCCGACGCCTGCGCGATCAGGGCGATGTCGATCGGCGACAGCGCCTCGAAGCCGGGCAGGGTGGCGAACAGGCGGCCCACGGCGACCGACAGCGACGCCGACGACGACAGGCCGGCGCCCTGCGGCACGTCGCCCGCGATGGCCATGTCCATGCCCTGCACGGGCAGGCCGCGCTTCACGAACTGCTCGACGACGCCGCGCACGTAGTTGGCCCACATCGGCTGGTCCACGCGGCCGATCGGGGCGTCGAGGTCGTATTCGTCGAGCGCGTCGCCGTAGTCGGCCGCCACGACGCGCACCTTGCGGTCGCTGCGCGGCTTCGCGGCGATGGCGGTGCGGTAGTCGATGGCGCAGGGGAGCACGAGGCCGTCGTTGTAATCGGTGTGCTCGCCGATCAGGTTGACGCGGCCCGGGGCCTGGACGAACAGCGTGGGAGCGGAGCCGAACGCGGTTTCGAAGGCGGCGGCGGTACGGGAGAGGCGGTTATCTTGCATGTCAGGTCGTTTGATTGGATTCGGTGTCGAGGTAGTGCACTTCGGATTGCGCGCGCAGGCGTTCGGCCGCCTGTTCCGGGGTCAGGTCGCGCTGGGCTTCGGCCAGCATCTCGAAGCCGACCATGAACTTGCGCACCGACGCGGAGCGGAGCAGCGGCGGGTAGAAGTGCGCGTGCAACTGCCAGCCTTCCGCGTCTGCGTCGGGAATACCGTACGGGGCACCGTGCCAGCCCATCGAGTACGGGAACGAGGTCTGGAACAGGTTGTCGTAGCGGGTCGTCAGGCGCTTCAGCAGGACGGCCAGGTCGGCGCGCTGGGCCGGCTGCAGCTCTTCCAGGCGGCGCACGGCGAAGCGGGGCAGGACCAGCGTCTCGAACGGCCACGCGGCCCAGTACGGGACGACGGCGACCCAGTGTTCGGTCTGCACGACGACGCGTTCGGCGGCCGCGATCTCGCGCTCGGCCACGTCCAGCAGCAGGCGGCGGCCCTGTTCGGCGTGGTAGGCCTTCTGCTGGCGGTCTTCGGCCGCGGGCAGGTTCGGTACGTAGCTCGTGGCCCAGACCTGGCCGTGCGGGTGCGGGTTCGAGCAGCCCATCACGGCGCCCTTGTTCTCGAACACCTGGACCCAGCGGTATTTGGCGCCCAGTTCGGCGGCCTGCGCGCACCACGTGTCGATGACGCCTTCCAGCGCCGGCAGCGACAGTTGCGGCAGCGATTTCGCATGGTCCGGCGAGAAGCAGATCACGCGGCTCGTGCCGCGCGCGCTCATCGACTGGAACAGCGGGTCGGCGTCCGCGCCGGCTTCCGGGGTGTCCGGCATCAGCGCGGCGAAGTCGTTCTCGAACACATAGGTGCCCGTGTAGTCGGGGTTCTTTTCGCCGTTGACGCGGGTATTGCCCGGGCACAGGTAGCAGGTCGGATCGTGCGACGGCTTGGCCGAGCGGTCGACGGCTTCCTGCTGCCCCTGCCACGGACGCTTGGCGCGGTGCGGCGAGACGAGGACCCAGTCGCCTTGCAGCGGGTTGTAACGGCGGTGCGGATGGTCGGATGGATTGAACATGGTCTTCTTCTGCGATTCGGAAATAGGATGCTCGAAAAGCCGCGGCCGATGGAAGCAGAGCCTGGCGCCGGTGTCTGGGCCCATTCTACCGTCGGTCGCGCCGCGCACGGCTGCGCAGGCGTGCGGACTTTTCCTGAGGCAAGAAGCTTAACGGGATGCGCGGAAAGGAGTTATACCCAATGCAAGGGCAAATATCCTGTTTTTATATGGCAAACGGTTAATGAGTCCGTTGCAAACGTAGCAACAACCACGCAATGGCCCCCGTGACGAGGGCGGTAAAGCCCAGCACGAGCCAGAAACCGTGCGGATGCTGGGACAGCGGCACGCCGCCCACGTTCATGCCCAGCAGGCCCGCGATCAGGTTGATCGGGAGCGCCATCACCGTCACGATGGTCAGCAGGAACAGGCTGCGGTTGTTGTCCTCGTTGACCCGGGCCGCGATCTCTTCCTGCAACAGTTTGATGCGTTCCTGCAGCGCGGCCAGGTCCGACAGCACGACCGTGAACTCTTCCGTCGACTGGCGCAGCTCCTGGCGGTCTTCCGGCGCGACCCAGGACGGGGGCCGCTGCAGCAGGCGGAAGAGGGCGGCCGGTTCCGGCGCCAGCAGCCGCTGCAGCCGCACGAGCACCCGGCGCAGCGCGCCCAGGTCTTCGCGCCGGCGCGTGAGGCGGCCGGCCAGCAACTGGTCCTCGGCGGTGTCGACCCGCGCGACGGCGTCGCGCACGATGTTGACGAGGACGTCGGCCTGGTCGCGCAGCAAATGGACGAGCAGCTCGACGGAGGAACGCAGCGGTGCGCCGTTCAGCACGTCCTGGCGCAGCCGTTCGATGGATTCCAGCGGCTTGCGCCGCGCCGTGATCACGCCATGCGGCGTCACGTGGACCCACAAGGTCGAGATCTCGGCTGCGTCGACCGTGAAATTATGCAGCACGTCGTTGACGACGGCGATCAGGGCATCGTCCGCCACCTCGATGCGGGTGGAGCGCGAGCCCTGGTGCAGGGTCTCGTAGAATTCCTCGGGCAGGCCGGCGTGGGCGCGCAGCCAGCGCTCGCTGGCCGCGTTCGAGAGGTTGAAGTGCAGCCAGACGAACTGTCCGGGCGCGGGGGCGTGCAACCAGGCCTCGGCTTCCCTTGCGTCGATGGATGCGGCCGGCGCGACGCTCCCCATCAGGAAGCCCCAGACCAGCCCCGTCACATCGGAACCGTAGTTGAACGCCGGTGTCGCCATCATCCATCCCATGCAAGCCAGAGGTGACGGCATTGTAGAGCATGACTATGACGTCATGCAGACAGTGTAGTGTCGTACCGCTTGCCCCCGATCGTCACGTTCGCCAGCTTCAACCCGCGCACGTTATACGTGTACCACGGCTGCGCCGCGTTGACGGGCGCGCCGAAGTCGCAGTCCGTGATCGTCACGTCGCGCACGGGCAGCACGGCCGGCGC
Organism: uncultured Massilia sp.; assembly: GCA_946481275.1. Next base: position 207,912 of record CAMLMV010000003.1, read on the forward strand.
CGGCGCCGGGCCGTTGTAGTCGGACGCCACCGGACCGAGGATGACGAACGCCTGGAAGCACGACGCCTGCGCCCCGTCCTTCGTCGTCACGTTGCCCACCTTGACCTTCGAGATGTGCACGTTGCGCACCTCGGGCGGCCGTACGCGCACGTTGTCCGCCCGCGGCGTGTAGTCGCAGTCGAACGTGACGACGGCGCCGGCAGCCGTGGCGACCGTCTTCGATGCGATCGGGGAGCCGGGCAGCGACGCATAGAACGACGGCGACGTCTGCACCCCGTTCGGGATGCTCACGTTGCGGACATAAAAATTGCGGAGGAAGCCGCCGCGGTTCATGTTCGTCTTCAGGCGGATGGCCGTGTTCAGCGGGTTCGTTGCCCAGTTCATGTTCTCGAACACGAGATCCTGCGCGTACACGTTCTGGATGCCGCCCGCCATCTCGCTGCCCAGCGTGACGGCGCCGTGGCCGCTCTGCATCGTGCACTTCTGGATGACGATGTTCTGCGACGGGCCGTACTGGGTGTCGAGATTCTTGCCGGCCTTGATGGCGATACAGTCGTCGCCCGTGTTGAACTGGCAGCCTTCCACGAGCACCGTGTCGCACGCTTCCGGATCGAAGCCGTCGCTGTTCGGCCCCAGGCTGTTCGCATGCACCTTGCGGATCGTGAGGTTGCGGCACGCGACGGGGTGGTGCTGCCAGAACGGCGTGTGAACGACCTGGTAGCCTTCCAGCAGCACGTTCGTGCACCCGATCAGCTGGATCATCGGTGGACGCAGGTAGTGGCCCAGGCCGAACACGCGCTTCGCGAGCGGCACGCCCGCTTCCGACAGGGCGGGCAGGTACGCGTCGTCCGCGCGCCACTTGTCGCCTTCGCCCTGGATCAGCAGGCGTCTTGCTTCCGGCAGATTGGGCGCCACTTCGGCCAGCGACTTCGGATTCAGCTCGTTGACCCGGTTCTGCGCCAGCTTGCCGGGCACGTAGTTCGGCGACTTGTCCTGGGCGACGGAATTGATCGTCGCGTTCTTGCCCTTCCACGTCCACCAGCAATCGGCGCGGCCCGCGAACGGCACGCCGCCCTGGCCGTCGAGGATGGCCGTCCAGTCGTCGCCGGTGAGGGCGATGTTGTCCTGGTTGTGCGCATAGACCATCGGCGAGAAGTTCAGGCAGTCGTTGCTCTGCCAGCGCGAGACGACCAGCTTGCCGTTCGGGCCGCAATCGACGTCGCCGTATTTCGCGTAGTCGGCCGGATCGTTGCTGAAGTAGACGTGGGCGCCGCTCGCGAGGTGCACGTTCACGTTCGACAGCAGCACGATCGGGCCGGCGCAGAACCAGTCGCCTTTCGGGATCACGACGCGGCCGCCGCCCTCGGCGTGGCATTTCTCGATGGCGGCCCGGATCGCGGCGTAGCAGTCCTTCGCGCCCGGCGCGGGCGTCGGCAGGTCAGCCTGGTCCTCGAACGATACCCAGGCCTTCACGGTTACGAGCTTGCAGGGCGCCGCGCCGAAGTCGGTGACGAGGTAGTCGGCCTTGCGGAACTTGACGGGATTGGCGAGGCGTTGCGCGATGCCGGCCGCGGCTTTCCACGGATCGGGAACGGCGGCGGCCAGCGCGCGGGCGGGTCCGGACAGCGCGAGTCCGGCGACGGTCGCGGTTTTCAAAAAGCCGCGGCGGGCGTCGAATGATTGGTTCATGGTGTCTCCGTCATTCAAGGATGTTGTCATATTCGCCGAGGTAGACGTCGGCGGGGACCGGCCGTGGACCCTGCGGTGCGAACGGCGTGCCGGCCAGGTTGTCCCAGTAATCGTCGGAACTGAATTGCGCGGGACGGTGCGCCAGCGTGCCGTTGCGGTTCCATTCCGACCACGGCGCCGTCCTTTCGAAATGCGGGCCGATGCGCGAGCGCAGGATCACGGCCTTGCCGACCGTCTCCAGCGTGCGCCTGCGGATCGTGCCGTTGGGCGCCTTGTACACGTCGACATCGCCCAGACTGCATGTATAGCCGTCCACGGGGATGAAGCCATAAGGCGTGCACCGTTCGTTATGGAACCACTGGCGCGCGAAGTAGAACTGCGTGCGGGCCGCGCCCGGCGCGTCGCTCGTGAAGCGGCAGCCGTCGAATACGAAGCCATACTTCGCCCGGCGGTTCGTGTCCGGCGCCGCGACATACGACGCGGACCGCCCGCCGATGGCGTGGATGTCGCAATCCTTGAACACGGCGATGGTGTCGCCGAAGATGAAATCGACGTCGCCCTCGATGTGCGTATCGTGGAAGAAGCTGCGCACCGTCTCGGTGCCATCCTTCGAGCCGAGGAACAGCGTGTCCTGCAGCCCGAGGAGGCGCACCCGTTCGAACTGCGCCTTGTCGGCGCCGTCGACGCGCAGCGCGACGGCCTGGTGGTGCACGCGGCTGCCGCCCGTCGTGTCCGGGCAGTTGTCGCCGCTGCATTCCGGATGCGTCACCGACTTGTCGCGGTTGTACGCGTTCTCGATCGTCAGGTTGCGGGCCTGGAAGCCGTCCGCGCGGACCCACACGGTCGCGGAGCCCGTCGTCTGCAGGGCGGGCAAATCCTTCAGCGTGTCGTACATCGCGCGCACGCCCGGCGCCGCGCGCTCGAATCGGGCGGCGTAGCGGCTGCGGTAGGTGGCGCCCGTCGTCGACGCATCCAGCGCGGCCGTGATGCGCACGGCCTGCGGATCGTCTCCCGCGCCGAGCAGCGTGACCGGCGGCGCACCCGGCGGCACGTAGACGAGTTCATCGTACGTGCCCGGCGCGATGCGGATGACGATGCGGCGCGTGCCGCCCGCCGCCACGGCGCGGCTGACTGCGGCCTGCACGGTGGCGAAACGTGTCGTGCCGTCGGCCGGCGCGCGCGCATCGACCGTGTAGTCGGCCTTCAGCTCGGCCTTGCCCGCGAGCGGATCGGCCAGCGGATCCCACGGCTCGACGCGTTCGTTGCCGACGGGGCCGACGTACTTCAACACCTCGCGGTAGTCGTAGGCGCGGGCCTGCCCGGCCGTCAGCTGCGGGCGCGGAGAACGCACCGCGGGCTCGGGGAACGGCAGGAACCTCCCCGTGCAATCGGCCGAGGCGCCGAACGCACCCTGCACGCGCGCATGTTCCTGTTTGATGTCCGAGCCGGCGCCAATCGCGACCTCCTGCAACGCCAGCACGAGCGGATGCGTGTCGTCATACCCCTGCAGCAGGATGCGCCCCGGCGTCGTGCTGCGCACCCGTTCCATGCGGATGTCGGCATAGTCCGGGACGAGCCCGCCCGGCTGCGCGGGCTGCTCGTAATGCGTCGTGATCTCGATGGGCGAGCGGATGCCCCGCAGGCAGACGTCGCGGTAGACGATGCCGTCGACCTTCCCGCCGCGCATGTCGTTGCTCTTGATGCGCAGGCCGGACGTCGTGCCGTCCATCGTCAGGTCGTCGACGAGGACGCGATGTACGCCGCCGTTCGTCTCGCTGCCGATGGACATGCCGTGGCCGCTGTAGAAGCGGTTGTGCAGGATCGACACGTTTTCCGTCGGCCCGTTGCCGCCGGCCTTGACGGCCACGTTGTCGTCGCCGGTGCGGATGATGCTGTGCGCGATGGTGACGTTGCGCGACGAGATCGGGTCGATGCCGTCCGTGTTGCGCGCGTCGTGCGGCGTGTCGATGGTAACGCCCCACGCCGTGAAGCCGTCCACGTTGTTCAGCGTGACGTGGAAATTGGGAGAATTCTTGAGGGTGATGCGGTACAGCGTGACGTCGCGGGCCTTGTCGGCCTGGATCAGGCGGGGCACGTTCTGGCGGGTCTTCTCCTTCTGCGCGCGGCGGGCGATCTGCCACCATGTCTCTTCCTTGCCGGCGATGCGCTGTCCGCCCTGGCCGTCGATGGTGCCCCCGCCCATGATGCCGGCGCCGCGCACGCCGTCGAGCGTGATGAACGGCCGGCAGCCGCGGCCCGATGCGTCGTTCGTGCCGCACGTGCCGGCGCCGCGGTCGAACAGGCGCGGGTCGGTGCTGGCGTAGAGCGTGACGCCTTTGTCGACGAGCAGCGTCACGCCATCGCGCAACGCAAGGGGCCCGGCGACGAAGCTGCGGCGATCGTTGCTCGCCGCGAGCACCACGGCGTGCCCGGGCGCGCACTTGTCGATGGCCGCCTGGATGCGCGCGGCATCGTCGCGGCCCGTGTTCGTCGTCTCGCCGATCAGCACCGCGCAAGCCGGCGGCACGACGGGCTCGCGCACGGCGCGCGTGTCCTGCGCCTGCGCGCCCGCAGAGGCGAGCGCGCAGAGGAACAACACCAATCGCCTCAAGGCTTGCCCCCGTCCTTGAAGTACGCGGCCGTCTCCGGCCTTGCGGCCACCAGCTCCCGCTCGACCATCCGCGCGAACAAGTCCGCGCCCTTGGTGCCGAGGTGCGTCCGGTCGAACGCCGTCTTCGCGGCGCCGGCCGGTTCGACCTTGTTCGGGTCGGGGGCGGCCGGCGAGGCCAGGCCATAGCCCGGCGGACGCGGGACCACGGCCAGCGTATCCGCCCCGTCCTGGCCCATCGCCTGGACGGCAGCGACGCTGTCCCGGTTCAGGTCCAGCAGGACCGCACGTTCCTGCGCGGCCGCGCGGCGCGTGGCCGCGGCCCATGGCGCGAGGTCGTTGCCGAGATATGCGCCCTTGAACGTGCGCCGGGTGAGCGGGGTGACGAGCACCGGCACGCCGCCCAGCTCTCGCGTCTCCTGCGCATAGCGCGCCATGTTGACGGGGAACTGGGTGACGAGGTCCGTGGAGCGGCCCGGCTTGCCCGGCTGGTCGTTGTGGCCGAACTGCACGAGCACATAGGTCGCCTTGAACGACGCGCCATCCTTCAGCATGCGCTGGACCTCGTCCCAGCGGCCCTCCGCGCGGAAGCTGCTCGTGCTGCGGCCGCCGCGTGCGAGGTTGACGCAGGAAACGTCCGCCGTGAAGCGGGCGCAGAAGGCGTCGCCGTAGCCGCTCTTGCTGGCCATCGTCGAATCGCCGACGAGGATCACGCGGATCGGCGCCTCGGCGGCGCCGGCCTGGCCGGCCAGGACAAGCCCGGCCAGGACGATACGTTGCAACAGTACCGCGCGCATCGCGATCACTCGAAGTCGTAGCTGACGCGCAGGTTCCACGCGCGGCCAACCGGATTCGACACGCTGCTCAGGTAGCCGCTGCCGTAGATCGTGTTGTTGGTGATCGGCGGCGCCTTGCCGAACAGGTTCGTGACGCCCGCCGTGATGCGCACCTGCTTCTGCACGCGGATCGAGCCGGTCAGGTTCCACGTCGAGAACGACGGGATGTCGCGGTAGTACTGCGACGTGACGGCCGTGTTGGCGTCGCGGTATTTGCTGTTGAAGTTGTTCGTCAGCTGGGCCGAGTAGTCGCCGCTCTGCCACGACAGGCGCAGGTTGTGCTTCCACTTGAACGTGATGATCGGGAAGCTGGATGTCGTGCCGTTGCTGGCCCAGCCGAACTGGCCGACGTTGGACATCCACGGGCCGCCCGGTACGAGCTGGTTGTCGAAGCGGGTCAGGTACGTGCCGTCGATGGCGGCGCCAAAGGTGCCGTACGAATTGCGCGCGATCTCCCAGTTGGCCGACACGTCGACGCCGCCGGCGATCTGGCCGCCCAGGTTCATCGTCGTGTTGTTGATGTACGCGAGCGAGCCGTCGGCGTTACGCACGAACAGGTTCTTGTAGTCGGCGTAGTTCGTGAAGTAGACGTTCTCCGGCAGGTTGGCCAGCATGTCCTTCATGTTGACCTGCCAGTAGTCGAACGACGCCGTGAAGTTGCGGCTCGGTTCGAACACGACGCCCAGCGTGCCGCCCTTCGAGCGTTCCGGCTGCAGCGTGTTGTTCGAGCCGGTCAGCTTGTTCAGCTTGGCGTTGCAGACGTCGGCCGCGTTGGCGCCGGCGACGGCCGTGCCGGTGCCGGGAATGGTCGGCGTCGGGCCCGGGCACAGGACCGGATCGTCCCAGCGGCCGGCCGTCGTCGTGTTGGCGACGGTGGTGCGGTAGCCGTAGCGGTCGAACAGGGTCGGCGCGCGGAAGCCCGTGTTGAACGAGCCGCGGAACATGACGCTCTTCACCGGCTGCCAGCGGAAGCTGATCTTCGGCGTGACGGTCGACCCGACGTCGCTGTACTTGTCGACGCGCAGGGCGGCGTTCAGGTCGAGGGTCTTGGTGACGGGCGCGTCGATCTCGGTGTAGATGCCGGCCACGTTGCGCGCGCTTTCGCCGTGCGCGGGCACGCTCTTGGCGTACGTGATGTCGGCCGCCTGCGCCAGCTTCGTGTCCTCGTTGGTGTCGCGGTGCAGGTCGGCACCCAGCGCAAACGCGAGGTCGCCGCCCGGCAGTGCCATCAGCGAACGGCTGATCGTGCCGTCGAAGCCGTAATAGGCGCTCTTCGAGCTGCGGTTCTGCATGCCGTCCGCGGCGATCGACTCGAGGTAGTCGAGGCCGGCCTGGTCCTGCAGGCCGAAGGGGTTCAGGGTGCCGTTCGCGAGGCCGTTCAGCAGGCCGGTGCCCGAGAAGTAGCCGGATTTATAGTAGCCCTTGCGCAGCGACAGGCCGTAGCTCATGCCGGCCTTGTAGTCCCAGTTGCCCAGGTGGCCGTCGGCGGACAGCAGCAGGCGCTGGTTGATCTGGTTGTCGCGCGTGACGGCCGGGCCGAAGTCGGCCACCGCCCACGAGACGGTCAGCGGCTGGTTCGTGATGCCGGCGACGGCCGGCACGCCGCCGCTCTTGCCCGGGTACCACTTGCTGCTCGACGGCAGGATCGCCGCGCGCGAACCCACGGCCAGTGCCTGGGTCGGATTCTTGTAGCCGAAGATGGATTCGTCGCCGCGCGTGTATTCCACGGTGACGGTGTTGTCGGCGTCGATCTTTTTCGTCGCCTTGGCGTACATCGTCAGCTGCTTGTTCGGGTGCAGCGCGGTGCCGTAGTTGTCGTCGTTCAGGATGCAGGTGTTCTTCCCGCCCTGGACCGAATACGGATTCAGGCAGCCGCTCGCGTAGTACGGGTTCGCCGCGTTCTTGTTGGCGGAACTGGTGAAGTTGGCGGGCGTGGCGTAACCGCCGCTGGCGGTGGTCCTGGGCAGGCCGATGGCGGCCATCGCGGCGTCGTCCGGGACGAAGCCGGCGCGGTCCGACAGCGCGAGGCGGCTGCGCTGGTGGAAGTCGACGGTGCCGTAGACGTTCCAGCCGTCGCGTTCCAGGTTGCCCTTGCCGAACGTGGCCTGGATGCGCTGCTCGTCGCCGCCGCCGCGGCGCTGCGGCTGCACGAGCTGCACGGTCACGTTGCCGCCCTGGACTTCGCGCTTGGTGATGAAGTTGACGACGCCGCCGATCGCATCCGACCCGTAGATCGACGACGCGCCGTCGCGCAGGATCTCGACGCGTTGCAGCGCGCTGATCGGGATGACGTCGAGGTTGGCGTAGCCGTCGGCGATGGCCTCGTTGGCGAGGCGGCGGCCGTTCAGCAGCACGAGGGTGCGGTTCACGCCCAGCCCGCGCAGGTTGATGTTGGTGCCCGAGCCGGCGTTGGACGGCTGCAGCGACGCCGACTGCGGCAGCGCCATCATCACGTCGGCCAGCGTGGTCATGCCCTGCTTGACCAGTTCCTCGGCCTTGATGGTCGTGACGGGCAGGGCTTCCTCGGCGGCCAGGCGCTTGATGCTGGAGCCGGTGACTTCCACGCGCTGGATCGGCGCGTCGGTCTGCTGGGCCTGCGCCTGCTGGGCGAGGGAAAGGACCGCGAGCGCGATCGAGGACATGACGAAATGGCGGGGCTGGGTGCTGCGGGGGTATTTCATGAAGCTGTCTCCTGTTTTTATGTCGATGACGTGTCGGCATCCGCCGGGGGAAGCGGCGCCGATGATGCTTCTTGCAAAACTTGCCTGGCGTGGTCGGGCCCTCACGTACTTCGCGTGGGGGTCGTTGATGGAATCATTCTAGATTGGTCAGACCACAAGATCAATGTGGTCTGACCGGATTATGATGAGTATGTGCTGGAAAAGCAACACATATGATGACTGATCTCAGTTTGTGCCAGCTTTCAGCGCGATACGCACCGGGTGCGCGGCGCGTTTGGCCTCGGCCGCCACGTACGCCTGCCACGCCGCTTTCGACGTGATGCGGCCGGCGCGGTCCCATGCGGCGCCGACCCAGTAGCGCAGCGGCTTGCCCGATTCCACGCGGGCCAGTACGAGGTCGTTGAGCGCGTCTTCCGCGAAGCCGGTGGACGCCGGCAGCACGACGGCCGTGCCGAATGCGCCGTTCGACGCCTGCTCGACCCATTGCAGCAGCGCGCGGTTCGCGTCATCCTTGACGAGCGCGATGCGCGGTTCCTGCTTCTTGTCGGACGGTGTCCTGTTCAGGCCCACGGCCACGGTCAGCGCGGCCGGCCCGGTAAAGGTGAACGTGCTGTCGACCTGGTCGAGCTGACGGCCGGCGTCGACGGTGAAGCGCTTGGTTTCCGTGACCTGGGTGCCGGCCGCATTCCATGCGGCGTACGACAGTTCGAAGACGGCGCGGATCGGGCCATTGGCCAGCACCTTCCAGCCGGCCCAGTTGCTGCTCGTGTAGAGCTGCTTGCCGTCCCACACGCCCGTCCCGCCGGCCCCGCGCGAGCGGCCGACGTTGTACATGTCCATGCCTTCGCCCTCGTCCTTGTGGTAGTGGTCGTGGCCCTTGTTGTACCAGCGGTCGACGATCGGATAGTCCACGCGCTTGAACCAGATATCGAGGCCGCTCGTCTCCAGCACTTCCTTGCCGCTGCCCGGCGCCGCGGGTGCGGCGAGGGCGGGGCCGTAGGTGCGGTGGCCGATCACGTCGTTCTCCCACGCGAAATCGTCCAGGCGTTCCGGCACGTAGCGGGCGAACGCCTTCGGCGCGAACGGCGGCGTCAGGGCGTCGCGTTGTTCGACGACGAACGTCGCCGTCTTTTCGCCGGGCTTGAAGTCGTGCTGGAACAGGAGTTCGCCGTAGGCGGCGCCGACGCCTTGCGGGTCCTTGGCCAGCGGCGCGACGTTCGTCACCTGGTAGGGCAGCGCGCGGCCGGCGCCGTCCTTCACGACGAGGTGCTGGATCAGCGCGCCCGGAAGCGCGGCATTCACGTCCCGCCACGGGATGACGATCGTTTCGGACGGACGTGCCGCGTCGAGGTCGTGGGTGACGGTGACGGTGAGGCGGCCGGCGGCCTGGGAGGTTGCGCACAGCACGAGGCCTGCGGCGCAAAACAGGGTTTTCGCTTGCATGCTCTAGGCTTTCATCGAAGAGGTGTCAGGGATGTTCGCGGTAGCTGGTCTGCCCGCCGTCCTTCGGCACATAGTGATACGTGCGGACGCGGAACTGGATGTCGATGACCGGGTTGTTCAGCAGCCGGATCATCTCGGCACCGGCCAGCAGCATCGGGCCGTAGCCATGCATCGCCGCCGTGCTGGTGGGGCGGTTGTAGTAATAGACCTGGTCGCTCGCGAACGTGGTGCCTACGCATGTCCCTTCCACGCGGCCCTGCGCGTCGATGCGCGCGGACAGCGCGTTCCAGCCGGCCTGCGCGATCGAGCCGTACGTCGTCGGGCTGATCCAGCCTTCGTTGACGGCGTGCGCGAGCACGTACACGAACATGGCGCTGGCCGAGGTCTCCAGGTACGAATCGTCGCGGTCGATCATCTGGTGCCACAGGCCCGCGCCGGACTGGCGTTCGGCGACGCCGCGCAGCGTCTTCTTCAGCTGTGCCATCACCTTCGGATAGCCGGGATGGTCCTTCGGCAGCACGTCGAGGACGTCCGACATCGCGAGCACGGCCCAGCCGTTCGCGCGCGCCCAGTAGAAGCGCGGGGCGTCCGGGTTGTTCGCGTTCCAGCCGTGCGTGTACAGGTTCCGCTGCGGGTCGAACAGGTAGTCCGTCATCTGCAGGACGTTCTTCACCGCGTCGTCGAAGTAGGCGCGGTCGCCCGTCATGCGGCCCAGTTCCGCCAGCGCCGGGATGCCCATGTACATGTCGTCGGCCCACAGCGACACGGCCTGCGGGCGCTGGCGCGCGAGGGTGCCGTCCGGGAGGCGGAACTGGCGCTTCGCCACCCAGTCGCCGCACACCTTGATCTGCGCGGCGAGATCGGGCCCGATGCCGGCCTGGCGCGCACGCATCATCGCGGCGCACATCGAGCCCGCGTCGTCGAGCGCGCGCGGGTCGAGGAAGTGGGCGAAGCTGTTGGCGCGCTCCAGGTGGAAGCGCTGTTCCTGCGCGCGGAAATACGGAAGACGGTCGGCGAAGAACTGCAGGTGCCGGTTCGTCAGGGCGGTATAACTCTTGTCGCCGGTGGCGGCGGCCGCCTTCAGCAGGCCGGCGTGCACGACACCCATTTCATAGGCCTGCAGGCCGAAGTCGGCGTCGCCCCTCTCGACGACCGCGTCCGCGACCGGGGTGCGGAAATCCGTGACAGGCGCGCCGCTGCCCTTATGGACGATGCGGGTGGGCGTCTGGCTGTCGACATAGCCGCGGATGCGCTGCAGCGATGCCGCGATCTCGGCGACGACGGGCTTCCTGTACGGCACCGGATAGGTGCCTTCGGCCGCATCGTTCGGGTTCTTGTTGTCGGGGTTGCGATAATGCCCTTCGGCGTGCGCAGGGGCGGCAAGGCACGCGAAAGCGGCCAGGAATGCGAGCAATCTGGTTGGCGGCACCGTGTAGTCTCCGGTCGTTTTTATATGATGGACGATTCTCGTCCTTTATTTGGCCAGACCATTCTAGGTTGGTCTGGCCACTTTTGCAAGGTGGACTAGCCGGGGTGCGTTTTTCGGTGGCATACTGGCTTTCCAGGATGAACGGAGGCAGGGATGCGGGCGATGATGTGTTGGATGGTGCTGGTGGCCGGATGCTCGGCGCAGACGCTGAAGGACCCCGCGCCGGAGAGCTACACGGCGGAGACGACGTACGCGAAGCTCGCGCCCACGTATCCCTTCATCGGCATCGCGAGCCGCGCCGTGCCTCCCTCCGTGCGCGCCGTCACGGACATCACGTACGTACGCCGGGGTGCGAACGACCTGAAGCTGGACTTGTACTTGCCCGCGGCAAGCGGCGCGGCGCCGCGCCCGGCCATCGTGTTCGTGCACGGCGGCGGGTGGCGCGCGGGCGTGCGCGCGAACTTCGCGCCGATGGCGATCCGGATGGCGGAACGGGGCTACGTGGCCGCCTCCATCAGCTATCGCCTGTCGCCGGAAGCTTTGTACCCGGCGGCCATCCTTGACGCCAAGGCGGCCGTGCGCTGGGTGCGGGCGCACGCGGGAGAGTACGGCATCGATCCGGGCCGCATTGCCATCGCGGGCGGCTCGGCGGGCGGCCAGATCGCGGCGCTGACCGGGGTGACGAACGGCGAGCGCCGCTTCGATCCGGACGGAGGTCCCGTGTCGAGTGATGTGCAGGCAATCGTCAACATTGACGGGCTGTCGGATTTCACCTCCGAGGAAGCGAGAAAATACGAGGACGACCCCGCCAAGCGGCCGTCATCCGCGGGCGCGTGGTTCGGCGGCCGCTATGCGGAAAAGGCGGCGCTGTGGCGCGACGCGTCGCCGCTGTATCACGTGAAGAAGGGCGCGCCGCCCATGCTGTTCATCGTCAGCGCGCAGCGGCGCTTCAGCCTGGGGCGCGAAGAGATGGTCGAACGGCTGCGGGCATTGGGCGTACCGAACCGGGTCGTGCCCGTGCCCGATACGCCCCACAGCTTTTGGCTGTTCGATCCGTGGCTGGCGCCGACGGTGGAGGCGGCGGATGCCTTCCTGCGCGAAGTCATCCCGCCGCGAACGGATTTTCCAGGCTCGCCGCCGGCTGCGTGAACCATTTCGGTCCGTTCGCCGTCATGTAGAAATGGTCTTCGAGGCGGACCCCGAATTCGCCCGGCACGCAGATCATCGGCTCATTCGAGAAGCACATGCCCGGCTCCAGCGCGCGGGTCTCGCCGCCGACGAGGTAGGGGCCTTCGTGGATGTCGAGGCCGATGCCGTGGCCCGTGCGGTGCGGCAGGCCGGGCAGCTTGTAGCCGGGGCCGAAACCGTTCGCCTCGAGCGAGCGGCGCGCGGCCCTGTCGACGTCTTCGCACGGCACGCCCAACTGCGCCGCGTCGAACGCCGCCCGCTGCGCCGCCTTTTCCGCATTCCACACGAAGCGCTGGCGTTCGGACGGTTCGCCGTACACGTACGTGCGCGTGATGTCGGAGATGTAGTTGTGGACCTTGCAGCCCGTGTCGATCAGCACCGTGTCGCCCCGTTTCAGCGTCTGCACGTAGCTCACGCCGTGCGGGTACGCCGTCGCTTCGCCGAACAGCACGATGCAGAAGTACGAGCCGCTCGCGCCGACCTTGCGGTGCGCGAGGTGGATGAATTCCTCGACGTCCTTGGTCGTGATGCCTTCGTGGAGGATAGCCGCCGCCGCCACGTGCACGGCCAGGGTCATGTCCATCGCGCGCTGGATCAGGGCGATCTCCGCGTCCGACTTGCGGCTGCGGCAGTGCGACGTCACCGGGTGGGCGTTCTGCAGCGTGTAGCCGTCGGTCGCGCCGCGGATCGCGTCGAACAGGAACAGGGGCGTGCTCTCGTCGATGGCGAGCACGCTGCCCGGCGCGATGCCGCGCCGCTCCAGCACGGCGCGCAGGCGCGCGGCGGGTTTTTCGTGTTCGTCCCAGACGGCGATGTCGCCTTCCACGACCATGAAGTCGCGGATCGTGCTTTCCTCGAACGCGGGGGCGATGTAGACGAGGTCACCGCGCGCCGGCAGGATGGCGCCCACCATGCGTTCGCTCGGGTTCCACTTCGTGCCCGTGAAATACGTCAGGTTGCTGCCGGCGTTGAGGTAGACGGCGGCGATGCCCTGCGCGGCCATGTAGTCCTGCGCGCGTGCGATTCGCGCCCGATGCTCGGCCGGCGTGATCGGCACGGCACCTGCCGTCATGTCGGTCAAGGCGTCGAGTGCAGCCTGTTTGTCGGTACCGCCAATGTTCATGATTCTCCTTGCTTCATTCCAGGTCTGACAGCGCCCGCGCGGTCGCGGGCATGATGGGCGTCCGGGCATCCTCGTGGGACCACCCGAACAGGAAGGCGCACGCCGCGCCGCAGGTCTTGCCCTGGCAGGGCCCCATGCCGACGCGCGTCGCCAGTTTCGCTTCGCGCCAATCCCGGTGCGGCAGCAGGCGCGCCCGCGTCACGTCCTCGCAGCGGCACACGATCGTGTCCGGCTCGCACATCGCCCGCAGCGACGGGTCCGGCGCGAACGTGCGCGCGAGCAGCGCGGCGAACGCGTGCGCCGTGCGCCGCAACGGCAGGTCGCGCCCGGACGGGGCCAGGCCAAGGGCGTCCAGCGCCGCGATGCGTCCCTCGGCGACCGCCTTGTCCACGCCGCCGATGCCCGTGCATTCGCCCGCGGCCCAGATGTCCGCGCGGCTCGTCCGCTGCGCGTCGTCGACCCGGACCGCGCCGTCGGCGAGATCGCAGTGGAGTGCCCGCGCGAGGTCCGTGTTCGGGACGAGGCCGAAGCCCGCCGCCAGGAAGTCGCACGCATGCTCGACGTCCCTGTTCCCGGCCCGGACGACGACGCTGCGCAGCACGTCGTCACCTGTCGCCTCGACCAGCCGCGCACCCGTCACGTACGGGATGCCGCGCAGCTCGGCGAACAGCGACGCCGCCTGCAGGAATTTTTTCCCATGCCGCGACAGCAGCCCGAGGCCGAAGACCGACAGGCGCGACCACGGCTGGTGCTCGACGATGGCCGCCACCTGCGCGCCCGCCCGCAGCGCCGTGGATGCCGTCGCCAGCAGCAGCGGGCCGGTGCCGGCGATCACGACGCGGCGTCCGCACACGTTCATGCCGCCCTTGATCAGCGCCTGCAGCCCGCCCGCGCCCGTGACGCCGGGGAGCGTCCAGCCGGGGAACGGCAGCGCCAGCTCGCGGCTGCCCGCACAGAGCACGAGCCGCTCGAACGGGACGGCGACGCCGCGGCCGCCCGTTTCCACGAGCAGCGTGCTGGCGTCCACGCAGCCGATGACCTGGGCATCCTGCATCACCGTGCAATCCGGATGGGCGCGCACCGTGTTCCACGCGTCGCTTGCGCGGGCGTCGGTCCAGCGCGCCGGTCCGCCGCGCCAGATCTGGCCGCCCGGGGCATGATTATCGTCGATCAGGCAGATTCTTGCGCCGGCGTCGAGGGCGGTTCGCGCCGCGCTCAGTCCCGCCGGACCGCTGCCGACGATGTGTAATACGTTCTTCACCAGTCGCCTCCCGTGTCGATGGCCATGCCGTCCGCGCAGATCGTCCTGCATGCCAGCTGGTTCATGCAGCCGTCGACGGTGACGCGGCATTCCTGGCACTGGCCGATGCCGCAGAACGCGAACCGGCGCTGGCCCGTGACGGAGCGGCGCGTGCACAGCGAATTGGCGGCGACGAGCGCCGCGACGACGGTGACGCCGCACGGGACGTCGACCGCGCCGCCATCGACCAGCACGCGGATCGGGGAATCAGGCGGGGACATGGGCAAACCTCGACGGTGAATAAGGTGCGGCGGCGATGGAAGCGGGGCGGTCCAGCATCAGGTCGGCCAGCAGTTGCGCGGTGCCGAACGCGGTCGTCACGCCGAGACCTTCGTGGCCGGCGGCGAGCCATACGCGATCGAACGTCGGGTGGCGTCCGATAACGGGACGCCCGTCGTACGTGGCGGGCCGCATGCCGGTCCAGCTGCGGATGATCTTCATGTCGGCCAGGCAGGGCAGCAGCGCGATGGCCGAGCGCAGCACGTGCGCCAGCACGCGCGGATCGACGTCGGCATGCCGGATGCCGTCCTGGCGGCACGACCCGATCAGCCATTGGCCCGTGATGCGCGGCTGGACGTTCGCGGCGACGGCGAGGGCGGCGCTGCCGGCTTCCGTCTGGCCCTCAGTTTGCCCATAAGCCATGCTCACGACCTGGTGGGACAACCGGCGCGGGTAGCGGGCCGTGATGGCGAGGTGGCCCTTGCGCGGAAAGATCGGGATGTCCGGCAGCAGGCGCGTCACGGCGGTCCCCGTCGCGACGACGACGTCGCCGGCGTCGATGCGCTCACCGTCGGCCAGCGTGACACCGCCATCGTCGATGCGGGCGACGGCCGTGCCGAACCGCGTCCGCCCGCCCAGCGCGACGAGCGTGCCGGCCAGCTCGCGCGCGACGGCGGGCGGGTAGACGACGCCGTCGCGCGCGACGCGCACGCCCCCCGCGAGGCCGGTGCGCAGTGCGGGCTCCATGCGCGCGAGCTCGTCGCCAGAGACTCCCACGGCATCCCACCCCCGCCGGCCCAGCCGTTCGGCGCGCATGCGCGCATGCGCCATCTGCGCATCGTCCCCGGCGACCCACAGCGTGCCGCAGCGGACGTGTTCCGCGAGCCCTGCGTGGGCGGACAGCCAGTCGTCCCAGCGCGCCAGCGACAGCAGGCACAGGTCGAGTTCATCGTCCGTCTCGTCGAGGGCGACGAGGTGGCCCATGCCGGCCGCCGTCGCGCCGCAGCCCGGGTGGTTCGCATCGATGAGCAGCACGCCGCGCCCGAGCGCCTGCAGCTCCGCCGCGCACGCGGCGCCGACGATGCCGGCGCCCACGACGATCACGTCCGGCCGTTTCACGCCAGCGCGGGCAGGGTGGGGCGGTTGGCGATGGCGGAGCGGATCGTCCGCTCCACCTGCGCGCGGCGCTCGCCGGCCAGCGGCAGCCGAGGCGCGCGCACGCGCTCGTTCGAGCCGATGGCGATCGCTTCCGCGAGCTTGATGTTCTGGACGAGGTACGTCGAGACGTCCAGGTCCAGCAGGGGGCGGAACCAGCGGTAGATGCGCAGCGCCTCGTCGTAGCGTTTGGCCTGCACGAGCCGCCAGATCGCCACCGTCTCCTGCGGGAAGGCGAGGCCCACGCCGGCCACCCAGCCCTGGGCGCCGACCATGAGCGCTTCGAACGCGAGGTTGTCGACGCCCGTCAGCAGGTCGAAGCGGTCGCCGAAGCGGTTGATGATGTCGGTGCTGCGGCGGATGTCGTCCGACGATTCCTTGACGGCGACGAAGCGCGCGTCGTCCGCCAGCTCCTCCATGATCTCGACGGTCACGTCGACGCGGTAGGCGAGGCGGTTCGAATAGATCATGATCGGCAGGTCGCCCGCCTGCGCGATGGCGCGCAGGGTCGCCACCGTCTCGCGCGGATCCGTGTGGTAGATCGTGCTGGGGACGACCATCAGGCCGTCCGCGCCCGCTTTCGCCGCCTTTTGCGCCAGCGCGCACGCATCCCGCGTGGACGCTTCGGCGACCGTCAGCAGCGCGGGTTTCGGGCCGGCCGCCTCCTTGCACAGCCTGAGGACCTGGATGCGCTCGTCGTGCGACAGCATCGGACCCTCGCCGAGCGAACCGCAGGCGATGAGGCCATCCACGCCGGCGTCCATCTGGACGCCGAAGCAGCGCAGCATTTCGTCATGGTCGAGCGAGCCGTCCTCGTTGAACTTGGTGGTGACGGCGGGCAGAACACCTTTCCACATGGGTTAGTCTCCTTTTGAAAGCATCCATGCTAGGCCTGTTCGGCCGGAGGGTCTTGCGCGATGCGGGCGCCGGGGAAGCCGAAATCGGCACAATAGCCGGGCGCCGTTTGCCATGCGGATGCAACGCGCCTATATTCACGTCCTGGAGGACACCATGATCGACGACACCACCATCCAGGCCATCGACACCATCGGCATGCAGGCCGTCGAGGCGATCTTCGACGCGCTCGGCGACGTCGCATTCTTCGTCAAGGACCGGGACGGACGCTATGTGAGCATCAACCGCACGATGGTGCGGCGCTGCGGAGTTCGGCACAAGAAGGATGTGCTCGGCAAGACGGCGCTGGAACTGTTCCCGCGCGCGCTGGCCGAGACGTATCTCGCACAGGACCGGCAGGTCATCGCCAGCGGCACGGCGATCGACAAGCAGCTCGAGCTGCACATCTACCCCGGCCGCAGCCGCGGGTGGTGCATCACCAAGAAGATTCCGCTGTTCGGCAAGGATGGCGGCGTGGTCGGTCTGATCGGCACGTCGCAAGACCTCGGCCTGCTCGACGACCTGCACCCGGCGTACCGGCAGATCGCCCGGATCGCGCAGCACATCAGCGAGAACTATCGGGACAATATCTCGCTCAAGGCGCTGGCGGAGGAAGCGGGGTTGTCGCTGTCGCGGGTGGAGCGGCTGTTCCAGAAAGTGTTCCAGCACTCGCCGCGGCAGCTGCTCGTGCAATGCCGGCTGACGGCCGCGCGCACCCTGATCGAGCAGAATCCGGGTGCGAAGATCGCGGAGATCGCGTACGAGTGCGGCTACACGGACCACAGCGCGTTCAGCCGCCAGTTCAAATCGTACGTGGGCATGAGCCCGAGCGCTTATGGGCTGCAGATGGGCTGCAGATGAAACAGTCCTAGGCCGGGATGCCCCACACGAACGGATCGCCGTCGTCGAACAGCAAGGTGGACTCGGCGCTGACCCAGGCCGTGCCGCGGATCGTCGGCGCGACGGTATCGCCCGCGCGCCGGTAGCTGCCTTCGAACACGCTGCCGATGATGCTCTCCTGGCGCCAGACGGCGCCTTGTTCCAGCTTGCCGTCCGCGGCCAGGCAAGCCAGTTTCGCGCTCGTGCCCGTGCCGCAGGGCGAGCGGTCGTACGCTTTGCCGGGGCACAGTACGAAGTTGCGGCTGTCCGCGATGAGCGATGGGGCGAACAGTTCCACGTGGTCGATCGGCGCGCCGCCATCGCCGGTGATGCCTTGTGCGGCCAGTGCGGCCATGACGGCTTGCGCAAACGCGGTCAGCGCGGGGATGTTGGCCGGGACGATGTCGAACGCATGGTGCTTGATGAGGAAGAACCAGTTGCCGCCCCACGCCACGTCGCCGCGCACGGCGCCATGGCCCGCGACATCGACGTGGACGTCCTTGCGCGTCCGGTACGACGGCACGTTGTCGATGCTCACGGAACCGTCCTCGTGCAGCTCGGCCGTCACGACGCCGACGGGCGTATCGATGCGGTGGCGTCCGGCCTTGATGCGGCCGAGATGGGCCAGCGACACGACGAGGCCGATCGTGCCGTGCCCGCACATGCCGAGGTAGCCCACATTATTGAAAAAGATGACGCCCGCCGCGCAGTCCGGCGCATGCGGCTCGCACAGCAGCGCGCCCACGAGGACGTCCGAACCGCGCGGTTCGCATACGGTGCCCGTGCGGATGTGGTCGTGCCCGGCGCGCATGCGCGCGAGCCGTTCGGACAGGGGGCCGTCGCCAAGATCCGGGCCGCCGTCCACGATGAGCCGGGTCGGCTCGCCGCCCGTATGGGAGTCGATGATCGAGATTTTTTTCATGGGTTCAAGGCTAAACCCGGGCCGCGGGCAGGTCTTGTTGTTTTTCCGCGTATTGATGAGGGAAAGCGGCACACCGTTCGGAGCACAGTCGCGCGGTCGTGACAATCTGCAAGAATCCAATAAAAATTTCCCAATATCATAAAACGTTGCCGCTTCGATAGACGTTAAAAATCAATGTGTTACGGATAAATAACTAGGGAAATCACAAAATGAATCCGATCTCATCCGGCTCCACCACCGACCATGCCAACAACGCCGATAAACTGTTCCTCGCCGTCCTGTGGGCGCTCTTCGCCACGTCGCTGGCGCTGGGCGCCGTGTACGACTCGCTGGTGCTGGCGCTCGCCGCCGGCCTGCCGCTTGCCCTCGTGCCGAGTGGTTTGATCGCGGCCGCGCCGGGCCGGCTCGCCGCGCGGCTGTCCGTGGCCGTCGCCTTGATGCTGTTCTGCGCCCTGAACATCCACCAGGCGCACGGCATGACGGAGCTGCATTTCGGGATCTTCGTCCTGCTCGCCTTCCTCGTCTGTTACCAGGACTGGCGCGTGATCGTCGCCGCCGCCGCCACGGCCGCCGTCCACCACCTCACGTTCAACTACCTGCAGGCGTGGGGTTATCCGACCATGTGCTTCACGCATCCCGGCATCGGCATCGTGCTGCTGCATGCCGTGTACGTCGTCGTCGAGGCGGCCGTGCTGTCGTACCTGGCGGTCCGCCTGCAGCGCGAGACGACGGCCGTCGCGGCCAGCGCCGCCACCTTGCGCGACACCTTGCGGGCGATGCGCAGCAGCGCGGACCAGGTGGCGCGCGACATGGACCTGATCACGCAGACGTCCGGCGCGGTGGCGGCGGGCAGCGCCGACCTGTCCGAGCGGGCCGCGGCGCAGGCCATGCGGCTGGAACAGGCGGCCGTCGCGGCGGATCACCTGACGGCAACCGTCAAGCGCAACGTCGATCACGCGGCGCTGGCCGACGAACTGGTCGCGTCGGCGTCCGCGCTGGCCGTGAAGGGCGGCGACGTGGTCGCGGACGTCGTGCAGACGATGGAGGCTATCCGTTCCAGCTCGCGCGAAGTGCAGGACATCGTCAATGTCATCGACGGCATCGCCTTCCAGACGAACATCCTGGCCCTCAACGCGGCCGTCGAAGCGGCGCGCGCGGGCGAGCAGGGACGCGGCTTCGCCGTCGTGGCGGGCGAAGTGCGGAGTCTCGCCCAGCGCAGCGCGCAGGCGGCCAGGGAAGTCCGGCAGCTGATCGGCGATTCCGTCGTGCGCGTGGACGCGGGCGGCCGGCTCGTGGACGAAGCGGGGCAGGCGATGCACCAGATCGTCGGCTCGGTCCAGCGCGTGGCCGACATCATGACCGCCATCTCGGGCGCGAGCCAGGAACAGCGCGACGGCATCGAACAGGTGCGCGCGTCGATCCGCGAGATCGAACAGACGACGCGGCAGACGGCCGAACTGGTCGAGCAGAGCGCCGATGCGGCCGGGACGATGTGCGCGCACGCGTCGTCGGTGGCACAGGCGGTCGGCACGCTGCGGCAACCGGAAGTCTTCGCGTAGTGGAAAAGCGCGCATTTTCGCGCCCCCCGCGCTGCTAGACTCACCGGGTCAGCATTCGAGGGGGCCGCGATGAGCGCATACCGAGCCAGCAACGTCGTGTCCTTGCACGGCGATCCGATCTATCACCACACGGAGAGCACGCCGTGGGCGCCGCCGCAGGGCGAGATCTGCCTGCAGCAGATTTCGGACCACATCGACCGGCACCTCGGGCCCGTCGACTGCGTGTTCCACGAACTGGTGTCCGACACGGTCCACATCGACGTCCACATCGTCAAGCCAACGGACGAGTATCCCTTCATCCGGCTGGTCACGTCCGGCATGAGCGACCTGCCGATGTCGACGCCGCCGGGCGCCGACGTCCCGCGCCACGCGGAGTTGATGATCACCCTGCCGCCGGACTGGAAGCTCGACAAGGAATCGTTCGAGGACGAGCGCTGGTACTGGCCCGTCCGGCTGATCAAGACGCTCGCCCGGCTGCCGCACAAGTACGGGACCTGGCTGGGCTGGGGGCATACGGTGCCGAATGGCGACCCCGCGGAGCCGTACGCGGCGGACGTCCGCTTCGACGGCTGCATCCTGCTGCCGTCCATCAGCGTGCCGGATGAATTCCACCGGCTGCGCATCGACGGCGACAAGGAGATCGCGTTCTTCGCGATCGTACCGCTCTACAAGGAGGAACTGGCGTTGAAGCTGCGCGCCGGGGCCGAGACACTGCTGGAGCGCTTCGACAAGAAGAAGATCGGCGACATGATCGATGCGCGCCGCCCGAACGCGGGCAAGAAGCTGTTCGGCTTCCTGTGATCAGGCCACCCAACCGTCGGCGCCCGCCCTGACGACGAGCAGGCAGTCGCCCGGCCCGGGCGTCGCCGCGACCAGCCGGCCCTCTTCATCCCAGAACGCGCTGCGTCCAACCGGCGTCCAGCCGCCCGTCGGACCGCCGTGGTTCGCGAGCAGGACGGCCATGTGGTGGCGCTGCGCATAACCCTGCAGCAGGTCGCTGTCGACCGGATACCCGGTCTCGCCGACCAGGGCGCTCGCGGCGTAGATGCGCGCGCCCGCGGACGCCGCGGCGGCCGCATGCGCGGGCTGGCAGAAGTCCGCGCAGATCGCCAGCGCCACCGGCATGCCGGCGGCGTCGAGCAGCGGCCCGCCGGTGCCCGCGCTGAAATACTGTTCCTCGCCCGTGTGCAGGTGCCGCTTCGTCTGCACGGTCGAGGTGCCGTCCGGGTGCAGGATGAAGGCGGCGATGCAGGGCTTTTCCGTGCTGCCGGACCGCAGCGGCAGGCCGGCGATGACCGTCATCCCGGTTTCCCGCGCACGCGCACGCAACGGCGCGATGCAGTCGGTGTCCGCCGCCTGTGCAAGACGGCCGGCCAGCGTCGGCTCATAGCCCGTCAGCGACAGTTCGGGGAAGACGAGGATGTTCACGCCTTGCCGGTGCGCGGCATCGATGATGTCCAGGTGCCGGCCGGCGTTGGCGGCGATGTCGCCCGCCACGGCGGTGTATTGGGCGGCGGCGAGTACGGGGCCGGTCATGGCTTGTGCTGGCGCTTCGCGAGTTCGCGGTCGAGCGCATTCGCGAACCGCTGCCGGTCCGCCTGGCTGAACGCGCTCGGCCCGCCCGTGTCGACGCCGCTCGAGCGTAGTTCGTCCATGAAGGCGCGCATCGTCAGCTGCTGTGCGATGGTGTCCCTGGTGTACCACTCGCCGCGCGGATTGAGGGGCATGCCGCCCTTGTCCAGCACGAGGGCGGCGAGGGGAATGTCGCCCGTCACGACGATGTCGCCGGGCTGCACGCGCGCGACGATTTCCGCGTCGGCGGCGTCCGCGCCGGCAGGCACCTGCAGCGCGCGGATGAAGCGCGAGCCGGGCACGCGGATCAACTGGTTGGCCACGAGCGTGACGTTCAGCTGCACACGGTCGGCCACGCGGAACAGGATGTCCTTGATGACGGCCGGGCAGGCGTCGGCGTCGACCCAGATCTCCATGCTCACCCGCGTGAGAAGGTGCGGGTGACGCGGTCGAGGTGCGCGCGCATGGCCGAGCGGGCGCCGGCCACGTCGTGCGAGGCGATGGCGGCCAGGATCGCGCGGTGGTCGAGGAGCGTCAGCTGGCGCAATTCCTCGGTCTGGAAGTGCTCCGTCAGCTTGTGCCACAGGCTGCCACGCTGCGCCCACAGGTATTCGATCACGCCGACGAGGGCGCTGTTGCCGGCCGCGCGCGCGATCGCGAGGTGGAAGTTGCGGTCGGCCGATTCGTTCTCGCCCAGGTTGTCCTGGTTCTGCTCCATCTGTTCGACGGCGACGAGGATCGCATCGACGGCCGCCGGCGTCGCGTTCTTCGCGGCCAGCGCCGCGACCTCGACCTCGATCATGCGGCGCGCGGCCAGCACCTCGAACGGACCGGGACCGGCCGCCGGCCGCGTCGTCTTCGGCGCCGCCTGTTCGCTGACGTACACGCCGGAGCCGCCGCGCACCTCGACGACGCCGCCCAATTCCAGCGCGATCAGCGCTTCGCGCAGCGACGTGCGCGAGACGCCCAGCTTCGTGGCCAGGTCGCGCTCGGCGGGCAGGCGTTCGCCCGGCCTGATGTTCTCTTCGCGGATCAACGCTTCGATCCGGCTCGACACCACGCGATACAGTCGCGGCTCGCTCGCAATCGCATCGGGTGGCGCGGGCATTTTTCTCATTGTTTCAGTCCAGGAAAAAGTGGAGGCGATTGCCAAGATCGCATCTTAGTTTGGTCGGGATAATGTTGCAAGTGGTCAGACCAAAACGGTCATTTGGGCTGACTGCGTTAGTGGTTTTGCCGCGCGCTGAACTTTATTCGGTCAAGGTTGGAGTCGACGCCGTTCCGGCGCTGTGCATACGCATGTACAATTGAAAATATTGCCGAGCCGACCAATCGAACCATGACGACCGCTTACCCGAGCCTGAGCCACGCCCAGCGCATTCCGCTGGCCGCCGAAATCCATTCCCGTCCCTTCCTCCGGCTGGAAGCGCCCGAAGCCATCACCCACCTGGCCGTGTACCGCGCCAGCGAGTCCGGATCGCGCAGCGAGCATGGTCCCAACCAGCATGCGCTGCTCGCCGCGCTGTGCGGGCACTTCGGCGTTGCGGCGCCGAACGTGACGGCCAATCACTTCTATCACGACTTCGGCCGCTTCCGCCTCAAGTGGGAACGGCACACGGAGTTCGCGACCTACACGTTCACGGAGAAGATCGCGCCGGGGCTGCCGATTGCCGAGGCGTTCGCGCGCATGCCGCTCGCGCACCTGCCGCAGTCGTGGATCCTCGGCCTGCACGGCCGCCTGATGTCGGCCGCGCACGTGCTGCTGGAGCGCGGCGCCGCCGATCCGGCCGCGCTGCAGGACGGCTTCGCCAGCAATAACCTGGTCGGCTCGCGCGTCATGCAGGGCGGGGAAGTCTGGACGGATTTCGCGATCCAGTCCGACGGCTTTTCGCGCTTCGTGCTGCGCGACGTCGAGATGCGCGCGCAGCAGGCCGGCCGCCTCGCGCAGCGCGTGCTGGAGATCGACACGTACCGGATGATGGCGCTGCTCGGCCTGCCGGCCGCGCGCACGGTGTCCAATGCACTGGACGACATCGAGGCCGAACTGGCCACGCTCGCCGAACGCATGGTTGCGGGCGAGGCCGTCGCGGGCGACCAGGACCTGCTGGCACAGATCACGAAGCTGGCGGCGCGCCTGGAAAAGCTCTCGCTCGACAACGGTTACCGCTTTTCCGCGTCGAAGGCGTACTACCGCCTCGTGAAGGCCCGCATCGAGGAATTGCGCGAGGCGCGCATCGAAGGCGTGCCGACCGTCGAGGAATTCATGGACCGCCGCCTCACGCCCGCGATGAACACATGCGAATCCACGGGCGCGCGCCAGGAAGCGCTCGCGCGCCGCATCGCCAACGTCAACGACCTGCTGCGCACGCGCGTCTCCATCGTCCAGGAAAACCAGAACCGGCAAATCCTGCAATCGATGGACCGCCGCGCCGCCCAGCAGCTGCGCCTGCAGCAGGCCGTCGAGGGCCTGTCGGTGGCCGCCATCTCGTACTATGTCGTGGGTCTGCTCGGCTACGCGGGCAAGGGATTGAAGAGCCTTGGCATGCCGGTCAATCCTGACATGCTCACGGGCGCGCTGGTGCCCGTCGTCGCGGGCCTCGTCTGGCTGAGCCTGCGCCGCATGCACAGGCAGATGCACAAACGTTCGCACGGGTGACCATGCCGATCGCTCCCGATCCGTCATTGGCGTTGGGCGCACTGGCGCTGGCCGTACTCACGTTGTGGATCCCGGCGCCGGCCGTGCGCGGGAACCGCGACTGGGCCTGGTGCGTCGGGTTGCTGGTCGCATGCGTGGCCGGTCTCGCGATGAAGATGCTCGACTGGCGCGGCGTCGCCGTCACCGCGGTCTGTCTAGCGCTGGCGCTCGGCGCGCGCACGAGCGACCGGGCCTGGCTCCGCATCCCGCTGCTCGTGCTGACAGGCCTGTGTGCGCTGCTGCTGGCGCTGCACCGGCTGCCCGGGTTCCACAATCCGCTGCTGGTCGACCACGTGCAGGTATCCGCGGGCGCGCCGCCGTTCACGCTGTACGCGAACTTCGACAAGGCCATCGCCGGCATCGTGCTGATGGGGGTGTTCTGTGCACCGATCCGCGCGCGTGCCGACTGGCTGCCCATGCTGCGCCGCACTCTGCCCGTGCTGGCGGCGACGCCCGTCGTCGTACTCGGCGCGGGCGTGCTGCTTGGCGTGGTTCGGCCGGACGTCAAATGGCTGCCGTGGACATCCTGGTTCCTCGTCAATAATCTGCTGATCACCTGCGTGACCGAGGAGGCATTCTTCCGCGGCTTCCTGCTGGGCGGACTGGCGCGCGGCATGGAGGGAAGACGCTACGGCGTGGCCGTCGCGGTCATCGTTTCGACGTTGCTGTTCGGGCTCGCGCACGCGGCCGGCGGCCCGATGCTTGTGGCCTTTGCCACGCTGGCGGGCTTCGGCTACGCCGCCGCGTACCTGCGTTCGGGACGCATCGAGGGCGCGATCCTCACGCACTTCGCGCTGAACGCCGTCCACTTCGTCGCGTTCACGTATCCGGCCCTCGTGCGCTGAGCCGCATTGCAGCTCCTGCGTGACAGCGTACCGTGCGTGCGCGGCGCCGGGGCTACACGCACCGCCGCCACTGGCGGCCGGCGGTGTAAGATGAGCTTCCGCGCGCTCATCTTCACGCCATGCCGACACCACGCCCATCCATCGCCACCGAACGTCAATATGGAGCGGCAGCATGATGCTGCTGCTCGTCTTCCTGGCCGGGCTGTGGGCCGGCGTGCAGAACGCGCTGGCGGGCGGCGGTTCGTTCGTCACCTTGCCCGCGCTGATCGTCTCCGGCATGTCGCCGCTCGCCGCCAACATCACGTCGACCGTCGCGCTGTTCCCCGCGCAGATCACGTCCGGATACGCCGGCCGCAAGCTGGTGAGCGGCGCGGGCGGCCTGCCGTTCCGGGCGCTGTTCGTGCTGAGCATCGCCGGCGGCGCGGCGGGCGGGCTGCTGTTGCTGCACACGTCGCCCGCCGTGTTCGCGCGGCTCGTGCCGTGGCTCGTGCTGTTCGCGACGGCCGTGTTCACGTGGGGGAGCTTCTTGCGCAAGCCCGGTGCGGCCGGCGCCGTGCACCTGGGCCCCGTCGCGACGGCGTGCGCGCAATTCCTGATCGCCGTCTACGGCGGTTATTTCGGTGGCGGCATCGGCATCCTGATGCTGGCCGCGCTGACGATGGCGGGTCTCGCCGCGCGCAACGCGGGCGCCACGAAAAATGTGCTGGCCGGCGTGATGAATGCGTCGGCGGTCGTCCTGTTCCTGACGTCGCCCGACCTGCACTGGCTGCAGTGCGGCGTGCTGGCGGCGGGGGCCATCATCGGCGGCTTGCTGGGCGCGTGGGCGCTGCACCGCGTCAACGAGAAGGCGCTGCGCATCGCCATCGTCTGCATCGGCATTGCACTCACCATCGGTCTGTTCCTGAAACCCATCTGAAGCGCGCTGGACACGCCCGCCGGCTTGGTCTACATTGGAATCATGCGGTATCGCCATGAATGATTCCGCCAGGAAGGTAGGTGCGCCATGCTGGATTTACTGTACGGCCTCGAACCGGATCTCGCGTTGCACGCGATCGTGCTGGCATTCGGTTGCGCGACGTTTTTCCTGATCCTGTTGTGGCGGCGTTGCCCCAACTGCACGTGGCAGGAGTGGTCCAGCGAACTTCTGGGTCGCGACGACAACGACGACGCGGCGCAGCAGTGATCGTGTCACGGCGGCGGCACCGTGTCTTCGGTCCGGTAGCGTGCCACGAAGGCTGCCAGGTTCTTCGAATGATAGCCCTGCGCCAGGGCGTGCAGGCGCGCCGCGAACGGCGCATAGGCCGGATCGAGCGCCTGCAGGTAGTCCGCCCGCTCCCGCACCTCGCGCATGCTTCCGATCCGGACCAGTTGCCACAGGATGTCGATCTCCCCGGCCGGCGGGACGACGAGTCGGGTCTGTCCCTCCGCCTCGGGCGGCCGTTGTTCGCTGATCCAGTGCAGTGATAGCAGGTTGCCGATGGTGTCGAGCAGGTTGTCGACGTCCACCGGCTTGCCGAGGAAGGCACTGGCGCCGGCCGCACGGGATGTCCGTTCGTCGTCGGGGCTGACGCTGGCCGTGACGGCGACGATCGGGACTGCGCGCCATCCCGGCATCTGGCGGATCCGCCGCGTCGTCTCGTTGCCGTCGATGACCGGCATCATGACGTCCATCACGATCAGGTCCGGCTTGAAGCTGTCGAGCAGCACCAGGCACTCCAGGCCGTTCGACGCCGCGGCCACGACGAACCCGGTCTCCTCCAGCAGGTCCACCAGCATCGCGCGATTCTGCGGCACGTCGTCGACGATCAACACGCGCCTGCGCTCGCCCTGGTAACCGACGATGCGGCCCGGCGACGGCGCGGCGGCCGGGCTGCCGGCCGCGGCCCGCACCGCGAGTTCGAACGAGAACGTGCTGCCCTCGTGAGGCGCGCTGGCGACCTCGATGTTGCCGCCCATGAGGCGCACCAATTGCCGGCTGATGGCCAGGCCCAGGCCCGTGCCGCCCGCGCGCCGGTGTGCGTCGGCCACCTGTTCGAAGGGTTGGAACAGACGCCCGAGCTGGTGCGCACCCATGCCGATGCCGCTGTCGGCGACCTCGAAGCGCAGCCGCGTGGTGGCCTCGTCGTCCTGCGGACCGGGCGGCGCCCGCGACACCCGCAGGGAGACCGCACCGCGGTCGGTGAATTTCACCGCGTTGCCCAGCAGGTTGAGCAGCACCTGCCGCAAGCGGGTCTCGTCGATCGTCACCGCGTCCGGCAAGCCGGCCGCCAGTTCGTAATTGAACGCCAGGCCTTTTTCTTCCGCCTTGACCCGCATGATGTCGACCACGACGCGCAGGAAGGTGTCGAGATGCACGGCGGCCGGGTGCAATTCCATCTTGCCGGCCTCGACGCGCGCCAGGTCCAGGATGTCGTTGATGAGGGTGAGCAGGTGCTGGCCGCTCTCATGGATGGTGGCCAGGCCCGCGGCCTGCCGTTCGTTCAGCGGCAGCCGCTCGCGCCGCAGCAACTGGGCGTAGCCGATGATGGCGTTGAGCGGCGTGCGCAATTCGTGACTCATTTGCGCGAGGAAGTTGCTCCGTTCGCGGGCGAGTCCGACCGCCTCGGCCAGCGCGGTCTCGCGCGCCGCCTCCGCCGCCTTGCGTTCCCGGTCGATCGCGGCCAGCTGTTCCAGACGCAACCGGGTGGCCGCGAGACTGGTGCGGAAATGCAGCAGACCCAGCGACAGGCCGAGTACGCCGCACGCGATCCATGCGACGACCAGCCACGTCAGCAGGGTCGTTTTCGAGATCCATTTGCCGCTGAACTTGATCGACCGCACCTCGATCGTGATTACCTGTTCCTTGGGAACATCGTCGGTCGCCACTTCCACCGAGGTGACGTGGTCGAGGCGGACATAGCTCTTTGACAGCGGGATCGCGCGCGAGCTGCGCCACCAGTCCGCCGTGCGCAAGGCGTGCAGCGGGATCGTGAACCTGGGCTGAGGGGGAAGCTGGAGCTGGACTTCGTTGAACCGTTGCGAGTTCCAGTCGCTCAGCGTGGAAATGTCGGGCTCGAAGTTCATCAGGTGAATCTTGATGACATGGCGGCCTTGTCCCGAATAGCGCAGATCCAACGACATGGTGTCGTAGCGCGTCATGTCGATACCCTTGACCGGGTCGCCCAACTGGAACTGCAGGCTGCAGAACGGATAGGTTGCGGCCGATCTCAGGTGGCACCGCATCACGATGGCATCGGGGGTGATCGTCAGCGAACCGACCGAATTGCCGTTCGCGTTGTAGCCGCGTGTCTTGTCGCGGTCGTCGACCACCTTGACGCCATGTGGCTGCTGCGGGGAGATCTCGAGGGTGCGGGTCATCCCGTAGTGCTGCCAGACCAGCAACGACGGCGTCGCGAGCAGCAGCAGGATGACCAGGACGTAACTTATCTTGGTCGGAAAGGAGAGCGGCAGACTCATGTGCACACCCCCGAAGTTCGGGTAGGGACGTTTCAGTATATACCCAAGCGTTGCACACTTGTCATGGTTTTTCCGTCAGTCCGTGCCCGCCGCGTGATAGTGGTCGGCCTGCATTTTCCCGTTCACGCCATGCACCTCCGCCCTGGGCAAGGCCAGGACGATCTCGCCGCCCGCGTCCTTGAATGCGTACCAGGGGGCGCCCAGTTCCTCGCGCCAGAAGCCGGTCTTGCACGATGATGTAGTGATAAAAGGAACCTAGACCGACCGGTCATCCAGTACTTTTTCGGAATTGTTCCGGAAGCGCGCCACGAAGGCGACCAGTTGTTTCGAATGGTAGCCCTGCGCCAGCGTGTCGAGCCGGTCCGCGAATGGCGCATAGGCCGGATCGAGCCCCCGCAGGTAGCCGGCCCGCTCGCGGATCTTGCGCATGTTGCCGATCTGCGCCAGCTGCCACAGCGTCTCGATCTCGTCGGCAGGCGGGACGGTCATGGCGGCTTCCTCGCCGCCCTCCGGCGCCGGCTGCCCCGTGGTCCACTTCAGCGCCAGCAGCCTGCCGATGGTGCGCAGCAGGAGCTCGTGATCGACGGGCTTGGCAAGGAAGGCGCTGGCACCGGCGTCGCGGCTCCTGCGTTCGTCTTCGGCACTGGCGCTGGCGGTCACGGCGACGATGGGGACGTCGCCCCAGCCCGGCATATGCCGTATCTGCCGCGTGGTCTCGTTCCCATCCATCACCGGCATCATGACGTCCATCAGGATCAGGTCCGGCCTGAAGCTGTCGAGCAGGACCAGGCATTCGAGCCCGTTCGCCGCGGCGGCGACGATGAAGCCGGTGTCCTGCAGCAGGTCCAGCAGCATGGCGCGGTTCTGCGGCACATCGTCCACGACCAGCAGCCGCTTGCGCTCGCCCTCGTAGCCCGTCAGGGTCTCGTGCGGGGCCACGGCGGCCGGCGCGGCGGCGGCCACGGGCACGTCGATCTCGAACGAGAATGTGCTGCCTTTACCCGGGGCGCTGGCGACGGCTATCCTGCCTCCCATGAGTTGCACCAGTTGCTGGCTGATGGCCAGGCCCAGGCCCGTGCCGCCCTCGCGCCGCTGCGCCGTCGCGACCTGTTCGAAGGGCTGGAAGATGCGCCCGAGCTGTTGCGTGTTCATGCCGATGCCGCTGTCCGCCACTTCGAAGCGCAGCCGCGCGCTGTCCGGCGCACTGGAGGGCGCGGCCGGCAGCACCCGCAGCGAGACCTTGCCGGTGTCGGTGAATTTCACCGCATTGCCCAGCAGGTTGAGCAGTACCTGGCGCAGACGCGTCTCGTCGACCGTCACCGCGGCCGGCAGGCCGGGTGCGAGCTCACAACTGAACGCGAGGCCTTTTTCCTCGGCCTTGACGCGCATGATGTTGGCCAGAACCTGGAGAAACGTATCGAGATGCACGGGGGCCGGGTGCAGCACCATCTTGCCCGCTTCGACCCGCGCGAGGTCGAGGATGTCGTTGATCAGCGTGAGCAGGTGCTGGCCGCTTTCATGGATGGTCGCCAGGCCGGCGGACTGGCGTTCAGTGAGGTCGCGGCAGTCGCGTCCCAGCAGCTGGGCATAGCCGATGATGGCGTTGAGCGGCGTACGCAATTCGTGGCTCATCTGCGCGAGGAACTGGCTGCGCTGACGCGCGAGTGCGACGGCCTCGGCCAGGGCCGCTTCACGCGCGGCCGCGGCTTCCTTGCGTTCGCGGTCGATGGCGGCCAGCTGTTCCAGGCGCGTCTTGCTGGCTTGCATGCCGGACCGGAAGTGCAGCAGACCCAGCGACAGGCCAAGCATGCCGCAGCCTATCCATGCGGCCATCAGCCAGGTCAGCAGGGTCGTCCTGGAGATCCATTTTCCGCGGAACTCGATCTTGCGCACTTCGACCGTGATGGTGTGACCGGCGGCGCTGGCGTCGTCCGCCTGGAGTTCCACGGTCGTGACGTGATCGAGACGGACATAGCTCTTGGACAGCGGGATCCGGCGCGCAAAATGCCACCAGTCCGCGGTGCGCAAGGCGTGCATCGGGATCGTGACTTCGGACTGGGGCGGAATATCGATCAGCACTTCGTTGAACCGCTGCGCGTCCCACTGGCCCGGCGTGTAGAACTCCGGTTCGAAATTCAGCAGGTGAAGCTTGACGACATGCCGGCCGTGGCCCGTATAGCGCACGTCGAGCGTGACCGTGTCGTACCGGGACAAGTCGATGCCCTGGCCCGGGTCGCCCAGCTGGAACCGGATGGCGCAATTCGGATACCGCGCGGCCGTCCCCATCTGGCAATGCAGGATGTACGCATCCTTCGCGATGGCCAGCGACGCGACCGAATTGCCCGGCGCCGGGTTCCCGCGCGGCAGGACGCGGTCGTCGGTCACGACGGCGTCATACGGATGCTGCGGGGAGATCTCGAGGGTGCGCGTCATGCCGTAGTGCTGCCAGACCAGCAGGACCGGGGTCGCCAGCACCAGGAGGATGACCAGGGCATAACCGATCCTGGTCGAACGGGAGAGCCACTGAGTCATGTTCGCATCGATTGGAAATCGTCATGCCGGCGGGCCGCGTCCCCGGTCCGGAAGCGCGCCACGAAGGCCGCCAGCTGCTTCGAATGGTAGCCCTGCGCCAGCGTGTCGAGCCGGTTCGCGAACGGCGCGTAGGCCGGATCGAGCCCGCGCAGGTAGGCGGCGCGCTCGCGGATCTCGCGCATGCTGCCGATCTGCGCCAGCTGCCACAGCGCCTCGATTTCGTCCGCCGGCGGGACGGTCATGGCGGCTTCCTCGCCGCCTTCCGGCGCCCGCTGTCCGGTGAGCCACTGCAGCGCCAGCAGCCTGCCGATGGTGCGCAGCAGAAGGTCGTGGTCGACCGGCTTGGCGAGGAAGGCGTCGGCGCCGGCGTCGCGGCTCCTGCGTTCGTCATCCGGGCTGGCGCTGGCGGTCACGGCAATGATCGGGACCTTGCCCCAGCCCGGCATGTGACGTATCTGCCGTGTCGTCTCGTTGCCGTCCATTACCGGCATCATCACGTCCATCAGGATCAGGTCCGGCCTGAAGCTGTCGAGCAGGACCAGGCATTCGAGCCCGTTCGCCGCGGCGGCGACGATGAAGCCGGTGTCCTGCAGCAGGTCCAGCAGCATGGCGCGGTTCTGCGGCACATCGTCCACGACCAGCAGCCGCTTGCGCTCGCCCTCGTAGCCCGTCAGGGTCTCGTGCGGGGCCACGGCGGCCGGCGCGGCGGCGGCCACGGGCACGTCGATCTCGAACGAGAACGTGCTGCCCTTGCCGGGGGCGCTGGCGACGTCGATATGGCCGCCCATGAGTTGCACCAGTTGCTGGCTGATGGCCAGGCCCAGGCCCGTGCCGCCTTCGCGCCGCTGCGCGGCCGCCACCTGTTCGAAGGGCTGGAAGATGCGCCCGAGCTGTTGCGTGTCCATGCCGATGCCGCTGTCGGCCACTTCGAAGCGCAGCCGCGCCGTGTCCGGCGCACCGGCGGATGCGGCAGGCAACACCCGCAGCGAGACCTTGCCGGTGTCGGTGAATTTCACCGCATTGCCCAGCAGGTTGAGCAGTACCTGGCGCAGACGCGTCTCGTCGATCGTCACCGCGTCCGGCAGGCCGGGAGCGAGCTCGTAGCTGAATCCAAGGCCTTTCTCTTCCGCCTTGACCCGCATGATGTTCGCCAGGACTTGCAGGAAGGTTTCGAGATGCACGGCCGCCGGGTGCAGTACCATCTTGCCGGCTTCCACCCGCGCCAGGTCGAGGATGTCGTTGATCAGCGTAAGCAGATGCTGGCCGCTCTCGTGGATGGTCGCCAGCCCGGAGGCCAGCCGTTCGGTCAGGTGGTCGCGGTCGCGTCCCAGCAGGTCGGCATAGCCGATGATGGCGTTGAGCGGCGTGCGCAATTCGTGGCTCATCTGCGCGAGGAACTGGCTGCGCTGGCGCGCCAGTGCGACGGCCTCGGCCAGCGCCGTCTCGCGGGCCGCCTCGGCCTCCTTGCGTTCGCGGTCGATGGCGGCCAGTTGCTCCACGCGGGTCTTGTTGGCTTGCAGGCCGGACCGGTAGTGCAGCAGACCCAGCGACAGGCCGATCACGCCACACACGATCCATACGGACACCAGCCAACTCATCAGCGTCGCCCGCGATATCCATTTGCCGCGGAACTCGATCTTGCGCACTTCGACCGTGACCACCTGTCCCGTGTCGTGATAGTTGTCCGTCGCCAATTCCACGGTCGTGACGTGGTCGAGGCGGACATAGCTCTTGGAGAGCGGGATCTGGCGCGAGAAATGCCACCAGTCCGCGGTGCGCACGGCATTCATCGGCGCCGTGAATCGGGGCTGGGCGGGCACGTTGATCAGCAACTCGTTGAACCGCTGCGAATTCCAGTCCTCCAGCGTGGAAAACTCCGGTTCGAAATTCATCAGGTGGAGCTTGAGGACATGCCAGCCCCGGCCCGTATAGCGCAGGTCGAACGCGATCGTGTCGTACCCGGACATGTCGATGCCCTTGACCGGGTCGCCCATCAGGAATTGCAGCTTGCAGAACGGGTAGGTTGCGGCGGCGCCCAGATAGCAGCGCATGATGAACGCATCCTTCGTGACGGTCAGCGACGCGACCGAATTGCCGTTCGCGCTGTTGCCGCGCGTCGTGTCGCGGTCATCCGTCACCCGGGCGCCATGCGGATGCTGCGGGGAGATTTCGACGGTGCGCGTCATCCCATAGTGCTGCCAGACCAGCAGGACCGCGGTCGCCAGCACGAGGAGGGTGACCAGGACGTAACCTATCCTGGTCGAACGGGAAAGCCACTGAGTCATGTTCGTACCGATGGGAAATCGGACGGCGATGTTTCAGTATATACCCAGGCAATACTCCTTTGTGTTCTTTTGGCATTCGCCGGCGTAATCTTTTTGCAACATGCCGGCGCATGCCGTCACCGCCGCGCGCAGGTGCAATTACGCGGCGGGAACGTCGCTCCCGTCCAGCCAATCGAAGACCTGCGGCCAGAGGCGCGCATGGGCGCTGCGTCCCACCAGCACGCCCACGTGCTGCAGGTTGACGCCCACGTCGCCCTCGTAATGGAGGAGCTTCTTGCGCGGGCTGGCCGTCGCGTCGTGGAACGGCACCAGCGCATCCGGGGGAATCAGCTTGCTGCGCGGGTCGACGACGGACAGCAGCGGCGACGTGAGGTCGCGCGGGCCGATCGTGCGGTTGCCGAGCGCGAGCTTGCCTTGCATGAAGGCGTCGTGCCGGTACAGCGACTCCACGATCTCCGTGAACAGGCGGCCCGGCAGCGGGAACTCGTCGTGCGTCCACCGTTCCACGCGCATGTGCGTGACGAGCGCCTGCGGGTCCGTCATCGACAGCATGCGGTCCGTCCAGCGCTCCCACTGGAACGCCTGCGGCTCGGCCATCGCGCTCATCATGTTGAGGAAGACGCCGGGCACCTGGCGGAACGTGTCCGCGATCGGGCGGGCGTGCGGCGTCGCGTCGATCAGGCGCGCGAAACAGCTCGATGCGGGCGTGAAGTGCAGCGGCGATTCCAGCAGGATCGTCGCGCGCACGGCCTCCGGGTGCAGGCAGCTGTGGATGGCGGCCAGGATGCCGCCCAGCGAGTGGCCCGCGACCACGACCTGGTCCGGCCCGCCGTCGGCCGCGATGGCGCGGCGGCAGGCGGCCAGCAGGTGGTCGCCGTAGTCGTCCAGGCCGAAGTGGTCATGCGTGTCGGGCAGCGCGACCCATTCTGCCAGGTAGACGCGGTAGCCGCGCTCCAGGAAGCGCCGCACGACGCTGACGTCGGGCGCCAGGTCCCAGATGTAGGGGCGCTTGATGGGGGCCGGCACGATCAGCACCGCGGGGCTGTCGTTCGGGGTGATGTCGGCCGGGGCGCCGTAGCGGCGCACGTTCAGGCCGGGTTCCGTGTGCAGGACCGTCGAGGGCGTCTGCTGCGGGCCGTAGCCCACGCGCTCCAGCATCTCGCCGCGCGCCTTGCGGCGGCGGTCCATGTCCTTCAGGGCCATTGCGCCGAGTGCGCTCATGGCGGAGTTCCAGTTGCTTGCCTGCATGGCGATTCGTCCGAGGTCAGAGTGGAAGACACCGCACTCTACGCCACCAATCCGCCGGCTCCAATCGCGCACGACCGGAAAGTCACGCGCGTTTGCGGAGCGTTAAACTGGAAACGTGCACGATGCCAGCGGGCTATTGTGCACGATTAAAACAGGGGGCGGCGCACGGGGCGCGCCGCCCCCGACACGCTTACTCGACCCAGCTGTGGCCGTCGCGCGCGAGCAGCGCGAACGATTCCGCCGGACCCCACGAGCCGGCCGCGTACGGATGCGGCTTCTCGTCCAGGGTCTGCCAGCCTTCGATGATCGGGTCGGCCCATTCCCACGCCGCTTCCAGTTCGTCGCGGCGCATGAAGTGGGTGAGGCGGCCGCGCACGACGTCGATCAGCAGGCGCTCGTAGGCTTCCGCGCGGCGTTGCTGGAACGCCGACTGCAGGTCGAGGTTCAGCGCGACCTGCTGCATCTCCATGCCGCTGCCTGGCTGCTTGGCCATGATCTGCAGCTTGATCGCTTCTTCCGGCTGCAGTTCGATGACGAGGCGGTTGGCGACGGCGCCGGCCGCTTGCGGGAACAGGGGGAACGGCGGATTCGCGAACTCGACGACGATCTTCGATGAGCGGCGCGCCATGCGCTTGCCGGTGCGCAAGTAGAACGGCACCTTGGACCAGCGCCACGTGTCGATGAATGCGCGCAGGGCGACGAACGTTTCCGTCTTGCTTTGCTCCGGAACGTTCTTCTCTTCGTGGTAACCCGGCACTTCCTGGTTGCCGGAGACGCCGTGGATGTACTGGCCGCGGATCGTGTCGCGCGCGATGTCGGCCAGCGACAGGCGGCGCAGCGAGCGCAGCACTTTCAGTTTTTCGTCGCGCACGGCGTCCGGCGACAGCGAGGTCGGCGGTTCCATCGCGACGATGCACAGCAGCTGCAGCAGGTGGTTCTGCACCATGTCGCGCATTGCGCCGGCGCCGTCGTAGAAGCCGGCGCGGCTGCCGACGCCCACTTCCTCGGCCACGGTGATCTGCACGCTGGAAATGTTCGGCGCGCGCCACAGCGGTTCCAGGATCGAGTTACCGAAGCGCAGCACCA
>CAMLMV010000004.1 GCA_946481275.1 uncultured Massilia sp.
CGCGTTTCACCGTAACTTAATACGCTCGTCTCTGTGGCCCTATTCCTCGCCTTATACCCGGCTTGCGCCGGGCTTTCGGCGGACGGCCGTTAACCGTCACCCCGCTCTGTGGAGTCCGGACCTTCCTCCCGCCCACGACCTTGCGGCGTGGACCAGCGGCTGTCTGGCCTGCTTCACGGGCTGCATTGTACAGGATACGCCGCTGCCTTTTGTGAAAGGTCGTGTCGCTATTTGAAAAGCCAGCCCAGGGCGAGTTGCATAGAATGCCCGGATTCCATCTTGATAAGGATGACCTCACCATGACGCACCCCTCCCGCAGCGGCGGCCAGATCCTGGTCGATGCGCTCCAGGTCCACGGCGTGGACACCGCCTTCGGCGTGCCCGGCGAAAGCTATCTCGACGTGCTCGACGCACTGCACGATTCGAACATCCGCTTCGTCATCAACCGCCAGGAAGGCGGCGCGGCGTTCATGGCCGAGGCCTACGGCAAGCTGACGGGCAAGCCCGGCATCTGCTTCGTCACGCGCGGCCCCGGCGCGACCAACGCCTCCATCGGCGTGCACACCGCGTACCAGGATTCCACGCCGATGATCCTGTTCATCGGCCAGGTCGGCACCGACTTCATGGACCGCGAAGCGTTCCAGGAAATCGACTACCGCCGCATGTACGGCCAGATGGCGAAGTGGGTCGCACAGATCGACCGCGCCGAGCGCATCCCCGAATACATGGCGCGCGCGTTCCAGGTGGCGACAAGCGGCCGTCCCGGCCCCGTCGTCCTCGCGCTGCCGGAAGACATGCTCGTGGCCCGCGCGGAAGTGGCGGACACGCGCCGCTACCAGCCGACGCAGGGCGCGCCGTCAAGCGCGCAGATCTCACAACTGCGCACGCTGCTGGCTGGAGCAAAGAAACCCCTGTTGCTGCTGGGCGGCGGCACGTGGACGGACCAGGCCTGCGCCGACGTGCAGCGCTTCGCCGAAGCGAACGCCCTGCCCGTCGCGTGCGCGTTCCGCTTCCAGGACCTGCTGGACAACGAGCACCCGCACTACGTGGGCGACGTGGGCATCGGCATCAATCCGAAGCTGGCCGCGCGTGTAAAAGAGGCCGACGTGCTGATCGCGTTCGGCCCGCGCCTGGGCGAGATGACGACGAGCGGCTACTCGCTGCTGCAATCGCCCGTGCCGCGCCAGCGCCTTGTGCACATCCATCCGGACCCGGAAGAACTGGGCAGCGTCTACCAGGCCGAGTTGATGATCGCGAGCGGCGCGCCGCAGGCGGCATCGATGCTGGCGGCGATGGAACCGGTCGATGCGTCCGCGTGGCGCCACACGGTCGAGGAAGCGAAGGCCGAGTTGCGCGCCTGGCAGGAACGCCCCGCCATCTTCAAGGACGGCACCGCGCCGCTGGACCTGTGGCAGATGGTGCAGGAGCTGCAGGCCGCGCTGCCCCGCGACACGATCATCACGAACGGCGCCGGCAACTACGCGACGTGGGCGCACCGTTTCTGGCGCTACGGCGCCATGCGCACGCAGTTGGCGCCGACGAGCGGCGCGATGGGTTACGCCGTGCCGGCCGGCGTGGCGGCCAAGATCGTGCGGCCGGAGCGCACCGTCGTGACGTTCGCCGGCGACGGCGAATTCATGATGACGGGCCAGGAACTGGCGACCGCGGTGCAATACAGCGCCGGCGTCATCTTCCTGGTCTTCAACAACGGCATGTTCGGCACGATCCGCATGCACCAGGAACGCGAATATCCGGGCCGCGTGTCGGGCACGCAGCTGCACAATCCGGATTTCGCCGCGCTGGCGCAGGCGTACGGGGGCCACGGCGAGGCGGTCGAGACGACGGCCGATTTCGGCCCGGCGCTCGCGCGTGCCGTCGAGTTCACGCGCACGCACAAGCTGCCGGCGCTGATCGAGCTGCGCTACGACGGCAACCTGATCACGCCGGGCGCCACCCTGGACACCATCCGTCGCAACGCGCAGGCGGCCAAGGCGGGCTGACGCAGCATCAGCGCGGCGCGCGCACGAGCTTCATGACGACGCCGGTCTTGCCGAGCAAGGTCCCGGTGCTGCTCGCGAGCAGGTACAGTTCGTCGCGGTCGTCGCGGGCAAAGCCGAGCACGGCCAGGCCGAGCGGATCGCGGCCCGCAACGGCCAGGTTCTGCACCTGGTTGTTGCGGCCCAGGACGAACAGATGGCCGCCGCCGCTGCCCGAGTAATCGCCGAACACGTACTGGCCGCGCAGCTGGCGCAGCTGGTGGCCGCGGTACGTGAACCCGCCGATGACGGCCGTGCGCGCGGCCGGCTGGCCGGCAGCGTCCGTGTGGTCGTACTGGGCGATAGGGTCCGTGAGTCCCGCCGGCAGGCCCGGGCTGTCGGCGTAGACGAAGCCCGGCGCGCTCAAGCCCGCGGTATCGAACAGGAACGTGCCTTCCTTGACGCGCCAGCCGTAGTTGGCGCCGGCCGTCACGACGTCGACTTCCTCGATGGCGTTCTGGCCGACCTCCCCCGCGATCAGGCGGCCATCCCCGTCGAACGCCATCCGGAACGGATTGCGGAAACCGTAGGCGAAGATCTCGTCGGCGCCGGACTTGTTCACGAACGGATTGTCGGGCGGGATGCCATATTTGCCGTTGGCCGCGTTGCGGCCGAGCGGATCGATGCGCAGGATCTTGCCGAGCACGTTGCCCGGCGCCAGGCTTTGCGCATTGCCTTCGGGGGCGTGGCCGACGCCTTCGTCATCGCCGCCGCCGCCGTCGCCGAGCGCCACGTACAGCATCTGGTCGGGACCGAACGCGAGCGCGCCGCCGTTGTGGTTGAACTGGGGCTTGTCGATACGCAGCAATTCACGTGCGCTGGACAGGTCGACCGGACTGTTGCGCTTGCCCGGACGCTGCACGCGCCATTCCGTCACCACGCTCTGGCAATTCGGGGCCACGCCGGCCGGCATCGTGCTGAAGTCGGCCGCGCCCTTCACCGGCTGCGACGTGAACGTGTAGAACAGGCCGTTGAACTTGAACTGCGGGTGGAATGCGATGCCCAGCAGGCCGCGCTCGTCGTATTTTCCCGGTCCCAAACCCAGCGGCACGAGCAGGCTGCTCACGTCGAGGAACAATTCCGGTTGCCGGTTGGCGGGATTGTCGTCGTCGCCGTCCTCGCGGTTTGCGATGGGAACACGCCAGACCTGGCCCGCCTGGTCGGCCACATACAAATGGGTGCGGTCGCCGGGCGCGACGGCGCCGGTGACCGGGGACACCAGTCCCGTCATGACCGTTTCCAGCCCCACCCGGACCGGACTGGCGGGAATCGGACCCGGGATCGGATCCGCCAACGGCACCTGCTGGGCCAGCGCCTGGCCCTGGATGGCGGCCGCGAGCGCGGCGCCGATGATCAACCTGCGTGTTTTCATGTTCTCCCTCCCTTGTGGCCCGACGGCCGTCGACAAACACGGGTTAATGCCGTGCTCGCCAGGAAGGTTCATGCGTGCGCCCGCTATATTTTGCGGTCTGTTCTTCAGGCAATAGCAAGGCCGCGCAGGGCCGGCACGACGTCATGCAGGCGCGCCACTTCGAAGGTGGGCAACGCCTCGCTGTCGTTGGCGAGCCCGCCGGGATTGAACCAGCAGCTTTCGATGCCGAAGCGGTTGGCGCCGAGGATGTCGGCATCGAGGCGGTCGCCGACGATGACCGTTTCCGCATGCGTAAAGGCGCGCGCCATCCTGACGGTGTACTCGAAGAAGCGGCTGTCCGGCTTCGCGTGGCCGCACGCTTCCGACGTGGCCACGAACGACACGTGGTCGCGCAGTCCGGCACTGACGATGCGGCGATGCTGGATCTGCTCGACGCCGTTCGTGATGATGCCCACTTCGCCGATGCCGGCCAGCGTTTCGCACAGCTCGCGCGCGCCGTCGATGAGGACGACCGTGTCCGACAGCGATTCGAGGTACAGGCGGCTGGCCGCTTCCGGGTCGAGGTCGAGGCCGTTGTCGGCGAACGTCCGGCGGAAGCGTTCCACCTTCAGGAAATCCTTCGACACGGCGCCCTTCTCGAAACTTTTCCAGAGTGCGATGTTGATGGCCTGGTAGCGGGCGAACAGCCCGTCGGGAAGCGCGGCCAGGCCCAGCGCGCGCATCGTGCGGTCGAACGACAATTGTTCGGAAGCTTTGAAATCGAGCAGGGTGTCGTCGAGGTCGAAAAGAAAAAGTCGGTGTTTCATGGCGCTGCAACCGCAAAGGTGTCCTTCGGAAATAACAGGATACCAGCAGCGCAGATTACATGCCGAGGTTGCCGTCGAGTCCCAGTTCGGCCGGCCATGGTACGGGCGCGTCGAAGACGCTGGCGGGACTGGATGGATGGGTCAGGAACAGGGCGACGAGGGCAATGAAGAGCCACACGATCACATTGCGCAGCGATGCCGCCGAACGGCCCACCACGTGATCGCCGGCGATGAGCCTCTTGATAAACCTGGATACGTTCACGATCGTCCCTCGGTGACGCGTCTTCTTATCGATGTTCACAATCTACACCCGTTACGTACTAAATTCCAGCACGATGATCGGATTGCTATTGTTGAGCTGTATTCTAGCCACAATATGGCAGAGTTGACGCACACCGGAGAACGAGGTCCGCTCTGGTAGAATACGCGCGACCCTATCCGGCATTCCGCCGCCCTCCCGAATACACAATGTTTAGTTTCTTCAAAAAGAAAAAACCTGAAGCCGAGACGCCGGCTGCGGTCGAACCCGCAGTGCCCGCGACCCCGGAGGCTGAAGCGCCAGCCGAGCAGCCGGGTTTCCTGCGCCGCCTGTTCGGCGGCGGCGATGAAGCACCGGCCGCGCCCGAGGAAGTTGTTCCGGGCGCTTCGACAGCCTACGAAGGCCAGCTGTTCCCCGAAACCGCCGAACGTCCCGTCAGCGACGCGGAAGCCAAGCGTTCCTGGATGTCGCGCCTGAAGGCCGGACTGGCCAAGACGTCGAGCAATCTGTCGCTGCTGTTCGTCGGCGCGCGCATCGACGAAGACCTGTACGAGGAGCTCGAATCCGCCCTGCTGATGTCCGACGCCGGCATGGATGCCACGCAATTCCTGCTGGACAACCTGCGCCGTAAAGTGAAGGAAGACAAGCTGCTCGACGCGGCCGCCGTCAAGGTGGCGTTGAAGGGCCTGCTCGTCGACCTGCTGCGTCCGCTGGAAAAGCCGCTCGAACTGGGCCGCCACGAGCCGCTCGTGATGATGATCGCGGGCGTCAATGGCGCCGGCAAGACGACGACGATCGGCAAGCTGGCCAAGCACATGCAGCGCCACGAACAATCCGTGCTGCTGGCCGCCGGCGACACGTTCCGCGCCGCCGCACGCGAGCAGCTGATGGTCTGGGGCCAGCGGAACAACGTCACCGTGATTTCGCAGCAGTCGGGCGACCCGGCCGCCGTCGCGTTCGACGCCGTCCAGTCGGGCAAGGCGCGCGGCGTGGACGTCGTCATGGTCGACACCGCCGGCCGCCTGCCGACCCAGCTGCACCTGATGGAAGAGCTCAAGAAGATCAAGCGCGTGATCGGCAAGGGCATGGAAGACGCGCCGCACGAAGTCCTGCTCGTCATCGACGGCAACACGGGCCAGAACGCGCTGGCGCAGGTGAAGGCGTTCGACGATGCGCTGCAGCTGACCGGCCTCGTGATCACGAAGCTGGATGGCACGGCCAAGGGCGGCATCCTGGCCGCCATCGCACGCACCCGTCCGGTGCCGGTGTACTTCATCGGCGTGGGCGAGAAGCTGGAGGACCTGCAACCCTTCAGCGCCGACGAATTCGCCGAGGCGCTGCTGGGATAACACGCACGATGATCGAATTCCAGTCCGTCTCCAAGAAGTACTCGGATTCCGCCGACACGCTCGCGCTGTCCGACGTCTCCCTGAACATCGCCAAGGGCGAGCTGGTGTATCTGGCCGGCCCGTCCGGCGCCGGCAAGTCCACCTTGATGAAAATGGTGGCCGCCATCGAGCGTCCCACCTCCGGCCGCGTGATCGTGAACGGTCAGGACGTCGGCCGCATCCGCAAGGCCGGCATCCCCTTCCTGCGCCGCAACCTCGGCCTGATCTTCCAGAACCAGCGCCTGCTGAACGACCGCCACCTGCTGGCCAACGTGATGCTGCCGCTGATCGTCACCGGCGCGCCCAAGGCGCAAGCCGAGCAGCGCGCCCGCGCGGCGCTGGACAAGGTCGGCCTGCTCGACCGCGCGCTGGCCCTGCCGATGGAACTCTCCGGCGGCGAACAGCAGCGCGTGGCGATCGCCCGCGCCATCGTCAACCGCCCGCAGATCATCCTGGCCGACGAACCGACCGCGAACCTCGACCGCGCCGCGGCCGACAAGGTCATCGACGCGCTGCATGCGTTTCATTCCGTGGGCGTCACGTGCGTCATCTCGACCCATGACGAGAAAGTCCTGGACAGCGCCGCGCGCGTGATCCGCCTCGAACACGGCCATGTGACGGGAGGTGGCGCATGAACATCTGGTTCCGCCAGCACCGCTTCGCCCTTGGCGCCGCGCTGTCCCATTTGCGCAAGGCGCCGGGCAGCTTTTTGTTCAACGTACTCGTCGTCGCCGTCGCGCTGGCCCTGCCCTTCGCCGGCGTCACCCTGCTCGACAATGTGCGTCCGTTATCGGAAGAGCTGTCCGTCGATCCGGAAATCAGCCTGTTCCTCAAGGCCGATACCCCGCGCGACCAGGCCCAGGCCCTCGCGCCGCAGCTGCAGCAGATCCTGCGCGGCAGCCATGCGAAAGTCAGCTTCGTGCCGCGCGAGCAGGCGCTGGCCAGCCTGAAGGAAAAGAGCGGCCTCACGGACGTGATCGAAACGCTGGGCGACAACCCGTTGCCGGACAGCTATGTGATGAAGCTGGAAGGCTTTGCCAGCACAGCCGACGCCGCGCGCGTGGACGGCCTGGCCGAGCAGATGCGCGCGCTGCCGGGCGTCGATGCCGTGCAGGTCGATTCGGCCTGGGTCAAGCGCCTTGCTGCCCTGCTGGGTGTGCTGCGCCTGGCGCTGCTGTTGCTCGCGATCACGCTGGGCGTCGTCGTGATCGCCGTCGTGTTCAACACGATCCGCCTGCAGGTGCTGACGCAGCGCGAGGAAATCGCCGTGTCGAAACTGCTGGGCGCGACGGACAACTTCATCCACCGCCCGTTCTACTACACGGGCGCCCTGCTGGGCCTGTGCGCCGGTGCGGTGGCGCTGGGGGCGGTGACGCTGGCGCTGCGTCCGCTGAACACGGCCATCGCCGAGTTCGCGCGCCTGTATGCGTCGGAATTCCAGCTGACGCCGCTGCCGCCGCTGGGCATGGCCGCCCTGCTGGCGATCAGTGCCGGGCTGGGGCTCGTCGGGGCTATGTTGTCGGTGCAGAGGCATCTGGCGCGGCTCAAGTAAGCATTCTTTTCTTCACCGTCCGGTGAACCCGTCCGCTGCTCGCCAGTCAAATCCGGCAGCGGACGCGAGGCATCCACCTACATGACAACGTGCGCCAGCCAACAGAAGGCGCAGCACGCGTCGCCTAACCTGTCTTCTACTGATTTCAAACGATACGAGCGTCACGTTTGAGACGTATCAACTGACCCGCTCGTACCTGCTCTACAGTTGAATCGACCCCGTTTTTTGATTCCTGCGGGCAATACTTTAATGAAACTTAAACCCGTCGTAAGGGATATGGTGGCGCCTAGCACTCACCTCAAGAGAGTGCTAATATAACGTCAGACTATCGCGGGAAATGGTTTTGATAGCACCGTCAGCATCCCGACTACAAGCCAGCCAGCTGCGCCTTCGGGGCTCTGGAGATGGCGAGACGATGCAGCAGTTTATCTACGAGGGAGTGACTATGTCCGCACAATCCGCATTGGTTCCGGCCGGCAGTCGTGCACTGGGACTGGGTTTCAGTGGCAATCTCGGTAATATCGACGCCTATATCTCGGCAGTGAACCGCCTGCCGATGCTGTCCCACGAGGAAGAGGTTTCGCTGGCTAAGAGTCTGCAGGAAAAGAATGACCTGGACGCGGCGCAGAAACTCGTGATGTCGCACTTGCGCCTGGTCGTTTCGATCGCGCGCGGCTACCTGGGCTACGGCCTGCCGCACGCCGACCTGATCCAGGAAGGCAATATCGGCCTGATGAAGGCAGTCAAGCGTTTCGACCCGAACCAGGGCGTGCGCCTGGTGTCCTACGCCATGCACTGGATCAAGGCCGAGATGCACGAATACATCTTGAAGAACTGGCGTCTGGTCAAGGTCGCAACGACCAAGGCGCAG
The DNA here is from genome assembly GCA_946481275.1 of uncultured Massilia sp. The sequence goes on from CAMLMV010000004.1 coordinate 8,285, forward strand.
CGCAAGCTGTTCTTCAACCTGCGCAGCAACAAGCAGGGCCTGGACGCCATGTCGCCGCAGCAAGTCGATGACCTGGCCAAGATGCTCGACGTGAAGCGCGAAGAAGTGATCGAGATGGAAACGCGCCTGTCCGGCCGCGACATCGCCCTGGAAGCGCCGACGGACGACGAAGACGACAAGTTCTCGCCGATCGCCTATCTGTCCTCGGACCAGCAGGAACCGACCAAGGTCCTGGAAGCCGAAGAAGTGGTGCGCCTGCAATCGGAAGGCCTGGAAACGGCCCTGTCGAAGCTGGACCCGCGTTCGCGCCGCATCGTGGAAGCGCGCTGGCTGGCGAACGACGACGGCTCGGGCGCCACGCTGCACACGCTGGCCGAAGAATTTGGCGTATCGGCCGAGCGCATCCGCCAGATCGAATCGGCCGCGCTGAAAAAGATGAAAACCGCGCTGGCGGCTTACGTGTAAGCCATCCTGCCAGCAAACGACAAAGGCACCTGCGGGTGCCTTTTGTTTTTGTTGCCCGAATTCGGGGTCAGAGCACGTTTCCGCAAAAATTCGGGGTCAGAGCACATTTCTGATCAATGGCTTCGGGGCTACGCTGCCTAGGTCAACCTCACCGCGCGTGGGGTAAAGCCTCGTTCCATTAACGAGGAACTGCTGCGTGGTCATTGCTCCAAAAAGTGCTCTGACCCCGAATTTCGGAAAAAATGTGCTCTGACCCCGAATTGGGGACGGCTACGCCAGCTTTGCTTTGAAGAACGCCATCGTCCTGCCCCACGCCAGTTTCGCCGCGGCTTCGTCGTAGCGCGGCGTCGTGTCGTTGTTGAAACCGTGCTCGACGCCCGGATAGACGAAGTGTTGATAGTCGACGTGGTTCGCCTTCAGCGCGGCTTCGTACGTGGGCCAGCCGGCCAGGATGCGCTCGTCCTTGCCGGCGTCGTGGATCATGAGCGGCGCGCGGATGCGGGCGACGTCCGCCGCCGGCGGCTGCATGCCGTAGAACGGCACGGCGGCGGCCAGCTCGGGCAGCTGCGTCGCGAGGAAGTTGGCGATGCCGCCGCCGTAGCAGAAGCCGACCACGCCGACCTTGCCCGTGCCCCGCGGCAACGCCGCCAGCGCATGAAAGGCGGCGATGAAGTCGGCGCGCGTCTTCGCCTGGTCGAGCTTGGGGAAGAGTTCCCGGGCCTTGTCCTCGTCGCCGGGATAGCCGCCCAGCGGGTACAGCGCGTCCGGGGCGAAGGCGACATAGCCCTCCAGCGCAACGCGGCGCGTAACGTCCTCGATGTGCGGATTCAGGCCGCGGTTTTCGTGCACGACAAGGATTGTCGGCAATTTACCTTTCGCGTTCGCCGGCTCGGCGAGGTAGCCGTGCACCTTGCCGTAGCCCTGCGGCGACGGGAAGTCGACGCGGCTCGCTTTGAGGCGCGCATCCGCGGGCGCGACGAGCGGCGCGGCGAACGATGGCGACAGCTGCGCCAGCAACGTGGCGGCCGTCGTGCCGCCGGCGGCATAGCGGCTGGCACGCGACAGGAAATCGCGGCGCGACACGCGTCCGTGCACATAGCCGTCGAACAGTTTCAGTACTTCGGGGTCGAAATCCGCTGCGGTCAAACGCGCCATCGTGCCGTCTCCAGTCCGAACGAAATAAGCGCTAGCATACTTCAGATCCGGATGCCGATGCGCCTCTTGAACAATTGCCACAGCACCGCCCCGAGCACGAGCAGCAGCAGGGCCGAATACGCGGCCGACGCCACCCGCGCCTCCGGAATCGCGTCCGCCAGCCACGCCGCAAGCAGGTCGTGACCGCTGCCCGCGCCGAGCGGCAACTGCATCACCGTATCGATCAATGTGATGCCGACGAAGGCCAGCGTCGCATTGGTACCGAAGGCGAGCACCGGCCGGGTCCACGCGGGCGCTTCCTCGCCGGGCGGCACGAGACGCATCAGGACGAGCAGCGACAGCAGCGTGAACCCGCCGGACGCCAGCGCAAAGCTGGGCGTCCACAGTTTTTTCACCATGGGCACGAGCGGATCGAGCACGAAGCCGGCCAGCAGGCAGGCCACGCCGGCGATGGCGAGGGCCGTCAGCGTGGCGCGCTTGTGCGACCGCGTCAACAGCAGGGACGCCGTCACGCCGAACAGTACGTTGACGAGCGCGCCCAGCGTGGACACGAGGCCTTCCGGATCGAACGTGACGACGTCGCCGGTCTTCCCCCACGGCCACAGGTGCGCGACGCCGAACACGGCGCGGTCGACGACGGCCGGCAGCGAATGCTCGGAATCGAAACAGGCGCGCCCGCAGCCGGGCGCGTCCCACGCGAGCAGCAGCGCGGCGTAGCCCGCCAGCAGCGCGACAATGGCAACCACCGGCACCGATACGCGCAAGCCGTCGCGCCGCAACGCCAGCACGCACCCCGTGCCCACGATGGCGTAGCACAGCCCGATGCGCTGCAGGATCCCCGGCAGGCGGACGTGGCCGAAGTCGAAGCCCGGCAGCAAATTCAACAGGACGCCGAGCACGACGAGCACGGCCGAACGGCGCAGCACGTGGCCGACGAGGGCCGCCCTGCCCTGCCCCGCGCGCCGCGCGAGCGCATACGGCAGTGCCGCACCCGCGCAGAACAGGAAGGCGGGAAAGATCATGTCGGCGATGGCGAAACCGCGCCAGTCGGCATGCGTCAGGAACGTGAAGCGCCGGTCCCAGCTGCCCGCGTACGCGACCATGATCATGCCCATCACGGCAAGACCGCGCAGCAGGTCGATGGCGACCACGCGGCGCGTGCAAAGGTGCTGCTCGCCCATCGCATTCCCCATGTATGAAATCGATTTCAAATATGCGCCGGCAGGAGCGCAGCCGTCAAGTCGACATGCATAAATGCCCCCTCGGCAGCAGCATTGCCGCAAAGACAATAGAATGGAAGACCCCTCATCCACAGGAGATCCCATGCAACTCATCGGCATGCTCGACTCGCCCTTCGTCCGCCGCGTCGCCATCTCGTTCGACCTGCAAAACATTCCGTTCGAACACAAGGCGCTGTCCGTGTTCCGCAACTTCGACGCGTTCTCCGCCATCAATCCAACGGTCAAGGCGCCGACGCTCGTGCTGGACGACGGTTCCTTCCTGATCGATTCCACGCTGATCCTCGAGTATGGCGACGCCCTGGCGGGCAGCTCCCTGCTGCCGGCCGCCCCGGCCGCGCGCGCCAGGGCGCTGCGTGCCATCGGCCCGGCGCTGGCGGCGTGCGAAAAGACGGCGCAGATCGTCTACGAGCACTCGCTGCGGCCGCAGGAAAAGCAGCACCAGCCCTGGCTCGACCGCGTGCAGCAGCAATTGCTTGCGGCGCTCAGGCTGCTGGAGGCCGAGACGGACGCGTTCGACGTCGCCGCGCTCGACCAGGCCGCCGTCACCGCCGCCGTCACGTGGTCGTTCGTCCAGTTGAACGTGGCGCGGATCGTGTCGCCGGATGATTTCCCGCGCCTGGCCGCCTGGACCGCGCGCGCGGAAGCGTTGCCGGTCTTTCAGCGCTATCCACTCGGCTGAACGTCAAGCGCGCCGGACTGGACTGGCAGTTTTGCTATGATTGGTTTCACACAAACAACCGGACGTTCCATGAAACTGCCGTCCCTGGCCGCTGTCCTTGCGGCCGTGTCGATGCCAATCCTGACCGGCTGCGCCGCCCCTCCGCCGCAGGATGCGGTGTATCCGCTCCGGCCCGAGCAGAGCGTCGTCCTGGCGCGCGGCGCCGTCCTCACGTACGACAGCTACAGCGACAGCCGCTGTCCCGCGAACACGCGCTGCGTCTGGGCCGGGCGGCTGATCTTCCGCTTCCTCATCGACGGCCCGAACGGCGCCGAAGAATTCACGCTCGGTCCCGACCAGCCGACGGCGACGCCCGCCTCGCTGCACGGGGCCCGCGTCACGCTCGACACCTCCGCGATCCCGCCCGCACGCGCGGCCGGCACGCTGCGTCCCAGCGACATCATTCCCGTCACGCTCAAGATCACCGCCAAATGACCCATTCCCCCAAAGCCCTCGCCTGCGGGCTGATCCTCTCCATCGTCCTGACGCCGCCGCTCGCGCTCGCCAAGACCCCGGTCGCGACGGGCACCGGCGGCGCCGTCGCCACGATCAGCGAGAAGGCGTCGGCCTCCGCGCTCGCGATCCTCAACAAGGGCGGCAATGCCATCGACGCGGCCGTCGCGGCGGCGGCCACGCTGGGCGTCACCGATCCGTTCAGTTGCGGCATCGGCGGCGGCGGCTTCATGGTCGTGTACCTCGCGAAGGACAAGCGCGTCGTCACCATCGACCACCGCGAGACGGCGCCCGCGTCGTTCAGCCCGTCCGTCTTCCAGGAGAACGGCAAGGCGATCGATTTCGACACGGCCGTCGCCAGCGGCGCGTCCGTCGGCGTGCCGGGCACCGTGCGCGGCTGGCACGAGGCGCTGGAACGCTACGGCACGATGTCGTTCAAGCAGGTGCTGGCGCCCGCGATCCAGGTCGCGACGAAAGGCTTCCCCGTCAGCGAGACCATGCACGGGCTGATCGTCGAGAACGAGAAAAAATTCGGCATGTTCGAGACGACGGGCAAGCTCTATCTCAAGAACGGCAAGGCCCTGCCGGCCGGCGCGGTCGTCAAGAATCCGGACCTCGCCAGGGCCTACCGCGAACTGGCGGCGAAGGGCTACAAGGTGTTCTACGAAGGACCGCTGGCGCAGGCCGTCGTCGCGGCCGTCAACCGCCCGCCCGTCGCGGCCGGCGTCCAGGTCCGCCCCGGCACGATGAGCCTCTCGGACATGGCCAACTACGAGGCGCGCATCCGCCAGCCGATCCGCTCCACCTACCGCGGCTACGACATCTACGGCATGCCGCCGCCCAGCAGCGGCGGCGTGACGGTGGCCGAGGCGCTGAACATCCTGGAGGGCTTCGACCTGAAGGCGATGCCGCGTGCGAACGTGGAGCACCTGTACCTGGAAGCGAGCCGCCTCGCCTTCGCCGACCGCAACGCCTACCTCGGCGACCCGGAGTACGTCGACGCGCCCATCGAAGGCATGCTGTCGAAGCAGTTCGCGGCGCAGCGCCGTTCGCTGATCCGGCCCGACCGCGCGGCGGGCGTCGTCCCGGCTGGCGACGCCTTCCTGTACGAGAACGACCAGAGCTTCCCGCTGCGTCCGCAGCAGAACCTGATCATGAAAGAAGGCACGCACACGACGCACCTGACGGTGTCGGACAAATGGGGCAACGTGGTCGCCTACACGTTCACGATCGAATCGTGGGGCGGCAGCGGCATCGTCGTGCCGGGCTACGGCTTCCTGCTGAATAACGAGATGACCGACTTCGATTTCACGGGTCCGGCGCCGAACATCCCCGAAGCCGGCAAGCGCCCGCGCAGCAGCATGGCGCCCACGATCGCGTTCAAGGACGGCAAGCCCGCCTTCACCATCGGCAGCCCGGGCGGCGCCACGATCATCACGACGGTGCTGCAGACGATCGTCAACTACATCGACCTCGGCATGCCCATGGACCAGGCGATCGATGCGCCGCGGCTATCGCAGCGCAACGCGAAAGAGACGTCGGTCGAACCGGGTTTTACGGGCACTCCGCAGGCCCAGGCGCTGGAGCAGTTCGGCCATCGATGGGAAACGAAGCCCGAGGAGATCGGCGCCGCGAACGCCATCGTGTTCAACCCGGACGGCACCGTGACGGCCGTCAGCGAAGGCCACCGCCACGGCATCGGCACGGCGCTCGTGCAGAAGCGCGGGCACTGATATCACGCCATGCGGCCCGCCGGGAAAGCCGGCGGCGCGGCGAGCATGCGCTTCCAGTCGAGCCGCAGCAGGACGGCGCAGACGGCCAGCGAGATCTCGATCAGCCACGGCCAGGGCGTCGTACCGGTGAGCCGGCCCAGCCCGACCGCGACGAGCACCTGCACGGCGGCCAGGGCGGCGGCGCGCAGTCCCAGCTTCAGGTGCCAGCCACCGGTGCCATTCGCGTAATCGCCCAGCAGGCCCATCATCGCCACCTGCCCGGCGAGGGTGCACAGGCCGAACTGGCGCAGCAGCGCGTCCGGTCCGGCATCGAGCAGTAGCGACACGGCCAGCACGACCACGGTCAGGACGGCCCAGCAGCCCAGTGCCTGGCGCAGCACGCGGGTGGCGAGGCGGCGGTTCAGCAAGGCCGCGTCGCCGGCCACCGGCGTCAGGCGCAATAAGGCCTGCTCGCCCGGCGTGCGGCGCAACTGCTGGCCGTACTGGGCCGTGCTGAGCGCGATGGTAATCGACAGCACGGCCGGGGCGCCGTCCGTCATCCAGCCGAAGAACCATTGCGCGCCCGCGGCTTGCGACCACTGCAGCACGACACGGCCGACGACGCCGATGATCACGAAGGCGACCATGCCGCCGATCCACGCCGTCCAGTGCGCGGCCGGGCCCAGTGCGTGCATCAGCATGGCGGCCGGATCGGCGCGGCGCGCGTCGCGGCGCAGGGCGGCGAGATAGAACGCCAGGTTGCTGTTCCACACCGCGCCGTCGGGCACGGGCTGCTTGTTCTCGCCGCAGTGGTCGAAGTGGCCGACGCGCCGGATCTGGTCGTCGCGCCGCGCGAAATAGGCGTCGCCACGCGCCGGGTACAGCCAGCGCAGGGCCCACACCGCGACGGGGATGACGAGGACGCCCAGCACGATCGCTGCGACGGTGCCGCTGGCCGCATCGCGCCACGCCGGCGGCAGCACGACGCGCGACAGCCACGGCCAGTTGCCGCCCAGGACGAGCAGGGTCACGACATACTTGTTGCCGGCACAAAGCAATGCGAGACCGAGCACGGACAAGGACGTGGCCGGCACCGCGATCCAGTGGCCGATGCCGAAACCGATGCCGGCGGTGGCGAGCAGCCAGTATGCCGTTGTCACCTGCAGCAGGCGGCGGCGTTGGCGCGGCAGCAGCCACGCGTTGACGGGCGAATTCATGCGGATGGAGCCCGGCACGAACAGGAAGCTCCAGACGAGTACCAGCGCCAGCGTGCCGAAGCCGATCAGCAGGCGCGCGGCCTGCAACGCGTCCAGCGTGCCCATCGCCGCGCCGGACACCAGGTAGATGGCGGCACACGACCCCACCGCGCCCAGCGTCAGGACGAGCGTGCGGACTGCCGGCGCATCGCGCTGCGCGGCCGCCGCGCGCCAGATCATCCGAAAATCCTGCAGCGCGGCGTTCATTGCGTCACCTCGATGAACAGATCTTCCAGCGTCAGCGGTTCCACGCGCACGCCGGGCTCGCGCGCGAGGCGCAAGGCGTCGTCGCCCGGCGCCTGCACGATCACGCTGGTCAGCGCGCCCTCCTGCCGCCGCCGCAACTCTCCCGCCAGCGGCGTACCCGGCAACGCGGCGGCCGGCACGACGATGCGGCGCGCGCCTTCCAGCAGCGCGTCCGTCTGGCCCTGCAGCGCGATGCGGCCGTCTTTCAGGAATGCGAGGTCGAACGCGACGCGCTCCAGGTCGGACAGGATGTGCGTGGAGAACACGACCGTCGTCCCCCGCTCGATCACCTGGTCGACCAGCTCGCGCAGGAATTCGCGCCGGCCGACCGGGTCCAGTGCGGACACGGGTTCGTCGAGGATCAGCAGTTCCGGCTCGTGCGCCAAAGCGCGGATGATGGCCAATCTCTGCTGCTCGCCGCCGGACAGCCGCTTGATCGGCTTGGCGCGCAGGTGCGGGCCGAAGTCCCAGCGCGACAGCAGGCCATCGACCTTGGCCTGGTTCCAGCGCGGGTACAGGGCACGGAAGTAGTCGAACATCTGCACGGGCGTCAGCCAGTCGAACAGGTCCGTGCGCTGCGGGACGTAGCCGATGCGGCCGCGCGCATCGTCGGACAGCCTGGCCGCGTCTTCGCCGAACAGCGCAACGCTGCCGCCGTCGGCCTCGCGCAACCCGAGCATGCATTCGAGCAGCGTGGACTTGCCGGCGCCGTTGCGGCCCAGCAGGCCGACCACCTGGCCGGGCGCGATCTGCCAGTCGAGGCCGGCGAGCACCCTCTGGCTGCCGAAATGCTTGTTGACCGAGGACATGCGAACGATGGCGGAACTCATTTTGTTTCCTTCAAGATGGTTGCGAACAGGGACAGGACGGTGTCGGTATCGAGCTCGAGCTGGCGCGCCTCGACGGCGGCGCGCTCGAGCGTGGGACGGAGAAGGCTGGCGCGGTCGGCCGGCTGCGCGGGTGCGGAGTCGGCGACGACCATGCCGAGACCGCGCCGGCGCGCGAGCACGCCTTCCATTTCCAGCAGGCTGTACGCCTTGGAGACGGTCATCGGATTGAGCGCCAGCGCCTGCGCGATCTCGCGCACGGACGGCATCTCGTCGCCGGGGCGGAGCTGGCCGCTGGCGGACAGGCGGCGCACCTGCTCGACGAGCTGGCGGTAGATCGGTTCGGACGAGCCGGTCGCGATCGAAAACAGGTTGGCGGTGTGTGCTGGCATGGTGTCTACTGTATTAATTGAGTAATACAGTACGCCCGAGGTATATCGCCAGTCAAGCGATATTTACAAAAAAAGACGGCCTCACGAGGAGGCCGTTAAAGGGCGTGGGCGCCAAGCCGCCCACGTTGGATCTGCGGACGGAGACTGGTCCGCAGGGACGACAAAAAACGTTACATCATAGGTGCGGGACGATCAGCGGCATGAGGTCGTCGAAGGTGCGGCCGGTGCCGTTCTCGCCGATCGCATGCATCTTCCACTCGCCGTTATGGCGGTACAGCTTGGCCATGATCTGGGCCGTGTGCGAGCCTTGCACCGACAGGTCGTAGCGCGCGATCTCCTTGCCGTTGCTCGTGTCGAACAGGCGACAGAACGCGTTCTGGACCGTCGAGAAATTCTGGCCCGTGAAGCTGTTCACGGTGAAGACGAGCGATCTCACGCTCTCCGGCACCGTGCGCAGGTCGACGACGATCTGCTCGTCGTCGCCATCGCCGGCACCCGTACGGTTGTCGCCGGTGTGCGTGACGCTGCCGTCGCGGCTTTTCAGCTGGCGGAACCAGACCACGTCGACCGGGCGGTTCGATTCGTCGAACATCACGACGGAGGCGTCCAGGTCGACGGCCTGGCTCTTCGCGCCGAAGCCGAAGAATCCGCCCGACTTCGCGACGTCCCAGCCGAGGCCCATCGTCACGCGGGACAGGGCGCCGCCGGCTTCCTTCTCCAGCGAGATCTTCTGGCCCTTCTGCAGATTGACTGCCATTTGAATTACTCCTTTGATTGTCAGCGTCCGGGCGCCTGCATCCACGCCTTGAACGTGGCGCGGTTGCGCGAACAGACATAAATCTTGCCGCGACCGGAAAAGCGCAGGACGAGGCCCTCGCCGCTGGTCTGGCTGTTGATCAGGTTACCCAGGAAGCCGCCGCTGGTGCCGGTCGTGATCGAGACCTCGTACTGCAGGGTGCTGTCCCAGGCGACGACGTGCGAGTTGTCGATGATCGCGTCCTTGCCCGGTTCCACGTCCAGCACGTTCATCGAGCCGAAGCCGGAGACGACCACCTGGCCGCTGCCCGACGTCTCGGTGACGAAAAAGCCGCCGCTCTGGGCGAACAGCGCATTGCCGAGGCTCTGGGTGCGCACGCGCAGGTCGACGCTGGAACTGGCCGCGACGAACGCGCCGTCGCTGATGATGAACTGGTTCGGGCCGCAGTCGACCACCTGCATCGCACCCGGCAGCGTGGGCGACAGCAGGCAGTCGCCGTCGCCGCGGGTCGCTTCGATATGCTGCTGGAAGAACGACTCGCCGTTGGCGAAGGTGCGCATCAGCGCGCTGCCCAACCCACCCTTCATCTTGCCCTTGAGGTCGAGGGTCGATTCCATCATGACCATCGCATCCGATTCGCAGTAGATGGTCTCCCCGCGTTTCATCGACACGTGCAGGAAGGGATCGACGTCCCCGGTCACGGTAAACACTGGCATTTGGCTTCCTTTCAGGCCGGCGTTTTAAATTAGACGCTCACGCCATAGTTCTTGGCGAGGGGGCCGAGGCCGCCGTTGAAACCCTGGCCCACCGCGCGGAACTTCCAGTCCGCGCCGTTACGATACACCTCGCCGAACACCATGGCCGATTCGGTCGAACCGTCTTCGGACAGGTCGTAGCGGGCGATCTCGCTGTTGTTGGCCGCGTTGATGCAGCGGATGAACGCCTTGCCGACCATGCCGAAGTTCTGGCGGCGCGTATCGCCTTCGTGGATCGTCACGGCCAGCACGATGCGGTCGACGTCGGCCGGGACCTTCGACAGGTCGATGCTGAGGGTCTCGTCATCGCCCTCGCCGGCACCGGTGCGGTTGTCGCCCGAGTGCTGCACCGAGCCGTCGGACGACTTGGCGTTGTTGTAGAAGATGAAGTCGGCATCCGAGCGGACCTTGCCCGACTGGTTCAGCAGGAACGCAACGCCGTCCAGGTCGAACGCGGCGCCATCGGTGGCGCGCACGTCCCAGCCGAGGCCCAGTTTGAGGCTGGACAGGCCCGGTGCTTCCTTCGACAGGTTGACGTTACCGCCTTTTTGCAAGCTGATTGCCATGATGATTCTCCTTCAGGTTAAAAGTACTTCTTCATTCATTCGACGCGGGCGAACTCTTTGCCGCCCACACCCAACGCTTCCTGCTTCTTGCGATACCGGATCGACGACCACACCGAGGCACCGATGAAGGCGACACCCGCGAGACCCGTGACCAGCTCCGGCACGTGGAACTTCATACTCGCCAGCATGATCAGGGCCAGGATACCGATCGCGTAGTGAGCGCCGTGCTCCAGGTACACGAACTGGTCGAGCGTGCCCTTTTCCACCAGGTACACCGTCAGCGAACGCACGAACATCGCACCGATCGCCAGGCCCAGCATGATGATCACGACGTCGTTGGTGATGGCAAACGCGCCGATCACGCCGTCGAAGCTGAACGATGCATCCAGCACTTCCAGGTACAGGAAGCCGCCGATACCGCCGCGCTTGACCATCTCGCCGACGTCGCCGCCGCCCTCTTCCGACTTCTCGAGCAGGTTCGACAGCACGTCCACGCCGACGTAGATCAGGATGCCCCACAGGCCCGAGATCAGCACGACCATCTTCTGCGCTTCCGGCACCAGCGACAGGCTGCCCATCAGTGCACCGATCGAGATCATCACGGCGATCGACGACACCTTGCCGAGCGAGCCCAGCTTCTCTTCGAAGTGGCCGAGCCAGTGATGTTCCTTCTCTTCATCGAACAGGAAGTTCAGGAAGACCAGCAGCAGGAACATGCCGCCGAATGCCGCCACTTCCGCGTGGTGGTTCGTCAGGTGCATCGAGTACTGCTTCGGATCCTGCAAGGCCATGTTCCACACGTCCATCAGGCCCAGGTCGGCCGCCACAGCGACGATCACGAGCGGGAACAGCAGGCGCATACCGAACACGGCGATGATGATGCCGACGCCCAGGAACAGCTTTTTCCAGAACTCGTCCCACGTTTTCAGTACGGAGGCGTTGACCACCGCGTTGTCGAACGACAGCGAGACTTCCATGACCGCGAGAATCGCGGCGATACCCATCGCCGTCAGCGCGCCGGCCAGGCCGGCATGCTCGTAGCCCCACCAGCCCGAACCCAGCAGGCACAGCGCCGTGACGATGAACGACACCCTAAAATGCTTCATTCTTATGTCCCTTCTTGGGATATGTGTTGTTGACAAGGCGCAGTGTAGAGGCGATGATCCAATTGAAAAAGCGAAGATAACAAGAGAGTCACTTCGAAAAAACCTGCGTTATTCACGTGATAATGAAATCCGACATCAATTTCCGCCACCTGTATTACTTCTGGGTCGTGGCCAACGAAGGCGGCATTACGCGCGCCGCCGAGCGGCTTGGACTCGCCGTGCAGACGGTCAGTTCGCAATTGACGCTGCTGGAGCAATCGCTGGGCAAGACGCTGTTCGCGCAGCAGGGCCGGCGGCTCGTGCTGACGGAAGCGGGCCGGCTGGCGCTGGGTTATGCCGACCAGATCTTCTTGCTGGGCGAGCAGATGCAGGAGGCGCTGAACGAATTCGACAGCGGCCGCACGCGCCTCACGGTGGGCATCTCGGACTCGCTGCCGAAGCTGTCGGCCTACCGCATGCTGGAAGCGGTCACGCGCATGGACCGGCCCGTGCGCATCGTCTGCTATGAAGACCAGTTCGAGGCGCTGCTGGCCGACCTTGCGCTGCACAAGCTGGACGTCGTGCTGACCGACCGCGAAGTGCGCGCCGGCGCGACCTTGAAGGTGTTCAGCCACCAGTTGTTCGACAGCGAGATGGTGGTCGTGGGCACACCCACGCTCGCGCAGCGCTACGCCGCCGGCAACGAGTTCCCACAGAATCTGAACAGCGCGCCGTTCCTGCTGCCGGCACGTAATAATGCCCTGCGGGGCAAGATCGACGAATGGTTCGTACAGCACCACGTGCGGCCGGACGTGGTGGGCGAGTTCGAGGACAACGCCCTCCTCAACACGTTCGGACGGCGCGGCCTGGGCCTGTTCTTCGCGCCGGCCGCGCTGGCGGGCGACGTCGCCGAGCAGTTCGGCGCCGTTCGGGTCGGGCTTGTTCCGACGGTGCGCGAACAGTTCTACATGATCTCGAGCGACCGCAAGATCATGCATCCGGCGGTCGAGGCCATCCTGGCGGGATCGCGAAAAGCGGCGCCTCCGGCGGCCTGACCGTTACAATGCAGCTCGGCTTTTGCCTTTCGATTGAACATACCTTCTATGCATAATGTATTGCTCGTCGTTCTCGCGCTGCTGCTGGTGGTGCTGAACGGCTTCTTCGTGGCGGCCGAATTCGGCATCGTCACCCTGCGCAAGACCCGCGTACGCGCCATCGCCAAGACCGGCGGCCTGCGCGGACGCATCCTCTACAAGGTCCACAGCCAGCTCGACGCTTATCTCTCCGCGTGCCAGCTGGGCATCACGCTCGCGTCGCTGGGCCTGGGCTGGGTGGGCGAACCCGCGTTCGCGAACCTGCTGGAACCCGTGTTCTCGCTGGTCGGCGTGACCAGTCCCCAGATCATCCACGGCGTGTCGTTCGTGGTGGCATTCAGCGTGATCTCGTTCCTGCACATCGTCGTGGGCGAGCTGGCGCCGAAATCGCTGGCGATCCGCGTGCCGGAAGCGGTGGGCCTGTGGAGCGCCGTGCCGCTGTACGGCTTCTACTGGGCGATGTACCCGGCCATCTGGCTCCTCAACGCGAGCGCCAACCTCGTGCTGCGTATCGCGGGCCTCTCGGGCGTAGGCGGCCACGAGACGCATTATTCGAACGACGAACTCAAGATGATCCTGCGCACCAACACGGGCACGCCGGGCGAACGCTTCACGCACGACGAGCGCCACATCCTCGCGCAGTCGCTGGAGTTTGCCCAGCACACGGTCGCGGACCTCATGCGCCCCATTAACGAGGTGAGCGCGCTGTACGCGAGCCGCACGCTCGAGCAGAACCTCGACACGATGCGCCGCAACCGCTTTTCGCGCTACCCGTATTTCGACGAGGACGGCGAGGAAGTGCTGGGCGTGATCCACCTGAAGGACCTGTTCTTCGCCGAGCAGTCGGGCAAGGACGTCGACGACCTGACGGAATACCTGCGTCCCGTCGAACTGATCTCGGCGCGCACGCCGGCGATCGAACTGTTCCGCCGCTTCCGCGGCGGCGCGCCGCACTTCGCGCTGATCGGAGAGAAGGGCAAGCGCCCCGTCGGCTTCATCACGCTGGACAACCTGCTGGGCGCGATCGTCGGCGAAATCCGCGACGAGTTCCGCCTCAACGAAAACGACTGGCTGCCGCAGGGCGACGGCACGTTCATCGGCAAGGCGAGCCTGCCGATCGTGTCGCTCGAACGCGTGCTCGGCATCGACATCGACAACGAAGCGATGGGGCTGGATGAGGTCGAATCCGTCGGCGGCCTGCTGATGGCCAAGCTGGGAGATATTCCCAAGCAGGGGCAGCGCATCGAGTTTCCCAGGTTCGACGTGGTCGTCAAGAAGACCAACGGGCCGCGCATCCTGCTCGTGAAAGTCATTCCGCAGCTGGAGCGCGGGGCGGATGAGGATGATCTGGATTGAGGGCTCAGTCGGAACGCGTGACGCTCTGAACTTCGAAACGGGCCTTTTCCGGCTCGCAGGGTAAATTGTTCAAGGCCCGCATGTCGGATCCGACGCAGGAAACGCCGTCGCCGATATAGTTGTTGATCGCCCCCGTGAACCGCACCTGGCCTGGGCAATGGCCGATGTAATTTACCTTGACTGTCTCGAGCAGCTGCTTTCCGCCTGGGATAGTGCCACCGATGCGTACGTCGTCCTTGCCGCACGACTTGGCGGCCAGGCGGATGCTACTGCGCAGCCGCGTCAGGTAATTCGCGATGTCGCGTTCGCGGGCTGCAACTTTCTCGGCTTCGGCTCGGGCTTGCCTTTCCTCGGCGGCTTGCAGGAGTCGCCGCCGCCGCTGTTCGGCCTCGTGTTCGCGGACTGCGACTTCTTCGGCAGCCCCAGTCTTGCGTTGCTGTTCGGCCGCCTGCGCAGCTTGGCGCAGTCCGGCGGCGGCCGTCTCGGCGCGCACGCGAGACTGCTGGGATTGTGTCGGCTGGGATTGCGACCGCAGCGTCTGCCGCGCATTAGCGACGCGCCCGGCCACATTCGCGGCCGCCCTGCTCGGCGTAGGCGTGGCGGCGGCCGAAGCTGCTGCCTGGCTGCGGGCCTGTTCTTGCTGGCGTAGGCGCGCCAATGTCTCGTTCAGACTGGCGGTCGATTGCGCAACGTTGGCCTCGGCCTCGGCATTGGCGGTCTGCAGTTCCTCGTTCAACGCGCTCATGAAGGCGCTGAATTCCCGTGCGCTTTGCCGGTCTTCGTCGCGGAGTCGCTGCCATCGCGCGTAACGCGCGGCATCGCGGGCAAAGGAGGAGACGTGGTCCTGAAATTTCGTTTCGAGCAGTTCGGCAACGCCGAGCGCATTCTTGAGCTCTGCTGGCGCGATCGTTGACGGAACCAGATCGTACGGCACTGTTTCCGCCGCCTTCCCGTTTTCAAAGTTTACATTGGTCCCATACATCTTCCCGCTCTCGAGCGCCATGCGGTAACCCCAGTTCGACTGGCGGGCCGTCGTTGGCTTGAACAAACCCGCATTGTCGTTGAGTTCGACGAGACAGTTGTTGCCATCAATGGCGAATTGATCGTTATCCTCGTACGTAGCCTCGCAATAGGCATTGTGATATACCGACCAACCGAGTACCGACGCCACATGCCATTCGCTGCCGCGCTTACGGCGCAGCTGGTACAGGATCGTCTTGGCGCCATTTGCAATCCACGTGTCAGTGATGGAGGAAGTGACTATCATCTTGCCTTCCATGGCGGCGACAGCGCCGCGCAGCTTCGGCAAGCTGGACGAATCGCGCATTGGCGCGGCCTGCAACGGCAAGTCGGTGTAGCTATTGGGCGCGGATGCGCAACCGCCCAACAGGGCGGATATTACAAACGGCACGACGACGAGCCTTGCGCGTACGTTCAGACGTGTGTGCATGGCCGGCAGCCTGCTCCACACCAACCAGCCTGAGGACCCGCACGCAACGCGTCCATTCATCGAATGAGGAACCCCGGACGTTTTTGGTGGCCGGTCAATCGCTGCTCTTGTCATCTTGCTTCTCCATTACCAACATATTTGTCATACCCGAATGCGCTCCGAAGCACATCGGTAAACTGGCTGCGTTTCCCGGAATTTGTGGAAAACGTTTTTCCTTGCGGTTTACTCGGCCGGCGTAACGTCATCGACTTTGATGCTCACGTCTTCCGCCTTGCAGGGAATATGGGTCGGCAACATGTCCGATTCGCTACAAGACAGCCCGTTGCCGACATAGCGTTGGAACACTCCGCTGGCCTTAACCCCGC
This sequence comes from uncultured Massilia sp., assembly GCA_946481275.1. The sequence goes on from CAMLMV010000004.1 coordinate 24,178, forward strand.
CAGGACAATGGGCCGTGTAGTGCACGTCGATCTGCTCCACGAGCTTCTTCCCCGGCGGGATACTGCCGCCAATGCGGATGTCGTCCAACGCGCGAGCTTTGGCGGCGAGGTGGATGCGGCTACGCAGGCCGGCCAAGTAATTGTCGACAGCTTTGGTGCGGACAGCGGGCTTGCGTATTTCGGGTGCGTTTGCGCCTGCGGCCGGACTACGGCGAGCACCGTAGGCGGCGGTAGTTCAGGGCCATCCACGCGCTTGTCGATGCCTATGTGCAGCGGCGTGCCTTCGCCCTTGTTGCGGATCGATACGAGGAACTCCTCTTCCTTCGCCTTGCTGTAGGGGACGAACAGGTACTGCCACACGTCCGCAACGAAAAACAGGCCGCTGACCGTTGGCACAAGCATGAACTCGCTGAACGGACCACCCGCGAACACTATGGCGCCATTCGCTTGGGGAAAACCTGTGGGCCCATGCTTGCTGAGATGAAGGCGCTGCAGGGCCTCGCTGTACACGATGACGTCGGATGTAATGTCCCAATGCTTGCCTTGCAGCGTACGGGACGCAAAGACCATCGACTTGCCCTTTTCCTGCCATTCGACGGTGAGGAGGATCGGACTGTCGAAACCACGGTTGATGAAGGTCTTGCCCGGCAGGTCCGCCAAGAACCCCCAACGTGCACGCAAAGCAGGATCGACAGGATGCGACGGGTCGCTCAGCGCATCCAGCTTCACACGCGGCCCTTTGTCGGCATAGACCCTGTCGTATTTGGCGCGTGCTTCAACAGGCGTGAGTTCGGTGGCGCAGCCTGCAAGTCCGAGGCAAAGCGCGATGGCCGCGATGGTGCCGAAAATTCGTTTGAAGCTCATCATCCTCAGCCCTTCACGCACATGCAGGTACTGTGGAGCTTGCCCTCCCGGACCTCGATCTTTTCGGTGTCCCGCTTTTTCAATTGCTCCCGCAACAGGTTCTTGACTTGATCGATCACGCCGCGCGACTTCGGCTTGCCCGGATCCGCCAGCTGGACGGCCGCCGCGAATTCGCGCACGTCGCGGCCAAGCGGCACGTTGGCGCCGCCGCCAGGCGGTACCTCGACCACGTCCGGCTGCAGGATGCCATTGATACGAAAGCGCAGCACAGCCTTACGGTCCTGGTGCGGATTGCGCACCTGCGCATGCACGGTCGACTTGCCGTCGCCCTCGCTGGCCAGGTAGCTCACCTGCACGCCATCGTAGTCGCGGATCAGCCTGCGCATGCCATCGCCGGTCCAAGTGCGCACGATCTCGGGTTCGCTCAGGAAGTAGCTGCGGTACTCAGCCACATGGGCGGCCAGGCGCCGCTTCGCATCCTCCTCGTCGTCGCCGGTGATGGTGGCGTACCTGGTGTATTCACAGTCGCTGGCGTACAGGCCGGAGCGTCCCTGGTACTTGTAGACGATGCTGTAGCGCCCTGGCGGCAGGATGTCGGTCTGCATGTCCGTCATGTCCTCGAGCGAGCGCAGGCGCTCCCCCTCCGCTTTCGCTGCGTGCTCGGTGGGCTGCACGGACATGCTGAGCTGCTTGTGCGGACAGCCGCTCGCGCTGACGGGCTGGTGGGCGCTGTGGACCACGAGATAGCCGGTGTCTGCGGCAAGCAGCGGGGCAGACAATGAGGCTGCAAGGGCGAATAGCAGGAAGGATAGAGGGCAGTTCATGTGCGCATACACGATTGGACACATGAGTATCGAACTGAGTTGCCATTGCGGCAACATATCTCCGGGACGGCTGCTTTGTATATGACCATGCGCCGCATGATGTTCGCCGCCATTTTTTTCGATTCCTCCAGGATTAGCATGCGTCGCTTCCTTCCGGCTTCGAGCATGACCACAAAATTCTGGAGGCGACACCGTCAATATCGCCGAGCGGTGAATAATGCGCATCCACAACATTGTGGATGGCAAAAAAGGGTCAGTTGAGCAGCCCCTGGACGAGCTGCAGGACATCGATCTGTCGCGTACAACCGGTTTTCTCGAGAATGGCACGCAGCTGGCTTCGGACGGTCGACATGCGTGCTCCGCGCTGGTTGGCAATCTGGCCTGCATCCAGTCCGGCGAGCAACAGGCCAAGCACATCCGCTTCGGCCACTGTCAACGAATACAGTCCGGCTACCTGGCTCATTACCTGGGTGCGGTCGGTACGCGGCAGGTCGAGCATCAGCACGTACCGCGGCCGGTAAAAGCTGCCGGCAAGGGTAGGCACTTCCTGCGGCAGGGGCACCAGAGTGCCTTTCAGAAGTAATGGCGCGCACCTGGACCGAACGACGAACCCGGCGCTGCAGCGGGTGGTGCGAACGCACGCGAACAAATCTGCGAAGGCTGGAAAACTGCTCATGCCAAGTCCGGTCACGCGGCCGTTGCGAGTGCGGATCAGCGCGTCGGCATCCTGCGCTATTTGTGTGGCAAGTTCGTTGGCATCGACGATGCGCGCATCGTCGTCGAGCAGGAGCCAGGCCGCGGATCGTGTCGTCCCGAACGTATCCGCGATTTGTTGTTGGAGGTGAAGACGGCGGAGGCGACGCTGGGACTGCAGCGCCAACTGCAAGTGCGGGAGCAGACGGCGAAGTTTGCGGCAGTCGATGTCGTCGAAATCATCACGGGCCGCGGTCCGGTACCAGCACAGGTTGGTAAACGGTACGTCGTCAGAGGATTTCCCGTCGAACAAGACGGAGCCGAGCATTTTCCCCAGGCCTGCACGTCGGCCAAACTCGTTATAGAAACTGCTCCGCTCCAGCTCTCGTTGTGTAACCAGCTGAGAACCTGTCACCACGACGTTTTTTTTCATCATGCCGCGGCGCGCGGCGCTGTCGGCCCAAACGTCGAACTGGTTCCAATACGACGCAAATCCGGCCACATCGTCCGGGCTGATGTTCTGTCCGATGAGGGTATCGTCCGGGTCAATCGCAGAGTGCGAGGTGAATAGAAAGGACGACTCGGCCCGGAACAATTTTCCGACGACTTCCATCATGACCGGCATACGCTCTGGCACCAAAGCGTCGGCGTAAATTTGCTGGATAATGTTCATTCATCGAAATCATAATTGCCGTAAGCACAACAGTACATACATTTATTCCATTGCGCTAGTAGGCGAGATCGCGGCCGATGGTCTACGCCCGATCTGCATCCGGGGGTTCAAGTCCCGGCCGCCTGCCGCGCGTCCTCCCGATACCGCCCCGGCGACTTGCCCACGAGCCGGCGAAAATCCGACGTGAAGTGCGCCTGGTCGAAATAGCCGAGCCCCTGTGCCAGCGCGGCCAGGTCGACGTCCGCCCCCTGCGCGAGCCGGTCCGCCGCCTCGTGCAGGCGAAAGCGCCGGATCACCCATTTCGGACTCACGCCCACGTACTCGCTGAACAGCTGCTGCAGGCTGCGCACGCCCATGTGCGCCGTCGCGGCCAGTTCTTCCACCTGCGTCAGCCCCGGTGTCGACTCCACCGCGCGCAGGATCGCGGCGATGCGGTCGACCTGTGGATCGGGCGCGGGCAGCACCGTGCGCAGAAGCGTTCCCGCCGCCTCGGTCATCGCGGTATCGTCCGGTGTGTCCAGCACCGCGTCCTGGGCGGCCGCCTCGTCCCACGGGAACACGTCGGACAAGGACAGCACCTTGTCCGTGATCGTGTGGAGCGGCCGGCCGAGAAAGGCGCGGAAGGCGCCGGCCCGGAAGCGCAGGCCGCACACCTTGCCCGCGTCCTTCAACGCGTAGTCGAACGAGCCCGTCGTCAGGCCCCAGATGCCCGTGCGAGCGCGGTCGAACACGACGTGCACGCACGGGTAAGGCAACGTGCGCTGCGTGTGCGGCGGGCGTCCCTGCAGGTCCCATTCGACGATCCAGTAATGGTCGAGGAACGGCGCCAGATCCGGCGGCGGCAGGTAGCGTCCGAGCCGGAACATCTTGCCGGCGAGGGCCGGCGACACCACGCCCTTGGCGCGGTCCGTGACAGTGGGTGGCGTAGTCATCGGACCATTCTAGCATTCGCGTTTTTCCAAGACCGTGGCCTCCGCACCGCCTAAGCTGTCGGCTCATCGTCATCACGAGGCCCCCATGAACCTGACCCTGTTCCACGCTCCCAATTCGCGCTCCGGCGCCGCCCGCATCCTGCTCGAAGAACTCGGCGCGCCCTACGACCTGCACGTGCTGAATTTGAAGAAAAACGAGCAGCGCGCACCCGAGTACCTGGCCATCAACCCGATGGGCAAGGTCCCCGCGATCCGTCACGGCGACGCCCTCGTCACGGAGCAGCCGGCCGTCTTCATCTACCTGGCCGACCTGTTCCCGCAAGCGGGTCTCGCACCGGCGCTGGACGATCCGCAGCGCGGCCCTTACCTGCGCTGGCTCGCGTTCTACGGCTCGTCGTTCGAGCCGGCGATCACCGACGTCGCGATGAAGCGCGAGCCGACGCCGCCGATGATGTGCCCGTACGGCGACTTCGACACGATGCTGGCCACGTTGACGGCCAAGTTGCGCGCGGGCCCGTACCTGCTGGGCGAACGCTTCTCCGCCGCCGACGTCCTGTGGGGCATCTCGCTTGGCTGGGCCACGATGTTCAAGCTGGTGCCGGAGCTGCCCGAGGTCATGGCCTACATCGACCGCGTCAGTTCGCGTCCGGCCGCGCGCCGGGCTGCGGAAGCGGATGCGCTGCTGGCCGCCGCGCAGGGTTGAAGGCTGGACCGGTTCGCCGCACGGCGTGCACGGCCCGGCGCAACGTGCTGGCCCGCGCGCGCACGGCGATCGTATCGTGGCGTCTTTCCATATCGGGAGCCCCCATGCGCGCCTTGTTCTCTCTCCTCCTCGCCCTCTGCCTCGCCGCTCCGGCGCACGGGGCCAATGCCGAAGACGCGGCCATCCGCCAGCTCGTGCAGCAATTCCAGACCGCCATCGTCGCGCGCGACGGCAAGACGCTCGGGTCGCTGTTCGTGCAGGAAGGCGGCAGCTGGTGGTCCGTGCTCGACGAACCGACGTATGCGGCGGCAAAGGCGCGCAATCCGGCCGCGCAGCGCATGGAGCCGTCGACATGGCAGGAGTTCGCCGAATTCGTCTCGCACAGCGCCAGGCCGATCGAGGAGCGCTTCTACGACGTACGCGTCCGCACGAACGGCACCGTCGCGTCGGTATGGTTCGATTTCGACTTCCTCGCCGACGGCAAGGTCACGAACCGCGGCAGCGAAACGTGGCAGCTCGTGCGCACCGACGACGGCTGGAAAATTGTCGCGATGCTGTATTCCGTCCACCAGTAACGCGGGCTAGAATGGCCGACCCGACAACACACCAGGCCGCCGTGAAAGAAGACACCCCGCTCCTCGTCCCCGTCCTCGCCGCCCTGCCGGTGTTCACGTGCATGGTCATCCTCGGCCTGCCCGCGTTGGGCCACGGCTACGCGCCCATGTTCCGCGCGCTGTTCTTCGTCGCGTGCGCCGTCTGGACCGTGCCGCTGGTCCTGCTGCAGCGCGCGCTGTGGCGCCAGGGCCGCGCGTGGTGGACGATGACGATCGTGCTGCTTGCGGCGTCATATGCGATGGCCGTCGTGAACTCGCTGCTGGGCCAGTACCTGTCGATCGCGCTCGGGCTGGAGACGGGCTACCACTGGGGCGACCTCGTACGGGGCCTGGACAGCTGCTGGCTGGCGCTCATCTCGTTCTGCGCGATGCATGCCGTCGCCGTCTACTACCTGTCGCTGCAGCGCACCCGGCTGCGCCTCGCGCAGGCACTCGCGGACGCGCGCGACGCGGAGCTGCGCGCACTGCGCCTGCAGGTCAATCCGCACTTCCTGTTCAACACGCTGAACGCGGTATCGGCCCTCGTCGCGGCCGGCGCGAACCGTGACGCCAATCGCATGCTTGCCCGCGTGTCCGATTTTCTCCGCGCGACGCTCGCCCACGATGGCCGCCACGAACACACGCTGGCCGAGGAACTGGCGCTGACGGAAGCCTATCTCGACATCGAAAAGGCGCGCCTCGGCGAGCGCCTGCAACTGGCGATGCACGCGGGGCCCGACCTGCTCGACGCCGCCGTGCCCTACCTGATGCTGCAGCCGCTCGTCGAGAACGCGGTCCGCCACGGCATCGCGCCGCTGGCCCGGGGCTCCTCCGCTACGGGTCGCATCGACATCCGTGTCGCGCGTGTAGACGACCGCCTGTGCGTGGACGTCCGCAACGATGGCGCGCGACTGGAAAAAGCCGGCGGCGGCATCGGCATCGCCAACGTCGCGAACCGCCTGCGTCATCTGTACGGCGATGCCCAGCGGGTCGATGCCGGCTGGCGCGACGATGGCCGCTTCCACGTGTCGCTGACGTTGCCACTGCGGGTAGCCGCATGATGCGCGTCGCGATCGTCGACGACGAACCGCTGGCCCGGCTCGCCGTGAAGGCGCGGCTGGCGCGCCACGCCGACCTGGAGCTGGTGGCGGAATACGGCGACGGCGACACGGCGGCCGCGGGCCTCGCGGCCATCCGGCCCGACCTCGTGTTCGTCGATGTCGAGATGCCCGGCAAGAACGGCCTCGACATGCTGGCGTCCCTGCCCCGTCCCGAGCGTCCGCTGGCGATCCTGCTCACGGCCCACGACACCTTCGCCGTGCGCGCGTTCGACCTCGCCGCCATCGACTACCTGCTGAAACCCGTGGACGACGATCGCCTGGACGACGCGCTGGACCGCGCCCGCACGGCCTTCGCGCACCTGCGCCCCGCCGCGCCGCCGGCGTGGACGCGCAACTTCACGGTGCGCGTGGGCACCCGCACGGTGCTCGTCGACGCGGCCGACGTCGAGCGCATCGAGGCGGACGGCGACTACGCCACGCTGCACGCGGGCGGCAAGACGTACCTCGTGCGCGAACCGCTGCAGGAACTGGCCCGGCGCCTCGATCCGGCCCGGTTCCAGCGCGTGCACCGGTCCAGCATCGTGCGCCTGGACGTCGTCGCGGAACTGCGCGCGCTGACCAACCGCGACGCGATGCTGCGCCTGCGCGACGGCACCTTGCTGCGCGCGAGCCGCACCTACATGCCGGCGCTGACGCAGGCGCTGGCCTTTCATACTCACCCATGACCCAATCTGCCCTGACTTCACGCCTGCGCGGCCTCGACCTGCTGCGCGCCGCCGCCATCCTGCTCGTCCTGATGAGCCACTACATGGGCTTCGTCAGCCATGCGCCGACGTTCGGCGTCGTCGGCAAGGTCGGCTGGGCCGGCGTCGACCTGTTCTTCGTATTGAGCGGCTACCTGATCGGCAACCAGCTGCTGGCGCCCGCCGCGCGGGGAGAATCCCTGTCGCTGAAGACCTTCTTCGTGCGCCGCCTGCTGCGCACGCTGCCCAATTACTACGTCGTATTGGCCGTGTACTGGTTGTTCCCCGGCCCGCCGCTCGGCGGTTCCGGCATGGCGGACCCGTGGCGCTTCCTGACGTTCACCCAGAACTTCGGCCTCGCCTACGGCCAGACGTTCACGCATTCCTGGTCGCTGTGCATCGAGGAGCAGTTTTATCTGCTGCTGCCCCTCGTCGTACTGGCGCTCGCGCGCCTCGGCTTTCCCGTGCGGCTGGCGTGGGGCCTGCTGGTTGGCGGCATCGTCGCGGGCATGGCCACGCGCGCCGCGGCGTACGCGTTGAACGGGCACGATGCGTTCATGGCCGAGATCTATTATTCGAGCTTCTGCCGCGCCGACGAACTGCTGCCCGGCGTCGCCATCGCCCTGCTGCGCAACTTCCATCCGCGCGCATTCGCGCGCCTGCTGCGCCATGCGAACGCGCTGTGCGCCGCGGGCCTCGCGCTGAGCATCGGCATCCTCACGTGCATTCGCCTCGACTGGCCGGCGACGCTCGTCACGTCCACGTTCGGCTTCTCGCTGCTGGCGATCGGCTTCGCGCTGCTGACGTGCGCCGCGCTGTCCCCGGCCTGCATCCTGAACCGCGTCGACATCCCCGGCGCGTCGCAGCTCGCGCTGTGGTCGTACGCCGTCTACCTCGTGCACAAGCCCGTGTTCATGGCGCTGCGCCCGCACCTGGAACGGCTGCACGTCGACGCGGGCGCACCGGTCACCGTCATCGCCGTCATGGGCGCGGGCATCGCCGGCGGCTGGGTGCTGTACCGCTGCGTGGAGACGCCGTTCATGCGGTTGCGGGCCCGCTGGACGACCGCTCATACCGGCGAAAACGCATTCCATCGCACGGCGGGCGCGCGCTGATCGGGGCAGGTCTACAGTGGATTCAATCGCCACCGTAGAAAGCCCGCCATGCTGGAACTGCACAACGTCACCAAGACCTTCGGCAAGCACGTCACGGCCGTCTCCGACGTCTCGCTGCGCCTCGCACCGGGCGTCGTCGGCCTGATCGGCCACAACGGCGCGGGCAAGACCACGTTGATGCAGATGATCGCCACGCTGACGAAACCGGGCAGCGGGCGCATCCTGTTCGACGGCACCGATGTCGTCGCCAGGCCCGATGCGATCCGCAACCGTCTGGGCTACCTGCCGCAGGACTTCGGCGTCTACCGCAACGTGACGGCGCTCGAATTCATGCGCTACTTCGCGGCCCTGAAGGGCGTGCGCGACCCGGCGCGCATCCGCCGCCTGCTGGAACTCGTCAACCTGCACGACCAGGCGCACCGCATGGCCAGCACGTTCTCGGGCGGCATGCTGCGCCGCCTCGGCATCGCGCAGGCGCTGCTGAACGATCCGGACATCCTCGTCGTCGACGAACCGACGGCCGGCCTCGACCCGGAAGAGCGCCTGCGCTTCCGCAACCTGCTGGCCGATCTGGGGTTCGACAAGCTCGTGATCATCTCCACGCACATCGTGTCCGACGTCGAGAGCATCGCGGGCCAACTGGCAATCATGCGCAGCGGCCGCCTCGTCGCGTGCGACACGCCCGACGCCATCCTCGGCCGCGCGCGCGGCCAGGTGTGGTCGGCCAGCGTGGATGCCGGCGAATACGAGATCCTGCGGACGACGACGCACGTGCTGCAGGCCCTGCGCCAGGGCGAACGGGTCAGCCTGCGCATCGCCCACCCGACGCTGCCCTGCGCCGGCGCGCAACCGTGCGAGCCGAGCCTGGAAGAAGCGCTGATGGCGCAGCGCTACGCCGTGAAGGAAGCGGCATGAACGCGGCCGTGGCCGCCATCCGCACGCTGGCGCTGCTGGAAGCGCGCGTGCGGTTGCGCCGGTTGTCCACGCTCGTCACGCTGCTCGCCGTCGTGGCGCTCGGCTGGATGATGATCTCCGACCCGACCGACGGCATGACGCTGATCGCGGTACGCGGCGCGCGCGTGCTGTACACGAGTTCCGCACTGGCGCTGGGCAGCGCGGCGCTGGCGACCCTGCTGCTGGCGCTGGCCGGCTTTTATCTGCTGCGCGGACGCGTGGCGGACGACCTGCGCAGCGGCACCGGCGCCGTGATCGGTGCGAGTAGCAACGGCGGCGCGCTGTTCGTCGTCGCGCGCTGGTGCGGCGGCGTGCTATACCTGGCGGCGCTCACCGGCGCCTTCATGGCCACCGTGCTGCTGTGCCACGCCGTGCGCGGCGACGGGCCCATCGAACCGTTCGTCTACCTGCAGACCTACGCGCTCGTGCTGGGTCCGATGATGCTGTTCACGGCCAGCTGCGCGACCCTGTTCGACGCCTGGGCGCCGCTGATGGGCAAGAAGGGCGACTTGTTGTACCTTTTCGTGTGGGTCGGCCAGATGGCGCTGCTGCCCGTCGTGACGGAAGGCGGTCGTCCGACCGTCATCCCGTTCGACTTCACGGGGACGAGCGCCGTCATCACGGCCCTCGTGGCCGACATGGGCGCCAGCGACAGCCTGATGCTCGGCATCGCCGGTTTCGACCGGCACAAGGCGGCGCTGGTGCTGCCCACGTGGATGTGGACCACGTCCATGGTTGCCACGCGCTGCCTGACGGCGGCGCTGGCCCTCGTCCCGCTGCTGCTCGCGCTGCCGTTGTTCCACCGCTTTTCGCCGGACCGCGTCAAGCCCGGCAAGGCCCGCGCCCGGCGCTCGCCGCTGGCCGTCGTCGACGGCTGGCTGCGTCCCCTCGCCCGCCTCGCCGATCCGCTGTTCGGCCTCGCCACCCGCACGCCCGGCATCGCCGGCCAGGCGCTGGCCGACGTCGCCCTGACGCTGGCCGCGTCACCGTCCGCGATCGCGCTGCTGCTGGCCGTGCAGGTGCCCGCGCTGGTGCTCGGCGTGCAGGCGCTGGCGCCGTTCGCGCTCGCCTGCGTCGCGTACTGGGGCATCCTCGTGAGCGATGTGTCCACGCGCGATGGCGACGCCGCGCTGGCGGGCATGGGCGCGGCCGTCCCTGGCGGATCGGCGCGCCGCTACTGGCGCCAGTTCCTGGCCAGCCTCGTGCTCGGGCTGATGTTCTCGGGCGTCGCGGTGCTGCACCTGGCCTTGGCGGATCCGGTGCGCGCGGGCGCCCTGTTGTCCGGCGTGTTCGCGCTGGCCGCCTTCGCGAGCCTCTCGGGCCGCACGAGCGGCACCTCGCGCACCTTCCTCGCGCTGTTGCTGTTCGGGCTCTACGTGAGCGTCAACGTGAGCCGGGGCGCGTGGGCGGACATCGTCGGCTTCCACGGCAACGCGACGATCATGTCGAGCCTCGCGTGGGCGGGACTCGGCGTGCTCGCCGTGCTGGGCGGGCATCTTTGGAACCTCTATGAAAGGACGCAACGATGAAGTACCTGTTTTCCAGCCTGTTCGTGGCCGGCGCGTTGTGCGCGACGAGCGCCCGCGCGCAACCGGTGTTCGATCCCGCCACGCTGAAGGGGCCGGCCTCCGGCCCGCCGAGCGAACTCGTCGTGCTGGGCTCGCCGCACCTGGCCGGGTTGCCGGACTCGCTGCAGAGCGCGAACCTGGGACCGCTGATCGGGCGCCTGGCGGCCTGGAAACCGCACATGATCGCGATCGAATCGCTGTCCGGGCCGCAGTGCGCCTACCTGCGCCTGTATCCGCAGCGTTACCGCAGCACGGTCGACACCTTTTGCTGGGACCCGACGCCGGCACGCGCGGCCACCGGGCTCGATGTCCCGGCCGCGGCCGCGGCCGCGGAGCAGCTGCTGGCAAGCTGGCCCGCCGCGCCGGCGGCGGCGCAGCGGCGCCGGCTCGCCGCACTGTTCCTGGCGGCCGGCGAACCCGTGTCGGCGCTCGTACAGTGGCTGCGCCTGCCGGCGGCGGAGCGGCGCGCGGGCGACGGTCTCGATGCCCCACTCGTCGCCGAACTCGAACGGCAGCGCCTCAAACGCAACGAAAGCAACCTCGTCGCGGCTCCGCTGGCGGCCGCGCTGGGGCTCGAACGCGTCGCCGCCATGGACGACCATACGTCGGACATGCCGGCGTCCGACGAGAAGGCCTACGAAGCGGCGGTCACGAAGGCCTGGGACAATCCGGCCGCCAAAAAGCGCATCCGGCAGCACGACGCCGCCAACGCGAAGCACGCGACGCCGGAAGACATCCTGGCCCTGTACCGGCACTACAACGCGCCGGAACTCGGGCGCCTCGTCTTCGACAGCGATTTCGGCGCGGCGCTCGCGGAACCGTCGCCGCAGCATTTCGGACGGAACTACGTCGGGTACTGGGAGGTGCGCAACCTGCGCATGGCGTCCAACATCCGCGAAGCGATGGCGGTGCAGCCGGGCAAACGCATGCTCGTCATCGTCGGCGCGTCGCACAAGTGGTACCTGGAGGCCTACCTGAACCAGATGCACGACGTGCGCATCGCGGACGTCGTGCCGCTGCTGCGCTAGACGCCGTTGCCGTCGTTCTGTTTGACGGCCGCCGGGCCACGCGCCTTGCGGCGGCGCGCACGGCCCAGGATCAGGGCGAACACCCCCGCGCCGAGCACCAGCGGGCTGGCCGGCTCGGGCACCGTGCCGGTCGGGGGAGTAGCAGCGGCCGTGGTGAAATCGTCCATGACGAACCAGCCGGTGTCGCGCGTGATGGTCAGCGACGACACGTTGTCGAATGCCGCGGCCGCCCACACATAGCCGCTGCCGATCGCGACCGGACCGGTCGTGCCGATGAGGTTGTTGCCGGCGTCATAGGCGGAGATGGCGATCCACGACGCCTTGTCCGCGGCACCATCCGGCGCCGCGAACCATGCGCCGGCAAAATTGAACGGCGTGGCGCTGCCGATGGTGGCGCCGTCGCTGCCGAAACCGTTCACGGCGAAATGCGTGCCGCCGTGGGCGCCGTTGCCGTAGCCGTCGATGCCGGTGTCGCCGGCATACCAGTCGTCGCTGAAGGTCAGGCCGGCATACGGATTGAGATCGGCCAGGCCGGCGAAGTCGCCGTCCGTGGCCACGTCCTCGAGGCCGAGGACACCGGCGTTGGCGGCGCCGGCCAGCATCAGGGTGGCGCTGGCGATCAGTGCAAACAGAGTCTTTTTCATGATGTGTGCCTTTGCTGTATCAGGGTTCGTTATTTGCAGATGTCGCCGGTCACTTTGGGGATCGTCGCGTTCAGCGCGTCCTGGCCCGCGATGACAAAGCCGAGCGAGGCCGTCCCGCCTGGCGCGATGTCCTTGTTCCAGCCGCCGCCGTCCGACGCGGTGAACGTCGGCGCGGTGCCCGTCACGCCCCCGTTCCACGCGCTGCCCGATACAAACGTGCCGTCGCTGTAGGTCCAGGACACCTCCCAGCCATGCAGCGTCTCCGTGCCCTCGTTGGTGATCGAGACGGTGGCGATGCCGCCGCCCGACCAGACGTTGCTGAGCTCGTACTTGCATACTGCGGTGGGCGCCGGCTTGACCGGGACTTGCGGCACCACTTGCACGTCGCCGCTCGCGTCGATCTTGCCGTAGGCGATGCCGCGGCCGTTGGTGGACATGTACACGGTGCCGTAGGTGTTCATGTCGCCGGTCACCCAACCCGAGAGCGCGCCGCCGTACTGGTGGGCGTCGTCGTTGACGCGATCCCAATGCGCGCCCATGTCGGTCGAACGCAACAGGCCGCGCGACACGCCCACCGTGCCCCACATGTAAAGGGTCGGATAACTGGCGCCGGGCGCTTCCTTGCCCAGGCCGAACGAACCGCAGGAGTTGATGCCCCCGACGCTGGTGAACGTGGCGCCGCCGTCGGTCGAGTGCGAGAGGCCCTTCGAACCCAGGCAAGCCCACAGGTCGCCCTCGATGCCGGGCGTGGCGCGCACGAGCGTGTTGCCGCCGGCCGGCAGGGTGGCCATGACGTTGAACGACACGCCGGCATCGGTACTGGCCAGCAGCTTGCCCGTGCTGGTGTCGTAGACATAGAACCTGGCCGGGTTGACCCTGTCTGCCACCGGGTAGGCGTCCTTCACGGACAGGCCGGTCACCGGCGTCCAGTTCGTGCCGAAGTCGGTCGAACGGTAGGTGGTGGCCGAGCCTTGCGGGCTGTGCAGCAGCACGGCGCCGTCGGCCGACAGGGCCAGTCTGCCGTACGTGCCGTTCATGGACGGCGCCTTCTGCCAGCTCGCGCCCATATTGGTCGAGACGTACATGGCGCTGCTACCCACCCGCGCCATCACCTGCGTTGCCAGCGGCGCGATCGCCAGGCCGCTCGTGCTGCCCATCGACGGCGAGTGACGCTGACCGTACTGGGCCGGATCGGTGTGGATGAACCCGTCGAAGTCGCCGACGACGGACACCAGCGGTCCGCCCGGGATGCTTTCGGCGGAATAGGCACCGGTCTCTTCCATGCCGTGCACGTCGAACTTCCAGGTGCTGACCGGGGCATCCAGATCGGTCGTCTTGTACAGGCCGGCGCCGGAAATGACCCACGCCGTCTTCGGATCGAACGGGTCGAACTCGACGTCGCCGGCCCAGTGGATCGACACGTCGCGGATCCAGTCGACGCCGTTCGGGTCGATCGTCAGGCCACGGTCTTCGTTCAGGTCGGTCCAGCTGCGGCCCGCGTCGTAGGAAGTGAAGATGTGATCGCCATTGCTGGAACGGCCCTTCTCCACCAGCCAGTACATGTTGATGGTCGAGGCGATCAGGTGCTTGGGATTGCCCGGGTCGACGCTGATGCCGCCGAATGCGTTGAAGTTCATGCCCGCCGGCGTGATGTTGGTCCAGGCGCCGCCGACCGTGTTGTATTCCCAGATCTGGCCCTTGTTCATCGGCTCGCTGTCGCCCAGGTTATGCGGTCCGGCGCCGTTGGCGTAGGTCAGGTACAGGCGACCCTTGGACGTCATCGCCGCACGCTGCGGCATCAGGCTCGTCGGCGCACCCGCGACCGGCGCGAAGGTCACGCCGCCGTCCTTGCTCATGTACAGGTTCGGGCCCACCGAGCCGAAGCGCGACACGCCGACGAAGATGCGCTTGGCCGTGCCGCCGCTGACGCTGGTCGGATCGAGCAGCACGAAGCTGATGCCGTTGCCGTTCGCGGTCTCGTTGACGTTCAGGCCATTCAGGCGGGTCCAGGTCTTGCCCGAGTCGACGCTCTTGAACAGGCCATTGGCGCGCGTGCCGACGTACAGCACGTTGCTCGAGCCCGGGTCGACCTGGAGGCGCTCGCCATTCTGGCGGCCCATGCCATTCCCGTGGGCCTTGAACTTGGCCGTCACGTCGACCAGGTCGAAATGCTGGCCATAGTCGGTCGAACGCATGATCACGGTCTTGCCGTTGCTGAAGTAGCTGGTACCCGCCAGCATGTAGACGGTCCCAGGATTGCGCGGGTCGACCGCGATCGACTCGACGCCCATCAGGCCGGTATCGCTCTCGCTGAGCCAGTCCGTCAGCGGGATCCAGCGTTCATTGAAGCCATCCCAGCGGTATGAACCGCCCACGTCGGTGCGGGCATAGACCACACCACGCTCGAGTTTGCTGGGAACGACGCCGGTGACAAAACCGCCGCTGCCCATTGCAACGTTATCCCAGCGGTATGTCTCGGCGTTCGCGCCCAGCGAGAACAGCAGGCCCAGCGTCAGGGCCAACGTCTTTTTCAGTTGCATCATCGTCTCCGTATCGTTCGAAAGGCTCCGGCGGCTTTCCATCGCCTGCGTGAAAGCGGCACGGTAACCGTAGTGGATCGAACAATTGTGTATGCACGAGACGATCGTTAATAGTCCATTAATCATTAATCTGACTAACGAAATATCATATCATTTCCGCAAGGAAATTTGACGCGGGGGCCCCGGCCGTGTCGCGTCCCTAGACGCCGTCGCCGTTCTGCCTGACGATCGGATCCTTCGTGTGGGTCCACCCGCTCATCAGCGAGTACCCGACCGCGAGCAAGGTCGGCCCGATGAACATGCCGACGAAGCCGAATGCGATCACGCCGCCCAGCACGCCGAGGAGCGTGAGCAGGAACGGCAGGCTGGAACCGCGGCTGATCAGCATCGGGCGCACGACGTTGTCGACGCCGCTGATCAGGAAGAAGCCCCACACGAGCATGAAGATGGCCCATCCGGTCTCGCCCTGCGCGAACAGCCACACGGCCGCCCCGCCCCACACGATCGGCGGCCCGACGGGGATCAGGGACGACACGAACACGAGCACCGACAGCAGCGGCACCGCGGGCACGCCCGCGATGAAAAATCCCAGCGCCGCGACGAGCGCCTGCGCCAGCGCCGTGCCGAGCAGGCCGTACATCACGCCGCGCACGGTCTGGCTGACGATTTCCGCGACGGATTCCGCCTCCTCGTCCATGATCCGGTGCATGGCGGCCTTGATGACGGCCATCAGCGCTTCGCCGTCGCGGTAAAAGAAGAAGCTGACGAATGCCGCGAGGCTCATCTGCGCGACACCCGCCCCCAGCATGATCCCGCCGGACAGCAGCGCGTGGCGCGCCGGTTCGACCATGCGCCGCGCGAGTTCCATCATGCGGTCGCGGCTGGCGACCAGTTGGCGCAGGTAGTTGTCGAGCTGGTCGCCGACGAGCGGGATGTCGCGGATCCATGCGGGCGGCAGCAGCTCGCCGTGGTTCAGCGCGGCGCGGATCTGGTCGAACGACGACGCGACGTTGTCCGCGAGGTTGTAGGCGACGAGCGCCAGCGGGATGATCACGAGCAGCGTCAGGGAGAGCGTCATCGTCAGCGCGGTGAGCGTGCGCCGGCCGCGCAGGCGCAGCAGCAGGCGCTGGTACAGCGGCCAGGACGAGATGACGACGGCGGCCGCGAACAGGATCGCGGCCAGGAAGGGTTGCAGGACGTAGAGGCAGCCGAGCGTCAGCAGAATGACCACGCCGGCGCGCGTGTAGTTTCTACCTGGTCGTTTGTCCATTCAACCTGATCATCGGGTGTTTACGATGTCAGGATAATAACTCACGGAGGTCGTGCACGATAGGATCGGGGCCCTGGCCGTGGCGGATGAACAGGCGCAGGCGGCCGTCGCGGTCGAAGACGTAGCTGCCGGCCGTGTGGTCGATCGTGTAGCTGCCCGGGTCCGTGCCCGGCACCTTCGAATAGAACACCTTGAATTCCTTGGCCGTCTTCGCCGTCTGGTCGAGCGTGCCGCGCAGGCCGAGGAAGCGCTTGTCGAACGCGGGCACGTAGTTGGCCAGCAGTTCCTGCGTGTCGCGCTCGGGGTCGAGGGTGATGAACAGCACCTGCACCTGGTCGGCCAGCGGCCCCAGTTTCTGCATCACGGTGGCCATCTCCGCCATCGTGGTCGGGCACACGTCCGGGCACTGCGTGTAGCCGAAGAAGACGACGACGGCCTTGCCCTTGAAGTCGGCCAGCGTGCGCGGCTTGCCCGTGTGGTCGGTCAGCGTAAAACCTTTTGCGTAATCGAGGCCGGTGACGTCCGTGTTCTGGAACGATTCCTTCTGCTTGCCCGGCAGCTTGTCGCATGCGGCGATGGAGACGGTCAGCGCGCAGGCGGCGACGAGGACGGGCAGCAGTTTTTTCATCATCAGATCGGCAGGTAGTGTTTCACGTAGTGGTCGACGAGCAGCGCGGCGAACAGCAGCGACAGGTAGACGATGGACCAGGCGAACGCCTTGCGCGCGACCTGGTCGCTGTAGTGCTTGTGGATCATCCAGCCGTAGCGCAGGAAGACCGCGTTCAGGACGATGGCCGCCGCGAGGTACACGACGCCGCTCATGCCGACGGCGAACGGGAACAGCGTGCAGGCCGCCAGCGCGACGGAGTACAGCCACACCTGCTGGCCCGTGTACTGCATGCCGTGCGTGACGGGCAGCATCGGCAGGCCGGAACGCACGTAGTCGTCGCGGCGGTACATGGCGAGGGCCCAGAAATGCGGCGGGGTCCAGACGAAGATGATCAATACGAGCAGCCAGGCCTGCATCGGCACTTCGCCCGCGACGGCGGCCCAGCCGAGGGCCGGCGGCATCGCGCCCGACAGGCCGCCGATGACGATGTTCTGCGGCGTGTTCGGTTTCAGCAGGACCGTGTAGATCAGCGCATAGCCGACGAAGGTGACGAACGTGAGCCACATCGTCAGCGGATTGACCATCGTGTACAGGATGCCCATGCCGGCACCGCCGATGATGGCGGAAAAGATCAGGACCTGCGTGGTCGACAGCTCGCCCATTGCGGTGGCGCGGCGGGCCGTGCGGGCCATGCGGGCGTCGACTTCCGCCTCGATCAGGCAGTTGACGGCGAACGCGGCGCCGGCCAGCAGCCAGATGCCGACCGTGCCCCAGGCGAGCACGTGCCAGCCCGGAAAACCGTCGGTGGCGAGGAACATGCCGATCACGGCGCAGAAGACGGCCAGCTGCGTGACGCGCGGCTTGGTCAGCGCCCAGTACTGGGCAACGCGGCTGGGCGGTTTGTGGATGGCGGTTTGCGTAATCATGGGTGGCTCGCGGACGTCGCCGCCTCACGTCGTGGACTGCGCAGCGCCAGCTCGAGTTGATACTGTACCTTGTAGTTTAACATGGTCACCAGAAGGACGAGGCCAGCCGCCCCCGCGTTGTGGAGCACCGCAATCGGCAACGGGAAGTTCAGGAACACCGTCGCGATGCCCGTCGTTGCCTGGGCGACAAGCACCAGCACGAGGTTGCGCGCCGTCCCGTGCAGGCCCGGCAGACGCCACGCGCGCCACGCCGTATAGCCCAGTACGAGCACGACGACGAGCGCGAAGTTGCGGTGCACCCAGTGGATCGCCGTCAGCGCCGAGAACGGCAGATAGTGTCCGGCCGCCGTCTTGCCCAGCTCGCGCCACAAGGTGAAGCCATGTTGCCAATCCATCTCTGGGACAATTTGTCCATTACAAAGGGGGAAATCGCTGCACGCCAGTGTCGCGTAATTGGTACTCACCCACCCGCCCAATGCCAGTTGGACAAGCAGGACGGCGCCCGACAGCCAGGCCAGCGGACGCAGCTTGCGCAATACGGGCGCCGGAACGGCCGGCGGCCTGGCCAGCAGGTTGTCCTCGCGCCCGGCCAGCCACACGGCCAGCGCCAGCAGGGTCAGGCCGAACAGCAGGTGCAGGGTGACGATGACCGGCTGCAGCTTCAGGGTGACGGTCCACGCGCCGAACGCGCCCTGCACGCACACCCACACGAACAGGAGGGTCGGCAGCGCGGGCCCGTGCGCCGGCCGCGCGCCGCGTGCCCGTGCCTTGCGCCATTCCAGCCACGACGCGACCATCAGGCCGATGATCAGGAAGCCGATCCCCATCGCGAGGAAGCGGTGGATCATCTCGATCCACGCTTTCACTTTCGTCACGGGACCGGTGGGCATCAGCGCCTCGGCCGCGGCGATGTGTTCATGCGCGAGGAACGGGTTCGCTTCGCCGTAGCAGCCGGGCCAGTCCGGGCAGCCGAGACCCGAGTCGGTCAGGCGCGTAAAACCGCCGAACACGATCAGGTCGAACGTGAAGAACGCGATCACCCACGCGAGCTTGCGGTATTTGTGGGTGCCTGTCGCCGTCCAGACGAGCGCGAGCGGCACGCTGGCCGCCAGGATGCCGGTCAGGGCCAGCAGGATGAAATTCGTAACGTCCATAACGCTTTACCCGACGGCCGACGCCTTCAACAGCTTGTAGATGTCCTTGTACACCTTGCGCACTTCCTGCAGCTGCGGATCCTTCGGGAAGCGCATCATCAAATGGCCCAGCGGGTCGATCAGGTAGATGTGGTCGGCCGGCGTCGTACCGTTATCGGTCGGCAGCCATTGCGTCACCGTCGCGGCGTCCGCGCGCAGCATGTGCGTGCCGTCGTATTCGCGGATGATCAGCGTGTCCAGCGGTTCCTGGTCGGTGATGAGCCAGACGCGCTCGATGCGATCGGCTTCCTTCCCCTGCATCAGGCGCAGCTGGCGCAGCGCGAACAACTGCTTCTGGCATACGTCCGGGCATGCGCCCGACCCGACCATCAGCATGACCCACTTGCCCTTGAACTGTTCCAGTGCCTGCGGGCGGCCGTCCAGCGTGGTCGTCGCCATCGCGGGGACCGGGTGGGCGCGCTGGTCGATCAGGGTGCCGTAGTTGTTGCGCTTTTCGGGCTTGATGACGTAATAGGTGAAGTACGACGCGATCATCGGCGATGCGCACACGAGCAGCACCAGCCACAGCATCCAGCGGCCGCGCTTGCGGGCGCGCTTCGGGTCGATTGCCGGTTCAGCCAGCTTGTTTGGTTCCACTTCGAAATCCTGTTATCACAAAAAATAGAAAGGCCATCGCGGCCAGCGCATACCACTGGAATGCGTAGCCCTTGTTGCGGTCGACGTCGACCGCGGGGGCCGGCCATTTGCGGGCGAGGTCGGAGCCGTCCGGGCTCGTCTGCTCCACCAGAACGGGCAAGGTGCGCAGGCCGCTGGCCTGGGCGAAGCCGGCCGGGTCGACGTTCTGGACGATGGCGCCGGGCCGGGGCGGCGGCGCCTTGCCGAGTTCCATCACGCGCGCCGGATGCAGCACGGCCAATCCTTCGATGGTCGTGCGGCCGCTCGGCGTCGGGACGTGCGGCACGCGGTCGTGCACGGCCGGATCGCGCGGGACCCAGCCGCGCGCGACGAGGACAACGTCGCCGCCACCCGCTATTTTAAACGGCATCAGCACAATGAATCCGGAGCGGCCTTCGAACGGGCGATTGTCGAGGAACAGCGGCCAGTTGGGGACGAATTCCCCGGTCACAATGACACGGCGATATTCGACAGCAGCGGGATCGACCGGCTTCCCGTCCAGCACGAGCGGCGGCAAGGCGGCGCGCTGCGTGAGCCGGGCTTGCAATGTGGTCTTCTCCGCCGCGCGGCGCACCTGCCAGTTGCCGAGCAGGATGCCGACCGCGACCAGCACGAGTGTCGCAACAAAAGGAATGGTTCGGAAACGGAAGCGCAGTCGCATACAATGATCGTACAACCAAAACAACTCTCTACCGGCCGCCCATGAAAACCGTCGTCGCCATCGCCTTCGTGCTCATCATCGGCAGCCTCGCCTCCGCCCTCTTCTTCCTGATGCGCGACAAGGGCCGCAGCAACCGCACCGTGCAGGCGCTGGCGATGCGGGTCGGGCTGTCGATCACGCTGTTCCTGTTGGTGCTGTTCTCGTACAAGATGGGGTGGATCCAGCCTAAAGGACTGCACTAACAAAAACGTCGTTCCCGCGCAGGCGGGAACGACGGTTTCGAAGCTGCCTTGATTACAGCCAGTACACGACGACGTACAGGCCCAGCCACACGACGTCGACGAAGTGCCAGTACCACGCCGCACCTTCGAACGCGAAGTGGTGTTCCGGCGTGAAGTGGCCGCGCAGCAGACGGTACAGCACGACGGACAGCATGATCGCGCCCATCGTCACGTGGAAGCCGTGGAAGCCCGTGAGCATGAAGAAGGTCGAGCCGTAGATGCCCGAGGTCAGCTTCAGGTTCAGTTCGCTGTACGCGTGGTGGTATTCATACGCCTGGAAGCCCATGAAGATGGCGCCCAGCAGGATCGTCGCGAACAGGAACAGCGCGGTGCGGGCACGGTGGCCGGCGCGCAGGGCGTGGTGGGCGATCGTCAGGGTCACGCCCGAGGTCAGCAGCAGCGCCGTGTTGATGGTCGGGATCGGGAACGGGCCCATGGTGCTGAACTGCTCCACGGTGCCGGCCGGGCCGACGTTGCCCCAGTGGCCCGAATAATCCGGCCAGATAACCTTGTGGTCGAGGTCGGACAGCCACGGCATCGAAATCGCACGTGCGTAGAACAGCGCGCCGAAGAAGGCGCCGAAGAACATCACCTCGGAAAAGATGAACCAGCTCATCGACCAGCGGTAAGACAGGTCGATGCGCTCGCCGTACTTGCCGGATTCCGACTCGCCGATGGCGTCGCCGAACCAGTTATAGAGCACGATCAGCATCGCGACGATGCCGGCGGTGCACACGCCGGGTCCCCAGGCGGTGCCGTTGACCCAGCCGGAAGCGCCGGCCATCGTGACCAGCATCGAGATGCCGGCAGCCATCGGCCAGCGCGATGGGCCGGGGATGAAATAGTACGGCGCGGAATGGGGCGAACTCATGTATATCTCCTCAATCAAGCATTGTGTCGAATTTCGGGTACTGCGCTTCCCTGCCTTCGTGTTGCTGTGTGTTTTAACTTTTTGCAACGACCATGCGCACGATGAACACCAGGATGCCGATGAACAGCGCCACCCCGATCAGCCCGCCCACGATCACGTGGATCGGGTTCAGGTTGGCCGCGTCGTGCTCGTAGTCGCGGCGCTTGCGTACGCCGAAGAACGACCAGAACACGGCCTTCATCGTGGCGCCGAACGACGCGGTTTTTACGGGTTCGCGTGGATCGTCGCTGGCCATTATTGTTGCGCCGTCACGGCGCCACCGATTTCAAAGAACGTGTACGACAGCGTGATGTTCTTCACTTCACGCGGCAGCTTCGGGTCGATGAAGAACACGACCGGCATCTGGCGCGCCTCGTGCGGTTTCAGCACCTGCTCCTTGAAGCAGAAGCACTCGACCTTCTTAAAATGCGGCGTCGCGGACTGCGGCGCATAACTCGGGATGGCTTGCGCCTTCACCGTGCGGCCCTGCGTGTTCACGACTTCGTAGACGACGGTCGCCATCTCGCCCGGGTGCACGTCGATGCTGCGCTGCGTCGGGCGGAAGCGCCACGGGCCCTGGGCGTTGCCGTCCAGTTCCACGGTGATCGTGCGCGTCTTGTCGACCTGGCTGTTCACCGGGGCCGCGACCGTGCCGTCCTTCTGCGTGAGCACGTTGATGCCGAGCGCCTCGCACACCTGGCGGTAGATCGGCACCAATGCGTAGCCGAAGCCGAACATGATGCCGGCGACCACCACCAGCTTGATCAGCGTGGTCCGGTTCAGACGCAGGCGGCCACTCTCTTCGTGGCGGCCTGCATTCGTTTCCGCTTGCATGACAACCTCAGTTCAGCCACAGGCGCTTGACGAACAGCACGACGAAGAAGAACAGCGCGAGCCCGGCCAGCCACAGGGCCGTGCGCCGGTTGTTCTTCCTGATCTGCTGCGAACGGTCGACGTCCATCGCGCTCTCACTTCACCAGCGGCGGCGTTTCGAACGTGTGGAACGGCGCCGGGCTCGGCACGGTCCACTCCAGGCCTTCGGCGCCTTCCCACGGTTTCGCTTCGGCCGGCTTGCCGCCACGGATGGTCGGCAGCACGACGAAGAACAGGAAGTACACCTGCGACAGGCCGAAGCCGAACGCGCCGATCGACACGATCTGGTTGAAGTCCGTGAACTGCACGGCATAGTCGGCGTAACGACGCGGCATGCCGGCCAGGCCCAGGAAGTGCATCGGGAAGAACGTGACGTTGAAAGTGATCAGCGACAGCCAGAAGTGCGTCTTGCCGCGGCCTTCCGGATACATGTGGCCGGTCCACTTCGGGGCCCAGTAATAGAAGCCGGCGAACAGGGCGAACAGCGAGCCGGCGACCAGCACGTAGTGGAAGTGGGCGACGACGTAATAGGTGTCCTGCACCTGGATGTCGATCGGGGTCACGGCCAGGATCAGGCCCGTGAAGCCGCCCATCGTGAACACGAAGATGAAGCCGACGGCGAACAGCATCGGGGTCTCGAACGTCATCGAGCCCTTCCACATCGTGGCGACCCAGTTGAACACTTTCACGCCGGTCGGCACCGCGATCAGCATCGTGGCGTACATGAAGAACAGCTGGCTCGTCACCGGCATGCCGGTGGTGAACATGTGGTGCGCCCACACGATGAACGACAGGATCGCGATCGAGGCTGTGGCGTACACCATCGAGGTGTAGCCGAACAGCTTCTTGCGGGCGAAGGCCGGCACGATGGCGCTCACGATGCCGAAGGCCGGCAGGATCATGATGTAGACCTCGGGGTGGCCGAAGAACCAGAAGATGTGCTGGTACATGACCGGGTCGCCGCCGCCGGCCGCGTTGAAGAACGAGGTGCCGAAGTGACGGTCGGTCAGGGTCATCGTGATCGCGCCGGCCAGCACCGGCATCACGGCGATCAGCAGGTAGGCAGTGATCAGCCAGGTCCAGCAGAACATGGGCATCTTCATCAGGGTCAGGCCCGGCGCGCGCATGTTCAGGATCGTGACGATGATGTTGATGGAACCCATGATCGACGACGCGCCCATGATGTGCAGGGCGAAGATCGCCATGTCCATGCCCGGGCCCATCTGCGTCGACAGCGGCGCGTACAGCGTCCAGCCGGCGGCGGTGGCGCCGCCCGGGACGAAGAACGACGCGGCCAGCAGGATCGCGGCCGGCGGCAGCAGCCAGAACGAGAAGTTGTTCATGCGTGCGAACGCCATGTCGGATGCGCCGATCTGCAGCGGGATCATCCAGTTGGCGAAGCCGACGAACGCCGGCATGATCGCGCCGAACACCATCACGATGCCGTGCATGGTGGTCAGCTGGTTGAAGAATTCGGGGCGGAAGAACTGCAGGCCGGGCTGGAACAGCTCGGTGCGGATCATCAGCGCCAGCACGCCGCCCGAGAGCAGCATGATGAACGCGAACCACATGTACAGCGTACCGATGTCCTTGTGGTTGGTGGCAAAGAGCCAGCGGCGCGCGCCGACCGGATGGTCGTGCGCGTGGTCGTGGCCATGATCGTGAGTATGATCGATAGTGCTGGAAGTCATGTCAGTATCCTAGTCGTGCGGGACAGCAAGGCCGTGGTGCGGTGACGCGGTACGGCCCGGTCCCTGTAATCCAAACGCTTGTTGCTTGTCTTGTCTTATTTGCCGCGGGCAGCCAGGACTTCGGAAGGCTGGACGATGTTCTCGTCGGCCTTGTTGGTCCAGTTGTTGCGGGTATAAGTGATGACGGAAGCGATCTCGGAATCCGACAGCTGCTTCCACGCCGGCATCGCCGACGGATACTTGCCGCTGTGCTTACCATTCAGCAGCACGGCGATCTGTTCGGCCTTGGGACCGGTGACGACCGGCGAACCGACCAGCGAGGCAAACGCGCTCGGCACGCCCTGGCCGTTGGCCTGGTGGCAGGCCACGCAATTGGCCGCGTAGACTTTCTCGCCCTTCGTCTTGAGCTCGTCGATGGTCCAGACCTTGTTCGGGTCGTCGGCCAGCGCGGCCATGCGCTTCTTCTCGCCGTTGACCCACGCGGTGTAGTCTTCAGCGGAAACGACTTTCACGACGATCGGCATGAACGCGTGTTCCTTGCCGCACAACTCGACGCAGTTGCCGCGGTACGTACCGATCTGCTCGGCCTTGAACCACGTGTCGCGCACGAAGCCGGGGATGGCGTCCTGCTTGACGGCGAAGGCGGGAATCGTCCACGAGTGGATGACGTCATTGGCGGTCAGCACGAGGCGGACCTTCTTGCCGACCGGGACGACGACGGGATTGTCGACCTCGAGCAGGTAGTTCTCGGTGCGCTTCTCGGTCGGCGCGATGCCCGGCTCGCCCACCTGCGTGCGCGGCGTGGCCAGGTTCTGCAGGAACGAGATGCCTTCGCCCTCGCCCTTCAGGTAGTCATAGCCCCATTTCCACTGCATGCCGGTGACCTTGATGGTCAGGTCGGGGTTGGAGGTGTCCTTCATCTGCACGACGGCGTGCGTCGCCGGCAGGGCCATGCCGATGACGATCAGGAACGGTACGACGGTCCAGGCGATCTCGACCGTGGTGGATTCGTGGAAGGTGGCCGGTTTGTGGCCGAGGGACTTGCGGTGCTTGAACACCGAATAAAACATGACGCCGAACACGCCGATGAAGATGACCAGGCAGACCACCATCATCCAGTTATGCAGGCTATAGATATAGGCTGCAATGCCCGTCACGGGCGCCTGCATGTTGAGCTGATGTTCCACTGGACGACCGGTAATGACGGGCTCGGTAGCCGCCATCGCCGGGATGCTGGCCGCTAACGCGAGACCGAGCATCAACGCTTTGAATCGTTTTGCATATGTCATGTTGTCCCCAACCACCTTTAGAAGAGAAATTTCTAGAACGGGAGCGGCCCTCCTATGGCTCGCCATGGAGGAACCACGGAAGACAACTTCCGTTCTGAAATCCTTTTTAAACTAAACGCAACCACTTCCCGTCGCGCCGGCGGACGCTTCGGGACTCGACACCGTCCAGCCGGGAACCGTCTGGGACCCTCGATGAACGATGCCTTCAAACCTTGCTTGCGGGGGATACCCGATACGCTGCCTTGTATCCCCGGGTGATGCTCCAACCCTCGACTTCACGCCTTTATGCTTAATTTTTTAGCGCTTTTTTGATCCAGTCGAAAAAAGTGTGTTTGATTATACTGAAAGCGGTAATTTTTATTCAAGGAAAATTACCGCGATCGTATACAGGATGCATGGGTCTTACCGCGGCTTGGGCGGCTGGAAGCGGACGATCGCCTCGCCCGCGGCCGTCGTCTTTGGTGCCGGCCGGAACGCGTGGCCGTAGATGACCTCGAACGTCAGGCCCAGCTTGCCGTCCGCGCGGCGTCCCGCTTCCAGTGCGTCGCGCATGCGCTGCCATGCCGCCCGGCCGACGAGGCCGCGGCGGCGCGTCGCGAGCGGGTTGCCGCCGAACGCGCGCACGTCGGCCAGCAGCTTGTCGGCCGTGTCGTACGTCACCGTGATCTGTTCCATGTCCATGACGGGCGTCGTGAACCCCGCTTCCACGAGCTGGTCGCCGAAGTCGTGCATGTCGACGAACGGCAGCGTGTGCGGGGTCTCGTCCATGGCCGCGAACGCAGCACGCAGTTCGCGGAACGTGTCTGGACCGAAATTCGAGAACATCAGCAAACCATCCACGCGCAGCACGCGACGCCACTCGGCGAACACGCGATCCGGTTGGGGATGCCAGTGCAATGCCAGGTTCGACCAGACCAGGTCGAGCGAGTTCGGGCCGAACGGCAGGTTGCCGAAGTCGGCGCAAACGAGATCGATACCGGCTTTGGCGGGGAGCAAACGGCTCAACAGGGACCGGGGCGCAGACGTGGCGGCCGCGGCGGTCGCGAGCATCGCCGGCACGGCGTCCAGGCCGAGCACCTGCGCGGCCGGGTAGCGTTTCTGCAGCTCGGCGATATCGACGCCGGTGCCGCAGCCCGCGTCGAGCACCTGGCGCGGCGACGTCTTGACGAGCGTGAGGCGGTCGAACATGCGGCTGGCGATTTCGCGCCGCAGGAAATCGGATGGGGCGACCCGGGCGGGGTCGGCGAACAGCTGGCGCACGCGGACCGGATCGATCGGGGCGCTCATCCTGGAGGGGGCTTGGGGTGAAACCATGATGGGGCTGCGGTGAATGGGATAATGGCGGGAGTGTACATGATGGGTAGAAATCACGATGATGACCCGTTATTTGTCCCTCCAGCATTGGTTGCGCGTGCTGATGCCGTCGATGTGCGCCCTGTGCGGGGGCGGGTGCGATGATGTCGTGTGCGCGGCGTGCCGGGAAGCGTATTCAGGAGCGCGGCCGTCGCGCTGCGGGCAGTGTGCCAATCCGGTTGGTGCGGGCAATGCGATATGCGGCGCCTGCCTGAGCCATCCACCCGCGTTCGACGCGACCATCGCCGCCGTCGATTACGCGATTCCCCTCGACCAGCTCGTGCTTCAATTAAAATTCGGCGCCCGCCTCGCGCTCGCGCCGTGGTTCGCGCGCCAGATCCGCGATGCCGTGCTGGCCCGGCCCGGCCTGCCGCTGCCCGATCTGCTGTGCCCGGTCCCGCTGGGTCCGGGACGGCTTGTCGAACGCGGCTTCAACCAGGCGCTGGAAATCGCGCGCCCCCTGGCGGCGGCGCTCGGGGTAGCATGTCATCCGGCGCTGGCGCTGCGTACGCTCGAAACAAAGGCCCAGTCGGGCGTGGCGCCGAGCGTGCGTGCGCAAAATGTACGCGGCGCATTCGCCGTGGAGGACCCGGACCTCGTCGAGGGCCGCCACGTCGGCCTCGTCGACGACGTCATGACGAGCGGCCACACGCTGGGCGAACTGGCCGCGACGCTCAAGCGCTTCGGCGCGGCACGCGTGACGAATTTCGTCTTTGCGCGTACGCCGCCCCACCCGTAACTGAAGGAGAGTAAATGTTTCACGTCGTACTGGTCGAACCCGAGATTCCGCCCAACACGGGCAACGTCATCCGCCTGTGCGCGAACACGGGGGCGCAGCTGCACCTGATCGAGCCGCTCGGCTTCCCGCTGGACGACGCCAAGATGCGCCGCGCCGGCCTCGACTACCACGACTACGCCACGATGAAGGTCCACAAGAACTGGGACGCGTTCCTGGCCGACACGCAGCCGGACCCTACGCGCATGTTCGCCATGACGACGCACGGCTCGTCGCCGTTCGCGAATGCCGCGTTCCGCCCGGGCGACGTGTTCGTGTTCGGCGCCGAATCGCGCGGCCTGGACCCGGCGTTGCGCGAATCGTTCCCGCCTGCCCAGCGCATCCGCCTGCCGATGATGCCGGGAAATCGCAGCCTGAACCTGTCGAATACGGTGGCCGTCGTCGTCTACGAGGCGTGGCGGCAGAACGGATATGCGGGCGGGGGCTGAGGCGATGACCTTACCGCCGTGGTCGGTCATATCGTCGTCATGCCACAACGCGCATAACCAGCAACTTTCACACGCGTGATTTACGGTGTTCCCGAGGTTAAAGCGGAAGAGATAAGGCTTGCACCGCATGACGTTCTGTGGCCGTGAAAGGCAACCGGAACCCCGCCGATCAACACGGACGGGTCACCCTCAATAATCACGCATATCGAATGCCCGGGGATGGGGCAGACACATGCGTCACCTTGCCGCGCAACGGCTATGCCGTTGACCGAAGAGGTGGCGGATGCGACGACAACCTTGCCACCGTGACTGGTCAAATCGCCCAATCGAATCACACCTTTCATGGACGTTCTCCTGTGCGGTTAGGGCTCCGGTGGTAAAGAATTTTACAGCTGATTCTCGTCCCACTGCCAGTATGTAACGCCGTAATCAGTGCCGAAGGCAGGCATAATTTCACCGCCCTTAAAGTAACGACGCGATTCGGATTTTGCTGGCGTGAACCAATATCCGGCACGAACACAGGCATGACCTCCTTTCACGCGCAAATGCTCATGGGTGCTTATCGTGCGGCTATCGTCCTCGTTGACAACGGCGATGTCTTCGAATTCGTCATTGATGATTTCGACGAAATACCAATTCGAAGGGATGTCAGTAAAGGCGGAACGTGCCACCAATGACGGAGCGAGGAATGGATCCGGCTTACCAGGAATCACCATTTTGCTTGCGAATAACGATGCATATTTCTGCGATTGAACAAACGCAAACATTTTTTCGCCATTAAACCAAAGGTCTTTTCGGCCAACCTGCTGGAGGGCATCGAGGCCGATTTCGTTGAATGTGGATGCGGGACGAAGTTTTCCACCCCCGCCACCGGTCCACGCAAATTGCAACGCGGCATTGGGATCATCTGATGAGACATACACTCCAGTACGGGGTGGGACCTTGGAGCTTTCTGCCGTCACATCGGTACGCACGCGAAATTTCGGGATGCGCGGAAACTGCGCCGAAAATCCAGGATAATTATATGCAAAGCCGTAATCGTCCCACCGACTGTTTGGCCAATCATCCATGGTGTAGTCAATGTTCCTTGCATAACGACTTATCTTCTGCAATATTGCCTGAATTTTCTCTTCTTCATCCGGTGTTGCCCAATTCATTGAGAATTCATTCAAGCCGCGTAAGCATTGGTTGGCGCCAGTGATTTTATATTGCTCCATGGTGCGCAACGCGATGTCTCTTGTAAGCGATTGTCGAAAATCGCTTAAAAAAGGCCATGCACTGTTTGCCCAATTCTGCACGGTGTTCCTGTCGCCCCACTGCGCATCCCTCAATACCGCATCCCGCCCCTGCTCCCTAGCCAGATTTATTAATGGATCAATCTCGCCATCCATTAATGAGCTCACCATTTGATGTAAGCCCTTCAAGTAACCCATCGAGGCATAATGATAAAGCATGGCTGCCTGAGTCTTGTGCCATGCCGATAACGGAAATTGATCTCTTGGTGTGTTCATATCGCCCCCTTAGAAATTGCAGTCGTCTGTCCAGGCAGAGCTGGCAGGCCTATTTTGTCCGACGTCCAGACTCCGTCAAATTCTGTGTAACCCCATCCGGTATCAAACGGCCCACTAATGTTTGGATGGTTAATTTGCTGGCGCAGCCCAATATGTCGGGCAAGAAAGTCCGCTTTTTGAGACTGATCCATCGATGCCGTAATATGGTTGACCTGGGCCTGCGTCAGCGGCGGGCCCAGCGTTGTTCCTTTCGAACTTTTCAGTAACTCATAATACGTCAAAGTATCGTTGCGCGGATCGGTGCGTTCAATCTTGAAAACAATTTGCTCCCACCCGCCCTCGAGGAAGTTGCCTGGAAGCCCATCCTTTTTTTGACTGGAAGCCGGGCCACGCCAGACATTCAATGACTCGCCTGCTTTCACATCGTAAATTACGAATTGTCCGTTGACATTCCAATCGGGCCAAACGGCCAAATATCTGCGCCAAGCTTCCTTTGGATTGGGAGAATTCTGCAATTTATTGAAGATCTCTTCTGACACCCAACAATCGCTCATGCCACGGCTGTTCGGAGCAAGGATGCGATACAGACGAGCGGGGCCTTTGATTGTGTGCGCTTGTAGAGTATGGAAGGACTCGATATTTTGCTCGGTTAAGTGAGGGAAAATATCTTCTTTCGGCCGAGGATTGCCAACTGCATCAATTTTCGCGGAAAGCCTGTCCACGTCAGATTGATAATTTGAGACCACTGCGGGTGCAAGATACTTGTCGCCGGTCTTGCTTAGCCACGTTGGCTGATGTTGCCGCATCAAGGCAATCGCATCCGCCTCCGGAAGCGCACCACAGAAGTGAATATTGCTCGCGTTTAAGATCGCATGCTCTCTCTCGAGAGCTCGGCGCTCCAGGTTCAGTATAATCGTGGTCAATATATCGTGGACGGGCTTAAGCGTTTCTTCCAAGCGCTGGTTCGCCGCCAGCCGTATCGCCTTAGCCTGCTCCAATGCGGCCTTGGCTTTGCTATAGATGGTCGGTACAAGCCTGACCTTGTTAACCATTCCCTCAAGTGCAGAAATTGCCGTATCAAATGCAGCAAGCAGTGCCTTTGTATTTACTCGAGCGCGAAGCTCTTTAACCCCAGTTGCAAGCCATGCAAACACACGATCGACTTTGTGAGCCTTGATGTATTTTTGAACCTCTTCCCTTCGCAAATATACGATCACCCACGACATTCCTCTTTCGACAGCCTTTGCCGTCTGGTCAATGCCGACACGCCTGACGTGTGCAAAGATAATTTTGAGTACACCCTTGAGTAATGAGCCAAGTGTCGGGAACAGGCCAATGAGGGTCAGGACCAAAGCCAGCCATGCCGCTTTATCCTTGGAATCGTGACTGAGCTTTTTGCAATTTGCTATGAGATCGCGCAGGTCGCAAATTTGATCGACTAACGGAATCATCGAAATTGCAGCATCGGTGAGTAACTGGGCGGTTGATCGATCTTCGTTGAAGTCGCCCTCGATCGCTTCCCAGAACCATACGATTGGATTCGTACTCGGCTCTTTGGCTTTTTCCTTGTCATTCGTAGCCCATGCCAGAGCGTCGCGCATTTGTGTTGTATTGACGTCAGCCATTCAGTGTGCTCGCTATCAATATTGTCGGTATTCGTTATGCTTCATTCTTGCAACAAATCGCTCAGCGGCGCTGCTGGCTTATCCTTTTCAGCCTTGCGCGGTTTATAAATTACTTTTTTCACAGGCTTGTTTGCAACGTTTTCTCGCCGGACCTTGCCATTTGCGTCGAGCGTCCCGTTCAAAACGGGCCCTTTGTCGAAATGGATTTCGTATTCCGCTCCATCGATTCCCTCGCCAGTGTCGGCATCTCGATATTCCAGACCGATCCATTGTGCCGGCGGTTTTCCTTCACCCGAGAAGTGCGGCAGATCGAACGACATCCGGCCTGGGCCATCCCATTTGTGCGTGCTTGCCTTGACAGTGAAATCTCCGCTGCACCCCAGTTCAATTTTGCCATCCGCTATTTTGATGTATGCGCCACCACAAATCAGACTGATGCTCTTTTGGGCAGCGATCGTAATCTCGCCTTCACTGGCAGTAATCGTCATGTCCTTGCCCGCGGCAATGCCAATACTGTCGTGTTGCGCCTGGATGTCGAGTTTTCCGGTGTGCGCGATGTACTTCATTCCATTCTTCTGCGAGAAGAGGGAAATACCCTGTCGAGCATTAATGTTGACGCGCTCGCCCGCGATCACCTGGATGTTCTGTTGTGCGATCACATTGTGCTGTTGGCCGCTATAGCTAACGGATGAATAAGGGGTTGCGCTGAGGAAACCGCCGTGTGCATATTGTGCGATCAGCGGCGCAGCGGTATCGGCCTCCCCGCCGCTCTGGGTATTGGTGCCTTTCTCGGCATTCCGCAGGTTCTCGTTCAGGTCCTTGTGCGGTTCCAGGTCCACGGCCATGGCTTGATTCTGTTCAGAAAACTCCCCCAATTCCTTTAGAAGTGCCTGCGAACTCTCAAGCAATCCTTGAAGCATGCCGCGTTCCAGTTGGTTGCCCTGTGCTCGCAGCATGGCCTGCGTCGTCAACAACAACATCTGGGCGGAGCGAATGACAACGGAGTTATCACTGCGCAGTTCTGCGCCTTCGCCTCGGGGACGGGCTTTGCCGTCCCGCCGTGGGTGTGTCAGCCAGCCCAGGTTCAATTCGCTGTAGCCGTGCTCGCTCGCAAGCTGTGCGCTGATTTGCTCTGGCGTATCGTCCAGACGAAGCTGGTTCAGGCGCCCCCCTTGCACTTCCTTGCTTTTGATACCGGAGACATATTTGTTCTCCGGTAGGGTGCCGGTATGGTTGAATTTGGGCGGCAATGCCCCGCCGTTGTAGACCTGGCCAACAATAAGCGGCTTATCGGGATCGCCCCCCAGGAAATCGACGATGACCTCATCGCCAACCCGCGGCAGTGTGAATGCACCGCGCTGACCGCCCGCCCACGTGCTGACGACCCGCACCCAGGCGGAATCGCTGTCGGTGTCACTCGCACCCGCGCCTGCGTGGTCTTGTTGCCGGGTTGCCGGAAAACGGATCTTGACCCGCCCCATTGCGTCGCAATGCACTTCCTCGCCTTCCGGACCGACGACCAACGCGCTCTGTAACGTTGCTACAGGCAGGTCGGTCCGAGGATCGAACGACGGCACAATCGGAATGCCGCGACGTACGCACGTGAACCGATTGCTGTAGCGTACTTCGCGTTCTTCGTTGGCCTGGAGCAGATTAGAGGTTGACAGTTCCGTTTGCCATCCATTGGCTACGAACAGCCGTTGGATTTTCTCGTCGACCGCTTTGGGCAAGTTACTGTCAGCCAGGACCGAGAGCTCAGTGATCACAAACTGTCTCTCATCGCTCGGATGCGTGTCGATTTCCGGGTGGCCGGACAGTCCAATCCATTCACCGACGCACAGGTCACGTACACCGCTTTCCCCATAGAAGCACTTCGCTTCGTACTCGTGTCGACGTATGCGAAGGTCGCCCAAACGACGATAATCTTTCAAGTCGTCGCCAGCGTGGGGCACGTCGAGCACGTATTCGTCGATGCCGGCAGCGAGTTGGTCTCCCATCGCCCCTTGCTGCATGGTCGTAAGCGCCTGCGTTTCCATGAGACGGACGCTTGCGTAGTCCCAACTGTGGCGCGTAACGCCTCCGGGTTTCAGACTACGCATGGCGGTCCAGGTAGTGATACTGTCCCGTGACTCGGTAGCGTGATCGCGGTGGTAGCGCACGATGCCGGCGGAATTCTGAGCCAGCCCGGTTACGTCGTCGAATAACACCAGCGTATGAGCTGGCATGTCCCTACTGTCGTCCTGGCTTGCCCGTCCTGGGCGCATGAACCAGGCGATTCCTTGGCGTTTCCACAAACGGCGCAGAAAGGCGGCGTCCGATTCGTTGTGCTGCATGATGAATTCGCGGGCCGGGTAAGTCCCCTGTAACTGGGCCGTGTCAACATCGAATGCTTTCGCGAGGACACCGTTCGTCTGCCTCCATTCGTCGAGAATTGCCAGTGCAACGTCCACTTCGTTCTTGTTTCGGAAAACTCGCGTGTTGACGCGCTGCTCCATGATTGCGAGCGCATCTCGTGCAATCAGCTGGTACGTGGCCAACCCGCCGTCGCTTTGTCCCGCGAACGCATGCGTGACGATGCCGCAGACAGAGCGCAATTCACCCCGGTCGGTGACCAGTTGAAGTTCAACCGGCAGTGCGATGAAATCCTTTAATGCCAGTCCGGACTGGGTTGATAC
This sequence comes from uncultured Massilia sp., assembly GCA_946481275.1. Next base: position 57,841 of record CAMLMV010000004.1, read on the forward strand.
GCATTGCAAGCGATATTCGAAGCCCCCGCACATGGTCTCGGTCCCGACGACGCGCTTGACGAGTAGTACATCATCTCGGAGCCGTCGTTCGCCTGCTAGACGAAGACGAATCGGGCGGTTGGTTTGGGTGAGCGCACTTAGGAAGGCACCGGCGAGATCGCGCGAATTCATGTCAGCGGTATCGATTGGTAGTGTTGGGAGCAACGCAGTCGAATGCATAAAGGTCAGCATGGACTGGCTTTGGACTGCGAATTATCAATCTATTAATATCAGTTTCGAATATTGAATGATCTGCATTCCCGGAGACGAGCTATGTGCAAGAAAACCCCGCACAGCCTAGCGATGTTGCAGCGCGGAGACTAGCGATATCGCAATCATTCTGCTAATTAGCTCAATATTCAGCAGCTTGCTCTGCATCTCCTTTAGAGCAGTATCAGGATCGTCAGACCGTAGCCCGACACGCACGCGAAATCGCGTGACAGTTATTCTGTGGCGTTATGCTTATTGGGCAGTAATTGCGCTTTTTGGCCGTCGACATGAGGAAAACTCAGGCGGAGAGGCACTCCACTATCGAGGCGTGACGTGCTGCGTTTTCGCATTGAGAAAACCCGAGCAAATGTTGCCAAATTTCTTTATTTATTGCCTATAGAAAATTCAAGATAATCAACCGCTAGCAATTTCAACCATTCTGTAAACACGCCTATTATCCGTTTACGCAATTTGCTACGTTCAGGCCATATAAATTTGACGGCGGAAAGTTTAACAACAGCATCTGTGTCTTGTCCAGTCGCGCGCGATAAACACCAGCATAAAAATTTGGCGAAAAGCGCGATCAATCAGTTACATTGCGTTATAAATCGAGAACGGGAATTCTCAATTTTTTTAATGTTTGGGCTGATCAATAACAAGCGAACGCCTATTACTGGATCGAATTAATGATACGCAGGGAAGTCGGAACAGAAGTGCCAAAGAGGCACTGGAACTATTTGGGGATTTGCAGAGAGTTGGATGACGTCGAGCAGCCTCGTAGCCCGCAGGGGCTCCGGCTCTCGATCCATTGCCGCGAGGTCCACGGCGTGGCGGACGTAGTTGATTTGTCGGTTTACTTGGAAATTGTCTGGCCGTTTCTTCGGCGCGACAGATGGTATCGCTGGTCGCAACAACCCGCGCATCCGCCCACCGATGATGCCGGGCAACCGCAGCCTGAACCTGTCGAACACGGTGGCCGTCGTCTACGAGGCGTGGCGCCAGAACGGGTACGCAGGCGGCGGCTGATCGCCCCTCATTGACACATCTGCTGCATCATCTGCAGATGCCGCTCGCGCGATTCCCGGGGCATGTCCGGCATGGCCTGCTCCATGATCGCCTGGCGTTCTTCCGGCGTGCGGGCGCTCATCATTTGTTGATGCAGCTTGCACATGTCCTGCTGGCCTTGCATGCCCATGTGCTCGCCGCTGCCGGCGGCGGTACCCGACCCCGCGCTGCCGCTCGAACCGGCCCCCGTTCCCACGCCGCGCTGGGGCGGCGGTTGTTCCGGCCCACGTGCCTGCCATGACTGGCAGGCGGTCAACGCCCCCGCTACAAGGACGACGAACATCGTCTTCATGAGTATCTCCTGTCGGAATACTCATCGTTCGACCAGGCCGTGGACCGGCCGGTTCCCGATCAGCCGTATTGACGGATCTTCGCGACGAGCCTGGTCGTCGAGCGGTCGTGCGCGAAATCGATCGCGACGGCCTTGCCGCCGTAGGCGATCACTTCCTTCCCTTCCGGGATGGCGCTCATGACGTAGTCGCCGCCCTTGGCATAGATGTCGGGGCGGGCTTCCTGGACGACTTCCAGCGCCGTGTCTTCGTCGAATTCCACGACGAGGCTGACGGATTCCAGCGCGGCCAGCACGGCCATGCGGTCGGCCAGCGTGTTCAGCGGGCGGTCGTCACCTTTACCCAGGCGTTTCACGGACGCGTCCGTGTTGACGGCGACGACGAGCGACGCGCCCAGTTCACGGGCCTGGGCGAGATACGTCACGTGGCCGCGGTGCAGGATGTCGAACACGCCGTTCGTCAGCACGACGGGTTTCGGCAGGTCGGCGATGCGTTGCGGCAAGGTGGCGCGGGTGCAGAGTTTTTGTTCGAAGGTAGGCATGGCGTGCATTTTAACTTGCGGCCGGCGGTTCCTCTTCCGGCTCGTCGATCAGCATCGACAGCTCGGCCGGCTTCGCGGCACCGCCGCTCTCCCCCGGCGCCTTGCGTTCGCCCGACAGCTTGATCTGCAGGCGCAGGCCGTTCGCGGAATCGGCGTTGCGGATGGCTTCGTCATAGCTGATGTAGCCCTTGTTGTAGAGCTCGAACAACGCCTGGTCGAACGTGCACATGCCCAGCTCGCGCGACTTGTGCATGATCTCCTTGATGCTCTGGAAGCTGCCCTTCAGGATCATCTCGCCGATCGTCGGCGTGTTCAGCAGGATCTCGATGGCGGCCTTGCGCCCCTTCCCATCTTCCGTGCGGACCAGCCGCTGCGAGACGATGGCGCGCAGATTCGACGACAGGTCCATCAGCAATTGATTCCTCCGCTCTTCCGGGAAGAAGTTGATGATGCGGTCCATCGTCTGGTTCGCATTGTTCGCGTGCAGCGTCCCCAGGCACAGGTGACCTGTTTCGGCGAACGCGATCGCGTGTTCCATCGTTTCCGTGTCGCGGATCTCGCCGATCAGGATCACGTCCGGCGCCTGGCGCAGCGTGTTCTTCAGCGCGTTGTGCCACGACAGCGTGTCGACGCCCACCTCGCGGTGCGTGATGAGGCAGCTCTTGTTCTTGTGGACGTATTCGACGGGGTCCTCGACCGTGATGATGTGGCCGGCCGAGTTGCTGTTGCGGTAATCGATCATCGCCGCCAGCGTCGTCGACTTGCCGGAGCCCGTGCCGCCGACGACGAGGACGAGGCCCCGCTTCGTCATCACGACGTCCTTCAGCACCTCGGGCAGGTCGAGCTTTTCGAAGTTCGGGATTTCCGATGCAATGGTTCGCACGACCATGCCCACGCTCTGCTGCTGCACGAACACGTTCACGCGGAACCGGCACACGCCCGGCAGGGAGATGGCGAAATTGCACTCCATCTCCGCCTCGAACTCGGCCCGCTGGCGCTCGTTCATGAGAGAAAGCGACAGCGCACGCGTGATGTCGCCCGTCAGGCGCTGCTGGCTCAGGGGTTTCATGGCGCCCTGGTGCTTCATGCTGGGCGGGAAATCGGCCGAGATGAACAGGTCGGAACCGCCCTGCTGGTGCATGACCGTGAGCAGCTTGTGCATATAGGCCTGGGCTTCCGCCGGGCCGAAGGTCGAGGACATGGATGTCTTCCTATTAACGCAAGGCAACATCGCCTGCCCGGCCATTATATCCATGGCTTTACCGGTAAAATAGTGACAGACTGCTCAAAAGGCAGGCAAACGTGTCTTAGAGAACACGGCCGGCAAATAACACTCGGATCCCATGACACTGACCGAACTGAAATACATCGTCGCCGTCGCACGCGCCCGCCATTTCGGGCATGCGGCCGAAGCCTGCTTCGTCGCCCAGCCCACGCTGTCCGTCGCCATCAAGAAACTCGAGGACGAACTCGGCGTCACGCTGTTCGAACGGGGCGGATCGGAAGTGTCCGTGACGCCGCTGGGCGCGCAGATCGTCGCGCAGGCCGAGCGCGTGCTCGAGCAGACGGCCGCCATCAAGGAATTGGCCAAGCAGAACAAGGACCCGCTGTCCGGCCCGCTGCGCCTCGGTGTGATCTACACCATCGGCCCCTATTTGCTGCCGCCGCTCGTGAAGAACCTGATCGCGAACGTGCCGCAAATGCCGCTCGTGCTGCAGGAAAATTTCACGGTGAAACTGCTCGACCTGCTGCGCCAGGGCGAGCTGGACGCCGCGATCATGGCCCTGCCGCTGCCGGAACACGGCATGGCCGTGCAGCCGTTGTACGACGAACCGTTCGTCGTCGCGATGCCGAAGAACCACCCGTGGGCGACGCGCACCGAGATCGCGGCCGAGGACCTCAAGAGCGAGACGATGCTGCTGCTGGGCGCAGGTCACTGCTTCCGCGACCAGGTGCTGGAAGTCTGTCCCGAAATGGCGCGCTTCTCTTCGTCGCCGGGCAACGGCATGCAGCGCACGTTCGAGGGCTCGTCGCTGGAGACGATCCGGCACATGGTCGCGAGCGGCATCGGCCTGACCGTGCTGCCGCGCGCGTCCGTGCCGGACATGAAGGATCCGAACGGCATGCTGACCTTCGTCCCGTTCCAGGATCCGGTGCCGTCGCGCCGCGTCGTGATCGTATGGCGCAAGAGTTTTACGCGCCGCGCCGCCATCGATGCGGTGGTGAAGGCCGTGGCCGATTGCGGGCTGCCCGGCGTCGAGATGGTCACGCTCCAGGCCGCGGCCTGACGCGCGCGGGCAAGACCGGCGCGGCTGTCGTGGGCCCTGCGGGCGCCGCGGCCGCCTCGTCCGTACGGATGCCGACAGCGCATGGTCCCGCATGTTTTCCGGACAGGGCGCCGACCAGTTCCGTACTCCGGCGCGGCACCGACTCCATGGGCGCGCACCGCACCGCGTCCCACGTCGCGCCGGCCTGCCTGAATTCGACGGCGCGCACGGAATAGACGCGGCCGCCCTGCTCCAGCGCGACCATCGCGATGCCGCCGTTCACGACCCCGAGCACGAAACGGCGGCGCGGCATGCTGTCGTCGCTGGCGTCGGTTTCGTTGAAGTCGCCTCCGCGGTCGGCGATGCCCGCGAGACCGAGTCCCACGCCCAGCAGCGCCTGGATACCGGCCGGGAGCTCGCGCAGCGACCGCGCCTCCGTCCATCCACCCTGCTCCATCTGCCCGCCAGCCTGTGCGAGCGCACCGCTTCCAAGTCCGCTTCCAAGCCCGATTCCGGCTACCAGCACCATCGTTACGAACCGCATATGCATTCTCCTTGTCCGAAGCCGGCATCGTAGAGCGTCGCGGTGTGCCATGCCTTGTGCATCGTCGATGCGCGCTTGATCGCGTCGTATCGTCCTGCGCCGTACAGCCGGGTGCGCCCCGACAGGCTACAATCCTGACCTTGCAGATTTTCAATTCGAACGAACCATGAACAAGCTGGCGCTTTATTTCCGCCTGGTCCGGGGCCACAAGCCCATCGGCATCCTGCTGCTGCTGTGGCCCACGCTGTGGGCCCTGTGGATGGCATCGAACGGCCATCCCGATCCGATGATCCTTGCCATCTTCATCGTGGGTACGGCGCTGATGCGATCGAGCGGCTGCGCGATCAACGACTACGCCGACCGCGACTTCGACCGCCACGTCAAGCGCACGGTCGACCGCCCGCTGACGAGCGGCCGCATCAAGGGCTGGGAAGCGCTGATGGTGGCGGCCGTGCTCGCGATCGTCTCGTTCCTGCTGATCCTGCCGCTGAACACGCTGACGAAGCAGCTGTCCGTCGTCGCCGTGATCGTCGCGGGCAGCTATCCGTATTTCAAGCGCTTCTTCGCGCTGCCGCAGGCCTACCTCGGCATCGCGTTCGGCTTCGGCATCCCGATGGCGTTCGCGGCCGTGCAGGACCACGTCCCGGCCGTGGCCTGGTGGCTGCTGGTCGCCAACGTGTTCTGGTCGCTGGCCTACGACACCGAGTATGCGATGGTCGACCGCGACGACGACCTCGTCATCGGCATCCGCACGTCCGCCATCACCTTCGGCCGCTACGACGTGGCCGCAATCATGGTGTGCTACGCGGCGACGCTCGGCATCGACCTCGTGTGCGGCTGGTCGCTGGGCCTGCGCTGGTGGTTCGTGGCGGGCATCGTCGTCGCGGCCGGGATGGCCGTCTACCACTACACGCTGATCCGCGACCGCGACCGCATGAAGTGTTTTAAAGCCTTCAACCATAACAACTGGTTGGGTGCGGCCGTGTTTGCTGGCGTCGCGTTAGACTATGCATTAGGATAATATTGTCCGTAACACAATCCACAATCCATAACGAGAGGTACCCCATGATGGAAAAAATCCCGACCCAGACCGGCGCCCGTGACCAGCTGCTGTCCGACCTGAAGACCGTCATCCAGGACGCGGAAGCGTGGCTGCGCCACAGCGGCCACCTGACCGGCGAAGAATTCAAGGCCGCCAAGGTGAAGTTCGAGCGCACCCTGGTCAAGGCCAAGGAAGACATCGTCCGCCTGGAAGAAGCCGCGGTCGAAAAGGCCAAGGTCGCAGCCAAGGCCACCGACGAATACGTCAAGGAGAATCCGTGGAAGGCCGTCGGCCTGGGCACCGCCGTCGGTGTCGTGATCGGCATGCTGATCGCCCGTAAGTAATGGCAATGAGTGTCTTCGCGACGGCAGGCCGGATCGGTGCGACGCTCGTCGCGATGGCGGGCACGCGGCTGGAACTGGCCGCAGTCGAATTCCAGGAAGACGCGCGCCGCCTGCTGGGCCACCTCGCGTGGACCCTGCTGGCCGTGTTCCTCGCGGCCGGCGCCCTCCTGCTGGCCGCGTTCTTCGTCATCGCCATCTTCTGGGACACGTACCGCCTGCAGGCCGTCGGCGGCATGGCCGTCCTGTTCGGCGCGCTGGCCGGCATCATCCTGACGAAGGTCCGCGCCAGCATGAACACGGAAGCGCCGCTGCTCTCGGCCACGCTGGCCGAACTGCGCAACGACGTCGACTACCTGCGTCACGGCCTGGCCCAACACCATGCGGAGGCAACCGATGAACAAGCCTGACCTCGCGACCCGCCGCGCGGCCCTGATCGAACAATGCGCCGAACAGCGCGTGGGCCTCGCCTACGAGCTGAAAGCGCTGCGTCCGTCGAATGCACTGGCCGGGCATCCGGTCATGGGCTACGTCGCCGCCAACCGCAAGCTCGTGCTGGGTGCGGCCGGTGCCGTACTGGGACTCGTCCTCATGCGCCGCAAGCGCCTGGCCGGTCTCGCCACGTCGGCCCTGTCGGCGTGGAAGATGGCGCGGGGGGCGTTGGGCGTCCTGGCGCAGTTGCGCCAGTGACGTCTCGCCGTCCGCACCGTGCGGACGGCTTTGTCAATCATTGAGGCCGAACGCTTCCCAGCCGTTCGGCGTCAGCTTGACGTACAGCTTTTCCTTCTGCGAGCGCTCGCCGTCGATGTTCCGCCCGAGCTCGGGGAACGCTTCCTTGACCTGCGGCTTCCTGGCCCAGTCGGCCACGTTCGACAGTTTATAGGTGTAGATCACGCTGCTTTCCTCGTGATCGTCCACCTTGGCCGGGTCCGCCCAGCGGATCACCTTGCTCAGCGACTTGCGGCCCCAGCAGATGCGCGGCTGCTTCCCCGCCTTCGCATGCAGGTAGGGCTTCGCGGCGTCGGTCATGATGTAGCGCCTGACCTTCACGCCGCTCGCCTTGCCATTCACGACGGCACCGGGCAATTCGATGTCTTCGCCCCTGGCCAGGCCCACCGCTTCCAGCGCCGACATCTGGCCGGCGGCGTTGTCCGGGTACAGCTTCTGCTGGCGGATATCGGTCTCATACACGTCGACCGGCCATTTGATGGGGTCCAGGCACAGGTCGCCCTTCTTGTCGAAGTACTGGGTGATGGTGAGGCCGAAGTTCTCTTCGTTGGCCGAAGTCTTGCTGCTGCAGGCGGACAGCGATGCGACCAGCGTCGCGCCCAGCACGAGGGAGATGGCAGTCTTGTTCATGGTGATGTGATTGTACCAATCTCTTCCAATGCCGCGTACACGCGCTTGCCCAGCCTCCTCGCCGTCGCCACCATCAGGTCCGCCCCTTCTGACGCGCCGCCGATGCGCAGCACGGCGTCGCACCGCTCCAGCAGGCGCTGCGCGTGCGGGTGAAACACGGCGTCGAACACGGCGTCGCCAGGCGCCTGCGAACCGGCCAGGCGCACCGTCGGCAATGCAAGCCATTCGCCCAGCACGGGCAGGTGCCCCGCTTCGTACAGCGGCATCACGCACGCTTCCATCGCCGCGACGTTGGCCGCGATACGGTCCGGATCGCCGTCCGTGCCCGACCGGTACGGGCCCGCAATCAGGATCATCATGCCGCGCGGCGCGAACAGGTGCAGCTGCGCATACTGCAGCAGCATGATCGTCTTGCCGTCGACGATGCCCGTGCCGATCATGGCCAGCGCCGCATCGATGTCCAGCTCCAGCACGTCCAGCCGCTCGCCCTCTTCCGCCACGCCGCCGCCCGGTGCCACGCGGTCGCGCGCCTCGTACTCCGCCACGAAGAAGTGCAGGCGTTCCGTCACGCTGCCGGGGCTCATGAACGCATCCCAGAGGCGGGTGACCTTGCCGACGCGGTAGCCCGTCTCCTCTTCGACCTCGGCCCGGATGCGCTCTTCCGGACGCGCGCCATCGAGCAGGCCGGCCGCCGCCTCGATGAGGTAGCCCTCGTGGCCGTTGACGTAGGCCGGCAGGCGGAACTGGCGCGTCAGCACGACGGTGCGGCGGGCGCGGTTGTAAAGCAGCAGCGTCGCGCCATCGCCCCGGTCATAGGTTTCTCTTGTCTGCACATCCCATCCGCCGTCCTCCGTACGCAGCGCGAACGTCGTCTTGTTCAGGACGCCCCAGTCGTCCGACAGCAGCTCGACCTGCCTGATTTCCACACGATCCTGCACGATATTCTCCCCTTGTTGAAGTTCGTGTAAACTATCGTGCAATATCGTGCAACGTCAAGCACGGCGAAAGGAAGGCATGCTGACGAGCCAGCGAAAACAGTATCTGATGGACGTGTTGCGGCGCGACGGCCAGATCGTCGCCACGAAGATGAGCGCGGAACTGGGCGTATCGGAAGACACGGTCCGGCGCGACCTGCGCGAGCTGGCGAAGGAAGGCCTGCTGCAGCGGGTGCACGGCGGCGCCCTGCCCGCCAGCCCGGCGCTGGCGGACTTCGCCACGCGCCACAACATCGCAACGGACGACAAGGCCGCCATCGGCCGCGCCGCCGCCGCGCTCGTGCAGCCGGGCCAGGTCGTGTTCGTCGACGGCGGCACCACGTGCGCGCAACTCGTGCGCGCGCTGCCGCGGCGCCTGGGAGCGACGGTCGTCACGCACAGCCCCTCCATCGCGATGGAGCTGATGGACCACCCGGACATCGAAGTCATCATGCTCGGCGGCCGCCTGTTCCGCCACTCGGCCGTGGGCGTGGGCGCGGCGACGCTGGAAGCGATCGCGCAGATCCGCGCCGACACCTATTTCATGGGCGTGACGAGCGTGCACCCCGAGAGCGGGCTGTCGACCGGCGATTACGAAGAGGCCTGCATCAAGCGGGCGCTATGTCACGCGGCGGCGGAGACCATCGTGCTGGCGTCGTCGGAGAAGCTGGCGACGGCTTCGCCGTATCGCATCGTCGGGCTGGCCGAGATCAGCGGAATCGTGGTGCCGGCGGGTACCGGCGAGGAGGTCTTGCGGCCGTATCGGGAGATGGGGATTGCGCTGACGCTGGCGGCGCACTAGCGGCAGGTCGGCTCCACGTCGTACCCGAGATAGTAGTAATAGCTCGCATACGGCTTCTTGTCGGCCAAGCGGTGGTAGAGCCGCACCCGCATGCCTTCGCCAGAATAGCAGGTGCGTACGAACACCGGGTCGCCGGCCTGCAGCGTGACCTGATACGTGTCGCGGCCTTTCTTCGTCACCGCCTGCATGCCTTCGAAGCCGTAAGCCTGATCCAGCTCGGGTCTCTTTGCGCCGCTGAACTGGACGACGTGGCTGAAGATGGGCTTGTCGTCGTCTGCCACGAACTTGACCGTATCGTCATCCGTTTTGCCTGCTGGCTTGCGGGCGGCGGCCTTGAAGCAGCATCCCGCGCTGACCTGGTCGACGAGCGCGTACGACAGGTCGCCCTTCGGTGCGCTTTTGGACTCGCTGTACAGGACGGCATTGCCCTTGGCGGTAATGTCGATGAAATAGAACGGCGCGTCGGCTGCGCCCACGATCGGGGCGGCCAGCAGCAGCGACAGGCCGATTGGCCGGAAAATTCTCGTCATGGTTGTACGCGATGGTGTCTATTTGCAATATTGTACACATGCGCACCTGCTCACCGCCGGCAGCTCAACCGCACCGTCTCATTCTCGCGCGCAACGACGCGCACCGCCTCGCTGTCGCCGCACCGATACACGATGCGCAACCGCTTCGGTTCCCCATGCGCCGGATCGCCGCACAACTGGTTGTCGGCGCGGACAGAGCCGCGATTGCGCTCGACCTGATAGCGCACGGCGCGGCGTGCGTCGCAGGACGCGAAATGGGTGCCGTATTCGGCGTCTTCGACGAACACGCGACCGCCGCGGCGGTCACCTCGGCCGCCGGCTTCGCGCAGGCCGGCAGCGTAGCCGTCGTCATAGCCGCGACGGTATTCGGCGCTCTGCGCGAACGCGGACGTGGTCGCGGCGCTCAAGGCCAGGACGGCAGCGATGCGCAGGAGGGGGCGCTTGGTGCCCATCATTTTGAACGTCATTTTTATTCTCCCGAATGAAGTGGATGACTTCATCCTAGCGCGCACGCCAACAACGCTCTGTTCGGTCGCTGTAAGAGACGTTTCAGTCTGTAAGGTAGCGGGCGCCCTGCCCCGCGCGGCCGTGCCAGAATAAGGCCATGACACCCGCACCCGTCTGCACCATCGGCCATTCGAACCGCACGATCGAGGAGTTCATCGGCCTGCTCTGGCAGAACGGCATCGCCTGCCTGCTCGACATCCGGACCGTCCCCAGATCGCGCCACAACCCGCAGTTCGGGCAGGATGAACTCGCGGCGTCGCTGCTTGATGCGGGCATCGAATACCGGTACCTGAAAGGCCTCGGCGGCCTGCGCCGGCCGCTCAAGGATTCACCGAATGCAGCCTGGCGCAACACGTCGTTCCGCGGCTACGCGGACTACATGCAGACCGACGAATTCGCGGCCAACGTCGACGCGGTCATCGAACTCGCCCAGACCAGGACGTGCGCGCTGATGTGCGCGGAAGCGGTGCCGTGGCGCTGCCACCGCTCGCTCGTCGCCGATGCGCTGCTGGTGCGCGGCGTGCCCGTCGACGACATCATCGATGCACGCCAGCGCAAGCCGCACAAGCTCACGCCCTTCGCCCACGTCGAGGGCCTGCGGATCACGTACCCGCCGGAACAATCGCAACTGGACTTCGGGCCGGCCTAGCGCGCGAGCAGCCGCCGCAACTGCGCCCGCTGGTAGGCGCCGAAGCCATCGCTGAACAGGCAGCGGATCAGCGGATCCTCGACCACGTCGGCCTGCGCCAGGTCGCGCTCCGTGTCCGCGTCGAAGACGGCATCGTTGATGCGCATGTACAGCGACGTCAGCGACTCGCCCAGTTCCAGCGCCGCATACAGTTTCACGGCAGGGATGTCGGTGGTCCAGCCCAGTGGCCCATCATCGTCGACAGGGTCCGCGCTGCCCGGTGCGAGCCGGTAGCGGAAGCGCGTGACCTCGCCCGCGTGATCGTGGATCGACAACTGCCAGACGCGCGGGCTGTCGAAATAATCGCTCCCGTCATCGAGAGACGCGTACCGCTCCGCGAGGCCCGTGCGGCAAAAGTCCAGCACGCGCGTCCACTGGTCCGCCGCCAGCGCGGGGAAATGGCGGGCGATGTCGGCCGTGGGCGGCGCGTCGGCATTGCCTTCGTAGACGTAGTCGACGTCCTGCGCGCCGACGGGGATGACCCAGTCCAGCGGCGGCGCGGCACGCAATCCGTCCGCATCGAGCACCATCGACACCGACGGATCCATGCGCACGACACGCGCGTGCGGCAGCACCGCCTGCACTTCCTGCGCGAAGCGGGCGTACGAGATCGGGAAGAACGCGCGGTTGTACCACGACCAGGGTTCGAGCTGGAACTGGCAGGAGCTCGGTACGACGAAGCGCGGGTCCAGGGCCTGCAACTGCTCCAGCCATTCCTCCGGCAGCGCGGGCGGCGCAGGTTCGGCGCGCGTCGGGGCCAGCACCTCGATCTCGCGCATCGTCTGGAACGGAAACAGCACGAGGTCCCACGGCTTTTCGGCGACGAGGCGCGCGAGCGCCTCATCGTCGATCCACGAGTCGACCACGTTCAGGACGTTCAGCCCGGCGGCACGGACCTGGAACATCGAGTCGACCTCGGCATCCATCGCGTCGCGCGGCACGACCTGGAACGGGCCGACGTCCACGGGCACGTCCAGTTGCAGCGCGTGAACGCGCGTAAAACCCAGTTCGCGCACCATGTCGAACAGCTCGTCGAACAGGCAGTAGATGTACAGCGGCGTCGCGCGGTCCAGCAGGTCCAGGCTCTCCAGCGAGCAGTGGTCGTCGTGGAAGTGGGAGATGAAGACGGCGTCGAAGCGCTGGCGCCGGATCAGCGCTTCGTCGAAGCGCACGTCGGGGAATGCGTGGCAGTTGCGGCTGAACGGGTTTTCGAAGATGGTGTCGAAGGCGATGCGCGTATCCTCGCATGCGAACACGTAGCCCGCATGCAGGATCCGCGATACCGTGAGCGCGGCCATTCAGTCCAGCCGCTTCAGCCGCTGGCCCAGGATGCCCCAGCGGCAGTCGACGCCGTCCAGCTGCGCGCACAGCGCCCAGCCGGTGCCGATCTTCTCGACCGTGACCGGGGTCTCGATTTCCCTGGCCAGCTTCTCGGCCCAGCCGCGCGCGGCGCCCTGGCCCTTGAACAGCTCCTTGCCTTCGTAGATGACGGTCGCGTCGAAGACGGGCATGGCGAATATGGTCATGGCAACCTCTGGTCGATACATAAAAGCGCTATCGTACCACCGGCGCTTTATTCGCCCTGCTGCTGCATGGCCTTCGTCAGCCCGCTCGGCCCGGCCGGCTTCTTCGGCTTCCACACCCACATCAGGCCGCGCACGTAGCCGTCGCCTTTCACGGCCGTGTGATCGAGCCCTTCCATCGTCCACGTCTGCAGCGCGAGACCCTGGTAGTTGCGGTTGCCCAGCTGCTTCTGGAACGCGGCGATGGGCTGCCGGAACGCGGGATACTCGATGCTGCCGTGCGAGATGAACATGCGCGCGGGCAGCGCCTTGTGGTCGCGGGCATAGGCGGCATCGAGCCTGCCGAGCGCGCCGTGGTCCCAGCCGGCCGCGGGACTGATCGCGATATGGCCCGCGAAGAAGCCCGGCGCCTTGTACGCGGCCGCGATGGCGAACAGGCCGCCCAGCGAGCTGCCGGAGATCACGCGGTCCGTCTTCTCGGCGCGGAACCGGCTTTCGATCAGCGGCGCGGCTTCCTTCGTGATGAAGCCGAGGAAAGCGTCGGCCTTGCCGGAGTCCGCGTCCGTCGCGGTGATGGTGTAGTCGCGGCGGCGTTCCACGTCGTAGTTGGCGCCGGATGGATACGACAGGCCCACCATGATGAACTCGGGGACCTGGTTATCGTAGATCAGGTTGCCGTAGGTGGCCGTCAGCAGCGGCGTGTCCCAGTAGGCGTCGAGGTAGTACAGCACGGGATAGCGCTTTTCCGGATGCGCCGCGTAGCTGGACGGCAGCACGACGACCAGCTCGTGCGCCCTGCCCGTGGACTGCGATTGCACGGGGATGATCTGCGTGTTCTCCAGCACGAAGTGGCGTGCGGCCGGCTGCGTGGCCGGCTGCTGTGCCCAGGCCGGGATGCCGACGCTCAGCGCGACGGCGCATGCTGCCAACAGCGTTTTCATCGAAGTCTCCTTTGTTGTTATAGGGATCACTGGATGATAGCGCTATCTCGACGGTTTGGGGTACGTACGAGAGCGCTTGCGATACTGTTTTCGTTATCGATATCGTTAAAATTAGTATTATCGCCGAACAAATTATTCTGCTAACGTCCCGCGTTAATCCCAGTCATCCAGATCAGGAATGTCATGAAAACACACACCGCCCTGCCGGCTCTCACGCTGCTCGCCATGCTCGCGGGGAGCGCGCATGCGGCCCCGGTTGCCGGGCTCGACGCCAACGGCCACCTGCTGCCGGTCGCCGCCGCGACGTCGTCCTTCTCGTATGCACCGATCGCGCACGGTGTTCAGGTCCGCGTCGCGGGCGTGACCAAGAACGTGATCTTCTACGGCCCGGCGACGGTGCGCGTGAACACGACGCTCGGCGAAAACTTCTGGCGCCATCCGAGCATCGTCGTCACGCACCCTCCCGCGGCCGTCGCCTTCACGACGCGCGACGGTGCCGACACGCTCACGCTCGAGAGCAAGCTGCTGCGCATCGTGATCGACAAGTCGACCGGCGCCATCACGTTCCAGGATACGCAGGGCAAGGTCTACACGCAGGAAAAGCGCAGCGCGCCGCAGACGCTGAAGAAAATCGAACTGGCCGGCGCGCCGACCTATGAAGCGCGCAACACGTTCACGCTCAAGCCCGGCGAAGGCATCTACGGGTTTGGCTTCGTCGGCGAAGGCGAGGTCAACCGCCGCAACAAGGACCTGCTGCTGGTGCAGACGAACATCGGCATCATCATCCCCGTCATGATGTCGACGGAACGCTACGGCATCCTGTGGGACACGTATTCGAAGATGCGCTTCACGGATAACGCCGAGGGCGCGTCGCTGTGGGCGGAAAGCGCGCCGGGCGGCGTCGATTACTACTTCATGGCCGGCGCCACGCCGGATGACGTGGTGGCCGGCTACCGCGACCTCACCGGCGCCGCGCCGATGGTGCCGAAGCAGGCGCTCGGCCTGTTCATGAGCAAGGAACGCTACCAGACGCAGGACCGCCTCGTCGAAGTGGCACGCACGTTCCGCAAGGAGCAGTTCCCGCTCGACTACATCGTGCAGGACTGGCAGTACTGGGGCAGCGACAAGGACGGCACCTGGAGCGGCATGACGTGGAATCGCGAGCGCTTCCCCGATCCAAAGGGCATGACCAAGGCCATCCACGACATGCACATGAAGCTGATGGTGTCGATCTGGCCGTCGATCGGCAACGACACCGCGCTGGCGCACGAGCTGGACGAACACAAGCTGCGCTTCGAACCGCTGCACTGGATTTCGAAGAAGGCGCGCATCTACGACGCCTTCAGCCCCGAGGGCCGCAAGATCTACTTCAAGCACGTCAAGAAGGGCCTGCTCGACGTGGGCGTGGACGCGCTGTGGATGGACGGCACCGAAGTCGAAGTCGGCACGGCCGCGCACAGCGCCGCCGACAACGAGCGCGACATCAAGGGACTCGGCAACAACGCGATGGGCGACTTCGCCCGCTACCTCAACCCGTACTCGCTGATGACGACGCTCGGCACGTACGAGGGCCAACGCGCGACCAGCAACAAGCGCGTGTTCACCCTGACGCGCTCGGCCTGGGCCGGCGCGCAACGGACGGGGGCGGCCTCCTGGTCGGGCGATACCCGCGCAAGCTGGCAAACCCTGCTCGAGCAGATCAACGGCGGCGTCAACGTCACCATCACCGGCAACCCGTACTGGACGCAGGATACGGCCGGCTTCTTCATCGGGGGTGAATTCCCGGGCGGCGAAAAGAATGCGTCGTATCGCGAGCTGTATGCCCGCTGGCTGCAATACGCGGCCTTCAATCCGCTGATGCGCATCCACGGCACCGACATCGAGCGCGAGCCCTACCTCTTCAAGCAGTCGGATCCCGAGATGTACAAGGCGCTGTACGATGCCGTGCGCCTGCGCTACCGCCTGCTGCCCTACACGTACAGCCTGGCCGGGAAAGTCACCCGTGACGGCTACACGCTGATGCGCGCCCTGCCCATGGACTTCCCGGACGATCCGCGCGTGCGCGACGTCAACGACGCCTTCCAGTTCGGTCCGTCCTTCCTCGTCCATCCGGTCACGCGCCAGATGTACCGCTTCCAGCCGCCGCCGCCCGACACCATCCCGGCGACCGCCCTGCGCACGCCCGACGGCAAGCCGGGACTGGCCGGACAGTACTTCGCCGGCACCAACTTCGAGACGCCGCAGGGCAAGACCGTCGACGCCACCATCGACTTCGAGTGGCCCGGTCCGCCGCTGGCCGACATGCCGGCCGGCCTGACGAGCCTCGATAATTTCTCCGCGCGCTGGACGGGCGCCGTCGTGGCGCCGGAAGACGGCGAATACGAGCTGGGCGCGGAAGGCGACGACGGTTACCGCCTGGTCGTCGACGGCAAGCTTGCCGTCGAGGACTGGCGCAACGGCGGCAAGCGCTACGCCGGCACCAAGGTCGTCCTGAAAAAGGGCCAGAGCCTCCCCATCACCCTCGAGTATTACAACGCGACGGCCCAGCGCAGCCTGCGCCTGGCATGGCGCACGCCGTCGCAGCTGGCCGCCCAGGCGCAGCCGACCGGCAAGCCGGACACGACGATGCAGACCTACCTGCCCGCCGGGTCCGACTGGTACGACTTCTGGACGCACGAGCGTTTCAAGGGCGGGACGACCGTCGCGAAGGACGTGCCGCTCGACGTCTTCCCGCTGTACGTGCGCGCCGGCGCGATCGTGCCGATGGGCCCCGTCGTCCAGTACGCGACCGAGCGGCCGGATGCGCCCTACGAAATCCGCATCTATCCGGGCGCCGACGGCAGGTTCACGGTCTACGAGGACGACAACGAAACGTACGACTACGAAAAGGGCAAGTACGCGACCTACGACCTGGTGTGGAACGACGCGGCCAGGACCCTGACCGTCGGCGCCCGCAAGGGCACGTTCAAGGGCCTGGTCGGGACGCGCAAGCTGAATGTCGTCGTCGTAGGCCGCGCGAACGCGACCGCGATCGAACCGGCCGCCGCGACGAAGTCGGTCACGTATGCCGGCAAGCCGCTATCGATCAAGTTCTGAGCCCACTGGAGACCCCATGAAATCCTTGCTCGCCACCCTGGCCCTTGCGCTGCCGCTGGCGGCCAGCGCCGCCGACGTCGCACCGAAACCGGTGTTCCGCGACCCCGTGTACGACGGCGCCGCGGATGTATCGATCGTGTACGACCGTGCCGCCAAACTGTGGAAGATGTTTTATACCAATCGCCGGGCGACGATGAAGCTGCCCGATCCGAAGGACGTCGAATGGGTCCACGGCACGGCCATCGGCATCGCGACGTCCCCGGACGGCATGCACTGGCGCTACCAGGGCACGGCCGAATTCCCGAAGGCGTGCACGGACGTGACGCTCTGGGCGCCCGAGATCTACTATGAAAACGGCACGTATCACATGTGGCTCACGATCGTGCCGGGCATCTTCCACCGGTGGGGCGGCCCCGGGGCGGACGGCCGCATCGAACACCTGACCAGCACCGACCTGTCCACATGGAAGTGCGAGGGCACCGTGAAGCTGGACACCGGCCGCATGATCGACCCGACCGTCGTCAAGCTCGGACAGGGCTATCGCATGTGGTACAAGGACGAGCGCGCCGGCAGCAAGATCCTGGCCGCCGACAGCCAGGACCTGCGTACGTGGAAGAAGGTGAGCGACGAGCCGGTCAATCCGACCACGGGCGAGGGACCGAAGGTGTTCCGCTTCAAGGGCTATTACTGGATGGTCGTCGACGTGTGGAAGGGCCTGATGGTGCTGCGCTCCGACGATGCGCGTACCTGGACGGAACAGAAAGGCTACATCCTCGGCGAACCGGGCCAGAAAGCCACCGACCGCGCCAAGGGGCAGCATGCCGACGTCGTCGTCGACGGCGACCGCGCGTTCATCTACTACTTCGTCCACCAGGTGAACGAGGCGGAAGCGGCCACGGACGCGCGCTGGAACCAGCGCACCGTCATCCAGGTGGCGGAACTGGTGTTCAGGGATGGGCGGCTCGAGGTCGATCGCGACCGGGATGTTTCGTTCCGGCTGAAGGCGCCAGCGCCGTGACGTGACTTTGTGTGTATTTATGTGGTGTGGAAACGGCATACACTGTGCCGCTTCATCAACGGGAACGCCATGGACATCCACACCCGCATCACCGCCGCCCTGCATATCGTCATCGGTGCGCTGGGTGCCAGCATGATGCTGATCTTCGCACTCGGCGCCAACTGGCTCCGGAGCTTCATCAACGGCTCCGGCGGCGACACCGCCGTGACGAACTTCGTCTTCGGGTTCGGCGCGGCGCTGGCCGTGTTCTTTGCACTGCTGCTGGCGACCGAAATCATCGCCGGCATCGCGCTGCTGAAGGGATCGCAGACGGGCCGCGTGTTCGTGATCGCATTCGGCGTGCTCCAGCTGCTCAACTTCCCGATCGGTACCGTCATCGGCATCTATACGTTGTGGGCGCTGCTGGGCACGCGGCCGGCACAACCACCTCACATCGAAGGGCGTCCGTGAAAAAAACTTTTCTCGTCCTGCTGCTGTCGCTCGGCCTGTCGTCCGTCGCACTCGCCGAGCCAACGTCAAAGAAATTCGTGTTCGGTAATACGGACATCGTGTCCGTGAAGTCGGCCCATACCGGCCAGACCCACGAACTGATCATCGTCTACCCGGACAGCTACTGGAAGAATCCGAACAAGAAATATCCGGTCCTGTATTTCACGGACGGCTACTGGGACACGCCGCTGCTCGCCGGCGCCTACGGCAACCTGGTGTACGACAAGATGGCGCCGGAATTCATCATGGTCGGCCTGTCGTACCCGGACGGCACGGATTACGGCAGCGCGCGCGTGCGCGATTACACCTACACGTCGATGTGGATGGCGCCCGGCTCGGGCAAAGGCGATCAGTTCCTGGATTTCCTGGAAAAGGAAGTCGCCCCGCTGATCGAATCGAAGTACCACGGCGACAAGGACAACCGCACGCTGGCCGGCGCCTCGCTGGGCGGCCTGTTCACGCTGGGCGCCGCCATGAAGACGCCGGACTTCTTCACCGGCTATATCGCCCTGAGCCCCGCCGTGATCTGGGACGGCGGCGCCGTGTTCAAGCTCGAGGACGCACTCGCCAAACAAAACCGGCCACTGAAGGCGCGCATGTTCATTTCCGTCGGCTCGCTGGAATCGGCGCAGTTTCGCAACTCGATCGACCAATTCGGGAAACAGCTGGCAGCGCACCAGTACAAGGGCTTGCAGCTGCAGAGTTACACGATCGAGGGCATGGGCCATGGCACCAGCAAGCTGGAAGGGTATTTGCGCGGCTTAAAATGGGTCTGGGAAAACCGGCAATAGCCCCGACCAGGGACCAAGCAACGCCCGAAGCCTAATCATGATCAGCCGCGACTGAAACCACTTGAGACACAAGATCATTTCAATCGCACTTCGCCTGCTGGCCTGCCTGTTCGCGACCACTCTTGGCACCAATCCCGCATGGAGCCAGGCGGAGCGCGCACCGGATCAGCCCGACTTCGAATGCACGGCCGGCGCTCCGCCGTGGTCGTGCTTCGGCAGCATCGAAATCTTCATCAGTATGGAACTGGGTGGGCGCGACACGGCGTTCCCGATGTTCCGCAGGCGGGCCATCCGATTCGCCAACCGGGAAGTGCTCGTCGAATCCGAAAGCTTCGATGGAGGCCCAAACGACGAACGGACGCTGGGCACGTATTTCGTCACCAGACCTTCGGGGCTGGCGCTGGCCTCGGGTTGGGATACGTGGCAAAGCCCGGCGCAAGAAGCCGGCCACGTCATGGAAGAACTGCAACACGTCTGCAAGCTGCTGCGCGCAGCTTTCCCCACCGGTCCGGACGCCCTGGACAACACGTGGCGGACTGTCACCGTCGCCGTCAAGGAATTCGTGTACCCCATCGGCGAGCAAATGAAGAACAAGACGATCGGCGCAATGAGGGGAAACGACGGCCTGGTTTTTTTCTCGTACAGCGACGTCGGCGAACCGATAGGCCCCTACCGGCTTACCGGCACGTGGCACTCAACGAAGCCATCCCCCCGGCGCGACGACGTGCCCGCGCCTTACGCCGGGACCGGACAACGATTCGGGACATTGGGCCAGGCGCGCACGTACGTGCCGGGACATTGACGCCAGCTCAGGCGTCCTTGCCCATCTCCTCGCCGAGCTCGCGCCCGCGCGCCGCCGCCGCCTTCATCGCCGCGACGATGGCCTGCTTGACGCCGGCCGCTTCCATGCTCGTGATGGCCGCATGCGTGGTGCCGCCCTTCGACGTCACGCGCTGGCGCAGCACGTCGACGGGTTCGTCCGACTGCGCCGCCAGCTGGGCCGCGCCGGTGAACGTGGCCAGCGCGAGCGCCTTGCCCTGCTCCGCCGACAGGCCCATCTCCGCGGCCGCCTGCTGCATCGCTTCGAGGAAGTAGAACACATAGGCCGGGCCGCTCCCCGACACCGCCGTCACCGGATCGATCAGGCTCTCCTCGTCCAGCCACACGGTCTGGCCGACGGCGCGCATGATGCTGTCGGCGGCATCCTTTTGCGCGGCGCTCACGCCGGCCATCGCCACCATGCCCGTGATGCCCTGCCCGATCAGCGCGGGCGTGTTCGGCATCGTGCGCACGATGGCACCGTAGCCGCCGAGCCAGCGCGACAGGTCCGCGCCCCGGATGCCCGCCGCGATCGACAGCAGCAGCGGCTTGTTCGCGAGCTGCGACTGCAAATGCACGGCCACATCGCGCATCTGCTGCGGCTTCACGGCCAGCACGATGACGTCGCTGGCGGCGACGGCCGCGCCGATGTCCGGCGACGTCGTCACGCCGTATTGCGTGCGCAGGCGCTCGAGCGCGTCCGCGTTCGGATCGACGACGTGGATGTCCGCCGCCTGGGCAACCTTGCCGGCCAGGCCGGCGATGAGGGCGGTGGCCATGTTGCCGCCGCCGATGAAACTGATCTTCATGGAATCCTTATTCGTAATGGCGCGCGCCGAAGATGGCGCTGCCGATGCGTACGATGGTCGCGCCTTCCAGCACGGCCGATTGCAGGTCGCCGGACATGCCCATCGACAGCGTGTCGAGGTGGATGCCGGCTTTGACGATATCCTGCGCGAGCGCGCGCAGGCGTGCGAACGGGGCGCGCTGCAGGGCCGGGTCGGCCTGCGGTTCCGGGATCGCCATCAGCCCGCGCAGGCGCAGGTTCGGCAGCTGGACGACGGCTTTCGCCAGGTCGAGCAGTTCCTCCGGCTTGGCGCCACTTTTGGTGGCCTCGCCGCTGATGTTCACTTGCAGGCAGATGTCCAGCGGGCCCAGTTCGGCCGGGCGCTGTTCGGACAGGCGCTGCGCGATCTTCAAGCGTTCGACCGTGTGCACCCACTGGAAGCTGGTGGCGATGGGCCGCGTCTTGTTGCTCTGGATCGGGCCGATGAAATGCCATTCCAGCATCAGGTCGGGTCGCGCTTTTGCCACAGCGGCGATCTTGTCGACGCCTTCCTGCACATAGTTTTCGCCGAACGCGCGCTGGCCCGCTTCGATCGCCTCCAGCACCGCTTCAGCGGGAAACGTCTTCGAAACGGCCAGCAACTGGACCGTCGAACGGGGCCGGTTTGCGGCCTCGCAAGCGGCCTGGATTGTCGCTTCGACAGCTTGCAAGTTCCCAGCGATTGTGGACATAATGGTTTTCTGTAGGAAATATTTTTCGGTTACACGGGTGAGTCAAAAGCCCAAGGATTATAAATGGACATTTCGGAACTCCTGGCGTTCTCCGTTAAGAACAAAGCCTCGGACCTGCACCTGTCGGCCGGGCTGCCGCCGATGATCCGCGTGCATGGCGACGTACGCCGCATCAACCTGCCGCCGCTGGAGCACAAGGACGTGCACGGCATGATCTATGACATCATGAACGACGGCCAGCGCAAGCAGTACGAAGAGATGCTGGAGTGCGACTTCTCGTTCGCGATTCCCGGCCTCGCGCGCTTCCGCGTCAACGCGTACAACCAGGAACGCGGTGCCGCCGCCGTGATGCGGACGATCCCGTCCAAGATCCTGTCGCTGGAAGAACTGAACGCACCGAAGATCTTCGCCGACCTCGCGATGAAGCCGCGCGGCCTCGTGCTCGTGACGGGTCCGACGGGCTCCGGCAAGTCGACGACGCTGGCCGCGATGATCAACCACCTGAACGAGAACGAGTACGGCCACATCCTCACCATCGAGGACCCGATCGAGTTCGTGCACGATTCGAAGAAGTGCCTGATCAACCAGCGCGAAGTCGGTCCGCACACGCTGTCGTTCAACAACGCGCTGCGCTCGGCGCTGCGCGAAGACCCGGACGCGATCCTCGTCGGCGAACTGCGCGACCTGGAGACGATCCGCCTCGCGCTGTCCGCCGCCGAGACGGGCCACCTCGTGTTCGGCACCCTGCACACGTCGTCGGCCGCGAAGACCATCGACCGTATCGTCGACGTGTTCCCGGCCGAGGAAAAGGAAATGGTGCGCGCGATGCTGTCGGAATCGCTGCAGGCCGTGATCTCGCAGACGCTGCTGAAAACGAAGGACGGTTCCGGCCGCGTGGCCGCGCACGAGATCATGATCGGCACGCCGGCCATCCGCAACCTGATCCGCGAAGCGAAGATCGCGCAGATGTATTCCGCGATCCAGACCGGCTCCAGCGTCGGCATGCAGACGCTGGACCAGAACCTGACGGACCTCGTGCGCCGCAACGTGATCTCGTCCGCGGCCGCGCGCTCCGCCGCCAAGATCCCCGAGAACTTCCCGGGTTAAGAATCGAGGAATGACGATGGAACGCGACCAGGCCTCCAAATTCATGTTCGACCTGCTGCGCCTGATGGTCAGCAAGGGCGGCTCCGACCTGTTCATCACGACCGGCTTCCCGCCCGCGATGAAGATCGACGGCCGCATGACGCCCGTGTCCAGCCAGGCCCTCACGGCCTCGCACACGGCCGATCTGGCGCGCGCCATCATGAACGATAAACAGGCCGCCGGCTTCGAGCTGACGAAGGAAGCCAACTTCGCCATCAGTCCCGGCGACCTGGGTCGCTTCCGCGTCTCCGCCTTCATGCAGATGGGCGCCGTGGGCATGGTGCTGCGCGTGATCACGACGACGATCCCGAAGTTCGAGGACCTCGACCTGCCGGAAGTGCTGAAGGACGTGATCATGACCAAGCGCGGCCTCGTGATCATGGTCGGCGCCACGGGCTCCGGCAAATCGACGACGCTCGCGACGATGGTCGGCTACCGCAACGAGAACAGCCACGGCCACATCATCACGATCGAGGACCCCGTCGAATTCGTCCACCCGCACAAGAACTGCGTGATCACGCAGCGCGAGGTCGGCGTCGACACCGACAGCTTCGAGGCCGCGCTGAAGAACTCCCTGCGCCAGGCGCCGGACGTGATCCAGATCGGAGAGATCCGCGACCGCGAGACGATGGAACACGCGATCGCGTTCGCCGAGACGGGCCACCTGTGCCTCGCCACGCTGCACGCGAACAGCTCGAACCAGGCGCTGGACCGCATCATCAACTTCTTCCCGGAAGAGCGCCGCCAGCAGCTGCTGATGGACCTGTCGCTGAACCTGAAGGGCCTGATCTCGCAGCGCCTGATTCCGAAAAAAGAAGCGAAGGGCCGCGTGGTCGCGATGGAGATCATGCTGAATTCGCCGCTGATCTCGGACCTGATCTTCAAGGGCGAGGTCCACGAGATCAAGGAGATCATGAAGAAGTCGCGCGAGCTGGGCATGCAGACGTTCGACCAGGCCCTGTTCGACCTGTACGAGGCGGACAGGATCACCTACGAGGATGCGCTGCGCAATGCGGACTCCGTCAACGACCTGCGCCTGAACATCAAGCTCAACAGCAAACACGCCAGGAACCGCGACCTCTCCGCGGGCACCGAGACGCTCGGTCTCATCTGATCTGCATAGTGGCAAGCCTACAACGGCTCGCCACTTTTGTCGCTGTTAGGCAACCACATTCCATAACATTTTTGCGTTTTCTCAACACGCATACATCCCGTATATACCTATGTGCGTTAAAAATGTTAGCGCTTTACATACAGAAATCGATATCGAACTCCGGGAAAAAGTCATTGGATTGTTCTAGCTCCTCATCAATAAGATGAAATCGATGCCAGGCATAACAATAACTTTCACAGGAGACAACATGCAGAATCGCACCCCCCAGGGTCGTCGGAACACGCCCCTCCCCCAACTGAAACTCAGCGTCCTCGCGCTGGCCGGCGCCGGCCTGCTCGGCGGCGGCTCGGTATGGGCCCAAGCGTCCGCCGACAAGACGGAGCCGGTCGAGACCGTGGTCGTCACGGGCGTCAAGGCATCGCTGATCAAGAGCCTCGCGATCAAGCGCACCAGCGACCAGGTCGTGGAATCGGTCGTTGCCGACGACATCGGCAAGCTGCCGGATAACAACGTCGTCGAAGCGCTGCAGCGCGTGACGGGCATCCAGGTCACCGACCGCGCCGGCGGCGAGGTCGGCACCCTGTCCATCCGTGGCATGCCCGACGTCCAGACCACCTGGAACGGCCGCACCATTTTTACCGCGTCCGGCACGCAGGTCGCGCTCCAGGACATTCCGTCGACGCTGGTGCGCCAGATCGACGTCTACAAGACGCGCGACGCCAGCCAGCTGGAAACCGGGATCGCAGGCCAGATCGACGTCAAGTCGCTGCGGCCGTTCGATCTCAAGGGTCTGAAAGTGTCGCTGTCGGCGCGTGAAACCTATCTCGATCCGGCGAAAAAGGCGAACCCGCAGCTCAGCGGCATGGTGAGCAACCGCTGGCAAACCGGCTACGGCGAATTCGGTGCCCTGCTCAATCTGTCGGATACCAAGACGAAATACCGCAATGAAAGCGTGGCGCCGGGTGCGATGGTGCCGTTCGTCAGCCCCAATGCCGCCGAAGATCCCGCAGGTTATACGCCCTTGCAGCGCATCACCGACACCAGTATCTGGACGCCTGGTACCCGTCAGGGCTTGCCGAACGCAGCGGGTTCGACGCTGAATTTCAACGGCAAAGCGTATCCGTACTACCTGTCGCGTGACGCCATTTTCCAGAACGACCTTCAGGGTGAGCGGGAACGTCCTTCCGCCAACATTGCCCTGCAGTGGAAACCGAACAGCGATTCGATCTACACCTTCGAATCGATGTACAACGGTTATCGTAACAAGACCTTCAACAAGTTGCTGTTCAGCTTCGTCGACTGGTGGGGCGATCTGGGCAGCAACCCTGCCGGCTCGATCACGACGTTCCCGGGCACGAACATCATCAAGAGCCGCACCGTCAATAACGTCTACGGCTTCAACAGCGGCGACTACACCACGTCGGCAACCGATTCCTACGTGTCCGCCCTGAACGGCAAGTGGGACCTCGGCGACCGCCTGAGGCTGGAAGGTGACCTGTCGTACCAGACCAGCACCTATCACTCGGAATTCACGGCCACCCGGATCGATCGCGTTGCACCGTCCATCAACGTCAACTTCAACGACGGCAACAACAACACGGCGTTCCATTTCAACAACGATGCCGACCTGACCGACCCGACCAAGTGGAATGTTGCGCAGTTCTTCGATAACGCCAACCGCAACAAGGGCAGCGCCGCGACGGCCAGCCTGGCGGGCGTCTTCGATGCCGACTGGGGTCCGCTGCAGACGCTCCACTTCGGCGCGCGCTTCGACGACCGTAAGGCATCGGAGGCCAACCGGACGCAATCCGCCTTCCTGGGCCGCAACCTCGCCTCGCTGGGCCCGGAGTATTCCATCGTCAACTCGAACTTCGGCACGGCGATCTCGGACGTTCCGCGCTCCTGGCTGGAGCCGAATGCCTACTACATCCGTGACCATATCGACGACTGGCGCAAGCTCTACAACTCGGTCGATGCGAACTTCCTGACGACGGACAAACTGCGCCTGCAGAAGACCTTCGAAGTCGATGAAAAGACGACCAACCTGTTCCTGATGGGGAACACCGAGAACGAGTTGTTCGGCCATCGCCTGCGCGGCAATTTCGGCGTGCGCTACGTCAAGGTCAAAACGGACATGACCTTCTATAAGGTGGATGCCACCACCAAGGCGGTCACGGCGACCAGTGCCAGCAAGTCGACCAGCAAGCTCCTGCCGAGCATGACCCTGATTTACGACCCGTCCAAGGACCTCGTGCTGCGCTTCAACTATGGTGAAACGCTGCGCCGCCCGAACTTCGGTGATCTGAATCCTGTCTATCAGCTCGGTGACGACGTGTCGAAGGTGGGTTATGGCTCGGGCAGCGGCGGCAATCCGGACCTGAAACCGACGAAATCCAAGAACTTCGACCTGACGGCCGAGTGGTATTTCCAGAAGGACAGTGCAGTCTACGGTACCCTGTTCAAGCGCAAGATCGACGGCCTGGTCGTGAACCTGGCTCGCAAGGTTCACGTCGATGCGGCGGACGACCCGTACCGCAACTCGACCTCGGGTGGCGACCATACGAACGGCTACGACTACGTCATCAACTCGCCGACCAACGCCTCCAACGGCAAGATCAGTGGCGCCGAGCTCGGCTTCATCTACTTCCCGAAAGGGCTGCCGAGCCTGCTGGACGGTTTCGGCATCCAGGGCAGCTTTACGAAACTCACCTCGTCGCAGAACGTGCCCGAGGCCAATAGTGCCGGCGTCATCGTCTCCCAGCTCGAGACGCCGTTCTTCGGCGTATCCAACAAGTCGTACAACGCCACCCTGGCTTACGAAAAAGGCCCGGTCAGCGCGCGCCTGTCGCAGGTCTGGCGCTCCGGCTTCCTGGCGACCAACGAAGCGGCATTGTTTGCCAATCCGATCGGTATCTGGCGTCATCCGGAAAAGAGCGTGGACATGCAGATCTCCTACAAGATCAACGACAACACGACGCTCGATATCAGTGGCGTCAACCTGACCAACGAAGTGCAGCAGGCGTACTACCACTTCGGCAATTCCGGTAACGCGCAGCTGACCAATTTCGGTACGCTCCAGATCGGACGTTCGGTCGCGGTTGGCCTGCGCTGGAAGATGTAAGCCCGACGGTTTCTCGATCGATGCTCCGGGGCAGCCGCTCCGGACGTCTCCCGGCTCGCGCCTGTCAGTGCGAGTCTTTGCCGCCCTGCCTCGTGCAGGGCGTTTTTCATGGCGCTACAGCGCCGTCCAGCGCTGCACGAGGCCGACGAGGTGCACCACGCCGTAGACGAAGCAGATCATGGAACTCCACACGACGAACGGCGTGAGCGCGCCCCCTTTGGCAAGGACGAGCGGTGCGAACGCGATCCCGCGCACGAGATACACGGCCGTGATGCCGGCCAGCGCCGCCTTCAGCAACGGCAGCCTGCCGACGACGCCAGCCCCCGCCAGCGCATAGGCCGACCAGAGGAACAGCACGGCGGCGATGCCAAGCGTGACGACGGTCGGATACCATCGCCCTTCCGCCGCCGCGCGCGCGAACCGTTCGCCCGCGCCGAAGAAGCGGTACCACGCGGGACCGCCCGCGATGATGCCCAGGTGGAGCAGCGCGGCGACGGCACTGAGCAGCGCGCCGACGGCCAGGGGTATGTTCACGGAAGTCTGCATCAAGCCCTCCTTTGCCTTACACTGTTGCCTTCGAATCAACGCAAGCTTACAGGAGCCCACGATGAACGTGTTCGACTTCCAGGCCGCTTCCCTCGACGGCAAACCGGTCGACCTGGCCCAGTACCGCGGCAAGGTCCTCCTCGTCGTCAACACCGCCAGCAAATGCGGCTTCACGCCGCAATACCAGGGCCTCGAGACCCTGTACCGCGAACTGCACCCGCGCGGCCTGGAAGTGCTGGGCTTTCCCTGCAACCAGTTCGGCAGCCAGGAGCCTGGCACGGAATCTGAGATCGGCGCCTTCTGCGAAAAGAACTACGGCGTCTCGTTCCCGATGTTCGCCAAGGTCGACGTCAACGGCGACAGCGCCCACCCGCTGTGGAAGTACCTGAAGAACGCGGCGCCGGGCGTGCTGGGCACCGAGGGCATCAAGTGGAACTTCACCAAGTTCCTCGTCGGCCGCGACGGCACCGTGCTGCATCGCTATGCGCCGCAGACCAAGCCGGAAGACATCGCGGGCGATATCGAGAAGGCGCTGCAGCAGTAACTCAGCGCCGTTCGAACCACGCCATGATGGCGTCGTATTCCTTCTGCACGTCCGCAAACGTGCCCCCTTCCGGCATCAGGTTGTGGCCCGCACGCGGCACGCGCCGGAACGTCACGTCGCGCCCGAGCGCGCGCAGACGCGCGTACGCGACCTCCGTCGACAGGACCGGCACGCTGTCGTCGCGCATGCCGCTGGCCAGCCAGACGCGTGCCTTCGACTGCACGAGGTTTTCGCCAGGCGCCTGCGCGAAGAAGGAACTCCAGCGCAGGTACGTGTGGCCCCACGCGAATTTCACGCTGCTGCGCGGGTCCGCGTTGATGGCGTCGACGGTCGCGTCGATGTCGCGCAGGCGCGCGAGCGTGTCGTCGTCAGTGGTTCCCGCGCGGTAGGCGTTGGCGGTGAAGTCGAACAACTGGCTCGTGCCGGTGCCGCCGATCATTGCCACGTGCGTCACCTCGGGCAGCGCACGCGCCAGGCCCGCCGCCATCACCGCGCCTTCCGACACGCCGAACACCAGCACGCGGCTGCCGTCGACCCACGGCAGGGCCAGCGCATGGCGCAGCGCGCCGCGCAGCGTGTCCAGCCAGCTGTCGTAGGAAAAATTGGCGTTGAACGCGGCCGGGCATGCCGTCGCCACGCCCGGCTGGCTTTGCGGCGGCGCGTCCGGTTGATTGGGCTTGTCGACCACCATCACGGCGTAGTCGCCCCGCTGCGCCAGCGGAATGAAATTGAAGACGGTCGAATAACGGTTCGGCGTGCCCAGGCCGACAAAGGGCGGCGTGCAGCCCGAACCCTGCACGAACAGCACGAGCGGTGCCTTGTGCGCGGGTTGCGAGATGATGTAGCGGATGTCGGGCGCGCCGTCGCGATGCAGCGTGAAGCGCGCGGCGGCGGCCTTGCCGAGTTCCAGCGGTTCCTGTTGCACAGCGGGCGCCGCGTGGACCGCCTGGGCGGCGAACAGGATGCCGCAAACGAATGCAAGTGAGCGTTTGTTCATGGGTGCGATGATCCCACGAACAGGCGCCCCACAGGCTATCGAATAATCACGACCGCGGCACGATTCGCACCGCCAGCCCGCCACCCGGCGCCAGCCGCACGTCCAGCGTGTCCTGCGCCGTCACGGTCTTCGTCTCCGTCACGAGATCGAACCGGTGCTCGTTGCGGTAATCGGCCTGCTCGCCGTCGCGGTAGATCTCGGCCACGTACTGTTTGCCCTGGTCGAGGAACGCGAGCGGCACGGCCACCGTGCGCGCCGTGCCGTCCGTGACGGCGCCGACGTACCAGGCGTCCGAACGGCGATCCTTGCGCGCGATGGTCGCGTATTCGCCCACGGCGCCGTTCAGCACGCGCGTATCGGCCCAGTCGGCCGGCACGTCGCGGATGAACTTGAAGGCGGCCGGATACTTCGCGTAGTTCTCCGGCAGGTCGGCCGCCATCGCGATCGGCGAATAGATCACGACGTAGTTGGCGAGCTGCTTGGCCTGCGTGGAGTTGAACGTCTTGCCGCCCGCGCCGACGAGGCTCAGCACGCCCGGCGTGTAATCCATCGGGCCGCTCAGCATGCGTGTGAACACGAGTTTCGCTTCGTGGTCGGCGGTGTTCGGCGGCTCGCCCCACGCGTTGTACTCGACGCCGCGCGCGCCCTCGCGCGCGAGCCAGTTCGGGTACGTCCTGCGCAGGCCCGTGTCCTTCACGGGTTCGTGCGTGTCGACGGCGATGCGGTAGCGCGCGGCCTCCGTCACGGCCTTCACGAAGTGGCGCACGCCTTCCTGCGAATCGTAGTTCCCGTAGTGGACCTTGCCGCCCGGGCCGGGGAACTGCATCGTGCCCGCTTCGTGCACATAGCCCGACTTGACGCTGTCCACACCCAGCTTCGCATACAGCTTGTAGGCAGCAATCATCTGCTTTTCGTAGGCCGCGACGTTGCCGCCCGTCTCGTGGTGGCCGATCAGGCGCACGCCCTTCTCTTTCGCGTACGCGGCCAATGCCGGCAGGTCGAAGTCGGGGTAAGCCTTCGTAAAACTGAATTCGGCACCGCCGTGGCCCCAGTCGCTTTCCCAGCCGCGGTTCCAGCCTTCCACCAGCACGCCGCGGAAGCCGTTGGCGGCGGCGAAGTCGATGTAGCGCTTGACGTTCGTCGTGTTCGCCGCATGCGTCGGCCCCGCGTTCCACGTCCCCTTATTCAGGTGCATCTCCCACCACACGCCGACGAATTTCGACGGGTGGACCCACGACACGTCGCCCAGCCTGTTCGGCTCGTTCAGGTTCAATTCGAGGTCCGACATGTACAGGCCGGGCGCGTCGTCCGCGATGCGCAAGGTGCGCCACGGAGTCGTGAACGCGCCATGACGCACGACGGCCGGCCCCGTCGTCGACGGCGCCAGTTGCGCGCGCAGCTTCTGGCCTTCCACTTTGCGGACCCACATCGTCGCGTAGTCGACCAGCGCCGCTTCGTGGAGGGCGATGTGCGTACCGTCGTCCAGGCGCAGCGTCAGCGGCGTGTTGGCCGTACCGATCTCCTTCAGCGGCGCCTTCTCGACGACCTGCTCCAGGCCGGACAACTCGCCGGCCGGGATCCACCACGCCGTCGCGGGCCGGGCGACGGCGAATTCCGTCAACTCGTCCGTGATGGCGACGTCGCGCAAAGCCGGCTGGTCGGGGAATTCGTAGCGGAAGCCGATGCCATCGTCGTAGATGCGGAAGACGATGGCGAGGCGGCGGTTCGCGCGGTTCTTCTGCTCGACGTCCACGCGCAGTTCGCGATAGTGGTTGCGCACGTAGCGGCGCTCGCCCCACGGCTGCTCCCACGTGTCGTCATGCTCGCCGACGCGCTTGTCCTTCACCGTGAAGCCGCCGTCCAGCTTGGGCGCGTTGGCAAGGTTGAAGCCGAGGCGCGACGGGGCGATGATCTCCTTGCCTTTGCGCTTGACGTCATAGGCCAGCTTGCCCATGGCGTCGAGCTGGACGTCGACGGTCAGGATGCCGCCCGGCGAGCTAGCCGTGGCCACGACGGTTTGTGCCCAAGCGGCCGGCGCCGCCATGTAGCTTGTAAACATCGCGGCAAGCGCGAGGGGACGGAGACGCATCTTTACACTCCCGTAAGGCCGGACGGCGCAGCGATCCGGCTGGATGATGGATGTGTAATATTACTACACGAACGACGCTACGATATCCACAAGTTGTTGCCTGACCCAAACATGGGCAGGGTCGCCGTGGCACCGCTCATGCCAGATCATGGCCGGCGAGAAGGGGGCGACCTCCAGCGGCACGTCCAGGAGCGCAATCGGGAGCTTGTCCGCCAGCCGGCGCGCGAGGCGGCCCGGCAGCGTGAGGATCATGTCGCTGTCCGCCACCAGCAGCGCACCGGCGATGAAATGGGGGACGCGCAGCGCGATGTGGCGCGTGAGGCCCTGTGTCGAGAGCGCGGCGTCGACCGCACTTTCCCCCAGGCCGGAAATGGTCACGGTCACGTGGCGCAGCGCCACATACTGTTCCAGGCCGAGTCCCGCCGCCACGCCGGGGTGGCCGGACCGCACCACGCATACGAAGCGGTCGGTGTACAGCCCGCGTCGATAAAGGCTGCCCGGCAGGCTTTCGAACATGCCCAGGGCCAGATCGGCCATCCCCTGCTCGACGAGCCGGACATTGTCCCCGGCAGGTTGTGCGATATGAAGACTCAGTCCGGGCGCCTGTTGTTCAAAACGGGCGATCAGTTCACCCAGGACCACCAGGCTGAGGTGATCGTGAGCGGCAATCGTGATCCGCCCCGTCGCGGCGGCCGGATCGAAGACGGCAGGCGCGACGATACCCCGGGCGTCGTCCAGCAACCGGGTCACCCGGCCTGCCAGGGCCTCGCCGCGCGGCGTCAATTCGAGCCCGGTCGTGCCGCGGACGACGAGGCGATCGCCCAGCATCGTGCGCAGTCGTCCCAGTGCGCGGCTGGCGGCCGGTTGGCTCAGGCCCAGCCGGAGACCCGCCCGGGTGACGCTGCGCTCCCGGACGAGTGCTTCGAACAGTTTCAGCAGGTTGAGGTCGACCCCGGACAAATCCACTTGGCGCATTTTCACTATGACTTTCATGTCATTGATGCATGTCCCGCAATCATGCACGCTTCCGGTTCAACTTAACAGGAGATTTTCCATGACTGCTGCCTCCTCTCTTCCTTACGCCGTGTCCGGCGTGACCGGCCGCACCGGTGCCGCCGCGGCCGATGCGCTGTTGCGCGCCGGCCAGTTTGTCCGCGTCGTCGTGCGCGACCCGGCCCAGGGTCGCCAGTGGGCCGAACGCGGTGCGGAGATCGCGATCGCCGACCTGACGGATCCGGTCTCGCTGACCAGGGCGCTCGGTGGCATCCGGGGCGCCTACGTCGTCAGTCCTCAACAGTACGGCCGCGACGACCTGTTCGAGCACGCCGACCTGATTGCCGTCACCACGGCGCGCGCGGCGGCGGCGGCGCGCGTGCCCAGGCTCGTGGCCGTGTCCTCGGTGGGCGCCGACCGCGAGAACGGCACGGGCTGGATCGGCATGAACCGGATGTTCGAGCAGCGCCTGGGCGAATCCGGCGTGCCGGCCGCCTTCCTGCGCGCGGCCTATTTCATGGAAAACTGGATGCCCATGGTCGGCCACGCCGTGCGCAGCGGCACCCTGCCGACGTTCCTTGCACCGCCGCAGCGCGCCATCCCGATGGTGGCTACCGCGGACGTCGGCCGCGCGGCAGCCGCCTTGCTGCAGGAAGCATGGACGGGGCACCGCATCGTCACGCTCGCGGGGCCCGCGGACTACGCCCCGAACGACGTCGCCGCCTGCGTTGCGGCTACGCTCGGGAAGCCGGTCGACGTGGTGGTCCTGCCGGACGCTCGGTGGCCCGAGGCGCTGGCCGATGCGGGCTTTTCGCCGGCAGCACTCGCCGGTTTCACCGAGATGACGCGGGGCCTCAATGGCACGCATATCGACATCAGGAGCGATCCCGACGCCGTCGAATGGGCGGGGACCACGCCGCTGCAACACGTCATCGCCGGACTGGCAACGCGCTAGAATAAGGCATGGACCAGCCCTACATCCCGATCAACTGCAAGCGCCATGACGAACTCCTGGCGCTGGCCACCTTAGCGCCGGTGTCGTACCGCCGGATGCCGTGCCGCTCTGTCCAGACGTGTGCGCGCCGCAACCGCTCGCGGATTCCAGCGGCGACATCAGGGTCGGCGGCACGCCCAGGTCAATGGAGTTCAGGTTGACGCCGAACCCCGTGTCCATGTTGAACGCCAGGCCGACCGTGTGGCTCGAAGCCGATATCACGGTTGCCAGGTGATCGCCTCATGATCAGTGTCTGGGTCAGGTTGTTGATAGTGATCGCGGTCGGCACATTGGCCGGCCTCTCGCTCATATTGATGATCAACGGCGAAGACAAAGCCGCTGCCGGCGCATTCATCATCACCGTCCTGCTTGCGCCGCTCCTGCTCGAAGCGATCTGGCCCGGCAAATACAAATTGCGCAAACCCGATGGCGACATGGAGGACAATCTCGTCAACCGGCTGCGGCAGTTCCGCACCGATCATCCCGGCCTCGACGGCACGATCCTGCTTGGCGCGATGATACTGCTGGGTATGGCCCTGGTCGCGGACATGCTGGCGCGCGTTGCCCGGATGTTTTAGGCCACGTTCAACCCCAGCCCCCGCACCAGCTCCGCCGCCTGCCGCGTCGAAATCGTCGCCCCGGCAAACTGCTTCGCATTCGAGAGCTTCAGGCCGCCGAGGTCCGCCTCGCGCAGATCGGCGGCATCGAAACGCGTGTCCTTGATGTGGGCCTCGCGCAGGCTGCAACCCTCTTCGAACACGGCCTCGCGGAAGTCGCAGCCCGACAGGTCCGCATCGGCGAAATCCAGTCCGCGCAGCACAGCCTTGCGGAACGACATGCGGCGCACATCGGCGCCGACGAGCAGGCAGTCTTCGAACGACAGGCCGAGCTGGCTCACTTCCTCGAAGCGTGCGCCCGTCAGCTTGCAGCCGCGGAAGGCCACCGATGCGAGCTTCGCGCGGCGCCAGCCGGCATTGTTCAAGTCGCAGGCGTCGAACTTCGCATCGACCAGGTCGGCCGATTCGAAATCGGCGTGGCCGCCACGGCAGCGCTGCCAGCGCGTGCGCGCCAGGTTCGCGGCATAGAACGACGTCTCGGATACAGCACAGCGGACGAACGCGCAATCCTGCAAGCTCAGGCGCGACAGGTCCGCGCCGGTGAGGTCGCAGTCTTCGAGGACGAGCAGCGTGTCGTCCGCCAGCAGGTTTTCAATGCGCGCGCGGTCGACCTGCTCGCCGCTCAGGGTGACGGTGGTTCGGGCCATGGGATCAGCGCGTCTCGACGCGCGCCGACGCGTGGATCGTACAGCCCCGGTGCACGTTTTCCAGGAAGCGCAGCGCCTCCTCCAGGCGGCACGAGGACGGCAGCATGCGGCCCAGTGCTTCGTCGTCGGCGATGCGGTCGACGCCGTACGCGATTGCGCGCGAGATGTCGCGGGCCTCGCGGCCGTCGCTGTTGTACAGGGCGTCGTACACGCCGACCTCTTCCCACAGCGGCACGTAGCCGGGGCTGATGCTGTCCTGGAAGGCGACGGACGGCGCCGCGTCCTCGTCCTGGGAAATCAGCCGAAACACGAAACTCACCGGGTCCTCCATCGATCACTGAAACAGGGCGCCGATGCTACCACGGCACGCGTTTTTCAGCCGGCCGCCGTCCCGGTCGCGTGGAGAAACGCGTCGGCCAGCGTCGCTTTCGTGACGACCCCGGCGAGGTCCACGCCGAGATGCACGATGGTCTGGGCGATCTGCGGCCGGATGCCGCTGAGGATGCAGTCGGCGCCCATCAGGCGGGCCGCCGCGATGGTCTTCATCAGGTGTTGCGCAACCATCGTGTCGACGGTGGGGACGCCCGTGATGTCGATGATGGCGGTATGGACATGGGTCGCGGCGATCCGGTCGAGCAGGCTTTCCATCACCACTTGCGCGCGGACGCTGTCGAGCGTGCCGATCAGGGGCAGCGCCAGCACGCCCTCCCACAGGCTGATGACCGGTGTCGACAGCTCCAGCAATTCCCGTTGCTGGCGCGCGATGATCTGCTCGCGGCTGCGCTGGAAGGCGTCGAGTGCATACATGCCCATCTGGTCCACGCACGCGTCGATCGTCCGCAGCGCCGCGGGCGAGGCAGCGTCGTGCGTCCACAGCAGGTCGGCCAGCGGCTGCTTGACCGCGAACACGAAAGCCACGGTCGCAGCCGCCGTCGAGCCGCGGCCGGCACGAGCCCCGGTGATGTCGTCGAGCGTGTCGCGCATGGCGTGCCAGGCGCGGCCTTCGATGTTGCCGGCCTGCGGATCGTCGACCGCCGCGGCGAAGGCCTGCAGGAAGCGTTCGCAGTGCGCAGGGACGGACGGCGCGCCGGCGCGTTCCAGCCACGCGGCGCACAACGCTGCCTGGTGGCCGCGCACCAGCTGGCCGAGCTGGACGGCATGGGATTGGGGAATCATCGGTGGCTCCTGGTCGGGTCGGGCTATAAAAGTCTTGCGCCGACCGAGAGGCATCGGAGGTTAACTGCGTGGTCGATGGACTATACCACCGATTGCGCTAGCCCAGGTTGGCCACGCGGGCGACGGCCGCGCCCAGTTCGGCGATCTGGAACGGCTTGCGCAGCACGGCGTCGCTGCCGATTGCATGTTCGATCGCGCCCATGTCGGCGTACCCCGTCGCCACCAGCACGGGCAGGCTGGGGAACAGCGCGCGGGCGCGCACCGCCAGGTCGACGCCCGTCATGTCCGGCATCAGGTAGTCCGTCAGCAGCAGGCCGGGCCGGTCTCCCGCCAGCGCCGCCAACCCCTCTCCGCCGTCGCCCGCCTGCGACACGTGGCAGCCGAGGGCCAGCAAGGCATCGACGATCCCCGCGCGCACGGATTCATCGTCCTCGACGACCAGGACGCGCAGGCCGGCAAGCATGCCGCGGTCGACCGCGGCGGGCCGTTCGGACGCCGTGGCGCCGTGCGCGGCAGGCATCCAGATCTCGATCGTCGCGCCCTCGCCCGGGACGCTGTGCACGAACGCGTCGCCGCCCGATTGCTGGGCCATGCCGTACACCTGGCTGAGGCCCAGGCCGGTACCCTTGCCCACGGCCTTGGTCGTGAAGAACGGTTCGAAGACTTTCGCGGCCACTTCGGGCGACATGCCGGGACCGTTGTCCGACACCGCGACGCGGACATAGTCGCCCGCCGGCAGCCTTCCGGCGGGCGGTTGCGCGCACGAGGCCTGCAGGCGGATACGTCCCCGCCCGCTCATCGCGTCGCGCGCATTGATCATCAGGTTGAGCAAGGCCATTTCCATCTGGCTCGCGTCGGCCAGCACGCTGTCCACGTCGTCATCGATCGACTGCACGAGCTCGACGCCCGCTCCCAGCACCGGCCGCGCGAGCTCCTCGACGCTCTCGAACAGCGTCCGCACCGGCAGCGGGCGCAGGTCCAGCGACTGGTCGCGCGCGAACGTCAGCAGTTGGCCCGTGAGCTTGGCGCCGCGCCGGCACGCCGCCTGCGCCGTCTTCGCGCGGGCCAGCGTCGATTCTTCGCGCGAGAACATGGCGATGAGCTCCATGTTCCCCTGGATGACGTTCAGCAGGTTGTTGAAATCGTGCGCGACGCCGCCGGTGAAGCGCCCGAGGAACTCAAGCTTCTGCGCCTGCGCCATCGCCTGTTGCGCGCGTTCGCGCTCCATCACTTCGGCCGTGAGCCGGTCGTTGGCCTGCGCCAGCGCGCGCGTGCGCTCCTCGACGCGCGCCTCCAGGTTCGCATTCAGCGCCGCGAGCTGCGCCAGCACCTCGCGCGCCTCGTACTGGCGCCGGCGCGCGCGCAACGCGGCACCTGCCGCCGTGGCCAGCGTGTCCGCGCTCAACGGCCGTTCGAGGAGGAGGACGTTGCCGAGCGCGGCGAAGGTCGCCTTCAGTTGCGCCGGCGCGGCGCCATACCGTTTGGCCAGCAGGACGACGAACGGGAAATCGGACCACGGTTCCTGCTGCGCGAGCCACCCGGCGATGCGCGCCAGGGTATGGGCCGACAGCGCCTCTTCCGCCACGATGGCCGCCGCCGCGCCCTGCCCGATCGCTTCGACCAGCGCATCGGCACCGGCGAGGACTTCACACCCGACGCCGTCGCGCGTCACGACACCGGCGATCACGTCGGCGTCGCGCCCGTGCGGGGCGAGGATCAGGACGCGCTGTTCGCGATGGTCAGGCATTGGCGTCGGATGCGGCCATCATGGGCGTCGATCCGCGGTAGGTCGGCAAGCCGGTCAACACGCCTTCGAAGCCTTCCAGCGCGGCACCGACTTCGACGCCGCCGGGGCCGAGCTGGAGCTCGTGGATGGTCAGCGCATGGTGCGCCGTCCGGCTCTTGGACACGGTGATCGCACGGCGCAGCTTGCCGCCGGACTCGAAGTAACGCAGCAGCATGGTCGCATCGCTCAGGTAGCTGAGGTCGACGTCCCGTGCCGCCTCGCCGACGACGCCATGCTCGCCGAGGATCAGCGCCGTCGTGACGCCCTGCTGGTTGAGGTAGGCGAGCAGCTCGTGCATCTGCAGCAGCAGGAACTGCTCGCCGGGCATCGCCTGCAGGTAGGCGTTGAGGCTGTCGATGGCGATGAAGGCGGCACTGTCGATTTCCACGGCGTCGCGCAGCATCTGGGCGAACTGGCCCGGCGCCAGTTCGGCCGGATCGACATGGCGCACCGTCAGGAGACCGGTGTCGAGGTACGGCCGCAAGTCCAGCCCGAGCGCGGCGGCGCGCGTGAAGAACGTCCCCATGCCTTCGTCGAACAGGTAATACGATGCTTTCTCGCCCCGCTCCAGCGCCGCCAGCATGCAGCGGACCACGACGGTCGTCTTGCCGACGCCGGAAGGCCCGACGAACAGCGTATTGGTCCCGGCGACGAGGCCGCCGCCGAGCAGCATGTCGAGCCCATCGGATCCCGTGGAGCGTGTCACCGGTGTGAACGTCGCCACGTGTTCCGCCGCGACGAGCCGGGGGAAGATCCGGATGCCGCCCGTGTCGAGGATGTAGTCGTGGTAACCGCCCCGGAACTTGATGCCGCGCATCTTCATGATATTGACGCGGCGGCGCTCCTTGCCGAATTCCTTGGCGAGCTGTTCCAGGCTGATGACGCCGTGCGCGATGCTGTGCAGATGCTGGTCCGACTGGCTGGTCTTGTCGTCCAGCATCAGCACGGTACACGCACGCGACGCAAAAAATTGTTTGAGTGCAAGAATCTGGCGCCGGTAGCGCAGCGGATTCTGGGCCAGCAGGCGCATTTCCGACAGGCTATCGAACACGACACGCGCCGGATTGATGCGGTCGACCTCTTCCATCACGCCCCGCGCCGTTTCGCCCAGCTCGATCTCGGCCGGATGCAGGATCGACTGCTGCGCTTCGGGATCGAGCGCCTCGTCGCTGGCCAGCTCGAAGATCGACAGCTGGTCCAGCGACCAGCCATGGCTTTCCGCGACGGCATCGAGCTCATCGGCAGTTTCCGACAGGGTGATGTACAGCCCGGCTTCCCCCTTGGCCACGCCATCGAGCAGGAATTGCATGCCGAGGGTCGTCTTGCCCGTGCCGGGAGTGCCCTCGACGAGGTACACCCGTTCCGCGGTCAGGCCGCCGCCGAGGATGTCGTCCAGCCCCGGCACCCCGGTGGAAACGCGATGCGCGGGTTTGCGCGAAGTGCGGCGGGATGGAAGCGGTTCGGCCATGCAGATACGTCCTGAAAGTGTGCGCGGAATGCGCTCAGGATGAACGCAACGGCAAGACCATTATAGGACGAATCAGCCGCTCGTCAGCGCCCGGTCGACGAGCTCGATCCAGTGCGTCACCGGCGTCGCCGTCCCCGACTGCAGGTGCGAGATGCAGCCCACGTTGGCCGAGACGTATTCCTGCGCCCCTGTCGCTTCCAGGTTGGCGAGCTTGCGGTCGCGCAGCGCGTGCGCGAGCTCGGGATGCAGCACGGAATACGTGCCGGCCGAGCCGCAGCACAGATGGCTTTCCGCGCACGGCACGACGTCGACGCCGGCCGCGCGCAGCACGCCTTCGACCTTGCCGCGGATCTGCTGGCCGTGCTGCAAGGTGCACGGCGGGTGGAACGCGACGCGCTCATGGATGCGGCCCGACAGCAGCCGCGCGATCTCGCCCTCGAAGTCGCACATCACTTCCGACAAGTCCTTCGTCAACGCCGAGATGCGCGCCGCCTTGGCCGCATACGCCGCGTCGTGCGCCAGCAGGTGGCCGTAATCCTTGACCGTCACGCCGCAGCCGGATGCCGTCATCACGATGGCCTCCACGCCGCCCTGCGCCACGTACGGCCACCACGCGTCGACGTTGCGGCGCATGTCGGCCAGGCCCCCGTCCTGGTCGTTCAGGTGGAAGCGCACGGCGCCGCAGCAGCCGGCCTGCGGCGCTTCGATGAGCTGGATGCCGAGCACGTCGAGCACGCGCGCCGTCGCCGCATTGATGTTGGGCGCCATCGCCGGCTGCACGCAGCCCGCCAGCACGAGCATCCTGCGCGCGTGTTCGCGCGTGGGCCACGGGCCGGGTGCGCGGACGGGCTGCAGCTTGTCCTGTAACGTGGCCGACAGCAGCGGACGCACCATCTGCCCCGCCCTGAACGCGGGCTTGAACAGGTTCGACCGCGGCAGGAATTCCTTCAGCGTCGTGCGTTTCACCCTGTCCGCGAGCGGACGCGGCACGCGCGCTTCGACCACCTTGCGGCCGATGTCGACGAGCCGTCCGTACTTCACGCCGGACGGGCACGTGGTTTCGCAGTTGCGGCACGTGAGGCACCGGTCCAGGTGCAGCTGCGTCTTGCGCGTGGGCGTCGCGCCTTCCAGCACCTGCTTGATCAGGTAGATGCGGCCGCGCGGGCCATCCAGCTCGTCGCCCAGCAGCTGATACGTCGGACACGTGGCGGTGCAGAAGCCGCAGTGCACGCAGGCGCGCAGGATCGCGTCGGCTTCATCGCCCTCGGGCGTGCCCTTGATGAAATCGGCGAGATTCGTTTGCATGGTCTGTCAGTACATCCGGCCCGGGTTGAAGATGCCCGCCGGGTCGAACCCGGCTTTCAGGCGTTCGTGGATGCGGCCGATGGCAGGCGCCAGCGGTTCGAACACGCCGACGCTTTTGTCGCCGCCGCGGAACAAGGTCGCGTGGCCGCCGCACGCGCGGACGGTCGCACGGATGCGCTCCGCCGCATCGGCCGGCGCGCGCAGCCAGCGTTGCGCCCCGCCCCACTCGACCAGTTGCGGGCTGCCCAGCACGATGGCGCCGACGGTGGACGGCACGGACAAACGCCACAGCGGCATGTCGCCGTCAAAGAACGCATGCCGCTGTTCGCGCAGGCTGGCCCAGAAGCGCGCACAGTCGGGCATCACGTCGCCACCCAGCGCCCGGATGGCAGCATCGACGGCCGCATTCGCACCGGACAGCCGCAAGGACAGTACGCCGTCGTGCCAGCAGCTCGCCGACATGGGCAGCGGCTGGCCGGCCCATTCGTTCAGGCTGCGGATCGCATCCACTTCGGTCACGCCCTCGAACACGAGCGTCGCTTCGCGCGGCGCGCGCGGCAGCACTTTTACGGAGACTTCCAGCAGCAGGCCCAGGGTGCCGAGCGACCCGGCCGGCAGGCGCGACACGTCGTAGCCGGCCACGTTCTTCATCACCTGGCCGCCGAACGACAGCACGTCGCCCTTGCCGTCCAGGAGTTTGCAGCCAAGGACGAAGTCGCGCACGGCACCGCTGTTCGCGCGCCGCGGTCCGGACAGGCCGGATGCGATGGCGCCGCCGATGGTCGCCCCGGTGCCGAAATGCGGCGGCTCGAACGCCAGCATCTGTCCCTGCTGCGCGAGCGCCGCCTCGACCTCGGCCAGCGGCGTGCCGCAGCGCGCCGTGATCACGAGCTCCGTCGGCTCGTAGTCGACGATGCCGGTGTAGTCGCGCGTGTCGAGGATGTCGCCTTCGAGCCGCTGCCCATACCAGTCCTTGGTGCCGCCGCCGCGGATGCGCAAGGCACGCCCGGCGCGCACCTGTTCCTGAAAATGTTCGATGAGGTTCTGCATGGTCAAAAGCGCGGCAGGTCGGCAAACGGCAGCACGCCGCCGGTGACGCGCATGCGGCCCAGTTCCGCGCAGCGGCGGAGTGTCGGAATGGCCTTGTTGGGATTGAGGAGCATGCCCGGATCGAACGCGCGCTTCACCGCGAAGAAGGCGTCGAGTTCCCGCGCACCGAATTGCACGCACATGGAATCGATCTTCTCGACGCCGACGCCGTGTTCGCCCGTGATGGTGCCGCCCACTTCCACGCACAGCGCGAGGATGGCGGCGCCGAAGGCTTCCGCGCGATCCAGTTCTCCCGGCTGGTTCGCGTCGAACAGGATCAGCGGGTGCATGTTGCCGTCGCCCGCGTGAAAGACGTTCGCGCAGCGCAGGCCGAACGTCGTTTCCATCTCTTCGATGCGCGCCAGCACGTGCGCGAGCTGCTTGCGCGGGATCGTCCCGTCCATGCAGTAGTAATCCGGCGAGATGCGGCCGGCGGCGGGGAACGCGTTCTTGCGGCCGGACCAGAAGCGCAGGCGCTCGGCCTCGCTCTGCGACACCGTGATCGCGCAGGCGCCGGCCTCGCGCAGCACCTCCGTCATGCGCGCGATTTCTTCCGCCACTTCGAGCGCTGTGCCGTCCGCCTCGCACAGCAGGATGGCGGCCGCGTCGAGGTCGTAACCCGCCTTCACGAACGGTTCGACCATGCGCGACGATGTCCGGTCCATCATCTCTAGCCCGGCCGGGATGATGCCGGCCGCGATCACGCTGGCGACCGCGTTGCCGCCCGTCGCCACGTCGTCGAACGACGCCATGATCACCTGTGCCTGCGCCGGCTTCGGCACGAGTTTGACGGTCACTTCGGTGACGATGCCCAGCATGCCTTCCGAGCCGATGAACACGGCCAGCAGGTCGAGGCCGGGCGCATCGAGGGATTCGCCGCCGAGCTCGA
Organism: uncultured Massilia sp.; assembly: GCA_946481275.1. The sequence goes on from CAMLMV010000004.1 coordinate 99,756, forward strand.
TGACGTCGCCTTCGATCGTACAGACGCGCACGCGCAGCACGTTGTGCACGGTGAGGCCGTATTTCAGGCAGTGCACGCCGCCCGAGTTCTCGGCCACGTTGCCGCCGATCGTGCAGGCGATCTGCGACGACGGGTCGGGCGCGTAATACAGGTTGAACGGCGCGGCCGCTTCCGAGATGGCGAGATTGCGCACGCCCGGCTGTACGACGGCCGTGCGCGCATACGGTTCCACGCGCAGGATGCGGTTCAGGCGCGCCGTCGAGATCACGACGCCGTCCGCCAGCGGCTGCGCGCCGCCGGACAGGCCCGTGCCCGCGCCGCGCGGCACGATGGGCACGTCCAGGTCGCGGCAGACCTTCAATATCGCGAGCACCTGCGCCTCGTCGTCGGGGAGCGTCACGATCATCGGCAGTTGCCGGTAGGCGGCCAGGCCATCGCATTCGTAAGGACGGGTGTCCTCGGGATCGGCGAGGACGGCGCGCGCGGGGAGCACGGCACGCAGCGCGGCGGCCACCTGCTGCCTTCGCTCGGGGTCGACAGGAATCGAGGGAATCATGGAACGATTGTAAGCACAATCCCAAGGATTTGGCGTATGCTCCGGCTATCTTTTTTTGTAGGCAGGATATAAGCATGGGCAATCGACTTTCGAAGATCGCGACCCGCACGGGCGACGACGGCAGCACCGGCCTCGGCGACGGCAGCCGCACCGGTAAAGACAGCGCGCGCATCGCGGCGCTGGGCGACGTCGACGAGCTGAATTCCTTCGTTGGCCTGCTGCTGTGCGAAGCCATGCCCGACGCGCTGCGCGAGGAGCTCGTCACGATCCAGCACGACCTGTTCGACCTGGGCGGCGAGCTGTGCATCCCCGGCTACCAGCTGATCAAGGACGAGCAGGTGGCGCGCCTGGATGCGCTGCTGGAAAAGTACAACGCCGACCTGCCGGTCCTGAAGGAATTCATCCTGCCGGCCGGCTCGCGCGCCGCGTCGCTCGCACACGTGTGCCGCACCGTGTGCCGCCGCGCCGAGCGCGCCATCGTCGCGCTGTCGAAGCTTGAGACGATCAACGCGCAGCCGCGCCAGTACGTGAACCGCCTGTCCGACCTGATGTTCGTGCTGGCGCGCGTGCTGAACCGCCATGCGGGCGGCAGCGACGTGCTGTGGCAGCACGAACGCAAGCGCACCTGACGGAGCGCGGATGACGGCAACCTTCGACGTCCGCTTCCACGCGAATTCGTTCCAGATCGAGGGTGCGGGCCAGTTCGTCGTCGAGCCGGACTTCGTGCTCGTGCGGGGCACCGGCCGCTACGCACCTCCCTCGGCCGCGCCCGCGGAAGTGCGGCTGCGCAGGTCCGACATCGTGAACGCCCACGCCGAGGGCGACGACGTGCACTTCCAGGTACTGGACGTGCGCGAGAGCACGGCCATCACGTTCAGTGCGGCGGACGCCGCGACGGCGCAGCAAATTCTTGCCCTGCTGCCGGAACGCCAGACCGAAGCCTTCGCCCGCGCCGAGTTCGACACGTTCCACGACCGCATCGATTACTGGAGTCCGTCGACGCCCGTGATCTGGGCGCTGCTCGTGCTGAACGTCGGTATCTACTACCTGATGTGGCTCTGGCGCCGCAGCCTGCCCGGCGGCGCGCTCGGCTCCATGCTGGGCTGGGGCTGGAATTCGCCCTTCGATGCGATCCTGCGCGCCAACCAGCTCGTCGCCTGGGGCTCGAACGTCGGCATGCTGACGATGCATGGCGAACCGTGGCGGCTCTTCACGTCGCTGTTCCTGCACGGGAGCCTGATGCACCTGGGATTCAACATGCTCGCGCTGTGGCAGGTGGGTCAGCTGGTCGAGCGCCTGTTCGGCAGCCTGCGCTTCATCGCGCTGTACGTGCTCGCCGGCCTGTGCGGCAGCATCGCCAGCGTGATGTGGAATCCGAACGTGAACACCGTGGGCGCGTCGGGCGCGATCTTCGGCATCGTCGGCGGCCTGTTCGCGTTCATGCGGCGCGAGAACAGCGGCGTGCCGCCCACCGTCGTCAAGGACCTGCGCGGCTCGCTGCTGCCGTTCCTGGTGTTCAACCTGGCGGCCGGCTTCCTGTATCCTCACACGGACAATGCGGCGCATATCGGGGGCCTGATTGGCGGCTGGCTGGCCGGGCATCTGCTGGCGCGCTCGCTGCACGTTCCTGGAGGAGAACCACGGCATGAACGACGATTTCATCGGCATCTATGACGATGCCCTCACGCCCGCGCAGTGTGCACGGATTGTTGAACGGTTCGAAACCAGCGACAAGCACCAGCGCGGCCGCACGGGCATGGGCGTCGACGTCGCGAAGAAGGACAGCTGGGACATCACGATCAGCCAGCACAAGGAATGGCACGACGTGTGCAACCTGATGGCGACGGCCGTGCGGCGCCACCTGGCCGAGTACATGGACCGCTACCGCGCCCTGCTGCTGGGCGCCCTCGCGCCCATGGTGGCGCATCCCGCCACGGGACAGCCAGTGGCGCTCTCCCTGGACAACTTCGACGAATGCGGGCGCCCGCACCTCGATGCGCTCGTGCAGGCCATGTACCGCCCCGGCGCGCTCAACCTGCAGAAGTACCTGCGCGGCAGCGGCGGCTACCACCACTGGCATTCCGAGATCTATCCGCAGAACGCCAGCTGCGAAACGCTGCACCGCGTGCTGCTGTTCCAGTTCTACCTGAACGACGTGGCGGACGGCGGCGAAACGGAATTCCTGTACCAGCGCCGCAAGATCGAGGCGCGCGCGGGCCGGCTGATCATCGCGCCGGCCGGTTTCACGCACACGCACAAGGGCCATGTCGCGGCCAGCGGCGACAAGTACGTGGCCACGTCGTGGATCCTGTACCGCCGCGCCGAAGAGCTCTTCAAGTAGGACGGCTGGTCGAAGCCTGCCTCCACGGCGAGGCCGCGGTCGCAGTCCTGGCCGTAGCCGGTGATGGCGACCCGCAGCGCGTGCCTTGTCGCCATAGCAAAAACGCCACCGCCGGCCGGGCCGGGGTGGCGTTTTTCGGGGACGCGCGCGGCGTCAGGTGTTGTTGACCACCAGGCGCGGCTCGCCGATGCCGAAGCGTTCGCGGATCGATGCGCCGATGCCGTGCGCATCGAGGCCGACGGAGGCCAGCAGCAGTGCCGGGTCGCCGTGGTCGATGAACCGGTCGGGCAGGCCCAGGATCAGCAGCGGCTTGGCGATGCCCGCTTCCGCCAGCGCCTCGGCCACGGCGGAACCGGCGCCGCCCATCGTGCAGCCCTCTTCCACTGTCACGAGGTAGTCGTGGTCGTGCGCCAGCTGCTTGACGAGTTCCACGTCCAGCGGCTTCACGAAGCGCATGTCGGCGACGGTCGCGTTCAGGCCTTCGGCGGCGCCGAGGCTCGGCGCCACCATCGAACCGAACGCCATGATCGCGACGCCCTTGCCTTCGCGCCGCACGATGCCCTTGCCGATCTCGAGGACGTCCAGCGCCGGCTCGATGGCCGCGCCGACACCGGCACCGCGCGGGTAGCGCACGGCGGCCGGGCCTTCGAAGCGGTAGGCCGTCGTCAGCATCCTGCGGCACTCGTTCTCGTCCGACGGCGCCATCACGACCATGTTCGGGATGCAGCGCAGGTAGGCGATGTCGTAGTTACCGGCGTGCGTGGCGCCGTCCGCGCCCACGAGGCCCGCGCGGTCCAGCGCGAACGTCACGTCCAGGTTCTGCAGCGCCACGTCGTGGATCAGCTGGTCGTAGGCGCGCTGCAGGAACGTCGAGTAGATCGCGACGACGGGCTTCATGCCTTCCGTCGCGAGGCCGCCCGCGAACGTCACGGAATGCTGCTCGGCGATGCCGACGTCGAAGTAGCGGTCCGGGTATTCCTGGTTGAAGCGCACCATGCCCGAGCCTTCGCGCATCGCCGGCGTGATGCCGACCAGGCGCTTGTCGACATGCGCCATGTCGCACAGCCAGTTGCCGAACACCTCGGTGTACGTGATCCTGGTCGCCTTCGCGGGCTTGATGCCTTCGCTCGGATTGAATTTGCCCGTGCCGTGGTACAGGATCGGCTCGGCCTCGGCCAGCTTGTAGCCCTGCCCCTTCTTCGTCACGACGTGCAGGAATTGCGGGCCCTTGAGCTTCTTGATGTTTTCCAGCGTCGGAATCAGGGAATCCAGGTCGTGGCCGTCGATGGGGCCGATGTAGTTGAAGCCGAATTCCTCGAACATCGTGGCCGGGACGACCATGCCCTTCGCATGCTCTTCCAGCTTCTTCGCCAGTTCCAGCATGGGCGCGGGCAGCATCGTCTTGCCGACGTTCTTCGCGGCCGCGTAGAACTGGCCCGACATCAGGCGCGCCAGGTAGCGGTTCAATGCTCCGACCGGCGGCGAGATCGACATGTCGTTGTCGTTCAGGACGACGAGCAGGTCGACGTCGTCCTCGACGCCCGCATTGTTCAGCGCCTCGAACGCCATGCCCGCGGTCATGGAGCCGTCGCCGATGACGGCGATCGCCTTGCGCTTCTCGCCCTTGATCTTCGCGGCCGTTGCCATGCCGAGCGCCGCCGAGATCGACGTCGACGAGTGCGCGGTGCCGAACGTGTCGTACTCGCTTTCGTCGCGCTTGGGGAAGCCGGACAGGCCGTTCAGCTGGCGCAGGCTGGGCATGCGCTCGCGCCGGCCCGTGAGGATCTTGTGCGAATAGGTCTGGTGGCCGACGTCCCACACGATGCGGTCTTCCGGCGTGTTGAACACGTAGTGCAGCGCGATCGTCAGCTCGACGGTGCCGAGGTTGGACGACAGATGGCCGCCCGTCTTCGACACGGAATCGAGCAGGAACTGGCGCAGTTCATGGGCCAGCGGCGTGAGCTGGGTACGTGGCAGCTTGCGCAGGTCGGCCGGTACGTTGATGGTATCTAGCAGTTTCATTTATGCCTTCCGCTGCACGATCAGGTCCGCGATCTCGCGCAGCCGCAGTGCTTGTTCTCCAAACGGCGCGAGCGCGTCGTGCGCCTGCTGCCGCAATTGTTCGGCCAGCGCCTTCGACGGCTCCAGCCCAAGAATCGACACATAGGTCGGCTTGTTGTCGGCCGCGTCCTTGCCGGCCGTCTTGCCCAGCGTGGCCGAGTCGGCGGTCGCATCGAGGATGTCGTCCACGACCTGGAACGCGAGGCCGATGGCGCGCGAATACGCGGCCAGCGCTTCCTGCTCGTGCGACGCGAGGTCGCGGCCGGCCAGGGCGCCCAGCAGCACGGACACGCGCAGCATGGCGCCCGTTTTCAGCTGGTGCATGCGCTCCAGCTGTTCGAGCGTGAGGCTGAGGCCGACGCTGTCCAGGTCGATCGCCTGGCCGCCGCACATGCCCTTGCTGCCGGCCGCCTCGGCCAGCAGGCGCAGCATGGTCACCGCGCGCGCGGCCGGGACGGTCGTCGTGCCGGCCAGCACCTCGAAGGCCTGCGCCTGCAGCGCGTCGCCGACAAGCAGCGCCGTCGCTTCGTCATACGCGACGTGCACCGTCGGCTTGCCGCGGCGCAGGGCGTCGTCGTCCATGCACGGCATGTCGTCGTGCACGAGGGAATACACGTGGATCATCTCGACGGCGCTGGCGGCGCGCGCCAGGGCGTCGGCATCCGCGCCGAACAGGGCGCCGCTCGCGTGCACGAGCAGCGGGCGCACGCGCTTGCCGCCGCCCAGCGCCGTGTAGCGCATCGCTTCGTGCAGCTTCGTCGGCACCTGGCTTGCGGGCGGCAGGAAGCGGTCGAGGGCGCCTTCCGCATCGGCCTGCACGGCCTTCATCCAGGCCTGGAAATCCTGCGATGCGCTCATACGTCGTCCTCGCCGTCGGCGCTGAACGGTTTGAGCATCTCGCCTTCCAGGACTTTCACCTGGGATTCGACTTTTTCCAGCTGGGCCGCGCAATAGCGCACGAGCTCGGAACCGCGCGCATACGCGGCGACCGAAGCTTCCAGGGGCAATTGCCCACTTTCCATTTGCGTCACGAGTTGGGCCAGTTCGGCCATCGCCTGCTCGAAGGATTCGGGCGGTGCGGACGCCGCCGCGCTCGCGGCTGCCGGTGGTGCGGCGCTCTCCGCGTTTGTTTTATTTGGCATAATTGTTTTGATCGGAGTTTGATCGATTCGGGGCCGGGCGACATCACGCGCAACCCGTGCGCGGCGTGCCAGTCTAATCGCTTATTCTAAACAATCCTGTTTCGACATGAACGGTGCGCCTGTCGCCGCCAACTTGCAAGCAAGGATACATTTTATCGCAAAGCGCCTCGGGATTCATGAAAACGATGCCGTTTAGGCAATTTTTGAACACCCATGTACCACAATCCCGTGCGGGTCCGGGACTGGGGGGCCTTTTACAGGCTATAATCTCCGGTTCTGTCTCCGAAATACCGTATTCCGCTCTTTAAAGGAGCGAGAACTCCGAATAAGCGGCAGCACTCTTGGTCGGGATGCGACGTCTTCGCACGCGCCCGCTCGGCCACGTTGTTGCGCTCGATGGAAATCTCGATGCTCCCCTAAAAATACTGGTTCTCGGATTCTTTCTCTTCTTTGGCTGAAATCTGTGTAAAGGGGGGTTGGGATGTCCGATCTGGCTACCCACGCCAAGCTGGCGCGTTCGCTCGCCCAGCTTCCGGTAAATGTCTACTTCGACGACGCGCTGTTGCAGCGTGAATTGCAGCAATTGTTTCTCAAGGGGCCCCGCTACGTCGGGCACGAGTTGATGGTTCCCGAGAAGGGCGATTTCGCGACCCTGAAATCGGAGAACGAGGGCCGCATGCTGGTGCGCAACGCGCAGGGCATCGAGCTGATGTCGAACGTCTGCCGCCACCGCCAGGCGCTGATGTTCAATGGCCGCGGCAACGCCAGGAACATCGTCTGCCCGCTGCACCGCTGGACCTACGACCTCAAGGGCGAACTGATCGGCGCACCGCATTTCGCGGACACGCCGTGCCTGAACCTGTCCAGGACGCCGCTGCAGAACTGGAACGGCCTGCTGTTCGAACAGAACGGCTACAACGTGATGGACAAGCTGAAGCACATGTCCGTGACGAAGGACCTGGATTTCTCGGGCTATATGTTCGACCACGTCGAGGTGCACGAGTGCGACTACAACTGGAAGACCTTCATCGAGGTCTACCTGGAGGATTACCACGTCGAGCCGTTCCACCCGGGCCTTGGCAACTTCGTCAGCTGCGACGACCTGCGCTGGGAATTCGGTCCGGACTACAGCGTCCAGACCGTGGGCGTGCATCGCGGCCTGCAGAAGTCCGGCTCGCCGGCCTACAAGGCATGGCAGGAACAGGTCCTGAAGTTCAACAACGGCCAGGCACCGAAATACGGCGCGATCTGGCTGACCCTGTATCCGAACATCATGGTCGAGTGGTATCCGAACGTGCTGGTCGTGTCGACGCTGTGGCCGCTGGGCCCGCAGAAGACGCGCAACGTCGTCGAGTTCTACTATCCGGAAGAATTCGTCCTGTTCGAGCGCGGATTCGTCGACGCGGAACGCGCCGCCTACATGGAGACGTGCGTCGAGGACGACGAGATCGCCCTGCGCATGGACGCCGGCCGCAAGGCGCTGATGGAACGCGGCGTGACCGAGGCGGGGCCGTACCAGTCGCCGATGGAAGACGGCATGCAGCACTTCCACGAGTGGTATCGCAGCAAACTCGACAATATTCCTCCGGGGATGTGATGGTCAGTCGCTGATGGCACCACTCTGGATGTTGTTCGCCAGCTTCCTGTTCGCCGCCATGGGCGCGGCAGTGAAGCTGGCTTCCTCGCTCTACTCGACCTCGGAAATCGTGATGTACCGGGGTGTCATCGGCGCCCTGCTGCTGCTCCCGATGATCCGCCTGCAGGGCGGTTCGTTCAAGACCCCCTTCCCGAAAGAACACCTGTGGCGCAGCGTCGTCGGCGTCGTCTCGCTGTGGATGTGGTTCTACGCGATCGCGAAGCTGCCGCTGGCCACCGCCGTCACCCTCAACTACATGGCGCCGATCTGGCTGGCCGCCTACATGTTCGTCACGGGCTGGTGGCGCGGCAAGGGCTTGCCCGAATGGCCGCTGGCCCTCGCCATCGCCATGAGCTTCGTCGGCGTGACGCTCGTGCTGCGGCCGGCCGTCGAGACCCATGAATGGGTCGGCGGCCTCGTCGCCATCGGTTCGTCCGTGATCGCCGCGATGGCCTACATGCAGGTGCGCCGCCTGGGCCAGATGGGCGAGCCGGAATACCGCGTCGTGTTCTATTTTTCCGTCACGATGGGCCTGGCGGGCCTCGTCGGCTCGCTGCTCGGCAACGGCATGAATACGTTCCGCCCGCAATCCTGGCACGGCGTGGGCCTCATGCTGGCGATCGCCGCCAGCGGCCTGGGCGCCCAGATCGCGATGACGCGCGCCTACCGCATCGGCAAGGTGCTCGTCGTCGCCAACCTGCAATACACAGGCATCGTCTTTTCCAGCCTGTGGGGGATGGTGCTGTGGGGCGACGTGTTCGACTGGCACGTCTGGCTGGGCATGGGCGTGATCCTGGCCTCCGGGATCGCCGCGACGTTTTACAATACGACGCGCACGGCGCGTGGCGCCGTCGTCAAGGAAACCGACCCCATCGCCAGCGAATAAAGGAGTGCCATGTCCAGCTTCACGACCCTGATCGAACCCGCCGCACTGGCCGCACACATGAACGACTCGAAGTGGGTCGTCGTCGACTGCCGCCACGACCTCATGAACCTGGCCGCCGGCCGCGAAGCCTACGCGGCCGGCCACATCCCGGGCGCCGTCTTCGCCGACATGGAGACGGAATTGTCGGGCGCCAAGCGCGACGCCGCCGGCAACTTCCGCGGCCGCCATCCGCTGCCGGAGCAGGACGCGTTCATCGAGCTGCTGCGCGGCTGGGGCGTGGACGACGACACGCAGGTCGTCGCGTACGACGCGCACGGCGGCATGTACGCCGCGCGCCTGTGGTGGATGCTGCGCTGGGTCGGCCACGGCGCCGTTGCCGTGCTGGACGGCGGCTTGAGCGCGTGGCAGGCGGCCGGCCAGGCCGTCGTCACCGATGCGCCGGCGCCGCGCGCCCGGGGCGGGATTGCTGCCCGCCCTGCCCTCGTGACCACGGTCGACGTGAACGCGATCCTGCACAACGTGGAACACGGCGGCAAGACGATCGTCGACGCGCGCGCGCCCGACCGCTTCCGCGGCGAGAACGAGACGATCGACCCGGTCGGTGGCCACATCCCGGGCGCGAAGAACCGCTTCTTCAAGGACAACCTGCAGTCGGACGGCCGCTTCAAGGCGCCGGATCAGCTGAAGGCGGAACTGGGCGTGGCGGTGGGCGACGCGAAGGACGCCATCATGCAATGCGGCTCCGGCGTCACGGCCTGCCACAACCTGCTGGCACTGGAAGTGGCCGGGATGCCGGGTGCGGCGCTGTATCCGGGATCGTGGAGCGAGTGGACGGCGGATCCGAAGCGCGCGGTCGCGACCGGGGCTGCGTAAGGCCGTCAGTGACTGAAGTCGTACGGGGCGGGCAAGAAGTCCGCCAGCGTGAACAGCACGACCGACAGCACGAGGGCCACGACCACGTAGGCGAAGCGCGACGGCTTGTTGCGCAGCGCACCAATCAGCTCACTCACCAGCCTTCCCATACCGACCTCCGTTCAGCTAACGGCCCAGCATAGGTCGCAAGGAATCGCCCTGTCAACCGCAGGGCGCAGCGTTTAGTATCTTAGTGGCCGTGCGTCAGGACCAGCACGATGACGACGCCCAGGCCGATCAACAGGACTTGCGGAATGGTTTCGCGCACGGTGGCCCGGCGCTGCATCTGCGGCATCAAATCGCTCACGGCGATGTAGATGAAGCCGGACGACGCGAACACCAGCACGTAGGGAATCAGGTCGCTGGCGCGGTCCAGAGTCGCGTAACCGAGTATCCCGCCCAGCACGGCCAGCAGGCTGCACAACAGGTTGAACACGTAGGCGCGCACGCGCGAAAAGCCGGCGTTGAGCAGCACGATGAAGTCGCCGATCTCCTGCGGGATCTCGTGCGCGATGATGGCCACGCCCGTGACGATGCCCAGTTGCGGGTTGGCGAGGAAGGCCGCCGCGATCAGGATGCCGTCCGTGAAGTTGTGCATGCCGTCGCCGATCAGGATCATCCAGCCGGCGCGCCCCGCCTGGCGCGCGTCGTGGCCATGCGCGTGATGGTGCCCGTCGCCCTCGTGGTGGTGCGAATGGCGCAGCAGCGCCACCTTCTCCAGCAGGAAGAACGCGAGCAGGCCGCCCAGCAGGGTCGCGAACAGCGCATGCGTGTCGGCCTTCGACTCGAACGCTTCCGGCAACGCGTGCAGCAGCGACGTCGACAGCATGATGCCGACCGACAGGCTGACCATGCGTTCGACGACCTTCGACAGCAGCGTAAAGGAAAACACCGCGGCGGCCGTGATGCTGACCACGCCCGCCAGGCCGGTGGCCAGCAGGATGGAGATGAGAATCGGGTCGATCTGGAAGCCTCTTCTTTTTCTTGGGGCGTGCGGATGCGCGCGCCCCGGGCGCAAAACCGTTGATTGTAACCCGACGGGCGTGCCGCCGTCAGCCGACGCCGTGTTCGCGGAACCAGGCCAGCGCGCGGGCGAAGCCGTCGCGGGCAGCCTTCGCGTTGTGGCTCGGGCGGTAGTCGGCGTAGAACGCGTGGCCGGCGTCCGGGTAGACGACGATCGCGGAATCGCTCGTCCCCTCGCCCAGGGCGGCCGTCATCTGTTCGACCGTGGCGACCGGGATGCCCGCGTCCTTCGCGCCGTACAGGCCGAGCACGGGCACCGTGAGCGCGGGCGCGATGTGGATCGGATGCGTCGGCTGGCCCGGCGGATTCGGATCGGCCACCAGCTTGCCGTACCACGCCACGGCCGCCTTCACGCGCGGGTTGTGCGCCGCGTACAGCCACGTGATGCGCCCGCCCCAGCAAAAGCCGTTGACGCCGAGCCGGTCGATATCACCGCCGTTCTCGCCGGCCCAGGCCACGCAGGCGTCGATGTCGCCCATCACCTGGGCGTCCGGCACCTTGCGGATGATTTTTGCCAGGATCGTGGCCATGTCCGGGAGCGTGGACGGGTCGCCCTGGCGGATGAAGAAATCGGGGGCGACGGCCAGGTAGCCCTGTTTCGCAAAGCGGCGCGCCACGTCGGCGATGTGTTCGTGCAGGCCGAAGATCTCGGATACGACGATCATCACGGGCGGCTGGTCGTGCCCGGCCGGGCGGGCAAAATAGAGGGGCACGTCCTGGCCGTCGATAGTCAGCCTGGTCGTGCCCGTGGCGAGTCCTTCGGTATCCGTGCGGATCACGGACTGCGCCGCGATGGGTTGGGCGGCCGCCGCGAAGCCGCTTGCGTTGTCGTTCATCGCCTTCCTTCGTGTGGTCTTGAAAGGCTTGCTATCTTAGCAGCGAGGCGAAAATCCCGTCCGACGCCACGTTGTTAGATATGTTTGACAACATAATATGGCTGAGTATTCTTCAGGGCACCCACTTACAAGGAGCCCACATGAAGACCCCCATCACCGTCAACGGCGTACAAATCCACGTGGAAGAACACGGCAGCGGCAAGCCGCTCGTGCTGCTGCACGGCGGGATCATGGCCAGCGAAGTGTTCGGCCCGAACATCGCCGCACTGGCGGAAAGCCGCCGCGTGATCGCCATCCACCTGCAAGGCCACGGCCACACGCCGGACGTGGACCGCCCGCTGCGTTTCGAAACGCTGGCGGACGATGTCGCCGGCGTGATCCGGGAACTCGGGCTCGGCAAGGCCGACCTGCTGGGATATTCGTTCGGCGGCGGCGTCGCGCTGCAGACGGCGATCCGGCATCCGGACGCCGTCGACCGGCTGGTCGTCGTGTCGGCAGCGGCCAAACGCGACGGCTTTTATCCGGAAGTGCGCACGGCCTTCGACCACATGGACACGCAGGCCGCGCAGATCGGCGCGCACGTGGCGCAGTCGCCGCTGGGCAAGCTGTATCCGGCCGTGAACTGGGAAACGGCTTTCCGCAAGATGGGAGAATTGCAGAGCCGCGATTACGACTGGATGCCGCAGGTGAGCGCGATCCGGGCGCGGACGATGCTGGTGTTCGCGGATGCGGATGCGATCACGCTGGACCACATCGCGGCGTTCTACAAGGCGCTCGGCGGTGGCCAGCGCGACGCGGGGCTGGACGGGTCATTGCGCGCCGCCGCCCGGCTGGCCATCGTGCCGGGGACGACGCATTACAACCTGCTGGCGACGACGGAAGTCGCGCGGCTGGCCGGGGAGTTTTTGGACGTTTAGTGCGCCTCTTCCCAGTTACTACCGACACCCGTCTCGGCCACCAGCGGCACCTTCAGCGTGGCCACCCCGCCCATCAGTTCCGGCAGCTTCCGCTTGACGAGGTCCAGTTCGTCCTGCGGCACTTCCAGCACCAGTTCGTCGTGCACCTGCATCACCATGCGGGTGCGCAGGCCATCCTTCTCGATCCAGTCCTGCACGGCGATCATCGCCAGCTTGATCAGGTCTGCGGCCGTGCCCTGCATCGGCGCGTTGATCGCGGCCCGTTCGGCGCCGGCGCGGCGCGGGCCGTTCGGCGAATTGATCTCCGGGAGCCACAGGCGGCGGCCGAACACCGTCTCGACATAGCCCCGCTCCTTCGCGAGCAACCGGGTTTCGTCCATGTAGCGCTTGACGCCCGCGAAGCGCTGGAAGTAGCGCTCGATGTAGTTGCTGGCCGCACCGCGTTCGATGCCCAGGTTCTGCGCGAGGCCGAACGCGCTCATGCCGTAGATGAGGCCGAAGTTGATGACCTTCGCGTAGCGGCGCTGCTCGCTCTGCACTTCTTCCGGCGGCAGGCCGAAGATCTCGGCGGCGGTGGCGCGGTGGATGTCCTCGCCGGCCGCGAACGCGCGCAGCATCGCCTCGTCTTCCGAGATGTGGGCCATGATGCGCAGCTCGATCTGCGAATAGTCGGCCGACACGATCACGCTGCCCGCCGGCGCGACGAACGCTTCGCGGATGCGCCGGCCTTCGCTCGTGCGCACGGGGATGTTCTGCAGGTTCGGATCGTTCGACGCAAGGCGGCCCGTGATGGCGACGGCCTGCGCGTAGTTCGTGTGCACGCGGCCCGTCTTCGGATTCACCATCTTCGGCAGCTTGTCGGTGTACGTCGACTTCAGCTTGGAGAGGCCGCGGTGCTCCAGCAGGATCTTCGGCAGCGGATAGTCTTCCGCCAGCTTTTGCAGCACTTCTTCGTCGGTGGACGGCGCGCCGGTCGCCGTCTTCTTGATGACGGGGAGCTGCAGCTTGCCGAAGAAGATCTCGCCGATCTGCTTGGGCGAGCCGAGGTTGAACGGGCCGCCGGCCAGTTCGTAGGCCTGCTGCTCCAGTTCCATGATGCGCGCGGCCAGCTCGTTCGACTGCGCCGCCAGTTTATCCGCGTCGACCAGCACGCCGTTGCGCTCGATCTTCTGCAGCACGACGGACGTCGGCAGCTCGATGCTGCGGTAGATATAGTCCAGGCCCTTGTCGCTTTCCACGTGGCCGATCATCGCGTGGTGCAGGCGCAGGGTAATGTCGGAATCCTCGGCCGCGTATTCGGTCGCACGCTGCAACTCCACCTGGTCGAAGCAGATCTGGTTCACGCCCTTGCCGCACACGTCGACGAAGGGAATGGTCGTGTAGCCCAGGTGGCGCAGCGCCATCGTGTCCATGTCGTGCGGCTTGTGCGATTCGAACACGTACGACTGCAGCAGGGTGTCGTGCACGATGCCGCGCAGTTTCACCCCGTGGTTTTCGAAGATGTGGCTGTCGTACTTGAGGTTCTGGCCCAGCTTCGGCTTGTCCGGATTCTCCAGCCACGGCTTCATGCGCTCGAGGACTTCCTCGCGGTTCAGCTGCTCCGGCACGCCGGCGTAGCGGTGCGCGAGCGGGATGTACGCACCCTTGCCCGCCTCCACCGACAGCGAGATGCCGACCATTTCCGCCGTCATCGGATCGAGCGACGTCGTCTCCGTATCGACGGAGGTCAGTGCGGCCTGGTCGATCAGCGCGAGCCAGCGCTCGAACTGTTCCTGCGTGGTGACGGTCTCGTACTCGCCCTTGATGATCGGCATGCCGGGCTGCGTGCCCGCCGCGCCTTCCGGCGAATTCAGCGCCGGCGCACCGGACGCGCCGGGCATGCCGTACTTGCCCGCGTTGCCCGGGCCGATCTCGCGCAGCATCGTTTTAAAGCCGTAGCGCTGGAAGAAGTCGCGCAGCGCGTCCTTGTCCTCAGGGCGGCCGATGAGCGTCTCTTCGATCGACACGACGTGTCCCGCGAGGTCGCAGTCCGTCTTCACGGTGATCAGTTCGCGGCCCTTCGGCAGCCAGTCCAGCGCGGCGCGCAGGTTCTCGCCGACGGCGCCCGTGATGCTGTGGGCGTTCTCGATCACGCCGTCCAGCGAGCCGTGCAGGGTCAGCCACTTGAGGGCCGTCTTCGGGCCGCACTTGGTGACGCCGGGGACGTTGTCGACGGTGTCGCCGATCAGGGTCAGGTAGTCGATGATGCGGTTCGGCGGCACGCCGAACTTGGCCAGCACGCCCGCTTCGTCGAGCTTCTCGTTGCTCATCGTGTTGATCAGCATGACCTTGTCGTTGACGAGCTGGGCGAGGTCCTTGTCGCCCGTCGACACGACGGTGTTCAGGCCGCGCGCCGTCGCCTGCGCCGCGAGCGTGCCGATGACGTCGTCCGCTTCGACGCCCTCCACCATCAGGATCGGCCAGCCCATGTGGCGCACGACTTCGTGGATCGGCTCGATCTGCCTGGCCAGGTCTTCCGGCATCGACGCGCGCGTCGCCTTGTAGTCCGGGTACAGGTCGTCGCGGAAGGTCTTGCCCTTCGCGTCGAACACGCAGGCGATGTACGCGGCCGGGAAGTCCGCGCGCAGGCGGCGCAGCATGTTGACCATGCCGTGCATCGCGCCGGTCGGGTAGCCGTCCGGGCTGCGCAGGTCGGGCAGCGCGTGGAAGGCGCGATAGAGATAGCTGGAACCGTCGACGAGAAGCAGGGTATTGTCCATAGGGCGAATTCAAAAGTGGGGCCGCGGCGGCACGGCAAAACGTGCGCCATTATCGCAGAATCGGGGGTGGAAAAAAGCTGGGCAGGCGATGTCATCCAGATGGGGACGAAGCCACACTTTTCACAGAGAAGTGGCTCCCTTTGTTACAATGGACTAAACGACAAAGGTGATCATCATGCCGCGTACCCCTATCCGCCTCGCCACTCTCGCGCTGTTCCTGACTTGCCAGGCAGGATTGGCCGTGGCCCAGCAGCAGACCACGCAGCCGACCCCGAGCCCGGCACCGCCGAAACTCGAGCGTATCGAACCTGGCAGCGACGTTCCCGCGACCACGATTCCGCCGAAGCGCGGCACCCAGATCAAGGAAACGCGCGACGGCGGCCAGGTCACCGAAGTCGAAGTCACCACGCCCGGTGGCAGCCATTACTACATGAAACCGAACACCCAGCCCGGCAACGCGCAGACGAATTCGATCCGCGCGCCGCAGTGGAAGGTGGGTGAGTTCGACCTGTCGGGCAAGCGGAAAGCCACGAGCGAATCCGGTACCAACGCCCCGACGACGGCCGACGCGCCGCCTCCTCCTCCCATGCCGGCTACCGCCGAGCCCGAGAAGAAGTAACAAGCCGTCAACAAGACCGGCCGCCCGAGCGCGGCCGCACCCGCGACTTTTCTTACTTACACAATGGCAGTCTTCACCCCGGTCACGCTGGATGACCTCTCCCAGTGGATCAAGCAATTTCCTCTTGGCAAAGCACTCGCGCTGAAGGGCATCGCGAGCGGTATCGAAAACAGTAATTTCTTCCTGACGACGGAACGCGGCGAGTACGTCCTCACCATCTTCGAAAACCTCAGCTTCGAGCAACTGCCCTTCTACGTGCAGCTGATGCGCCATCTGGCCGAGCGCGGCATTCCCGTGCCGGCGCCGGTGGCGAACGGAGCGGGCGAGCTCGTCGTGGCGTTGCACGGGAAGCCGGCCGCCATCGTCAGCAAGCTCGACGGCAGCTCGCAGATGGATCCGCAGCCGGTCCACTGCGCCGAAATGGGCACGATCCTCGCGAAGATGCACCTGGCCGGCCGCGACTTCCCGCTGCGCCAGCCGAACCTGCGCGGGCTGGACTGGTGGGTCGAGACGGTGCCGAAGGTCCTGCCGTTCCTCGATGCCGGGACGGCCGCGCTGCTGCAATCCGAACTGGCATTCCAGCGCGACTTCGCGGCCGGCACGACGTATGCCGAACTGGAGCGCGGCCCCGTCCACGCCGACCTGTTCCGCAACAACGTGATGTTCGTCGGCGAACGCCTGTCCGGCTGCTTCGACTTTTATTTTGCCGGCTGGGACACCTGGCTGTTCGACCTGGCCGTCACCGTCAACGACTGGTGCATCGACCTGGACACCGGCCGCCTCGACGATGCGCGCGTGATCGCCCTGACGCGCGCCTACCACGCGGTCCGCCCGTTCACGGATGCCGACCACGCGGCGTGGCTGCCGATGCTGCGCGCAGCCGCGCTGCGCTTCTGGCTGTCGCGCCTGTATGATTATCACCGTCCGCGCGAAGCCGAAATGCTCACGCCGCACGATCCGACTCACTTCGAAAGAGTCCTGCGCGAACGCATCGCCCGGGGCGCCCCCAACTTGACAGCATGAACGATTTACCCGCACGTACCGGATGGGAGTGGCTGAAACAAGGCATCGGCCTGTTCCGCAAACAGCCTGCCGCCCTGACGACGCTCCTCTTCGCCAACATCCTGTTCAGCATCGGCCTGTCGGCCGTGCCGATCCTGGGTTCGGTACTTGCGGTCGTATTGATCCCGTCGTTCACGATGGCCTTCATGCAGGCGTGCCTGATGATCGAGAACGGCGACCGGGTCACCCCGGCCGTGCTGCTGACGGGCTTCCGCCAGCCGGCGCTGGCCGCGCTGTGCAAGCTGGGGCTTGTCTACCTGGCCGTGTCGCTGCTGATGATGGTGATCACGCGCCTGGCGATCCCGCCCGAGGTGATCATGCAGATGATGCCGCGGCCGGACGCGAAGACGCCACCGACGATCCAGACGTCGCACATGCTGGCCCTGTTCGGCGTCTTCCTGCTGGACGTGGCCGTGCTGGTGACGCTGTGCTTCGCCGCGCCACTCACCTACTGGAAGCACATGGGGCCGGGCAAGGCCACGTTCTACAGCTTCTTCGCCGTCATCCGCACCGCGCGCCCGTTCCTCGTGCTGCTGGCGACGTGGTTCGCCATCTTCTTCGGCATATGCATCCTGGCCGCGCTGGTGTTCGGCGACGCGGCGCTGGGCCGCGTCGTGCTGATGTGGCTGATCTTCCTGTTCATGCTGCTGCTGCAGTGCGCGATGTATGCCGGCTACCGCACCATCTTCGGCAAGCCGGCCGACAAAGCACCGCAAGCTGCGTGATCAGCGACCGATACGTTCGAGCTTGGCCACCGACAGGTCGAGCACCTTCATCCCCGCCGCGCCAAAGTTGATCTGCGCGCGCGCGTTGGTGCCGCCGCCCTCGATGTTGACGATCACGCCCTCGCCGAAGCGCGCGTGACTGACCGATTCACCGATGCGCCAGCCGGTGCCGTTGCCGCTGGTCGACTTTTGCGCGATCTGCTTGGCGATCTGGTTGTCCATGCCCCCTTCGCGGAAGTCGGCGTCGTCCCATGCCGTCGTCGACTTGCGGCCGGCGAACCAGTTCGTCTGCACGCGCGGCGTCAGCCATTTCAGCGCGTGTTCCGGCAGCTCGTCGAAGAAGCGCGACTTCATGTTGAAGCGCGTCTGGCCATGCAGCATGCGCTGCTGCGTAAAGCTCATGTACAGGCGCCGGCGCGCGCGCGTGATCGCCACGTACATCAGGCGGCGTTCCTCGTCCACGCCATCCATCTCGCGCGCGCTGCTCTCGTGCGGGAATAAACCCTCTTCCAGGCCCGTGATGAACACGGCGTCGAATTCCAGGCCTTTCGCAGAGTGCACGGTCATCAGCTGGATCGCTTCCTGGCCGGCCTGCGCCTGCGCGTCGCCCGCTTCCAGCGACGCATGCGCAAGGAAGGCCGAGAGCGGCGACATCACGGCCGCCAGCGGCGCATCGCCATCGAGCACCTCGACGCCGTCGCCATCGACGATCGCCGTGCCGCTCGCCGCGACCGCCTGCGGGCCGAGGTGCGCGGGCGCGTGCGTACCGAAACCTTCCTCCTGCACAAACTGCGTGGCCGCACCGACCATCTGCTGCAAGTTCTCGATGCGTTCCTGGCCTTCTTTTTCGTTGGCGTAGTGCGCGAGCAGCGTGCTGCGTTCGAGCACGACGCGCACCATTTCCGGCAGCGGCAGCTGCTGGGTCTCGAAGCGCGCGCTCTCGATCAGCTTCACGAAGTTGCCCAGCGCCGTGCCGGCCTTGCCCGTCATGTAGGGCACGGCCGCGTACAGCGACACACGATACGTCTCCGCCGCCATTTGAAGCTGCTCGATCGAGCGGGCGCCGATGCCGCGCGTGGGGAAATTCACGACGCGCAGGAATGCGGAATCGTTGTGCGGGTTGTCCATCAGCTGCAGGTAGGCGATGGCGTGCTTGACCTCGGCGCGCTGGAAGTAGCGCAGGCCGCCGTACACGGTGTACGGCAGGCCGGCCGCGAACAGCGCATGCTCGATCACGCGGCTCTGCGCGTTGGAGCGGTACAGCACGGCGATCTCGCTTTTCGACACGCCCTCCGCCATCAGGCTCTTGGCTTCGTCGATGATCCACTGCGCCTCTTCCAGGTCGGACGACGCTTCGTAGATGCGCACCGGCTCGCCCAGTCCCGCGTCCGTGCGCAGGTTCTTGCCGAGGCGTTTCGCATTGTTCGAGATGAGGTGGTTGGCGCTGTCGAGGATGTTGCCGTGCGAGCGGTAATTCTGCTCCAGCTTGATCAGATTCTTGACTTCGAAGTCGCGCTCGAACGCCTGCATGTTGCCCACGTTCGCACCGCGGAATGCATAGATGCTCTGGTCGTCGTCGCCGACGGCGAACAGCGCGCCGCCACGCTGCTCGCCGTGGCCGGCCAGCAGTTTCAGCAGGTTGTATTGCAGGTCGTTCGTGTCCTGGAACTCGTCGACGAGAATGTGGCGGAAGCGCATCTGGTAGTGCTGGCGCAGCGGGTGATTGCGCTGCAGCAGTTCGTAGGCGCGCAGCAGCAGCTCGGCGAAATCGACGACGCCCTCGCGCTGGCATTGCTGGTCGTACAGGTCGTACAGCTCGGCCATGCGTTTCTGCACGTGGTCGTACGCCTCGACCTCGTGCGCGCGCTGGCCCCGGTCCTTGGCATTGTTGATGAAGTACATCAGGTCCTTGGCCGGGTACTTCTCGTCGTCCACGTTCAGCGCTTTCAGCATGCGCTTGATCATCGACAGCTGGTCTTGCGAATCGAGGATCTGGAACGTCTGCGGCAGCGCGGCGTCGCGGTGGTGCGTGCGCAGCAGGCGGTTGCACAGGCCGTGGAACGTGCCGATCCACATGCCGCGCGTGTTCACCGGCAGCATCGCCGAGAGGCGCGTGAGCATCTCCTTGGCGGCCTTGTTCGTGAAGGTCACGGCCATGATGCCGGCCGGGGACACCTGCCCGGTCTGGATCAGCCAGGCGATGCGGGTAGTCAGCACCCGCGTCTTGCCGGACCCGGCGCCGGCGAGAATGAGGGCGCTCTGGGACGGCAGCGTGACGGCCGCCAGTTGTTCGGGGTTCAGATTGTCGAGGAGATTCATGCGGCCATTATAAAACGTCGGGACGCCCTCGGCATCGCCGCGGCGGGATTTTTACTGATGATATATACAGTATCATTGTTTCCGCAAGGCTCGCGGGCGCCGGGTTGATCGCTTTTGACGTACTTTTGACGACAGATGCGGTCCAGCCCCTTCTGCGGGCGTGGACCGGTTTTGTGTAACGCAAGCGAAGCTATGGCATAAGGAGGTAACAAATGCTGAACCGTGTAGTGACGGTCGCCGCGCTGGCCGTCGGCGGCATGATGCTGTCCAAAAAACTCAAAGGCAATAAATCGGGCATGGATTCGTCGATCATCGAAACCATCGAGGTCAACGTCCCCGTGCGTACCGCCTATAACCAGTGGACCCAGTTCGAGGACTTCCCGCAGTTCATGGGCAGCGTCCATGAAATCCGCCAGCTGGACGACAAGCGCCTGCACTGGAAGGCCAACGTGGCCGGCGAAGAGAAGGAATGGGATGCCGAGATCACGGAACAGATCCCGGACAAGCGCATCGCCTGGCGCAGCACGAGCGGCGTGCCGAACGGCGGCGTGGTGTCCTTCCACAAGATCTCGGAAGACGTCACCCGCATCACCCTGCAGATGGATTACCAGCCGGAAGGCCCGATCGAGAAGATCGGCGACGCCCTCGGCGCCGTCCGCCTGGAAGCCCGCGGCAACCTGCAGAAGTTCAAGGACATGCTCGAGAAGCGCGGCAAGGAAACCGGTGCATGGCGCGGCAGCATTTCGCAGCACTGAGCAATACGCGTCTCACGAACGCCGCCCGCTGGGGCGGCGTTTTTTTGACAAGCGATCGTTGCAGACACAACCGACGGTGCGTTACCTAACACGGTGCATGGGTGACCGGGGAGTAGGATGAAACCCTGACGGCATATCGGAATATGCCGGGCAACCGTTGAGGAGAAACCCATGGCAACGACAGACGACCCCGTACGGTCGAGAACGCAGGACGCGTTCCCCGTCGACAATCCCGTCCAGGCCCTGCTGCGCGACCACGACCTGGTGCGCAAGCTCGCCGACGCGTACCAGAACACGCACAGCGCCGACGTCAAAAAGCAGGCGGCGACCCAGCTGATCCAGGCGATCCACATGCACTCGCGCCTCGAGGAAGGCGTCTTTTATCCCGGCGTGCGCCGGGTGGACCCGAACCTGATCGCCCGCTTCGAGGAAGACCACCTCGCCGTCGACGACCTGCTGGCGACGCTGCAAGGCATGTCGATGGACGAGGCCCGCACGGAACCCCTGGTACGCGAACTCATCGATGTCGTCCTGAGCCATATCCGCCAGGAAGAAGAACAGCTGTTCCCCGAACTCAAGCAGGCAGCGCTCGACCTGACGTCGATCGGACTCGAGATGCAGGCGTTCGAGGCCAATCTCGTGCACCTGCAGGCGCAGCTGAGCGATCAGGCGTCGCGACGCTGAACGCCTTTCGCGCAAAGAACAGGCGCCACCCGCGGGTGGCGCTTTGCATTACCACACCCTGCACCGCTTCTCCTTCACCATCGGCTGCCCCGCCTTGCACTGGAACGCCTGCTGGAACTGCGGCATGTTCACCATCAATCCGTTGACGCGGTAGCGCCCCGGCGAGTGCGGATCCGTCATCGCGCTCACGCGCAGGTTTTCCGGACGATTGTTTTCGCAAGCCCATTGCGCGTAGCCGACAAAGAAGCGCTGTTCCGGCGTCAGGCCGTCACGCAACGGCTGCGGTTGCGCCTTCTCCGGCATCGCCGCCATCTCTGTTTGCCACGCCATCCAGCCGAGGATCAGGCCGCCGAGGTCGGCCACGTCCTCGCCCAGGGTGAGCTTGCTGTTGATCTTGATGTCGTCGACGACCGTGTACTGCGCGTACTGGTCGACGATGCACTGGGCCCGCTCCTCGAACGCCCTGGCATCCTTCTTCGTCCACCAGTCCTTCAGGTTGCCGCTGGCGTCGAACTGGCGGCCTTCGTCATCGAACGCGTGGGTCAGTTCGTGGCCGATGGTGCCGCCCGTGTTGCCGTAGTTCGGCGCGTCGTCCATCTTCGGATCGAACAGCGGCGGCTGCAGCACGCCGGCCGGGAAGTTGATGTCGTTCATCTGCGGGTCGAAGTAGGCATTCACCGTCGGCGGCGTCATGCCCCATTCCGTACGATCCAGGGGCTTGCCGATCTTGGCCAGCTGGCGGCGCGCCTCGAACCGGTTGCCGCGCTCGACGTTGCCGGCGAAATCGCCCGCCTTGACGACGTAGGCGCCGTAGTCGCGCCACTTGTCCGGGTAGCCGATCTTGTTGACGATGGCGGCCAGTTTCTTGTGCGCCTGCTGCTTCGTCTCCGCGCTCATCCAGTCGAGTTCGTCGATGTCCTTCTTCATCGCGTCTTCGATCTGGCGCGTCATGTGCAGCGCCTTTTCCTTCAGCGCGGGCGAGAACGCGCGGGCGACGAATTCCTGGCCCAGCGCCTCGCCCAGCTGGTGGTCGACGAGCGCCACGCAGCGCTTCCAGCGCGGTTGCTGCTGCTGGACGCCGCGCAGCGTCTTGCTGAAGAAATCGAAGTGCTCGCTGTCGAAGTTCGACGTCAGCACCGGCGACATGTTGCGCGCCACGTGCCAGCGCAGGTAGGTGCGCGTGGCATCCGCGCCGTTCGTCTTCCACATCTTGCCGAGCGCCTTGAAGAACGCGGGCTCGGTGACGTTGAACGTGCCCAGGCCGCCCTCGCCCAGTTCGTCGAGGTAGGCGTGCCAGTCGAAGCCGGGCGTCAACGCCTGCAAGCCCTTCGCATCGACCTTGTGGAACAGTTTATAGGGGTCGCGCTTGTCGACGGCCGACAGCGACGCCTTCGCCAGCGTCGTCTCCATCTGCATCACGCGCGCCGCGTTGCGCTGCGCCTGCTCCGGCGTATCGCCCAGCAGCTTGAACGTGTTCGCGATGTGCGCGACGTACTTCGCGCGGATCTCTTGCGATTTGGCGTCCGTCTTGAGGTACGAATCGCGGTCCGGCAGGCCCAGGCCGCCCGCGGCGGCGAACGCGATCACGCGCGAGGAATCCGCGAAATCCTGGCTCGACGAGAAGCCGAAGAACAGGCCCGGATCCGCGAGCGCCAGCTGCAGGCGCGCCAGCACGCGCGGCAGGTCGCGGTTCGACCGGATCTTCGCGATCTCGTCGAAATAGGGCGTCAGCGGCGCGGCGCCGCGTGCTTCGATCGCCTTCTCGTCCATGCAGGCGCCAAAGTAATCGCCGATCTTCTGCTGGTTCGCGTTGCGCCCGTCGTGGCGCTGCGCCAGGTCTTCGAGGATGCCCCACAGGTAGCGGCGGTTGTCCAGCGCCAGCTTGCCGTACACGGACCAGCGCGCCTGGTCGGCCGGGATCGGATTGTTCTTGATCCAGCCGCCGCATGCGTACTGGTAAAAATCGACGCAGGGGTCGGCGCCGCGGTCCATCGAGTTCACGTCCAGGCCCGGCGTGTACGGGAAAGAGGCGGCGGGACGCTCGGCCGGCGCCTGGGCGGCGGCGATGGCGGCGCATCCGGCCAGGACGGCGCAGACGGCGAGACGAAGGGACAATCGCATGAATATTCCTGGTAAGAATGACCCCTCATGCTGCCATGCTGTGGTCATTCATGCAATGCGATATCGCGGATCCTGTAACCGTCCGGCAAGGCAAACGTGGACGCCGGGACGTCGCCGAACTTGAGGTTCTCCACGTGCATGACGAAGTCCCCAAGTTCCGGCATGGACATCTGCATGTACACGATGGCGGCCAGATCGGGAGAAAACCACGTTTCGGACTTGTGCACCAGCGGCTTTTCGTTGCCCTGGGCACCGGCCGGAATGGTGACTTCCGACCGCACGCCGCGCGCCTTGACGCCGGCGATCACCTTCTCGCCCAGGTCGGCCGTCCCGACCTGCGGGCCAGGCGCCTGGACGGGCGCCGGGTCGTCCAGCGCGGCATCTTTCAGGCGCAGGATTTCCTTGCGTTCCGGGCAGACGAGGTAGACCGCGTGTTGCGTCGGATCGGCGATGACGATGCGCTCCAGGCCGGACGTCGACGAGACGGTACGCGAGCGGCCGTCCTTGTCGTAAGCATGCGAGACCTTGATCTGCGACTTCATCGCGTTCCCGCCGGCGAGCGCCAGGCTCGTGTCGGTCACGTAATCGTAGGTGTACGCCAGCGGCTTGCCCGCGAGCGCCGTCAGCCTGGAGACGGCAAAGCGGTAATGATTGCGGAGCTGTTCCGGACCGTATTGGTCGGCCATGCCGGCCTTCGACATGGCCCCGGTCTGGGCGGCGGCAGGCAGGATCTGGCACGCGACCACCAGGCTGAACAGGATTGCGGAAACTTTCATGGTCTTCCCTTTCAATTGTTTGATGAATTCAGCGGCGCACGATTTCGCGCACCGTGTAGTCGGCCGGCACGGCAAACAGGGCCGGCGGCGGTTCGAGGCGGGAAAGGTTGCGCACGCGCATCACGCTCTCGCCCATGAACGGGTTGGTCATCCTCATCTCGAGGGGGATCCACAGGTCGCGCGCCAGCCACATTTCGGTCGTGCTGACCATCGGCTTGACGTTGCCGGCCGCCCCCGCCGGGACGGTCGCGGTCGTTTGGGTCCCTACGGCCGTCATCCCCTCGATCTGCTTCGTACCGAGCGAACGCGACTGGGTTACCGCCGCCGCGTCGCCGGCCATTGCCGGCGCCAGCTGCTCGGCGACCTTCGTGGCACCGGGCACGGGCGCCGCCGGACCGGCCTGCGCCGCGCCGGAGGTCCTGGTGGGCGCCGGCGCCGTAATGGCCATCCGGTAGCCCGTCTTCGTGTCCGGATACAGGCGGTAGCTCATGCCCTCGACGGGATCCTGGATCTGCACGAGCGGCTTGCCCTTCCATTCCGATTCCACCCGGGTGCGCCCATCGCCATCGCGGTACAGCTTTTCCGTATTGCGCTGGACGATGCGGTTGCCGTCGGCCAGCACCTTGACCGATTCCGTCACGCGCTCGGCCGAATACGGCAAGCCGCGCACCGCGCATCCATCGCTGCAGTGGGTCGAGGCGCTGATCCGCAACAGCATCACTTCCAGCGTTTCATTTGCCGCCCCGTCCTGCTGCGCATGGGCCACGGGGGCCAGCGCAAGCAAAGCGAGGCCGGCGGACAGGACAATCCGTCTCATCACTCCTCCTTGGAAAAAAGATCAATTCACGGCGAGCCGTATCGCCAGCGGTTCGCCCGTTGCCGCCACCAGCAGTTCGGCGTGGACCAGTTCATGCGGCGCATCCGCCACGATCGGGATCCCCATCTGCACGAGGGCCGCACGGGGCAGGTCCGCCTGCTTCAGCTGCGGATTCGGCGCGGCCGCCATGTGCTCCTGGGGCACGAGCGGCACGAACCCGGCGTCGGCCGCCGCCAGTACGCGCACCACGCGGGGCGACGGCGCCGCCGCGGGCAGCAGGCTCATGCCGGCAATGGCCAGCGCACACGCCGCCGCGCCGATGCCGGCCCAGGACGCGATCGCATCGGCATTCCACCGGCGGTACCACGGCCGCGGCGCGTGGCGTTGCGCAAACGCGCGCAGCAGGGCCTGCTCCACATGGTCCGGCGGGGCCGCCTGTGCGAGTGCGCGGCGCGCGGCCTGCCATTCCGGTGCCCGGCCATTGCCGTGGCCGTCGTCGACGTCAAACCTGTTCATGCGTTGTCCTTTGCAATGGCCCGGTACGGCGCAAGCGCCTGCACCAGGGCGGCGCGGCCGCGCGCCAGGCGCGACCGCACGGTGCCGATCTCCAGCTGGCAGATCTGGGCAATTTCCTGATACGACTTTTCGTGCAGCTCGAACAGAATCACCACGTCGCGGTAATGCGGCGCCAGCCCGGCAAGCGCGCGCCGCAGATGCTCGACCGCTTCGTCATCCAGCAGCCTGGCCAGCGGGCCCGCCGCCGGATCGGCCGCTTCCCAGCCATCGTCCTCGTCGTCGTCACCGATGGGCTGCACCCAGCGGCTGTTCTGGCGCGCATGTCCCAGCACGAGGTTGCGGGCCACGCCGTACAGGAAGTTGGCGAGCATGCCTTTCAGCGGATCGAAGCCATAACTGTCGTTCAGCAGACCCATGAACACGTCCTGCACGACGTCCGCCGCCACGTCCGGCGCACCGCTATGCATCAGCGCGAAGCTGTACAAGCCGCTGCGGTGGCGCCGGTACAGGGTCTGGAATGCGGCCTGGTCTCCCTGTCGGATCGCGCGCAGCAGCTGGATGTCTTCGGGTTCGTTCACGTCGGGTTCGTTCGTTCTTTTCTTTTATTTGAACGGCGCAGCGAAAAAGTTCCAGGATATTTACAGATAATGCAGATGTAGTATTGCTACGGTTTACCTATTGATAATTTTGTAGTTTAATAACATCAATACCATGCCGAGGAAGCCCGATGCACATCGCCCGCGACGCCGATCCCGCCCTGCTGCCCCACGCCGCCGCCGACGGCGTGCGCTTCGTCTTCGATGGCCCGGACACCCTGCGCAGCGTCGCGCTGGCCGGCACGTTCAACAGCTGGGTGGGCGACGCCTGCATGCTGGCGCGCGTGACGCCGACCCGCTGGACCTGCACCCTGCCGCTGCCGCCCGGCCGCCACCTGTACAAGTTCGTACTCGACGACACGCACTGGATCGCCGACCCCGCCAACCCGTGGATGTCCGAAGATGGCCAGGGCAATTCCTGCGTCACCGTCTGCCTGGACGGCACGGTGTTCCTGCGCCCGCGGGGACTGTGCGCGGATGCGCCGGGTGTGCTGTACCGGAATCATCAAGCTTTGCCGAGTCCCGCGTGGCTGCGCGACGCCGTGGTCTACCAGCTGTCCGTGCGCGCATTCGGCGGCGGCTTCGACGGCGTGCGCGCCCGCCTCGGCCACCTCGCCGACCTGGGCGTGAACACGATCTGGATGATGCCGATCCACCCGATCGGCGTGGCCGGCCGGCGCGGCACATTGGGCGACCCGTACGCCGTGCGCGACTTCGAGACCATCGACCCGGCCCTGGGCGACGAAGACGGCCTGCGGCGTCTGGTGGAGGCGATCCACGTGCACGGCATGCGCATCGTGTGCGACTGGACGCTGAACCGCAGCAGCGTCGATCATCCGCTGACGGTGACTCACCCCGAGTGGTTCCAGCGCGACCGGGAAGGCAACGTGACGTACGCCGTGCCGCGGCGCGAGTATTTCGCGGGCTTCGATTTCAGTCATCCCGCACTGCGCCGCTACCTGATCGATACGATGTGCCGCTGGGTGGAACGCTTCGGCCTGGACGGCATGCGCTTCGACGATTCCGACATCACGCCGACGGATTTCCTCGACGAGATCCGCGCGGCGCTGGCGGAGGTAAAGCCCGACATCGCGCTGATCTCGCAGGCTTACGACGAATTCCACCACCTCGCCGCCTGCGACCTCACCTACGAAGGCGGCACGCGCGAGATGCTGCGCCGCGTGGCGCACGGGGAAGCGGGCGCGCGCGAGTTCGCGCAGTACTGGAACGAATCGACGTACGGTTTTCCGCGCGACGCACAGCGCCTGCGCTGGCTGGAAGAGAAGGAGCAACCGCGCGCCGATGCCGTGTTCGGCCACGACGCGCACCTGGCCGCGGCGGCCGTGCTGCTGACGATGGATGGCGTGCCGCACATCCTGATGGGCCAGGAATTCGGAGAAAGCGGCTGGCGCGACTGGACCGTGCTGTTCGACGACTGGCGCCTCGACTGGTCCAGGTTCGACCACGCGACGTTTGCCCACTTCAGCGCCCTGATCGCGCTGCGCCGGCGCCACCCCGCCCTGCGCCGCGGCGCGACCGCCTTCATCGACGGCTTGCCGGATGGCGTGATCGGGATGGTGCGCAGCCTGGACGGCGAGCGCATTGGCGTGTATGCGAACCTGGCGTCGACGACGGCCGCCCTGCCGGACGGGATGGGCGTGCCACTGTACGCCCGCGGCTGGGACCAGGACGCCGGCAGCCTGGATGCCCACGGCTGCCTCGTCGCGCCGCTGCGCTGATTGATTACACTTGCGGCGCCGGCTGCGCCAGGCCCTTGTCGAGCGCTTCGCGGATCAGGGCGCGCACGGTCTTGTCGGCGGCGCGGCTTTCCGCATCCATGCGCTTGCCGAGGGCATCCATCTGCTTGCCCAGCGCATCCATTGGCTTGCCCGCATCGTTCATGCGGCGCTCGATCGCGTGCATCTTCGCCTCGTCCGGCTTCGTGCCCGCGCCAGCACGTTCCATGTCCTTGCCGAGGGCATCCATCACCTTGCCGTGCTTGTCCATTTCGCGGCCGTGGACATCCATTTCCTTGCCGAGTTTGTCGACGGGTTCCCACGCCTTGCGTGCCCGCGCCAGCACGCCGGCATCCTGCACGATGTAGGGCTTGCCGCCGTCGCGGAACCATAGAAAGTCGCCGCTGATCCGCTTGCGCAGGTTCTTGACGGCTGACCAGTCGGCGCTGTCGCCCGTGATGCTCGTGCCGCGGTCGCCGTCGCGCACGAGTGCATACGGCTCGCCGCGGTCGGCGGCGTGGGTGGGGATGACGGTCGCCAGCGCCAGCCCGGCGACAGCGACGAGATGCTTGATACGAGACATGGTTTCCTCCGTGTGGACGCGCGTTGCGATGACAGCACGATAGCGCCGGGCACGCCGCATCGCGACGTGCGTGCGACAGGCTGCACGAAACGCGGAGCAGACGGAGGAAAACCCTACTAGAACACGACGACGGAACGAATCGACTCGCCCTTCTTCATCAGGTCGAAGCCATCGTTGATCTGGTCGAGCGTCAGGTGGTGGGTGATCAGGTCGTCGATATTGATCTTGTTTTCCATGTACCAGTCGACGATCTTCGGCACGTCCGTGCGGCCGCGCGCACCGCCGAACGCGGAACCCTTCCACACGCGGCCCGTGACCAGCTGGAACGGACGCGTCGCGATCTCCTTGCCCGCTTCCGCCACGCCGATAATGATCGACTGGCCCCAGCCCTTGTGGCAGCACTCCAGCGCCTGGCGCATCGTCGTGACATTGCCGATGCATTCGAACGAGTAGTCCGCGCCGCCGTCCGTCAGCTGGACGATGGCGTCGACGACGTTCTCGACCTCTTTCGGATTGACGAAGTGCGTCATGCCGAACTTGCGCGCCATCTCCTCGCGGCCCGGGTTGATGTCCACGCCGATGATTTTATCCGCGCCGACCATCTTCGCCGCCTGGATCACGTTCAGGCCGATGCCGCCCAGGCCGAACACGACGACGTTCGCGCCCGCCTCGACCTTGGCCGTGAAGATCACGGCGCCGATGCCCGTCGTGACGCCGCAGCCGATGTAGCAGATCTTGTCGAACGGCGCGTCCGAACGGACCTTCGCCAGCGCGATTTCCGGCACCACGATGTAGTTCGAGAAGGTGGACGTGCCCATGTAGTGATAGATCGGCTTGCCGTCCAGCGAGAAGCGCGACGTCGCATCCGGCATCAGGCCGCGGCCCTGCGTCGACCGGATGGCCTGGCACAGGTTCGTCTTTTGCGACAGGCAGAATTTGCACTGGCGGCATTCCGGCGTGTACAGCGGGATGACGTGGTCGTCCTTGCGCAGGCTCGTCACGCCCGGGCCCACGTCGACGACGACGCCCGCGCCCTCATGGCCCAGGATGGCCGGGAAGATGCCTTCCGGGTCGGCACCGGACAGCGTGTAGTAGTCGGTATGGCAGATGCCCGTCGCCTTGACTTCGACGAGCACCTCGCCCGCCTTCGGGCCCTCGAGCTCGACCTCTTCGATCGTCAGCGGTTTCCCTGCCTGCCATGCAATGGCTGCCCTGGTTTTCATGGTGTTTGTCCCTGGAAGATGATGATAGAAAGTTTGGCATGATACCAAGCCGGCACAAAACCTACTTTCCCTTCAATCGCGCCGCGAACGCCCCGTGCAGGCTGTTCAGCAATTCCTCCGCCGACACGAGCTGCTCGGCCACTTCGTTGATCTTGCGCCGGCTCGAGCGCGCATGGTCGCGCAGGACTTCGAACGCCGTGTTGCGGTCCGTCTGGTAGCGCGCCATCAGCAGGCCCACGGCCAGGCTCGTCTCGCGGCCCGCCGCCAGCGCGGCGTTCAGGTTCGCTTCGGTGCGGCGCAACTGGTGGATCTCGTCGGCGCGGGCGAGCGCGGATTCGAACGCGGGCAACAGCCGTGCGGCGTCGACCGGTTTCACGACAAAGCCGACGGCGCCGTGGCTGGCGGCCTGGCGCGCCGTCTCGGCATCGTCGACCGACGACAGAAACATGAACGCGACCGACGTGTGGTCCTTGAGGCGGCGCGCCAGGTCGAGGCCGGACATGCCGGGCATGCTGATGTCCAGCAGGGCCAGCGCGATGTCGGCTTCGCGTTCGGCCACGCGCTGCAGCGCCTCGGCGGCGGACTCGGCCGCCACGGTGTCATAGCCCGCGTGGTCCAGGACGGTTTTCAGGTAGTCGAGCAGGAGGGGATCGTCGTCGACCAGGAGGATCAGCCGGCGGGGAGGTACGGACGCGCTCATTGTTATGGTTCTCGCAGCGTGAGGTTGCACGCGACCGTTGCGGCGCGTAGTCGCATGGGCGCCTGCGGCGCGCCAAAAATATAGCACGTTGACAAGCGATCTCGTCAAAGAAATTCACAATCTCTGCGCTTACGCAACAACTGTTGCGCACGATTGAAAACCGATTGCATATGTATAACTTCTCAAAATAAACTGATTTTCGCTGCCCAAATCGGGTAGCGAAGATGTATCGGTAGTTAAAGAAGTACGACCAATAAGCGGCGGCCCACAAGGCCAGCCGCGATAACGATATTTTCTTAGACGGAGAAAACACCGATGAATCAGAAATACACTCGCGCATCGAAGATGGTCCCGGCCCTTGGGCTGTGCGTGGCGGCACTGGCCGTCGCGTTCTCGGGCAGTGTGTCGGCCGCGCCCGACACGACCCGCGTGATCGTCGCCTTCAAACCGGGATCGGCGGCCAACATCAAGTCCGCCGTCGCGGCCGCCAGGGGCACGGTCAGGCAGGAAATCTTCAACATGAACGCGATGGCAATCGAAGTGCCGACGGTCGCCCTGCAGGGCCTGCAGCGCAATCCGAACGTCGAGTACGTCGAGGAAGACGTGATCCGCAAACAGTTCGCGCTGACGACGCCGTCGACCGGCGTCCCGTACACGGCTGGCCAGCTGGTCCCGTACGGCATCAAGCAGGTGCAGGCCGACCAGCTGTCGGACGCGAACACGAGCAACCGCAAGGTCTGCATCATCGACTCGGGCGTCGATTTCAGCCATGAAGACCTGAAGGACAACGGCGCGAACGTCACCGGCGAATACGATGCCGGCACCGGCTGGTGGTACACCGACGAAACCCACCACGGCACGCACGTGTTCGGCACCATCGCGGGCGTCAACAACGGTCTCGGCGTCGTCGGCGTGAACCCGAACAAGCAGCTCAAGCTGCACATCGTGAAAGTGTTCGGAAAGGATGGCGCGTGGACCTACTCGTCGACCCTGGCCAATGCCGCCAACAAGTGCGGCGCGGCGGGCGCGAACATCATCACGATGTCGCTGGGCGGCGGCGCCAGGAGCATGACCGAACAGCGCGCGTTCGACAGCCTGCAATCGAAGGGCGTGCTGTCGATCGCGGCGGCCGGCAACGACGGCAATGCCACTACCTCCTACCCGGCGGGCTATGGCAGCGTGATGTCGGTGGCGGCCGTGGACGAAAACAAGGTCGTCGCCTCGTTCTCGCAATACAACAGCGACGTCGAGATCGCCGGTCCGGGCGTGGCGGTGCTGTCGACCGTCCCGATGGGCACCGGCGTCGACACCGCGCTGACGGTCGGCTCGACGAACTACGCCTCGTCGGCGATGGAAGGCTCGCCCGTCAAGACCGCCACGGCACCGCTGGCCGACTTCGGCATCGGCGACGCGGTCAACTCGTCCGTCTCCGGCAAGGTCTGCCTGATCCAGCGCGGCACCGTCGACTTCGCGACCAAGGTCACCAACTGCCAGAACAGCGGCGGCGTGGGCGCCATCGTGTACAACAACGTGGCCGGCGCTTTCGGCGGCACGCTGGGCACGACCGTGACGACGATCCCCTCGGTGACCGCATCCGACACGGACGGCGCCGCGATGAAGGGCCAGCTGGGCCAGAGCGCGACGGTGGCCGTGAAGGCATCGAACTACGCCTACTTCGACGGCACGTCGATGGCCACGCCGCACGTGTCGGCCGTCGCCGCGCTGGTGTGGAGCTACTTCCCGACCTGCACGGGTACCCAGATCCGCACGTCGCTGGACAACAGCGCGCTCGATCTGGGCACGGCCGGCCGCGACACCAAGTACGGCTACGGTCTCGTGCAGGCCAAGGCGGCGTACGATCGCATCAAGGCGCTGGGCTGCGGTAAATAATCCGTCGTTTTGCGGCACGAAAAGGACGCCACTGCTGGCGTCCTTTTTGTTTGGAAAACACGTTACCATGGTTCTTCCGCCACCACTTGCCAAGACATGAATCCCTTCCTGCGTCGCCTGTCGCTGCCCCTGCTGTGCGTTCCGATCTGCCTGCCATCGCACGCGCAGGAGGACGCGATGGCGCGCGCCGTGCAATTCGCTTGTTTTTACGGTAGCGACGTTGGCAAGGAAACAGAATCGGCAACGATCAGCAACGATGTCCGGGAAGCGCGTACGCGGCTCGGCAGGCCGCGTACCGTCGCGTTCACGCGCGCACGCACGGTGCAGCGGATCCAGCGCATGAAGATTCGTGCAGGCGAGGCCGCGGAATGCACGTTCCCGTCCGGGAACCGCATCCGCGTGAAGGTCGGCGAATCCAGCGCTTCCCCTAACGGCATGTGCGGCGCCGATCCCGAAGTCTTCATGTCGGTCTGGGTCAACGGCAGAAAGATCGAATCCCGCCGCTGGGTCGCCGGCCATTGCTACCGGGACGACCCCGTGCATCCCGACCAGCGCGTGGAATACCTGGGCACCCCGGCCGGTACACGGGTCCGGCGGTGCGAATCTGCGCCGGCGAGCGCGGCGCGGCACGCATCCTGCACGGCCTATCCGGACCTGGCGCAACTTGCGGTCGACACCGTGGAATACCCACCGCCGGGCAACGCCAGGCCGCAGACCGGTGCTATCGAACGGCTGTCGGGCACAACTCCTGTGTGCGACGCTGTGCAGGCGGCGCTGGCGGACGATGCCGATGTTTTTCTCAACGATGCCGGGTCCGGCAAGGATCTGGCGTTTCCGGCATGGGCGGAGGGGGCCGATGCACTGCCCGACGACTTGGTCGGAGCCGAGCAAAGCGTGTTTGACCTGAACAACGACGGCAAGCCAGAACGGGTTCTGCGCAAGCGCTTCGACAACACTTATATGGACGGTAGCGTGCTGATGGCACGCTACGGCAGCACGGCGGCACCACTGTCCTGGACGCCGTCCTCCGGCGACCCGGAACTTGCATACCTGCCCTGTCAGCTGGCGGACAAACGGTTTGCCATCTCTTCCTGCCCGCCGTTCTCGCAGGATGGCGACGAGGCCAACGTGTCGCTGAAGGCAGGCGCCGGCAAGGCACCGGTCGTGTTTCGCGGCCGTTACCTCAGCATCGCGCCGTTCTTTTTCCGCGACATGACTTACCTCGGTTTGGCGGGGGCGGGCCAGCGCGGGTATGCGGCCGTGCTCGAACCGCTGGCCGCAGGTGGATACCGGCAATCCTGCCTGTTTCACAAGATTCCGGAAAACTTCTGACGGCGCAGGCGCTGCTCCGTCATCTATAATGGTCGTTTTCGCAAATCCAGCCTATACAGCCACATCATGGAATTAGCCAAGTCTTTCGAGCCAGTCGACATCGAACAATTCTGGCGCACGGAATGGGAACAGCGCGGTTACTTCGCCGCGTCGATGGACGACGGCAAGCCGTCGTTCAGCATCCAGCTGCCGCCGCCGAACGTGACGGGCACCCTGCACATGGGGCACGCCTTCAACCAGACCGTCATGGATGGCCTGACCCGCTACTACCGTATGCGTGGCTTCAACACGGCGTGGATCCCGGGTACCGACCACGCCGGCATCGCGACGCAGATCGTCGTGGAGCGCCAGCTCGACGCGCAGAAGATCTCGCGCCACGACCTGGGCCGCGAAGCCTTCGTCGAGAAGGTGTGGGAGTGGAAGGAAAAATCGGGCAGCACGATCACGGGCCAGATGCGCCGCCTGGGCGCCTCCGCCGACTGGAACCGCGAATACTTCACGATGGACGAGCCGCGCTCGAAGACCGTGACCGAAGTGTTCGTGCGCCTGTTCGAACAGGGCCTGATCTACCGCGGCAAGCGCCTCGTCAACTGGGACCCGGTGCTGGGCACGGCCGTCTCCGACCTCGAAGTGGTGTCGGAAGAAGAAGACGGTTCGATGTGGTACATCCAGTACCCGCTGGCGGACGGCAGCGGCCACCTGACGGTCGCGACGACGCGTCCGGAAACGATGCTGGGCGACGTCGCCGTCGCCGTCGACCCGACCGACGAACGCTACACGCACCTGCACGGCAAGATGCTCAAGCTGCCGCTCGTCGGCCGCGAGATCCCCGTCATCGCCGACACCTACGTGGATAAAGCGTTCGGCACCGGCTGCGTGAAGATCACGCCGGCGCACGACTTCAACGACTACGCCGTCGGCCAGCGCCACAACCTGCCGATGCCGAGCATCATGACGCTCGAGGCGAAGATCACCGACGACGCACCGGAAGCCTACCGCGGCCTGGACCGCTTCGAAGCGCGCAAGAAGATCGTCGCCGACCTCGAAGCGCAAGGCCTGCTGGAACAGGTGAAGCCGCACAAGCTGCAAGTGCCGCGCGGCGACCGCACGGGCGTCGTCATCGAGCCGATGCTGACGGACCAGTGGTTCGTCGCGATGAGCAAGCCGGCGCCGGAAGGCACGCACAATCCGGGCAAGTCGATCACCGACGTGGCGCTGGACAAGGTCGCGAGCGGCGAGATCAAGTTCGTCCCGGAGAACTGGACGACCACGTACAACCAGTGGCTGAACAACATCCAGGACTGGTGCATCTCGCGCCAGCTGTGGTGGGGCCACCGCATCCCGGCCTGGTACGGTCCGAACGGCGAGGTCGTCGTCGCCCGCACCGACGAAGAGGCGCAGCAGAAAGCCGCCGCTGCCGGCATCACGGGTGAACTGAAACGCGACGACGACGTGCTGGATACGTGGTTCTCGTCCGCGCTCGTCCCGTTCTCGACGGTCGGCTGGCCGGAGCAGACGAAGGACATGGACATGTTCCTGCCCTCCTCCGTGCTCGTCACCGGCTTCGACATCATCTTCTTCTGGGTCGCGCGCATGGTCATGATGACGGCGCACTTCACCGGCAAGGTCCCGTTCAAGACCGTGTACGTGCACGGCCTCGTGCGCGATTCGTCGGGCCAGAAGATGTCGAAATCGAAGGGCAACACGCTCGACCCGATCGACCTGATCGACGGCATCGACGTGGAATCCCTCGTCACCAAGCGCACGACGGGCCTGATGAATCCGAAGGCCGCGGAAAAGATCGCCAAGGCGACGCGCAAGGAATTCCCGGACGGGATCCCGGCATTCGGCACGGACGCCGTACGCTTCACGATGGCGAGCTACGCCTCCCTCGGCCGCAACATCAACTTCGACCTGGGCCGCTGCGAAGGCTACCGCAACTTCTGCAACAAGCTGTGGAACGCGACCCGCTTCGTGCTGATGAACACGGAGGGTAAAGACTGCGGCAAGCCGGACGCCGCCGACTATTCCCAGGCCGACCGCTGGATCATCTCGCGCCTGAACCGCGTCGAACTGGACGTGGCGAAGGGCTTCGAGGACTACCGCTTCGACAACATCGCGAACAGCATCTACAGCTTCGTGTGGGACGAGTACTGCGACTGGTACCTGGAACTGGCCAAGGTGCAGGTCCAGCAGGGCACGGAAGCGCAGCAGCGCGCCACCCGCCACACGCTGCTGCGCGTGCTGGAAGTCGTGCTGCGCCTCGCGCATCCGGTCATCCCGTTCGTCACGGAAGCGCTGTGGCAGGCCGTCGCGCCGCTGGCAGGTAAAACGGGCGACACCATCATGCTGCAGCCGTACCCGATCGCCGACGAGTCGCTGATCGACGCGGACGCGGAAAGCTGGATGGAGCAGTTCAAGAAGGTCACCGACGCGACCCGCAACCTGCGCGGCGAAATGAAGCTGTCGCCGTCCGTGCGCGTGCCGCTGATCGTCGAGCCGGCGAACGATGCCGACCGCGCGGCCGCACAAGGCTTCGCGCCGTACGTCGCGCTGCTGGCCAAGCTGTCGGAAGTGCAGATCGTCGACGCGCTGCCGGATTCGCCGGCCGCCGTCGCCATCGTCGGCACGACGAAGCTGATGCTGAAGGTGGAGATCGACGTCGCCGCCGAGCGCGAGCGCCTCAAGAAGGAAATCGCGCGCATCGAAGGCGAGATCGCCAAGGCGACGGCCAAGCTGTCCAGCGAAAGCTTCGTCGCCCGCGCACCGGCGGCCGTCGTCGCGCAGGAACGCGAGCGCCTGGACAACTTCAGCGCCACGCTGGCCAAGCTGAACGAGCAGTTCGCCAAGCTGCCGCCGGCCTGATGCCGCACTTTCCCCAGCTGGCCGCGTACAACCAATGGATGAACCGGAGGTTGTACGGCGCGGCCGCCGCGCTGCCGGCGGAGCGCCTGCACGAGGACCGGGGCGCGTTCTTCGGGTCGATCTTCGGGACGCTCAACCACCTCGTGATCGCGGACCTCATCTGGTTCAAGCGCATCGCCGCAGGCGTGCCGGGACTCGCATCGCTGCAGTGCCTGGACGACCTGCCCCGTCCCACGTCGCTGGACCACCGGCTGTGCGCGACGCTGCCCGAACTGGACGCGCTGCGCGCGACGCTGGACGCGGCCATCCTTGCCTTCTGCGCCGAGGTGCAGCCCGGCCAGCTGGACGGCGCGTTCACGTGGACCTCGATGAAGGGCATCGCCAGCACCAAGCGGCTGGGCGATGTGCTGCTGCACGTGTTCAACCACCAGACGCACCACCGGGGCCAGGCCACGACGCTGTTCTCGCAGATGGGCATCGACGTCGGTCCGACGGACATCCTCCTGCTGTTGCCGGACGTGGCTTAACGCGGATGGCGCTTACGCCATCAAAACGTCTCCCACGCCTCGTCCTCCACCGCGGTTGTCCGCTTCACGGCGGACGGCGCACCCGCGCTCGCCGCGCCGGTCGCGCGCCGCGTGGGCGCAGACAGTGCGCGCACCGGGGCGTCCGGCTTCGTTGCCGGACTCGCGACGGACGCACGCTGAAGTTCCCGCTGGCCCGACATCCCGTCCAGCACGAACACGTCCACGACGCCGCTCAGCACACCGACCTGGTCCAGCAGCGAAGCGGCGGCGGCAGTGGCTTCCTCGACCAGGGCCACGTTCTGCTGCGTGATCGAATCCATCTGTCCGATCGCCACGTTGATCTGGTCGAGCCCGGAAGTCTGTTCCTGGCTCGCCCGAGTGATTTCGCCCATGATGTCCGTCACGCGCTGGATGCCGCTGACGATCTCTTTCATGGTGACACCAGCCTCGTCGACCAGGCGCGCGCCGCTGTCGACCTTGCTTACGGAATCGCCGATCAGTTGTTTGATTTCCTTCGCGGCGCCGGCCGAGCGCTGGGCCAGGTTGCGCACCTCGGACGCGACGACGGCGAAGCCACGGCCCTGCTCGCCGGCCCGGGCCGCCTCCACCGCCGCGTTCAGCGCGAGGATATTGGTCTGGAACGCGATCCCGTCGATGACGCCGATGATGTCCACGATCTTGCGCGAGGACTCGTTGATCGAACCCATCGTGTCGACCACTTGCGCCACGAGGCCGCCGCCGCGCACCGCCACCTCCGACGCCGATACCGCCAGCTGGTTGGCCTGGCGCGCGTTGTCGGCATTCTGGCGTACCGTGCCGGTCAGCTCTTCCATCGACGCGGCGGTCTGTTCCAGCGAACTGGCCTGGCCGCAAGTACGTTCCGACAGGTCCATGTTGCCGGCCGCGATCTGGGTGGATGCGCTGGAAATGGTCTGGGTACCGGTGCGCACTTCCGCCACGATGCCGGCCAGGTTGGCTTTCATCTTGGACAGGGCCGCCAGCAAGGTGCCGATTTCGTTGCTGCCGCGCGCCTCGATCCGTCCGGTCAGGTCTCCCGCGGCCACGCGGGACGCGATGGCGGTCGCTTCACCGAGCGGCGCCGAGATCCCGCGGATCATCGCCGCGCCCACGGAGCCGCCGACCAGCACGGCCAGCAACAGCACGCCGCCCGCCAGATACGCGGTGTGGCGCAGGCTGTCGGCGACGTCCGCCTCGTTGGCGGCCGCGCGCTCCTTCGACGCGCGCGTGAGCGCCGCCATGGCGTCGTCACCGACCCGGTACGATGGATTGATCTTCTTGATCAGGATGGCTTCCGCACCGTCCCAGTCACCCGCCCGGATCGCGTCGGCCGCAGCCCTGATATGCGCGACGCCCAGATGTTCGCTCTTGGCGAACCATTCCTCTGCCAGGCGTTTTTCCTCGCCATTGCCGATTGACCCGCTGTACTTTGCCCACTTTTCGGTCGCGGCGCTCGTCAGGGCATCGATCTGGGTGAAATGCACGGTCAGCGCGTGGTCATGCAGCTGCGCCCAGGACAGCGTCGGGTTATGCTGCAAGGCTTGGAGGATCTGGCTGCGCGCCAGCTCCATGTCGAGGCGGATCGACTTTTGGTCGTAAGCGCTTTTCTGGTCCGCCAGGATCACGTGGCGGACCAGGCCGACCGACCGGTCCGCGCCGTACAAGCCCATGACGCCAATCACCAGCATCATCGCGACGAGCAAGCTCAATGCCGTCACGACGAGCGTCCTAATCTTCATATCATTTAACATTTTTCATTCCTCCGCGCTCTCAATCGTTTAGCGCGCGGCACGATACGCCATCGAAGCGACGGCTGTTGAAAAACTGGTGGATGGCCGCGCGCAGCTCCTCCACCTCGTCGAATTCGACGTACGTCACGTCAACCAGGTCCTCGAGTTCGCGGATCAGGGTCGTCTTGATCGGCGCCCCTTTCCACACCAGGAACAGCACCGGGGTGCGGCGTCCCTTGAAGATGTGGTAACTCAGTTCGAAGGCACTGCTTTCGCTCATGCCGACGCGGATGTTGATCATCACGTCTGCGTGGTCCAGCAATCCCAGGCGGTGGTTGCGGAAGTTCTGGGGCGTGAACGGCATGTGCTGCTCGCGTTCGAAGGAGTGCTTGAACGTGAGGGCGCTTTCGGCCTGCGTGCCGGTCAGGTATTCGAACGCATACGGTGCCCCGTTGGCGCTGTCGATCAGGTGCATGATGTCGCTGATCATGCGCTGCTGCCGCGCGTCCGATTCGGTGAACGGCTGGCGGATGAACACCTTCAGCGGCTCGGCGCCCGCCACGTGCTTGCGCTCGTGCCGGCGGCGCTCGGGAATCGCTGCCGCGGCCGCCGCCAGGTCGGCCTCGGTCGGCGCCAGGCGGCCGCGCGCGGACGGCGTCGCGGGGGTCGCGCCGTGCAGCGTACGCAAGGAATACAGGCCATAGTTGTCGATGTGGCGGATTCCCTCCAGCGCCGCTTCGGCGCCGGCGATGGTCGTGTAGCACGGCGCACCGCATGCCAGCGCGGCCACGCGCAGCGCGCTCGACGCGTAGATGGCGGCGCGCTTCTCGTCCACGGTCAACACGACCAGGGCGATCTCGCGGGCGTGCATCAGGTCGAGCACCTCGGCGTCGTCCACGGTCGCGACGGGAATGTCGGCCGCCGCGATCACGGTCGCGGTGACGTGGCTGGCGCACAGCGTGAAACCGGCCGCGTGCAACTGACGGGCCAGCGCCACGGCGCGCGCCTGGTCGCCGCGCTTGACGCGCATGAAGACCCGGCCTGCGCGCGGCAGGCGTACGTTGGCCGCCAGTTGCGCCTTGTGGAACGCTTCACCGAACGTGGCTCCCACGCCCATCACTTCGCCGGTCGATTTCATTTCCGGGCCGAGGATGGTATCGACGCCGGGGAATTTCGCGAACGGAAACACGGATTCCTTGACGCAGAAGCGGGACGGGACAGCTTCTGCCGTCACGCCCTGACTCGCCAGCGACTGCCCCGCCATGCAGCGCGCCGCGATCTTGGCCAGCTGCAGTCCCGTCGCCTTCGACACGAACGGCACCGTGCGCGAGGCGCGCGGGTTCACTTCCAGGACGTAGACATGGTCGCGCAGCCTGCCGTCCACCTTCACCTGCTGGATCGCGAACTGCACGTTCATCAGGCCGACGACGTTCAGGCCACGCGCCATGCGGGAGGTCTGGCGCTTGAGTTCCGCGATCGTCTCCGGCGCCAGCGAATACGGCGGCAGCGAACAGGCCGAATCGCCCGAATGGATGCCCGCCTGCTCGATATGTTCCATCACGCCGCCGATCACGACGTCGGTGCCGTCCGCGACGCAGTCGACGTCGCACTCGATGGCGTCGTTCAGGAAGCGGTCCAGCAACACCGGCGAATCATGCGACACCTTGACGGCTTCGCGCATGTAGCGTTCGAGGTCGGCCTGTTCATGCACGATCTCCATCGCGCGCCCGCCCAGCACGTACGATGGGCGCACCACCAACGGATAGCCGATTTCCTCCGCCATGCGCACGGCTTCATGCTCGGTACGCGCGGTACGGTTCAGCGGCTGGCGCAGTTCCAGCCTGTTCAGCAGCTGCTGGAAGCGCTCGCGGTCTTCGGCCGCGTCGATCATGTCGGGCGACGTGCCGATGATCGGCACGCCGTTGGCCTCCAGCGCCAGTGCCAGCTTCAGCGGCGTCTGCCCGCCGTACTGGACGATCACGCCTTCCGGCTTTTCCAGAGCAACGATTTCCAGCACGTCTTCCAGGGTGAGCGATTCGAAGTACAGGCGGTCCGACGTATCGTAGTCGGTCGAGACGGTCTCCGGATTGCAGTTGACCATGATGGTCTCGTAACCGTCTTCGCGCAGCGCCATGGCGGCATGGACGCAGCAGTAGTCGAATTCGATGCCCTGGCCGATGCGGTTCGGGCCGCCGCCCAGCACCATGATCTTGCGCTTGTCGGTGGGTTCGGCTTCGCACTCGTCGTCGTAGGTCGAATACAGGTACGCGGTACGGGTGGCGAATTCGGCGGCGCAGGTGTCGACGCGCTTGTACACGGGGCGCACGCCCAGCTGGTGGCGGCGCGCCCGGACCTCGTCTTCGTGGGTCTTCAGCAGCGCCGCCAGGCGGCGATCCGAGAAACCTTGTTGCTTCAGCCTGCGCAGGATGGGTTCGTCCAGGGCGCCGAGGCGCTGGGTCTCCAGCCACAGTTCGACCTCGACCAGGTCCTGGATCTGCGCCAGGAACCACGGATCGATGCGCGACAGGCGATGCACGTCGTCCAGCGAATACCCCTGGGCGAACGCGTCGCCCACGAACCAGATTCGCTCCGGACCGGGCGCCGCGAGTTCCGCATCGATCACCTCGGTGTACGATTGCCTGCGCCGCAGCCCGTCGACACCGATATCCAGGCCGCGCAACGCCTTCTGGAACGATTCCTGGAAGGTACGCCCCATCGCCATCACTTCGCCCACGGATTTCATCTGTGTGGTCAGGCTTGTGTCGGCGCCGGGGAATTTTTCGAAAGCGAAGCGCGGAATCTTGGTGACGACGTAGTCGATAGCCGGCTCGAACGAGGCCGGCGTGGCGCCGCCGGTGATCTCGTTGCGCAGTTCATCGAGCGTGAAGCCGACGGCCAGCTTGGCCGCCACGCGGGCGATCGGAAAGCCGGTGGCCTTGGAAGCGAGCGCCGACGAACGCGACACGCGCGGATTCATCTCGATGACGATCATGCGGCCATCGGCCGGGTTGACCGCGAACTGCACGTTCGAGCCGCCCGTGTCGACGCCGATCTCGCGCAGCACGGCGAGCGACGCGTTGCGCATGATCTGGTATTCCTTGTCCGTCAGCGTCTGCGCCGGCGCGACGGTGATCGAGTCGCCCGTGTGCACGCCCATCGGGTCCAGGTTCTCGATCGAGCAGACGATGATGCAGTTGTCCTTCTTGTCGCGGACGACCTCCATCTCGAATTCCTTCCAGCCGAGCAGCGATTCCTCGATCAGCAGTTCGGAGGTGGGCGACAGTTCCAGGCCGCGCGCGCAGATGGCGCTGAATTCACGCGCGTCGTGCGCGATGCCGCCGCCGCTTCCTCCCATCGTGAACGACGGGCGGATGATGACGGGGAAGCCCAGCTTGGCCTGCTCGGCCCAGGCCTCGGCCATGTCGTGGGCCACGCCCGAACGGGCCGAGCCCAGGCCGATCTTCGTCATCGCCTCCTTGAACCGGGAGCGATCCTCGGCCTTGTCGATGGCGTCGGGCGTCGCACCAATCAGTTCCACGCCATGCTCGGCCAGCACGCCGTGGCGATGCAGGTCGAGCGCGCAGTTGAGCGCCGTCTGGCCGCCCATCGTGGGCAGGACGGCATCCGGTCTTTCGGTGGCGATGATGCGCGCCACGACTTCCCACTGGATCGGCTCGATGTACGTGACGTCGGCCATGTCCGGGTCGGTCATGATCGTGGCGGGATTGCTGTTGACCAGGATGACCTTGTAGCCCTCCTCGCGCAAGGCCTTGCAGGCCTGGGCGCCCGAGTAGTCGAATTCGCAGGCCTGGCCGATCACGATCGGACCGGCGCCGATGATCAGGATGCTTTTGATATCAGTGCGCTTAGGCATGGCGTGCCTCCATCAGCGAGATGAAACGGTCGAAAAGGGTGCCCAGGTCGTGCGGACCGGGCGAGGCCTCGGGGTGGCCCTGGAAACAGAAGGCCGGCCTGTCGGTACGCTCGAAGCCTTGTAACGAGCCGTCGAACAGCGACACGTGGGTAACCCGGCAATTGGACGGCAGCGTGGCCGCGTCGACCGCGAAACCGTGGTTCTGGGAGGTGATCATGACCCGGCCGCTGGCCAGGTCCTGCACGGGGTGATTGGCGCCGTGGTGGCCGAACTTCATCTTGACGGTCTGCGCGCCCGAAGCGAGCGCCATGATCTGGTGGCCGAGGCAGATGCCGAAGGTCGGCACGCCCCGCTCGATGATGTCGCGCGACGCGGCGATCGCATAGTCGCACGGGGCCGGATCGCCGGGGCCGTTCGACAGGAACACGCCGTCCGGATCGAGCGCCAATACCTCTGCGGCGCCGGTTTGCGCCGGCACCACCGTCACGCGGCAGCCGCGTTGGGCCAGCATGCGCAGGATGTTGGCCTTGATGCCGAAGTCGTACGCCACCACGTGGAAGCGCGGCGCATCCTGGACACCATGACCTGCGCCAAGGCGCCATTCCGTTTCGCGCCACTCGTAGCGCTCACGGACACTGGCGACCTTGGCCAGGTCCATGCCCCCCAGGCCTTCGAAGCCACGGGCCAGCGCGACCGTTTCCTCGCCGGACAAGCCGACGGCGATGGCGCCGTTCTGCGCCCCCTTGCTGCGCAGGATGCGCGTGAGCTTGCGGGTGTCGATGCCGGCGATGGCGACCACGCCCTGGGCCTTCAGGTAATCCGAGAGCACCTGGGTTGCGCGAAAATTCGATGACAGCAGCGGCAGATCCTTGATGACCAGGCCCGCGGCGTGAACCCGCGCCGCGGGACAAATGGACGATTCACCGTCTTCCGGATTGACGCCGACGTTGCCGATGTGCGGATAGGTCAGCGTGACGATCTGGCGCATGTAGCTGGGATCGGTCAAGATTTCCTGGTAGCCGGTCATCGCGGTGTTGAAGACGACCTCGCCAGTGGTGTGACCGGTTGCGCCGATGCCATGTCCGGGAAAGATGCTGCCGTCCGCGAGGGCGAGTATCGCCCGGGTTTCCGTGCCTGGCGCTCGGCCGAGAGGGTGTTTCATGGAGACTCCTCGCAATACGATGTAGTGAAGCGCGCGATGGAAAACCCGCTGCGCATATGTAGCCTGACGCCAGTTTTCTGCTTTGCAGAAACGACGAGAATCGGAACATTAACGCACTTTTTTTAGTGCCGCACGGAAATTTTTTTGTAAAACGAAAAAAACGACACTTC
The DNA here is from genome assembly GCA_946481275.1 of uncultured Massilia sp. The sequence goes on from CAMLMV010000004.1 coordinate 143,625, forward strand.
ACTATCTGTTCATAGGCGTACCTACGGAACCGGCCGCATTGTTCAAAAAAAGAAATGACTTCGTCGGCTCCACGAACCTCTGCTGTTGCTGCCCGATGTGACAATGTGAGCAAATACGGCGCAGGCGCTTCGCTATACTCGTCCGGACTTCATCCATTGGGAGGACGCATGAAACGCCTGATTCCGCTGCTGCTTGCCGGCGCATGCCACCTGGCCGCCCATGCGGCCGACACGCTCCCCGCCCACATTGCCGGCAGCTGGAGCTCGGCGCAAACCGTCATGTACCTGCAGGCGGACGGCGATGGCCTCATGGCCGGCTCCGCACCGCCGGCCAGGGAGGCAGACAACGCGCGCGCCATTGTCGGCTTTCCGGTCCGCGCAACGCTGGATGGCGACACGCTGCTGCTGCGGCCATCCCTGCCGAACGGCGCACCGGTGGAAAACGTCGTGATGACCTGCCGTTACGACGCTACTGCTCCCGCCTTCACGTGCACGGGTCCGGACAAGACGCCGTTCATCCTGCGGCGCCTCGGCGCGACGGTGCCGCCCGCAGCCACGTCGACGCTCGCAGGCCTGAAAGCACAGCGGAACGGCTCCTGAGGCACTGTTGGCGTTTACCGAACGACCGTGCAGTTTGCTACACTGGCCGGGCACGCCCTTATAAATCCAACAGGAGACCCCATGCGCCCTCTCGCCCACGCCGCCATCCTCACCCTTGCCGCCACCCTGGCCGCCCCGCTCGCCTGGGCCCAGGACGCCTCGCCTGTCGGGCTGTGGAAAACCATCGACGACGCCTCCGGCAAGCCGTCCGCCCTGATCCGCATCACGGAGAACCAGGGCGAGCTGCAGGGGAAAATCGAAAAACTGTTCCGCGCCCCGGAAGAAGACCAGAATCCGAAATGCACGCTGTGCCAGGGCGCGCGCAAGGACCAGCCGATCGTCGGCATGACCATCGTCTCGGGCCTGCGCAAGGACGGCGACGAGTACACGGGCGGCGAGATCCTCGACCCGAAGAACGGCAAGGTCTACAAGAGCAAGCTGAGCGTCCACGAAGGCGGCAGGAAGCTCGAAGTGAGGGGCTATGTCGGCGTGCCGATGTTCGGACGGTCGCAGGTCTGGTTGCGCCAGGAATAGCACATTTGTAAATACAATATTTGCGTTTCCTGCGCGCCATTGGCGGTGCCGCTATGCTAATCTGGTGAATGTTTCATTCACTATAGATGGCATTCACATGATCTTCCTGCGGCTCCTGTCGTTCCTGATCGGCATTGGCATCCCGATGGCGCTGCCGCTCGTGCTGTCCGACGTCGGTACCCGCGGCATGCCCGGCTGGCCGGTGCTTGGGGGCCTGTTCGGCATGAGTCTCGTCTCGGGCAGCTTCCTGTACATCGCCCTGCTGGCGCCGCGCATGCGCCGGTCCATCGTCCTGCGCATCCTGGGCGGCCTGCTGCTGATGCTGCCGATGGCCGCCAGCCTGGCCGTGTTGTGGACGCGCACGCAGGAAGACATGCTGTTGGCCGGCGGCCTGCTGCTCGCGGTCTCGGTGCTGATGTTCCTCGCCTTCGTCTTCCCTGCCATCCCCGACCGCCGCCAGCGCCCCATGCGCGAGCGCGACCGCCAGGAGCACGCGCTGCCCTGATCAGGCCGTCGCTTTTTTCACGACATTCATTACAGATGCACTAGGCGGGCGGGAGGTTGTCCCACAGGTCGCCGGTCGGGCTGATGCGCGGCGCGGCGACGCCGAAATGCCGGTACGCCAGCGGCGTGGCGATGCGCCCGCGCGGCGTGCGCTGCAGGTAGCCCTGCTGGATCAAATACGGTTCCAGCACGTCCTCGATGGTGTCCGCCGCTTCGCCGATGGCGGCGGCCAGGTTGCCGATGCCCACCGGGCCGCCGGCGAACTTGAACAGCACCGCTTCCAGCAGTTTCCGGTCCATCACATCGAAGCCGACCGTGTCGACATCCAGCATGCGCAGCGCGCGGTCGGCCATCTCGCGCGTGATCTCACCATTGCCCTTCACTTCCGCATAGTCGCGCACGCGGCGCAGCAGGCGGTTGGCGATACGGGGCGTGCCGCGGGCGCGCTTGGCGACTTCGCGCGCCCCGTCCTCGTCGATCGGCGCTTCCAGCAGCGCGGCGCTGCGCGCGACGATCTTCGTCAATTCCTCGACGTTGTAGAACTCCAGCCGGGCGACGATGCCGAAACGGTCGCGCAGCGGATTCGTCAGCATGCCGGCACGCGTGGTGGCGCCGACGAGCGTGAACGGCTGCAGGTCGAGCTTCACGGAGCGCGCGGCCGGGCCTTCGCCGATCATGATATCGATCTGGTAGTCTTCCAGCGCCGGGTACAGGATCTCCTCGACGACCGGAGACAGGCGGTGGATCTCGTCGATGAACAGGACGTCGTTCGCTTCCAGGTTCGTGAGCAGCGCGGCCAGGTCGCCGGGGCGCTCCAGCACGGGGCCGGAGGTCTGGCGCAGGTTCACGCCCATCTCGCGCGCGATGATGTGCGCGAGCGTCGTCTTGCCGAGGCCCGGCGGGCCGAACAGCAGCGTGTGGTCGAGCGCTTCGCGGCGCTTCCGGGCCGCGTGGATGAAGATTTCGAGCTGGTCGCGGATCTTTTCCTGGCCGACGTATTCGTCCAGATGCTTGGGGCGCAACGCGCGCTCGATCGCCTCCTCGTTGGGCGAGGCCGGCGCGGCATCGATGATGCGCTGCTCGGTGAAATTGTCGGTCTGGATGCTCATCTTTAATTACGCCTTGGACAACGCCTTCAACGCCAGCTTGATGCCGTCGGACACACTGGTCCCGGCCGGCATGTTCTTGATGGCGATGAGGGCTTCCTTGTCAGAATACCCCAAAGCCAGCAGCGCATTGAGCACGTCTGCCTGCGCATCGTCGTGCGGCGTGCCGGCCGCGACGCCGATGTCGGCCCCCAGCTTGCCCTTCAGTTCCAGCAGCAGGCGCTCGGCCGTCTTCTTGCCGATGCCCGGCACCTTGACCAGGCGCCCCGCTTCCTGCAACGTCACGGCCTGGGCGAGGTCGTTCACAGTCATGCCGGACAGGATGGACAGCGCCGTGCGCGCGCCGACGCCGGTGATCTTGATCAGCTGGCGGAACACGGCGCGCTCGTTCGCCGACCCGAAGCCGAACAGCAGGTGCGCATCCTCGCGCACGACGTAGTGCGTGAACAGCGTGACCTTTTCGCCCGTGTGCGGCAGGTTGTAGAACGTGCTCATCGGCACGTCGACTTCATAGCCGACGCCCTGGCAATCGACGAGCACTTGCGGCGGGTTCTTTTCCAGCAGGACTCCGGAGAGACGACCGATCATGGTGACCTTTCAATAATTAGACGAGGCGGCCGCGCTTCATGTGCAGCGTCGGCTTTTTCGGATTGCTTGGGGCGAGCGTGCCGATCAATGCCAGCGCATCCTGGCTGTTGGCGTGGCAGATGGCAATGCCGAGCGCATCGGCCGCATCCGTGCCCGGCAGGCCCGGCAGCTTGAGCAGGCGCGCGACCATGTCCTGCACCTGCGCCTTGACGGCTTTACCGGTACCGACGACGGCCTGTTTTACTTGCGTGGGCGTGTATTCCGCCACGTCGAGGTCGGCGCCGACGAGGGCCGTGATCGCGGCGCCGCGCGCCTGGCCGAGCAGCAGGGTCGACTGCGGATTGACGTTGACGAAGACTTTTTCGATGGCCGCGCAGGCCGGCTGGTAGGTGGCGACGATTTCGCTGACGCCGGTCAGGATGACTTTCAGCCGCGGCGGCAGTGCGCCTTCGGAACCCGTCTTGATAGTGCCGGACGCGATGTAGCGCAACCGGTTGCCTTGCTTTTCAATGACGCCGAACCCTGTCGTACGCAGGCCCGGGTCGATGCCGAGAATAATCATTATCGAATGTTATACCGGCGCGGGTGTTTCGTGGGAAAAATACTGTGCAAAAACACAGGTCGTGGCGACTTTGTCACCACGACCTTCACTACCAATTAATGACGGAAGTGACGCGTACCAGTGTACAGCATGACCACGCCGCGTTCATCCGCCGCATCGATCACTTCCTGGTCGCGCATCGAGCCGCCCGGATGGATGACGCAGGTCGCGCCCGCGTCGACGACGACGTCGAGGCCGTCACGGAACGGGAAGAACGCATCCGACGCCACGGCCGAGCCCACCAGCGACAGGCCGGCGTTCTGCGCCTTGATCGAGGCGATGCGCGCGGAGTCGATGCGGCTCATCTGGCCGGCGCCTACGCCCAGCGTCATGCCGCCGGCGCAGAACACGATCGCGTTCGATTTCACGTACTTGGCGACGCGCCACGCGAACATCAGGTCTTGCAGCTGTTGCGGGGTCGGCTGTTTTTTCGACACGACGCGCAGGTCGCCCATGCCGACGTTCTTCGCGTCCGGCGATTGCACGAGCAGGCCGCCGCCCACGCGCTTGACGTCGTACACGTTCTGGCCGTCGCCCAGCGCGATCTCCAGCAGGCGCACGTTTTGCTTCGCCGACATGATCTGCAGCGCTTCCGCCGTGAACGCCGGGGCGATCAGGACTTCCACGAACAGCTTGGCGATGGCTTCCGCCGCCGGGCCGTCGACCGGCACGTTGAAGGCGATGATGCCGCCGAAGGCCGAGGTCGGGTCCGTTTTGAGGGCGCGCTGGTAGGCGTCCAGCGCGTCGGCGCCGATCGCGACGCCGCACGGGTTCGCGTGCTTGATGATCACGCAGCCGGCCGGCATGTTGAAGCCGCCCAGCGACTTGACGCATTCCCACGCGGCATCCGCATCGGCGATGTTGTTGTACGACAGTTCCTTGCCCTGCAGCTGGCGGTAGTTGGCCAGGCTACCGGCGGCCGGCACGAGGTCGCGGTAGAACGCGGCCGTCTGGTGCGGGTTTTCGCCGTAGCGCATGTCCTGGACTTTTTCGAAGTGCAGGTTCAGCGTCTGCGGGTAGGCGGCGCGGTTCGTGTGCTCCCTGTCCGGGCCGAGGCTCGTCAGGTAGTTCGTGATGGCGGCGTCGTATTGCGCCGTGTGCGCGAACACTTTCTTGGCCAGGCGGAATTTCGTCTCGTAGCCGACGCTGCCGGCCGCTTCGCCGGTACCTTTCATCTCGGCCAGCACCGGACCGTAGTCGGCCGGGTCGACGATGACGACGACGTCACGGTGGTTCTTGGCCGCCGAGCGCAGCATGGTCGGGCCGCCGATGTCGATGTTCTCGATCGCGTCTTCCAGCGAGCATTGCTCCTTGGCGACGGTGGCCTGGAACGGGTACAGGTTGACCACCACCATGTCGATCTGCGGGATGCCGTGCTCTTCCAGCTTGGCAACGTGTTCCGGGAAGTCGCGGCGGGCCAGGATGCCGCCGTGGACCTTCGGATGCAGCGTTTTGACGCGGCCATCGAGCATTTCCGGGAAACCGGTGTAGTCGGCGACTTCGGTCACCGGCACACCATTGTCCTGCAGCAGTTTGGCGGTGCCGCCGGTGGACAGGATGTTCACGCCGAGGGCGGACAGCGCACGTGCGAAATCGAGGACGCCGGTTTTGTCGGAAACGGAGATGAGTGCTTGTTTGATCATGGGAGTGGCCTGTTGAAAAAAATCTGGACGGGCTCGCGCACGCCGGACAAAGGGCCCGACGCACGCCTGCACGCCCCGGCCCCTCCGCCGGCGCTTACAGCAGCCCGTGCTCCTGCAACTTCTTGCGTAACGTATTGCGATTAATGCCCAGCATCTGGGCGGCATGCGACTGATTGCCCTCCGCCCGCGTCATCACCACTTGCAGGATCGGTTTTTCGACGGTCAGGAGCATCATGTCGTAGATGTTCGTCGGTTTCTGCTCGCCCAGGTCGTTGAAATAGTCTTCGAGGCTTTTTTGAACGACTTCCTGGATACTTTCTTTGCTCATGTCTACAGCTTCATCCTGGTTAAATGCTGCTTGTGGCAGCGTTTGTCTCCGACGTTCTTGTTATTTTTCTTCTATTACTTAGGCGGCAATCGCGTCATCGTCAGGATGCGCGGGCCGGTATTGTAACCGGTCGCCATACCGGTGTTGTGATTTAAAAAACTCATCGACGGCAGACAATTGTTCAGCGGTCGATTCCAAACGGTTCATGCGCTGGCGGAATTCTTCGCCGCCGGGCAGGTCTTCGACGTACCAGCCAATGTGCTTGCGCGCCGTGCGCACGCCCAGGTATTCGCCATAGAAGGCGTAGTGGGCCGGCAGGTGTTCGTACATCAGTTCGCGCACTTCGTCGACCAGCGGCGGCGGCAGATACTCGCCCGTGCGCAGGAAGTAATCGATTTCGCGACAGATCCAGGGACGGCCCTGCGCGGCGCGGCCGATCATCACCGCGTCGGCGCCCGTATAGTCCAGCACGAACTTCGCCTTGTCCGGCGTCGTGATGTCGCCGTTGGCCACGACGGGAATGCCGACGGCGGCCTTGACGGCGGCGATGGTGTCGTACTCGGCGTCACCCTTGTAGCCGTCGGCGCGGGTGCGGCCGTGCAGGGTCAGCATCGCGATGCCGGCTTCCTCGGCCATGCGCGCGATCGTCAGCGCGTTCTTGTTTTGGCGATCCCAGCCGGTGCGGAATTTCAGCGTGACGGGCACGTCGACGGCGTTCACGACGGCATCCAGGATGCGCTGCACGAGGTCTTCGTGCTGCAGCAGCGCCGAACCGCACCAGTTATTGCACACCTTCTTGACCGGGCAACCCATATTGATGTCGATGATCTGGGCGCCACGCTCGACGTTGAATTTGGCGCATTCGGCCAGGTCGTGCGGGTCGGCACCGGCGATCTGCACGGCCTTCGGCTCCATCTCCCCCGCATGGTCCGTGCGCCGCGACGATTTCTCGCTGGCCCACAGGCGCGGATTCGACGCCGCCATCTCGGACACCGCGTAGCCCGCGCCCAGCTTCTTGCACAGCTGACGGAACGGACGGTCGGTCACCCCGGCCATTGGGGCGACGAAGACATTGTTACGCAGCGTATAAGGACCAATTTGCACGGCAGAAAATTCACGGGAAGCGACGGGAACTCGCTATTTTACCCGAAGCGCTGCTCAATTTATCAGCACATTTTTTTATGGGATTGTTGCGCACACGCCAGAAAAGGCTTGCCAAGCCCGCCAGCATGCCATCAAGGAAGCTCGTCGAGCACGGCCGGACGCAGGTGGTCGACCTCGCCCCAGCTGCCCAGGACGAGGCTGCGATCGGCCGGGTCGAAGCGGAAACGGTTGATGCTGGCGTTATAGACCTTGAAGTCGCGCGGCGTCTCCAGCGGCAAGCCGCGCGCCAGCCGGTAGGCGCACTCCAGCACGCCGCCATGCGCGACGAGCGCGATCGTCCTGCCCGGATTGTCTGCCGCCAGCGCGAGGATGGCGCCGGTGGCGCGGTCGAAGAAGGTGCGGAAACTCTCTCCCACGTTGCGGCCCGGCGGCAGTTGCGCATCGACGTCGCGCGCCTGCCAGGCGGCGAATTCGCGCGGGAAACGCTCCTCGATCTCGCTGTACAGCAAGCCTTCGAAGCCGCCATAGCCGCGCTCGCGCAGGGCCGGGTCGATGGCGACCGTCAGTCCACGGCGGTCGGCCACGGCCTGGGCGGTCTGGCCGGCCCGGCGCAAATCGCTCGCCACGATAAGATCGAGGGGCTCATCCGCCAGCGCGCCGGCCAGCAGCGCGGCCTGGCGCTCGCCTTCATCGTTCAGTGGGATGTCCAGGTGGCCTTGCAGGCGGCGTTCGGCGTTCCAGGCCGTTTCGCCATGGCGGATCAGGAGGATGTCGGTGGGTGCTGCGGATGCGTTCGTTGTCGTCATGCGGATGCGCCGCCCCGCACCGCGGGGCGATCGTTCAAGGCGTAGCTTGTCAAAAAATCAGGATGGCTGGCCGATCAGGTTGCCCGTCACGTCCGGATTCAGCGAATACACGCCGAAGATCTTCGCCTCGTCCAGGATATGCCCCGTGATCGCCAGGCGCACTTCCTTGCCGGTGAACCGGCCTTCCAGCGGCAGGCGCGGGATGTCGAGGGCGTACAGCGTAAAGACGTAGGTATGCACGCGCTCGTCGTTCCACGGCGGGCACGGGCCGTCGTAGCCATAGTATTCGCCGGCCATGTCGGGGTCGTTCGCGAACCAGCCCGTGTAATCGTTGATGCCGTGGCGCAGCTGGTGTTCGGTGCCGTTCTTGATCGTGAACGGCACCAGCGGCCCGCTCTTGCCGCCCGGCGTGACCATGTCCGAGAACTTGCCTTCGGCGAAGGATTTCAGGCACACGGGGATGTCGACGAGGGACCAGTGATAGAAATCCGTGCGCGGCAGCGCATCGGGCACCGTCCGGCCCTCCTTGTTCACGTCCGTGCCGTCCGTCGGCACGTCGATGTCGTGCACCAGCAGGACCAGCGACTGCGTGCCGGTCGGCACGTCGTCCCAGGCGATGTGCGGGCTGCGGTTGGTCGACAGCTTGATGTGGTTGCCGGGGTCCATCTCGGCGAACGCACATCTGGGCGGAATCATGTCGCCCTCGGTAAAGGAATCGCTCCAGATTTTCATGTTCTCTCTCCCTGCATCCTTTAGCCTCAGACTCTCGCCGCGGCGCGCGGTTTCCGGTTTCAATTCGCGATACGGGGTGGATCAATGCGCAGCCAGAACGTCACCGGTCCGTCATTGATCAACGCCACCTTCATGTCGGCACCGAAACGACCGGTTTCGACGATACCGTGACGCTCGCGCGCCTGGCGCACGACATGGTCGAACAGCCGGCGCCCGTCCTCGGGCGCGGCGGCAGGCGAAAACGACGGGCGGGTGCCGGAGCGGGTGTCCGCCGCCAGCGTGAACTGCGGCACGAGCAGCAGGCCGCCCGCCACGTCCGTCACGCTGCGGTTCATCTTGCCGGCGTCGTCGGAGAACACGCGGTAGGTCAGCAGCTTGGCGAGCAGCGCGTCGGCTTCCCGCTCCGTGTCGCCCTTTTCCGCGCACACGAGCACCATCAGGCCGTGGCCGATGGCACCCGTGACGTCGCCGTCGACCGTGACGCTGGCCTCGCTGACCCGTTGCAGCAGGCCGATCATGCCGTGAGCGTCACGCGGGCGAACTTGCGCTTGCCGACCTGCAGCACGAACGTGCCGGCCTGCACCTGCAAGGCCTTGTCGGACACGACGGCGCCGTCGATGCGCACGCCGCCCTGGTCGATCATGCGCATCGCTTCCGAGCTGGACGCGCACAAGGCCGTCTGGCGCAGCAGTTGCGGCAGGCCCAGCGGTGCGCCGGAGACAGCCACTTCCGGCACGTCGTCCGGGATGCCGCCCTTCGAGCGGTTGACGAAGTCGGCCAGCGCATCCTCGGCCGCCTGCTGCGAGTGGAAGCGGGCGACGATTTCCTGGGCCAGCGCCACCTTCGCATCGCGCGGGTTGCGGCCGCCCTCGACTTCGGCTTTCAGCGCGGCCAGGTCCTGGATCGAACGGAACGACAGCAGCTCGTAGTACTTCCACATCATGACGTCCGAGATGCTCATCAGCTTGCCGAACATCGTGTTGGCCGGTTCCGTGATGCCGATGTAGTTGTTCTTGGACTTGGACATCTTTTCGACGCCGTCCAGGCCTTCCAGCAGCGGCATCGTCAGGATGCACTGCGGTTCCTGGCCGTAATCTTTCTGCAGTTCACGGCCGACCAGCAGATTAAATTTCTGGTCCGTTCCACCCAGCTCAAGATCCGATTTCAAAGCGACGGAATCGTAGCCCTGCATCAACGGATAGAGGAACTCATGGACCGAGATCGGAGTCCCATTCTTGTAGCGCTTGGTAAAGTCGTCGCGCTCCATCATGCGGGCCACGGTGTAACGCGAGGCGAGCTGGATCATGCCGCGCGCGCCGAGAGCGTCGCACCATTCGGAGTTGTAGCGGATTTCCGTGCGCGCCGGGTCGAGCACGAGCGACGCCTGCTTGAAATAGGTGGTGGCGTTCGCTTCGATCTGCTCGCGGGTCAGCGGCGGACGGGTCGCGTTGCGGCCCGACGGGTCGCCGATCATCGACGTGAAATCGCCGATCAGGAAGATCACCTGGTGGCCCAGGTCCTGCAGCTGGCGCAGCTTGTTCAGCACCACGGTGTGGCCAAGGTGCAGGTCGGGCGCCGTCGGGTCCAGGCCCAGCTTGATGCGCAGCGGCGTGCCGCTCTGTTCGGAACGGGCCAGTTTCTGGGCAAATTCGCTCTCGATCAGCAGCTCGTCCACACCACGCCTGGTGATGGCAAGGGCTTCCTGGACGGCGTCGCTCAGAGGGAGAGAAGCCGGACCGGCCGCTGGCGTTGCATTTTTTGCATTACCAGAAATTTCTGGAGAAGTCATAAAAAATTTGTAGGAAAAGGACTAAAGCGGTTGTAAGACCCGGTATTTTGATATAATTCGCGATCCCGTCAATCTTGCCGCACGAAAAGTTTCAACGACAACACTAATAACAACGACAAAAAAATCACGGTGTCTTGGGCTGTTCAAGCGGTAAATTTTAACTGATTGCATGAACCCATTACAGAAAATCGCCGGCAAGCGCTGGTTTGGCCTGGCTGAAACGAGCCGCAAAACCCGCATCGTCGCCGGAGGTACTGCAGCCCTGGCACTGTGCGCTTTTGGCGCCACCGCAGTCGCTCCGATCGCACCGGACGCTTCGGACATGCCGGTCAAATCGGTCGCGCAAGACCTGCAGCTGCCGAACCTGGCAGACCAGATCGCCGCCCTCCAGCAAGACCAGCAGCAATTCATCCACGAAGAACGCATCCGTCCGGGCGACTCGCTGGGCTCCGTGTTCAACCGCCTCGGCATCGAAGACCAGCAAGCCCAGGCCTTCGTCCGCAGCGACAAGACCGCCCGCTCGATCCTCTCCCTCAAGACCGGCAAGCGCATCCAGGCCGAGACCGACGAGAACGGCCTGCTGCTGACCCTGCACGCGACGATCGCCGACAAGGACCAGTTCAAGACCGTCACGATCACCCGCAAGGGCGACAAATTCGTGTCGAATGCCGCGCCTGCCCAGCTCGAGCGCCGTGTCGAGATGCGTTCGCGCAACATCAACAGCTCGCTGTACGCCGCCACCGACGATGCCGTCGACGGCAGCCAGATCCCCGATTCCGTCGTCAACCAGATCATCGAGATGTTCTCGACGAGCATCGACTTCCGCTCGGACCTGAAGCGCGGCGACCGTTTTAATGTTGTCTACGAAACCTTCTGGTTGGACGGCGAGATGGTGCGCACCGGCCGCATCCTGGCGGGCGAATTCGTCAACCGCGGCGTGGCTTACCAGTCCGTCTGGTACGAAGACCCCGTCACCCACCAGGGCGGCTACTACAGCCTGGACGGCAAGTCGCTGAAGAAGGCATTCCTGAAGTCGCCGGTGGCGTTCAACCGCATCTCGTCGGGCTTCTCGATGCGCGTGCATCCGGTGTTCGGCACCTGGAAGAAGCACGAAGGCGTCGACATGGCCGCGCCGCTGGGCACCCCGATCAAGGCATCGGGCGACGGCGTCGTCGAATTCGTCGGCACCCAGAACGGCTACGGCAACTTTGTCGTGCTCAAGCACTGGTCCAACTACAGCACCGCGTACGGCCACATGAGCCGCTTCGCCAGCGGCCTGCGCCGCGGCCAGAAAGTGTCGCAGGGCGACGTGATCGGCTACGTGGGTACGACGGGCTGGGCAACGGGCCCGCACCTGCACTACGAATTCCGCATCGGCGGCCGCGCCACCGACCCGATGGCAATGAAGAACCTGCAGCAGCAGCCGCTGACGCCGGGCGAAATGACCCGCTTCAAGATGGCTGCCGCCGAGATGTCGCACCGCTTCTCGCTGCTGTCGCCGGCCGGTAACGCGATGGCTGCACGCTGATCCCTCAGCGTTGCGAATATAGACGCCTTGCACGGCTTGCCGGCAAGGCGTTTTGCTTTCAGGAGTCGAAATGGCATCCACTTTGTACATCGGCCTGATGTCCGGCACGAGCCTGGACGGCGTCGACGGCGTGCTGGCCGACTTTTCCGGCCGCGGCATCCGCACGCTGGACGCGGGGTTCACGCCCTTCCCGGCCGACCTGCGCGCCGAACTGATGGCGTTGCAGGCCGCCAGCGCCAACGAACTGGAGCGAGAAGCCCTGGCTGCCAACGCGCTGGCCCGCTGCTACGCCGAGTGCGTCAAGACGCTGGCCGCGGCGGCGCCGGGCCCGGTCCGCGCCGTCGCCGTGCACGGCCAGACGATCCGCCACCGCCCCGAACTGGGTTTTACGCGCCAGACCAATAATCCCGCCCTGCTGGCCGAACTGACCGGCATCGACGTCATCGCCGACTTCCGCAGCCGCGACGTCGCCGCGGGCGGCCAGGGCGCCCCGCTCGTCCCCGCCTTCCACGAAGCCCGCTTCGGCAAGCGGGGCCAGGTGCGCGTCGTCGTCAATATCGGCGGCATCGGCAACATCAGCGTGCTGCACGGCGACGGCCGCGTGACCGGCTACGACACCGGCCCCGGCAACGTGCTGATGGATCTGTGGATCGCGCGCCACCAGGGCAAGGCCTACGACCAGGACGGCGCCTGGGCCGCGACGGGCACCGTCGACGCCTCCCTGCTCGACCTGCTGCTCGACGAATCCTATTTCCGCCAGCCGCCGCCCAAGAGCACGGGCCGCGACCTGTTCCACGCGGACTGGCTCGATGCCAAGCTGGCGCAGCGTCCGGGCGTGTCGCCGGCGGACGTGCAGGCGACGCTGACGCGGCTGACGGCCGTGACGATCGCCCGCGCCATCCAGGCGGAGACGAACGCCCAGGCCGTCTACGTGTGCGGCGGCGGCGCCTATAACGGCGTGCTGCTGCGCGACCTCGCGGACGCGCTCGGCGGCAACATCCCCGTTGCCTCGACGGACACGCTGGGCGTCGCGCCGAACCGCGTGGAGGCCCTCGCCTTCGCGTGGCTCGGCTACCGCTTCCTGCGCCGCCAGCCGGGCAACCTGCCGACCGTCACGGGTGCCGCCGGTCCCCGCATCCTCGGCGCGTTTTATCCCACCTGACGTCCGGCCACCAGCATGTCGATCAGTGCCCGCGACGCGGCCGACAGGCTGCGGTGGGTCGGATAGATCAGGGAGAACGTCCGCGTGCGCCCGCCCAGGCCGGGCAACACCTCGACCAGGCGGCCCGCAGCGAGGCTCTCTTCGGCAAAGATGCGCGGGCACAACGCGATGCCCATCCCCTCCTCGGCGAACCACACGACGCCCATGACATCGGTGGCCACCGTGACGGCGGCCGGCGGCACCCAGTCGATGTCGCGCCCGTCGTCGCGCAAATGCCAGGGAATCACGCGGCCGGTGCTTGGACGGATGAAGGCGATGCAGCGCTGGCGCGCCAGGTCGGCCAGGCCGGATAGCGGTCCCGCCGCCTCCAGGTAATCCGGCGCCGCGACCAGGCACAGCGGCGACACTTCGAGCGGACGCGCCACCATGCTGCTGCTCGGGATCGGACCGGAACGGATGGCCAGGTCGAACCCTTCCGCCACCAGGTCGACGTTGCGGTTGCTGATGTCCACCTCGAGCTCGACGAGCGGATACGCGCGTGCATAGGCCGCCAGCAGCGCGGGCAGGCGTTGCCGGCCATAGCTGGTGGGCACGCTCATGCGCACCTTGCCGCTCAGTTGCACCGTCGTGCTGCGGATCGTGCGTTCCGCCTGCTCGATCTGCGCGAACGCGCCGCGCACCTCCTCGGCGTAGCGGCGGCCGGCGTCGGTCAGGCTCAGGCTGCGCGTGCTGCGCCGGAGCAGTTGGGCACCCAGACGATGTTCCAGCCGGGAGATGGCACGGCTCAGCACCGACGCCGTGGTCGACAGCACCACCGCTGCGGCACTGAACGACCCGTGTTCGATCACGCTGAGCAACACCTCCACATCCGACAAGTGATCGAACTTGCGGGCCATCTTCACCTTTCACGAACAAATCATTTGCTGATCGCCTAGTTTATTGCACTGCGAGGAAAAAATACAATGTGACCTATCCACCCTACATAAGGTCACCCATGGAATTACTGAATAAACTGCAATGGCGCTACGCCACCAAGGCAATGGATCCGACCCGTCCGGTCGCGCAGGACAAGATCGACCGCATCATCGAGGCCGCCCGTCTCGCGCCGACGTCGTCCGGCCTGCAGCCGTACGAGATCCTGGTCATCAAGAATCCGGCGCTGCGCGCGCAGATCCGCGAAGTGGCGTGGAACCAGGCACAGGTCACGGATGCGTCGCACCTGCTCGTGTTCGCCGCATGGGACGACTACACGCCGGAACGCATCAACCACATGTTCGACCTGACCAATGAAGTGCGCGGCTTCCGCAACGAAGGCTGGGAAGCGTACCGCCAGCAGCTGCTGTCGACCTATCCGGGCCGCGGCGCGCAGGTGAACTTCGAGCATGCCGCACGCCAGGCCTATATCGGCTTCGGCGCCGCCGTCATCGCGGCCGCGTTCGAGGAAGTCGACGCGACGCCGATGGAAGGCTTCGACCCGGCCGCCGTCGATGCCATCCTGAAGCTGCGCGAGCAGAACCTGCGCAGCGTCGTCATGCTGCCGCTGGGCTACCGCAAGGCCGAACAGGACTGGCTGGTCAACCTGCCGAAGGTGCGCCGTCCGCTCGACCAGTTCGTCACCGAAGTCGACTGATCCCGCGGCGGCGGGTCGTTTGTAACAAAGCCACGTTCGCCTTCTCAGCGGCGCGCGGCACTTGTACCATTGCGTTATCCGATACGCTTAAGAAAGATTTCGCAATGACCTACACGACCTTCACCCGCGCGCTCGCCCTCGCGCTGGCCGCCGCCTGCGTCCTGCCTGCCCACGCCGACAGCTTCGCGTCGTCCGCCTCCAGCGCGGGTTCCGCGTCGTCGGGCAGCATCTCCGATTCGATCGGCGGCTCCAGCAACAGCTCGAGCGGCGACAACAAGCGCGCGGAGACCGGCCCGTACCGCGTGATGGACGTCGCCCAGGCGCCGGCCAAGGCTGGCGTCACGCGCATCACACTGCGCGCCGTCGCCGGCGATGCCGCCACCCAGTTCTGGGTCGACGTCCCCGACCGCGCACTGGCCGACCGCCGCGTCGGCAAGGGCGAAGTCGTGCAGGTGAACGAGCGCGTGTACGGCTACGAATTCGCATACGGCGACACGAAGAAGCCGTTCTTCCTGGCGCTGCAGGACGACTGGTACCGCGACCTCGCGTCGCGCAAAGTGACGATCTGATGCTCCGGCGGTTCCTCGCGGCCGCGCTGCTGCTGTGCGCGAGCGCGGGGGCAGCGGCCGGCATCCCGACCTTCTGCGACCGTGCCGACAAGGTCACGGCCGCGGACCAGGACCGCGTGCTGCGCTTCGCCGCCGCGGTGAAAGACGAGCTGGCGCGCTCCGGCAGCGATCTCGCCCTCGTCGCGCGCGCGGGCCTGGACCTCTCCCGCTTCGGCCTGCTGTATTCGCACGCGGGCATCGCGCTGAAAAACAATCCCGGTGGGCCGTGGGCCGTGCGCCAGCTGTACTACGCGTGCGACGAATCGCGTCCGCGCCTGTTCGACCAGGGCATGTCCGGCTTCGTGCTCGGGGCCGACGCGCCCACGCACGGCCACGTCGCCCTGCTGTTCCCGCCCGAGCAGGACAGCGCGCTGCTGGAGAAGGCCGCGCTCGACAAGCCGCTGGCCCTCGCGCTGCTGGGCACCAGCTACAGCGCCAACGCCTACGCGTTCGGCACGCGCTACCAGAACTGCAACCAGTGGGTGGCGGAGCTGATCGCGTTCGCGTGGGGCCGCCTCGACCCGGCCGATCCCGCGCGCGAGCGCGCGCAGGCATGGCTGCGCGCGCAAGGCTATGCGGCTGCGCCCGTCCGCATCCCGTCGCACTGGCTGATGTTCGCCGGCCAGTTCGTGCCCCTCGTGCACGTGGGCGACCATCCGCTCGACGACATCCACGCGCTCGCGCTGCACATCAGCGTGCCGACGGCGATCGAGGATTTCGTGCGGCGGGAGTCCCCGCAGACGCGCCGCGTGGAACTGTGCCACGACGAGCGCCACATCGTCGTGCACCGCGGCTGGGAGCCGCTGGGACCGGGCTGCGAACCGCTGCCGGGCGACGACGTGATCGCCCTTGCGCCCTGATGTAAGATGACGCCTCGCCAACTTACACCGACCGTCCCATGTCCAACCAACTGCTCCGCCACGTCGTCCTGTTCTCGTTCAAGGACGACGCTTCATACGACGACGTCGACGCGATCGTGACCGGCTTCGCCGCCCTGCCCTCGGCCATCCCCGGCATCACGGCCTACGAATGGGGCACGAACGTGAGCCCGGAAGGCCTGAACGACGGCTTCACGCACTGTTTTACCCTGACGTTCGCTCAAGCCGAAGATCGAGACGCCTACCTCGTGCATCCGGCGCACCAGCGCTTCGTCGAGATGCTCAAGCCTTCTCTCGCCAAATCGCTGGTGCTGGATTACTGGGCCAAATAACGGGCTTAGTCTTTGTGGACGGCGCTCCAGGTCATCTCCGGCAACGTCACGTCCACCGAGACCGGCAGGTCGTCCGCCGCCTGCCCGAACAGCACGCGGTACGTGCCCGCGCGGACGCGCCAGCTGTTGTCCGCGACTTCATACGTCGCCAGCAGGCGCGGATCGACGGCCTGCGTGAACGCGTGGGAGTCCCCTGCCTGCAGATCGAGCTTGTGGAATGCGACGAGGCGCTTCGGCGCTTCCCAGCCCGACGCCTTTAAATCCGCCGGCGCGACGTAGACCTGCACGACGCCCTTGCCCGCCAGCTTGCCCGTGTTGCGCAGCGCGGCGCCGACCGTCAGCGCGCCATTCGCGACGTTCGCCTTCGGTTCGGCGACGGCGAAGCTCGTGTAACTGAGGCCGTGACCGAACGCGAATAACGGTTTATACCCTTTCGCGTCGTACCACTTGTAGCCGATCGCGGCGCCTTCGTGATACGTGATGTGGACGGGGATGCCGTCCGGCTTGCCGAAGCCCGGAATCTCCGCATGCGCCAGCTGCGCGTTCGACGCGGGGAAGCTGATCGGCAGGTGCCCGGACGGATTCACTTTACCCGTCAGGATGCGCGCGATCGCCTGGCCTCCGCGGATGCCGGGATAAAACGCTTCCAGCACGGCCGGCACCTGCGGCAGCCACGGCATCAGGATCGCGCCGCCCGATTCCACGACGACGACTGTCTTCGGATTCGCGCGCGCGACCGCGGCGACCAGCGCATCCTGGTTGCCGTCCAGTTCCAGTTTGCCGTCGAAGCCTTCTCCCATCCACTGCGTCACGAACACGACGGCGACCTCGGACTGCTTCGCCAGTGCGACGGCAGCAATGATGTCCTTGCCGCTCGCGTACGCGACCTTTGCTTTCGGTAGCTCGGCCTTGAGTGCCGCGAGCGGCGCCGACGGCATGTAGATGACAGGGCCGGGCCACTTCGTCGGCTCGAGATTCGGCACCGCATTGCCGCCGACCGGGGTGACGCCTGACGAACCGCCGCCGGCCAGCACGCCCTTGTCGGCATGGCCGCCGATGACGGCCACCGACTTCACGTTCGCGAGCGGCAGCAGATTGCCCTCGTTCTTGAGCAGCACGAGCGATTCCTCCGCGGCGCGCTGCGCGACGTTGGCATGCGCCGCGAAATCGATCTTGCCGACCTTCGGCGGATCGTCGAACACGCCGGTCTGGAACAGCGGCCACAGGATGCGCTGCGCCATGTCGTCGAGGCGGCGCATCGAGACGTCGCCCTTGTTCATCGCCTCCTTGAAATTTTTCGCCGAGTAGAACGGGCCATGGTGATTGCAGCACGGGTAGCCGGTGAACTGGTCGAGGCCATAGTTGGCGGCGTCCGCCGTCGAGTGGACGGCGCCCCAGTCGGCCATCACATAGCCCTTGAACTTCCAGTCCTGCTTGAGTGTCTTGTTCAGCAGGTATTCGTTCTCGCACGCCCAGCGGCCGTTCACGAGGTTGTACGAGCACATGACGGAGCCCGGCTTCGACAGGTCGTTGACGATCTCGAACGCGAGCAGGTCCGACTGGCGCATCGCCTCGGGCGAGATCGTGACGTCGACCGTCGTGCGCTGGCTTTCGTGGTCGTTGACGGCGAAGTGCTTCATCGTCGACACCACGTGGCGCGCCTGGATGCCGTTGATCAGGCCCGCGGCCATGCGGCCGGCCAGCAGCGGATCCTCGCCCACGTATTCGAAGTTGCGGCCGTTGCGCGGCTCGCGCGCCAGGTTCGCGCCGCCCGCGAGGAATGTGTTGAAACCGGATGCGCGGGCCTCGTCCGCGATCATGCGGCCACCCGCCTCGGCGACGGCCGGGTCGAAGCTGGCCGCCGTCGCCAGCGAGGACGGCAGCGCCGTGCGCTCCATGCCGCCCACGCGCACGCCGATCGACGCGTCGGTCTGCCACTGCGGCGGGATGCCCAGGCGCGGGATGCCCGGCACGTAGCCGGCCGAGCCCTCGATATGGTGCGCGGCGACGTCGGCCTTGATCGCGGGCGGCACGATGTCGTCCGGCTGCTTCGCCAGGTCTTTCTTGTCCGTGTAGCTGACGATCAGCAGCAGCTTTTCGTCGAGCGTCATCGCGGCGACGGCGGCGCGGGCGCGTTCGTCGGCGGATTTCGATTTGTCGAGCCACGCGCGGTCCTGTGCCTGCGCGCCCAGTGCCGTGCAGGCGAGAAGGACGGCGACGGTCGTCTGTTTCATCATGGTTGTCTCCTTGTTATTTGTGCTTTGCGTCGATCACGCGGAACTCGCCGCCCACGTGCATCATGCTCATCAGGTACAGCATGCCGTCGAAGTAGCGCTGCTCGCCGCTGGGCACGGGCGTGTCCCACAGCGCGCGCAGGAAGTCGTCGGACACCTGCCCCGGCGTGGCCGCCAGGCTGCCGACGGCGGCCGCCGCCAGCATGCCGGTCGAGTGGCGGTCGGACAGCGGCTTGCCGTCCAGCGTGTAGCGGTCGGCGAAGCGGTCGATCCCCTGCCCGGCCAGGAAGCGCTGGACGCGGTCGGACAGCGCCTGCTGGCGCGGGTCCTTGTTCCACCAGCTGCGGTCGACGGACCAGTTGCTGATCGTGCGCCAGCTGTCGTAGCCGAACGAACCCGGACTGCCGTCCCAGTTCTTCAGCGGCGTGCCGTCGAAGTCGGCGCGGTCGGGGCCGAGGCCTGTCGCGGAATCGGCCGTCTTCACGAAGAAATCGCGGCTGACGCTTGCCGCACGCGCCCAGAACGCGCGGTCTTCGCGCGGGCCCCAGCGCGCCCACAGTTCGTAGAACGCGGGCAGGTGGTACGACGGATCGGTGCCGGGAATGAACGTCTCCGGCACGAAGCGGACCATCGCGTGGGCCTCGTCGACCATCGGTCCGACGGTGACGGGGCGCGGCTCGCGGTGCGGACGCTGCGGCGGCCACGGCTTGCCGGCCTTCTGCGCCTGTTCCTGTTCGCGGCGGTTGTTGGGGCTGGGCCAGGGCGTGGCCGGCTCGACGAACGGTGCGTCGCCCGGATGGATGCGGAACGGCGGGGTGGCCGTCACGACCGGGTGGTGCCGCATGCCTTGCAGGATGTTATCGGCTTCCTTCTGGTAGTCGTAGATCCCCTTCCCGTTGCCCCAGCGCCGCGCCGCGAAATACAGCGCCATCGCATAGTATTCCTCGCCGTCCGGCGCGGCCCCGGTGGCGCGGGGCGTACCGTCGGTACCCATCGACCACGCGAAATAGCCGCGCGACGGGTTGGCGGGATCGGTCGTCAGCATGTACGTCTTCGACCAGTTCCACAGCGCGTCGAACTCGCGCTTCTTGCCGAGCTGGACGGCGATCATCATGCCGTAGCTCATGCCTTCCGTGCGCGCGTCGTTGTTGGCCCAGTCCGTGATGTACGCGAGCGTGCCGTTGGCGTTGGCGCCCGTCTCGAAGTAGACGCGCTCCTCCTGGCCGTCGCCGTGGAACAGCCGCTGGAACGCCTGCTCGATTTTCGCGCGCGTCTCCTGCGGACTGTGGCCCAGGCGTTCGGCGAACAGGTTGCGGTAGC
This sequence comes from uncultured Massilia sp., assembly GCA_946481275.1. The sequence continues at coordinate 163,652 of CAMLMV010000004.1, forward strand.
GCTGCGTGCGGTAGGCGCCGGTGCCGTCGTCGGTGGCTGCCGTGGTGGCGGCAGCTTTGGTGGTGGATGGTGCTTGCGCCTGGGCGGCACCGGCCCAGGCGAGTATGATAGCGGTAACACCGCAAAGTAAGATTGGTGCCCTCGACATTGTTTTTCTCTCGTTTATAGGGGTTGTGTGTCTCCTTGCCGCCACATTCGTGGAGCGTGGTCAGTGTACTACGCGCATGACTGTTAGCAATTGTTAATGGCTTGTCATTACGGCGGCATCCAACACTTCGTACGGACGAAAAAAAACCGCCCCGGCAATGCCGAGGCGGTTGTCGATGTCGAAACTTGACGCGCTTACATCGAGAACGACGAACCGCAGCCGCAGGTCGACTGGGCGTTCGGGTTCTTGATGACGAACTGGGCGCCTTCGAGGTCGTCCTTGTAGTCGATCTCGGCGCCGACCAGGTACTGGTAGCTCATCGAGTCGATCAACAGCTGAACGCCATTCTTTTCCATCGTCGTGTCGTCTTCGTTCACGATTTCGTCGAACGTGAAGCCGTACTGGAAGCCCGAGCAACCGCCGCCCTGCACGAACACGCGCAGTTTCAGGTCGGGATTGCCTTCTTCCTCGATCAGCTGGGCAACTTTCTGGGCAGCGCTGTCGGTGAAGTTAATGGGCGCGGGGATCGTGTCTTGTGCGTTTTGCACTTCGGCGACTGCATTCATGGATAAACTCCTGATTGGATTCGGATTTCGTCCATTATAGACCGTTGGCGCCAGTCATGCTGAAGCCCCTTCGGCCGCCACGCCGAGGTGGAAAACGGGTTCGGCGGCGGGCACCGACTCGGCATGGTGGGTCAGCTTGCCGGTGACGAGGGCGCCGCCGTGCATTTCCAGCAGGCGGTAATGGACATCCCCATGTATGCGGCCTTTCGGCTGCAATTCAAGGAGGTCGGACGAATACACCGTCCCCGCGATATACCCGTTGACGACCAGGTTGGCACAGCGCACCTCGCCTTCGATGCGCGCGTGTTCGGACACGATCAGCACGCTCTCGTTGCCGTCCGCGGCCACCACGTTGCCGTGCACCTCGCCGTCGATGCGCAGCCCGCCGGTGAACACGAGATCCCCTTCGATGCGTGCGGAAATACCGATCAGGCTATCGATTTCGCTTTTTGCGTTACGACCGAACATGATTGTCCCCTGTGCTTGGCGTTGGCTCTGTCCAACAGTCAATGTACCGTTGCCAACACAGGTCGCCTTGATCTGTGTCTTGTGACCAAGGCTTGCGGGAAGACGTGCTTATGGCAGCAGCGCGATCTGCTTCAGACCGGTGCTTTCCGGCAGGCCGAACATCAGGTTCATGCACTGCACGGCCTGGCCGGACGCGCCCTTGACCAGGTTGTCCTGCACGACGAGGATGACGACGGTGTTGCCGTTGTCCGGACGGTGCAGCGCGATGCGCAGCATGTTCGAACCGCGCGTCGAGCGGGTTTCCGGGTGCGAGCCGAACGGCATGACGTCGACGAATTCCGCATCCTTGTACTGCTCTTCGAACAGGGCTTGCAGGGCTTCGTTCGTGATGTCCTGCGTGAGGCGCGCGTACAAGGTCGAATGCATGCCGCGGATCATCGGCACGAGGTGCGGCGTGAAGATCAGGCCGACCTTCTGGTCCGTGTAGCGCTGCAGCTGGGCCGACGTCTCCGGCGTGTGGCGGTGGCCGTGCACGCCGTAGGCCTTGAAGTTGTCGCTCGCTTCCGAGAACAGCGTGCCGATCTCGGCCTTGCGGCCCGCGCCGGACACGCCCGACTTGGCGTCGGCGATCAGGTTGCCGGCGTCGATGATGCCCGCCTTCAGCAGCGGATAAAAGCCCAGCTGCATCGTGGTCGGATAGCAGCCCGGGTTGGCGATCAGGCGCGCCTTCTTGATGTCGTCACGGTTCAGTTCCGGCAGGCCGTAGACAGCCTCTTCCAGCAGGTCCGGCGCGCTGTGCGGGATCTTGTACCACTTCTCGAACGTGGCCTGGTCCTTCAGGCGGAAGTCGGCCGCCAGGTCGATCACCTTGACGCCGGCGGCGATCAGCTCGGGCGCCTGGGCCATCGCGACGCCGTGCGGGGTCGCGAAGAACACGACGTCGCACTGCTTCAGATCGGCCTTGTCCGGGCTCGAAAACGCGATGTCGACGTGGCCGCGCAGCGAGGGAAACATGTCGGCGACGGGCAGGCCGTCTTCCTTGCGCGAAGTGATGGCGGTCAGCTGCGCCTCGGGGTGGGCAGCGAGCAGGCGCAGCAATTCCACGCCCGTGTAGCCGGTGCCGCCAACGATGCCAACTTTGATCATGTCTGTTTCCCCTTGGTAAATAGGTAAGTTCGTGTACGAACCCACAATTTTAGCAGGCTGTCCATGCATGTGCTGCATTGCCGCATGGCTAAAGTCTACATTCGGGGTCAGAGCACATTATTTTAAAGATTCGGGGTCAGAGCACATTTCCTAACAATTGCATCAGGAATAATGAATTTTTCTCCCGTAGAGGAGAAACGAGCGGGTTAGGACATCCGCCGAGGCGCAGAGACCTCGTTTCAACACGACGAAAAAATGTGCTCTGACCCCGAATTTAAAGAAAAAAGGGACCTGACCCCGAATTTGGGCAACAAAAAAGCCGCCGGCTTTGCAGCGGGCGGCTTTTCGATTCGGCAGCAGCGCATAAGCGCTGCAGAATCCGATTAACGCTTCGAGAATTGCTTTGCGCGACGTGCTTTGCGCAGACCAACTTTCTTACGCTCGACTTCACGGGCGTCACGGGTGACGAAACCGGCACGTGCCAGGTCGCCCTTCAGGCCTGCGTCGTAGTCGATCAGTGCACGGGTGATGCCGTGGCGCACTGCACCTGCCTGGCCGGACTCGCCGCCGCCATGCACGTTGACCTTGATGTCGAAACGCTCGACGTTGCCGGTCAGTTCCAGCGGTTGACGGATGACCATCAGGCCGGTTTCGCGCGAGAAGTATTCGGCGGCCGGTTTGCCGTTCACGATGATCTGGCCGGTGCCAGCCTTGATGAACACACGGGCCACTGCACTCTTGCGACGGCCGGTGCCGTAGTTGTAGTTACCGATCATGTCAGTTCCTTACTTAGATTTCGAGTGCTTTGGGTTGCTGGGCAGCGTGCGGGTGCGTAGCTTCCGCATACACTTTCAGCTTCTTGATCATTGCGTAGCCCAGCGGGCCTTTCGGCAGCATGCCTTTGACGGCTTTTTCCAGGGCGCGGCCCGGGAAACGCTGTTGCATTTTCAGGAAGTTGGTTTCGTAGATACCGCCCGGGTAGCCCGAGTGACGGTAGTACTTCTTGTCGTTGGCTTTGGTGCCGGTCACGCGCAGTTTGCCTGCGTTGACGACGACGATGAAATCACCGGTATCGACGTGCGGAGTAAATTCCGGCTTGTGCTTGCCGCGCAGTCGGAGTGCCACTTCGCTGGCAACACGTCCGAGGACTTTGTCCGTCGCGTCAATCACGTACCAATCGCGCTGGACTTCATGGCCCTTAGCGGAAAAAGTTTTCATGTTGACTTCCTATGTATAGGGAATTAATGCTCGAATGGTGGTTCCGCGGGCGATACGACTTCGCGGACTCTGCCTTATTGTCTTTTCCCGAGCAAATGGAAAGCCCACGACTATAGCCGATTCCTCACCCGACAGTCAAGATGCACCAGACTGGAGCCAGCGCAAGGACATCCATGCCGGATCATGCAATTTTGCAACTTTTCATTGACCGCGAAATCGATGACAAATTAGTATGACCCGCATCAAAGAGGAGACTGCTTGTTGAAATCGATCCTGCTCCTGGGTGCGCTGCTGGCGGCCACCCTCCCGGCCACGGCCGCGCCGGCGGACACGCCGGCAAAAGCGCGCAGCTGCCACCTGCCCGGCGTCGAGGAAGCCCTGCGCTGCCTCACCCTGCCCGTCCCGCTCGAACCCGGCAAACCCGCCACCCTGAACCTGCACGTGACGATCGCCCCCGCCCTGCGCCAGGGCGCGCGGCCGGATCCGCTGTTCGTTCTGGCCGGCGGTCCCGGCGAAGCGGGCAGCGACGTGCTCCCCCTGCTGGGCACCGCCTTCAAGCGCGTGCGCGCCACGCGCGACATCGTGTTCATCGACCAGCGCGGCACGGGACTGTCCGGCAAGCTCGAATGCGCATCCGACGCCGACGCGGACGCGCAGCTGAGCGATGCCGATGCCGACGCCGCCCTGCGCCGCTGCATCGCGGCCAGCAAGGCCCCGTTCGCCGCGTACACGACGGCCGCCGCCGCGCGCGACATCGAGTCGGTGCGCCGCGCGCTGGGCTACGACAGGATCAATTTGTGGGGCGGCTCGTACGGCACCCGCCTCGCGCAGGCCTATGCGCGCGCCTACCCCGCCGGCGTGCGCGCCCTGCTGCTCGACGCCGTCGCCGCACCCGACCAGGTGATCCCGGCCGGGGGCCGCGACAGCCAGGCCGCGCTCGACCAGCTGTTCGCCCAGTGCGCCAGGGATGCCGCCTGCGCCCGCGCCTATTCGAACCTGCGCGGCGAATTCGACGCGCTCGTCGGCAAGCTCGATGCCGCCCCGCTGACGCTGAACCTGCCCGACCCGCGCACGGCGCGCCAGGTCGACGTCACGATGACGAGCGCGCGCCTGCTCGACACCGTGCGCAACATGCTGTACGCGCCGGCCGACGCGCGCCGCCTCCCGTTCCTCGTGCACAGCGCCAGCGCGGGCCGCTGGCAGCCGTTCGTCGCGCGCCGCAACCTGGCCGCCGACTTTTCCCCCGACGGCTCGCCGGCCACCCTGCTGCACCTGGCCGTCGTCTGCGCCGAGGACATGCCGCGTTTTACGCCCGCGCTGGCCGCGAGCGACGCGAGTCCGCTCACGCGCACGCTGGCCGACCGCCTGCGCGGGCTGTGCCGCGCCATGAACGTGCCGGCCGTGCCGGAGACGCCCCCCACGCGCATCGCGGCGCCCGTGCTGCTGCTGTCCGGCGCCCTCGACCCCGTCACGCCGCCGCGCCGCGCCCAGGACGCCGCCCGCTTCATGGACCATGCGCAGCTGCTGACGGCGCCGAACGCGGGCCACGGCGTGTCGCAACTGGGCTGCGCGCCACGCCTGCTGCGCACCTTCCTCGACCGGCCCGAAGCGAAAGTCGACGGCGCCTGCCTGAACGAGATCCCGGCCCCGACCTTCCAGCTCGGCAGCGCCGGACCGCAACCCTGAACACAGGCCTCTCTTTATGATCGAAGCACAAGAAGTCCGCAAACAATTCGGCAGCGTGCAGGCGCTGGGAGGCGTCAGCTTCACGGCGCGCGACGGCCAGATCACCGCGCTGCTGGGCCCCAACGGCGCCGGCAAGACGACCCTGCTGCGCACCCTCGTCGGCATGCTCAAGCGCGACCACGGGACCATCGCCATCGACGGCATCGACCCGGAACGCGACCCGCTCGCCGTGCGCGCGAACATCGGCTTCCTGACCGACCAGTTCGGCCTGTACGAACGCCTGTCCACGCGCGAATACCTCACCTATTTCGGCGAGTTGAACGGCATGGACAAACGCGCGCTCGCCGCGCGCATCGACGACGTTTCGGAAATGCTCGCGATGGACGACATCCTGGAACGCCGCAGCAAGGGCTTTTCGCAGGGCCAGCGCATCAAGGTGGCCCTCGCGCGCGCGCTGCTGCACCGCCCGCGCCACCTGCTGCTGGACGAGCCCACGCGCGGCCTGGACGTGATGAGCACGCGCGCCGTGCGCCACGCGCTGTCCACGCTGCGCCAGGAAGGCTGCTGCGTCGTGATGGCCACGCACGTGATGCAGGAGGTGAGTCATCTTTGCGACGACGTGATCGTCATCGCCAAGGGCCACACGGTGGCGCAGGGTACGCCGGACGAGCTATGCCGGCGCACGGGCATCGCCAACCTGGAAGACGCGTTCGTCCGCCTGGTCGGCACCGACGAAGGGATCGTGGCATGACCTCCAAATTCCTCGTCGTCTTCAAAAAAGAGTTCCGCGAATCGCTGCGCGACAGGCGCTCGCTCGGCCTCCTCGCCCTGTTCACCCTGATGTACCCGGTGCTGCTGGGCGTCCTGCTGCACCAGTGGATCGACCGCGCGACGAAGCCCGAGCGCGAAGGCATCGTGCTGGCCGTGATCGGCGGCGCGCAGGCGCCGACCTTGATGGCCCAGCTGAAGCAGAAGAACATCACCGTGCGCGACACGCCGCCCATGGAAGAAGCGGCGATCGGCGACCTGCTGCGCGCCCACAAGGCCGCCGCCGTGCTGCGCCTGCCCGGCAAGTACGCGAGCGACTACGCCGCGATGCGGCCCGCGCGCATCGAACTGTGGTACGACTCGTCGACGGAGCAGGACGGCCGGCGCGACGTCGAAGAGGTGTTGAACGCGTACGGCGCCAACATCGCCAGCGCGCGCCTGCTGGCGCACGGCGTGTCGCCGGCCGCGCTGTCGCCCGTGCAGGTGCAGCGCTACGACACGGGCACGACGGCCGCGCGCTCGGCCGGCCTCATCGGCGGCATCCTCGGCTTCCTGTTCTTCCCCGCGTTCATCTGCGGACTGTCCGCGGCCGTGGATTCCACGGCGGGCGAACGGGAACGGCGTTCGCTCGAAGTGCTGATGGCGCAACCGGTACGCACGTGGGAACTCGTCGCCGGCAAGTGGCTGGCCGCCGCCGCGCTGGCCGTCATCGGCATCACACTGGAGTTGATGCTGGCGCATGCGATTTTGTCGTGGATGCCGCTGGAAGAAATCGGCATGAGCTGGCGCGTGAGCTGGGGACGGCTGCTGCTCGTCTGCCTCGCGTCCGTGCCGCTGTCGCTGTTCGCGGCCGCCATGCAGATCGCGGTGGCGATGAACGCGCGCTCGTTCAAGGAAGCGCAGAGCGTGCTATCGATCGTGATGCTCGTGCCGATGCTGCCGGGACTCGCCGTGTCGATGCTGGAACTCAAAACGGCATCCTGGATGTACCTCGTGCCGATGCTGTCGAACCAGACCCTGCTCCGCGAGACGGCCAAGGGCGGCGACATCGGCCTGCTGCCGTTCGTGCTGACGTTCCTGTGCTCCGCGCTCGCGGCGTGGGCGGCCGTCGCGTTTGCCGCGTGGCGCATGAAGAGCGAGCGTTACGTGCTGGCGGTCTGAGAGCGCCTGGCAAGACCTTTCGACATAGCGCCGGCCACCTTTGCGGGAAGGAGCGATCAAAATCACCGACTCGTATGTGCGTGACACGAAAATCCATTCGCTCCCGGCAGTGCGAACAATCGCAAAATCCCACCTTGCAGACGGCGGTATGCGCGGCCATAAAAGTCACACTTTTCCACAATAACCAGTAGCGTTGCGCAAGCACGATTTCCCACGAAAGTCTGTCCAAAATGTTACCATTAGACGATTAAAATATTGCAAATCCTTGTTCCGAGCAGGACCATAAACGCATGAGCCGTAAAGTCATCCGGGATGTCGATTCGTCTCCCACCCCCTGCATTTCCAGCAACAGGACCAATACTACGAATACGGGCCGCGGCAAAGACTGCGCGCCGGGCACGCGTATGGCGCCACGTGCGTCCAACCCGACAATGACCCTGTCCTGACATGGATTTCGCTACGTTGAGCGAAGCGCTCGGACGCTTCGGAACCGGCCTGTCCCAGCACGCGCGCCTCGTCACCCTGGCGAGTGCGCACGACGTCGCGCTGCCGCAGGCGCCGCTGGCCGAACGCGTACGTGGCCGCGAGGCCGTCAATGACCTGTACCGTTTCGACGTCGATGCGCTCAGTACGTCGACCGATCTCGAGCTCGACGGATTCCTGGGCGAAGAGCTGACCATCACGCTGCTGCAACCGGACGACTCGCGCCGCGCCTGGCACGGCATCTGCACCGCTGCCGAATGGCTGGGTGCCGACGGTGGCGTCGCCCGCTATCGCCTGCGTCTGGAGCCTGCGCTGGCCCTGCTGCGTCTGCGCCGCGACAGCTACATTTTCCAGAACAGGAATGTCCGCGACATCGTGACCGAACTGTTCGCCGACTATCCGCAGCTGCGCTTCGAATTCGACATCACGCAGGATCTACCGGCGCGCCCCATCTGCACGCAGTACCGCGAGAGCGACTACGACTTCTTCGTGCGGCTGCTGGCATCGGAAGGATTGTCCTGGCGCTTCGAACACGACCAGGACAATGCGGACGACAGCGGCCAGGCACGCCACCGGCTCGTGATCTTCGACAGCGAAGCGCGCTTGCCCGCCACGCCGGGTAACCCCGCCATCCGCTTCCACGGCGTGCGCGCGACCGACACCGACGACGCCATCGATCGCTTCCGCATGTGCCGGCGCGTCCAGGCCAACGCGGTCTCGATCAGCAGCTGGGATCCGGTCCAGGTCCGGGCGCCCGCCGCCGAACAGCGGTCGAACCTCGATGCCGGCGACGTGCCGCCGCTGCAGGTCTACGACGGCGCGGGCGAGCGCATCGCCACCGATACCGGCACGGCCAACCTGCACAGCCGCCTCATGCTGCAGGCCCTGGAGCTGGACAACAAACTGTTCGAAGGCGAAGGCGCGGCTCGACGACTGGCGGCCGGCCACACCTTCGAACTGACGCAGCACGACCGCTACCCCGACGGCGAGAACGGCTTCAAGATCCTGTGGCTCGAGCACGAGGCACGCAACAACATCGGCGCCCGGATCGCGACGGCGGAGCGTAGCGGCATCGAACCGGGCACGTACCGCAATCGCTTCGGTTGCGTGCGCGACACCGTGGCTATCCTGCCCCGCGCGACTGCCCTGCCTCATCCTCGCACGGCACTCGGCCCGCAGACGGCGCTGGTAGTCGGCATACCGGACAGTGTCGCCACGACCGGGCGCGACCACCAGGTCCGCGTGCAATTCGCCTGGCAGCGCGGCGCCGGCGCGAACCCCGGCAGCCTGGATCACGACACGGACGACAAAGGCTGCGCGCCGGGCGACGATCGCTCCGGCACCTGGGTACGCGTGGTCGAAGCGCTGGCCGGTCCGAACTGGGGCACGCAATTCACGCCACGCATCGGCACCGAAGTGCTGGTCGACTTCATCGACAACGACATCGACCGCCCGCTCGTGGTCGCCCAGCTGTACACGGGCGCCGATGCGCCGCCGTTCGCGGCCGGCGTCGATTCGGGCGTGAACCATGCCGGCACGATCTCCGGCATCCACACCCGCAGTTTCGACGGCAACGGTTTCAACCAGTGGCAGCTCGACGACACGCAAGGCCAGTTGCGCATGCGCCTGGCCACCAGCACGGCGGCGGCCCAGCTGAACCTCGGTTACCTGGTGGCGCAATCGCCCGGCTCGGCCCAGCGCGGCCCCTATCGCGGCAGCGGTTTCGAATTGCGCACCGACGCCTGGGCCGTGGTGCGCGGCGGCGAAGGCGTGCTCCTCACCACGCGTCTGCGCGGCGGACAGGGAACCGGCGTGACCTCGACGCAGATGGATGCGGCGGAGGCCATCGGCGCGCTGCAGGCCGCACAGTCCCTCGACAAGACCTTGCTCGACGCAGCCAAGGGGCAGCAGGCGTTGACCAGCGCCGCCGCGGTGCAGGCGCAGAAGGATTTGCTGGCCCGGATCGATCCGCAGGAAAAAGGTAAATTCGCAGGCGCGGTCGGCGGCCAGCAGGGGCTCAAGGCCAAGCCGGGATCGCGCGATCTCGACAGTGCCGCGCCCGTCGAGAAATTCGGGGCGCCGCTGGTGCTGATGGATGCCCAAGCCAACATCAACTGGGCGACGCCGGCCTCGACCGTGCTGTTCGCCGGGCAGCAGTTGCACTGGACGACGCAATCGGACCTCCACATGACTGCGGCATACACGGTCTCGTCGGTGGCGGCTGAGGCCACCGCGTTGTATTCGCACGAGGGTGGCATCCAGGTGTTCGCCGGCAACGGGCCAGTATCGCTGCAGGCGCATACGGATGCGCTGGAGATCCTGGCGGACAAGGAAGTGACCGTCATTTCGGTGAATGACCGTATCGAGATCAAGGCATCAAAAAAGATTGTGCTTCAGGCAGGACAATCTTCGGTAACGCTGGATGGGCAAAATATCACGTTCGCTTGTCCGGGGAACTTTACGGTGAAAGGTGGACAACATGTCCTTGATGGGGGCAAAGCAGCTCCCACCTCGTTCGTCCCCCTCCCCAGCAGTGTGGCCGCACTCTACAACCATACGATTCGCCTGATCGATTCCGCGGATGGATCTCCGCTCGACAACACGGCCTACTTCATGCGGCTCAGCAGCGGCGCTGTCTTCTTCGGGACCACGGATGAAACCGGTCTGACAGACATACCGCAAAGTAACAGTGCAGAAGCGGCAAAGGTATTGATCGGTCACGCGGCGATGAAGGAAATTGCAAAATTTAAGGGTGCCAAGTGAATAATCCATTTGAAATTCTCTTGCAGCCTACCGAAAAGAAAGCAGTTCACACCCAGAAGGTTGCGCTCGAGGGACAGTCGGGGCGATATCACATCGGTAAGCCAACGCGACCGAACATCGTCCACGATAACGGATTTCTTGACGTGGAAGAGAAGCGCGCCCCAACGAAAGAAGATTATGAGCAGCTTTCGAAGTGGAAAAGAATGTTGTGGGGCGCAGAGCTTCTCTGCAATAACGAACTGCTCCGCAAAGCCACTACCAGCTTGACGGACAAATGCGCCAGCGGGGCTCTTCACGATGCCACTGCTGCCTACAGGCATTTTCTTGAGGGAAAAGGAAAGCCCTACACAGTCGACTATGAAAAATACCTCAGAGAGGATTCGGCCGCCCTCGAGCTGAAAGTCAAACTACGGAAAGATTTCCAAAAACACATGGAGATCATCGGCAAGGACCGTGTAAAGTTCTCTGTCACCAGCGAGGCTTACGCCATCGGACCGGGAAAATTTGCCCAGTCTCCGGCAAGCGAAAACTGGCAAAAAACGATCGGCGCCCATTATATCTGGATCAGTGCCGACGTTACCGTTACGACGAACAAATCGGCAGAAATAGTATATCGTGCCGACGTCACTATCCACATGGAAGATAAATACAATTTCAATCCCGGGAAAAGTGACGAAAAAACGGGAATTGCCGATAAAGAAAACGGACGGTTCGAAGTGACTGGTTTAGGGCAACAATTCCTCACATACGGAACGGCGAAGCGCGAATGGGAATGGATCGAAGGACAACCTGCGCCCGAATTTTAACGAGTCCAGTCACCTTGAGCAGTTATCTTCATGAAAATACACAAGTATGCAGCAAGCGCGGCCATTTGTGCTGTGTTATTTATCCAAGGGTGCAGCGCGAAGGAAAAGGAAATAAAAATGCCGTCAACGAATATGAACGAGCTGACCGCGACCGTCGAGATGAACATCCCTGGACGCAATGGTAGATTCGAGATCTTCGAGACGCCGGAAACGGGAGAGACTGTTCCTGGACCCGCATTCGCAGTCTCCATGGTCGCGGAGTTCGATGCCGCCGGGTATGCCGATAAGGATTCTTTCGAACCATCGGCTTCGCCTGTATGGGTAGCGCCTAATGCCAATCGGACCTGGGTGTCCGCGCCATTTCGCGTGCTGCTCGAAAAATACGCGAACAAGGAATTTCCGGCGGATGTACCGAACTGTGCACCATTCAGCGCGACACTTAAAAAAAGCCGCAAGACAGCCCACGGTTTTCAGTGTTTCAATGCGGGGAAACTATTGGTGTACCTGTCGATTTGGACGGAATGATACAAGAGCGTGAAGCAATCAGGAGGTTTTCCTGGGCGCGCCAAGGCATCATCAGCACGGCGCGCCGCGCTGGCTTAGAATGCTCGTCTTTACCTGTCAAACGAAGTGGAGAAATCGATGGAAGTCAAAGTCAGCTGGAACGGCCCCTCCGGGATGAGCTTCCGGGCCGAAACCGGCTCCGGCCACCTGGTGAACATGGATGGCGCCCCCGAGGGTGGCGGCCATAACCTGGCACCGCGCCCGATGGAAATGGTGCTGCTGGGTACCGGCGGCTGCACCGCCTACGACGTCGTGCTGATCCTCAAGCGCAGCCGGGAAGACGTCCGCGGCTGCGACGTCACGCTGAAGGCCGAGCGCGCCGAGACGGATCCGAAGGTGTTCACGAAGATCCACTTCCACTTCACCGTCACGGGCCGCAACCTCAAGGAGGCGACCGTCGAACGCGCGGTCAACCTGTCGCACGACAAGTACTGCTCGGCGTCGATCATGCTGGCCAAGACGGCCGAGATCACGCACTCGTTCGAGATCGTCGAAGGCTAAGCCTCAGCCTCAGATGTAATACGCCGTCGTGGTCATCACCTTGGCCATGGCGCGCATCGCGGCCTTGACCGGCAACGGCATCTCGGCCGCGCCCATTTCCTGCGCCTTGGCACCGTGCTCGATCTCGTCGTCGCGCATCTGCGTGACGATCGCGCGCGACTTCGCGTCGTGCGGCGGCAGCTGGTCGAGGTGGCTGTTCAGGTGCGCCTCGACCTGGCGCTCCGTCTCCACGACGAAGCCGAGGCTGACGGCGTCGCCCAGGCGCGATGCGACCGTCCCGAGCGCATAGGCGCCGGCATACCACAGCGGATTGAGGAGACTCGGCTGCGAACCCAGCTCGGCCAGGCGTTCGGCCGTCCAGGCGAGATGATCTTCTTCCTCACGGCCGGATTTGGCGAACTGCGCACGCATGGCCTGCGTCGACGCGCGGCGGCCCTGCGAGTCGTACAGCGCCTGGGCGCACACTTCGCCCACGTGGTTCACGCGCATCAGGCCGGCGCTGTGGCGCTGTTCCTGGGTATTCAGTTCGCAGTCCGGCGCCGAAACGCCCGGATTCGGCCGCGCGGCCTTCGCCACGCCGCCCACGACGCGCAAGGCCTTGTCGAAACCGACGATCAGGTGGTCAAGAGGGTTGATGGTGCGGGTTGTCATGAGAGACCTATCAGCTTGTTGTTCGATAAGCCGAATTATATGCCCTCGCCCGCCGCCCCTTCCTCACGTGTCTTCTGGGCATGCTTCTGCGCCTCCAGCCAGTCGTGCACGGGACCTTCCACCTCCAGCTTCGAGATGTTCTTTGCCACGCCCAGGTTCAGCTCCAGCAGGAACGGGATCGAATCCGGCGGCACGTCCGTGCATGTGGCCGTAAAGGCCGTCATGAAGCGCTCCGATTGCAGCACCGGCAACACGCTCTTGCCGCTCATGAACTGCAGGATGCTCGTGATCGTGTGGCCGCCGCCGATCGTGTGGTAGATGAACCGGTTGAAGTCGCGGTCCACAGTCTTGAAATCGATGGCTTCCTTCGTCATCAGGTTGGCCAGGTAGTACAGGCCGACGGCGACACGGAACCAGTCCGTCGACTCGGCCCGGGTGCGGCCCTGGCGCGTGACGGCCAGGATGTTGTCCTTGTTGATGAGAGTATCCATAGGGCCATTATGCATGTTCTTGCCCGGCCGGGATATCACCGGTAATGTTGCCAGAATAGACATAAGTCGTTCCACGTTGTATGCTGGCCTGCATCCTGCTCCCGCTTTTCTGCACTCTGGACTTGTGAAAATGCCGTGTGTCGCACCGCTGCTGCCGGGTCGGCTCCTTTTTAATACAATGCAACAGTCATGAAATGCGTGCATTGTCACGAGCAATGGAGTCTCCATGGAATTACAAATCCGCAACTTGTCCAAGACCTATGCCAATGGCGTGGTCGCGCTGGACAGGGTTTCGCTGAGCATCCCGCCCGGGATGTTCGGCCTGCTCGGCCCCAACGGCGCCGGCAAGTCGACCCTGATGCGGATCCTCGCCACCCTGCAGGAATGCGACAGCGGCTCCGTCTTCCTGGACGACATCGACGTGCTGGACGAAAAGGATGAAGTGCGTCGCCTGCTGGGCTACCTGCCGCAGGACTTCGGCGTGTACCCGAAAGTGACCGCCTACGAACTGCTCGACCATTTCGCGCAACTGAAAGGCCTGTCGCAGCGTCACCGCCGGCGCGAAGTCGTCGACGCCCTGCTGCAGCAGACCAACCTGTTCGAGGTGCGCAACCAGAAGATGGGCACCTTCTCCGGCGGCATGCGCCAGCGCTTCGGCATCGCCCAGGCGCTGCTGGGCGACCCGCAACTGATCATCGTCGACGAGCCGACGGCCGGCCTCGACCCGCAGGAACGGGTGCGCTTCCACAACCTGCTGTCCGACATCGGCGAGGACAAGACGGTGATCCTGTCCACGCACATCGTGTCCGACGTGGCCGACCTGTGCGCCAACATGGCGATCATCAACAAGGGTCACGTGCTGCTGTGCGGCGAGCCGGTGCGCCTCATCGAAGGCATCGAGGGCAAGATCTGGGCGAGAGTGGTGAGCAAGGCCGACCTGCCCGCGTTCCAGAAGCGCCATACCGTCATCTCCACGCGCCTGCTGTCCGGCCGCACCCTGATCCACGTGTACGCGGACCGCTATCCCGGCGACGACTTCGAGCCGATCCACCCGACCCTGGAAGACGTCTACTTCGCCACCATCGCCGGCCGCCACAACGACATGGCCGGGAACTGCTGATTCATGGGTGCGCTCCTCGCCATCGCCGGCTTCGAGGCCCGGCAGCGCCTGAAGCTGCTGTCGACCTGGGTGTATTTCTTTGCCTTTTTCGCGCTGGCCCTGCTGTGGATGGCCGCCGCGGGCGGCGTCTTCAAGGAAGCCTTCGTCTCGTTCGGCGGCCGCGTGCTGATCAACGCGCCGCGCCAGATCGCCCTGAGCGCGGCGTTCCTCGGCTCCCTCGGCGTCATCGTCGTCGCCGCGATGATGGGCCGCTCGGTGCAGCAGGACTTCGAATACGAGATGCACCACTTCTTCTTCAGCGCCCCGATCCCGAAATACGCGTACGTGTTCGGACGCTTCCTCGGCGCGCTGGCGACGCTGGCCGTCGTGTTCTCGGCCATCCTGTTCGGCACCCTGCTGGGGACGGCGCTGCCCGGCATCGACCCTGTCCGCCTCGGGCCGTATTCGGTGGCGGGCTACCTGCTGCCCTACTTCCTCACGCTGGTGCCGAACCTGTTCATCTTCGGCGCCATCTTCTTCGTGCTCGCGGCGCTCACGCGGCGCATGCTGGCCGTGTACGTGGCCAGCGTCGTCATGCTGATCGGTTACATCGTCGCCCCGTCGCTGGCGCGCGACCTCGATTACAAGACGCTCGCCGCGCTGATCGACCCGTTCGGCACGACGGCGCTGATCCGCCTCACCGAGTACTGGAGTCTCACGGAACGCAACACGCTACAGGTCCCGTTCGCAGGCGTCTATCTGATCAATCGCGCCATCTGGTCGCTGTTCTCGCTCGTCGTCCTGCTGCTCGGCTACTGGCGCTTCAGCTTCGTGTCCACGCCGGCCGGCCGGCGCGGCCAGGCGCGGCCCGAACCGGAAAGCGCGCCGCAAGCGCCGGCCGGCATGGCCGACCTGCACGAGGCGCCCGACTTCGCCGCGCGCAACCTCGCCGTGCTGCTGGCCCGATCGAGCTGGATGAATCTGCGCGAGGCGGTCAAGAACGTCTACTTCGCCGTGATCGTCCTGGCCGGCATGCTGACCCTCATCGTCAGCTCCCTCGACCTGGGCGCGATCTACGGCACGAAGACCTACCCCGTCACGTACATGGTGCTGGAACTCATACGCGACGTGTTCGCGCTGTTCGTGCTGATCGTGACGACGTTCTATGCGGGCGAGATGGTATGGCGCGAGCGCGAGGCGCGCATGGCGCAGATGATGGATGCGCTGCCCGTCCCGAGCTGGCTGCCGCTGGCCGCCAAGACCATCGCCCTCGTCGGCCTGCAGGCCCTGCTGCTGCTGGCCGCGATGGTATGCGGGATGGGCATCCAGCTCGCGCACGGCTACGTGACGCTGGAACCGGGCCTGTACCTGACGACGCTGTTCGGCATCCTGCTGCCCCGCTACGTGCTGCTGGCCGTGCTGGCGATCGCCGCCCAGGCCATCCTGAACCACAAATATCTCGCCTACTTCGCGCTGGTGACCTATTACGTCATCACGCTGTTCCTCGGCGGCTTCGGTCTCGACCACCCGATGCTCGTGTACGGCGCGCTGCCGGACATCACGTATTCGGCCATGAACGGCTTCGGCCACTATCTCCCGCTGCAGCGCACCCTGCAAATCTACTGGGGCGGCGCGGCGATCATCCTGTTCACCATCGCGCTCGTGCTGTGGCCGCGCGGCGTGAGCGACAGCTTCGCCGAACGCCTGCAACTCGCCCGCCAGCGCCTGACGCCGGGCGTGCTGAAAGGCTTCGCGGCCGGCGTCCTCGTGTTCGCGGCGAGCGGCGGCGTGCTGTGGTACAACCTCGTCCACCTCGGCACCTACCAGACGGCGTGGCACAAGGAACAGATACGTGCCGACTACGAACTGCGCTACAAGCGTTTCGCAAAACTGCCGCAGCCGCGCATCACCGACGTCGGCCTGCAGGTCGACATCCATCCCGCCACCCGCACGCTGAAGGTGCACGGCTTCTACCAATTGGAAAACCGCACGGCGGCGCCGATCCGCGACGTCATCCTGTTCCAGAAACCCGGCCCCGACTTCCGTCCGCGCTTCGCGCAGGCGGCGCGGCTGCTGCGCGCCGATCCGCAGCACGGCTTCTATCACTACCAGCTGGCATCGCCCCTGCAGCCGGGCGCGCGCACGGCGCTGGAATTCGACCTGCTGGACGCGCCTGGCGGCGTGCTGGGCCTGGGCCGCGACACGGCCGTCGTCGGCAACGGCACTTTCTTTTCCAACGAAGTCCTGCCGCACGTGGGCTACCAGCGCACGGTCGAACTGGAGGACGACCGCGACCGCAAGCGCCACGGCCTAGCGCCGCGCGAACGCATGGCCGCGCACGAGAACGAAGCGGCACGCGCGAACAGCTACATCGCCAACGACGCCGACTGGATCCGCTTCGACGCCGTCGTCAGCACGAGCCCGGACCAGACCGTGGTCGCGCCGGGCACGCTGGAGCAGGAGTGGATGAGCGGCGGCCGGCGCTGGTTCCATTACAAGGCCGACAAACCCGTCCTGAATTTCTACACGTTCCAGTCGGCCCGCTACGAAGTGCGCCACGACCGCTGGCAGGACGTGACGATCGACGTGTATTACCACCCGGGCCACGAGTTCAATGTCGACCGCATGATCCGCGGCGCCAAGGCGGCCCTGGAATACGGCACGAAGCACTACAGCCCCTACCAGAACCGCGAGCTGCGCATCGCGGAATTCCCCCGCTACGCGGCGTACGCGCAGGCGGCGCCGGGCACGATCCCGTTCTCGGAAAGCGTCGGCTTCATCGCCAAGGTGGACCCGGACTCGCGCAAGGACATCGACTACCCGTACTACGTGAGCGCGCACGAGGTGGGCCACCAGTGGTGGGCGCACCAGATCGTCGGCGCCGACATGCGCGGCGCGACCGTGCTGTCGGAAAGCCTGGCCGAATACACGGCGCTGATGACGATGAAGAACACGCTGGGCTCCAGCAAGATGCGGCGCTTCCTGCGCTACGACCTCGAGGAATACCTGATGGGCCGCGCGCGCGAGAACAAGAAGGAGCTCCCGCTCGCGCAGAACGAGAACCAGAGCTACATCCACTACCACAAGGGCAGCCTCGCCATGTATCTGCTGCAGGACCTGGTCGGCGAGGATGCGGTGAACGGCGTGCTGCACGGCCTGCTGCAGGAGTACGCGTACAAGGGGCCGCCGTATCCGACCGTGGCGACGCTGGTCGAGCGCCTGCGCGGCATCACGCCGCCGGACAAGGCCTACCTGATCGACGACCTGTTCGAGTCCATCGTCCTGTACGAAAACCACGTCGACGGCGCGACGGCGCGCCGCCGCCCGGACGGCAGGTACGAGGTCGAGATCCGCGCGACGGCCGGCAAGGTGCGCGCCGGCGACCAGGGCGAGGAACAGCCGCAGGTTCTCCGCGACTACATCGAATTCGGCGTCGACGACGAGGCGGGCAACCCGCTCGCGCGCGAGCGCCGGCTCGTGACGCAGGCCGGCCAGCGCGTCGTCCTGGTGGTCGCCGGCCGCCCGGCGCGGGCCGGTATCGACCCCGACAACAAGCTGATTGACAGGAAGCCCACAGACAACATGCAGCCTGTCGACATGCACTGAACTTCACGTTATGATCTGGTCACAATATCCTGCTAGGAGACACTCATGCCTATCGTCGCCGAACTGGCCGCCCAGATTCAGCAACTGTCCGCCGAGGACAGGCACGAGCTATTGCGTCTGCTGATGGTGGACAGCGACGACGGCGACCAGGATGCCGATGAAGCCTGGCGCAACGAGATCGTGCGCCGCGTGAAGGCGATCCGCAACGGCGAGGCGGCGATCCGCGCGCTGCAGGACGACTGGCGCGAATAACACCGGCGTCGAATGTAAAAAAAACCGCGATGCCGGATGGGTCGCGGTTTTTTTATGCCCGGAAGACCGCTCAGAACGTCTCCCACTCCTCCGCCACGACAGGCTCCTGCCGCTTCGCTTTCCGCACCGGCTGCACCGCCAGCGCCGCCCGTGGCTTGGCCACAACAGCCGGACGCGCCGCCGCCTGCACCGTCTGCCCCGTCTGGAATGTGCCGACCAGCGCCGCCAGCTGGTGCGCCTGCTCCTGCATCGCATCCGCCGCGGCGGCCGCCTGTTCGACCAGTGCCGCGTTCTGCTGCGTGACGTGGTCCATCTGCGTGATGGACTGGTTGACCTGCTCGATGCCGGCGCGCTGCTCCTCGCTGGCGGCGGCGATCTCGCCGATCAGGTCCGTCACGCGGCGCACGCTGCCGACGACGTCTTCCATCGTGCTGCCGGCCTGGTCGACGAGGCGCGAGCCCGCTTCGACCTGTTCCACCGAATCGCCGATCAGCGCCTTGATTTCCTTGGCGGCGGCGGCCGAACGCTGGGCCAGGTTGCGCACCTCGCCCGCGACGACGGCGAACCCACGTCCCTGCTCGCCGGCGCGCGCCGCTTCCACGGCGGCGTTCAGCGCCAGGATGTTCGTCTGGAAGGCGATACCGTCGATGACGGTGATGATGTCGGCGATCTTCTTCGACGATGCGTTGATCGACCCCATCGTGCTGACCACCTGCGCGACGACGTCGCCGCCGCGCTGGGCCGTCTCGGACGCGCTGGCCGCCAGCTGGGTGGCCTGGCGTGCATTGTCCGCGTTCTGGCGGACGGTCGACGTCAGTTCTTCCATCGACGACGCCGTCTCTTCCAGCGAACCGGCCTGCTGCTCGGTACGCGCGGAGAGATCCTGGTTGCCCGAGTTGATTTCGCCCGACGCGGTGGCGATGGTCTCCGTGCCCGTGCGCACGCGGGTCACGATGTCGATCAGGGAGTCGTTCATCTCCTTCAGTGCGGCCATCAGCTCGCCCGTCTCATCCTTCGAATCCACCTCGACGCGCGTCGTCAGGTCGCCCTGCGCCACCCGCCTGGCGACGCGCACCGCATACGCCAGCGGCGCGGTGATGTTACGGGCCAGCCAGAGCACCAGCGCCAGTGCCAGCACGACGGCCGTGATGCCGCCGCCGATCAGCGTGACCGACATCGTGGACGCCAGCTTGTCCATCATCGTTCTGCGCTCGCCCAACAGGCCCGCTTCCTCGGCCTTGATGTCGGCTACGAGCTTGCGCATCGCATCCATCCCCTGCTTGCCCTTGCCGGCCTGCTCGGCCGTCACGACGGCCGCCATGTCGGCATCGGCCGCCGCGCGGCGCAGCCTGATGGCCGGCTCGGCCACGGCGTCCAGCCATTTCTGTTCTTCCTCGGCCAGATGCCGCAGCCGTTCCTGCTGGCGCGGATTGTCGGCCGTGAGCTTGCGCGCCGCCTCGACGTGGGCACGGAACTCTTCCTTGCCGGCGTTATAGGGTTCTAGCGACGCATCCCTGCCCGTCAGCGCGAAGCCGCGCTGGCCGGTTTCCATGTTCACCAGGCTCGTCAGGGCGGCATCGACCTCGCCGAGCACTTTATAAGTGTGAATGTTCAGGAAATTGGCGTTGCGCAGACGTGCAAAATTGCCGTACGAAAGGCTGACCAGCAGGACAAGGAGGGCAACGACGGCGCCGAAGCCAAGGTACAGGCGGGTACCAATTTTAAGATCGGATAATCTCATCATATTATATATTTGGTATATATTTCGGTAACAATCAATAACAAAATTGCGATTGGGAAATATACACGAAAATGTCCGTTGTATTGACCGATATCAATACTTTCATCAAAGATATCGATACCTGAGATTTTTTGTGATCAGTGGACATAAAAAAAGCCGCGGACTTGCCGCGGCTTTGATTGGTGACGCGCTGGTCTATTCGCCGACAACCGCCTTCTTGGCCGCCGTGGCCCGCTTGGCAGGCGCTTTGCGGGCGGCAGCCGTCTTGGCCGCGGGTTTAGCAGACGTCTTGGCCGCAGGCTTCGCGGCAGCAGCCTTGGTCGCCGCCGCCTTGCGCGCGGCCGGCTTGGCGGCAGCCGGCTCCGCGCCGCCATCGGCCTCGTCCGCCTGGTCCTTGCCCTTGGCGGCGCCCGGCTTGGCCTTGCGCTCCTCGAACTCGAAGCTGATCTTGCCATCCTTGCCGCGCACGAGGAAGGCCTTGAACGAGCGGCGGGTACGCTGCGAGACAAAGCCCGGCAGCAGGTCGGTCTTGCCGTCGTTCAGCAGCTTGGCCATCTGCTCCGGCAGGATTTCCTGCTGCAGGATGATGCGGCTGCTGCGGAAATCGCAGGTCTTCGGCTTGGCCACCGTGTGCTCGCAGACGTAGGCGAGGCCCATCTCGTACACGTTGCCGGTGCATTTCGGGCACGGGCCGAGCGGGGTCTGGCCGGTGAAGTCGACGCCTTCGCCGTCTTCGCCCTCGTCCTGGTCCTGGCCGAAGTCGAATTCCAGCTTGTAGTTGTGGATGTCTTCATCGCGCACGATGCGCAGGATCGCGGCGAACGGCCGGCCCATCTTCGAGCGGAAGCCCTGCAGCGGGCCGATCGTGCGGTTCGCCAGCAGTTCCTCGACTTCCTCGATCTCGAACTGGCGGCTGCCGGGCACCTTGCTCATCGAGAAATCGCATTTGGTGCACGCGAAGCGGCGGTAGTTTTCCTTGACGACGCCGCCGCAGTTCGGGCACGGCGTGCGCAGGGTCGCGTACTCGCCCGGGATCGTGTCGTTGTTGTATTCCTTGGCGCGCTTGACGATGATCTCGGTCATCTCGGCGATCTCGCGCATGAATTCTTCGCGCGAAATCTGGCCCTTTTCCATCTGCGACAGCTTGTATTCCCACTCGCCCGTCAATTCCGGCGCCGTCAATTCGTTCACGCCCAGGCCGCGCAGCAGCGTCATCAGCTGGAACGCCTTGGCGGTCGGGATCAGCTCGCGCCCTTCGCGCAGCAGGTATTTTTCCGTCAGCAGGCCTTCGATGATCGCCGCGCGCGTCGCCGGCGTGCCGAGGCCCTTGCCGGCCATCGCGTCGCGCAGCTCGTCGGAATCGACCAGTTTGCCGGCACCTTCCATCGCCGACAGCAGGGTCGCTTCGTTGTAGCGCGCGGGCGGCTTGGTGACGAGACCGTTGGCGTTGACCTTCTCCGCCAGCACCTTCTCGCCCTTCGCCACCGGCACGAGGCTGGCGCCGTCCTTGTCGTCGCCCGTCGTGTCCTTGCCGTACACGGCCAGCCAGCCGGGGTTCGTCATGACCTTGCCTTCGGTCTTGAACTGGTGGCCTTCCACTTCCGTGTAGCGGGTCGTGACGAGGAATTCCGCGGCGGGGAAGAACACGGCCATGAAGCGGCGGGTGACGAGGTCGTACAGCTTCTGTTCCGGCTCGGACAGGTTTTTCGGCACGACGCCGGTCGGGATGATCGCGAAGTGGTCCGAGATCTTGCTGTTGTCGAAGATGCGCTTGTTCGGCTTGACCCAGCCCTTGTCCAGGATCTGCTTGGCGAACTGGTGGTAGTTCGGGTTGCCCTTCAACACCTCCAGGGTCGACTTGACGGTATTCAGGTAGTCTTCCGGCAGCGCGCGCGAATCGGTACGGGGATAGGTCAGCACCTTGTGCTTTTCGTACAGCGCCTGGGCCAGGCCCAGCGTGTTCTTGGCCGAGAAGCCGAAGCGGCCGTTGGCCTCGCGCTGCAGCGATGTCAGGTCGAACAGCGCGGGCGCCATCGACGTCGTCGGTTTCGATTCCTCGGTGACGTTACCCTGCTTGCCCGTGCAGGCGGCGACGATCGCTTCCGCGTCGACCTTGGACCACAGGCGCTCGGCCCGCTTTTCCGGATCGGCGTCGTCCTTCTTGAACTTGGTGTCGAGCCAGCGGCCTTCGTACATGCCGGCCCCGGCGCGGAATTCCGCACGCACTTCCCAGTAATCGCGCGGGACGAACTTCTTGATCTTCTCTTCGCGCTCGACGACGATCGACAGGGTCGGCGTCTGCACGCGGCCCACCGTCGTCAGGTAGAAGCCGCCTTCCTTCGAGTTGAACGCGGTCATCGCGCGGGTGCCGTTGATGCCGATCAGCCAGTCCGCTTCCGAACGGCAACGCGCGGCGTCGGCCAGCGGCAGCATTTCCTTGTCGCTGCGCAGGTGGGCGAAGCCGTCGCGGATCGCGTTCGGCGTCATCGACTGCAGCCACAGGCGCTTGACGGTCTGCTTGGCCTTGGCGTTCTGGGCGATCAGGCGGAAGATCAGTTCACCTTCGCGGCCCGCGTCGCATGCGTTGATCAGGGTGTCGACATCCTTGCGCTTGATCAGCTTGTTCAGCACTTTGAGGCGCGACTCGGTCTTCGCGATCGGATTCAGCGCGAAGTACGGCGGAATCATCGGCAGGTGCGTAAAACTCCATTTGCCGCGCTTGACGTCGTACTCCTCGGGCACCGCGATCTCGAGCAGGTGGCCGACGGCGGACGACAGGACGTATTCGTCGGATTCGAAATACTCATCGTGCTTGGTAAAGCCGCCGAGCGCCTTGGCGATGTCGTTCGCCACGGAGGGTTTTTCGGCAATGATGAGGGCTTTGGTCATATGGTTCCTAAGTCGGCAGGCTCGATAAGCCGGCCGTTTGATAGCTTATTGGTAACAACTGGCAGATAGCGGCCAATGATAAGCGGGTTGTCGCGCAATCCGCAAGTAGACTCTGCCTGCGTGCGCCTTGATGCAACCCGGTCATGCTGCCCTGAAAAATACGCTTGATCTTGCTCTACCGCAAGAAAAAACGGGGCCGCAGCCCCGTTTCACGTATTCATTTAGTACCGCCGTCAATGCAGCAGGCGCGGCGCCGCATCTTCCTCGTCCGACCCGAAGAGGTCGTCGAACATCAGCGCGTCCGGCTCCTTGCCCTGGCTCCACAGGAGCATCAGGACGATGATCTTCAGCTTGCCCAGCGTGACAGGCGATTCGTCCAGCGCCAGCGCGCGTTCGATGACGATCTCGCGCTGCGACGCGGTCAACAGGCCGGCCAGTTCCAGGAACTGGATGAAGCCGACGGCGGCACTGCCGAGCGTATCGACTTCCTGGGCGATGTAGAAACGCGTACCGCTCGATTCGAGGGCGGGGTTGGTAGTCCCGGCCATTTCTGTCAGGCCATTCAGCCAGTCCAGCGCTTCGGAAATTTCGACATCGTCGAAACCGACGGCAGACAGCTTGCGTGCCAGGGCAGCCGGCTCGGGGCAGGCATCGGGACGGTAATACGTCTCGTAAAGATAGACTAGGATGTCGAACATGGTGACGCTACTGTAGCAGCTAAGCTCCGTGCGACACAAGTGCGTCACGTGCGCCACTGCCGCCCGGAAACATCAGCGTTGTTTATCGGCCTTATCCGGTTCGCCACCATATTTTCCGCTCATTATCCCTTCCATATCCTCTGGATGAGGCCTCCCGGCAGCCGTTCGAGACGGCCTGACAACTCCAGCACGAGCAGGCGCGCGGCCAGTTCTCCGGGGCTACAGCCGAGGCGCGCCAGCAATATGCCCGGTTCGACAGGGTCGTGGCCGAGGGCGTCCAGCAGCGCGGCGTCCGCCGGCGCGCCGGCATGCCCGGTCACACTGTTATCGATCTTAATATCTGTTAACGGAATATCTGCCCCGGGTAGCCGGGCTGCCTGCTGCGCCAGCAGCGGCGACAGCGCGAGCGCTTCCAGCACGTCCCGCGCCGTGTCCACGAGCTTCGCGCCTTCGCGGATCAGCGTGTGGCAACCCTTGGCCAGCGCGGCGTGGATCGAGCCGGGAATCGCGAACACGTCGCGCCCCTGCTCGGCCGCCTGGCGTGCCGTGATCAGCGAGCCGGACTGCACGGCTGCCTCGACGACGAGCACGCCGGCCGCGAGGCCGCTGATAACCCGGTTTCGCTTAGGAAAGTTGCCCGGCAGCGGCGGCGTACCGACCGGATATTCGCTGACGATGCAGCCTTCCCGCGCGATGCGCTCGCACAGGACGCGGTTGCGGGCGGGATAGGCCACGTCCGGCCCCGTGCCGACGACGGCGACCGTGCCTCCGCAGCGGCGCAGCGCGCCCTCGTGCGCGGCCGCGTCGATGCCGAGCGCCAGGCCGGACACGATGCACAGGCCGGCACCGGACAAGCTTTCCGCGAACGCCTGCGCATTCGCCCTGCCCTGCGCGCTGGCATTGCGGCTGCCGACGATGGCCAGGCACGGGCCATCCAGCAAATGGGCGTGCCCTCTAATATAAAGAAGCAAAGGCGGATCGGGGATCCGGGTCAGCAGTTCGGGATAGCCGGGCTCGCCCAGCGCGACGACGCGGTGGCCGGGCACCGCGAGCCAGTCCTGCGTGGCATCGAGCAGCTTGCGGGTGGCATCGGACGGCGGTTGCAGCAGCGCGTGCGCCTGGGCCGGGGTCACGTGCGCGGCCAGCGCGTAAGCGTCGGCGGCGAACACGGCGTCCGGGCTGCCGAACGCGTCCAGCAGCGCGGCGGCCGTGCGCGGGCCGATGCCGGCGGTGCGCTCCAGGCGGAGCCAGGCTGCCAGGGAGGAGGATCGTGCAGGCGCTGCGGAAAGGTCCGTGTCCTGCACGGTGGATTTACTCCGGTGATCGTGCGACGTCGCCGACCTGCACCGGCTTCGTCACCTGCATGACCAGGCCATACGCGACGTGGTCGAAAACCCGGAAGATGAACAGGTCGCCGTATTGCTCGTCCGGGAGCCTCAATTTCGCCTTGCCGAACCCAAGGAAACCTTTGCTTTCCGGGTCCGTCACGGTCTGCCCGAGATGATAAAGCTGCAGCACGGCGCCGACATCGAGTCCGTCAAGCGTGCCCCGGTTGACAGTCACCACCTGGTTCTGCGACGCGTAATTCGATTCGGATGCGAGCGCCATCACACGCGCCGCCACCGGCCGCGCGGGCGCGTGCGGGACGTAGTTGCGCAGCGGCGTCGGCGGCGTCGGCAATAAACGGTCGCCGACGCCCATTTCCTTCACGGACCGGGTGACGGTGAACGTGTGCACGTCCGTCCCCGGCCCCGCTGCCTTCACGAGGCGCGCGGTGCCGACGTAGGCGGCCTCGTGGGCAACGACCTTGCCGGTGTCCGGATCGACCAGTTCCTTGCCCGGCCGGAAGACCTGGAAGCTCGTCGCCCCGTCGAGCGCGCCGCGCACATAGATGCGGTCGCCTTCGCCCAGGTACAGCCGGTCTTCCTGCGCGGCGACGATGCGCGCGGCATTCGCCAGCGCCTGCGCCTCGACGACGAGCGGCTGGGTCAGGAACGGCTCGATTGCGCTGGCCGGAATCGCGGGCACGGCATTGTCCTGGTCGAGGTTTTCCGTGCGCAATTGCGGGGAAAGACGCACGAGCGGCGGCTGGCCGGCATCCGTGTCGCTGCCCGGCTTGTTCAGTGTGAGGCGGCCGCGGGCGCGGTCGAAATAGACGATCTGGCCCGGATAGATCCAGTGCGGATTGCGGATCTCGTCGCGGTTCATGCCCCATACCTGGGGCCAGCACCACGGGTGCTCGAGAAAGGCGCCGGAAATGTCCCACAAGGTATCGCCCTTGACGACGACGTGCTGGTCCGGGGCATTCGGGCGGAATGCGCAGTTCGTGGCAGCCTGGGCGGAAACGGCGGCGCAGGAGACGACAAGGGCCGCAGCGGCGGCGCGGATCGCGAGCGACCGGGCAACGCCTGTGCTAAAATTTTTCATTGGAGAGTCCGTAAAGTGCCGCATCGACACGGGTGCTACGCCACCTCGGCCGGCAACAACGCAGGAACCAGACGACTCTTCGACCGCGCAGCGGATCATGAAGGGTCGCAATAGTTGCCTTACTGAATCAAATTCTGCCGAGAAATCCCTGAACTAGCAAGACAAACCGCACCCGGCAGCGGGGGCGGCGTGTTGCGTTTATGCCCGCGCGGCCCAATATACCGATTACTGATTGATTTCGAATACACAGCCATGGCCTTACTGAACATTCTCCGCTATCCCGATCCGCGCCTGCACAAGGTTGCCAAGCCGGTCACCGAATTCGGCGACCGCCTCCACAAGCTGGTGGCGGACATGGCCGAGACCATGTACGACGCGCCGGGCGTGGGCCTGGCCGCCACGCAGGTCGACGTGCACGAGCGCGTCGTCGTCATCGACGTCACCGAGACCAAGGATAACCTGCTGGTCTTCGTCAACCCGGAAATCGTCTGGTCCAGCCCGGAAAAGCAGGTCTACGACGAAGGCTGCCTGTCGGTGCCCGGCATTTATGACGGCGTCGAGCGTCCCGCGCGCGTCAAGGTGCGCGCCGTCGACCAGTTCAACAAGCCGTTCGAGATCGAGGCCGACGGCCTGCTGGCCGTGTGCATCCAGCACGAGATGGACCACTTGATGGGCAAGGTCTTCGTGGAATACCTGTCGCCGCTGAAGCGCAACCGCATCAAGACGAAGCTGCAGAAGGAAGAACGCGACATGCAGCGCTCGTCCGCCCGCCGCGCATGACGATGAAAGTCGTTTTTGCCGGCACGCCGGAATTCGCCGCCGTCGCCTTGCGTGCCCTGCTCGATGCCGGGTTCGACGTGCCGCTCGTGCTGACCCAGCCGGACCGTCCGGCCGGCCGCGGCATGCAGCTGCAGGCGTCAAGCGTGAAGCAGGTCGCCGTCGCGCACTCTATCTCCGTGTTGCAGCCGCTGTCGCTGCGGATGGATGCGAAGGATCCGCAGCGCGCGGCCGAAGCGAAGGCCGCGCACGAGCGCCTGCTGGCGACAGAGTACGACGTGATGGTCGTGGCCGCCTATGGCTTGATCCTCCCCCGCTCCACGCTGGACATCAAACCCTGCATCAATATCCACGGCTCCATCCTGCCCCGCTGGCGCGGCGCCGCGCCGATCCACCGCGCGATCGAGGCGGGCGATGCGGAGACGGGTGTGACGATCATGGAGATGGAAGAAGGCCTCGACACCGGCCCGATGCTGCTCATGGAGCGCATCGCCATCGAGGACACGGACACGACCGGCAGCCTGCACGACAAGCTCGCGGCCCTCGGCGGCCGCATGATCGTCGATGCGCTTCGAAAAATGGATCAGGGAGCACTGGAAGCCGTGCCCCAGCCGGACGACGGCGTGACCTATGCGGCCAAGATCGGCAAGGAAGAAGCGAAGCTGGACTGGACGTTGCCCGCCATCGAGCTGGCGCGCAAGGTGCGTGCGTTCAACCCGTTCCCGGGCGCACATGGCCAGGCGGGCGCGACCACGATCAAGATCTGGAACGCCCAACCGGCCGACGGCCAGGGCAAGCCGGGCCAGGTGCTGCAGGCGGATGCGCAAGGCATCGTCGTCGCATGCGGCACCGGTGCGCTCCGCTTGACGGAATTGCAAAAGCCGGGCGGCAAGCGCCTGGCGGCGGGCGAATTCCTGAAAGGCTTTTCGTTTGACGGTCTCGCGTTCGCGTAACGATCTGAAACAACAATAAAGAAGGGCATCAGCCGGTCGCGCCGGGTGATGCCCTTTTTTGCTTTCTGTCGGATGGCATGCCGTTCCGGCATCAGGTCTGCAAATCAGGTCTGCAAATGAGCGAGGCGCTGTGCCCCGACCATCAGGACATGAAAGGAATCAGTGCTGCTCGCCCTGAGCACGCACGCGATTCGCTTCCATGTATTCACGCAGGACCTGGTTGATGCGGGTCTGGTAGCCGGGGCCAGCCGACTTGAACCATTCCAGCATGTCGACGTCCAGGCGGATCGTGACGATTTGTTTCACACCGGCGACAGCGTGGGCCTTGGCCGGGGCGCTGTCTTCGTTGCGGACGGCCGGCTGGTCCCACTCAGGCACGTATTCTTTGTTCATTTGCAATTCTTCCCATTTTGGCGGCGGAGCGACGGTCCGCACTTTCCGTTGATTGGACTGATACAGTTCAATGAAACCGCGCCAGCGGCGGTGTCATGGGATTTATTGTCACCTCTGTATGTATCCGGGAAATTGCTAATATGGGGCAATTTGTATCACACTGTAACAATACGACGCTTGAAACAATACGTTACATACGTCTTTACATTCGCGTCCGATTTCGAGCGAACCGTGGACCTCGGGCCGCATCGGGAACAAACTCGGCCAGTAACGGTATAATCACAGACCCGCCTCATATTTATCCAGCCGCTCTCAGGAAAGCCCTACGATGAACACCGCCGTCCACGCCATGTCCCCCGTCGAAGCCCAGCTGCGCGAAGCCCTCGCCCGCCGCATCATGATCCTGGACGGCGCGATGGGCACGATCATCCAGCAATACAAACTGGACGAACAGGCCTACCGCGGCGGCCCGGCCGGCCGCTTCATCGATTTCGCCGCACCGGCCGATACCGGTGCCCGTGAGCTGTTCGTCAAGGGCAATAACGAATTGCTGAACCTGACGCAGCCGCAAATCATCCAGGAAATCCACGAGCGCTACCTGGCCGCCGGCGCCGACATCATCGAGACGAACACGTTCGGCGCCACCGGCGTCGCCCAGGACGACTACCACATGGCGCACCTGGTGTACGAGATGAACGTACAAGCCGCGAAGCTCGCGCGCGCCGCCTGCGTGAAATACTCGACGCCGGACAAGCCCCGCTACGCCGCCGGCGCCCTGGGCCCGACGCCGAAGACCGCATCCATCTCCCCGGACGTGAACGA
Organism: uncultured Massilia sp.; assembly: GCA_946481275.1. Next base: position 192,729 of record CAMLMV010000004.1, read on the forward strand.
CCCGGCCGCGCGCAACGTGACGTTCGACCAGCTCGTCGCCTCGTACCACGAACAGGTGGCTGCGCTCGTCGAGGGCGGCGTCGACCTGCTGCTCGTCGAGACCATCTTCGACACCCTGAACTGCAAGGCCGCGCTGTTCGCCATCGACCAGTATTTCGACGAGCACCCGGACACGCCGCGCCTGCCGCTGATGATCTCCGGCACCGTCACCGACGCGTCGGGCCGCATCCTGTCCGGCCAGACCGTCTCGGCCTTCTGGAATTCCGTGCGCCACGCGAAGCCGCTGACGATCGGCCTGAACTGCGCGCTGGGCGCCGCCCTGATGCGCCCGTACGCCGAAGAACTCTCCCAGATCGCCGAGACGTTCGTGTGCATCTACCCGAACGCCGGCCTGCCCAACCCGATGAGCGACACGGGCTTCGACGAACTGCCGTCCGACACCTCCGCCCTGCTGCGCGAATTCGCGGACGCCGGCTTCGTCAACATCGCCGGCGGCTGCTGCGGCACGACGCCGGAACACATCCAGGCGATCGGCGAACTGCTGAAAGACTGCCCGCCGCGCACCGTGCCGGAGATTCCCGTCGCGCTGCGCCTGTCCGGCCTGGAGCCGTTCGTCGTGGACGACACCTCGCTGTTCGTCAACGTCGGCGAGCGCACCAACGTGACGGGATCGAAGGCATTCGCGCGCATGATCCTGAACGAACAGTTCGACGAGGCGCTGTCCGTCGCGCGCCAGCAGGTCGAGAACGGCGCCCAGGTCATCGACATCAACATGGACGAGGCGATGCTCGATTCGCAGGCCGCGATGACGCGCTTCCTGAACCTGATCGCCTCGGAGCCGGACATTTCGCGCGTGCCGATCATGATCGACTCGTCGAAGTGGTCCGTGATCGAGGCGGGCCTGAAATGCGTGCAGGGCAAGGCCATCGTGAACTCGATCTCGATGAAGGAAGGCGAAGAGGAATTCCTGCGCCAGGCCTCGCTGTGCCGCCGCTACGGCGCCGCCGTGATCGTGATGGCCTTCGACGAAAAGGGCCAGGCCGACACGTTCGAGCGCAAGATCGAGATCTGCAAGCGCGCCTACGACACCCTCGTGCAGAAGGTCGGCTTCCCGCCGGAAGACATCATCTTCGACCCGAACATCTTCGCGATCGCCACCGGCATCGAGGAGCACGACAACTACGCCGTCGACTTCATCAACGCCACGCGCTGGATCCGCGAGCACCTGCCGTATGCGAAGGTGTCGGGCGGCGTCTCGAACGTGTCGTTCTCATTCCGCGGCAACGACCCGGCCCGTGAAGCGATCCACACCGTGTTCCTGTACCACGCCATCAAGGCCGGCATGACGATGGGTATCGTCAACGCGGGCATGGTCGGCGTCTACGACGACCTCGACCCGATACTCCGCGAGCGCGTGGAAGACGTGGTGCTGAACCGCCGTCCGGACGCCACCGAGCGCATGATCGAATTCGCCGGCACGCTGAAGGCCGGCGGCGCCAAGCAGGAACAGAACCTCGAGTGGCGCAACGCGCCGGTCGGCAAGCGCCTGTCGCACGCGCTCGTGCACGGCATCACGCAGTGGATCGTCGAGGACACCGAGGAAGCACGCCAGCAGATCGCCGCCGATGGCGGCCGCCCGATCCAGGTGATCGAAGGCCCGCTGATGGACGGCATGAACGTCGTCGGCGACCTGTTCGGCCAGGGCAAGATGTTCCTGCCGCAGGTCGTGAAATCGGCGCGCGTGATGAAGCAGGCCGTGGCCCACCTGATCCCGTTCATCGAGGAAGAAAAGGCGGCGGAAGAAGCGCGCACGGGCATCGTCGCGAAACCGAAGGGCAAGATGGTCATCGCGACCGTGAAGGGCGACGTGCACGACATCGGCAAGAACATCGTCTCCGTCGTCCTGCAATGCAATAACTTCGAGATCGTCAACATGGGCGTGATGGTGCCCGCCTCCGAGATCCTCGCGAAAGCCAAGGCAGAGAACGCGGACATCATCGGCCTGTCCGGCCTGATCACGCCGTCGCTCGAAGAGATGGCCCACGTCGCACGCGAGATGCAGCGCGACCCGTGGTTCCGCGACCGCCGCATTCCGCTGCTGATCGGCGGCGCGACGACGAGCCGTGCGCACACCGCCGTCAAGATCGCGCCGCATTACGAAGGCCCGGTCGTGTACGTGCCGGACGCGTCGCGCTCCGTCTCCGTCGGCCAGTCGCTCGTGACGGCGGATACGCGCGACGGCTACGTCGCCGAGATCGCCGAGGACTACGAACGCATCCGCGAACAGCACGCGAACAAGAAGGCGCTGCCGATGGTGAGCCTGGAGCAGGCGCGCGCCAACAAGGCGCAGCTGGCGTTCGCGCCCGTGAAGCCGAAGTTCGTCGGCCGCCGCGTCTTCAAGAACGTCGACCTGGCGACGCTTGCCCGCTACATCGACTGGGGCCCGTTCTTCCAGACGTGGGACCTGGCCGGCCCGTACCCCGCGATCCTGACGGACGAGGTGGTCGGCGAAGCCGCGACGAAGGTGTTCGAGGAAGGCCAGGCGATGCTGAAGAAGATCATCGACGGCCGCTGGCTGACGGCGAACGGCGCCATCGCCCTGCTGCCCGCGAACACCGTCAACGACGACGACATCGAGATCTACACGGACGATACCCGCAGCGAAGTCGCCTTCACGTACTACGGCCTGCGCCAGCAGGGCGTCAAGCCCGTGGTCGACGGCGTGCAGCGCCCGAACCAGTGCCTGGCCGACTTCATCGCGCCGAAATCGTCCGGCATCGCCGACTACATCGGCATGTTCGCCGTCACGGCCGGCATCGGCGCCGAGAAGATCGAGAAGCGCTTCGAGGCCGCGGGGGACGACTACTCGTCGATCATGGTCAAGGCCCTGGCCGACCGCCTGGCCGAAGCCTTCGCCGAATACATGCACGAGCGCGTCCGCACGGACCTGTGGGGTTACGTCGCCGACGAGAAGCTGTCGAACGAGGCGCTGATCAAGGAAGAATACGTCGGCATCCGTCCGGCGCCGGGCTATCCGGCGTGCCCGGAGCACACCGTCAAGGCCGATTTGTTCAAGACCCTGCAAGCCGACGAGATCGGGATGCAGCTGACGGAATCGTTCGCGATGTATCCGGGGGCCGCCGTCTCGGGCTTCTACTTCTCGCATCCGGAGTCGAAGTATTTCGTGGTCGGCAAGATCGGGCAGGACCAGCTCGAGGATATGGCGAAGCGCCGTGGTCTGCCAAAGGAGGAGCTGGAGCGTTATCTGGCGCCGAACCTCTCCTGACCCGCTTTTGTCCCGCGCACGCTTGAACAATTAGCGATTCGCTAAGGTTGTTCCGGTATGATCGACTGAATTCGTCAATTCTGACGATTCAGCGCGCGCGGGAGGGGTGGGAATGTCCATACAAGCAAGGCGGCATGAGGACTTCGGCATTTTTGATGGTTTCCCGGTGCCGCCGCCCGACGACCTCGACACGCTCCGTCTGGCGATCGAACACCGCCTCGGCCACTGGCTGAACCCTGACGCCGCGCGCGTCGACCTCCTGAATACCGACCTTCTGACCGCAGCCATGCGCGCGGCCGCCCTCGGTGCCGGCAAGCGCATGCGCCCTCTCCTCGTCATGCTCGTGGCGCGCGACCTCGGTTGCACGTCGCCGGCCCTCGTCGACGTCGCGTGCGCCGTCGAGCTGGTGCACGCCGCCTCGCTGATCCTGGACGACATGCCGTGCATGGACAATGCGCTGCTGCGCCGCGGCCGTCCCACGATCCACGTGCAGTTCGGCGAGGACGTGACGATCCTCGCCGCCATCGCCCTGCTCAGCCGCGCATTCGGCATCCTCGCGGCCGCGCAGGACGTCCCGCCGGCCGTGCGCGCCCGCCTCGTCGCGCGGCTGGCCGAGACGGTCGGCACGCAGGGCCTCGCGCAGGGCCAGTTCCTCGACCTGCGCGGCAACCGCGGCACGGAAAACGACATCGCCGTCACCAACGAACTCAAGACGGGCGTGCTGCTGGGCGTCGCCGTCGACATGGCCGCCATCGTCGCCCAGGCGGAGGACGACGTTGCCGCGTCGCTGCGCGCCTTCGCCCTCGCGGCCGGCCATGCGTTCCAGCTGCGCGACGATTTCCTCGACGTGGCGGGCAACGACAGTGCCGTCACCGGCAAGGATACCGGGAAGGATGCGGGCAAGGCGACGCTCATCAACGCCGTCGGCCAGGACGAGGCGCACCGCCGCCTCGCGCTGCACCTGCACGACGCCGAGCGCCACCTGTTCGATGCGCTCGGCGCCCGCCAGACCACGCGCCGCTTCGTCGAAGGCCTGTTCGGCCGCGTGCCGGCGGGCGCGCCCAACTGACCACATGGCGCACTTCGGCGTCGTCGCTCCCGCCTTCCTCAGCCACTTCACGACCCTGAGCGCGCTGGCGGGCGCGCTCGTCGACCGCGGCCACAAGGTGACGTTCATCCACCGGCCCGACGCGGCCATGTTCGTGCGCGATCCGCGCATCGGGTTCCACGCCGTCGGCACGACCTCGCATCCACCGGGATCGCTGGCGGCGTCCATGCGCCTCGCGGCGAATCCCGGCGGACCGCTGGGCGTCTCCCGCGTGATCCGCGACATGGCCCGCTCGACGACGATGCTGTGCGAGGCGCTGCCGGCGGCCATCGAGACACTCCATATCGACGCCCTCCTCGCCGACCAGATGGAAGCGGCGGGCGGCCTCGTGGCGGAGGCGCTGGGCCTGCCGTTCATCTCCATCGCCTGCGCCCTGCCCGTGAACCGCGAGCCCGGCATCCCGCTGCCCGTCATGCCCTTCGGTCCCGGCACCGATGCGAAATCGCTGAAGATCGTCGAGGAAAGCACGCGCGTGTACGACTGGATGATGGGGCCGCACCGCCGCGCCGTCGAAGCGCAGGCGCGCCGCCTGGGCGTGCCGGTGCGCGGGATGCTGCACGAATTCCTGTCGCCGCGCGCGCAGATCAGCCAGACGGTCGAGGCCTTCGAATTCCCGCGCCGTGCACTGCCGCCGCAATTTCATCATGTGGGGCCGCTGCGGCCGGTGGCGCGGCCGGAGACGGGCACCCTGCCCGACATCGCCGCCGACCGGCCGTTCGTGTTCGCGTCGCTGGGCACGATGCAGGGCGGACGCTTCGGCCTGTTCCTGCGCATCGCGAAGGCGTGCCGCGCCGCCGGCGTGCAACTGCTGCTCGCGCATTGCGGCGGCCTTGGCAAGCGCCACGAAGCGGCACTGCTGAAGTCCGGCGCGACGTGGGTCACGGATTTCGCACCGCAACAGGCCGCGCTCGCGCGGGCGGACGCCGTCATCTCGCATGCGGGCTGGAACACGGTGATGGATGCCGTCGCCGCGCGGACGCCGATGCTCGCGCTGCCGATCGCGTTCGACCACCCGGGCGGCGCGGCGCGCATGCGCCACGCGGGCGTGGGCATCCAGGCGTCGGCCCGTTTTACCAGCGCGGGCCGGCTCGCGCGCCACCTCGTCCGCCTGCTGGGCGACCCGGTCTTCGCGCAGCGCCTGGAACCGCTGGCCGACAAGGTGGCGCGGGCCGGCGGCACGGCGCGCGCAGCGGACATCGTCGAAGCGGCGCTGCCATGAGCACCTACGACCTGATCCTCGCGGGCGGCGGCCTCGCCAACGGCCTGATCGCGTGGCGCCTGCGCACGCACCGCCCCGACCTGCGCATCCTGCTGCTGGAACAGGACGCGCACATCGGCGGCAACCACACGTGGTCGTTCCATGCGAGCGATCTCGATGCGGAGGAACTGGACTGGATCGCGCCGCTGATATCGCATCGCTGGCCGCGCTACGACGTGATCTTTCCCGGCCATGTGCGCACGCTGGATGGCGATTACTGCAGCATCGCATCGAACGATTTCGCGCACGTCATCGAAGGGGCGCTGGGCCCCACGCTGCGCACCCATACGCACATCGCCGCGCTGGCGCCGACGCACGTGGAGCTTGTCGACGGCACACGCCTGCACGCGCGCGCCGTGGTCGACGGCCGCGGCCCCCTGCGCCATGCGGGCCTCGCGCTGGGCTGGCAGACCTTCCTCGGCCAGGAAGTGCGTCTCGCGGCGCCGCACGGGCTGGCCGCGCCCATCATCATGGACGCGAGCGTCGCGCAGCAAGGCGGCTACCGCTTCGTCTACGTGCTGCCGTTCGGACCAAGCCGCCTGCTGATCGAGGACACGCACTACGTCGACGCCGCCGCGCGCGACGCGGACCGGCTGCGCGCCAACGTCGCCGCCTACGCAGCGCAGCGCGGCTGGCGCATCACGGAGGTCCTGCGCGAAGAACACGGCGCGCTGCCGATCGTGCTGGCGGGCGACGTCGAACGCTACTGGGACAACCTGCGCGGCCAGCCGTGCGCCGGCCTGCGCGCGGGGCTGTTCCACTTCACGACCGGCTACTCCCTGCCGCACGCGGTGCGGCTCGCGCGGCGTCTTGCCGGCCTGTCCGCCCTGGAAGCGCCCGCGCTGTTCGGCGCGATCCGTGCCGATGCGCGCGCCGCGTGGCGGCAGCAGAGTTTCTATCGCCTGCTGAACCGCATGCTGTTCCTGGCCGGCAGCCCGGACGCGCGCTGGCGCGTGATGCAGCGTTTCTACCGCCTGCCCGCGCCGCTGATCGCCCGCTTCTACGCGGGCCGCACGACCCTGCTTGATAAAGCACGCATCCTGTCCGGCAAACCGCCCGTCCCCGTGCTGCAGGCACTGGACGCGGCACGCCGCATCCACCCTCACCAGATCGGGACATCCGCATGAACGCATCGAATACCGCCGTCGTCGTGGGCGCCGGCTTCGGCGGCCTGGCACTGGCCATCCGCCTGCAGGCGCAGGGCGTGCAGACCACGCTGCTGGAAAAACGCGACAAGCCGGGCGGCCGCGCCTATGTGTACGAGGACGAGGGCTTCGTGTTCGACGCCGGCCCCACCGTCATCACGGATCCGTCCGCGCTGGAAGAACTGTTCACGGCGGCCGGCCGGCGCATGGCCGACTACGTGGAACTGCTGCCCGTTTCTCCGTTCTACCGCCTGTGCTGGGAAGACGGCAGTTATTTCGACTACGCCAACGACCAGGAGGCGCTGGACCGCCAGATCCACGCGCGCAATCCGGCCGACGTCGCCGGCTACCGGCGCTTTCTCGCGTACTCGCAGGCCGTGTTCGCAGAGGGTTATCTAAAACTGGGCGCGGTGCCGTTCCTGTCGTTCCGCGACATGATCGCGGCCGGGCCGCAGCTCGCGCGCCTGCAGGCGTGGCGCAGCGTGTACGGCATCGTGTCCCGCTTCATCCAGGACGAGCATTTGCGCCAGGCGTTCTCGTTCCACTCGCTGCTCGTGGGCGGCAATCCATTCGCCACGTCGTCGATCTACACGTTGATCCACGCGCTGGAACGCCAGTGGGGCGTGTGGTTCCCGCGCGGCGGCACGGGCGCGCTCGTGCGCGGCCTGGTAAAACTGTTCGAAGACCTGGGCGGACGCGTCGAACTGAACGCGCCCGTCGCGGCGATCGAGACCAGCGGCGCACGCGCGACCGCCGTGCGGCTGCAGGACGGCCGCCTGTTCAAGGCGGACGCCGTCGCGTCGAACGCGGACGTGGTGCACACGTACGCACAGCTCCTCGGCGCGCATCCGCGCGGGACCGCGCAGGCCGATGCGCTCCGTAAAAAGCGCTTTTCGAATTCGCTGTTCGTGCTGTACTTCGGCCTCGACCGCCACCACGACCAGCTGCGCCACCACACGGTCTGCTTCGGCCCGCGCTACCGCGAACTGATCGCGGACATCTTCGGCGGCAACGCCCTCGCCGACGACTTTTCGCTGTACCTGCACGCGCCCTGCATCACGGACCCGTCGCTGGCACCGCCGGGCTGCGGCAGCCATTACGTGCTGGCGCCCGTGCCGCACCTGGGCAATGCGCCGATCGACTGGACGGTCGAGGGGCCGCGCTACCGCGACCGCATTTTCGACTATCTCGAGGAGCGCTACATGCCGGGCCTGCGCAGCCAGCTCGTCACGAGCCGCATCTTCACGCCGCTCGACTTCCGCGACGAACTCAACGCGCACCTCGGCTCCGCGTTCTCGCTCGAACCGATCCTCACGCAAAGCGCGTGGTTCCGTCCGCACAACCGCGATGCGGATCTCACGAACCTGTACCTCGTGGGCGCCGGCACGCATCCGGGTGCGGGCGTGCCCGGCGTGATCGGGTCCGCGAAGGCGACGGCCGGTCTGATGCTGGAGGCGCAGGCATGAGTGAAGCGCTGCTGGATCACGCCACCGAGACGATCCGCGTCGGCTCGAAGAGCTTCGCGGCGGCAGCGAAGCTGTTCGACAAGGACACGCGCCGCAGCGTGCTGATGCTGTACGCGTGGTGCCGCCATTGCGACGACGTCGTCGACGGCCAGGCGTTCGGCCACAACACGACGGCCCCTGGCGATGCCGCGGCCCAGGTCGAACGCCTGCGCAACCAGACGCTCAGCGCGTACGCGGGCGAGCCGCAATCCGCTCCGGCATTCGCCGCGTTCCAGGACGTCGCGCTGCGCCACGCGATCTCGCCGCATCACGCGTTCGACCACCTGGCCGGCTTCGCGATGGATGCGGCGGATGCGCGCTACGACACCATCGACGACACCTTGCGCTACTGCTACCACGTGGCCGGCGTCGTCGGGCTGATGATGGCGTCCATCATGGGTGCGCGCGACGCCGCGGTGCTGGACCGCGCGTGCGACCTCGGCCTCGCGTTCCAGCTGACGAACATCGCGCGCGACATCGTCGAGGATGCGCGCGTCGGCCGCGTCTACGTGCCCGCCGCCTGGCTGCGCGAAGCGGACATCCCCATCGCCGACGTCGCGCACGAACGGCACCGCGAAGCGCTCGCGCGCGTGGCGGCGCGCCTCGTCGACCACGCGGAGCCCTATTACGATTCGGCGCTGGACGGCGTCGCGGCGCTGCCGCTGCGGTCGGCCTGGGCCATCGCGACGGCGCGCCGCGTGTATCGGCAGATCGGCATCGAAGTGAAGCGGCGCGGCGCACGTGCCTGGGACGCGCGCGCGGGCACGTCGCGCGCGACGAAGCTGCGCCTGCTGGCGCTGGGCGGGGTCGACGCGCTCGCGTCGCGTTTCAGGAAGCCGGCGTCTCGTCCGGCCGGACTATGGCGCGCAACCGGCCGCCGTGCAGCGCATGCAGTTGGCGTTTGAGGATGGCGACGGGCGGCGCGTACAGGAAGCCGAACGACACGGCGCCGTCCTTGCCCGCCACCGCGTGATGCATCCGGTGTGCCTGGTACAGCCGTTTCAGGTAGCCCTGGCGCGGCACGTACCGGAACGGCCAGCGCTGGTGCACGAGGCCATCATGCGCGACGAAGTAGAGAAACCCGTAGGCCGTCATGCCGGCACCGATCCATTCGAGCGGATGTCTTCCTTCAGTGCCCGCGTAGATGAGCGCGATGGCCACGCCCGCGAACACGACGGCGTACAGGTCGTTCTTCTCGAACCACCCCGTGCGCGGCTCGTGGTGCGAGCGGTGCCATCCCCAGCCGAAGCCGTGCATCACGTACTTGTGCGCGACGATGGAAAACACCTCCATCGCGATGACGGTCAGTACGACGATGACGGTATTCCACAGCATGGCGCGCACCCCATTGAAGATGCGCCGAGCCTAACATACTTCCCATGAGGACCCCATGACGCTTCGTTTCGCCGCTGCCCTGCTCTTTTCCCTGCCCACGATCGTCGGCGCCGCGACGATCGACGTCCACGTCACCAACACCGCCGGCGGCAAGGGCAACGTCAACGTGGCCGTATGCGACCGCGAACGCTTCCTCAAGCAGTGCGCGTACACGGACAGCGTGCCCGCGCGCGCCGGCGAGACGGTCGTGACGATCAAAGGGGTGCCGGTGGGCACGTGGGCCGTGCTGGCCTACCAGGACGAGAACGCGAACGGAGAGCTGGACCGCAACCTGATCGGCATCCCGAGCGAGAACTATGGATTCAGCCGCGACGCGCGCGGCCGCTTCGGCCCGCCGTCGTTCGACGACGCGGCCATGCCGATCCGCGATGAAGCCGCGACGGCGACAGTGCGGCTGCACTGAGCCCCTTCAGATGGCGTAGCGGACTACGGAATCACTCCACTGGAACGCCGACATCTCCAGCTCGATCATGTCGTCGCCCGAGATCTGCAGCTCCTTCAGGGTGGGCAGCACGAGTTCCGTGTTCTCGTCGGCCTGCTCGATGCTCTCCGAGAGCTTGAGCAGCTCGCCGAAGAAGCCGGCGCGGCCCACGAGGGCCTGCCGCACTTCGTCGCTGACGGGGATCTGTTCGACGATGTCGGCCATCGGGATGCCGAACAGGACGTCCATCAGCGACATGATGCCCACCGTGAACGCGATGTCCGCGACGGCCCGCTGGCCGGGGCGCAGGCGCTGGGCCAGCAGCTCCATCAGGCGGCCGCGCGTCGTGGCCAGCATCAGCAAAGGGGTCTGGTTGTGGCCGCGCGTGGCCGGCTCCGCGTACAGCATGATCTGCAGCCAGCGCTGCAGCTGGCGCCGGCCCAGCACGAGCAGGGCCTGGCTGACGGAATCGATGCGCTGCGTCGCGCCCACGGCCGGCGTGTTCACGAGGCGCAGCAGGTTCAGCGCGAGCGTCACGTCGCGCTTGACGGCTTTTTCGATGTCGGCATTGTCCGCGTCCGACATCACCAGGTTCATGAGGTCGACGACGGCCAGCTGCGACGGCGACAGCTTGCGGCCGCCCAGCACGGACGGACGCGCGAAATAAAAGCCCTGGAAGTAGTCGAAGCCCAGGTTCATCGCGGCCTGGTAGGTGTCGCGCGTCTCGACCTTTTCCGCGACCACGGTCTTTTCCATGTCGTGCAGGCGGCGCACGAGGTTCGGCAATGCGCTTGGCGGCACGCTGCGCAGGTCCAGCTTGACGAAGGCGGCCAGCGGCAGCAGGCGTTGCAGGCGCAGGCTGTCGCCGTCGACGCCGTCCAGCGCGAAGCGGAAACCGTGGCCCGCGAGTTCGCGCATGCGCGCCAGCAGGGCGTCGTCCGGCGTGACGGCCGACACGATCTCGAGCACCGTGCGTTCGCGCGGCAGGAAGGCGAAGATGTCGCTCGCGAGGACTTCGGCGTCGACGTTCAGGAAGCAGGTGGCGTCGCCGATCGCGCGCGCGAGGCCCAGCTGGGCCGCGTGGGCGATCACGGCGGCCGTCGCGGACAGGCCGGTCTCGTCGGCCTCGCCCTGGCGCGCACTGCGGAACAGCAGTTCGTAGCCGTACAAGGCCTGGTTGCGGTCGAGCACCGGCTGGCGCCCCAGGTAGAAGTCACGCACGCGCAGGGGGTAGTTCGCGTGGTCCAGGCTCGCGGCGGTATCGGTCATCATGGACTCTTGAAGCAAGGGAACGTAGATACTTTAACGCATTCCGCCGCTTGGTGACTATGTGAAAATGATTTCCTGTAAAAAACTTTGTCAGGATTGCGGCAGCCCGTCCACGAATACCTTCAATTCACCCGGGGCAAATTCCGTCCACGTCTCGTTGGTCGTGAGCGGCGTCGTGACGATGATGGCCACGCGGTCGTTCGGCGTCGTCACCTGGGAAAAGTCGACGGACAAGTCTTCGTCGGCCAGGCAGGCTTTGTCGAAGGGGTACTGACGGATCACGTAGCACAGCTTCGTCGAGCAGTGCGCGAACAGCGCCGTGCCGTCGGACAGCATCATGTTGAACGTGCCGTGGCGCGCGATGATGGCTACAAGGTCGGCGATCGCGGCGCGCAGCACGGGCATGGCGGGCGGCGTGTCGCCGAAGCGGTCGCGCAATTGCTGCAGCAGGAAGCAGAAGGCGCGTTCGGAGTCCGTGTTGCCCACCGGGCGGTACGGCCCGTCGAGGATGGGTTCGAAGCCCTTGAGGTCGCCGTTGTGGGCGAACACCCAGTAGCGGCCCCACATCTCGCGCACGAACGGATGGCAGTTTTCCAGCGCCACCTGGCCTTGCGTGGCCTTGCGGATGTGGGCGATGACGTTCAGCGACTTGATCGGGTAATGCTTGATCAGTTCCGCGATCGGCGACGCGATGGCGGCCTGGTGATCGACGAAATGGCGCACGCCGGATCCCTCGAAGAAGGCGATGCCCCAGCCGTCGTGGTGCGTGTCCGTGCGTCCGCCCCGATGGGCGAAGCCGGTGAAACTAAACACAATGTCCGTCGGAACATTGCAATTCATGGCAAGTAGCTGACACATGGGTCAAGCTTACCATGCGCGAACGCAAAGCCGGAATGAGGAAAAGTAATAGGAAATGGGGATGGTGCCCTGCGTCGCCGGCCCGAACAAGGCTGCGTCACGCAGAGCGGTAGCCGGACGTCCTGTCCGGCCGGGGGGAGACTCAGTGCAGCACGACCGGTTGGCTCATCAGGGTATCGTACGAACCCAGGAAATCGTCGATTTCCTCCATGGTCGGCTCGCTCGCGATCAGGTTGTTGACATCACGCCGGAACGCTTGCGCCAGTTTGCCGCCGATGAAAGCTTCGCGCCGGCCGGATTTGTCGACGATCTCGTAGCCGCCGAAGCGCAGGGCTTCGAGGTTGTGATCGACGCCAAATTCGACAACGCTGTACTGTTCGCTGTTATAGATCATGTTCATGATGACTCCTTCACTCGATCAGATGGGTGCAAGGGTCGCCCGGCGGCGGACGGCTCTTTGCTGGCCTTTCCACTTTCGTTCCACTTCGATTAAGAGGTGGGGCCACGACGAACCGAATTCAAGAACCTCTACAACTTGTTACGAATGCCATCAACACGCTGCGGAAGATTCAGGCCTTCAGGTCGGAAGTCAGCCGTAACAGCTGATCGTATGGCTCGGACTGCAGCCACGATCGCAACTGATCAAGATGCTCGCTGTCCGCGACACCGATGAAGATGCGGCGGGGTCGCTGGCGCAGCAGGCGATTCAATGTTACACGCAAAACGAGATTACCGGTGCAGCACAGGCAACCGGGTGCGATCCGCGCAACCGTCTGGCCGGATGGGAGGTCGTCGAGGGGGGAACTGCCGGACGCGAGGCCTTCAAGGATGATGGCCTGCATGCCATCTTCATGCAGATCGGAAAGGTGGGCGGCGATGGCCGCTTCGCGCGCGGCGGCGCCCGGACCGGTGACGAGCGTCAGGATGGTGCGGGCGTCGGAACTACTGTGCACTCTTCTTGCCCAGCTTGCCCGGTTCGACGCCGAGCTGCTTGAGCTTGCGGTACAGGTGGGTCCGCTCCAGGCCCGTCTTTTCGGCCACGCGCGTCATGGACCCGCCTTCGCGGCCCAGGTGGTGTTCGAAGTACATACGTTCGAACGCGTCGCGCGCCTCGCGCAGCGGCAGGTCGAACGACAGCGTGTAGCCGTGCGCGTGCGCCTCGCCGTTGCTGACCGGACGGGCCATGCCCATCGACGCGCCCATCGACCCGCCCTGCGGCTGCGGTGCATACATCGGCTGCGCGGCGGCGCTCGGCTCCGGCACGGGCGCGGAGACGGAGGCGACGGACGCCATCGGACGCGGCGCGATCGCCGGCGCGCGCGCCACTTCCTGGCCGCGCTGCAGGCCCTGCTGCACGGCTTTCAACAGTTTTTGCAGGGCGATCGGCTTTTCCAGGAAATTCAGGGCACCGATGCGGGTCGCTTCCACGGCGGTGTCGATGGTGGCGTGGCCGGACATCATGATGACCGGCATCGTCAACAGGCCGTCGCGCTGCCACTCCTTGAGGAGGGTGACGCCGTCGGTATCGGGCATCCAGATGTCGAGCAGCACCAGGTCCGGGGCGCCCTGCTGGCGCGCCTGGCGGGCCTGCTGGGCGTTCTCCGCCAGCTGGACCGCGTGTCCCTCGTCGCCAAGGATTTCCGAGAGCAGTTCGCGGATGCCCATTTCATCGTCAACTACGAGTATGTTCGCCATCTTGTTATGCCTTTTATGATCTGACTCTCTCTCTGGAGGCCCCGGCTCAGCTTTCCGGATGCCTCCTGTACAGCCAAGATTCTATGCGCGATTCACGCTTCGGCCAAGTTCGCCTCTGGCGCTAACTTTAACAGCAAAATCGATACCGAAGCGCCACTTCCGTCGGCGCGGTTGGCGACGTCGATCCGCCCCCCGTGTTCGTCGACGATCTTCTTGACCATCGGCAGGCCCAGGCCGGTGCCGCGGGCCTTCGACGTGACGTACGGCTCGAAGGCCCGCGACAGGATCCTGGGCGCGAAACCGGGCCCGTTGTCGACGATCGCCAGGCGCACCGCGGTGCCCGTGCCGCCGTCGGCGCCGACGTAGTGGATGGCTTCCGTCACGATGTCGATGCGGGGCGGATCGTCCTGCGGCGGGCGGTCGGCCAGCGCGTCCTGCGCGTTCTGCAGCAGGTTGTGGATCACCTGGCGCAGCTGGGTCGCGTCGCCCATCACGCGCGGCAGGCCGGGGGCGAGCGATGGGTGGATCACGTCCGAACCGTCCTCGGATAAATACAGGTTCAGGATCTCGTCGATCAGGTCGTTCAGGTCCAGCGGCTGCAGCACGGCCGGCGGCGTGCGCGCGTAGTCGCGGAAGTCGTCGACCATGCGCTTCATCGCGGCCACCTGGCTCACGATGGTGTCGGTGGCCTTGTTGAGGAGGGCCGCGGCGTCCGGATCGACGCGGTCGGCCAGCTTCATCTGCAGGCGTTCGGCCGACAGCTGGATCGGCGTGAGCGGGTTCTTGATCTCGTGCGCGAGGCGGCGCGCGACCTCGCCCCAGGCCACGGAGCGCTGGGCCGAGATCACGTCGGAGATGTCGTCGAACACGACGATGAAGCCGCTGCCCGCCCCCACCGGCAGGCGCGAGCCGCGCGCGAGCAGGGTGAGGTCGTGGTCGTCGCCGGTGCCGGGACGGCGCGGGATTTCGATCTGCTGCTGCCAGTGCGCGCGTCCGCGCCCGCGGCCCGCGGCCGATTGCGCGCTCTGCGCCGAGAACGCCCGGGTGACGGCGCCCGCGAAGACTTCCAGCCCCTCGATCTCGTCGAGCGGACGGCCGGCCAGCGACGCCACGTCGACCTGCAGGATGCGGTGCACGGCATCGTTCGAGTTGACGACGACGCCGTCGGCATCCATCACGATCACGCCGGCCGACATGTTGGCCAGTACGGATTCCAGGTGGGCCTTGGCGCTTTCCAGCGCGGCGCGGTTGCGTTCGACGGCGGAGCGCGCCTCGAACAACTGGCCCGTCATCGCGTTGAACGATTGCGTGAGCGTGCCCAGTTCGTCGTTGGTCTCGACGATCGGGCGCGGCGACAGATCGCCCTCCGCGACGGCGCGCGTGCCCTCGGCCAGCACGAGCAGCGGCTGCGCGAGGTTGCCGGCGATGAGGAACGACGCGCCGATCGCGGAAAAGATCGCCAGCAGCAGGGTCAGCGTGAGCTCGCCGATGTACATCTTGTGCAGGCCGCGCCGCGCGGCGGAGCGCACCTGGTATTCGCTGTAGGCGGTACGTAGCACGGTGGAGTTGGACGCGAGGTTGACGGGCGCCGCCTGCGTCAGCTGCAGGTAGCGCGGCGCCATGCCGGGCGGCTCGGGCACGGCCACGACCACGCGCAGGCGCATTCCGGTGGCGGCGTCGAGGGCCGTGGTCTCCACGTCACGCGCATCGCGGAAGTCGTCGTTGATGCCGCCTTCCGGCCGCGCATAACCGCCCGGCATCGCGGCCTGCTTGAGCATCTGCGGCGTCGGCAGGTCGGCGGCGGCGACGGCACGGCGGTCTTCGGTGACGCTAGCCACGACCTTGCCCGCGGCGTCGAGCAGCAGCGCGCTCTGCATGCCGTTGTTGTCGTCGACGACGCGCGTGAGGATGGCCTGGGCATCCGCTTCGTCCTGCCCCGCCAGCGTGGCGGCCACGGTGCCGGCATTCGCGTTCAGGTCGGCCAGCACTTGCTCGATGGCGGCGCGCGACAGGTTCAGGCCGGAGTCGAGCGCCGCGTCGATCTTGACGTCGAACCACGACTCGATCGAATGCGAGACGAACTGCACGGAGACCATGAACACGACGACCCCGGGCAGGATGCCGATGCCGCCGAACAGCAGCATCAGTCGGAACATCAGGCGCGACCCGAACTTGCCCGCCTTGTGGCGCGAATAGAGGCGCCAGAACGCGGCCAGCACGAGCACGAACAGTGCGCCTGCGACGACGATGATCGACCCGAACAGCCAGCTGAAATTACGGGACAGGAAACCGGTGTTGCTGGACGCGGACGCGAGCAGGAAGACGAGGATCGACGCGATCGCGCTGCCGATCACGAGGGCATAGCGCAAGGCCCGGATCACGGCTTACTCCGCACGGTAGGTGAAGGTCTTCTTGTGCGAGGCCAGGCGCCAGTCGGCATTGTTCAAGGCATCGACCTGGAGCGGTTTCGACAGGTAATCGCGGTCCATGAACATGCGCACGGTGACGTTGTAGTTCTCCCCTGGCTTGAGCGCGCCCTTGGGGGCGATCAGCCAGCGGGTCGGGCGGCGGATCGCCAGCATGGCTTCGTCGAGGGTGTCGAAATTCTGTTGGATGCTGCCGAGAGCCGACAAGTGATAGACCCGGAACAGCGGGTCGTAGTTCAGCTTGACCGTGCGGCGCGCGGCCACGGCCTTGTCGTCGGTCCACCACCAGCGCGGCCGGGTCAGCTCGATCTCGGTGGTGAACGACAGCGGCACGCCGTGCTGGATGGCCTGCTCGAGGCCGGGCGTCAGGTCGAACGAATAGGCGGCCGACAGCCGGTAACCGTCGTCGGAGGCCTCGATGCTAGCACGTGTGATTTCGATCCCGTCGGCCGCCTGCGCCGTGGCGCATGTCAATGCCAGCAGCAGCTGGCAGGCGAGGAGGAGGAAAAATCGTACAGTCACTAGGGCCAGAGCCTTAAAAAGCGTTGTCGGGATTGCTCACGCTCCGGCCTTCTGGAATAGGGCGTAGAACAGGCCGTCATGATCCTGCCCGGCGCCACTTCGAGGAAGCAGTTGGCCCGGCGCATCGAGACGGACCGCACCGTGGCGCACCGCGAAGGCGGCGGCCTGCGCTTCCGATTCCTGCGGCCAGAGCGAACATGTCACGAACAGCAATTTACCATCGGGCCGCAGCATCTGCCAAAGATTGTCGAGTATTTTGCCGGAAAGTGTTGCAAGTTGGTGGGTGTCACTCTTGCGTCGTAACCAGCGGATATCCGGGTGGCGGCGGACGATGCCGGAGGCCGTGCACGGCACGTCCGCGAGGATACGATCGTATTGACGACCATCCCACCAATCCGTCGCTTCGGCCGCGCCCGCCTTGACGGTCGCGGACAGGCCCAGGCGCTGCAGGTTCTGGTCCACGCGCTGGAGGCGGCGCGCGTCCGCGTCGAGCGCGGTCAGGTCGACGTCGGCCGTCTCCAGGATGTGCCCGCTCTTGCCGCCCGGGGCCGCGCAGGCGTCCAGCACGCGCATGCCGTCACGCAGGTCGAGCAGCGGCGCGGCCAGCTGGGCGCCCGCGTCCTGCACGGAGGCGAGGCCGTCGGCAAAGCCGGGGATCTGTGCCACGTTCACGGCCTGGGCCAGGCGCACGGCGCTCGGTCCCACCTGCTCCGCGCGCATGCCGGCCGCAGCCAGCGTTTTCAGATAGGTGTCGACGTCCGTCCTGCGGCGGTTCACGCGCAGGGTCAGCGGCGGCTGGCGGTTGCCCGCCTGGAGGATCGCCTGCCAGTCGTCCGGGTACGCCGTGCGCACGGAATCGATCCACCATTGCGGGTAATTCCACTGGGCGACCTGGTCGCGCAGCGCGGCGCCGACCAGTTGCTCGCGCTCGCGCAGGAAGCGGCGCAGCACGGCGTTCACCATCGCCTTGGCGTGGGCAAAATCCGGGTGCGCGGCGGCGGCGCGGACGGCCTGGTCGACGACCGTGAACGCCTCGTATGGCGGATCAAGGCCCTCGGGCGGGTCGAGCAGCGCCAGCGCGCATTCCAGCAGGCCGGCCAGCATGGCGGGCTCGGGCGCCTTGCTCGTCATCATGCCCAGCAGGATGCCGCTGCGGCCCAGCTGGCGCATGGCGCGGTAGGCGATGTCCTGCATCGCGCCGCGCGCCTGCGGCAGCGGGTCCCAGGCGTGGAAGACCTCGGCCAGGGCCTGGGGCAGCGCGGTGCCGGCGCGCACGCGCGCGAGACTGCTCGCGGCGCCCAGCAGGGCGAACGCGAGGGAATCGTCGCGCAGGTCGGGACGGTAATCGAGCTGGACCGGTGCCTTGACTTCATGGCTCTGGCGCAGGCGCGGCGCCTCATCGCGCGGTGCTGCGTCGCGCGGCGCCGGCTCGATCCGCTGGGTACCGCGAGGCGGGGCACCGCCCGGGCCGCGCGGGTTGCCCTCCCCCTGGGGACGGCCGGGCCCCTTGCCGCCAGGACGGCCGCGCCGGGGTTCGGCCGCCTTGGCCTTGGGTTTGAGGGTGAGCGTCGGGCGCTTTTCGGTCATGGCAAATCGATCAATGCATAAAGACGCACATTGTAACGGTTACGCGTTGCGCAGGCTTAAGCGAGGCTTGTGCCTGCGTCCCCAGATGGTTTGCCGCAACGCGCAAACCAGTATAATGATCGCTTAGCCTGCCCGTGGCACCGCCACCGCGCCGCACCGTCCACGCAGCACCGACTATTACATTTTCGACCACAGTTCATGTTAGCCCAACAAAAACAAGAGATCGTTGCCCTGTTCCAGGCCGCGCTGGCCCCCATCGTCGCCGGCAGCGATCTCACGCCCAACGTTGTCCTCGAACGCCCGCGCGATCCATCGCACGGCGACATCGCCTGCAACATCGCCATGCAGCTGGCCAAGCCGCTGAAAACGAACCCGCGCGAACTGGCCACCCGCCTCGTCGCCGCGCTGCTGGCCGATCCGAAGGCTGCGGGCCTCGTGGAATCGGCCGACGTGGCCGGCCCGGGCTTCATCAACCTGCGCGTGGCCGCGAGCGCCAAGCAGTCCGTCGTCAAGACCGTCCTGCAGCAGGGCGACGCCTTCGGCCGCGGCGACTCGGGCAATGACCACCACGTGATCATCGAATTCGTGTCCGCCAACCCGACCGGCCCCCTGCACGTGGGCCACGGCCGCCAGGCGGCACTGGGCGATGCGCTGTCGTCGCTGTTCGAATCGCAGGGCCACCAGGTCACGCGCGAGTTCTATTACAACGACGCCGGCGTGCAGATCGCCACGCTGGCCACGTCCGTCCAGGCGCGCGCCCGCGGCTTCAAGCCGGGCGACGCCGAGTGGCCGGAATCGGCATACAACGGCGACTACATCGCCGACATCGCCGCCGACTTCCTCGCGAAAAAGACCGTGTCGGCCAGCGACGGCCAGCCGGCCACCGCCAGCGGCGACGTGAACGACATCGAATCGATCCGCCGCTTCGCCGTCACGTACCTGCGCAACGAGCAGGACCAGGATCTGCAGGCGTTCGGCGTCAGGTTCGACAATTACTATCTCGAGTCCTCGCTGTACACGGACGGCAAGGTCGACGCGGCCGTGCAGGCCCTGGTCGATGCCGGCGTGACGTACGAGCAGGACGGCGCGCTGTGGCTCAAGACGACGGACTACGGCGACGACAAGGACCGCGTGATGCGCAAGTCCGACGGCACCTTCACGTACTTCGTGCCGGACGTCGCGTACCACATCCAGAAATTCAGGCGCGGCTTCGACCAGGCCATCAACATCCAGGGCAGCGACCACCACGGCACCATCGCCCGCGTGCGCGCCGGCCTGCAGGCCGTGAACATCGGCATCCCGAAGGGCTATCCCGACTACGTGCTGCACAAGATGGTCACCGTCATGAAGAACGGCGAGGAGGTCAAGATCTCCAAGCGCGCCGGTTCGTACGTGACGGTGCGCGACCTGATCGAATGGTCGGGCAACGGCGACGTGACCCGCGGTCGCGACGCCGTGCGCTTCTTCCTCATCTCGCGCAAGGCCGACACGGAATTCGTGTTCGACGTCGACGTCGCCCTCGCCACCAACGACGAGAACCCGGTCTACTACGTGCAGTACGCCCACGCGCGCATCTGCTCGGCCCTCGCGAACTGGGGCGGCGACGTCGCGCAGCTGGCGAACGTCGACCTGGCGTCGCTGACGAACCCGCACGAATCCGGCCTGCTGGCCAAGCTGTCGACGTACCCGGAAATGCTGCAGCGCGCGCTCGTCGAACTGGGCCCGCACCAGGTCGCGTTCTACCTGCGCGAACTGGCCGCCGACCTGCACAGCTACTACTTCGCGCACAAATGGCTGCTCGACGACGACGAGCCGACCAAGCTCGCGCGTCTGGCGCTGGCAGCCGCCATCCGCCAGGTGCTGCGTAACGGCCTGGCCCTGATCGGCGTTTCGGCGCCGGAGAAAATGTAAGCGTTTTAACGACACTGTACTACATGACCGCTTTCCGTAATCGTTCGCAATCCTCCTTCACGCGCCAGCGGGGCAGCACGCTCACTGGCCTCATCATCGGCCTGATCGTCGGCCTGGGTATCGCGGTCGCGGTCGCGCTGACGATCACCAAGGGCGCCTCGCCGTTCACCGACAAGACGGTCAAGGCGGGCCGCCCGGCCGATCCCGCGCCGGGCCAGGCCCAGGACCCGAACAAGCCGATGTACGCCAACCGCGACGCCGCGCGCGAAGCGAACAAGGAGATCACGGAAAAGGCGGCCGCGCGTTCCGGCGGCGGCGATGCCGCGCCGGCACCGGCCGCCAAGCCCGCGGATGCCGATCCGCTGGGCCAGGCGATCGCCGCGATGAAGGATCCGGCACCGGCTCCGGCCAGGGTCGAGCCGAAGCCGGAGACGCGCGTCGCGTCGGTGGCCCCCGCGGCCCCGGCGCCGGCCGCCGCCCCCGCCGCCGGCGAGTACATCTACTACCTGCAGGCCGGCGCGTTCCGCGACCTGTCGGATGCGGAAGCGACCCGCGCCAAGCTCGCGCTGCTCGGCTTCGAGGCGACGATCAGCGACCGCACGAGCGACAGCGGCGTGCTGCACCGCGTGCGTATCGGCCCGTACAACCAGGTCGAGACCATGAACAAGGCACGCGCCAAGCTGCTCGACAGCGGCGTCGACGTCGCCATCGTGCGTAACCAACGTTAAGGATTCGCGATGTCTCTGACGCGCCGCCTGTTCTGCACCGCCCTCCTCGGCCTTGCGGCCGGGTTCACCAGCCTGTCCGCCTCCGCCGCCGACCCGCAGGCGGGTTCGCAATACCTCGTGCTGCCTTCCGCGCAGCCAACCGACACGGGCGCAAAAGTCGAAGTCATCGAGTTCTTCGCCTACTACTGCCCGCACTGCTACGCGTTCGAGCCCGCGCTCGAAGCATGGGTCAAAAAGCAGGGCGACAACATCGTGTTCAAGCGCGTCCACATCCAGGGCGGCGCCAGCGTGCTGCCGCAGCAGCGCCTGTTCTACACGCTGGACGCGATGGGCCTGTTGAACCAGTATCACCAGAAGGTGTTCGATGCCATGCACCAGCAGCACCTGCGCCTGTCCAGCGACGAGCAGGTGTTCGACTGGGTGGCCTCGATCGGTATCGACCGCGCGAAATTCGTCGACACGTACCGCTCGTTCGGCATCCAGGCGAAGCTGCGCCGCGCCGCCGCGATGATGGATTCGTACGGCGTGGACCGCTGGCCGCTCGTCGTCGTCGACGGCCGCTTCGTCACCTCGCCTTCGCACGCGGGCGCCGGTGCGCCCGAGGGCACGACGGAAGCGCAGCAACAGCAGACGGCCCTGCAGGTGATGGACTTCCTCGTCGCGAAAGCGAAAGCGGACAAGAAATGACCGTGGCGCGGAGCCGCCGGCTGCGCGTATTCATCACGGGCGCCTCCAGCGGCATCGGCGCCGCGCTGGCGCGTGAGTACGCGGCGCGCGGCGCCGTCCTCGGCCTGCTGGGGCGCCGCGCGGAAGCCCTGCACGCGCTGCCCTTCTCCGGTGACCACCACATCTACACCGTCGACGTGACGGACCATGCCGCATTGGCCGCGGCCGCCGCCGACTTCATCGCGCGTGAAGGCGGCGCCGACGTCGTCATTGCCAGCGCCGGCGTGTCGGCCGGGACGCTGACGGAGCGGCCCGACGACCTGTCCCGGTTCGCCGAGATCTTCGCCATCAACGTGACGGCGACCGTCGCCACGTTCGCGCCGTTCATCGAGACAATGAAAGGTCATACCGGCCCGCGCCGCCTCGTCGCCATCGGCAGCGTGGCCGGCATCCGCGGCATGAAAGGCGCCGGCGCGTACTGCGCGTCGAAGTCCGCCGTGCACACCTATGCGGAATCGCTCCGCCTCGAATTGCAACCCCACGGTATCCGGGTCGTGACCATCGCGCCCGGCTACATCGACACCCCGATGACCCGCCAGAACCGTTTTCCCATGCCCTTCCTGATGCCCGTGGACCGCTTCGCGGCCGCGGCCGCCCGCGCCATCGACGCCGGCACGAGCTACCGCGTGATCCCGTGGCCGATGGGCGTCGTCGCCAAGGTCCTGCGCCTGCTGCCGAACGTCCTGTTCGACGCACTGTTCGCGCACGCGCCGACCAAATCCGGCAAGGCGGCGCCATGAACGCGGACCGCATCATGCAGCTCTCGCGGTCCGGCGTCGCCGTCGAGGTGGTGGCGGAGACCGGCTCGACGAACGCGGACCTGCTGGCGCGCGCGCCCCGGTTGGCGGCACCCGTGCTGCTCGTCGCCGAACACCAGACGGCGGGGCGCGGCCGCGCGGGCCGCAGCTGGCTGTCCGAGCCGGGCCACTCGCTGACATTCTCGCTGGCCTGGCGCTTCGCCGACGGCCTGCGCGGCCTGGCCGGCCTGCCGCTCGCGATCGGCGTCGCGCTGGCGGAAACGTTGGGCAAACTCGGCCAGAGCGTGCAACTGAAGTGGCCGAACGACGTGCTCAAGGACGGCGACAAGCTGGCCGGCATCCTCGTCGAAACGCAGGTGGCGGCGGATGGCGCCGCATGGACCATCGTCGGCATCGGCGTGAACCTCGTGATGCCGGACGCACTCGAAGACAGGATCGGCCGCAGCGCCGCCGCAATGCCGTGGCTCGCGCGCATGGACCGCGACGAGCTGATGGCCGCGCTGCTCGACGGCCTGGCCGAGGCGCTGGCACTGTTCGCGCGCGACGGCTTTGGCGCCTTCGCCGCGCGCTGGAACGTACTGCACGCGTGGCAGGGCCGGCCGGTCGTCCTGCTCGACCGGGGCGAGGTCCAGCATGAAGGCCTCGCCGCCGGCGTGGACGACACGGGGCGGCTGCTGCTCGACACGGCGGCGGGACGCGTGACGATCGTGGCCGGCGACGTGTCGCTGCGCACCAGGGATTGATCTTCGGGAGACCGTGATGTTATTGCTCGTCGATGCGGGAAACACGAGAATCAAATGGGCCATCGCGGCGCCCGACGCCGCGCCGGGCGACTGGACCGCGCACGGCGCCGTGCCGCATGCGGAACTGGAGCGCCTGCAGGCAGCCTGGGCAGGCCAGGGCCTCACGCGCGCGATCGTCTCGAACGTGGCGGGCCACGCGATGGAGGCGCAGCTGACGGCCCTGCTGGCCCCGCTGCTGCCGGTACCGCCAGAATGGTTCACGTCGCGCGCCGAGTTGGGAGGCCTGCGCAACCGCTACCGCAATCCCACGCAACTGGGCAGCGACCGCTTCGCCGCCGCCCTCGGCGCCCGCTGCGTCGCCCCCGGCAAGAACCTCGTCGTGGCCACGTGCGGCACGGCGACGACGGTGGATGCCGTGAGCGCCACCGGCGACTTCCTCGGCGGGATGATCCTGCCGGGCCTGGGCCTGATGCTGGGCGCGCTGGCGCGCGGCACGGCCCAGCTGCCGCAGGTGACACCCGGCGTGAACGGCTACACGGCGCCTTCAACCTTTGCGGACCACACGAGCGACGCGATCCTGTCCGGCTGCCTGGCCGCGCAGGCAGGCGCGATCGAGCGCGCCTGCGCGGCCCTGCCGGCCGACCTGTGCATCGTCTCCGGCGGCGCGGCGGCCAGCGTGGCGCCGCTGCTGTCCGCCGCGCACTGGATGCTGGATAATATTGTACTGGTGGGCCTGCACGCGGCCGCACCCTCGCTCGCTGCCAACCCCACATCCGCTTGAGGACATGTTCGTGCTACGACTCGCCTTCTGGTCCCTGCTGTTCCTGAACGCCGCCCTGTTCGCGTACGCCCAGGGCCTGCTCGGCACGGCAAAGAGCAACGAACATGAACCGGCGCGCCTGAAGCGCCAGTTCAACACGGCCAAGATGACCTTGCTGACCCGCGACCAGGCCGAGGCCGCCGCGAAGGCTGCCGCGCCGCCGGCGGGTGGCGATGAGGCGGAAGGCGCAGCGTCGGCAAGCGCTGCAGCAAACGCGCCCGCCAGCGCGCCCGCCAGCGCGCCTGCACCTGCGAGCGCCCCGCCGGCCCCTGCTCCCGCCCCCGCCTTCGCGTGCACGGAAATCGGCCCGTTCAATTCGACGGACGCCCGCCGCTTCGAAGCGCGGCTGGCCGCGCTCGACCTCGGCGACCGGCAGTCGCGCCAGACCATCCAGGCCCAGGACATCAGCAGCTGGCTCGTGCACATCCCGACGCAAGGCAGCAAGGAAGCCGCCGACCGCAAGGCCGCCGAACTGCGCAACCTGGGCGTGACCAATTTCTACGTCCTGCAGGGAGACTCTCCTTTGAAATACGCGATCTCGCTGGGCGTGTTCAAGACCGAAAGCGGCGCCCAGGCGATGCTCGCGCAACTGGGCAAGCAGGGCGTGCACTCGGCGCGCATTGCGCCGCGCGGGCCGCAGACCACCCACTACGTCTACCGCGTACGCGGGCTCGATGCGGCGACCCGCAAGCGCATCGAAGGCTATGCGGAGCGCTATGACGGGGCGGACGTCAAGAGCTGCGGGTGAGCGCGGACGCGTCGCGGGATGACTGTCCCGCCTGCTCGCCACCCAGCACCTTCACCGCCCGCTCCAGCGCCTTGATCTTCTCCCGCATCGCCGACAGATTGCGCAGCAGCGCCGCGTTGCGCTCCCACTCCGCATTCGGCGCCATCGGATAAAAGCCGGTGTAGCGCCCCGGTTCCGCGATCGAGTTCGGCACGAGCGTGCCGGCCGTGACGTGGACGTTGTCGGCGATGTCGATGTGGCCGTTGATCATCGCGGCGCCCCCGAACGTGCAGTGACTGCCGATGTTGGCGCTGCCGGCCACGCCGACGCAACCTGCCATCGCCGTGTGCGCGCCGATGCGGCAGTTGTGGCCGATCTGGATCAGGTTGTCGAGTTTCACGCCGTCCCCGATGACCGTGTCGTCCAGCGCGCCGCGGTCGATCGCCGTGTTCGAGCCGATGTCGACGTCGTCGCCGATGACGACGCGCCCCGTCTGCGGGATCTTGATGTAGACGCCGCCGTCCACCGCGAAGCCGAAGCCGTCGCCGCCGATCACGGCGCCGGAGTGGACGATGCCGCGCGCGCCGATGACGCAGCGCGCGTGGAAGGTCACGTTGGCGAAGAAACGCGTGCCCTCGCCCACGCTCGCGTCGCTGCCGATGTAGCAGCCCGCGTCGATCACGGCGCCGGGCCCGACGGCCGCGCCCTCCTCCACCGTGACGTGCGGGCCGATGAAGGCGGTCGGGTGCACGCGCGCCCCCGCGTGCACGGCGGCCGTCGGGTGGATGCCCGGCGCGCGCGGATCTGCGGGCGCGCACAGGTATTGCGCCGTGCGCGCGAAGTACGCGTACGGGTTGTTCGTGACGATGCGCGCACCGGCGTACGTGGCGGCGACCTCGGGCTCGTCGAGCGGCGCCAGGATCAGCGCCGCCGCGCGGCTGTGCGCGGCCACTGCACGCAGCCGGCTGTTGCTGAGAAAGCTGATGTCCGCCGCGCCCGCGCGGTCCAGCGGGGCGATGCGCGCCACTTCGATGTCCGGGTCGCCTTCGAGCCGGCCGCCGAAGCGCGTGACCAGTTCCACGAGTCGTGCACCCATTGCCGTGCCTCCTGTCGCGTCGTTGCGTTGATATGCAGTTCGACAGGGCGCCAGGTCGGCAGTTCCGGATCTTGAAGGGGAAACGCAAGCGGTGTGAGCTACCGCAAAAGAAAAAGCCCCGCTCGCAACCGGCGCGCAGCATGCCGGTCGAAAGCGGGGACAGGGGACGTAAAGGGAGCTGCTATGCGATCAGAACTTGCCGCGCACGCCCAGCTGGAAGGTGCGGCCCGGATCGAACGACGTGAACTGTGCGTTCGGGAACTGGAAGTAGCCTTCGCGCTTGGCCTTGTTCAGGTTGACGATGTCGAACGTGATCGTCGGCCAGTTGTCGCGGTTCAGCACTTCTTCCAGGTCCACGCTGGACGAGAAGTCGGCCTGCTTGTACGAGCGGCCGTACAGTGCCGCCAGCGTCACGCCGCTCTGGTTCGCGTTGGCGCTCTGGCTGCCCTGCTGGTACTGGTGCGAGATGCGCGCCATGTAGCCGTGGTTCTCGTAGTAGAAGCCGAAGTTGTTGCTCTTCTTCGGCACGTTCAGCGCCACGAAGCCGTTGGTGCCCTCGCCGCTCGCGCTCTGGTTGATCAGCGTCGCGGTCTCGCTGAAGCCGAAGCCCTTGATCGGCAGCAGCTTGTCGAGCGGCTGGACCCAGCCGATCTCGAGGCCGCGCACGGTCAGGATGCCGCCGGCGTTGCGTTCCTGGCTCATCACGACGGTGGCCACGTCCGGGCCGCCGCGCGAGTTGATCGCCACCTGCTGCGTCGGGATCAGGTTGTTGTACGTGATGCCGTAGGCGGCCAGGGCGGAGAACGGCATCGTCAGGTTGTCGATGACGGTGAAGCCCTTCACCTTCTTCTGGAACACGGTCAGGCTGACGTAGCCTTCGCGGCCCGTGTACCAGTCGATGCCCAGGTCGATGTTGTTCGACAGGTAGGGCTTCAGTTCCGGGCTGCCGATCGTGCCGACGTCGGCCGACGTGCCGCTGAAGTTGATGCCCGGACGCAGCGAGTTCGGGTTCGCACGGGTCATCGTCTTCGACGCCGCGATGCGGGCCACGATGTCGCTGCGCAGTGTGATGGCCGCGGTGGCCGACGGCAGCGTGTTGTTGTAGGTGGTGTCCTGGTAGACCCACTCGGTCTGGTTCGGGTACTTCGAACCGTTCAGCGTCAGGCTGGCGTTGCGCGGATCGCTGAACGAGTTCAGGGAGCCCACTTCCTGCTTGGTGCGGACATAGCGTACGCCGGCGTTGTAGCGGACCGGGAAGCTGCCCAGCCTGGTCTCGCCGTTGATCTCGGTGTAGAAGCCGGTGGCGCGCTCACGCACGTAACCCGAGCTGGCGCCCGTCGACGAGCTCGTGGAATCCGGCGCGCTCGAGTTGTACGCGTCGTAGTTCGAATCCTTGCGGAAGCGGTCCCAGTCGACGACGAGGCGGTCGTGCGGGCCCTGCACCAGGTAGGTGGACAGCTTGTTCAGCGGAATCAGCGAACCCTGGTACGTCAGCGGTGCCGTCTGGCCGGCCGTGTAGCCGGTGCCGTAGCCCGGGTACAGCGCGGCCGCGCTGGCGCCCGGCGTGCTGGCGCCGTCGCACGGCGGCGCGCCGTTCGGACCCTGGATGAAGACGCTCGGGTTGTTGCCGCAGACGGCGGCCTGCCACGCGGCCGAGTTGTCCTGGCCGCGGATGCGGCGGTCGATGTCGTCGTAGGCGAGACCGGCCTTGACGCTCAGCTTCGAATCGCCCCAGGTCAGGTCGGTATGGAAGCCCTTCGTGCTCGTTTCGCGCAGCTCGTTCTGGATGTTGACGCGGCCGCCGGCCCAGACGAAGTTCGCCGGATCGTTGACGTCCTTGTTGAACGTGATGCTCGGCACGCCCCCATTGTTCTGGAACGTGGTGACGAGGCCGCTGCCCGCTGCCGTGATCGGCATGATGGTCGGCGCTTCGTGCGAGAACGTCGACTTGGTGGCGTTGGCCTGGGCTTCCAGTTTCAGGGTCGGGGTGATCTTCCACTCCATGCCCGGGTTGATGCCCTTCAGGTCGGTACGGTCGCGGCGCGGGCCGAATTCGATGAAGTAGGTCGAGTTGGCGTACGTGCCCGTCGTGACCGTGCAACCCGCGGCGCAGTCGCTCTTGTCGACCTGCATGTTCAGCGGGATCGCTGCATTGTTGCGGACCGCCCATGTGTAGGCGATACGCTGCATGTCGTCGTCCTTCTTGCTGTACAGCGTGTCGACGTAGAAATGCAGGTTGTCAAGCGGACGCCATTCAGCGCTGAGGATGGCCGAGCCCTTGTCGCGCGTGCCGAAGTAATCCATGAAGCGGCCCAGGCGCGGCACGAGGGCGTTGTCGATCTGGCCGATCGTCAGGCCCGGGTTGTTCGCCAGCAGGAACGCCTCGTTGATCGGCGTGCCGGCCACGAGGCCCGCGCCGGCCCCGGCCGGGACGGTGGCCGGGATCGTCCAGTTGCCGCCGCCGGTGCTGTTGCGGGTCGGCGAGGAGCTCTGGGCTGCCGTCAGGTTCGGGTTGGTCAGGCCCACGGTCTCGTAGCCCGTCGTGCGCGACTTCTGGCGGTTAACGGCGATGCCGGCCAGGATACCGAACTTGTCGCCCCAGGTCTTGCTGGCCACGATGGAACCGCGGCCGCCGACGCCATCGGCGATCTGCTGCTTCTGTGCCGTGCCGCTGTACGAGACGTGGGTGCCCGGGTTGTCGAACGGACGCGCGCTGCGCATGTTGACGACGCCGGCGGCGCCGCCTTCGATCAGGCCGGCCGTCGGGCTCTTGCTGACGGTCAGCTTGGTGAACAGGTCGGTCGGCAGCAGGTCGAGGTCGACCTCGCGGTTGGTGCTCGCGCCGTCGATCGGGCCGGACGACGCCACGGCGATCTGCGCATTGTTCAGCAGGATCTTGGTGAAGCTCGACCCCAGGCCGCGGATCTGGATGTTCATGCCCTCGCCCGTCACGTCACGGGCGATTTGCACACCCGGCACGCGGCTCAGCGATTCAGCGATGTTCTTGTCGGGGAATTTACCGATGTCTTCGGCACTGATGGTGTCCTGGAAACCGACGGACTCCTTTTTATCCTTCGCCGACGAAAGCAGACTGGCGCGGTAGCCGGTCACCTTGACGACGGCGGCTTCGGCCTGGACGGCCGGGACCGGCGCTGCGGACTCTTGCGCATAAGCTTGCTGGATGAGGCCGGCGAGTACGCTCAGGCCAAGCACGACTTGCCGGCGCTGGCGGCGCCGTTGTACGGACTTCTCGATCATTGCTGTCTCCTGTGTTTTTCTATGCCTGGGACGTGCCGATGGGCCGTCTTTTATGGCTGGCAAAATCAGTGTAGGAGCACGATGTTAATGATGTCAATTGCTCAAACATAAATGTTATGCGCAAACATCGTCCGGAACCTTGCGTTTATTAGGCGGTTTTCGATGAATTGCCTTTTTATGTTTGGAAATATGACAAATTGCTTGCGCAAGGAATGGTAGCGTATAGCAAATCGAAAACCGTTGTAGATGTCTGACATCCGACGATGAATCATGCAGGAAGCATCGTTTTAGGACATGTCACCGCGAAAATGCAGCATGTGACACGAGAAATTGTCGGGATCACGGCAAGAACTGCCTTCACCGTTGATCAGACGTCTGATGTCTATGGAAGCTGGGCAGCAGGCACGCAAAAGCCCTGACTGCGGCGTAAAGAGGAGAGAGTAAGGCCGGGCCGCACAGCGGCGGCGGCCCGGAAGCGTGCGGCTTAACTTGCCGCTCAGCGCCGCACGACGATGGGTTTCAGGCCGAGTCCGGCCGGCAGCGCACGTGCCGCTTCCTGCGCGAGCGCGCGGGATTCGAAGGGACCGCCGTACAGGCGGTTGACGTTGCCCGAACGGACAATTTCGACAGCGAGGTCGACGCCGGCCTGCTTGAGCTTTTCGCCCATCTCCTCGGCCTTGCCTTCGCGTCCGTAGGCACCGAGTTGCAGATAGAAACCCGGCGTCAACGCAGCCTTGCCGACGGAGGCCGAAGTCGAGGCGGCAGGCGCCTGCGCGCGCGCGACGGCGGCACTGTCCATGTCGACGCGGTCTTCCAGCATGAGGGCGGCGATGGCGGGCGGTGCCGGCAAGGCCTGCGCCTCGGATGCGGCGGCGCGGCGCGCGGACGCGAGCTGCATCACGTCACCCGGGAACAGGCGCTCGACCTGGACCTGGTGGCTGCCCTTCCCCAGCAGCCCCAGCTTGAGGGCGGCCGTGTACGAGACATCGATGACGCGGTCGGAGTGAAACGGTCCCCGGTCGTTGATGCGCACGACGACGGACTTGCCGCTCTCCAGGCTCGTGACGCGCGCATACGAGGGGATCGGCAACGTCGGGTGCGCGGCCGTCATCTTGTACATGTCGTAGGCTTCGCCCGACGACGTGCGCTGGCCGTGGAACTTGACGCCGTACCAGCTGGCCACGCCGCGCTGGGTGAACGGTTCGTCGTTGATGAGCGGGGTGTACGTCTGGCCGAACACGGAGTACGGCTTGTTGGCGAACTTGGCGTAGGGTTCGTACTTGACGACGGCGTCGGGAGTGTCCAGCAGGCCCGGCGGCGGATTCGCGCCGGGGCCGTCGTCCTGGTAGTAGCCGCCGCGGCCGGAACCGGCCGGCGGCAGGTTCGGAAGCTTCGGATCCACGCGGGTGACCTTGTGCTTCCATGGCAGGGGGATCAGGCTTTTGTGTTCGCCGTTCTGGTCCGTGGTACTGCACCCCGCCATCATTGCCAACATCGCAATGACCGCTGGGAGCGACCTCGGAACGGCCTTCGCGTTCTCTTGCATATCAGGTCTGCACCAGTTTGCGGTGTCGTTGAATACTCATCAATATACCACTGCAGAGGCCCAAAGTAATCAGCGCGGTTCCGCCATAGCTCATGAAAGGAAGCGGAACTCCGACCACGGGGAGGATGCCGCTGACCATGCCCATGTTGACGAAAGCATAGACAAAAAACATCATCGCAACCGATCCGGCCAGCAGGCGCGTGAACAGGTTCGGGGCATTGGCCGCGATCATCATCGCGCGTCCGATCAGCAGCAGGTACAGGAACAGCAGCACGAGGTTGCCGACCAGACCAAACTCTTCGGAATATACCGAAAAAATGAAGTCGGTGGTACGTTCCGGAATGAATTCCAGGTAAGCCTGCGTACCCTTCATATAGCCCTTGCCGGTCACGCCGCCCGAGCCGATCGCGATGGTCGACTGGATGATGTGGAAGCCCTTGCCCAGCGGATCGGACGTGGGATCGATCAGCGTCATCACGCGTTCGCGCTGGTAATCGTGCATCATCGACCATGCCACGGGCAGGCCCGCACAGCCGGCCGCGAACAGCGCGGCGAGCGCCTTCCACGACAGGCCGGCCAGGAAGATCACGAAGAAGCCGGAACCGCCCACCAGCAGCGCCGTGCCGAGGTCGGGCTGCTTGGCGATGAGGCCGAACGGGATCAGGAGCAGCACGGCCGCCACCGCGAACGACTTCCAGTTGAGGATGCCGGCCCGCGTCTGGAAATACCAGGCCAGCATCAGCGGCGTGGCGATCTTCATGATCTCGGACGGCTGGATGTCCACGCCCACGTGCAGCCAGCGCCGCGCGCCCTTCTTGATGATGCCGACGGTCGCCACGGCGAGCAGCAGCGCGACGCCGAACGTATAGATCGGCACGGCGAGGCGCAGCAGGGTCTGCGGGGGGACGATCGCGGCCGCCCACATGAACACGAAGGCCGCGATGATGTTGCGGATCTGGCCTTCCAGGCGGCCGGGGAAATCGTGGCCGGCCGAGGACAGCGTGACGAGGCCCGTGCACAGCAGCAGGAACAGGATCAGCGACAGGGCCGGATCGAAGACGGTGAAATACGGTTTGAGGCGCCGGCTGAGCGAGCGGCGTTCGGGAAAATGCGCCATGGTTCAGTCCTTGTTGCCGGGGGTCTCGCCGCCCGGCCTGAAATCGGCACCGGCCGTGGGCGCCACCTGGTCTTCGTCGGCCGGGACCGGGTCGACGGGCTTCGGCGCCGGCTTGTCCGCGTCGCCCGGACGCTTGCCGAGCAGGTAGTAGTCAAGCGCCTTGCGCGCGATCGGTGCCGCGACGGTCGCGCCGAAGCCGGCGTTTTCCACCACGATCGCGAGCGCGATGCGGGGATGGTCGGCCGGGGCGAACGCGACGAACAGCGCGTTGTCGCGCAGGCGTTCCGGCGTCGCCGCCGCATTGTACTTCTGGCCTCTCAGGCCCACGACCTGCGCCGTACCCGTCTTGCCGGCCACCGTGTACTGCACGTTGCGGAACGGGATGAACGCGGTGCCGGGCGCTTTGCCGTCCGCCGTCACGCCGACCATGGCGCGCTTGATGACGTCGATGTTCTGCTGCTTGAGCGCGATGCGGCCGGATTCCTTCGGCACCGTCGGCGTGCGTCCGTGGTTCGTCGGATCCTCGAGCATCTTGACGAGATGGGGCTTCATGATGACACCGTCGTTGGCGAGCGTCGCCACCGCGTGCGCCATCTGCAGCGGCGTATAGCTGTTGAAGCCGTTGCCGATGGAGATCGAGATCGTGTCGCCGCCGACCCACTTCTGCGCCGCGCGGTTGCGCTTGAAGCGCTCGCGCTTCCATTGCTGCGACGGCAGCACGCCCGTCTTCTCGTGTTCGAGGTCGATGCCCGTCTTTTCGCCGAAGCCGAACGGCTGCATGAAGTCGTGCAGGCGGTCGATGCCCATCTCGTTGCCGAGCTGGTAGTAATACGTGTCGCACGACATCACGATCGAGCGGTACATGTCGACGTAGCCGTGGCCGCCCTTCTTGTCGTCGTTGAAGCGGTGGCCGCCCAGCACGAAGAAGCCGGGGTCGCTGATGCCGTCCTCGGGCCGGCGCAGGCCCAGCTCCAGCGCGGCCAGCGCCATGAACGGCTTGAACGTCGAACCGGGCGGGTACGTGCCCGACAGCGGACGGTTCATCAGCGGCTTGTCGAGCGACGTGTTCAGCTCCGTCCAGCTCTGGGTGTCGATGCCGTCGACGAACAGGTTCGGATCGAAGCCGGGGCGCGACACGTACGCGAGCACGTCGCCCGTCGCCGGTTCGATGGCGACCAGCGCGCCGCGGTAGTTGCCGAACGCCTGCTCGACGACCTTCTGCAGTTCGATGTCGATCGACAGGATCAGGTTGTTGCCCGGCGTCGGCGGCGTGCGCGACAGGGTGCGGATCGCGCGGCCGCCGGCCGAACGCTCCACTTCCTCGTAGCCCGTCTGGCCGTGCAGCTGGCGTTCGTAGCTCTTTTCCAGGCCTTCCTTGCCGATGTGGTCCGTGCCGTTGTAGTTGGCGGCATCGTCGCTGGCGTCGAGCACCTTGGCCTCGGACTGGTTGATGCGGCCGATGTAGCCCAGCACGTGCGAGGCGACTTCGCCCAGCGGATACTGGCGGAACAGGCGGGCCTGCACTTCCACGCCGGGGAAGCGGAAGTGCTGCGCGGTGAAGCGCGCCACCTCGTCGTCGGTCAGGCGGGTGCGGATCGGGACGCTGGAAAAATTCTTCGACTCTTCCATCAGCCGTTTGAAGCGTTTGCGGTCCTTCGGTTCGATCGTGACGAGCTTCGCCAGTTCGTCGATGACGGAATCGAGGTTCGCTTCCAGCTTCGACGGCGTGATCTCGAGCGTGTAGGCGGAGTAGTTACTGGCCAGGACGATGCCGTTGCGGTCGACGATCAGGCCGCGGTTCGGCACGATGGGAACCAGGGCGATGCGGTTGTCCTCGGCCTGCGCCATGTACTGGCTGTGCTTGACGACCTGCAGCCAGACGAAGCGCGCGACGAGCAGGCCGAAGCAGATGAAGACGAACAGCACCATCGCCGTCAGGCGCATGCGGAACAGGTGGATCTCGCGATCGCTGTCTTTAATCTCGGTCATTCGGGGAGGCGATCAATAAATGCTTCAGATCGGACGCGTATGGTCCTTGTCGACCGCGCGGCGCTGCGGCGCCAGCAGCAGCCACGTGATCACGGGCCACAGTGCGACGGCGATCACGCTTTCGATGAACACGAGCGCGCCGGGAAAGCGGCCCGTGACGAAGAAGCGTACCATCACCTGGATCGCCTGCGTGAGCAGCAGCAGCGGGAACACGTGCATCGCCTGCGTGACGAGCGGGAACCACAGCACGCGGCGGTGGATCATGATCGCCAGGTACGACAGCAAGGTGTACGCGAGGGCGTTCTCGCCCAGCAGCGTGGCGTCGTGCACGTCCATCAGGAGGCCCATGCAGAACGCGATGCCGATGCCGACCTTGCGCGGCTGGTGGATGCCCCAGAACACGAGCACCAGCGCGACGAAGTCCGGCGCGCCGACCCAGCGGCCCCAGGGCAGCAGGTTGAGCATGAACGCGCAGACCAGGCTGAACGCGATGAACAGCGGGCTGACGGGCAGCAGGATGTAGTGCGGACGGTTCGTCGCCGGCATCAGGTGCCCTCCTTCGGCCGGGCTGCGGGAGGCGCCGACAAGGCCGGCGCGGTCGTAGCCGGCGCGGCCGGCGTGGTCGCGGCCGGGCTACGCGCCGCAGGTGCCCCGGCAGCGGCAGCGGCACCTGCGGCGCGCGCCGGCGCGGCGGCGTTCTGGTTCGCGGGCGCGGGAGCCGGACGCGCACCGGCAGCCGCGGGCGGCGCGACGGCAGGCGCCAGCGGTTGCGGCGGCAGCGGCAGCGGCGGCACGGGTTCCATGCGCGGCAGGTTCTTCCTCGACGTCGTGTTGCCGTTGGCCTTTGCCGCTTCCGCGACAGGGCGCGGCGGCAGCGGCTGGTCGGACATCACGATCAGGAGCTGGCGGTGGCGGTCGATGCCGGCCAGCGGCTGGCACACGACGCGGCCGAAGGCGCCCTGCGCCACGTTCTCGACCTGGATGACTTTCGCCACCGCGAGGCCGGCCGGGTAGACGCCGTCCAGGCCGGAAGTCACGAGCACGTCGCCGACCTGGATGTCGGCGTTCGGCGCGACGAAGCGCAGGTCCAGCAGGCCGGACTGGCCGCGGCCGTAGGCCACGCTGCGCAGGCCGTTGCGCAGCACCTGCACGGGGATCGCCTGTTCCTTGTCGGTGAGGAGCGTGACTTCGGACGTGAACGGGAACACGCGCGTGACCTGGCCGACGACGCCGGCGTTGTCGATCACGGGCAGGCCGAGCTTGACGCCGTTGCGGGTGCCGCGGTCGAGCACCACGCGACGCGTGGACGGGTCGCGTGCGTCGTACAGGATCTCGCTCATCATGGAGTGCACCGGCAGGTGCTCGCGCGCGTCCATCAGGCGACGCAGCTGCGCGTTCTCGGCCATCTGGAGCTGGGCCTGCTGCATGGCCTGGGCCATCGCGACCTGCTGGCTCTTGAGGTCGCGCACTTCCTTCTGCAGCGCGGAGATCGAGGAAAAATACGTGCTCATGTTGGCCAGCGCGTCGCGCGGCGCGAGGGCAGCCATCTGGAGCGGGTACAGGACCGTTGCCGCCACCTGGCGCACGGCGGTGAGCGCGTGCAGGCGGGCGTCGACCACGAGCAGCGCGATCGACAGGAGAGCGAACACGGTCACCTTGACCCTTGCGGGGGCGCCTTGCTTGAACAGCGGCGGAGGACTGTATTCCATGACTTCCAATAATGCGGGGCCTGCGGCGCCCGCGTCAATCCAGACGCCCGGCGCGAGGGTGCTGCTGCCGGGCGACACCAAATGCGGACGGCGCGTGCCACACCAGGATCGCCGGTATGGTCACACGCCCTGTCCGCGCAGCCACGGCCGGGTTACTCGTACGAGAAGATCGAGCCCAGCTTGTCCATGCGCTCGAGCGCCATGCCCGAACCGCGCACGACGCAGGTCAGCGGATCCTCGGCCACCAGCACCGGCAGGCCGGTCTCTTCCATCAGCAGGCGGTCCAGGTCGCGCAGCAGTGCGCCGCCGCCGGTCAGCATCATGCCCTTCTCGGCGATGTCCGCGCCCAGTTCCGGCGGGGTCTGCTCGAGGGCGTTCTTGACGGCTGAGACGATGTTGTTCAGCGGATCGGTCAGCGCTTCCAGGATCTCGTTGCTCGAGATGGTGAAGGAACGCGGGATGCCTTCCGACAGGTTGCGGCCCTTGACTTCCATCTCCTTGACTTCGGAGCCCGGGAAGGCCGACCCTATTGCTTTCTTGATCGACTCGGCGGTCTGCTCGCCGATCAGCATGCCGTAGTTGCGGCGGATGTAGTTGACGATGGCTTCGTCGAACTTGTCGCCGCCCACGCGCACGGAACCTTTATAGACCATGCCGCCCAGCGAGATGATGCCGACTTCCGTCGTGCCGCCGCCGATGTCGACGACCATCGAGCCGGTCGCCTCGGACACCGGCAGGCCCGCGCCGATCGCGGCCGCCATCGGCTCTTCGATCAGGTAGACCTGCGACGCGCCCGCGCCCAGCGCCGATTCGCGGATCGCGCGGCGCTCGACCTGGGTCGAACCGCACGGCACGCAGATGATGATGCGCGGCGACGGACGGAAGAACTTCGAGTCGTGCACCATGCGGATGAACTGCTTGAGCATCTGCTCGGTGACGGTGAAGTCGGCGATCACGCCATCCTTCATCGGACGGATCGCTTCAATGTTGCCGGGAACCTTGCCGAGCATTTGCTTGGCTTCCTTGCCGACCGCCTGGATCGTCTTCTTGCCGTTCGGACCGCCTTCCTGGCGGATCGCGACGACCGAAGGCTCGTCCAGCACGATGCCCAGGCCGCGCACGTAGATCAGCGTGTTGGCGGTACCCAGGTCGATGGCCAGGTCGTTCGAAAAATAGCTACGTAAAAAACCAAACATGTGTGTCCTGATATGCGCGATAAGGTGCGCCTAACATTAATCGGGGAATCCTCGCCGCGACTGCCGAATCCGCCTCGCGGGCTTTTCATGCGTGGAAGGGGGCCAGGTTTCGCCCGGAGAACGCATTAGCCCGCCATTCTACCTTATAATTTACCGATTAAACGCTGAAAAACGGGTGGTTTCGTGCCCATATCAGCCTGCGAGATCGACGGTATTAGAAAGCTTTTATCAGCTTTAGCGCGCCGTTGTCCAAATTTCATTATCTACACACTCATCTTTGAACGCGGTTTCGAACCGCGCTTTTTGCCATGTCCCTGACACTTTCAGACGTAAAACGGATCGCCAACCTGGCCCAGCTCGACATGGATGAAGCCCATGCCGAAATCGCCTTGAACGAGCTGAACGGGATCTTCGCCCTGGCCGACCAGTTGCAGGCCGTCGACACGACGGGTGTTGCGCCGTTGTCGCAACCGCTCGCCAGCGTGCTCGCCCTGCCCCTGCGCCTGCGCGAGGACGTGGTGACGGAAGAAAACCACCGCGACGACTACCAGGCCCCGGCCCCGAAAACCCAGGACGGCCTGTACCTGGTGCCGAAAGTCATCGAATAACCCGCAGCGAACGCCGACCATCATGATGCATCAAAAAACCATCAAGGAGCTGTCCGCGCTCCTGCACTCGAAACAAGTCTCGGCGACGGAGCTGACGCAGCACTACCTCGACCGCGTCGGCGCCAGCCAGCATAACGCGTTCCTGGACGTGAATCCGGAACTGTCGCTGGCGCAAGCCAAGGCCGCCGATGCCCGCATCGCGGCAGGCAACGCCGGTCCGCTGACCGGTATTCCGATTGCGCACAAGGACATTTTCGTCACGCAAGGCTGGCGCTCGACTGCCGCCTCGAAGATGCTGGGCAATTACGTCAGCCCGTTCGACGCCACCGTCGTCACGAAATTCGCGGACGCCGGCATGGTCACCCTGGGCAAGCTGAACTGCGACGAATTCGCGATGGGCTCGTCGAACGAGAACTCGGCGTTCGGCGCCGTGAAAAACCCGTGGGACCTGCTCGCCGTGCCGGGCGGCTCGTCGGGCGGCTCGGCCGCCGCCGTCGCCGCGCGCCTCGCGCCGGCCGCGACCGGCACCGACACCGGCGGCTCGATCCGCCAGCCGGCCGCGTTCTGCGGTATCACCGGCATCAAGCCGACGTACGGCCGCGTGTCGCGCTTCGGCATGATCGCGTTCGCCTCGTCGCTCGACCAGGGCGGCCCGATGGCCCGCACGGCCGAGGACTGCGCCCTGCTGCTGAACGAGATGGTCGGCTTCGACGAGCGCGACTCGACGAGCCTCACGGCCGAGCAAGGCAACGCCCGCGAAGACTTTACGCGCGAGCTGAATGCACCGCTGACCGGCCTGCGCATCGGCGTGCCGAAGGAATACTTCGGCGAGGGTCTCGCCGCGGACGTCGAGCAGGCCGTGCGCGCCGCGCTGGACGAATTCGTGAAGCTGGGCGCGACGCTGGTCGAGATCTCGCTGCCGAAGACGTCGCTGTCGATCCCCGTGTACTACATCATCGCGCCGGCGGAAGCCTCGTCGAACCTGTCGCGCTTCGACGGCGTGCGCTACGGCTACCGCGCTCCGGAATACACCGACCTGCAGGACATGTACAAGAAGACGCGTGCGCAAGGCTTCGGCAAGGAAGTCCAGCGCCGCATCATGGTCGGCACGTACGTGCTGTGCCACGGCTACTACGACGCCTATTACGTGCAGGCGCAAAAGATCCGCCGCCTGATCGCCGACGATTTCCAGGCCGCGTTCCGCGACAAGTGCGACGTGATCATGGGCCCGGTGGCCCCGAGCGTCGCGTGGGACCTGGGTTCCAAGGCGAACGACCCGGTGGCGAACTACCTGGCCGACATCTTCACCCTGTCGACGAGCCTCGCCGGCCTGCCCGGCATGTCGATTCCGGTCGGCTTCGGCCAAGGTGAAAAGAATGCGAAGCGTCCGGTCGGCCTGCAAATCATCGGCAATTATTTCGCCGAGGCGAAGCTGCTGAACATCGCGCACCAGTACCAGCAAGCCACGGATTGGCATACGCGCGCGCCCGAAGGCGTTTGACGCACTGACATACAAGAGAGAACACCATGCAATGGGAAGTCGTCATCGGTCTTGAGAACCACGTCCAGCTCACGACCAACTCCAAAATCTTCAGTGGCAGCTCGATCAGGTTCGGCGCCGAGCCGAACACGCAGGCGAGCCCCGTCGACCTGGCGCTGCCGGGCGTGCTGCCCGTGATGAACAAGGGCGCCGTCGAACGCGCCATCCGCTTCGGCCTCGCGGTCGGCGCGAAGATCGCGCCGCAGTCCGTCTTCGCGCGCAAGAATTACTTCTACCCCGACCTGCCGAAGGGTTACCAGATCAGCCAGTTCGAAGACCCGGTCGTGCAAGGCGGCAGCCTCACGTTCGCGTTCGAGAAGGACGGCAAGCTGGAGACGAAGACCGTCAACCTGACCCGCGCCCACCTCGAGGAAGACGCCGGCAAGTCGCTGCACGAGGACTACCACGGCATGAGCGGCATCGACCTGAATCGCGCCGGCACGCCGCTGCTGGAAATCGTCTCCGAGCCGGAAATCCGCAGTGCCGCGGAAGCCGTCGCGTACGCGAAAGCGCTGCACGGCCTCGTGATGTGGCTGGGCGTCTGCGACGGCAACATGCAGGAAGGTTCGTTCCGCTGCGACGTCAACGTGTCCGTGCGCCCCGTCGGCCAGAAGGAATTCGGCACGCGCTGCGAGATCAAGAACCTGAACTCGTTCCGCTTCATCGAGGAAGCGGTGAATTACGAGGTGCGCCGCCAGATCGAGCTGATCGAGGACGGCGGCAAGGTCGTGCAGGCGACGCGCCTGTGGGACCCGGACCGCAAGGAAACGCGCCAGATGCGCAGCAAGGAAGACGCGCAGGATTACCGCTACTTCCCCGACCCCGACCTGCCGCCGCTCGCGATCTCGCAGGAGTGGATCGACCGCGTAAAAGCCGACATGCCGGAACTGCCGGCCGCGATGCGCGAGCGCTTCATCGGCGACTACGGCCTGCCCGAGTATGACGCCCTGATCCTGACGTCCTCGCAAGCGATGGCCACGTATTACGAAGCCGTCGTCGCCAAGGCCGGCAAGGAAAACGCCAAGGCGGCCGCGAACTGGCTGATGGGCGACGTGTCGTCCGCGCTGAACCGCGCCGACGTCGCCATCGAGGCGTCGCCGGTCGAGGCGTCGCAACTGGCGCTGCTACTGAAGCGCATCGCCGACGGCACGATCTCGAACAACGCCGGCAAGAAGGTGTTCAGCCTGATGTGGGAAGCGCAGTCGGGCGACGAAAACCTGGCCGACGCCATCATCGAGCGTGAAGGCCTGAAGCAGATCTCGGACACGGGCGCGCTGGAAGCGATCGTCGACGAGGTCCTGGCCAACAATGCGAAATCGGTCGAGCAGTACAAGGCCGGCAAGGAAGCGGCGATCAACGCGCTGATCGGCCAGTGCATGAAGGCGTCGAAGGGCAAGGCGAATCCGGCGCAGGTGACCGAGCTGCTGAAGAAGAAGCTGGCGGCCTGATCCTTCCCCGCCAACGAAAAACCGGAGCAATGCTCCGGTTTTTTTTCACCCGCCAATTGCCCCAATTCGGGGTCAGAGCACATTTCCGGCGAAATTCGGGGTCAGAGCACTTTTTTGTGCACGATCCATGGAGTAAGTTTTAATGCCACCACCGCGAGCCGCTACCGCTGCACAGCTATCGATACGCCGATGCTGTCAGCTGGGGTGCCCGGTTTGGTTGCCGCACAGACATTGATCCGAAATGTGCTCTGACCCCGAATTTGCACGTAAATGTGCTCTGACCCCGAATTGTCATTCGTAGCGGAGCGCGTCGATCGGGTCCAGCCGCGCCGCCTGGCTGGCCGGTACGACGCCGAACACAACGCCCACGCCGCCCGAGAACAGCACGGACAGCGCCACCGCCCACCACGGCACGACGGCCGGCGGGAAGTCCGGGATCATCGCGGCAATGCCGACGCCCAGCGCGTAGCCGATCACGAGCCCCAGCAGGCCGCCCAGCAGCGACAATGTGACGGCCTCGATCAGGAACTGCAGCAGGATGTCGCGGCTGCGCGCGCCGATGGCCTTGCAGATGCCGATCTCGCGCGTGCGCTCCTTCACCGACACCAGCATGATGTTCATGATGCCGATGCCGCCGACCAGCAGCGCGATGCCGACGATGCCGCCCATCACGAGCGTGACGGTGCCGCTCAGCTTTTCGAACGATTTCGCGATCTGGTCCGCGGATTCGATCTCGAAGTCGTCCGTGTCCTCGGGCTTCAGGCGGTGTGCCTGGCGCATGACCATGCGGATGTGGCTGCGGGTCGCGTCCAGCCGGCCCAGGTCGCGCACGGCGACCGTGATCTGCAGTTGCGGGCGCGTGTTGTTGCCGATGATGCTCTGCCCCGTCTTGAACGGGATGATCATGTAGTTGTCCTGCGACATACCGAAGATCTCGCCCCGCTTTTCCATCACGCCGACGATCTTGAACCACTCGTTTGCGTACAGGATGAATTGCCCGACCGGGTTCGGCGGCAGGTGCAGGTCCTCGATCAGCTTCTCGCCGATGACGGCCACGCGGCGCGCGCCGGCGTCGTCGGAATCGCTGAGGAACCTCCCGAGCCGCGCATAGCGGCCGTTCACTTCCTGGTAGCTGGCCGTCGTCGCGAACACCTGCGCCGTCCCCGACATGCCCGTGAAACGCACTTCGGAAAAGCCGGGCGTGAACACGGGGCTGAGGTTGCGGATGCCGTCCACGCGCAGGCGCAGCTGCTCCACGTCGTCGAAGCGCAGGTAATTCACCTTGCCGCGCATGACCTCCTTGAACTCGTTGTGCGGCCGCACCGTCAGGCCGTTGCCGCCCAGCCCCTCGAACTGGTCGGTGACGCTTTTCGACAGGCCCTGGATCAGCGAGATCACCGTGATCACCGACGCCACGCCGATGATGATGCCGAGCGACGTGAGGAAGCTGCGCAGCCGGTGCGCGCGGATCGATGCGAGCGCCGAGCGCAGGCTTTCGAGGAACAGGTTCATGCCGCGCTCTCCGCATCATTCCTCGTGTCCGACACGATCCGCCCGTCGCGCAACCGCACGACGCGCCGGCACTGCGCCGCGATCTCCGGCTCGTGCGTCACCATGACGACCGTCTGCCCGCCCGCATGCAGTTCGCGGATCAGCGCCAGGATCTCCTCGCTGGTGGTCGAATCGAGGTTCCCCGTCGGCTCGTCGGCCA
Organism: uncultured Massilia sp.; assembly: GCA_946481275.1. The sequence continues at coordinate 234,835 of CAMLMV010000004.1, forward strand.
GCAGGATCGAGGGCTTGCCCACGAGCGCGCGCGCGATCGCCACGCGCTGGCGCTGGCCACCCGACAGTTCATTGGGCCGGTGGTGCATGCGCCCGCCCAGGCCCACGCGTTGCAGCGCCTGTTCCGCCAGCGCGAGGCGTTCGCGCAGCGGGATGCCCCGGTAGATCAGCGGCTGCGCCACGTTGTCGAGCGCACTCGCGCGGGGCAACAGGTGAAAGCTCTGGAAGATGAAGCCGATCTCCTCGTTGCGCACGCGCGCCAGCTCGTCGCCGGACATCGTCGCGACCTCGCGGCCGTTGAGCCAGTACGCGCCGCTGCTCGGCCGGTCCAGGCACCCGACGATGTTCATCATGGTCGACTTGCCGGAGCCGGATGCGCCGATGAACGCGACGAACTCGTTGGCCCGGATGTGCAGGTCGACGCCCTGCAGCGCGTGTACGGTCTGGTCGCCCATCGTGTACTGCCGCGTCACGCCTTCCAGCCGGATCACTGCGAAACTCCTTCCGCGACCTTCACGTCGGCCTTCTTCGCGACCACGGCATCGCCATCGTGCAGCTCGCGCAGCAGGCGCGCCGGGCCCACGGCGATCGTCTGGCCGGCCGCCACACCCTTCGTCACTTCCTGGTTGGCGTCGTCCGACAGGCCCAGCTCCACCGTCGTCTTTTTCACCTTCCCGTCCTGCACGACGAACACGTAGCTGGTGTTTTTCACCTTGTCCTTCGCGCCCGGGATTTCCTCGCTCAGCACGGCCTGGATGGGCACCGCGGCACGGGCGGCGCCGTTGCCGACGACGATCTCCACGCGGCACGTCATCCCGGAACGCAGCGCGACCTTCGCGTCGTCGAGGCGCAGCTTGACGACGTAGCTGCGGCCCTGGGCCTGCGCGCCGAGGACGGTCTTCGGCGCCATCGCCACGCTTTCCACGCGGCCCGTCACCGGCTGGTCGGGGAACGCGGCCGGGAACACCTTCGCCTGCTGGCCGACGCCCACGCGCGCGATGTCCGCTTCGTCCACGTTGACCTCGGCCATGATCGAGCCGACGTCGGCGATCGTCATCAGCGACGATCCCGCGATGCCGGTCGCGCTGGCGACGGCCGTCTCGCCGATCTTGATCGGGACGGCCGTCACGGTGCCGTCGATGGGCGCGCGCACTTCGGTCTTGGCCAGGTGCTCGCGCGCCTGCGACAGCAGCGCGCTGGCCTGTTCGAGGGTCTCGCGGCTGGCGCGCAGTTCGACCTTGGCCAGGTCGACCTGGTGCACGGCGTCGTCGTACTTCGAGATGTCGATGTACTTCGCCTTGTATAACTGGCCCGTGCGGTCCAGGTTGCGCTGCTGGTTCGCGAGGTTGATCTGGGCGCGCTCGATCGCGATGGCCGCGTTGCGGCGGTTCGCTTCCTGCTGCGCGACCTCGGCCAGGTACACGGTCGGATCGAGCCGCAGCAGGATCTGCCCGCGCTCGACCTTGTCGCCCTCCTTCACGAGGACGCCGGCCACCTTGCCGATGACCTCCGCCGACAGCTGCACCTCCTGGCGGAACACGAGGTTGCCGGTGGCGAGGATCGACGGGTGGATGGCGAGCTTCTGCACGGTTGCCAGCTCGGCCTCGCGGCGCGTCTGCTTGCCCGCGAACTTCACCGCCACGGGGACGATGAAGAACGCCGCGACGACGGCCGCGACTATCAGTTTCTTGTTCATGCGCTTAACCGAGGAAGGCGATCTTCGCGGCCCAGATGCCGTAGACGAGCGCGTACGGCAGCACCGCGGCCGTGACGCAGGCGCCGGTCGAGCGTCCCGTCCAGGCCTTCAGGCCGAGCACGGCCAGCGCGATGGACCACACGGACGACAGGTCGAGATTCGTGGCGAAGCCGAACCAGGGGCTGGACATCGGCAGGTGCAGCAGCAGGTAGTTGAGCGACACCATGTTCATGTCTTCCGGCGCGAGGCGGCCGCCCGACGTCAGGATCTGCAGCACCGACAGGGGCACCGTCAGCAGGCGCGGGATGCTGGTCCAGACGGCGAAGCCGAACCACTTGCCGTAGCCGATACCGGTTCCCATCACCTTGCCCGCCAACAGGTAGTACAGCGCCACGACGGCGCAGATGAGCGGCGTGCCCACCACGGCGCCGATGCCGGAGCTCCACATCATCGTCTTCGGCGTCATGAACTGCGCCATCGCGGCCCGGGCTTCCGGGTTCGCAGTCCCTTGGGCCGCCAGCATGTGCTCGCGGAACCAGGCGAAATCGAGCGACGTGACGTACCAGCAGCTGACGGCCAGTGTCAGCAGGATCAGGACCACCAGCGGAATGAAGGGGCGGGGTTTGTCCTTCAGCCGCGCGAAAGTGGGCGAAGGGGCGAGGATGACGTTTCCGATGTCGAAGAGCGGCTGCGTGGCCATGTGTTGACTCCCTAGTTATTGTCGTCAGGCAGCACCTGCTACCCGGTGCCCAGCAGTCTAGGGGATTTGCGCCGCTAAAAACTCACCAATTGTCATTACAAAATTGTACATCGGGTTCACAGCGCGTCCAGCAACGCGAGCGCCTGCGTGCGCGCCGCCGCCCGCAGCGAACCGCGCAGCGCCGCATCGTCCGTCGTGCGCGCCAGCACCATGCCGCCCACGCACAACGCGACGATGGCCTGCGCCCGCTGCTCGCCGTCGGCTTCGTGCGCGAGCGCGCCCGCGTACACGTGCACGAGATTGCGGATCAGCTGCGTGTACGCCTTCTGCGGCGACAGCCCCGCGCGCGCCACGTCGCCCGGCAATGCATACAACGGGCAATGCGCCTCGATGTTGTCGAACACCTCGTCGCTCAGGTAGATGTCGACCAGCATGCGCGCCAGGTCGCGCGGCGCGGGCGGCGGCGTGTCCTTGAAATCGGGCTTGAACGGATTGCATCTGCTGAAGCTGGCGACGGCCGCCGCGTACAGATCGTCCTTGCTGTCGAAATGGTGATAAAAACCGCCGCGCGTCAGGCCGGCCTCGGACATCACGCGGTCGATCGACACCTGTTCGAAGCCATGGCGGTTGAACAGCCGGCGCGCCGCATGCACGATGCGCTCGCGGGTCTGGGCCTTGTGTTCGCTACTGTAGGGCATCACGCTTCTCCTTTCGAGAACGGCATTATGCGCGTATTCACATTATGTTCTTGAACATATTTTGTGGCTGCGTATTCTGGTCTCCATTCACCCCAAGGAGACGCGACCATGTACACCCTGACCACCTTCCGTTCGGTTCCCTCGTTTGCCGTGGGCCACGTGCGCGACCTGCGCGTGCGCTGGGCCCTCGAGGAAGCGGGCCAGCCCTACGACCTGCGCCTGATCGGCTTCGAAGAGAAGGAATCGCCGGCCTACCGCCGCGAGCAGCCGTTCGCCCAGGTGCCCGTGCTGCACGATGGCGACCTGACGCTGTTCGAAACCGGCGCGATCCTGCTGCACCTGGGCGAGCGCCATCCGGTCCTGCTGCCGCGCGATCCGGCCGTGCGTGCACAGGCGACCATGTGGATGTTCGCCGCGCTGAATTCGGTCGAACCCTACGTGGGCAACCTCGCCAATCTCGTCGCGTTTTCGATGGACCAGCCCTGGGCCGAGGCGCAGCGTCCCGTGCTGGAAGAGATCGCGCTGAAGCGCCTGGGCCAGGTGGACGACTGGCTGGAAGGCCGCACCTATCTCGCCGGCGAGTTCGGCGCGGCCGACATCCTCATGACGACCGTCGTGCGCCTGCTCGACGGCATGGGCTACGTCGAGCGTTTCGCCCGCCTCGCGGCCTGGCGCGACCGCTGCACGGCGCGTCCCGCCTACCGCAAGGCGCTCGCGGCGCAGGTGGCGCAGTACGTCGTCGAACCCGCGGTGGCCTGAGTTTTTACGGGGCGGTTGCGCGCGGCCCCTCTCTTTATACACCGCGTTTACGCGCTTCGCGGCTACGCTGGTCTCGTCATCACCCGTCGAAAGGACGCCATATGTTCGAGATCGTCGCCGTCGCGGCCGCGGGCCTGCTTGCCGCCGCCATCCTGGTATGCGTGCGCAGTTGCGTGGTCTACATCCCCAACGACAAGATCGGGATCGTGGAAAAGACATGGTCGGGGCGCGGCTCCGTCCACGCCGGTTTCATCGCGCTGCGGGGCGAGGCAGGCTTCCAGCCGGACGTGCTGCGCGGCGGCTTCCACTTCTTCCCGCCGTTCCAGTACCGCGTGCACCGCCAGAACCTCGTGACGATCCAGCAGGGCACCCTCGCCTACGTATTTGCGCGCGATGGCCTGCCGATGGCGCCGAGCCAGAACCTGGGCTGCAACAAGGTCGCCGCCGACTTCACCGACGTCGCCGCGTTCCTCGCCCAGGGCGGCCAGAAAGGCCTGCAGCGCAAGATCCTGCGCGAGGGGACGTATGCCATCAACCTCGCGCAATTCGTCGTGCTGGCCCAGGACCGCGTGTACGCGCTGCCGCTGCCGGGCGACGCCGACGCCGATGCCAGGGGCGGCATCGGCGGCATCCTGGCGGCCGTCCATGACGACCTCGTGACACGCGGCGGTTTCCGTCCGCTCGTGATCCGCGAAGACAAGCTGGCCGTCGTCACCACGCACGAAGGCCAGTCGCTGCCGGAAGGGACGATCGTCGCGCCCATCGTCGGCGCCGATCCGGCCGACGCGGCGCGTTACCACCACGACTACCAGAACCCGGAAACGTTCATCGACGCGGGCGGCTACAAAGGCCGCCAGTTACAGGTGCTCGTCGAAGGCACGTACTACCTGAACGCGCGCTTCGCGTCGTGGGAGCATGACTCTAGTCGAACTAAAAGTGAACAGGCGTGTCCAACGATGATCATAGAAAACACTCGCGGCATCACATCGCCCGCCAGGATACTGGGGGTGTCGGTTAAAGCGTTGCAGCGCCGGGAGCGCGAGGGCCGGCTGCGCCCGGCGGCCCGCACCACCACTAATCGGCGCCACCACACGGAAAGCCACTTGCGCGCGGCCCTGGAGAATATACATGTTGCTGGCACACCGGATACGGATTGACCCGAACCCGGCGCAGCGCGACTATTTTGCGCGCGCGGCCGGCACCGCGCGCCGCGTCTGGAACTGGGCGCTGGCCGAGTGGAACCGCGCACTGGCCAGCGGCCAGCGGCCCGACGCGATGGCGCTCAAGA